>NZ_LMSM01000012.1 GCF_001428125.1 Nocardioides sp. Soil774 | reverse complement strand
CCAGAACTCGCGACGTACCTGCTGGGGAAACACCCGCCGAGCCGCCATCGCAAACACCCCTCACTACGAGGTGTTGCATCCAGACCTTGAACCCAAGGCGCCGGAAATGTGGCTGGACCACCGCTCATGCCAGCCCGACCGCCCCCGGGTAGGTTCGGCGCGTGATCGACCTGCGCTCCGACACCCTGACCCGTCCGACCGAGGCGATGCGCGAGGCGATGGCCCGCGCGGAGGTCGGGGACGACGTCTACGGCGAGGACCCGACCGTCAACGCGCTGCAGGAGCGGGTGGCGCAGATGTTCGGCCACGAGGCGGCGCTGTTCACCCCGACCGGTTCGATGGCCAACGTGCTGGCCGTGGCCTCCGTCGTCTCCCCGGGCGAGGAGGTGCTGTGCGAGTCGTCGGCCCACATCGCGCGCGCCGAGCTCGGCGCCCACGGCGCGATCAGCGGGATCACGATGCGCACCTGGACCGCCCCGCGCGGGCAGGTGGACCTGCCGGCGATCGAGTCGATGCACGCCCCCGACATGGGCCCGTTCTTCGTGCGTACGGCGGCGGTCTCGGTCGAGAACACCCACAACTTCGCCGGCGGAGCGGTGCTCCCGATCGAGGACCTGCGCGAGCTGCGCGCCTGGGCCGACACCACCGGCACCCGGATCCACCTCGACGGCGCCCGGTTGTGGAACGCGCACGTCGCGACCGGCACGCTGCTGGCCGACTACGGCCGCATAGCCGACGTGCTCGCGGTCTGCCTCTCCAAGGGGCTCGGCGCACCCATCGGCTCGCTGATGGTCGGCTCGGCCGACGCGATCGACCGGGCCCGGGTGAGCCGCAAGCGGATGGGCGGCGGCATGCGCCAGGCGGGTGTCCTGGCCGCAGCCGGGGCGTACGCCCTCGACCACCACGTGGAGCGGCTGGCCGACGACCACGCCCACGCCCGGCTGCTCGGTGAGGCGCTCGGCCTCGACCCCGCGGCCGTCGACACCAACATCGTCGTCGTCGACCGCCCCGACGCCGCGTCGTTCGTGGCGCGGGCCGCCGACGAGGGCGTGCGGATCGCCGCCGTCGGTCCCCGCGCCGTACGCCTCGTGACGCACCTCGACGTCACGCGGGCCGACGCCGAGCGGGCCGCGGTCGTGCTCAGCCGGCTCGGCGACCGATGAGCGACACCTCGCTGATCGCGGTGTAGTCGCGGCCCAGGCTCCCGCCGCCGGGCGGTGTCACCGCGGTGACGGTGATCGTCACCGACGACGTCTCGACCGGGGGCACCTTGAGCAGCTGCATCGCCTCGCGCTCGGCGAAGGTCTGCTCGACCTCGGTGCCGTCGTCGAAGCGCCAGGTCACCGCGAGGATGCGGCGGTTGTTGGGGTACCAGTCGACACCGGCGACCTGCTTGGCGTAGCCGTTGACGAGGCCGACGCGGTTGACCACACCGGGCTCCGCGAGGGTGACGACCACCTGCTGGCCGGTGGCGTCGCCGGCGATGCGCCAGGTCGTGGCGGGGTTGCCGTCGCCCATCTGGCTGGCCTCGTAGGCGACGAGGTTGCCGTCGAGGTCGGTCGTGGGTGGCGCCGTGCCCGGCACCTCGAAGGACGCGCCCTCGGCGAGCTCGAGCCGCTTGCCGACGCCGCGCGGGGCCTCGGGCGCCGCTGTGGCGCCGTCGTCGGCGCCGTCGTCGGCGGCACCGGTGGGCGCGGCCTCGCTGGACGACGTCTCGTCCGGTCCGGTGGCGAGGGCGTCGTCGTCGGTGGCGAAGACCCGCAGCAGGACGAGCACGAGGCCGACCAGCGCGACGGCACCCACCACCCAGGCGATCCAGGCGCGGCCGGGGACCGGGTCGTCCACCTCGGTCTCGTCGACCTCCTCGTAGGGGAGCAGGTCCACGCTCGGGTCCCAGTCGGACGCGCCCGGCGGGCGTACGGACTCGGGCTCGGGCGCGACCTCGGGCGCGACCTCGGGCTCGGTCAGGAGCGCGGTGCCGGCCGGCGGGACGGGGGTGGGGTCGGCCGCCTGCACGGGGACGGTCGCCGGCGGGTCCTCGGCGACCGGCTGGGCGCGCGGCTCACTGACGGGCTGGGCGACGGGCTCGGCGACCGGCTCGGGTGCGGGCGGCGGGGCCTGCACCACGGGGGCGGGCGCACCGATCGGGTGCCCGCAGTTCAGGCAGAACCGGCCCACCCCGAGCTCGGCGCCGCACGCCACGCACCTGTCCACGGGGGCCACGATAGGCGGACGGGCCGCGGTCGTCGCGGGGAAAGCGGGAACGCACCCCAGCCGGGGCCGGGCTCACACGGCGATGTGCGGGACCTCGCCCTCGACGACGCGGCGCGGTGCGAGCTCGACCGTCAGCATCGCGACGAGCACCATCGAGCCGCCCAGCAGCAGTCGCGCGGTCACGTCCTCCCCGCCCAGCCAGACGGCGAAGAGGGAGGCGAAGACCGGCTCCATGCTCATGATGATCGCGCTGCGCGTGGGCGGCAGGTGGGCCTGCGCCCACGTCTGGCCGAGCAGCCCGAGCGCCCCGACGACGACGGCCATGTAGACGACCGAGGCCCAGTCGCCCGCGCGGTCGGGCAGCACGATCCCGTCGTGGGCGGTGGCCAGGGTGCACACCACGGCGATCACCATGATCTGCAGGATCGTCATCCCGACGGCGTCCTGGGCGCTCGACCAGGCGCCGAGGCCGACGATGTGCAGCGCGTAGAGCACCGCGGAGGCCAGGGTGATCAGCTCGCCGTAGCCGATGCTGAAGCCGCGCAGCGCCAGCACGGCCAGGCCGACCGTCGCCAGGAGCACGGCAGCCCAAGTGATCGGCGGGATCCACGTGCGGAGGATGGCGGCGGCGAGCAGCGGGGTGCACACGACGTAGAGGCCGGTCACGAAGCCGCTGATGCTGGCCGGCGTGTGCGCCAGGCCCGCGGTCTGCAGGATCTGCGCCACGCCGTAGAGCAGCCCGAGCACGACCGCGTGCCGGCGCACGGCGGGGGACAGGCGCCCCAGCGCGCGGGGGGCGACCAGCAGCAGCACGAGGGAGGCGATCGTGAAGCGCACGGCCAGGAAGTCGAGCGTCGGCACCCGGTCGAGCAGGTCCTTGATGAGGAAGAACGTCGAGCCCCAGCAGGCGGCCAGGACGAGCAGCGCGGCCGCGGCCAGCAGCGTCGTACGACGCGTGTGATCAGCACTCACGGGGAGAGGCTAGGACCTCACACCACCGACAACGTGATCGTCGAGCCCTTGGCGACGCGCTCGCCCTCACCGGGGTCCGAGCTCGAGACGTAGCCGAGGCCGAGGTAGATCTCGGCCTGCTTCGTCTTCACCGTGAACCCGAGGCCCTCCAGCAGCTCGGTGGCCGCCTCGATGCCCATCGCCTCCACCCGTGGCACCTCCACCAGCTCGGGGCCGCGGGAGACGACGAACGAGACGGCGTCGCCGCGGAACAGGGTGCCGGTGGTCGGGTCCTGGGAGATGACGACGCCCTCGGGCACCGTGTCGCTGTAGACCTGCGAGGCCACGGTGGCCTCGAGCCCGCGGGCCTCGAGCGCCTCGCGGGCGTCGGCGAACGACTTCCCGGTGAAGTCCTTGACCTCGATCGGCTTGCGACCGCGGCTGAGCACCAGGTCGACGACCGCCCCCGGCTTGAGCGTGGTGCCGGCCTTGGGGGAGGTGCGGATCACCTGGCCCTCGGGCACGGTCTCGCTCCAGCGGCCCTTGCTCTCCCCGAAGTCCAGCCTGGTCGCAGCGAGGGCGTCCTGCGCCTCGTCCTCGGTCCTGCCGGCGAGGTCGGGGACGTCGTAGCGCTCGGGCCCGAGCGAGAGGACCAGCGTGACCGTGCCACCGTCGAGCACCTTGCCGCCCGGGCCGGGGTCGGTCGCGACGACCAGGCCGGCCGCGACGCTCTCGCTGTAGGCGCCCTCGCCCGCCTCGGCCTCGAGACCGGCGTCCTGGAGCTCCGCGGTGGCCGCCGCCTCGTCGAGCCCCAGCACCCCGGGAGTGGTCGTGTAGCGCTCCCACCCGAACCAGTAGGCGCCGACCCCGATGCCGGCGACGAGCAGGATGGCCAGCGCCAGCGCGAGCGGACCCTTCACCGAGCGGTGCCGCCCGGCGGTCGCGACCGGCGCGGGACGCGAGGGTGCGCGGGACGGCGCCGTCGGCCGGTCGGTCTCGCGCGTGCCCGGAGCGACGGTGGTCATCGGCTCGGTCAGCGGCGCGGGGATGGCGGTCGGCGCTGCCGCCACCGGGTGGCGCTCGAGCGCCGTCGTGCGGTCGGGGCTGCCGTCGTCGACGAGCCCGGAGTCACGGGGGTCGACCTCGGTGAGCAGGGCCAGCGCGCCGGCGTCGAACGGCTCGGGGGTGGTGTCGTCGGGGCCGGCCGCCTCGTCGGACACCGGCGTACGCCGTGGGAGCAGGTCGGCGCTCAGCTCGGGGTCGGAGGCCAGGCCCTCGCGCAGCGCCTGCTCCACCCGGTGCAGCTGGTGCAGCAGGACGCCGGCGTCGGCCGCGCGCTGGCCGCGGTCGCGCGAGGTGGCGCGGGCGACCAACGCGTCGACGTAGTCGGGGATGTCGGGACGCAGGGTCGAGGGCATCGGGACGTCGTGGTGGACGTGGCGGTAGGCCACCTGGATCGGCGACTCGCCCTCGTGGGGCTTACGCCCCGTGAGCAGCTCGAAGAGCACGACGCCGGCGGCGTAGACGTCGGCGCGCGCGTCGGCGCGGCCGTCGACGACGAGCTCGGGCGCGAGGTAGGACACGGTGCCGATCAGGACACCGCCCGTCGCGGTGTGCTGGGTGTCGGCGCTGACCGCCTTGGCGAGCCCGAAGTCGGCCACCTTGACCCGGCCGCCGTGCGCCTCGTCGGCGATCAGGACGTTCTCGGGCTTGACGTCGCGGTGGATCAGCCCGGAGCGGTGGGCGGCCGCGAGCGCGGAGACCACGGGCTCGAGGAGCGCGAGCGCGCGCGCCGGGGGCATCGGCGCCTCCTTGCGGATCACGTCGCGCAGGGTGTGGCCCGGGACGTACTCCATGACGAGGAAGACCGTGTCCTGCCCGTCGGAGGTGTCGTCGCCCTGGTCGTAGACGCCGACCACGTGCGGGTGGTTGAGCCGCGCCGCGGCCCGGGCCTCACGCACGAACCGCTCCGCGAACTCCTGGTCGTCGCCCAGGCCGGGGTGCATCACCTTGACGGCCACGGTGCGGTCCAGACGGGTGTCGGTGGCCTCGTAGACACTGGCCATGCCGCCGCGGGCCACGCGGGAGCCGATGCGGTAGCGCCCGTCCAGCAGCCGACCGACCAAGGGGTCGCCGGCAGCGCCGGGCGCGGCTGCGCGGGCGTGCTCGGGTGGCTCCACTGGTCGACCTCCGCGCCGGACCCGCAGGGCGGACGGGGAAGGATCCGGCGCCACCATCGTACGGACGTCGTGCCCGGGAGCCCTGCTCAGGCAGGGACCCCGGCGTGGCGCACCGGCGCCTGACGACGAGGCGCGGGCGCTCAGGCGGGCGGGCGGCCGTCCTCGAGGCGCCGCTTGATGGCCTCGACGTTGGCGACGTAGGTGCGGGTCTCGTCGTAGAGCCCGTGCTCCCGCACGGCGCCGAGGCCCTGGTAGTAGGCGCCGATCTTGTGCCGGCGACGGTCGGTCTGGGTGGCGAGCACGCGCAGCAGCAGCACGCCCGCGGTGGCGTTGTCGCCGAGGCGGTGCAGCCGCAGCCGCCGCCCGGCGTAGTGCTCCATCCAGCGGGCCGTGGACGGCAGCACCTGCATCGCCCCGACCGCGTCGGCGTGGGAGACCACCCCCATCTGCCAGCCCGACTCCTGCCAGGAGACCGCGAGGGCGAGCTGCGGGTCGACGTGGTGGCGGCGTGCGGCGCCGGCGATCACGCGCCGGACCTTCTCGCGGTCGGCGTCGGGGTGCTGCCACATGGTGGTCGCGCGCCCGCCGCCCCCGGCGCCACCGCGGTCGTCGGCGCCGACGACGGGGATCACGATCCGCTGCCCGACCTGCAGCGCGCCGCTGCGCCCGAGGTGGTTGTGGGAGACGATCTCGGCCGTCCAGGCGTGGAAGCGCACGGCGAGCCCGGAGACGGTGTCGCCGGACCTGACGACGTACGCCGTCGGGGTGCGGTCGTCGGGCAGCCGCTGGTGGTCGGCGTGGGCGGGGGCGCTCACGAGCGTCGCGGCGACTGCGGCCGCGAGGACCGCCATGCGGGCGGCGCGACGCGGGGGACGGGTCGGGGGGTAGGCTGGTCGGGGCACGGCACGCTCCTCGTCTGGTCCGCAGCGCCCGCGACTCGTGGTCGCGAGGGGGAAGCGCGCGAACGAGCACTCGACGTTACGCACCGACCCCCCGACGACGCGAGGCGGCGGCCGGGTCGGCGTGTCGCGCGACCGGCCGCCGCCTCGTGAGTGGGCCGTCAGTCGGCGTCAGCAGGCGCCGTTGTAGGTGCTGAGCTCGAGCTGCGGGGCCTTGATCGACTTCTCGTTGCGCGCCCGGGGGCCCCAGTAGCGCATCCAGTCCATCTGCATCCGCGCCGGGTGCATCTTCTTGCCGTCCCGCGCGCGCAGCTCGAACTTCAGCTGCCGGGTGACCGGGTCGAGGGCCTCGGTGCGGCGCTCGGTGTTGATCACGTGGGCGTCGACGAACCACGAGACGTGGTCGGGGGCGACCTCGACGGCGTAGGTGTGCCAGCGGTCGTTGCGCAGGTGCCGTCCCAGGAAGCCGCGGTATGAGCTGTTGGGCAGCGTGTGGACGTAGGACTTCACGGTGTTGGAGCCCAGCGTGAAGTTCTCCAGGCCGATGTCGCGACCGCCGCAGTGCTGGTCGCGGGTGCCGCCGGGCACCAGCTCGGTGACGACCTTGTAGGGCGTGCCGCCCTTGACCTTCGACATGGTGCGCGCGCGCATCCGGATCTCCCAGCGACCGTAGGTGTGGCCCGTGAGGTCGAGGGTCGCCGAGACGCTGCCGCGCTGGGTGCTCATCAGGGTGAGCATGCCGTGCTGGGTGCGGACGATCCCGCGGCCCTTCTGCTTCCAGAAGGCCGGCTTGGGGCCGACGAACTCCTGGCGGAACACGCCGTACTGGTACCAGCCGAACGTGTTGCCGGCGTGGACCGGCCCCGGCACGCCGTGGTAGTGGTCGGCCGACGCGGGGGAGGCGAACGGGGACAGGGTGAGTGCGAGCAGGCCCACGAGGGCTGCGGCGAGGGCAGTTCTGAGGGGGTGCATCCGCGACACGGTACGGACCCGGCGCCGGGGCGACAACTTCGGTGACGCCCGCTCCGGCGTCGTACGCTGCGCGCATGAGTGAGCGCAGCGAGCGAATCGTCCAACACAGCGTGACACGTGCCTCGTGCGCGCACGGAGCGAAGCGAGTACGCGCATGAGTGACACCCCCCTCGCCGACCGTGACCTGGCCGCCCTCGTCCCGGAGTGGCTCGACTGGTTCGAGGTCGCCGAGCTGCTCGGCGTGACCCCCGCGAAGGTCCGCACCATGATCCGCGACCACGAGCTCGCCGCGGCGGTGTCCGAGCCCGGTGCCGGGCCGCGCGTGCCGGCGGCCTTCTTCCAGGACGGCCTCATCGTCAAGGGGCTGCCCGGCCTGCTGACCCTCCTGCACGACCACCGCTTCGACGACCGCGAGTGCATCGCGTGGCTCTTCACCGACGACGACCTCCCGGGTCGCCCGATCGACGCCCTGCGGGAGAACCGCGGCAGCGAGGTCAAGCGTCGCGCGCAGGTGCTGGAGTACTGATGGCCGCCGGCCGTGCCTCGGGCCGCGGCGGTCAGCAATGGCTGCTCCTGCTCGCCGCGGCCGTCCTGCTGGTGGGCTGGCTGGTCGTGGGCGGTGGGCAGGACGCCCCGGAGCCCGCCCGGCCGTCGACGGGGACGACCGAGCCCGACCGGGGGAGCGAGACCGACCCGTCGAGCGGGCTGCCCGTCGTGCTCCTCGCCGACCTGCCGCCGGAGGCGGCACGCACGCTCGAGCTGATCGACGCCGGCGGCCCGTTCCCGGAGGACCGCGACGGCGTCACCTTCGAGAACCGCGAGGAGCTGCTGCCCGACCAGCCCCTCGGCTACTACCGCGAGTACACCGTGCCCACGCCCGGCTCCGACGACCGCGGCGCGCGTCGTATCGTGGCCGGTGAGGGCGGGGAGCTCTACTGGACCGCCGACCACTACACCTCCTTCTCACGCATCGCGAGGTCGTGACCATGAGCGGACTGGCTGCTGTGCTGTCGGGGCGTGAGGAGCCGGGCATCCACCTGTGGCACGGGGCGTTCGACGTCGCCGACGTACGCCACTCGGTCGAGCACGCCGGCTGGGGCTTCGGCCACGTCGACGGCTGGACCCGCGGCGACACCAAGGCCGCCTTCCTCGCCGCGGTCGGCCAGGCGCTCGCCTTCCCCGACCACTACGGGCACAACTTCGACGCGCTGGCCGACTGCCTGCACGACATCGGCGCCGGCGTGGACGGCGTGGTCCTGCTGTGGGACGGCTGGGCGACGCTGGCGCGCGCCGACGAGAAGGCCTTCAGCATCGCGCTCAGCGTGCTGGGCTCGCGGGTCCACGCCGACCGTGGGGTGCCGTTCTCGGTGCTCCTGCGCGGTGAGGGACCGCCGGTCCCCGGGGTCACCAGCCTCGACTGAGGTCGTACGCCGCCCGCCTCAGACGGTGCGCTGCGTGGCCGCCGCGGCCAGCTCGGTGAGCACGACGCGGGCGTGGTCGTCGACCTCCGCTGCGCCCAGGGCGTCGACCGCGCGGTCGGCGAGCGAGCCGATGACCGCCTCGACCTGGGCGCGGGCCCCGGACTCCTCGATGATGGCGCGCAGCTCGTCGACGTCGGAGGCCGCGAGGCGTGTGCCGAGGCAGTCGTCGAGGCGCCGCGCGCTCGCCGGGGGAGCGGCGTCGAGGGCCAGCGCGACGAGCACCGTGCGCTTGCCCTCGACCAGGTCGTCGCCGGCCGGCTTGCCGGTCTCCGCGGGGTCGCCGAAGACGCCGAGCAGGTCGTCGCGCAGCTGGAAGGCCTCGCCGAGGGGAAGGCCGAAGCGACTCAGCTGCCCGACCTGGCGGTCGTCGGCGCCCGCGAGCGAGGCGCCGATGTGCAGGGGGCGCTCGATGGAGTACTTCGCGGACTTGTAGCGCAGCACCGTCATCGCGGTGTCGACGTCGGCGTGCCCGCGCGCCTGCACCGAGACGTCGAGGAACTGCCCGGCGATCACCTCGGTGCGGCACAGCTCGAACATCGCCATGCCGGCAGCCACCTCGGCGGCGGTGAAGCCCGACCCGCGCAGGAGGTCGCCGGCCCAGCCGAGGAGGAGGTCGCCGAGCAGGATCGCCGCAGCCGCGCCGTACTGCTCGGGGTCGCCGCGCCAGCCGGCCGCGCGGTGCTCGGCCTCGAAGGCCCGGTGGGTCGCCGGACGGCCGCGGCGGGTGTCGGAGGCGTCCATGTAGTCGTCGTGCACCAGCGCGCTGGCGTGCAGCAGCTCGAGCGACGCGCAGGCGCGGGCCAGCGCGGCCGGGTCGGCGACCTCGGGCCGGATCGCGCGGTAGCCCCAGTGGCAGAAGGCCGCGCGGAAGCGCTTGCCCCCGCGCACCGCGGTGCGCGCCTCGGCGATCAGCCGCCCGGCGTCGGGTCCGAGTGCGGCGAGCTCGGCCTCGCGCTCGTCGAGGAAGGAGTCCAGCACCGTCTGGACCTGGTCGCGGAAGGGTGCGGGGTCCCAGGTCGTCACGTCCAGGAGCCTAGTCAGTGGACAAGGCCGCCCACGCATCGTGGCGCTCCGTAGGCTTGCCCCCATGAGTGACGGACGGGGCCTGAGCATGCGCGAGCTGCTGGAGCGCGGCGAGCGGTCGTTCTCCTTCGAGTTCTTCCCTCCCAAGGACGAGGCCGGTGAGCAGCAGCTGTGGCAGGCGATCACGGAGCTGGAGCCGTTCGGCCCGACGTTCGTCTCGGTCACCTACGGCGCCGGAGGCACCACCCGCGACCGCACCGTCGCGATCACCGCGCGCATCGCCCGCGAGACCGGACTGCTCCCGGTCGCGCACCTGACGTGCGTGGGCCACACCACCGCCGAGATCAGCGCGATCCTCGACGACCTCAGCAGCGCCGGCGTACGCCACGTGATGGCGCTGCGCGGTGACCCGCCGGCCGGACCGGGGTCGCCGTGGACGCCGACCGAGGGCGGGCTGACCTACGCCAACGAGCTCGTCGCGCTGATCCGCGGGCGGGCCGACATGCGCATCGGCGTCGCGGCGTTCCCCGAGGGTCACGTCGACGCGATCGACCTCGACCACGACGCGCGGGTGCTGAAGGCGAAGCACGACGCGGGCGCGGAGTTCGCGGTCACCGACATGGTGCTGCGCGCCTCCGACTACGTCGCCCTGCTCGAGCGGGCCGCGGCCGTCGGCGCCGACCTGCCGATCATCCCGGGCATCATGCCCATCCTGAACCTGCGCTCGATGGAGCGGATGGTGGAGTTCTCCCGCCGCCAGCTGCCTGCAGAGATCGTCGACCGGCTCGCGCCCCTCGCAGACGACCCGGCAGGCTTGCGCGCGGAAGGCATCGCCATCGCCACCGAGCTGTGCGAGGCGCTGCTCGACGCCGGTGCGCCCGGCCTGCACTTCTACACGCTGAACCGGTCCAAGGCGACGCGCGAGATCTTCGCCAACCTGCGCATCACGGCCTGAGCCGTGCGCACCATCACCGTCACCGGGACCGGCTCGAGCTCGGTCGCACCTGACACCGCGATGGTCCGGGTCGCCGCCGTCGCGCGAGGTGCGCGTGTCGCCGAGGCGTACGACGCCATGGTGCAGGCCGCCGCGTCGGTGGTCGCAGTCGCCGGGCGCCACACCGAGGCCCGCCGGGTGGCCTCCACCGGGATCACCGTGTGGCCCACCCGTGACCACGAAGGTCGCGAGAGCGGCTACGAGGCGCGCCACTCCTTCGCGATCGCGTGCGCCGAGCTGGTCGGTGCCGGCGCGATGCTGGCGGACCTGGCGGACGAGGTGGGCGACCACCTCGCCGTCGACAGCGTCGGCCTCGAGGTCGTCGACGACCACGGCGCCGGCGACAAGGCCCGCGAGGCCGCCTTCCACGACGCCCGCGACCGTGCCGCCCAGCTGGCGCGGATGGCGGGCGCCGGGCTCGGCGAGGTGCAGAGCATCGTCGAGGGCGACGCCGCGGACGGCCCGTCCCCGGTGGTGAAGGCCGCGATGCTGCGCGACGCCGGACTCCAGCCGGGAGAGGCGACGGTCAGCACCACGCTCACGGTGGTGTGGGAGCTGCTGGCCTGAGGGCTCTCATGCCCGTCCGACCAGGTCGGCCACCAGCGCGGCGCTCAGCCCCGCGAAGGGCAGGCCTGACCCGGTCGTCGCGTGGGCGCCCGCGGTCAGCACGCCGGCGACGGGCGTGCGCGGACCGAGCCGGGTGCGCGCAGTGCGCGGCCCCTGCCACAGCACGCCGTGCGGCGAGCCGCCCCACGCCTCGACGAGGTCGCGCGGGCTGCGGTCGACCCGGACGACGACCTGGCTGCGCACGTCGACGCCGTGGCGGGCGAGGGCGGTGAGCACGTCCTCGGCGATCCGACCCCGCGCCAGGACCGTCCAGGCGGCGTCGCCTTCAGGGGCGCGGCCGCCGGTCCGCACCACGAGCAGCGGGTCGCCGTGCAGCACCACCTCGTGCGGCAGGTCGGGGACGGGCCCGCGGAGGCCCACGTGGCACACGACGGGGGGCATGGCCGGCACGGTGCGCCGGACGTACGGCGCCAGCGTGGGCAGGCGCCGCGGGTCGATCGCCACCACGACGACGTCGGCGTCCACGTCACCCGCCGGGGTGCGTACGCCGACCACGCGGGCGTCGCGGACGACGAGGTCGCTCGCCGGGGTGCCGGTGTGCACGGCCACCGTGCGCAGCGCCAGCCGCTCGGCCATCGCCGTGCCCAGCGCCGCTAGCCCGCCCGGCACGGTCCATGTGCCGAAGCGCTGCTCGAGGTAGACCTCGACGCCGGCGAGCACCGGGGCGTCGCGCAGCTCGTGGCCGTCCATCACGACGCGGTGCCCGGCGACCAGCCGGAGCCGCTCGTCGCGCAGCGAGCGTCGCAGGCGCTTGTGCAGCGACTCCCGGCTGCCCAGGAGGTCGGTGAGCGCGCGGGGGGCGACGTCGGCGTCGTGGGGCCGCTCGTACCACTCCTTGCGCAGCAGCTCCCAGGTCTCGCCGAAGGACGCGACGTGGTCGACCCACTGCTGCCCCAGCCCCGGGCCGAGGGTGTCGAAGGCGGCGAGCTGGGCCGCCCGGGACCCACCCGGCAGACCCACGGACGTGCCGTCCTCGAAGCGGTGCTCGCGCACCAGGTCGAGCGGCTGCAGGTCCACCTCGCGCTCCAGCGGGCGACCGGACTTGCGGAACAGGTCGCGCACGACGGCGGGCAGGAGCGTGGTGGACGGTCCGGCGTCCCACGCGAAGCCGTCGCGCTCGACGGTGGTCAGGGCGCCCCCCAGCCGGTCGGAGCCCTCCAGCAGCGTCACGTCGTGGCCGAGCTTGGCCAGCCGGGCGGCGGCGGCCATGCCGCCGAAGCCACCACCGACCACCACCACGCGCGCCACGGGGGAACCCTAGGGCGTCGGGCCTACGCCGTGTGCTGCACCGGTCCCCGGCTGCGCCAGCGCCGCCACCCGCGACGGACCAGGCGTGCGACGAGGGCCAGCACGACCAGGCCGAGCACGAGCAGCACTCCGGCCACCGCGGCGGCGGTGCGGGGGTGCTCCAGGGAGAACCAGACCACGCCCAGCACGGCGGCGTCCTCGGTGAGGCTGGCCACCACGTTGGTCACCGGCTCCGGGGAGGAGTTGAGCGCCAGCCGGCCGCCGGCCTTGGCCAGGTGGCTCAGCAGGGCGGTGCCGCCGCCGACCACGCCGAGGACCGCCTGGTCGAGCGACGACGCGTCGCCGGCGAGCAGCACCCCGATCACCGCGCCGGCCGTGGGCCGGATGGCGGTGGAGACGGCGTCCCACGTCGAGTCGATGTAGGGGATCTTGTCGGCGATGAACTCCATCGCGTAGAGGAAGCCCGCCACGGCGAGGACGTCCCAGCGGCCGAGCACGTCGGGGACCTCGGTCAGCGAGCCCACGCGGTCGGCGACGCCGAGCACGAGGACGACGAGGTAGGCGTTGATGCCGCTCGCCCACCCGCTGGAGAACGTCAGCGCGAGCGCGTCCATCACTCGACCTCGACCTCGACGGCGCCGGTCATCGCGACCAGCTCGTCGTACGTCGTGGAGAAGACCGCGGCCGGGTGGCCGGCGGCCGCCCAGACCACGGGGTGCTGCCGCAGCCACGGGTCGATCCAGGTGCGGATGGCGGCGGGGTGGTCGAGGGGGGAGACCCCGCCGATGACCTGTCCGGTGTGCTGGCGCACGAAGTCGGGCGCGGCGCGGCGCAGCCGGACCACGCCGATGCGCCCGGCGACGACCGCGGTGTCCACCCGGTGGGCGCCGGAGGTGAGGATCAGCACGGGCTCGCCGTCGGCGTCGAAGAGGAGGCTGTTGGCGATGGCGCCGACCTCACACCCCAGCGCGGCCGCGGCGAGTGCCGCCGTGTGGGCGCTGTCGGGCAGGATGACCACGTCACCCGTCCCGCCGCGCCGGGTGAGCTCGCCTCGGAACGAGGTGATGGATGCGTGCTCGCTCGACATGGTGCGAGCCTAGCGACGACGAACGACGAGCCTCAGGGGGTTATGCATGGCGCGCGACGTGCCGGGATCCGTGGTCAACAGCGTGCGAGTGCTGGGCCTGATCGTGGCCACCTCCGGGGTGATCACGCTGCTGACCTGGCTGATGCACGACGAGGTCGTGCTCGGCTGGGCCAAGGGCAACCCGTCGGCCCAGGAGATCCTCGCCCAGGGAGGCATCGACCAGCTGCGCGAGAGCCCGATCGTGCCGGGCTTCGTCGCGCTCTCGCTGGTGGCCTTCGTGGGGTTCGCGCTGCTGGCGCTCGTGCTCGGGTCGTTCTTCCTCGGCGGCCACGGCTGGACCCGCCTGGTGCTGTCCGCGACCGCGGGCGTGGGCGTGCTCGTCGGGGCGGTGTGCCTCGACAAGCACCTGCCCGCGATCTTCGTGGTGCTGTCGGCGGTCGTGATCCTCGAGGGCCTGGTGCTGCTGTTCTTTCTCTGGCGCCGCGAGACCACCACCTACCTGCGCGAGGTCTGAGCCTCCTCCGCCGCCTCCTCCTCGGTTCCCACTCCACAGGGGGCGCTCGCCCCTTGACGCGCTGTCGGTGGCAGGGAGTACCGTTCGGAGTGTTCGAACACGTGTTCGATGCGACCCGGGTGGCGGTGACCTCGACCCCCACCTCCGCCCGGGTCGGCCCGGGGTCGACGGATGCGCAGGCCGAGCCTGCCAGAGGGTGCAGTGGAGGAGGCGCGATGAGGCAGTACGACGACCCTGTCGAGGTGCGACGCGGTGAGGCGGAGGACCCCGACCAGTTCCTGTGGCGGGGCACGCTGTGGAAGGTGCGCGCGGTGGTCGCGCACTGGGTGGAGACCGGCCCGTGGTGGCAGGGGAGCGGCGGTGCCGGCGGCGCGGCGCCCGACCTGCTCGCCGAGCGCGAGCTGTGGCGCGTCGAGGCCGGGCGAGGCGAGCAGGGCCACGGCGTGTTCGACCTGTCCTTCGACTGGACCGACGGGCGCTGGCAGCTCGTCGGCTGCCTGGACTGAGGGGGAGCGACATGGACCGCACCGTCAACCCCCACCTCCTCCCGGCGACCTCCCACTCCTACCTCCAGCGCTCGGCGACGTCGCTCCACGACGCCATCACCGCGCGCGACGTCCCCTCGCGCTATGCCTGCGCCCACGTCGCGGCGCTCTGCGCCGCAGCGGCCCTGCTCGCGGCGCGGGCGCGCCCCGCACCCCGGGGCCGGCGCCAGAAGAACGCGTGGGTGCTGCTGGCCGACGTGGCGCCCGAGCTCACCGAGTGGGCGAGCTTCTTCGCCGCGGGGGCGGCCAAGCGGGCCGCCGCCGAGGCCGGATCGACGCGGGCCGTCACCGAGCGCGAGGCCGACGACCTGGTCCGCGACGCCGACCGGTTCCTCGCCGTGGTCGAGCAGTCGCTCGGCCTGGTGCCGCACGCCAGCGTGGCGTGAGGTGTCGCGCGACCCCTTCGTCCACCTCCACGTCGCCTCCGGCTACTCCCTGCGCTACGGCGCGTCCCACCCGTCGACGCTGGTGGAGCGCGCGGTCGAGCACGAGATGGACACCCTCGCCCTCACCGACCGCGACGGCACCTACGGCGCGGTGAAGTTCGTCCGGGCCGCCCGCGCGGCCGGCGTACGCCCCGTGCTGGGGGTGGACCTGGCGGTGGCGCCGACCGGCTCGCTGGACCGCGCGGCCGATGGCCCCCGCCGCCCAGCCCCACGTCGTACGCCGGTGCGCGGCGGGGAGGTGCGCGGGCTCTCGTCCCAGCAGGGAGGCAGTCCCCGGGTGACGTTCCTGGCCAGCGGGAAGGCGGGCTGGGCGGCGCTGTGCCGGATGGTGTCCGCGGTCCACCTGTCGGGGGAGCGCGGTCGCCCGGTGGGCACGCTCGACGTGCTGGCCCCGCACCTGGCCGGCGGCCACGTGCTGGTGCTGCTCGGTCCCGCCTCGGAGCTGGGGCTCGCCGCGACACGACGACGCGACGACCTGGGGCTGGCCGCGCTCGCGCCGTGGCTGGCGGTGGTGCCACGGGAGAACGTCGTCGTCGAGCTGGTCTCGCACCGTCTCGGCGGACGCTCGGGCGACTGGGGTCCGGGCACCTCGCCCCACGCGGCGCGGATGGCCGGGATCGCACGCACGGCGGGCCTGGTCACGGTGCTGACCAACGCCGTGCGCTACGCCGACCGCCTCGACGCCCCGACCGTGGACGTCCTCGACGCCGCGCGGCGCCTGGTGCCGCTCGGCTCGTCCCAGCTGCGCGACCGGGGCCCGGACGGCGGCCGCGGCAACGCCGAGGGCTTCCTCAAGTCCGGCAAGCAGATGCTCGAGGTGGCCGAGGAGGTCTGCCGCCTGTCCGGGCTGGCGCACGACAGCGCAGGCGCGGCACGGCGCCTGCTCGCCCGCACCCGGACGGTGGCCGACCGGTGCGCGCTCGACCCGCGCACCGACCTGGGCATCGGGGAGGTGCACTTCCCCGAGCTCGCGCTCTCCGACGTCTCGGCCGACCCGGCCAACTCCGCCGACGTCGTCCTGCGACAGCGGTGCGAGGCAGCGATCGGTGGCCGCTACGGCAATGCCCCCAAGGTGCTGCTGTGGAAGCGCCTCGACGACGAGCTCGAGACGATCCGGGCCCTGGGCTACGCCTCCTACTTCCTCACCGTCGCCGACGTCACGCACCTCATGGGCGAGATGGGCATCCGGCGCGCGGCGCGCGGGTCCGGTGCCGGCAGCCTGGTCAACTACCTGCTCGGCATCTCCGGCGTCGACCCGCTGCGCCACGGCCTGCTGATGGAGCGCTTCCTCTCCACGCGCCGGGCCTCGCTGCCCGACATCGACGTCGACGTCGAGTCCGCACGGCGCGAGGAGGTCTACCGGGCGGTCCTCGAGCGCTACGGCGGTGAGCGGTGCACGACGGTGTCGATGATGGACACCTACCGCGTCCGCCACGCGGTGCGCGACGTCGGCGCCGCGCTCGGCATGCCGCCGGGCGAGGTCGACGCCATCGCCAAGGCGTTCCCCCACGTCCGGGCGCGCGACGCGCGGGCCGCGCTGCGCGACCTGCCCGAGCTGCGGGCGAGCGGTCTCGGCGACGGCGGCCTCGACCGGTTCTTCGGCCTCGTCGAGAGCCTCGACGGGCTGCCGCGCCACGTCGCGATGCACCCCTGCGGGATCCTGCTGTCCGACGCCACCCTGCTCGACCGCACCCCCGTCGAGGCGTCGTGGGCGGGGTTCCCGATGAGCCAGTTCGACAAGGACGACGTGGAGGACCTCGGGCTGCTCAAGCTCGACGTGCTCGGCATCCGCATGCAGTCGGCGATGGCCCACGCGGTCGCCGAGATCGCGCGCGTCGACGACGTGCGCGTCGACCTCGACGACGAGGCACAGGTGCCCCTCGACGACCCGGCGACCTTCGCGCTGATCAGCAGTGCGCGCACCCTCGGCGTGTTCCAGGTCGAGTCGCCCGGCCAGCGCGAGCTGGTCGGCAAGTCCGGCATCGAGTCCTTCGACGACATCATCACCGACATCTCGCTCTTCCGGCCCGGCCCGGTCAAGAGCGACATGATCACCCCCTACCTCGAGGTCAAGCAGGGCTGGCGGAGCGCGCGCTACCTCCACGACGACCTGCGCCCGATCCTCGAGCAGACCCGCGGGGTGGTCGTCTTCCACGAGCAGGTCATCGAGGTCGTCGCGCGGTTCGCGCGCGTGTCCAACGCCGAGGCCGACGAGAGGCGCCGCGCCCTGGGGAGCCCCGACGGCATGGCCGCGACGAAGGCGTGGTTCTTCCCGCGCGCGCTCGCCCAGGGCTACGACCCGGCTGTCGTCCAGGAGGTCTGGCGGGTGCTGGAGGCCTTCGGCTCGTTCGGGTTCTGCAAGGCCCACGCCGCGGCGTTCGCCCTGCCGACCTACCAGTCGGCCTGGCTCAAGGCGCACTGGCCGGCGCACTTCCTCTCCGGGGTGCTGACCCACGACCCCGGGATGTACCCCAAGCGGCTCATCCTCGACGACGCCCGCCAGCTCGGCGTGGGCGTGCTGGGGCTCGACGTCAACGCCAGCTCGTCGACGTACGCCGTCGAGCGCGGCACCACCGGGGAGGGCCACGCGATCCGGCTCTCGCTGAGCGACGTGAAGGGCATCAGCGCGGCCGAGGTGGCGCGCATCGTCGAGGCGCGCGCGGGCACGCCCTACGCCTCGCTGTCCGACTTCTTCCACCGTGCGCGGGTCTCGCGCCCCGTCCTCGAGAGGCTGGTGCTGGCGGGCGCCTTCGACGGGGTCTACGGCATCGGGTCGGGCGAGGTCGCGGTGACGCACCGCGGCCGGGTGACGCGCCGCGACCTGCTGCTGCAGGTGGCCGAGCTCGACCAGCACGCCCGTGCGGTCGACCGCGCCTCCCGCGGTCGCGGGCTGCGTCGTACGCCACCCGCGCGGGCCGCGGCAGCCGCCGCCACGGCCGCGGGGCGCAACAGCTCCGACCCCACCGTCCGGGCCGCCGCCCAGTCGCAGGCCGCGCGGCCCGTGGTCCGCGCCGAGTCGGTCCAGCTGACGCTGCGGCTGGGCGACGAGCCGGGCGAGCCGGGGGAGAGGCCCGCCGGCCTGCCCGAGATGACGACGCTGGAGCGGATGCGCGCGGAGCTGGAGATCCTCGGCCTCGACGTCAGCCAGCACGCGGTGGCGCCCTTCGGTCCCTTCCTCGACGCGCTGGGCATCACCCGCAGCCGCGACCTGCTGCGCCGCCGCAGCCGTGCCGAGCTGCTGGTCGCGGGAGTCAAGGTGGCGACCCAGACACCGCCCGTCCGCTCCGGGCGACGCGTCGTGTTCCTCACCCTCGACGACGGCACCGGTCCGGTCGACGCGACCTTCTTCGACGACGTGCAGGGTCGCTTCGCCACCACGGTGTTCTCCTCGTGGCTGCTGCTCGTGCGCGGCGAGCTGCGCCGCACCGGCCGACGAGGCGTCTCGCTGCGCGCCACCGGGGCCTGGGAGCTGCCGGCGCTGCACGAGCTGTGGCAGCGCGCCCGCACGGCGGACGACGGGCTCGCGCTCGTGCGCGCCGAGCTGGCCCGGGCGCCGGAGCCCGCGCCCGGTGAGCCCGCACGGCTCCGCGTGCTGGTCCACCCGACCGGGTTCCGGGTCTCGCCCTACGCCGACCTCAGGCCGCCCGGCGACGACCCCGGCGCCGTCCCTCGCTCGCTGTGGCACCGCAGCCCGGGGAGCCCCGGATGACGTCGGGAGTCCCTGCGCGCCCACTAGGGTTGGTCCCATGTCCCAGCCCTCGGCCAGCCCCTCTGCCAGCGAGCGTCGCCAGTCCGTGCGCACCGGCGTGGTCTGGGACGGCGTACGCCACGTGCTCGACGGTGACGGACAGCAGGCCCGCATCGTCGACATCGGCGGTGGCACCGGCGGCTTCGCGGTGCCGCTGGCCGAGCTCGGCCACCGCGTGCAGGTCATCGACCCCAGCCCCGACGCCCTCGCCTCGCTCGACCGTCGCGCGCGCGAGCGCGGCGTCGCCGACCGGGTCACCGGTCAGCAGGGCGACCTCTCCGACCTCCCGGCGCTCGTCGACGAGGCCGACCTCGTGCTGTGCCACGGCGTGCTGGAGATGGTCGACGACCCGGCGGCCGCCCTGGCCGCCATCGCCGGTGTGCTGCGTCCGGGCGGTCACCTCAGCCTCCTCGTGGCCCAGCGCCACGCGGCCGTCGTGGCACGCGCCATGGCCGGCCACTTCCAGGCCGCTCGCGAGCTGCTCGACGGCGACCAGACGGGCGGGCGGGGCGGTCGACGCTTCACCCACGACGAGGTCGCCGACCTCCTGGGGGCTGCCGGCCTGCGGCCGCGGTCGGTCCAGGCCGTGCGGGTCTTCGCCGACCTCGTGCCCGGCAGCCTCCTCGACCTCGAGCCGGGTGCCACGGCTGCCCTCGTCGAGCTCGAGCGGGCTGTCGCGACCCGCCCGGAATACCTGCCCCTCGCCGCGCAGGTGCACGTCATCGCCCAGCGCTGACCGCGCCGCCGGCCGGTCCCTGCCGGGGTGGTCCCGGTGACTGACACCCCGCTCCTGCACGTCGACATGGACGCGTTCTACGCCTCCGTCGCCCTGCGCGAGCGCCCCGACCTCGTCGACCAGCCCGTCGTCGTCGGCGGGAGCGGGCGCGGGGTGGTGCTGGCGGCCAACTACGTCGCGCGCACCTACGGCATCCGCTCGGCGCTCCCGATGACGCGCGTACGCCGCCTGTGTCCCCACGTCGTCGTGCTCGAGCCCGACTACGCCACGTTCAGCACCGTCTCGGCCTCGGTGATGGAGACCTTCCGCGAGGTCACCCCGCAGGTGGAGGCGATCTCGCTCGACGAGGCCTTCCTCGACGTGCGCGGGTCGCTGCGCCGCCTCGGCACCCCGCGCGAGATCGCCGAGCGGCTGCGCTCGACGATCCACGACGAGCAGGGCATCACCTGCTCGGTCGGGGTGGCGGCGTCGGTGTCGGTGGCCAAGCTCGCCAGCCGGCGTGCGAAGCCCGACGGCGTGGTCGTGGTGCGGCCGTCGGAGGTCACCTCGTTCCTCCACCCCCTCGACGTCGGTGAGCTCTGGGGCGTCGGCGCCAGCACGCAGGCGCTGCTCCACCGCTTCGGCCTGGTCACCGTCGGCGACGTCGCGCACACCCCGCTCGACACGCTCCAGCGCGCGGTGGGTGTCCACCTCGGTCGTGAGCTCCACCGCCTCGCGTGGGGCACCGACCGCGGCGAGCTGGTGCCGCGGGCCGGGCCGCACGAGCCGGAGCGCTCGATGGGGGCCGACGAGACCTTCGCCCGCGACACCGACGACCGCGAGGTGGTCGTGCGCGAGCTGCTGCGCCTCGCCGCCCGGGTCACCGGCCGGATGCGCTCGGCCGGGGTGGCGGGTCGCACGGTCACCCTCAAGGTCCGCTTCGCGGACTTCACCACGATCACGCGCTCGCGCACCCTCCCCGAGGCCACCGACGTGACGGTGGAGGTCCACCGCACGGTGACCCGCCTCTACGACGCGCTCGGCCTGCAGCGCGCGCGCCTGCGCCTGGTCGGTGTCCGGGTCGAGGGACTGGTGCCGCGCACCACCGTCCACCACCAGCTCGAGCTGGGCGAGCCGGAGCGCGGGTGGGCCGAGGCCGACCGTGCCGTCGACCGCGCGGCACGCCGGTTCGGCTCGTCGGCCGTGCGGCCGGCGAGCCTGGTCCGACGCCGGTGAGGCCGGCTGTCCGGGTCCACCGGCCCACCCATAGGGGTCGAAGGCCTCCCCACCGGGGTGAATTTCGACAGGACGCCTACCGTAGGCACCGGAGCGTGCCTAGACTTGAGGCACGAGGTGGAGGAGGAACTGTGGAGCTCTCCGAGGAAGAACTGCGACTGCTCGAGCAGATGGAGCGCGCCCTCGTCGAAGAGGATCCCAAGCTGGCCTCGACCCTGCGTGGCACCTCCTTCCAGCGCGCCGCCCGTCGCCGCATGGTGCTCGGCGGCGTCATCCTCGTCGTCGGCGTCGCGCTGCTCATCGCAGCCGTGCTCATCGGGGAGAACCAGGTGGTCCGCACCGTGATGGGCGTCCTGGGCTTCGTCGTGATGCTCGGCGGCGCGATCCTCGCCCTGACGTCGGCGCGCAGCCCCGGCCACCCGGTGTCTCCCAAGGTCCGCGCCTCCGGCAGGTCCGGCTTCGGCGTCGTCGACGGTGGGCGCGCCCACCGGCCCCGCCGCCAGCGCTCCGGCAGCCCCTTCATGGAGCGCATGGAGGAGCGGTGGCGCCGCCGCCGCGAGCGCGGCTTCTGACGCTTCCTCCCCGCTGACCGGGCGCTTCCTCACGCCCGCGCACCGGGCACGTCATGCCCGTCGCGCCGGTCAGCCGATGAGCTCGTCGACCGTCCGCGCCGACTCGTGGCCCGGCGTCTCGGCCTGTGCCCGACCCGAGCGCGAGCGCGGACGCCACGTCGTACGCCGTCCGACGACCGACGCGGGCCACCAGGCGGCCCGACGCACGTCGCGAGGCGTGACCCCCGCGGCCAGCGCCTCCTCCACCAGGACGGCATCGCCGGCGTGCTGCTCGGCGGTGAAGGACTCGGGATCGCGCGCGTAGCGGCTGCGCTCGAGCGCGACGACGATCCGGTCGAGGGCCTGCGCCGCCTCGGGCGCCTGGTCGCGGCCGCGACGGGGACGGTCGGGTCGTGCGCTGCCCTCCACCGGCGCGGCGAGCAGTCGTCCGAGCCAGTCGCCGACGCGTCGCGGTGACCTGCCGGACGGCCAGCTGTGGCCGAGGTCGCGCGTGGTGTCGTGCAGCTCGTCCCAGAGGTCCTCGATGCCACCGGCGAGCCGGCGACGACGACGGGCGGCGCGCACGAGCCGGGGCGTCAGCAGCAGCAGCGCGACGACGGTGAGCCCCACGAGGCCGGCCGCGACCGCCACCCACGGGACGGAGCTGGTGTCCTCGTCCGCGGAGCCGGAGTCGGCGCTCGGTGACGCACCGCGATCGGGCAGCAGCTCGGTGGACTTGCTGACGCTGGGGGTGGGGCTCTCCGTGACGGCCTCGAACTCGGCGTTGGTGTAGCCCGGGACCTCCGTGGCACGGTCCTGCGGCGTGGGCTCGAAGCGCACCCATCCCGATCCGGGGAAGTAGAGCTCGGGCCAGGCGTGCAGGTCGTGCGCGGAGAACTCCCACGAGCCGTTGGTGGCCTTGTCGGGCTCGAGGAAGCCCACCGCCACCCGGCTCGGGATGCCGATCACGCGCGCCATGATCGCCATCGATGCCGCGAACTGCTCGCAGTAGCCCACCCGGTCGTCCAGGAAGGCCATCAGGTCCGCCCCGCCGCTCCCGGCCGACTCGACCTGCGCCCGGTCGTAGCGGAAGCCGCCGTCCTCGCGGAACCACTGCTGCAGCAGCTGCGCCTTCTGGAAGCGGGTGGGGGCGTCGGCGGTGACGCTCGCCGCGAGGCGGCGGATCTCGCCGTTGAGCCCGGGCGGGACGTCGGTGAAGATGCCGGCGACGGAGCCGGCTCCGGAGACGGCCTCGTTCATCGACTCCGCGTCGTAGGTCAGCTGCACACCCGTGAAGTCGTAGGTGCGGTCCGTTGTGGTCACGTCGTCGCGGGCGCCGATGAAGTCGCGGGTGTTGACGTCGTAGCGCCAGTCGGTGCCGGCGTCGATCTGCGTGACCTGGGCGGTCGTGGGCAGCCAGCTGGAGGCGAAGTCGGGGCCGATGCGCACGTCGTACCTGTACTCCTTGCGCGGCACCGAGGTGCTGACCCCGTCGAGGGGCGGCAGTGCGCCGGTGGCGGTCTGCGAGTCGGGGATCTCGCGGTCGCCCGGAGTCCACGAGCTGCCGTTGAAGCGGGAGAGCACCGACAGGCGGAGGTAGGTGGGCTTGGGACCGGGTGTGGTGACCCAGAGGAGTGGGATGTCCCGGCCGCGGCTGAGGTCGCGGCGCAGGTCGACCATCGGGTCCTTGACCTCGACCTCGCGGGTGCCGGGACCGTTGCCGTCGAAGACGCTCATGCTCATCGTCGGGACGGCCGCGGGCACCAGCACGGCGAGCGCGATCGCGCTCGCTCCGAGCGCGACCGCGGTGTTGCCGATCGCTCCGGTGCGCACCGAGAACGCGCCCTTCTCACCGTCGGGCGCGCGCCCCCAGCTGGTCACGTGGTCGCTGTGCTGGATGAAGACGAGGGTGAGGAAGAGCGCGGCGATGACGCAGAAGAGCCACCAGGAGACCGCGTCGCCCGTCACCGCCACCGGCAGGGTGTACGCCGCCAGCAGCACGAGGCCCGCCACCGGTGCCCGGCGCAGGGTGCAGGCGATCGCGTCGACGAGGACCACCACCAGCGTGCCACCGATCAGCAGCAGCGGGTGCACCGGCGGCACGCCCAGCTGCACCGGGGCGGCGTAGCTGCGCGAGCTCTCGAGCGCACCGTCGAGCGCGGCGAGGAAGGCATCGACGTTGCCCGGGGTGGGGATGGGGGAGCCGGTGGTGGTGCCGAGCACGAGGAGCGCCCCGAGGACGAGCTGCCCGGCCACCACGGCAGGTGCCGCGAACCGTGCCCAGCGACCGAGCGCGCCGAGGCCGCACACGACCACGCCGATCATCAGCAGCGGGATGCCGACACGGGCGAACCCCTCGGTCAGCCCGCTCCAGGACAGCACGGTCGCCCACGACGCGAGCAGCGCGATGCCCGAGACCCGCAGCTGGTGCGGCAGCGTGCTCCACGACGACCTCATCGCGCGGCCCCCGTCGAGGCGGTGGCTCGGCTCGACATGAGACCGAGCTCCTGCCAGGCGGTGTCGAGCCGGTCGCGGGGGCCGAGGGTGACCGAGCGCCACCCGGCCGAGGTGAGGTGGGCCGCCGCGCCGGCGCCGGGCTGGGGCGGGAGGTGCGGCGCCCAGGCGTCGACGTCGAGGGCGATGGCCAGGCTGGACGACGCGTGGTGCTGGAGCCGGCGCAGGAACGGGAGGTCGTGGTCGACCAGCGCGCCGAACACCCCGACCACGAGGCCGCCGTGGCCGGGCTCGGCCAGCCACTGGGTGTCGGGCGCGGGGGAGTGGTCGAGCTGCACGACCGCCAGCGACTCCAGCAGCGGCACGGTGCTCGCGTCGGCCGCATGGGAGTGCCACTGCGTCTCGCGGCTGTCGCCGGAGGCGGTCACGAGACGCACGGTGTAGCCGTGGTGGGCGAGGTGGACCGCGATCGAGGCCGCCGCGGACACCGCACCCTCGAGCGAGCTGGCCGCACCCTGGCCGCGGTGCGAGGTGCCGCGGTTGTCGAGGAAGACCGTGGCGCGCGACTGCCAGGGCTGCTCCTCGCGACGCACCATCAGCTCGCCGGTGCGCGCCGAGCTGCGCCAGTGCACGCGACGCAGGTCGTCGCCGCGACGGTACTCACGGACCGTCACGTCCTCGGCGCTGCCGCTGGCGAAGGCGCGCGGGCGGTTGTCGCCCGAGCCGGTCCAGGCCCCGCCCAGCGGGATGTTGGGCAGCGCGATGGTCCTCGGGGTGACGGTCAGCCGGGTCGTGGCGTGGAAGGTGCGGCCGAGCTCGACGAGGCCGAACGGGTCGGTGACGCGCACCGACATGGGACCGATGTCGAACTGCCCCCGCAGCTCCGAGCGCACCTGGTAGGTCGCGTGCCGGCGCCACCCGTGTCCCAAGCCCTCGAGCACGAAGCGCGGACGGGTGCCCAGGACGTAGGGGAGACGCTCCTCGAGCAGCAGCACGCCGGTCGGCGTGCGCGACTCGTTGGAGACGGTGAGCTCGACGGTGGCGGGCTGACCGGCCACGACGAGCTGGGGGGAGACGGTGCGCACCAGCGCGAGGCGGTAGCGCGCGCGGCCGACCCACCACGCCGTCAGCAGCGGCAGCACAGCGACCAGCACCCCGATCCGTACGACGGAGGAGTGGCCGACCACGATCGCCGCGACGATCGTCGTGGTGCCGGCGGCGAGGAATGCCCGTCCGCGGACGGTCAGGGCAGCGAGCGCCTCACGCACGGGCGTCGGGGACGGGGACCGACTCGACGATCCCGGACAGGATCGCCGAGGTGGTGCGCCCGCTCATCGTCGCTTCCACGTTGGGCAGCAGGCGGTGGGCGAGCACGGGGGAGGTGATCCCGTGGATGTCGTCGGGCAGGACGTAGTCGCGGCCCTGGGTCGCGGCCACCGCCTTCGCGGCGCGCACGAGGTGCAGGGTCGCGCGGGGCGAGGCGCCGAGGTGGAGGTCGTTGCTCGACCGGGTGGCGGTGGTGAGCGCGACGGCGTAGCGGTGGACGGCCGACGACACGTGGACCCGGCCGACGATCTCGATGACCTTGCGGAGCTCGCCCGCGTTGGTGACCGGCTCGAGCTCGTCGAGGGGGTTGTGGGCTGTGTGGCCCTCGAGCATCGCGATCTCCGCGGACTCGACGGGGTAGCCCACCGAGACCCGCGCCATGAAGCGGTCGCGCTGCGCCTCGGGGAGGGCGTAGGTGCCCTCCATCTCGATCGGGTTCTGGGTGGCGATGACCATGAACGGCTTCTCGAGCATGTAGGTCGCGTTGTCGACGGTGACCTGGCGCTCCTCCATGGCCTCGAGCAGGGCGGACTGGGTCTTGGGGGAGGCGCGGTTGATCTCGTCGCCCACCACGATGTTGGCGAAGACCCCGCCGGGACGGAACTCGAACTCACGGGTGTCCTGGTTGAACACCGACACGCCCGTGACGTCGGAGGGCAGCAGGTCCGGGGTGAACTGGATGCGGCGCACCGTGCAGTCGATGCTGCGCGCGAGGGCCTTGCTGAGCTGGGTCTTGCCCACGCCCGGGACGTCCTCGATCAGCAGGTGGCCCTCGGCGAGCAGCACCACGAGGGCGGCGTTGACGACGTCGGGCTTGCCGGCGATCACGCGCTCGATGTTGTGGCGGACGGCGCTGGTCACCCTGCGCACTGTGTCCAGGTCGGGTGCCGGTCCGGATGCCCGCTCGGTTGGCCCAGTGGTCACGCTTGCCATCCCCTCGTTCGTTCCACCCCACGGTATGTGGTGCGCGCAACATACCCGTCCACAGCCCACGCGAACGCTCGCTCGCGCCCGGATGCCCCACTTCCCCCCACCAGTGGCGGCGTACGTCCCCCACCGGCGCTCCACCCCGGGTCCCCGCAGGCGCCGCTGAGCGTGGATCGACGCTCGCCGCGCTCGACGAGCGGCGCACCACCCGGGACCGGAGAAGCGCGGCACGGGCGAAAAACGACCGCGAAACACGCTCGTTCTGGTTGACGGTGGAGTGAAGTGGAGTAGTGTGGTGCGAAGTGGGGGACAGGGTCGATCTGCCCGCCGAGCCAGTGGAGGTGCCGGATGTTCTTCGGCACCTACACGCCCAAGCTCGACGAGAAGGGACGGCTCTTCCTCCCGGCGAAGTTCAGGGACGAGCTGACGGAGGGACTCGTGGTGACCAGGGGGCAGGAGCGCTGCCTCACCGTCTGGTCGCTGGAGGACTTCGGCCGGCTCACCGATCGGCTCCGCGAGGCGCCGGTCACGCAGAAGAACACCCGTGACTACGTCCGCATGCTGTTCGCCGCCGCCAGCCAGGAGGTGCCGGACAAGCAGGGACGCATCAACATCCCGGCCCCGCTGCGGGAGTACGCCTCGCTCCGCAAGGAGTGCGTCGTCATCGGCTCCATGAACCGCATCGAGATCTGGGACCCGACCGCGTGGGCCACCTACTCCGAGGAGCAGGAGCAGAAGTTCTCCGAGCTGAGCGACGAGGTCTTCCCCGGCATCTGATCCACCCGCACCTGGTCCACCGCCCGACAACTCCACAGCTGACATCGCGACCCGCATCACCAGGTCTCGAGCCCGCTCCCTCGCGTGGCCATCTGGGGCACTTCCCCGGCACCAGAGGGCCTTCCCCAACACCTGGGAGCGGGCAGGGACCTGGTGCGGCGGCTCGCCCCGTGCCAGTCAGGCGTGGGGAGTGTCAGCCGCACCGCCAACACAGACCAGCACCGCCAGCACCAGCCGAGCACGTCATGAGCACAGCAACCAGTGGGGTCGAGACCATGAGCACCACCCAGCCCTTGGGACGCACGACGGCATCCGCGCCGCTGCGGGTGCGCGACCAGGCCCGCGACGCCGCCGCCCTGATCGCCTTCTCCGCGGCCACCGCCTCCTCGCTGGCCCTCGCGCTGCTGCTGCTGACGCACCTGGGCTCCCAGGGCTGACTCGATGATCACTCCCAGCCACGCCCCGGTGCTGCTCGACCGGGTCGTCGCCCTGCTGGCGCCTGCCCTGTCCGAGCCCGGCTCCGTCTACGTCGACTGCACCCTCGGGCTCGGCGGCCACAGCGAGGCCGTCCTGGAGCGCCTCCCGGACGCACGCGTCATCGGCATCGACCGCGACCCGGCGGCGCTGCAGATGTCGCGCGAGCGCCTGGCCGCGCACGGCGAGCGCTTCACGGCCGTGCACGCGGTCTACGACGAGCTGCCCGAGGTGATCGGCTCGCTCGGGCTCGACCACGTCGACGCGGTGTTCTTCGACCTGGGCGTGTCCTCGATGCAGCTCGACGTCCGCGAGCGCGGCTTCGCCTACTCCGAGGACGCCCCGCTCGACATGCGCATGGACCCCACCACGGGCCAGACCGCCGCCGACCTCCTCAACACCGCGACCGCGCAGGAGCTCACCCGCATCCTGCGCGAGTACGGCGAGGAGAAGTTCGCCAGCAAGATCGCCCGCGAGGTCGTACGCCGTCGCGAGACGACGCCGTTCAGCACCAGCGCCGACCTGGTCGAGCTGCTCTACGCCACCATCCCGGCCCCGGCCCGCCGCACGGGGGGACACCCCGCCAAGCGCACCTTCCAGGCGCTGCGGATGGCCGTCAACGACGAGCTCGCCGTGCTGCGCCGCGCGATCCCGGCCTCGATCGAGGCCATCGGGGTGGGCGGCCGCGTGGTCGTGGAGTCCTACCACTCCCTGGAGGACCGCCTGGTCAAGCGCGCGTTCGCCGACGCCACCCGCCTCGACGTGCCCCCGGACCTGCCGTTCGTCCCCGAGGGGGCCGAGCCCGCGCTGCGCCTGGTCACCCGGGGGGCCGAGCGCGCCGACGAGCACGAGATCGCCGAGAACCCCCGAGCAGCATCCGTCCGGTTGCGCGCCGTCGAGCGTGTGCTGCCGGCCTCACGACCCGCCTCCCGATCCGCCTCCCGCTTCCTTCCCCCTGGAGCCGTCCGATGAGCAGTCCCGTCCTGCAGCCACGCACCCGAGTCACCCGGATCGCCCAGGAGGCGGTCGACCGGGCCCGGCTCACCGTGGTGCCGCGGGTGCGCAGTCGCGCCCCGCGCGTCCCGTTCGTGACCCTGGTCAGCCTGGTGCTGGTCGGCGGCATCGTCGGGCTGCTCCTGTTCAACACCTCGATGCAGCAGGCGTCCTTCACCGCCTCCGCCCTCGAGGGTGAGGCCGACACGCTGGCCGCCCGCGAGCAGACGCTGCGCATGGAGCTCGACGAGCTGCGCAACCCGCAGCGGGTCGCGCAGCAGGCACAGGAGATGGGCATGGTCATCCCGACCGCGCCGGTCTTCCTCGACCTCCAGACGGGCAAGACCAGCGGCGTGCGCACCCCCGCCACCCGCGAGGACGCCCTCCGGCTGCTGCCGCCGGCCCCCGTCAAGCCCGCCGTCCTGGCGCCCGCACCGACCACGGTCGTCGTGCCGGCCCCGAGTGCTGCGGAGCAGCCGACGACGCCGGCCACCGACTCCACCGCCACCCAGAAGCAGGCCCGCAAGAACCGCAACCGGTGACGGCGCGCGCGCACCGATCTGCGCCGCACCCCACCTAGTTTGGTCGACAGGCTCCGGAGTAAGCGCCGGGGCACGGAAAGAGGGATACCAGTGCCGAGCACCCGCGCCACCGGCAGTGCCAAGCGCGGCGCCTCGCGGGGGGCGCCCATGATGCGCCTGCGCGTCGGGTTCGTCCTGATCGCGATGGTCCTGTCGTTCTTCGGCGCCCGGCTGGTCCAGCTGCAGGGCGTCGACCCGCAGTCCTACGCCGTCCGCGCCGCCGCCGAGGGCGCCGCCCGGGTCACGCTCGTGGCAGAGCGCGGCGACATCCTCGATCGCAACGGCGTGCCGCTGGCCGACTCCATCAAGGGCAAGATGGTCATCGCCGACCCGAGCCTCACCGCCGACCGGGCCCCCGAGATCGCGCGCCTGCTGTCCGACCGGCTGTCGATCGACTACTTCAAGACGCTCAACGCGCTGCGCGGGCGCAACGAGGGCAGCCGCTACGAGTACGTCGCCCGCCGGGTGCCGAGCACCCTGGCGTCCGACACCCTCGACGAGCTCGACGCGGCCGGCTTCTCCGGCATCAGCCTGCAGGACGACCCCATCCGCGACTACCCGGCCGGCGACGTCGCGGCCAACCTGCTCGGCTACATGGGCACCGACGAGCCCCTCGGTGGCTTCGAGCGCACCTTCGACAAGCAGCTCGCCGGCGTCGACGGCGAGGCCACCTGGCAGTCGACCTCCGGGCGGGGCGTACGCATCCCGCTGCGCGAGAGCACGCTGCGGGCCGCGCAGAACGGCACCGCGCTGCGCACCACCATCGACCGCGACCTGCAGTGGTTCACCCAGAAGGTCCTGGCCCAGACCGTCCAGCAGTACAGCGCTGCGAGCGGCTCCGCGATCGTGATGGACACCCGCACGGGCGAGATCCTCGCGCTGGCCGACGTGCCCACCTTCGACGCCAACAAGCCGGGCGAGGCCGACGAGGACGACCTCGGCTCGCGCGCCATGAACGACACCTACGAGCCGGGGTCGGTCGAGAAGGTGCTCACGGCCTCCTCGCTCATCGACGCGGGCAAGGCCTTCCCGCGCCAGCGCTTCAAGGTGCCGGGCGTCCTGCAGCGCCAGGACCGGCCGATCGGCGACTGGTTCGACCACGGCATGATCCGGCTCACGCTGGCCGGCATCATCGCGAAGTCCTCCAACATCGGCACCGTGCTGGCCGCCGACGCGTTCTCGCCGCCGCAGCTGGTGTCCTACCTCCAGCGCTTCGGCCTCGGGCAGAAGACCAACATCGGCGTGCGCGGCGAGACCCCCGGCATCCTGACGCCCGGGGAGGTCATGACCTCGCAGACCAAGGACCGCGTCGCCTTCGGCCAGTCGCTCTCGGTCAACGTGGCGCAGATGGCCGCGGCCGTGAACACGGTCGCCAACGGCGGCGTCCGCGTCTCGCCGAGCCTTATCGAGGGCAGCGCGGTCACCGACGACGGCACCACCGTCGGCACCGACGTGGCGACCCGCACCCGCGTGATCAGCAAGGAGGCCGCCCGCGCGACCGCGAAGATGATGGAGAAGGTCGTCGACCCCGAGGACGGCGTCGCGCCGCGGGCGCAGGTGCCCGGCTACCTCGTCGCCGGCAAGACCGGCACCGCCCAGCGGGTCAACCCCGACACCGGCCTCTACGACGGCAGCACGTCGGTCTCCTTCGGCGGCTTCGCCCCGGCGGACGACGCCAGGTTCACCGTCTACGTCGTCATCCACGCCCCCAAGGGCGAGGCGGGCGGTGGCTCGACGGCCGGCCCGGTCTTCTCCCGGATCATGGGCTACGTGCTCGGCCGCTACGGCGTGGAGCCAACCGGCGGCAAGCCGTCGCGTCTCCCCGTCGAGTGGTGAGTCGATACGCTCCCTCGGTGGAGGAGCAAGTGGAGCCCGTGGTCGCCACGCGACCCCGTCAGGCCGTGTCGACGTCCGCCGCCGAGCTGACCGACTGGCTCGGCGCCGACACCGAGGTGGCGGTCCACGGCGACCTCGACGTCGCCGTCCGCGGGATCTCGCTCAGCACCGGGCGCGTGCAGCCCGGCGACCTCTACGCCGCGCTCCCGGGCACCCGCGCCCACGGAGCGGCGTACGCCGCCCAGGCACTCGCCGCGGGCGCCGTCGCGGTGCTGACCGACGCCACCGGGCTCGCGCTGCTCCCGCCCGGCACGCCGGCGCTCGTCGTCGCCGAGCCCCGCGCCGTCCTGGGCCGGCTGTCGGCACGGGTCTACGGCGACCCGGCCCGCGCCCTGCGCGTGATCGGCGTGACCGGCACGCAGGGCAAGACCACCACCACCCGGATCCTCGAGCAGGGGCTCACCGCGGCGGGCACGGTGTCGGCGGTCGTCGGCACCGTCGGCACCCGCATCGCGGGCGAGGACGTCAAGACCCAGCTCACCACTCCTGAGGCGCCCGACCTCCACGGGCTGTTCGCGGTCATGCGCGAGCGCGGGGTGGACACCTGCGCGATGGAGGTCTCCAGCCACGCGCTGGTCCTCGGACGCGTCGACGGGGTGGTGTTCGACGTCGCGGTCTTCCTCAACCTCGGTCGCGACCACCTCGACTTCCACGCCGACGTCGACGACTACTTCGCCGCCAAGGCCAGCCTCTTCACCCCCGAGCGCGCCCGGCAGGGCCTCACCAACGCCGACGACGAGTTCGGACGCCGGCTCCTCGACGTCGCCACCGTCCCGATGGCGACGTACTCCACCCGCGGGGCGGAGGCCGACTGGAGCGCCCGCGACATCGAGCTGACGCCCACGGGTGCCACCTTCACGGTGGTCGGGCCCGGGGTCGAGGTGCCGGCCGGGGTCGCCATCCCCGGTGAGTTCAACGTCTCCAACGCCCTGGCCGCCATCGCCTCGGCTGCGCTGGCCGGCCTCGACCCGCGCGCCGTGGCCGACGGCATCGCGCGCGCGGGCGGCGTCCCGGGCCGCCTCGAGCAGGTGTCGGCGGGACAGGACTTCACCGTCGTCGTCGACTACGCCCACAAGCCCGACGCGCTCGAGGCCGTGCTCGCCACTCTGCGCCCGCTCACCGACGGGCGGCTCATCGCGGTCGTCGGCGCCGGGGGCGACCGCGACACCCTCAAGCGGCCCCTCATGGGCGAGATCGCGGCCCGGATGGCCGACGTGGTGGTCGTCACCGACGACAACCCGCGCACCGAGGACCCCGCCGCGATCCGCGCGGCCGTCCTCGACGGTGCCCGCGGGGGTCGCGCCGAGGTGCTGGAGGTCGGCGACCGGCGCGGTGCCATCCGCGAGGCCGTACGCCGTGCCGCGCCCGGCGACGTGGTGCTGCTGGCCGGCAAGGGCCACGAGACCGGCCAGGAGGTCGCCGGCACCGTCCACCCCTTCGACGACCGCGTGGTCGCGGCCGAGGAGATCCACGCCCTCGGAGGCTCGCGATGATCGAGATGTCGCTGCACGAGGTCGCCGACGTCGTCGGCGGCGTCGCCCACGGTGAGGCCACCGTCACCGGCGGCGCCTTCCTCGACACCCGCACCCCCGAGCCCGGCGGCCTCTTCGTGGCGCTGGCGGGGGAGCACGTCGACGGTCACGACTTCGCCGCAGCGGCCGGCGAGGCAGGAGCGGTCGCCGTGCTCGGCAGCCGCCCCACCGCGCTGCCCACCGTGGTCGTGGACGACGTCACCGAGGCGCTCGGCCTGCTGGCGCGCCACGTGCTCGACCGGCTGCCCGACGTCGTCGTCCTGGCGATGACCGGCTCGCAGGGCAAGACCGGCACCAAGGACTACCTCGCCCACGTCCTGTCCGCGGAGGGCCCGACCATCGCCACGCGCGGCAACTTCAACAACGAGCTCGGCGTCCCGCTCACCGTGCTGCGCGCGACGCCCGAGACCCGCTTCCTCGTCGTCGAGATGGGCGCGCGCGGCGTCGGGCACATCGCCCGGCTGTGCCGGATCGCACGCCCGCGCATCGCCGCCGTGCTCAACGTCGGCACCGCCCACATCGGCGAGTTCGGCAGCCGAGAGGCGATCGCGGTCGCCAAGGGCGAGATCGTCGAGGCGCTGGCCCCCGACGGCACGGCGGTGCTCAACGCCGACGACGACCTCGTGCGCGCGATGGCGTCGCGCACCCGGGCGACCGTGACGACCTTCGGCGGGCCGGGCGCCGACGTCGCCGTCGACGAGATCACGACCGACGACCTCGGCCGGCAGTCGTTCGAGCTCGCCCACCGCGGCTCCTTCGCGACCGTCCACCTCGCGCAGGTCGGCTCCTTCCAGTGGCGCAACGCCGCAGCCGCCGCCGCGATGGCGCTGGCGGCCGGCCTCGACCTCGACACGGTCGCCGACGCCCTCGCCGACGCCGTCCCGGCCAGCCGCTGGCGCATGGAGCCGGGGGAGCGCTCCGACGGCCTGGTGGTGCTCAACGACTCCTACAACGCCAACCCCGAGTCGGTCCGCGCCGCCCTCGACACGCTCGCGGGCATCGGCGCGCGCAGCGGGCGACGTACGGTCGCGGTGCTCGGCGAGATGCTCGAGCTCGGCGACGGCGCGGTGGAGGCACACCGTGCGGTCGGAGCCTACGCCGCCGAGGTCGGCGTCGACCTCCTCGTCACCGTCGGACCGGCCGCCGCGGCGATCGCCGAGGGCCACTCCGGTGCGGGTGCGCGAGGCGTGACCATCCCCACGGCGGGGCGTGACGCGGCCACCGAGTGGCTGCGGCACAATGTCTCGGCTGCCGATGTCGTCCTGGTGAAGGCATCGCGGGGGGCGGCGCTGGAAGTGATCGCCGACGAACTCCTCGAGGAAGGGAACAGCAACCGATGAGAGCCATCCTGGTCGGAGGAGGACTCTCCCTGCTGATCTCCCTCCTCGGCACGCGCTACGCGATCCGCTTCTTCACCCGTCAGGGCTTCGGGCAGCCGATCCGCGACGACGGCCCGACCACCCACCACGTCAAGCGCGGCACGCCCACCATGGGCGGCGCGGTGGTGGTGCTCGCCACGGTCGTCAGCTACTTCGCGGCCAAGCTCTTCACCGGACAGGCCCCGACGGCGTCCGCGCTCCTGCTGATCTTCCTGCTGGTGGGGCTCGGCATCGTCGGCTTCCTCGACGACTTCCTCAAGGTCAGCCGCCAGCACAGCACCGGCCTGCGCAGCCGCGCCAAGATGATCGGCCAGACCGTCGTCGCGCTCGTCTTCGGTGTGCTGGCGCTGTCGCCGATCCTGGAGGACGACCGCGGCTGGCGCCCGGCGTCGGACCACATCTCCTTCATCCGCGACTACGAGCGCTTCGCGCTGCCGGCGGTCCTGGTGCTGGTGCTCATCTGGTTCATCGTCACCGGGTTCAGCAACGCGGTGAACCTCGCCGACGGCCTCGACGGCCTCGCGACCGGCGCGTCGATCCTGATCTTCGCCGCCTACACGCTCGTCAACATCTGGCAGAACAGCCAGTCCTGCGCCCTCGAGGCCGGTCCGAAGTGCTACGAGGTCCGCGACCCGCTCGACCTCGCCGTCGTCGCCGCGGCCCTCACCGGTGCCTGTTTCGGGTTCCTGTGGTGGAACGCCTCGCCGGCGCAGATCATCCTCGGCGACACCGGCTCGCTCGCCCTGGGCGGCGCCATGGCCGGCTTCGCGATCATGACCCGCACCGAGCTCCTGCTGCTCGTCATCGGCGGGCTCTTCGTGGTGATCACGCTCTCGGTGATGATCCAGGTCTCGGTGTTCAAGGCCAGCCGCGCGAGCGGGCTCTTCCGCAGCATCTTCAAGGTCCAGCCCGGGCACCGCGTCTTCCGGATGACCCCGCTGCACCACCACTTCGAGATGCTCGGCTGGGAGCAGGTCACGATCGTGATCCGCTTCTGGATCGTCACCGGCCTGGCCGTGGCGATCGGCCTGGGCATCTTCTACGCCGAGTGGGTCGCCGGCATTGGCTGAGGAGGACGTCGCCTCGCTCGGTCGCACGAGCGACTGGTCCGGCGTACGCGTGGTGGTCGCCGGGTTCGGCGTCTCCGGGTTCGCGGCCGCCGACAACCTGCTCTTCCTCGGCGCCGACGTGACGGCGCTCGACGAAGCCTCGAGCGAGGAGAAGGCCGAGAAGGCCCAGCTGCTCGAGACCCTCGGGGCCACCGTCCGTCTGGAGCCCGGTGCGACGGCGGTGCTCCCCGACGACGTCGACCTCGTGGTCACCTCGCCGGGGTGGACGCCACGCGCACCGCTGCTCGTGCAGGCCGCGGAGCGCGGGGTCCCGGTCTGGGGCGAGGTCGAGCTGGCCTGGCGCCTGCGCGACCCCGAGCACCCCGCCCCGTGGCTCGCCGTGACCGGCACCAACGGCAAGACCACGACCGTGCAGATGCTCGAGTCGATCCTGCGGGCGGCCGGGCTCCGGGCCGTCGCCGTCGGCAACGTGGGGCTGCCGATCGTCGAGGCCGTCATGGACCCCGAGCCCTACGACGTCCTCGCCGTCGAGCTCTCCAGCTTCCAGCTGCACTGGACGCACTCGATGTCGGCGGAGTCGGCGGTCGTGCTCAACCTCGCCGAGGACCACCTCGACTGGTACGTCGACGAGCCCGGTGGCCCCACCGGCATGGAGCAGTACGCCGCCGACAAGGCGCGCGTCTACGACCGGGTCCAGCGGGCCTGCGTCTACAACCTGGCCGACCCCGCCACCGAGGCGATGGTGCGCGAGGCCGACGTCGTCGAGGGCGCCCGCGCGGTCGGCTTCACCCTCGGCACCCCGTCGTCGGGCGACGTGGGCCTGGTCGACGACCTGCTCGTCGACCGCGCCTTCATCGACGACCGCGCCACCAGCGCCGCCGAGCTCTGCACCCTCGCCGACCTCGCCTCGCCGGCGCCGCACTTCGTCGCCAACGCGCTCGCGGCCGCGGCGCTCGCCCGCGCCCACGGCGTCAGCCAGCAGGCGGTCCGCGACGGGCTGCGCGACTTCCGGCCCGACGGGCACCGCATCGCCCACGTGGCCGAGTCCGGCGGAGTGGTCTGGGTCGACGACTCAAAGGCCACCAACCCCCACGCCGCACAGTCCTCGCTGAGCGCCTTCGACCCCGTCGTGTGGGTCGCCGGCGGCCTGGCCAAGGGTGCCCGCTTCGACGACCTCGTCCTCGCCGCGCGCGACCGGTTGCGCGGGGTCGTGCTGCTGGGGCGCGACCGCCAGGTCATCGCCGACGCTCTTTCGCGACACGCGCCCGATGTGCCGGTCATCGATGTGGGCGCCGACGAGACTGGGGATCCGATGGAGCGCGTGGTCGACGCCGCCGCCGGGCTCGCCAGGTCCGGTGACACCGTGCTGCTGGCGCCGGGATGCGCCTCCATGGACATGTTCCGCAGCTACGGCGCGCGCGGCGACGCGTTCGCGGCAGCCGTGCACGCCCACATCGACCGCACCGACCAGACCTGACCGCAGACCCGAGAGCCCACCGGAGGGGAGCCGCGCCGATGACCACCGCGAACCCCGGGGACGTGGCCACGGGCACCGTCACGAGCACCGCCCTGCCGGTCGCGTCCGACACCCCTCGCCGCGCCCCGCTGGGCTCGGGCCTCGCCGCGGGCTGGCGATCGGTGCGCGACGCGCTCGACAAGCCGCTCGCGTCCTACTACCTGCTGCTCGGCTCCTCGGCGCTGCTGCTGACCATCGGGCTGATCATGGTGCTCAGCGCCTCGAGCGTGCGCTCCTACCTCGTCTACGACGACTCCTACGCCGTGGTGAAGCGCCAGCTGCTCTGGGTGGCCATCGGCCTGCCGTGCGCCTGGGTCGCCTCGCGCCTCCCGATGCGCCACGTCCGCCGCCTGGCCTACCCCGGCTTCATCCTGACCCTCGTGCTGCTGGCCCTCGTGGCCCGCTTCGGCGTCGTGGTCAACGGCAACAAGAACTGGCTGGCGGTCGGTCCCTTCACGATGCAGCCCGCCGAGATCGCCAAGCTCGCGATCGTGATCTGGGCGGCCAACATCTACGCCCACAAGGAGCGTCGCCTGCGCGAGCTGCACCACCTGCTCGTCCCGGTGGTGCCGGGCCTGTTCGCGGTCATCGGCCTGGTGCTCGTGGGTCGTGACCTCGGCACGGCGATGGTCCTCGCCGCGATCCTGCTCGGGATGCTGTGGGTGGTGGGCGCGCCCTTGCGGCTGTTCGGCCTGAGCCTGTCGGTCCTCGGCGTGGCGGGCGTGGCGCTGGCCGCGACCGACGGCGAGCGGCTGCAGCGCATCACCCACTTCACCGATCCGTTCAAGGACTACCACGACGCGGGCTGGCAGCCTGCCCACGGGCTCTACGCGCTCTCGAGCGGCGGGTGGTTCGGCCAGGGGATCGGCGCCTCCACGCAGAAGTGGGGTGACCTGCCCGAGGCCCACACCGACTTCATCTTCGCCGTGCTCGGCGAGGAGCTCGGCCTCGTGGGGACGCTGCTCGTCATCGGGCTGTTCTTCACCGTCGCCTACGCCGCGATCCGGGTGGCGCACAGCACCGCCGACCCGTTCGTGCGCTACGCCACCTTCGGCATCGTGGTCTGGCTGCTGGGGCAGATGATGATCAACGTCGGCATGGTGCTGGCCGTCCTGCCGGTCATCGGCATCCCGCTGCCGATCGTCTCCTACGGCGGCTCGGCGCTGCTGCCCTCGCTGGTCGCGCTGGGGCTCGTGATCGGCTTCGCCCGCCGCGAGCCCGAGGCCGCGGCCGCGCTCGCGGCACGTCGGCGCAACCGTTCGGTCGGCCTGTCCGCCAGCACGTCCACCACCAGTCGATAGATTCTCCCTGATGCGCGTCCTCCTCGCCGGCGGCGGTTCCGCCGGCCACACCTCGCCCCTGCTCGCCACCGCCGACGCCCTGCGGCGGCTCGACCCCGCGACCGAGATCACCTGCCTCGGCACCCGCGAGGGCCTGGAGGCCCGGCTGGTGCCCGAGGCCGGGCTCCCGCTCGAGGTCGTCCCGCGGGTGCCCCTCCCGCGCCGCCCGGGCCGCGACCTGCTGCGTACGCCGACCCGGTTGCGCGCCGCACGCGCGGCCGCCCTCGCGATCGTCGACCGGGTGCGTCCCGACGTCGTCGTGGGATTCGGTGGCTACGTCTCGGTCCCCGCCTACCTCGCCGCCCGCAAGCGCGGCGTGCCGATCGTGGTGCACGAGGGCAACACGGTCCCCGGCATCGCCAACAGGCTTGGCGCGCGGATGACCCACCACGTCGCCACCAGCTTCCCCGGCACCGACCTGCCCCGCGCCGTGTGCACGGGCCTGCCGATCCGCCGGCTGATCTCGACCATGGACCGCGCCGCGCTGCGCGCCGAGGCGCTCGCCGCCTTCGGCCTGCGCGACGACCTGCCCACGCTGCTGGTCACCGGCGGCTCCCAGGGCGCGGCCCGCATCAACGCCGCCGTCTCCGGTGCGGCGCCCGACCTGGCCGCCGCGGGCGTCCAGGTGCTGCACGTCGTCGGCCCCAAGCACGAGCTGGCCGTGCCGTCGGGCGAGGTCCCCTACATCGTCGTCAACTACGTCGACCGGATGGACCTGGCCTACGCCGCCGCAGACGCGGTGCTGTGCCGCTCGGGCAGCAACACCGTCACGGAGGTCTCCGGCGTCGGGCTGCCCGCGATCTACGTCCCGCTGCCGATCGGCAACGGTGAGCAGGCGCTCAACGCCCGTCCGGTTGTCGACGCCGGCGGCGGCCTGCTGGTGTCCGACTCCGCGCTGACCCCGGAGTGGGTCGCGGCCAGCGTGCCCGGGCTGCTCACCGACGCGGCCAGGCTCGAGGCGATGGGCGCTGCCGCGCGTGGCGTCGTCCCGCTCGACGCCGACGACAAGCTGGCCCGGATGGTCCTCGACGCCGCGGGCGCGGCCTCGTGAGGATCGCGGTCCCCGACGAGATCCTCCCGGCCGCCGAGCTGGGCCGGGTCCACTGCGTCGGCATCGGCGGCGCCGGCATCTCCGCCATCGCCCGCATCATGGCGGCGCGCGGTCTCACCGTGACCGGCAGCGACGACCACGACACCCCGTTCCTGCCGGCGCTGCGCGAGCTCGGCGTCACCTGCCACCTCGGCTACGACGCCTCCCACGTCGGCGACGCCGACACCCTCGTCGTCACCACGGCCGCCCGCGAGGACAACCCCGAGGTCCTCGAGGCCCGCCGCCGCGGACTTCGCATCCTCCCGCGCTCGGCCGGGCTGGCCGCGGTGATGGCCGGCTCGCGCGTCCTCGCGGTCGCTGGCACGCACGGCAAGACCACGACGACCGGGCTGCTCACCTCGGCCCTGCTCGCCGCCGGCCGCGACCCGTCGTACGCCGTCGGCGGCGTGCTGACCGCCACGGGACGCAACGCCGACGCCGGCACCGACGACCTGTTCGTCGCCGAGGCCGACGAGAGCGACGGCGCCTTCCTGGTCTACCGCCCCCACGCCGCGATCGTCACCAACGTGGAGGCCGACCACCTCGACAACTGGGGCACGGAGGAGGCCTACCACCGCGCCTTCGACGACTTCGCCGCCACCGTCGACCGCGACGGCTTCCTGGTCTGCGTCGTCGACGACCCCGGTGCCGCGCAGCTGGCCCGCCACGCGCGGAGCCAGGGGCTCGAGGTCATCACCGTCGGTGAGTCCGCCGACGCCGACCTGAGCATCAGCGGCCTCGCCCTCGACGGCTCGACCTCGGTGTGCCGGGTCGCGCGCGACGGCACCGACCTCGGTGAGCTGCGGCTGCGGATCCCCGGGCGCCACTACGTCCTCGACGCCGTCGCTGCGCTCGCCATGGGCCTGCGGCTCGGCTGCGCCTTCGACGACCTCGTCGCGGGGCTCGGCGCGTTCACCGGCACGGGCCGCCGCATGGAGCGCAAGGGAGAGGCCGCGGGCGTGCGCGTCTACGACTCCTACGCCCACCACCCAGTGGAGATCCACGGGGACCTCGAGGCCGCACGCGCCCTGGCGGGGGAGGGGCGCGTCGTCGCGGCCTTCCAGCCGCACCTCGTCTCGCGCACGCGCATCTTCGGTGAGGCGATGGGCGTCGCGCTCGGTGCCGCTGACGAGGTCGTCGTGCTCGACGTCTACGTCGCGCGCGAGGACCCCGACCCAGAAGTGACCGGACGACTCGTCGCCGACGCGGTGCCGCTGCCGCGTGAGCGGGTGACCTACGTCGACGGGCTCGGCGCCGCGGCGCAGGTGCTCGCCGAGCGGTCGCGGCCCGGCGACCTCGTCATCACCCTCGGTGCCGGCGACATCACGACGGTCGGCCCGCAGGTCCTCGACCTGCTCGGGGGTGCGTGAGTGGAGCAAGACGAGCGCACCAGCCTGCGCACCCGGCGCCGCTTCGCGCGCCGCCAGTGGGCACGACGTTGGCTCTCGCTGCGCTACGTGCTGGTCGTGCTGGTCGTCCTCGCCCTCGTGTCCACCTCGGTCTACCTCGTCTTCTTCTCCGCCCGGCTCCAGGTCGCCCGGGTCGAGGTCGTGGGCAACGAGCTGCTGAGCGACGCCCGGGTGCGCGAGATCGCCGACGTCCCGCTCGGTGAGCAGCTCGCGCTCGTCGACCTCGACCGCGCCGACGCGCGGGTGGGGTCGATGGCGGAGGTCAAGTCGGTCGACGTGACGCGCAGCTGGCCCGACGCCGTACGCATCGAGGTGGTCGAGCGCACCGCCGTCGCGGTCGTCGAGATCGCCGGCAGCCTGCGCGGGCTCGACCCCGACGGGGTGGTGTTCCGCGAGTACCGCACTGCGCCGCGCGGGATGCCGCGCATCCGCCCGGGCGCCGACGCCGGCACCGACGCGCTCAAGGAGGCGGCCACGGTGGTGTCCGCACTGCCCGAGGACCTCTCCACCCGCGTCGACCACGTCGAGGTCGCCACCGTGGACCAGATCACCCTGGTGCTGCGCGACGGCCGCCAGGTGATGTGGGGGAGCGCGGAGGAGTCCGCGCTCAAGGCCGAGGTCATCGACCCGCTGCTCGCCGCGCAGCAGGCGAGCGTCTACGACGTCAGCGTCCCGGGCAACCCGACCGTCCGCTGAGGCGCGACTCGCGCAACTCGCGGGCGTGTCCACCACCGATTCGGCGCGCGCCCTGCCTAAGGTCTTGCGAAAGGCGAGGTTGACATAACTATAACCCTCAGGTTCACGGTTAGGGTTTCGCGGTCCCGAGGGCAGCAGGTCGACACTCGTCCCCCAGATCTCACAGCACAGATCTCACAGCAGACCACTCAAGGAAGGCCCCGGAGCCGTGGCAGCAGCGCAGAACTACCTGGCGATCATCAAGGTCGTGGGCATCGGTGGCGGTGGCGTCAACGCCGTCAACCGGATGATCGAGGTCGGCCTCAAGGGCGTCGAGTTCATCGCGATCAACACCGACGCCCAGGCACTCCTCATGAGCGACGCCGACGTCAAGCTCGACATCGGCCGCGAGCTCACCCGCGGCCTCGGCGCCGGCGCCAACCCCGACGTGGGCGCCAAGGCGGCCGAGGACCACGCCGACGAGATCGAGGAGGTCATCAAGGGCGCCGACATGGTGTTCGTGACCGCCGGCGAGGGCGGCGGCACCGGCACCGGTGGTGCGCCCGTCGTGGCCCGCATCGCCCGCTCGCTGGGCGCGCTGACCATCGGCGTCGTGACCCGCCCGTTCGCCTTCGAGGGCCGTCGTCGCGCCAACTCCGCGGAGGAGGGCATCAGCCAGCTCCGCGAGGAGGTCGACACCCTCATCGTCATCCCCAACGACCGGCTGCTCTCGATCACCGACCGCAGCGTGTCGATCCTCGACGCCTTCAAGCAGGCCGACCAGGTGCTGCTGCAGGGTGTCTCGGGCATCACCGACCTGATCACCACCCCCGGCCTGATCAACCTCGACTTCGCCGACGTGAAGTCCGTGATGGCCAACGCCGGCTCCGCCCTCATGGGCATCGGCTCGGCCCGCGGCGAGGACCGCGCGGTCGCCGCCGCCGAGATGGCCGTGTCCAGCCCGCTGCTCGAGGCGAGCATCGAGGGTGCCCACGGCGTGCTGCTCTCGATCGCCGGTGGCTCCGACCTGGGTCTCTTCGAGATCAACGAGGCCGCCGCGCTGGTCTCGCAGGCCGCCCACGCCGAGGCCAACATCATCTTCGGTGCGACGATCGACGACGCCCTCGGTGACGAGGTGCGGGTGACCGTGATCGCCGCCGGCTTCGACGGCGGCATGCCCAAGCGTCGCTCCGACGGCAACGTCCTGCGACAGGGCCAGCCCGCGCAGACGCAGGAGCAGACCCGGGCCGCCGCCCAGCAGCTCGCGGGCGGCTCGTCGGGCTCGGCGCCGGCACGGCCCGCCACCACCTCGGCGGCCCCGACCTTCGCGCCGTCGGCCCCGTCCGGTCAGCAGTCGGGCCAGCAGGCACAGCCCGGCCAGGGCGCCCCGGCCGGTGCGTCGCAGTCGGCCCCGGCCCAGCCCCGGCAGCCGCGTCAGGTGCAGTTCGACGACGACGACCTCGACGTGCCCGACTTCTTGAAGTGACCGTCCTGACGTGACCCTGCTGCGCCACCGCGATCGGATCGAAGGCGACCTCGTGATCGAGGTCGCCTTCACCGACGTCTCGCTCAGCCTCGGCGACGGAGCTGACGAGGCGGTGCGCAGCGCGGCGCTGCGACGCCTCACGATGGAGACGGGCGCCATGCCGGTCCTCATGCACCAGGTGCACGGCGCGGACACGGCGCTGGTGGACTCGTCGATGTCCGTCCTGCACGACCCGGACGGATCACCGACATGTGACGCGTTGTTCACCAGTGCGCCGCGGGTCGCTCTGCTCGCCCGCGCGGCCGACTGCGTGCCGGTCCTGCTGGCCGACCCGGCCACCGGCTGGATCGCGGCGGCCCACGCGGGCCGTGCCGGCCTCGTGGCCGGCGTCGTGCCGGCGGCGGTCGCCCGCCTCCGCGAGCAGGGCTCCGACCCGAGCGTCGCGTGGATCGGGCCGCACGTCTGCGGCTCCTGCTACGAGGTGCCCGCCGACCTGTGCGACGAGGTCGCCGCGATCGTCCCGGAGGCCCGCTCCACCACGTCGTGGGGCACCCCCGCGCTCGACCTCGGCGCTGGTGTGCGCGCCCAGCTGGCCGCCGCCGGCCTCACCGACGTACGCGTCGTGGACGCCTGCACCCGGGAGGACGCCACCTGGCCGTCCTACCGTCGTGACGGTGCGGCCGCGACCCGCTTCGCCGGGGTCATCTGGAGCCACCCGTGACGGCGCGGCGCGACGAGCTCGCCGCCAACCTCGACGTCGTACGCCGGCGCATCGCGACTGCGTGCTCCGAGGCCGGACGGCCGCAGGACGACGTGTCGCTCGTGGTGGTCACCAAGTTCTTCCCCGCCTCCGACGTGCGCCTGCTGGCCGACCTCGGTGTCACCGACGTCGGCGAGAACCGGCACCAGGAGGCGGAGGCCAAGGTCGCCGAGTGCGCCGACCTCGGCCTGCGCTGGCACTTCATCGGCGGGCTGCAGTCCAACAAGGCCGCGGCGGTGGCGTCCTACGCCGACACCGTCGAGTCGCTCGACCGCGCCAAGCTCGTCGGCCCGCTGTCGCGCGGTGCGCAGGCCCGCGGGCGCGACGTCGAGGTGCTGCTGCAGGTCAGCCTCGACCCGGCGGGCGCCGAGCACCGCTCCGGCGCCGTCCCCTCCGACGTCGCCGACCTCGCCCGACGGGTGGAGGAGGCGCCGATGCTGCGGTTGCGGGGCCTGATGGCCGTCGCGCCGCTCGGGGAGGCCCCGGAGGCGGCCTTCTCGCGCCTGGCCGACGTGCGCGCCGACTTCGTGCGCGAGCACCCCGACGCCACCGTGCTGTCGGCCGGCATGAGCGGCGACCTGGAGGCGGCGATCACCCACGGCGCGACACACGTGCGTGTCGGGTCCGCGGTCCTCGGTCCGAGGCCCGAGGTCCAGTAATGTCAGTGACAGTCACCAGGCGTCCGGAACCGGACGCCATGCCTAGCAGAGGATCAGTCTCATGAGCGGCGCGATGCGCAAGATCGGCGAGTACCTCGGCCTGCTCGAGGACACCGGCCACTACGACGACTACGACGGTGACACCGAGACCTCCACGCAGGAGGCCGTCGAGCAGCGTCCGGTTGCTCGCGAGCGACGTCCTGCCCCTGTGTCCGACCTTGCCGAGCGCCGTCGTCCGGCGTCGGTCCAGACGGGAGTCGTGGCCGAGTTGAGCCGCATCACCACCCTGCACCCCCGCAACTACAACGAGGCCCGCCTGGTCGGTGAGAACTACCGCGACGGCACCCCGGTGATCATGAACCTCAGTGAGATGGACGACAACGACGCCAAGCGCCTCGTCGACTTCGCCGCCGGCCTCATCTTCGCCACGCGGGGCACGATCGAGCGGGTGACCAACAAGGTCTTCCTGCTCTCGCCGCCCAACGTCGCGGTCTCCGCCGAGGACAAGCAGCGGATCGCCGAGGACGGCTTCTTCAACCAGAGCTGAGGCACTCTTTCCCCGTGCAGATCATCGGCTACACGCTCTACTACGTCCTCTACTTCTTCATCGCCATGCTCTGGATCCGCTTCATCGTGGACTGGGTGCAGGTCTTCGCGCGCCAGTGGGAGCCACGTGGTCCCCTGCTCGTCGCGCTCGAGGGCGTCTACTCCGCCACGGACCCGCCGATCGTCGCGCTGCGCAAGGTGATCCCGCCGCTGCGGATCGGCTCGGTCGCCCTCGACCTGAGCTTCCTGCTCGTGATGGTGACCGCCTGGCTCCTGCTCAGCGTGGTGCGCACCATCTTCTTGGCGTGATGCTCCTGCACCACTGTCCAGCACCAGAACCACCCGTCACACGGGCCACTGTGCCGTGTGCACCGCCGGGCGCTATTGTCTCCTGACAGCAGAGCCACCGTGAATGTCGAAGAGTGAAAGTTTGGGTGAGGTCATGCCGCTGACGCCTGAGGACGTGAGCAACAAGCGCTTTACGCCTGTCCGTCTCCGTGAGGGCTACGACATGGGCGAGGTGGACCAGTTCCTCGACGAGGTCGAGGCCGAGCTCGCGCGGCTCACCAAGGAGAACGACGACCTGCGGTCGAAGCTCACCGCCGCCCAGTCCGGCGCGCCCGCTGCGGCGCCGGCCACTGCGTCGTTCGCCCCCGCCGCTCCCGAGCCGGAGCCCGAGCCGGAGCCGGAGCCCGAGCCGGAGCGCGTCGCCCCGATGGCGGCGCCGACCCCGCCGGTCCAGACGGCCCGCGTCAGCAACATCGCCGACGCGTCCAACGCTGCGGCCCGCCTGCTCGAGATCGCCACGCGCAACGCCGACGAGCTCGTCGAGGACGCCAAGAACGAGGCCGACCGCATCGTCGGGGCCGCGCGCACCAAGGCCGAGCGCCTCGAGGCCGAGTCGAAGACCAAGGCCGACCGCATGGAGGCCGACGCCCGCCAGCGTTCGCAGATGCTCGACTCCGAGACCGCCGAGCGCCGCCAGCAGATGTTCGGTGACCTGGAGAAGGAGCGCGACAAGCTCAACAGCGACGTCGAGACCCTGCGCCAGTTCGAGCGCGAGTACCGCTCGCGGTTGAAGACCTACTTCACCCAGCAGCTCGAGTCGCTCTCCAACGGCGCCGAGAGCCAGGCTCCCGTCGACAACCCGAGCGCGCCCAAGCGCCTGCGCTCGGTGCTGGGCGACGAGGAGAGCTGAGGCTTCGAACACGCCTGTGAAACGAGGACGGCCACCCGAGAGGGTGGCCGTTCTCGCATTTCGGCGAGCCGAGGTTGGAACCCCCGCCAGCAGCGGCTAACCTCCCTGCCAGTTGTGGTTCCCGCCACACCCGATGCATGGCTGGAGGCCCTCGGAAATGGCTGGCACACGCAAGTCCCTCGCAGGTCAGGCGGCTGCTGCCGCCAAGCGAGTGATCGGACGCAAGGCCGCCCCGGCCGCCGAGGCCCCAGCGAAGAAGACGGCGCCCGCCAAGAAAGCGGCGCCGGCGAAGAAGGCGGCGCCGGCGAAGAAGGCCGCGCCGGCGAAGAAGGCCGCGCCGGCGAAGAAGGCCGCGCCGGCGAAGAAGGCGGCGCCGGCGAAGAAGACCGCGCCGGCGAAGAAGACCGCGCCGGCGAAGAAGACCGCGCCGGCCAAGAAGGCCGCGCCGGCCAAGAAGGCCGCGCCGGCGAAGAAGGCCGCGCCGGCGAAGAAGACCGCGCCGGCGAAGAAGACCGCGCCGGCGAAGAAGACCGCGCCGGCGAAGAAGACCGCGCCGGCGAAGAAGACCGCGCCGGCCAAGAAGACCGCGCCGGCGAAGAAGGCCGCTCCCGCGAAGAAGGCGGCCCCCGCCCAGAAGGCCGCACCACGCTCCACCTCCACCAAGAAGGCTGCTCCTGTGACCAAGGCTGTTCCCGCGTCCGCCGAGAAGGCTGCGCCCGCCAAGAAGGCCCGCAAGGCCACGCCCTCCACCCTCGTCGTGCTCGACGGCGAGGACGCCTGGACCAGTGCCGAGCTCAAGGAGGTCGTCAAGGACCTGCGTGAGCACCGCGAGCGCCTCGCCGAGTCGGTGGACCACGCCGAGGAGGAGCTCGCGCGCCTCATGCGTGACGCCGGCGACGGCGCCGGTCACGACCAGGCCGACGTCGGCGCGACGAGCTTCGAGCGCGACCACGAGCTCACCGTCCTGGCCAAGGAGCGCGAGACGCTCGGCCAGCTCGACCGAGCGCTGGCCCGCATCGACGACGGCACCTACGGCGTGTGCGAGTCCTGCGGCAACCCCATCGGCAAGAATCGGTTGATGGCGGTGCCGCATGCCACACTGTGCATGTCATGCAAGCAGCGCGAGGAGCGTCGCTGAATCCCAGCGACACGGTCGACCACGACCCCGATCACGTCCCCGGCCGCCGACGTCTCGACGCCCGGCTGCTGTTCGCCGGCGTGGCCGTCGCGGCGTACGCCCTCGACCTCGGGTCGAAGCAGTGGGCGCTCTCCGCGCTCGCCGACGGCGACATCGCGGTCCTCGGTGACTGGTTCACCCTGCACCTGACCTTCAACCCCGGCGCGGCCTTCAGCACCGGCACCGGCTTCACGATCGTCTTCACGGTCCTGGCCATGGTCGCCGTGTGCGTCGTGCTGTGGCTGAGCCGGCGCGTCGCCAGCACCGGCTGGGCCCTGGCCCTCGGCTTCCTGCTCGGCGGTGTGAGCGGCAACCTCACCGACCGGTTGGTGCGCGACCCGGAGCCGCTGCACGGTCACGTCGTCGACTTCCTGATGCTGCCCAACTGGCCGGTCTTCAACGTCGCCGACATGTGCATCAACGTCGCCGCGGCCCTGATCATCCTGCAGACCTTCCGCGGCATCCGGCTCGACGGATCGCGCGAGTCCGGCGAGCGATGAGCACCCACACCGATCAGCGCACCGTCTTCGTCCCGGACGGCCTCGCCGGCGAGCGCGTCGACGCCGCGATGGCACGGATGTTCGGCTTCTCCCGCACCCGCGCGGCCGACCTGATCGCCCAGGGGCACGTGCTCGTCGACGGTGCGGGCGTCGGCAAGAGCGACCGCGTGCACGCCGGCTCGATGCTCGACGTCACCATCCCGGCCGAGCGCGACCCTCTCGAGGTGAAGGCGGAGGTCGTCGAGGGGATCAAGATCATCCACGACGACGACGCGATCGTCGTGATCGACAAGCCGGTCGGCGTCGCCGTGCACCCCTCGCCCGGCTGGCGCGGACCCACCGTCGTCGGGCACCTCGCCGGGGCGGGCTTCCGGATCTCCACCAGCGGGGCCAAGGAGCGCGAGGGCATCGTCCAGCGCCTCGACGTGGGCACCTCCGGCGTGATGGTCATCGCGAAGTCCGAGCACGCCTACTCGGTGCTCAAGAACGCCTTCCGCCACCGCACGGTCGACAAGACCTACCACGCGCTCGTCCAGGGCCACCCCGACCCGCTGGCCGGCACGGTCGACGCCCCCATCAGCCGCCACCCGCACCACGACTACAAGTTCGCGGTCATGGCCGACGGCCGCCACAGCATCACCCACTACGAGACGCTCGAGGCGCACCGGTTCGCCAGCCTGCTCGAGGTGCACCTCGAGACCGGTCGCACGCACCAGATCCGGGTGCACATGAGCGCGCTCAAGCACCCCTGCGTCGGTGACCTGACCTACGGCGCCGACCCGACGCTGGCCAAGCGGGTCGGGCTCGAGCGCCAGTGGCTGCACGCCATGCGGCTGGGCTTCGAGCACCCCGAGACCGGTGACCACGTCACCTACGAGTCCACCTACCCCGACGACCTCGCGCACGCGCTCGAGATCATCCGTGACTTGTCCTGAGGAACGAGCGAAGCGAGTGTCTCGAAGGGCGAGCACTGAGCTGACGCTGCGTCCAGCCACGCCCGCCGACCTCCCGGCGCTGGCGGAGGTCCACCTGGCCTCGCGGCGTGCCGCTGGCACCGCCTTCCCGGCGAGCGTCCACACCGACGACGAGGCCCGCGCCTGGGTCGGCGGCTGGGACCTGACGGCGTACGACGTGTGGCTGGCCGACCGCGAGGGGCACGTCGCGGGCTACGCGCGCGCCACGCCGACCTGGCTCGACGACCTCTACGTCCATCCCGACCACCAGGGAGCCGGGGTCGGCTCCGCGCTGTTCGAGACGGTCGCGGCGCGTCGCCCGCAGGGCTTCTGCCTCTGGGTGTTCGAGTCCAACGAGCCGGCACGCGCCTTCTACCGCCGCCACGGCTGCCTCGAGCTCGAGCGCACCGACGGCTCGGCCAACGAGGAGGGCGCCCCCGACATCCGGGTCGCCTGGCCGGGGCCCGACCCGCTGGCCTTCCTGCGGCGGCTCATCGACGAGGCGGACCTCGTGCTCGGCGACGTGCTCGCACGGCGCACGGCCCTGACCCGGGCGGTGCAGTCGGTGAAGCCGTCGGGTGAGCGCGACCCGCGCCGCGAGGCCGAGATCGCGCGCCGGGTCGCTGCGGTCGTCCCGGAGCTGGGGGAGGAGCGCGTCGCACGCATCGTCGACGTGATCATCCGCGAGTCGCTCGACGCCGCAGGCTGAGCCGTGCTGCCGGCGCCGGGGGAGGTCCTCCACTTCAGCGAGGACCCGCACATCGTGCGGTTCGAGCCGCACGTGGCCGCCACCGCGCAGCAGCCGGAGGCCTACGTCTGGGCCGTCGACGCCCTCAACGCGCCCTGCTACTGGTTCCCGCGGCAGTGCCCGCGGGTGTGCGCCTGGGGCGAGGGCGCGCCCCGCGTCCACGCGATCGAGGCCCGCTGGCTGGAGGCTGTGCAGACCACCCGGCTCCACGTCTACCGCTTCGACGCGGTCGACTTCGAGCCCTTCGGTGAGCGTCCCCACGCCCACGTCGCGACGCGGCCGGTCGTGCCGCTGGGGCCGCCCGTCGCGGTCGACGACCTCGTCGGGATGCACGAGCGGCACGGCATCGAGCTGTTGGTGCTGCCCGACCTCGAGACCCACTTCTCCGACGTCCGCGCGCGAGGCCTGGAGTTCTCCGGCATCCGGCTGGGCAACTCCGGCATCGGCCCGCTCGGTCCGTTCCCGACCCGGCGCTGACGCGCCGTCACGGCCGGGTGTCCTGTCGGTGGCGCGGTGCACACTGACGTAGGCTGGCTGCTCTTCCCCCTCTCCGCTGAGCACTCAGCAGTCCCGCCAGCAATGGCACCGTCAGCGACCCCACGAAAGGTGCGGAAGCCTCCTCCATGTCGGCCGCCTCCACTGACAACTTCGTGCACCTGCACGTCCACACCGAGTACTCCATGCTCGACGGGGCCTCGCTGCTGGACGGGCTCTTCAGCCGCACCAGCGAGCTCGGGATGCCGGCGATCGCGATGACCGACCACGGTAACCTCCACGGCGCCTACGACTTCTACAGCAAGGCCAAGCGCCATGGCATCAAGCCGATCATCGGCATCGAGGCCTACGTCACCCCCGGCACCCAGCGCGGCGAGCGCCGCCGGGTGCGGTGGGGCCAGGGAGACCTGGCCGAGGAGGGCGGCAACGACGTCGCGGGCGGCGGGGCGTACACCCACATGACGATGTGGGCCGAGAGCACCGAGGGCATGCACAACCTGTTCCGGTTGTCCTCGCGCTCCAGCCTCGAGGGCTACTACTTCAAGCCCCGCATGGACAAGGAGATCCTCGCCGAGCACAGCAAGGGCCTCATCGTCAGCACGGGCTGCCCCAGCGGTGCGATCCAGACCCGCCTGCGCCTGGGCCAGTACGACGAGGCGGTGCGCGAGGCCGGCGAGCTGCAGGACATCTTCGGGCGCGACAGCGTGTTCCTCGAGCTCATGGACCACGGCATCGACATCGAGAAGCGGGTCCGCGACGACCTGCTGCGCCTGGGCAAGGAGATGGGCATCGCGCCCATCGCCACCAACGACTCCCACTACAACAACCCCGAGGACGCCGCCGCCCACGACGCCCTCATCTGCGTGGCCTCGGGCAAGCGGCTGGCCGACACCAACCGCCTCAAGTTCGACGGCGGCGGCTACTACATCAAGTCCGCCGCCGAGATGCGCGAGCTGTGGGCCGACAGGTTCGGCATGCCGGAGGCGTGCGACAACACCCTCGCCATCGCCGAGCGCTGCGAGGTCGAGTTCACCGAGTCGACCGGTGGCTACATGGCGCGCGCCGACGTGCCCGACGGCGAGACCGAGGACTCCTGGTTCCGCAAGGAGGTCTGGCGCGGCATCGAGGCGCGCTACCCCGGCGACCGGCTCGACCAGGGCGTGCGCGACCGGGTCGAGATGGAGCTGGCGATCATCTCCCAGAAGGGCTACTGCGGCTACTACCTCGTGGTCGCCGACTTCATCAACTGGGCCAAGGACAACGGCATCCGCGTCGGTCCCGGCCGCGGCTCCGGTGCCGGCTCCATCGCGGCGTACGCCCTGCGCATCACCGACCTGTGCCCGCTGGAGCACGGGCTGTTCTTCGAGCGGTTCCTCAACCCCGAGCGACCCTCGATGCCCGACTTCGACATCGACTTCGACGACGCCCGCCGCGGCGAGGTCATCACCTACGTCTCGCAGAAGTACGGCGCCGAGCGCGTCGCCCAGATCGCCACCTTCGGCCGGCTGAAGTCGAAGGCCGCGATCAAGGACGCCGCCCGTGTGCTCGACCACGGCTTCGCGATCTCCGACCGCATCACCAAGGCGATGCCGGCCGACGTGATGGGCAAGGGCGTCGCCCTCAAGGACATCTTCAACCCCGAGCACAAGCGCTACAACGACGGCGGCGAGTTCCGCGCCCTCTACGACCAGGACGCCGACGTCCGCACGATCTACGAGACCGCGGTCGGCCTCGAGGGCCAGATCCGCAACTGGGGCGTGCACGCCGCCGGCGTGATCATGTCGAGCGAGCCGCTGATCGACATCGTGCCGATCATGTCGCGCCCGCAGGACGGCGCGGTCATCACCCAGTTCGACTACCCGATGTGCGAGTCGCTCGGCCTGGTCAAGATGGACTTCCTCGGCCTGTCCAACCTCCGCATCCTCGAGGACGCGCTGGTCAACATCAAGGTCAACCGCGACGAGACTGTCGTGCTGGAGGAGCTGCCCTTCGACGACCGCGCGACCTACGAGCTGATGGGCCGCGGCGACACGCTCGGCGTCTTCCAGCTCGACGGCTCGGGCATGCGTGCCCTGCTGCGCTCGATGCAGCCCGACCAGTTCGCCGACATCACGGCCGTGAGCGCGCTCTACCGGCCCGGCCCGATGGGCGCCGACTCGCACAACAAGTACGCCCGCCGCAAGAACGGTCGCGAGCCGATCGAGCCGATCCACCCGGCGCTCGCCGAGGCGCTCGAGCCGGTGCTGGGCGAGACCTACGGCCTGATCGTCTACCAGGAGCAGGTCATGGCGATCGCGCAGGTGCTCGCCGGCTTCACCCTGGGGGCCGCCGACAACCTGCGCCGCGCGATGGGCAAGAAGAAGAAGGAGGAGCTCGACAAGCAGTACGCCGGCTTCCAGGCCGGCATGCTCGAGCGCAGCTTCCCGCAGACCGCGATCGACAAGCTGTGGGAGATCCTGCTCCCGTTCTCCGACTACGCCTTCAACAAGTCGCACTCCGCGGCCTACGGCGTCATCACCTACTGGACGGCCTACCTCAAGGCCAACTACCCGACCGAGTACATGGCCGCGCTCCTCACGTCCGTCAAGGACGACAAGGACAAGATGGCCATCTACCTCAACGAGTGCCGCCGGATGAAGATCCAGGTGCTGCCGCCCGACGTCAACGAGTCGCACGCCAACTTCACGCCGGTCGGCACCGACATCCGATTCGGCCTCACCGCCGTGCGCAACGTCGGCAGCAACGTCGTGGACGGCATCGCCGCCGCGCGCCAGGAGAAGGGCCGCTACACCGACTTCAACGACTTCATGGAGAAGGTCCCGGCGCTGGTGTGCAACAAGCGCGTGGTGGAGTCGCTGATCAAGGCGGGGGCCTTCGACGACATGAAGCACCGGCGGCGCGCGCTGGTGGCGGTGCACGAGACGGCGGTCGACCAGTTCGTCGACCTCAAGAAGAACGAGGCGATCGGGCAGGACTCGCTGTTCGGCGGCCTGAGCGAGGACGATGCCGGCTTCGGCGTCAGCGTGACGATCCCCGACATCGACGACTGGGACAAGATGACCCTGCTCGGCCACGAGCGGGAGATGCTGGGGCTCTACGTCTCCGACCACCCCCTCCTGGGCCTCGAGCACGTGCTGTCGCAGGGCACCGACTGCACCATCGGCCAGCTGATGCTCGACGAGGACCGCCCCCACGGCTCGACCCTCACCGTCAGCGGCCTGATCACCTCGGTGTCGCGCAAGATCACCAAGCGCGGCGACCCGTGGGCCACCATCACCCTCGAGGACCTCGACGGCGCGATCGACGTGCTGCTCTTCCCGAGCTCCTACACGCTGGCCTCGACGTTGCTGGTCGAGGACCAGATCGTGCGGATCAAGGGCCAGCTCTCGCGCGACAAGGACCAGCCCGAGCTGCGCGCGCAGGAGGTCACGGCCCCCGACCTGACCCAGGGGCCTGCAGGTCCGGTGGTCATCAGCCTGCCGTCGACGCGCTGCACGCCGCCGGTGGTCGCCCAGCTGCGCGACGTGCTCGGCACCCACCCCGGCATGACCGAGGTGCAGCTGCGCCTGCTGACCCGCAGCTCGACCAAGCTCCTCCGGCTCGACGACAACCTGCGGGTGAGCCCGAGCCCTGCGCTCTTCGCCGACCTCAAGCAGCTCCTCGGCCCGGGGTGCCTGACCGGATGAGCAGGCTCGCCCGCTGGGGCGTGGTCGTCGTCGCGTTCGTGCTCGCCGGCGCGCTGGCCGGGGTGCTCTGGGAGTGGCTGTGGGACGCCCCGTCCGGCCTGACCTACCAGGGCAAGTGGTACCTCGAGCCCGCCGGTCCCGACGTGTCCTTCCAGGGCGTCGCGCTCTTCGTGCTGATCGCCTTCCCCCTCGGGCTGGTCCTCGGCGCGCTGACCGGCCTCGCGCGCGGGCGGGAGGTGTCGACGGTGGTCGTCGTGCTCCTGGCGGGCGCCGCGGCTGCGGTCGTGATGTACGCCGTCGGCGCCGGCCTGGGCCCGGCCGACCCGCAGGTCCTGGCCGCCGGTCAGCCCGACTACACGCCGCTCTCCTCGGACCTCGCCCTCACCGCTCCCGACCCGGGGCTCGCGCCGTGGCGCTCCACCGCCCTGGTCGCGCTCCCGGCGGGCGCGATGGCCGGCCTGGTCGGCACCTACCTCCTGGGAAGTCGGGGGTTGGCGAGGCGCTCTCGTGGGTAGGCTGCTCGCGACCAGGACTGGCAGTCCCGAGGAGCTCGGGACGCATGCAACGGGGGAGCAGGACAACACATGAGCATGACACCGGGTGGACCGGAGTACCTCGACGGATCGAGCCCGGCGACGGCCGCGGCCGACGACACCGCCAACGACCACCGCAAGCGCCTGATCGCGCTCGGCGCCATCGTCGCCGGCGGTGCGGTCGTGGCAGGCGGCGCGTGGGCGGCCACGAGCTTCTTCGCCCAGGGCGAGCAGCCCGCGGAGGCGCTGCCCGACTCGACCGTCGCCTACTTCAGCGTCGACCTCGACCCGAGCGGCGGGCAGAAGATCGAGGCGATCAAGACGCTGCGCAAGTTCCCGGCGTTCACCGACGAGATCGACCTGAAGGCCGACGACGACCTGCGTGAGCGCTTCTTCGAGGAGGTCACGTCCTCCGGCGAGTGCGAGGGCCTCGACTACGCCAAGGACGTCGAGCCGTGGCTGGGCTCGCGCGCGGCGATCGCCGCGGTGGACCTCGGCGAGGACGCGCCCGCGGCTGTCGGGGTCGTGCAGGTGAGCGACGCCGGCAAGGCCGAGGACGGCGTGGCCAAGCTCGTCGACACCTGTGGCTCCGGTGAGGAGGGCGACGTGGGTGGCTGGGTCGTCGAGGGCGACTGGATGGTCGTCGCCGAGACCAAGGAGATCGCGCAGCAGGTCGTCGACGCCCGCGACAGCGGCACACTGGCCGACGACGAGGCCTACGGCAAGTGGACCGGCGAGGCCGGCGACGACGGCTTCATGTCGGTCTACGTCGCCAAGGCTGCCGCACAGTACGCCGACCAGCTCGGCGGCATGGGCGCCCTGGCAGGCGCGTACGCCGGTTCCGCCGACGACATGACCAGCAGCGACGAGGTGCCGCCGGAGCTCCAGCAGATGATCGACGAGTTCGACGGAGGGGCCGCGACGGTCCGCTTCGACGACGGTGCGGTCGAGGTCGAGTACGCCGTGTCCAACTACAGCCCCGACATGACGAAGTACATCGACGGCGACGAGGGTGTCTCCATGGTCGGCGACCTCCCCGACGACACCGTCGCCGCGATGGGGTTCGCGCTCCAGGACGGCTGGGCACAGGCGCTCGTCGACTACGTCAAGACCACGCTGCCCGAGGACGAGTCCTCGATCGACGACGGCATCGCACAGATGGAGAGCGAGACCGGCCTCGACTTCCCCGAGGACATCGAGACGCTGCTCGGTGAGGGCGTCACCATCTCGCTCGGCAGCGGCATCGACCCCGACGCGATCGCCAACGGCGGCCCGGGAGAGGTGCCGCTCGGTCTCACGATCAAGGGCGACGCCGACGAGATCCAGGCGGTGCTCGACAAGGTCCGCGACCAGGTGCCGCCGGAGATGGCCGAGTTCATGACCGTGACCGAGGGTGACGGCTACGCCGTCCTGGCCCTCCAGGACGACTACCGCTCCGCGCTGGAGTCCGGTGGCGACCTCGGCAGCAGCGACGACTACGAGAAGGTCGTCGAGGGCGGCGACGCGCAGACCGTGCTGTTCGTCGACTTCGACGCCGACGACAACTGGCTGGTCCGGATGACCGAGGACTCGCCCGAGGTCAGCGAGAACCTCGAGCCGCTGTCGTCCTTCGGCGTCAGCGGCTGGGTCGACGGGGACGTCGTCCACGCGCAGCTCAAGCTCACCACCGACTGACGTCGGGACGGCTCACCGCGCGATGGTGGCGGTCACCGCTCCGGTGACCGCCACCACGTCGCGCGGTGCCAGCTCGAGGTCGAGACCGCGACGCCCGCCGGAGACGAAGATCGTCGCGTGGTCCAGCGCCGAGGCGTCGAGCACCGTCGGCAGCGACCGCTTCTGGCCGAACGGCGAGATCCCGCCCGCGACGTAGCCGGTCGACCGCTCGGCCACCGCCACCTCGGCCATCACCGCCTTGCTGCCGCCCAGGGCGCGGGCGAGCGCCTTCAGGTCGAGGTGGCCGGTGACCGGCACGATGCCGACGACGAGGCGTGAGTCGAGCGAGGCCAGGAGGGTCTTGAAGACCCGGGCCGGGTCGACGCCCAGCGCCTCTGCCGCCTCCGCGCCGTACCCTTCGTGACGGGCGCTGGAGGCCCTCCTCAGGGACCGATCGGTCAACGAGGAGTCGTGGTCGTAGGGCCGCACGTCGAAGGCCACGCCCGCGGCGCTCAGCGCCACCGTGGCCGGCGTACCCCCTCCGGCTCGCGACTTCTTCGCCACCGGCGAGGCGATCAGTTGGGCGACCAGGCCGTGCGGGCGACCTGGGTGGCGGGCAGCGAGGGGATGACGTTGATCGCGCGGAGCTCCTCGGTGAGCAGCCGCGTCACGAGCTCGAGCCGCTCGGTCGCGTCGTTGGCCTCGAGCAGCGACTGCCGCTCGGCCATCGGGAGCGGCGTGAGCGCGGACAGCGTCCACGCGAGGTAGTCGGGGTCGCGGGGGAGCGTGCCGCTGAAGGGGTCGCCCTGGAGCTCGGTCATCGCGGCGCGGAACGCGGTGAAGGTCGACCGGGCGCGGTCGAGCACCTCGGCAGGCACCTCCACCTCGGGCTCGTCCATGACGTCGACGACGCCGTGGGGGAACTCCTCCCCGCGCTGCATCTCCTCCAGCATCAACCGCTCGCGCGCCACCGCGACGATGTCGAACGTGCCGTCGTCGCGGCGCTCGACCTCGGTGAGCTGGAGGACGCAGCCGACGCGGTAGACCGACTGGGCCCCGTGGTCGCCGACCTCGTAGCCCTCGCGGATCGCGACCGTGCCGAAGATGCGCTCGGCCGGGTCCTCGACGGTGAGCAGGTGGCGCACCAGCATCCGGTAGCGGTCCTCGAAGACGTGGAGCGGCAGGCTCATCCCGGGGAACACGACGGTGTTCAGCGGGAACATCGGCAGCTCGGCGCTCACGTGGCGAGACTAGCCGCCACCGTCCAGCGTGGGCCCGCGACTTCGGCCCGACCCGCCGGGGAACCTAGACTCGGGGCCATGTCCCTGATCCGTCGCATCGACCTGCGGGACGCCGACCGGGCGTCCGTCGACTACCGCGCCAGCGTGCCGCGCGCCGAGTTCGACGTCGAGGCCGCCACGCATCAGGTGCAGCCGATCATCGACGCCGTCCGTGCCCGAGGCGTCGAGGCGATCGCGGAGTTCTCCGCGCAGTTCGACGGCGTCGACAGCGACGACATCACGGTGTCGCGCGAGGCCATCCAGGCGGCGCTCGACGACCTCGACCCGGCTGTGCGCGCGGGGCTGGAGGAGTCGATCCGCCGGCTGCGGATGACGTGCGAGGCCGAGCTCGAGGCCGACGTGACCAGCGAGGTCGCGCCCGGCGCCGTCGTCACCCACCGCAAGGTCGCGATCGACCGGGTCGGGCTCTACGTTCCCGGCGGTCTCGCGCCGCTGGTGAGCAGCGTCGTGATGAACGTCGTCCCGGCCCAGGTGGCCGGGGTGCGCTCGATCGCGCTCGCGAGCCCGCCGCAGAAGAACAGCGGCGGCCTGCCCGAGCCGACGATCCTGGCCGCGTGCGCCCTGCTCGGCGTGGACGAGGTCTACGCCGTCGGCGGCGCCCAGGCGATCGCCATGTTTGCCTACGGCGCCGGCCCGTGCGCGCCGGTCAACCTGGTGACCGGCCCGGGCAACATCTACGTCGCGGCGGCCAAGCGCCTGCTCCGTGGGGTGGTCGGCATCGACTCCGAGGCCGGGCCCACCGAGATCGCGATCCTCGCCGACGACAGCGCCGACCCCGCCTGCGTCGCCGCCGACATGGTGAGCCAGGCCGAGCACGACCCGATGGCCGCCTCGGTGCTGGTCACCGACTCCCTCGCCCTGGCCGACGCGGTGGAGGCCGAGCTCGACAAGCAGGTCTTCGCCACCCGCCACACCGAGCGGATCCGCACCGCGCTGGGCGGGCGCCAGTCGGGCATCGTCCTGGTCTCCGACATGGACCAGGGCGTCGACGTGGTCGACGCCTACGCCGCCGAGCACCTCGAGATCCAGACCCGCGACTCGGCGGGTCACGCCGCCCGGGTCAACAACGCCGGCGCGATCTTCGTAGGTCCGTGGTCGCCGGTCTCCCTCGGTGACTACTGCGCCGGCTCCAACCACGTGCTGCCCACCGCGGGCTGTGCGTGCCACTCCAGCGGGCTCTCGGTGCGCGCGTTCACCAAGTCGGTGCACGTCATCGACTACTCGCGCGCCGCGCTCGCCGAGGTGGCCGACCACGTCGTGACGCTGGCCGGTGCGGAGGACCTGCCCGGTCACGGGCAGGCCGTCAGCGTGCGGTTCGAGTCGGACGCGCCCGAGCGATGAGCGCGTCCTTCCCACCCCTGCGCGAGGAGCTGCAGGGGATCGAGCCCTACGGCGCGCCCCAGATGTCGCTGGAGCAGGTGCCGGTGCAGCTCAACGTCAACGAGAACCCCTACGGCCCCTCGCCCGTCGCCGCGGCCGACATCGCACGCGCGGTCGGTGAGGCGGCGGTGTCGCTGAACCGCTACCCCGACCGCGAGTTCGTCGCATTGCGCGAGGCGCTGGCGGGCTACCTCAACACCTCCGGCGGCTGCGACATCACGCCGGCGATGGTGTGGGCGGCCAACGGTTCCAACGAGGTGATGCTGCAGCTGCTGCAGGCCTTCGGCGGGCCCGGTCGGGTCGCGCTGTCGTTCGCACCGACGTACTCAATGTATCCCGAGTACGCCCGCGACACCATGACCGAGTGGGTCGCCGGCCACCGCGCCGAGGACTTCTCCCTCGACCTCGACGCCGCCCGGCAGCTGGTGGAGGAGCGGCGGCCGTCGGTCGTGCTGCTGCCCAGCCCCAACAACCCGACCGGCACGGCCCTGCCGCCCGAGGCGGTGTCGATGCTGTGCGAGGCCGCGGCGTCCTACGAGCCCGGTGGGCTGGTCGTGGTCGACGAGGCCTACGGCGAGTTCCGTCGCGCCGGCACGCCGAGCGCGCTGGAGCTCCTGCCCCGCCACCGCAACCTCGTGGTGACCCGCACGATGAGCAAGGCGTTCGCGCTGGCGGGCGCCCGCCTCGGCTACCTGGCCGCCGACCCGGCGATCTGCGACGCGATCCGGGTGGTGCGCCTGCCCTACCACCTCTCCGCTGTCACGCAGGCGACGGCGCTGGCAGCGCTGCGCCACGCGCCCGAGCTCCTCGGCAAGGTCGACGACCTGCGTGCCGAGCGGGACGCGACCGTGGTGTGGCTGCGCGAGCAGGGCCTCGTGGTCGCCGACTCCGACGCCAACTTCGTGCTCTTCGGCCGCTTCGCCGACCGCCACGCACTCTGGCAGGGCCTGGTCGATCGAGGTGTGCTGATCCGCGAGACCGGCCCCGACGGCTGGCTGCGCGTGTCGGTCGGCACCGCCGATGAGATGGCAGTGTTCCGCCACGCGCTGGTGGAGACAATGGAGACCCAGCAGATGGAGGCCCCCGCATGAGCCGCACGGCGCGCATCGAGCGCACGACCAAGGAGTCCACGGTCACCGTCGAGGTGGACCTCGACGGCACCGGTCGCTCCGAGGTGTCCACGGGCGTGGGCTTCTACGACCACATGCTCGACGCCTTCGCGCGCCACTCGCTGACCGACCTCGTCGTGCGCACCGAGGGTGACACGCACATCGACGGCCACCACTCCGTGGAGGACACCGCGATCGTGCTCGGCCAGGCGCTGCGCGAGGCGCTGGGCGACAAGGTCGGCATCCGCCGCTTCGGCGACGCGACCGTCCCGCTCGACGAGGCGCTCGTGCAGGCCGTCGTCGACGTGTCCGGCCGCCCCTACTGCGTCCACACCGGTGAGCCCGAGGGCCAGGTCTACGTCGCCATCGGCGGCACCGGCGCGGCGTACCAGGGCTCCCTCACGCGCCACGTCTTCGAGACGATCTCCTTCCACGCCCACCTCGCGCTGCACGTGCGGGTGCTGGCCGGTCGCGACCCGCACCACTTGGTCGAGGCGCAGTTCAAGGCCTTCGCCCGCGCCTTCCGCGATGCCGTGGCGATCGACCCGCGCGAGACCGGGGTGCCGTCGACCAAGGGCAGCCTGTGACCCCAGACGTCGTCGTCCTCGACTACGGCTCGGGCAACCTGCGCTCGGTCGTCCGCGCCGTCGAGCGGGCCGGTGCCGCCGTCACCCTCACCGGTGACTTCGAGACCGCGCTGGCCGCCGACGGGCTCGTGGTGCCCGGCGTCGGGGCGTACGCCGCCTGCATGGCGGGGCTGCGCGCGATCAAGGGCGAGCGGATCATCGGGCGGCGCCTCGCCGGCGGTCGCCCGGTGCTCGGGATCTGCGTGGGCATGCAGGTGCTCTTCGCCGGTGGCGTCGAGCACGGCGTGGAGACCGACGGCTGCGACGAGTGGCCCGGACTGGTGACCCGCCTCGAGGCCGACGTGGTCCCGCACATGGGCTGGAACACCGTCGAGGTTCCCGCCGGGTCGCGCCTGTTCAGCGGCATCGAGGACGAGCGCTTCTACTTCGTGCACTCCTACGCCGCCCGCTCGTGGGAGCTGGTGACCAACGACCGCACGGCGGCACCGCTGGTGACGTGGGCCGAGCACGGCGGCGACCGCTTCGTCGCCGCGGTCGAGAACGGACCGCTCTCGGCGACGCAGTTCCACCCGGAGAAGTCCGGTGATGCTGGTGCAGAACTACTCAAGAACTGGGTCGCATCGCTGCGCGCGTGAGGACTAGCGTCCGGTCATGACCGAGCCGTTGAGCATGAACCGGATCATCCACTCCGCCGTTCGCCGCGACGTCATGCGCACCGAGCAGGCGCTGCGCACGATGGCCGACGGTGACCGCGCCCGGGCCGAGCAGGTCCGCGGGGCGTGGCGCAACCTGGTCCGTGAGCTGACCCACCACCACGAGGCCGAGGACGCCAACATCTGGCCGTTCCTCGAGCGTCGTGGCTACGACCACGCCATGCTCGCCGACATGGAGGCCGAGCACGCAGCGATGAAGCACGCGCTGGCCGCCGCCTCCTCGGCGATCGACTCGGTCGTCGCGACCCCGTCGGCCGCACAGGCCGCCACCGCCGCGCAGGCCGTGGCCGCCTGCTCGGAGGTGGTCGAGAGCCACCTCGTCCACGAGGAGCGCGACCTCGAGCCGATCGCCGCCGCGCTGGAGGACGACCCCGAGTGGAAGGAGATGGCGAAGAAGCTCCGCCCTGCCAGCATCGTCGACGCCGCCAACTCCCTGGCGTGGATGCAGGACGGTGCGGGGGAGCGGGAGCGGTCGTCGCTGCGCTCCCACGTCCCCGGTCCGGTCGTCAGCCTGCTGACCCTGCTCCTGGCCCGTCGCTACCGACGCGAGGTGGCGCCCGCCTGGCGCTGACGTGGCAGGGTGTCGTCCATGTCCAAGGTCGCAGTCGTCGGAGCAGGGGCGGTCGGCACCGCCATCGCGTACGCCGCCCAGATCCGCGGCACGTGCCGCGAGCTGGCGCTGTTCGACCTCAACGCCGGCAAGGTGCGTGCCGAGGTGCTGGACCTCAACCACGGTCTGCAGTTCACGCCGATGGCGGGCATCACCGGCAGCGACGACCTCGAGGTCTGTGCCGGTGCCGACGTCGTGGTGATCACCGCGGGCGCCAAGCAGGACCCCGGCCAGACCCGGCTCGACCTCGCCGCCGCCAACGTCGCGATGTGCCGCGACCTGGTGCCGTCGCTGGTGCAGCTCGCGCCCGACGCGCTCCTGCTGGTCGTGACCAACCCGGTCGACGTGGTCACCTACGCCGCCCAGAAGTTCTCCGGCCTGCCGGCGCACCGGGTCTTCGGCTCGGGCACCGTGCTCGACTCCTCGCGCCTGCGGTTCCTGATCGCCGAGCACACCCGCGTGGCCGTGCAGAATGTGCACGCCTACATCGCCGGTGAGCACGGCGACTCCGAGGTGCCGCTGTGGTCGACCGCGACCATCGGCGGCGTCCCGGTGAAGGACTGGACCGGCAACGGCGCGCGCGTCCTCGACGAGGAGGCGCGTGCCCGCATCCACCAGCAGGTGGTGTCCTCGGCCTACGAGATCATCGCCGGCAAGGGCGCGACAAGCCTCGCGATCGGGCTCGCCGTCTCGCGGATCCTCGAGGCGGTGCTGCACGACGAGCACCGCGTGCTGCCGGTGACCTCGCTGCTCGACGACGTGCACGGCATCTCCGATGTCTGCCTCTCGATGCCGTCGGGGGTCGGGCGGAGCGGCGTCGAGAGCGTGCTGGCCACGCCGCTGAGCGACGAGGAGCGGGCGGCGCTCACCGCGTCGGCCGAGGCCGTCACCGCCGTGGCGCGGAGCCTCGGTCTCTAGACCGTCGACCGGCCCCGCTCGTCGGCCTCCGCGAGTGCCTTCAGGGTGAGCAGCTGCTTGCGCGCCATGACGAGGTCGCCCACCGACAGCACGGGTGCGACCACCCTGCTGGTCCGGGCGCTGACCTTGAGCAGCAGGCGTGTGGTCGCCTCCTGCGGGGCGACGACGTACGACATGTGCGCACCCATGATCCGCGCGGTGAGCTCGCGGCCGGCGTCGACCGCGAGCACCCGGCCCTGGTCGAGCCCGAACGCGCGGGTGAACGGGTCACCGGGTCGTGGCTCGGGCACGTCGCGCAGCTCGCGCGGCGAGCGACGGCCGAGGTTGTCGATCAGGTCGTAGGAGTACGGCGCGATCCGCACCTGCCGCAACCGCGCCCACACCGCCTCAGGCCCCGCGTGCACCGTCACCCCGCGCCAGGCCTCGAGTGTCGGCTCGGGCACGAACGCGTCGCACCCGTAGTGCCGCTGCACCTCGTCGTCCGTGACACCCCACCGATCGCCGATCATGGGGTTGCTCTCGGGCGAGGTCGGCGTCGGGTCACGGACCCAGCATCGCAGGCGTGGTGGCATGACCCGTCACGTCGACGGCTCTGGCGCACCTCGACCACCACCCCGCCTGGCTGGCTGCGGCCACGGGCGACACGACGGGACTGCCCGACGTCCTCGATGGATATGGGGCAACGGTCGACTGGCCCGGCTGCTCCTTGTGGCGCGAGCTCATGACCCTCTATCCCGACGCCAAGGTGCTCCTGACCGTGCGATCGGCAGGCAGCTGGTGGAGCTCCTACGCCGACACGATCCACCAGCTGATGCTGCAGCCGGTCCTCGACCGGGCCGAGGTGGGGCCGGAGCTGGCCGAGCTCTCGCGGTTCGGCCACGTCCTGACCCAGCGCTCCTTCGGCGCCCCCTACGCCGACCAGACGCCCACCGACCTCGTGGCGGCGTACGAACGTCACAACGCCGAGGTGCGGGCGGGCGTGCCCCCCGGCCGGCTCCTCGAGTACGACATCGCGCAGGGCTGGGATCCCCTCTGCGCCTTCCTGAAACTACCCGTCCCCGACCGCCCGGTCCCCTTCGTCAACGACCGTCAGGCATTCCGCGAGCTGTTCGGCCTCGATGCGCCCGCTCCACCGCCCGAGGCGCCGTACACCCGCGAGCAGGTGGAAGGTCACTTCCGGGCCGCCATACCGCCCTCGGGGATCGAGCATCATTGAGCTTCGAGGCCTCCGCGCCGGCGTGGTCGGCTTGTCCCCAGTTCGCTCCGCGCAGGTCCGCTGTCGGTGGCGGTCACTAGAATCAAACGCATGATCGGCACGCTGGCAGGACTCGCACAGGCTGAGGCAGACGCCCTCAGCCCGGCCGGCCTGCTCGCGTTGATCCGTTCGCGAAAGGACGCTGAGGACCGTGCGGCGGCTGATCAGCTCGACCTCGCCGCCCGCTGGGCCGACCTGCACCCGCCCGAGTCGATCCACTCCGCGGCCGCGTTCACCGTGCCCGGCAGCGAGCACGAGGAGCCCATCGCCGGCGACGGCTGCCCGCTGGTCGCGGAGTTCTGCATCGCCGAGCTCGGCACCGTCCTCGGCATCTCGACCACCGCGGCGAAGAAGCTCATCGGGCACGCGCTCGAGCTGCGCCACCGCCTGCCGCGGTTGTGGGCACAGGTCCAGTCGGGGCGGGTTCCGGCCTGGCGCGCCCGGTTGGTCGCGGATACCACCATCCACTCGTCACCTGCGCTCACCCCTGACGCGGCCCGTTTCGTCGACGCGCAGGTCGCCGCCGTGGCTGGGAAGATCGGCACCGCGCAGCTCGACCGCCTGGTGGCGGAGACGATCAAGCGGTTCGACCTCGCCGCCGCCGACCCCACCTCCGATCCGGAGGACGGCTACCTGTTCGTCGACCCCCGCCACGTGACCATCCACGACGAGGACGTGCACTTCGCCGGCACCGTCCGGATCGAGGCCGAGCTCGGGCTCGCCGACGCGATCGACCTGGAGAACGCCGTCGCCCACGGCGCGGCTGCGCAGAGGGCCCTCGGGTCCACCGACTCGCTCGACGCCCGGCGGGCGCAGGCACTGGGCGAGCTCGCTCGGACGCAGACCGCGCTCGACCTGTTCAGCCAGGGCAGCGCCGACCCGAGCAGCGACGGGTACGGCCTCCCGGTGGCACGGGAGGTCGTGCTCCACGCCCACTTCGACGCAACTCCTGCACCCGACGGCTCGACCGTGTTCGGGTCCACGGGCCGTCTCGAGGAGCGCCAGCGACTTCTCCTCCTCGACCAGCTGAGGTCGTGGTGCGGCGAATCGCGCACGAAGATCACGATCAAGCCGGTCATCGACCTGGACTCCGCGTTGTCCACCCCGGCGTACGAGGTCCCCGACCGGATCCGTGAGCAAGTCGTTCTCCGGGACCGCACGTGCGTGTTCCCCTGGTGCGGGCGCAACGCGCGGGCCTGCGACATCGACCACGTCGTCGAGTTCGACCACGACGCTGACGCAGAGGGACGCGAACAGCCCGGCCCGACGACGACCTCGAACGTCGCTGCCCTCTGCCGCTCCCACCACCGCCTCAAGACCCACTCCGCCTGGCGCTACGACGTGATCGCGCCCGGGATCTTCGAGTGGACCAGCCCGCACGGGCACCGCTACCGCCGCGACCGGCACGGGACGATCGCCCTCGACCCCCCTGAAGCCGGCCCACCCCGGATTCCGCGCCAGCGTCGACCATGACCCCGCCCCACACCCTGCCACCGACAGGTGGCGGGGCAACAGGCGCGTCCGGGACCCGCAGGGCATCGACGCCCAGGCGTCCCGATCGTCCGATGTGCAGGTGTCATCGCTGACACCTACGAGACCACTTGTACCGCTGGGGGTGGACAGGTGGGCTCCGCTACTCAGGCGACACCTCCGGCGTGTGGCCCACACTCCACACATGGGTCACATCACTGAGACGCAACGAGCTGCACGCTCGTGAACACGCGGCGGATCACCCGGTACCTGTCGTGGTTGACCCATGCGCCTGTGCTGGCCCTCATCGTGGCGTACATCGGCCTCAGCATCCTCGACAGCACGCCTGATGCCAACCTCGGGTTGGCTCTGGGGGTGCTGGCCCTCAGCGTCATGGGTGTGCCGTGGAGTCTTCCCCTTCTCCTGTCGGACCGCGTGAGCGTTGGCTCCGCCGTCTTCGTCGCGGTAGCCGCCGGTGGAGCGATGCTCAACCTGGTGCTGCACGGGGTGGCGTTGCGCTGGTGGAGGGAACGCCGTAGCGGGCGGTGACCCTTGTTCGGGCTCCGTTCAGGCCGGGTCCGGGGTCACTTCGCGGTGCAGGTCCCACCGTTGCGGCAGTCTCCGGAAACCCGCAGCCTCGTAGGTCGCGATCGCCCCTTCGTAGGAGGAGGGGGTGCACACGATCGCGGACGACGAGCCCATCTCCCGCAGGGCAGCGGCTGCCGCCAGGCTGATGGCCCGGCCGTAGCCGCGGCCTCGGTGCTCGTGGTGCACGCCCATCGGCTCCAACAGTCCCGGGCGTCCGGGTCCGGCCGACCACACCGTCACGGTGGCGACCGCAGCGCCATCTTCGTCGTAGGCAAGCAGGCATCGCGCATCTGCGTACGCCGGTCCACCCGTCATCGCGTGCCAACGTTCGTTGGTGAACGTCGAGCCCTCGAACGACGCACGCTGCACGGCGATGCGCTCGGCCATACGAGCCGGCGTCCCGGTCTCGACCCGGACACCCGGCTCCTCGACGGGGTCGGTGAGGTCGCGGCTGAGGGGCGTCCAGGCCTCGGTCGCCTCCCATCCCGAGGACAGCATCAGGTCGCGGAGCAACGCGCCGCGGGGCACGTCGAACCAGACGTTCTCCATCGGCAGGACGCCCCTGTCCGGGTCCGAGACGTCGACGGCGATCTGCCGCGCCAGCGGCTCGTCCTGTCGCAGGTCAGGTGCGATCGCAACCCGCAGCCAGAAGGGCTCGTCCAGCAACCCGATGGCCACGACACGCTCGTCACGACGCCACGTTCGGGTCGCACTGGCTGCTGCAGCGCCACCCAGCCGCCAGAACCAACCCAGGTCCCCTGGATGAAGCAGCACGTGCGCCTCGTCCTGCTGCCATCCCCTGAGGATGTCGAGCACCTCGTCCATGTCGTCGGGGCTGGGCTGCTGCAGGGCTATCGTCACGCGCGACATTGAACAGGGGGGAGCCGCGGCGGCGCACCGGGTTTGTGTGCGCGACCACGTCCACGGCTCGTCAACATCTGCGTAACAGTTGGGACCTCCTCGGCGCTGAAGGGGGTGAGAGGCGCGGCGGAGAAGAGCCGCGCCGACACGAGAAGGAGTTCTGGATGTCTGTCTCGACCCGCCTCGGCGGCCTCGCCGCCACTGCCGCGCTCGTCGCCGGTGGAGCGATGTTCGTCCCCACGGCCAACGCGGACGAGGCGCCCGCGCCCGTGCCGTGCGCCGACCAGCAGGCCAAGGTGGACAAGGCCGAGGCCGCTCTCGAGCGCGTCACCGCCGTCTTCGCCCGCCAGCAGACCCGTGTCGTGAAGGCCAAGAAGGTCGTCGCCCAGGCCGAGGCCGGCCGCGCGAAGGCCGCTGCCCGCAAGGCGCTGGCCGACGCCAAGCAGGACCGTGACGAGACCAAGGTGACCAAGCGCGCGCAGCAGCAGCGCCTGGCCAAGGCCCAGGAGCGTCTCGCCACGTGCGAGGCCGCCGTGCCCACGGAGACGCCGACGGAGACCCCCACGGAGACCCCGACGGAGACCCCGACCACGGCTCCCGCCTGATCCGTCCAGCAACAAGACCCCCCACGCCCTGCGTGGGGGGTCTTCTGCGTCCGTCGGCCGTCTCGCCGCCGCGCCCACCCGGGCGGCCCCCACGGGCACGCTCCTAGGATCGACCCATGCCCAGCACCCCCGAGCAGCCCTACCTCGAGCTCCTGCCCGCCGTCGACATCAAGGGCGGCCAGGCCGTCCAGCTGGTGCAGGGCGTGGACGGGTCGGAGAAGCGCTTCGGCGACCCGGTCGAGGCGGCACTGCGCTGGCAGGAGGCCGGCGCCGAGTGGATCCACCTCGTCGACCTCGACGCCGCCTTCGGGCACGGGCACAACCGCGAGCTGCAGGCCCGCATCGTCGGCGCCCTCGACATCCAGGTCGAGATGAGCGGCGGCATCCGCGACGACGAGTCGCTCGAGGCAGCGATGGCCACGGGCTGTCGCCGGGTCAACATCGGCACCGCCGCGCTGGAGCAGCCGGAGTGGTGCGCGCGCGCCATCGCTCAGTACGGCGACCGCGTGGCCGTCGGCCTGGACGTGCGGGGCACGACCCTCGCGGCCCGCGGCTGGACGCGCGAGGGCGGCGACCTCTACGAGACCCTCGCCCGCCTCGACTCCGAGGGCTGCGCGCGCTACGTCGTCACCGACGTCAACAAGGACGGCATGCTCCAGGGCCCCAACCTCCAGCTCCTGCGCGACGTGTGCGCGGCGACCGACAAGCCGGTCGTGGCCAGCGGGGGAGTGACCACCCTCGACGACATCCGCGCGCTCATGACGCTCGTCGGCGAGGGGGTCGAGGGGGCCATCGCCGGGACCGCGCTCTACGAGGGCCGCTTCAGCCTCGAGGACGCGCTCGAGCTGACCCGGGGACGGTGACAGCCGTGGGGCTGCACTTCACCGAGTACGACACCCGCATCGCGGCGTACGCCTGGATCGTCGACGACCGTGACCGCGTGCTGCTGACCTGGTGGAACGGCGAGGGCCGCTTCGAGCCCGGGTGGTCGCTGCCGGGTGGCGGCATCGAGTTCGAGGAGTCGCTGCGCGAGGGCCTCGTGCGCGAGGTGCACGAGGAGACCGGCTACGTCGTCGAGGTCGGCGACTTCATCGTCGACCACTTCTTCACCCGTCGCCGGCCCGAGCAGAAGCCGTTCCGGTCCCAGCGCGCGGTGTTCCACGCGACGATCACCGGCGGCGAGCTCGGCACCGTCGAGGTCGGCGGCTCGACCGACTACGCCGAGTGGATGCCGCTCGACGACGTGCTGGCGCAGCCGTCGCGCGCCGACATCGTCGACGTCGCGCTCGCCGCGCACCGGGCCGGGGAGGCCTCGGCATGAGCCTCGCGATCCGCGTCATCCCCTGCCTCGACGTCGACGGCGGACGCGTCGTCAAGGGCGTCAACTTCACCGAGCTCCGTGACGCCGGCGACCCCGTCGAGCTGGCCCGGCTCTACGACGCCGAGGGCGCCGACGAGCTGACCTTCCTCGACATCTCCGCCTCCCACGAGGGCCGTGCCACCACCATGGAGGTGGTCAGCCGGTGTGCCGAGGAGGTCTTCATCCCGCTCACCGTCGGCGGCGGGGTGAGCAGCGTGGCCGACGTCGACCGGTTGCTGCGCGCCGGCGCCGACAAGGTCGCGGTCAACACCGCGGCCATCCACCGTCCCGAGCTGGTCGCCGAGATCGCGGACCGCTTCGGCAGCCAGGTGCTCGTGCTGAGCGTCGACGCCCGCAGGGCAGAGGGGACGGAGAGCGGCTTCGAGGTCACCACCCACGGCGGCCGGAAGAGCGCCGGCCTCGACGCGATCGGGTGGGCAGTGCGTGCCGCCGAGCTCGGCGCCGGCGAGATCCTGCTCAACGCGATGGATGCCGACGGCACGACGGCGGGCTTCGACCTCGAGCTCATCCGGTCCGTACGCCGCGAGGTGAGCGTCCCGGTCATCGCCAGCGGGGGAGCGGGCGCGGTCGAGCACTTCGCGCCGGCGGTCGACGCGGGCGCCGACGCGGTGCTGGCCGCGACGGTGTTCCACTTCGGCACCCTGCGGATCTCCGACGTCAAGGCTGGTCTGTCCAGCGCCGGCCACCCGGTCCGCTGGGCCGGGCACGCGCCGTAGGATCGCCCCCATGCTGACGACCGTCCGGCCGCGCTCGCTGCGGCACCTCGCCCTCGCGGCCCTCGCGACCACCACCCTGGCCCTCACCGCGTGCGCGCCGACCGACGAGGCCGACACCGGCTCCGGCTCCGGCTCCGACGCTTCGACGTCCGAGGCGCCTGCCGCCGACGAGTGCACCCCCGACGCGATGGACACCGTCACCGGCGGCACGCTGACCATCGCCACCGACGACCCGGCCTACGAGCCGTGGTTCGTCGACAACGACCCCACCAACGGCAAGGGCTACGAGTCCGCGGTCGCCTACGCGATCGCCGAGCAGCTCGGCTACACCGCCGAGCAGGTCACCTGGGTGACGGTCCCCTTCAACAAGGTCGTCCAGCCGGGCCCGAAGGACTTCGACTTCGACGTCAACCAGGTCTCGATCACCGAGGCCCGTCGCAAGGCCGTCGACTTCTCCTCCGGCTACTACGACGTCGTGCAGACCGTCATCACCAACAAGGGCAGCGCGATCGACGGCGCCACGAGCATCGCCGACCTCGCCGACGCCAAGCTCGGCGCGCAGGTCGGCACCACCAGCTACACCGCGATCACCGACCAGATCCAGCCGTCCGAGGACCCGGCCGTCTTCGACACCAACGACCAGGCCGTGCAGGCGCTCAACAACGGCCAGATCGACGGCATCGTCGTCGACCTGCCCACCGCCTACTTCATGACCGCGGTTCAGCTCGACGACGGCACGATCGTCGGCCAGCTGCCGCTCCCCGAGGGCGAGCCCGAGCAGTTCGGCGCCGTGCTCGACAAGGGCAGCCCGCTGACCGACTGCGTGTCCGACGCGGTCGACGCGCTGCGCGAGGACGGCATCCTCGACCAGATCAGCCAGGAGTGGCTGGCCCAGCAGGGCGCGCCCGAGCTCTCCTGATGGTCGATCCTGTCGCCGACCCGGCGGCGGACTGGCGTCCCTCGCAGGTCCAGCGCGAGCGTGACGAGTGGCGACGTCGCCGCACGCTGCGCAGCGCGGTGGTCGCGGCGGTCAGCACGGTACTGCTGCTCGGCGCGGTCGGGGGCGCCGTCGTCAGCTCGCCGGGCTGGCAGCGCGTGCGCGAGACCTACTTCGACTGGGACAAGGCGGTCTCGTCGTTCCCGGCGGTGCTCGACGGGCTCTGGCTCAACATCCGCGTGATGGCCATCTGCTGGGTGCTGATCCTCGTGCTCAGCCTCACCGTCGCGGTCGTGCGGACGCTGCGCGGCCCGGTGGCGTTCCCACTGCGCCTGCTCGGGACGGCGTACGTCGACGTGTTCCGCGGCCTGCCGCTGCTGCTGGTGATCTTCCTGCTCGGCTTCGGCGGCCCGGCGCTGCGTCTGCAGGGGTTGCCGACCTCACCACTGTTCTGGGGCGGCGCGGCACTCGTGCTGTCCTACTCCGCCTACGTCGCGGAGGTCTTCCGCGCCGGCATCGAGTCGGTGCACCCCAGCCAGCGGCTCGCCGGTCGCTCGCTCGGCCTGTCCTACGGCCAGACGTTGCGCCACGTCGTGCTGCCGCAGGCGTGGCGGCGGGTGATCCCGGCCCTGATGAACGACCTCGTCTCGCTCCAGAAGGACTCCGGCCTGATCGCGGTCCTCGGTGTCTACGACGCGATCCGCAGGGCGCAGATCGAGACGTCGCTCGACTTCAACTACACGCCCTACGTCGTGGCCGGGGTGCTCTTCTGCTGCCTCACCATCCCGATGGCGCGCCTGACCGACCGCTACGCCCGGAGGAAGGGCTACCACGGAGCCGGAGGACATCTATGAGGCTCACCCCACGACGTTCTTCTCCTCCGCTGCGCTCCCCCGAACAACGCCGCGGGGACCCCGAGAACTCTGAGCTCCTGCGTCTCGAGGGCGTGCGCAAGTCGTTCGGCGACAACGTCGTCCTGCGCGACGTCGACCTCACCGTCGAGCCCGGCCAGTGCGTCGTGCTCATCGGCGCGTCGGGCTCGGGCAAGTCGACCCTGCTGCGCTGCGTCAACCTGATCGAGGTCGTCGACGACGGCGTCATCACCTTCGAGGGCCGCGACATCACCGACCCCCGCGTCGACGGCGACGAGGTGCGCTCGCGGATGGGGCTGGTCTTCCAGGCCTACAACCTGTTCCCGCACCTCGACGTGATCGGCAACGTCACCCTCGCGCTGCGGCTCGTGCACCACGTCGGTGCCGACGAGGCGCGCTCGCGCGGGCTGGCGATGCTCGAGCGGGTCGGCCTCGCCGACAAGTCCACCGCGCGTCCCGACGACCTCTCCGGCGGCCAGCAGCAGCGGGTGGCCATCGCCCGCGCGCTCGTCGCCAACCCCCGCCTGATGCTCCTCGACGAGGTCACCAGCGCCCTCGACCCCGAGCTCGTGGGCGAGGTCCTCGACCTGCTCGGCGAGCTCAAGGACGAGGGCGTCACGATGGTGCTCAACACCCACGAGATGGGCTTCGCCCGCGAGGTGGCCGACCAGGTCTGCTTCCTCCACGACGGCGAGATCCACGAGCAGGGCACTCCCGAGCAGGTGCTGGGCGACCCGCAGCGCGAGCGCACCCGCGGCTTCCTGTCCCGCATCCGCGCCTGAGCCGGCCGCCCGGCCCGACGCGATTAGTCGGGTGTTGGTGTCGAGGAATAGCCTGAACCGGCTCGTTGGTTGCGCTCGGCAACCGATGGGCACGGATGGTTCGGGACAGGCACGAGACTTCGAGGGGGCGGGCGACACCGGTGGGCAAGGACGCGGAGCTGAGGGGCACCACGACACTCGACGGCTTCCGGGTCCTGTGGGTCGGCGTACGCCGTGAGCCCAAGGTGTTCACCGTCGCCACGCTCGGCGCCGTGCTGTTCGGCGTCCTCACCGTGGCCGACGCGTGGGTGCTCGGCTGGTCGACCCAGCACGTGCTGATCCCGGCGTTCGACAACGGCGAGATCGGCACCGACATGCTGGTGTGGGTCTTCGCGCTCTTCATGGCCGTCGCCATCCTGCGCGCGGCCGGCATCGTCGCCCGGCGCCTCGGCGGCGGGATCATGTACTACCGGATGCAGTCGCACACCCGTCGCGCCGTCACCCGGCAATACCTCGCGCTGCCGATGGAGTGGCACCAGCGCCACCCCACCGGCCAGCTGCTGTCCAACGCCTACTCCGACGTCGAGGCCGCGTGGTCGCCGATCATGCCGCTGCCGATGGCGCTCGGCACGGTCGTGATGATGGCCATCGCCGTCGTGCAGATGTTCCTCGCCGACACGGTCCTGGCCTTCGTCGGCCTGCTCGTCTTCCCGGCGGTCGTCGCGGCCAACCTGCTCTACCAGCACTACTCCTCGCCGCTGATGACCCGCGCCCAGGGCCTGCGCGCCGAGGTCAGCGAGATCGCCCACGAGTCCTTCGACGGGGCGATGGTCGTCAAGACGCTCGGCCGCGAGACCGAGGAGACCGACCGGTTCGGCGCCAAGGCGCGCGAGCTGCGCGACGTCAACATCCGCGCCGGCCGGATCCGCGCGGTCTTCGACCCGGCGCTGGCCAGCCTCCCCGGCCTGGGCGTGCTGGTCGTGCTGGCCGTCGGCGTCGCCCGCGTCACGAGCGGTGCGACCGAGGCAGGCGACGTCGTGACCGTCGCCTACCTGCTCACCATCGTCTCCTTCCCGATCCGCGCCATCGGCTGGCTGCTGGGCGAGTTCCCGCGGTCCGTCGTGGGCTACCGCCGGGCCAAGGCCGTGCTCGACGCGCGCGGCTCGATGGAGTGGGGCGACGCCGAGCTGCCACGCACCGAGCAGGGCGCGCTGCTCCAGCTCGAGGACCTCCACTACTCCTACGACGCCGACTCGCCGCTGCTGCGCGGGGTGGATTTCGACGTACGCCCCGGGCGCACCGTCGCGCTCGTCGGGCCGACCGCGTCGGGCAAGAGCACGCTCACCAGCCTCATGACGCGCCTGGTCGACCCCGACTCCGGCACGGTCCGCGTCGACGGTCGCGACGTCACCGAGCTGCGCAAGGGCCAGCTCTCCGAGAGTGTGTCGCTGGTCCCGCAGACCGCCTTCATGTTCGACGACACCGTGCGTGACAACGTCACCCTCGGCGCCGACGTGACCGACGACGAGGTGTGGGCCGCGCTGCGCACCGCGCAGGCCGACGGCTTCGTCGCCGCACTCCCGGGCGGCCTCGACTCGCTGCTCGGCGAGCGCGGCACCTCGCTGTCGGGCGGGCAGCGACAGCGGCTCTCCCTGGCCCGCGCGCTGGTGCGCCGGCCCCGGCTCCTCATCCTCGACGACGCCACGTCCGCGGTCGACCCCGAGGTCGAGGCCCGCATCCTGGCCTCGCTGCGCGACGACGTCGACGGTTCGGCGGCCTCGCTGGTCGTGGTGGCCTACCGCAAGGCCACGATCTCGCTGGCCGACGAGGTCGTCCACCTCGACGAGGGGCGGGTCGTGGGACGCGGCACCCACGCCGAGCTGCTCGCGAGCAGCCCGGCCTACGCACAGCTCGTCAACGCCTACGAGGTCGACGGCACGCCGCTCGCCTCGTCCACCGGAGTCGACGCAGAGGGGACGACGCGATGAACCCACCCCACGACGTTCTCGTCCTCCTCCGCTTCGCTCCTCCGTCCGACAACGCCGTAGGGACCCCGGAATGAGCGCGACCACGTCGGAGCCCACCTCGGGCACCAAGATGGACTCGGGCGAGGAGATCGGCGCCCTGGCCACCATCCGCCTCGGCATGTTGTACTCGCCCGAGCTGCGCGAGGGCCTCGGCTGGACCCTGGTCCTCGCGGTCATCGCCTCCTGCGGTCAGATCGTCGTGCCGATCGCGGTGCAGCAGACCCTCGACAAGGGGCTCGACGGCCCCGGCGGCCCGCGCTTCGACTACGTCGCCTGGATGGGCGTGCTCGCCGCCTTCGCCATCGTCGTCACCAGCGTCGCGTCCTACGCGATGACGAGCCGGCTCTTCACCACCTCCGAGCACGGCCTGGCCACGCTGCGCACCAAGGCCTTCCGCCACGTGCACGACCTTCCCCTGCTCACCCAGAACACCGAGCGTCGCGGTGCCCTCGTCTCGCGCGTCACCTCCGACGTCGACCAGGTCAGCCAGTTCCTGGTCTTCGGCGGCCTGATCTTCATCGTGAGCATCGGCCAGATGCTGGTCGCGACCGTGCTGATGCTCGTCTACAGCTGGGAGCTCGCCGCGGTCGTCTGGCTGTGCTTCGCGCCCCTGTTCCTCTCGATCCGCTGGTTCCAGAAGAAGCTCTCGGCCGCCTACACCGTGGTGCGCCAGCAGGTCGGCGTCCTCCTCGGCGCCATCTCCGAGCCCGTCGTCGGCGCGGCCGTGGTCCGCACCTACGGCGTCGAGGACCGCACGCAGCGCCGGATCGACACCGCGATCCAGGACTGGCAGGACGCCTACACCCACGCCCAGACCTACACCGTCACCTCGTTCTCCCTCGGCGGCCTGTCCGCGGGCCTGGCCAACGCCGGCGTGATCATCGTCGGCATCCTGCTCGGCTTCACCTCCGACATGACGCCCGGCCGCGTGCTGGCCTTCGCCTTCCTCGTCACCCTCTTCGTCGGCCCGGTGCAGATGGGCACCCAGATCCTCACCGACGCCCAGAACGCCATCGCCAGCTGGCGCCGCGTGCTCGGCATCCTGGAGACCCCCGCCGACCTCGTCGACCCGGGCGCCGACGGCGAGACGCTGCCGCGCGGCCCGATCGACGTGCGTTTCGACCACGTCGGCTTCGCCTACCCCGCCGGTCCGCCGGTCCTGCGCGACATCGACCTCACCATCGAGGCCGGCACCCGCGTCGCGATCGTGGGGGAGACCGGCTCGGGCAAGTCGACCTTCGCCAAGCTCCTCACCCGCCTGATGGACCCGACCGAGGGGTCGGTGCTGCTCGACGGCATCGACGTACGCCGCATCGACGCGCGCTCACTGCGCCGCAGCGTCGTGCTGGTGCCGCAGGAGGGCTTCCTCTTCGACGACACCATCGCCGCCAACGTGCGCTACGGCCGGCTCGGGGCCAGCGAGGACGAGATCCGCGCCTCGGCGCTCGAGCTCGGCATCGACGACTGGCTCTCCGGCCTGCCGCGCGGCCTGCACACGCCGGTCGGCCAGCGCGGGGAGTCGCTCTCGGCCGGTGAGCGCCAGCTCGTCGCGCTGCTGCGCGCGCACCTCGCCGACCCCGACCTGCTGGTCCTCGACGAGGCCACCAGCGCGGTCGACCCGGCCCTGGAGATGCAGATCGGCCGGGCGCTCGAGCGGCTCATGCAGTCGCGCACGTCGGTGACGATCGCGCACCGGCTCTCGACGGCGGAGAGCGCCGACGAGGTGATCGTGGTCGACAAGGGCCGGGTCGTGCAGCGCGGCCCGCACGCCGAGCTGGTCACCCAGGCCGGCAGCGTCTACTCAGGGCTGCACGCGAGCTGGACCGCCCAGCACTCCCACGCCTGAGCGAGGGACCAGGGGGCCGGTCTCAGGAAGCCAGGACCTGGCTGATGAGCAGGTCGGCGTCGAAGAAGTCCGACTCGGTGCCGGCGGGCACCACGGCGACGCTGCGGGAGATGAAGTCGTGGATGTCGGCGGCCCGGGCCATGAGCACCAGGTGGCCGTCGGGGGAGCTGAGCTCGATGCTGACCATGGCGCGGCCGCCCAGGCCCACGGCGGGGGAGATGTGCACGTCGCCCTCGCCGACCGGGCACTCGGTGCCGCGCATCAGCAGGTCGCGGCCGAAGGTCCACACCAGGTCGCCGTCGGAGGTGATGAAGGTCATCGCGACCGCGAACGGGTCGGAGCTGCGATAGGCGAGGACGGTGTCGATCTCGTGGCGCAGGCCGCGGTCGTCCTTGCACTCGACGGTGATGTCCAACGCGACATCGGACAGGATGTGCCCGCTACCGGACGTGTTCATCGTGGCTCCTTCAAGGTGGCCCGGCACGAGATCCCCCGGGTTGCGTTGTTCATGAGACGGCATCCGGCGCCGCGCGTGATGCGAAACGGCAAAATATGACCCGCTCCGGTCCAGACCAGATCTTGACTGTGGCTCATGACGAACTTGACGGTACATGCGATTTGGCTCGCGTGTAGAGGTGTGGACGAGCCCGGTAGGTTGCTTCCATGACAGCGGCAGCCAAGCGCATCGGTCTCGAGGTGGCCGGTTGGGGACTCCTCCTCCTCGGCATCGCCGCCATCCCGCTGCCGGGCCCCGGCCTGCTCGGGGTGTTCGCCGGCCTCTACCTGCTGAGCCAGCAGTACGAGTGGGCCGACAAGCGCGTCGAGCCGGTGAAGATGAAGGCGCTGCTCGGGGCGGCCCAGGGAGTGGAGAGCTGGCCCAAGATCCTCCTGTCCGTCCTGGCCGCCCTCGTGCTGGCCGCGTGCGGCGTGCTGTGGATCCTCGGCCCGGAGCAGCCGTCGTGGTGGCCGTTGCCCGACCTGCTGTGGCTGCCCGGTGGCATCTGGACCGGGATCACCCAGGTCGCGTCGGCGATCTTCGCGCTCGGGTTCATCGCCTACAGCTACCGGCGCTACCACGGCAACGACGAGGAGGTCCGCGCCCTCAAGGAGAGGGTCGACGAGCTCAGCAGCAAGGACTGACCCGATTGCAGGACGGCTCGGTCCATGGGATAACGTTCTGGCGTCGCGGGCGATTGGCGCAGTGGTAGCGCGCTTCGTTCACACCGAAGAGGTCACTGGTTCGAACCCAGTATCGCCCACCACCCCGACCGGTCAGAGGCCCTTGCGAGGGCCTCTTTCCATGTCCGGACCTGCGTCCGGGTCCACCACGACCACGTCGCACGCCGCGTCGGCGAGCACCCGGTCGATGAGGCGGCGGCGCCCACCCGGCGCGCCGGCGCCGAGGACCACGAGGTCGTGGTGGGCCGATGCGCGCACGATCGCAGCCGCGGCGTCGGCGTTCTCCAGGGTGGTCGCGACGCGCGGGGCGTCGGGCACGGAGTCGACGGCACGGCGCACGGCCTCGGCCTGCGCGGCCCGGGCGCTCCAGCGCGGCGCGCAGAAGTGTCCCGGCACCTCGTGGACCAGGGGCGCGTGCTGGGGCGGCCACACGGTCAGCACCTCCACGTCCATGTGGTGCGCGGCCGCATGCCTCAGGCCCCACACCAGCGCGTCCACGCTGGCGTCGGTGCCGTCGACCGCGACCAGGCAGGTGCGTACGTCGTGGTGCGGGCTCGTCGCCACCTGCGTGCCTGCGGTCATCCCACTCCTCCCGGCGCGTCCGTCGTGGTCCACCGTGCCGCCTCGGGCGGCGTACGGGCAGGGACCCGCGACCCGACGTCAGGGGCACTTGGTCCCGACGGGCGGGCGCGGCCGCGCACCGTCTTGACCAGTCCGTCGACCGCCACCACGCCGGCCGGGCCCGCCGCCGCGGCCAGCCAGCCGACGGGCGTCGGCCACGACCCACCCAGCAGGTCGGCGAGTGGGGGAATGCCGAGGAAGGCTGCGAGGAGCAGCATCTCGAAGGCCACGGCCGCCAGCACGAGGCGGTTGCCGGCGGGATTCCTCCGCCACACCGGCGTGGCCGTGCTGCGGCAGGCGAACGCGTTGGCCATCTGGCCGAGGGCGATGGAGGCGAAGGCCGTCCCCGAGGCGATGGCCAGCAGGCCCGCCGACGGCGTCTCCCCCCAGGACCAGCCGGCGTCCACGAGGACCCACGTGAAGGCGCCCATGGACATGACCGCCTCGACCGGTCCCAGCACCGCGAAGGCGCGGAGCAGGAGGCCGCGGTCCACGATCGTGCGTGCCGCCCGGCCCGTCATGATGCCGCGACGCGGCGGCTCGGCTCCGAGCGCGAGCGCCGGGAGCATGTCGGTCCCGATGTCCAGGGCCAGCACCTGGAGCACCGTGATCGCGAGGGGGAAGTGCCCGCCGCTGATGGCCCACAGCGCGAAGGGACTCAGCTCGGCCACGTTGTCGGTGAGGTGGTAGGTGAGGAACCGCCTGACGTTGGCGAAGGTCGCCCGCCCGAGCTCGATCGCACGGACGATCGTCCCGAAGTGGTCGTCCAGCAGGATCAGGTCCGCGCTCTCGCGCGCCACGTCGCTGCCGCTCGCGCCCATCGCGACACCGACGTCGGCCTCGCGCAGCGCCGGGGCGTCGTTGACACCATCACCGGTCATGGCGACCACGTGTCCGCGTCCGCGCAGCGCGGAGGCGATGCGCAGCTTGCCCGCGGGCGTGACCCGGGCGACCACCGCACCGCCGGCGGTGTCGAGGAGCTCGGCGAGCTCGGCGTCGTCCTCCGGGAGCCGGCTGCCGTCGACGACCGCGCCGCCGTCGCGCAGCAGCCCCACCTCGCGGGCGATCGCGGCTGCGGTCGCGGGGTGGTCCCCGGTGACCATCGCCACCCGGATGCCCGCGTCGCGGCAGGCCTGCAGGGCCTGGCCGACGTCGACACGAGGTGGGTCCTCGAGCCCCACGAGGCCGAGCAGCTCGAGGTCGTGCGGCACCTCGTCGGCCTCATCGGTGCACCGACTCTGGGCGACGGCGAGGACCCGGCGACCCACGCCGGTGAGCCGGGTGAGCTCCGCGGACACGGTCTCGGGGACCGACGTGCAGACGCCGAACACCGACTCCGGCGCCCCCAGGACCGCGAGCTCGTCGCCGAGCACCGCCGAGCTCATCATCCGCTCGCTGTCGTAGGGGTGGCGGCGAGCCGGGTCGCCCGCACCCGGGTCGAGGCCCGACCTGAGCGACAGGCAGTGCAGCGCGGCCTCCATCGGGTCACCGTCCGCGCGCCATCGACCGTCGCGGTCCACCACGCGGCCGGCGACGCACGCGGTGGCGGCGCGGGCGATCGCCGCGACCAGGGCCAGCGCCCGGTCGTCGCCGCTCAGGCGCGCCACGGGCTCGTAGCCGTCACCCTCGACCACCACCGTGCCCGCCGTCGTCACCACGTCGACGGCGTTCATGCGGTTCTGGGTGAGCGTCCCGGTCTTGTCGGTGCAGATGAAGGTGGTCGACCCGAGGGTCTCCACCGCGTCGAGCCGCCGGACCAACGCGTGCTGGTCGGCCATCGTCTGCGCCCCGCGTGCGAGCGAGAGGGTCACGGTGGGGAGCAGCCCCTCGGGCACGAGGGCGACCGACACGCCGACCCCGAACAGGAACGCCTGGGTGAGGTCGAAGCCCAGGGCCAGCGCGATCCCTCCCAGCCCCACGCCGGTGAGGGCCGCGATCACGGCGACGATGCGCACCACCCGGTCGAGCTGGGCGGTGAGCGGGCTCCGCGGCCGGGTCGCGGACTCGGCCAGCCGGGAGATGCCGGCGAGGCTGGTCCGGGCGCCGGTCGCCTCCACGACGGCCCTGCCCTCGCCGCTGATGACGAACGTCCCGGCTGCCAGCAGGTCGCCGGCCTCGTGCGGCACCGCCCGGCTCTCGCCCGTGACCATCGACTCGTCCTGCGTGAGGTGGTGCGCGTCGACGAGCCGGGCGTCCGCCCCGATCCGGTCACCGGCCCGCAGGACCACGAGGTCGCCGACGACCAGGTCCGCGACGTCGACGACGACGGCCGCTCCGTCACGGACCACCCGGGTGCCTGCCGGCAGCAGGTCCTTGAGGCGCTCGGTGGAGCGGTCCGCCCGGTGCTCCTGCCAGAACGCGAACACTCCGTTCAGCACCACGATGACCACGATCGCGGCCGCCAGCGACGGCATCCTGGCGAGCAGCGCCAGCCCGGCCGCCACCCAGAGCAACAGGGCCAGCAGGTGCGTGAGCTGGCGTGCCAGCTCGAGCCACGGCCTCGGGCGGGTGGCGGCGGGCAGCACGTTGGGACCGTCGCGCGACAGCCGCCGTGCGGCCTCCTCGCCGGTCAGCCCGCGGTCGTCCACCGCACCACGCTCACCCAAGGTGTCGCCGACCGGCAGGGTCGAACGTCCCGGGCGGGACGGGTCGCGGGTCGCCGATGACCTTCGGCCCTGTGCCGCGCCCGTCGCGGCGACGAGCGTGGGAGGCACGGGGCACGTGCCCGCACACTGACCGCCAGGAGCGCAGATGGACACCATCCGCTGGTTCGAGGACCTGTCCCTCGCCGACGTCGACGCCGCCGGGGGGAAGGGCGCCAACCTGGGCGAGCTGACCCGGGCCGGCTTCCCCGTGCCGCGTGGGTTCGTGGTGACGAGCTCGGCCTACCTGTCGGCTGTCGAGGAGTCCGGTGCGCGCCGACAGCTCGTGGACCTCATGTCCGGCGTCGCGCCCGGCGACCCGGTCGCGTTGGCCGGCGCCGCGGCCCACGCGCAGGACCTGGTCCGCGCGAGCGCCGTCCCGCCGGAGGTCGAGGGCGCCCTCGTGGAGGCCTACCTCCTCCTGGGCGACGAGGTCAGCGTCGCGGTGCGCTCGTCGGGCACCTCCGAGGACGCCGGCGACACGTCGTTCGCCGGGATGAACGCCACCTTCACCAACGTCGTCGGCGCGGCCGCCCTGGTCGAGCGCGTGCGCGACTGCTGGGTCTCGCTCTACGGCGAGCGGGTCGTGGCCTACCGCGCCAACGGCCACCTCACCGACGAGCCCGCGATCGCGGTGGTCGTGCAGGTGATGGTCGCCTCGGAGGTCTCCGGCGTCGTCTTCACCACCGACCCCACCAACCCCGGCGCCGACCGTCTGGTCGTCGAGGCGGTGCTCGGCCAGGGCGAGGCCATCGTCAGCGGCATGGTCGAGCCCGACACCTACGTCGTGCAGCGCAGCGGCCCGCGGATCGCGAGCGTGCGGCTGGGACACCAGGACCGCAAGGTCGTCCGGGGGTCCGACGGCGCCGACGAGGTGGTCGAGCTGTCGGCCGAGGAGGGCGGGGCGCGGATCCTCGACGACGACCGGGTGCTCGAGATCGCCACGCTCGCCCTGGCCGTCGAGGACCACTACGGCGCTCCCCAGGACGTCGAGTGGGCGATCGCGGGTGGGCGCACCTGGCTGGTGCAGTCCCGCCCCATCACGACGCTGGCGGGCCGGCGGTCAGGTGGTGCGGAGGAGCCGGCGGGGGAGCAGCGCGTGCTCGTGCGGGGCCTGGCCGCGTCGAGCGGGCGCGCGGTGGGCGTCGTACGGGTGCTGACAGACCCGTCCCAGCGTGACCTGCTGCTGCCCGGCGAGGTGCTGGTCGCCCCGATGACCAGCCCCGACTGGATGTCGGCCATCCGCCGCGCCTCCGGCCTGGTCACCGACGGTGGCGGCATGACCTGCCACGCCGCGATCGTCGCGCGCGAGGTCGGCGTGCCCTGCGTGGTCGGCACCCGGGACGCCACGACCCGCCTGCGCGACGGGGAGGTCGTCACCGTCGACGGCGCGCTGGGCCTGGTGCTCGAGGGCGCGGACACCACGGCGGTCGCCGCCGGGAGCCGTACGCCGTCCGGAGCCACCGCGGCGGGCGCGGCCGGGGTCGTCGCGGCACCGCCCCCGACCGCGACGCGCCTCTACGTCAACCTCGCGCTGCCCGAGCACGCCGCCGAGGTGGCCGCGATGCCCGTCGACGGAGTCGGCCTGCTGCGGGCGGAGCTCATGGTGGCCGACGCGCTGGACGGTGTGCACCCGCGGCTGCTCCTGCAGCGCGGCCAGCAGCAACGCTTCGTCGACGCGATGACCGAGTCGCTGCTCGTGATCACCCGCGCGTTCGCGCCGCGCCCGGTCGTCTACCGCAGCATCGACTTCCGCACCAACGAGTTCCGCAACCTCGAGGGCGGTGAGGAGTTCGAGCCCCGCGAGGAGAACCCGATGATCGGCTACCGGGGCTGCTACCGCTACGTCCACGAGCCCGACCTGTTCGGACTCGAGCTCGACGTGCTGGGGCGGGTGCGCGCCGAGGCGCCGCACCTGCGCCTGATGCTGCCGTTCGTGCGCACCGCGTGGGAGCTCGAGGCCTGCCTGGACGTCGTGGCAGAGCACCCCACGGCTGCCGGCCTGCCGACGTGGGTGATGGCCGAGGTGCCGTCGGTGGCGTTCTGGATCCCCACCTATGCCCGCATGGGCATCGAGGGCGTGTCGATCGGCAGCAACGACCTCACCCAGCTCGTGCTCGGCGTCGACCGCGACTCCGAGGTGTGCGCGGAGGTGTTCGACGAGGCCGACCCGGCCGTGCTCGACGCCATCGACCGCATCGTCGCGGCGAGCCACGCCTCAGGCATCACCTCCTCGCTGTGCGGGCAGGCGCCCTCGAACCGTCCGGCCTTCGCCGAGCACCTGGTGCGCCGGGGCATCACGTCGATCTCGGTCAACCCCGACGCGGTCGACGCGGTGCGCGCCACGATCGCCGAGGCGGAGTGGCGCCTGGTCCTGGAGGCGGCCGACCCGTCGCGCCGCACCTACGAGGCGCCGCTGGCCCGCCACCCGCTGCGTCACCACTCGCTGCGCGACGGCTGAGTCGCACTAGACTTCGGTGGTGAACACGCCCGCCGTCGCCGCCTACTTCGCGGGCGACCCCAGCAGGACCTACCAGCTCGTGCAGTGGCTGGAGGTCCTCCACGTCCTCGACGAGGTCCACCCGGTCTGCATCGTGCTGCGCGACCCCACCCCGGCACCGGTGGTGGCCGCACGCACCCACCTGCCCGTGCACGTCGCCGAGACCCTGCCGGCGCTCACCGAGCTCTACGCCGGGCTCGACCCCCAGGTCGTGCTCTACTGCAACAACTCACCGCAGAACTTCGACTCCCTGCTCGACGGCCGGCGCCTGCACGTGCACGTCAACCACGGCGAGAGCGACAAGCAGTCGATGGCGAGCAACAACGCCAAGGCCTACGACCGGGTCTTCGTGGCGGGCGAGGCTGCCGTCCAGCGCTACGTCACCGGCCTGCTGGAGTTCGACGCGAGGCGGCTGGTGCGCGTCGGCCGCCCGCAGCTCGACCTGAGCCGCACGCCCCTCGTCGAGCCCAGCCCGCGGCGCACGGTGCTCTACGCGCCGACCTGGGAGGGCGACGCCGACTACAACGACTACACCTCCGTGGACACGCTCGGCGCGTCGATCGTCGAGGCCGTGCTCGCCCTGCCCGACGTCCGTCTCGTCTACAAGCCGCACCCCAAGGTCACCACCAGTCGTACGCCGGTGGTGTCGGCCGGGCACCAGGACGTCCTCCGGCTGCTGGAGGAGGCTGCGCAGGCCGACCCCGGGGCCGGTCACGTGGCCGTCCTCGAGGGCGACATCCTCGCCGTCATGCCCGCCTGCGATGCGATCATCACCGACGTCTCGTCGGTCGGTCTCGACTGGCTCTACCTCCACACCGACCGGCCGGTCTTCCTCACCGACCGCCACGGCGACCTCGACGCCCTGCGCGAGCAGATCCCGATCAGCCGCTGCGCCGACGTCGTCGACCACACGGGCATCGGCGGGCTCACTGACCTGCTTCGGCTGCGCCTGGAGCGCGACGAGCACCAGCTGGCCCGGATGGCGATGCGGCACCACTACTTCGACGAACTGCACGTGGGCGAGAGCACGACGCGCTTCCTGGCCGCCGTGTCCGAGCTGGTCGCGCTGCGCGCACAGCTGCTCGCGGGACCTGAGGGAGCCGCCCACGCCGGCTGAACGGCGTACGAGCTCGCCGCGCTCAGCTGAGGCGGACGAGGAGGAGGGCGACGTCGTCCTCGGGCCGCTGGCCGGTCATGCCCTCGACGAGCCGGTCGGAGAGGTCGTGCAGGTCCGGCGTCCCGGGTGCCAGGTCGTGCAACAGCCCGGCGAGGGCCTCGACGCCGTCGTCGACGTCGCGGTCGCGCCGCTCGACGAGACCGTCGGTGTAGAGCAGCAGCACGGATCCGGGCTCGAGGAACGCGACGCGTTCGGCGCGGGGCGTGTGCGGGTCCAGGCCGAGCAGCAGGTCGTTGTCCTCGACGTCGGCGAGCCGGGTAACGGTGCCGTCGGGGCGCAGCAGCAGCGCGGGTGGGTGCCCGGCGTGCGCCCAGCGCAGCACCACCTCCTCGCCGGCACCGGCTCCCGGGCGCGGGTGCCGCTCGATGCGCGCGACCACGGCGGTGGCGGTGGTCTCGAGCTGCAGCGACTCCATCACCGCGTCCACGCCCGACAGGATCGCCCCCGGCGCGTATCCGCTGTGCACCGCGAGTCCGCGCAGCAGCCCGCGCACCTGCCCCATCGCGGCCGCCGCCTCCACGTCGTGGCCGACCACGTCACCCACGACGACCACCATGTCGTGCCCGCCGGGCCCGCGACCCTCCTGGAGGAACGCGTCGTACCAGTCGCCGCCGACGCGGGCGGCGTCGCCCGCGGGGGAGTAGCGGGTGACGATCTCGAGGTGCTCCGAGGGGGGCGGGGCGGTCAGCATGCTGCGCTGCAGGGCCTCGGACACGTCGCGCTGGGCGGCGTAGAGGCGGGCGTTGTCGAGGGCGAGCGCCGCCCGGGCCCCGATGTCCTCGAGCAGCGACTGGTCGGCGTCGGAGAAGGGCCGTCGGCCGTCGGCGCTGAAGATGCTGACGACCCCGACGATGCGCCCCCGCGCTCGCAGCGGGACGGCCATCGCGGAGACCGGGGCGAGGTCGTGCAGCCGGTCGCGCGCGATGCCCGGCTCCAGCACCGCGGCGACCTTCTCCGTCGCGCCGGACTCCACGCGGACCGAGGTCATCTCGCCGACGGCGCGGGCCAGGTAGGAGGTGTCCGTCATGGCACCGAGGCGGTGCGTGGCGTAGTCGTGGAGCACCTCGGACATCGCCTCGTCGGCGTGCGCCCACGCGACGTCGCGCAGCCCGCGGCGCCAGCTCGAGGCCTGCGGGTCCTCCGCCAGGGTGACCAGGCACCAGTCGCCGAGCTCGGGGACCAGGAGGGTCGCGAGCCGGCTGACCCCTTCGGCGGGGTCGAGCGTGTCGGTGAGCACCTCGGAGACCCGGGCGAGCAACGCCAGGCGGTGCGCCGAGCGGTCCAGGGCGTCCTGGGCGGCCCGGCGGGCCGTGATGTCGACGAAGTAGACCGCCAGGCCCTCGGGGGAGGGCCAGGCGCGGACCTCGTACCACGCGTCGAGGGGCGCGGGGTAGTGCGCCTCGAACGACACCGGCCTCCCGGTGGACGCGGCCTCGCGGTAGTGCGTCTCGAAGGTGCTGCCCACGGCTGCGGGGAAGGCGTCCCAGATGCTCTGCCCGAACAGTCGGGCACGCACCTGCCCGAGCAGCCGCTCGGCCTCGGAGTTGACGTAGGTGAAGCGCCACTCGTCGTCGAGCTGGAAGAAGGCCGACGACATCGACTCCAGCACGCGGCCGATGCGCGCGTCGCCCTCGCGGGCCGTCGTCGTGTCGTGCGCGGCGCCGACGATGCGCACCGCCCGGCCTCCGGGCCGGTCGGCGAGGGCCCGCCCGCGCGCCTCGATCCAGCGCAGGGCGCCGCCGGGGAGGACCATCCGGTACTCGACCTCGAAGTCGCCGCAGGTCGAGATCGCGTGCTCGAGCGCGTGGGTCACGCGAGCGAGGTCGTCAGGGTGCACGGACCGGTTGAACGCCTCGATGGTGCCCCCGAAGGTGGTCTCGTCGAGGCCGAAGAGCTCGAGCAGGCGCCCGTCCCAGCGCAGCGAGCCGCTGACGAGGTCCCACACGAAGGCGCCGACCCCGGCTGCGTCGACCGCCAGACGCCACGCGACGCGGTCGGTCTCGGCGTCCATCGGCGCGCGATGTCGGGGGACCGGCATCTCGACCTGCAGGGCGTCGTCGTGCACCAGTACGTCCTCCGCAGGCGGGTGTGCCCGACCGTCTCGAGGCACAGGGCGCAGCCTGTCACAGGTGCGGGCAGGCCGGAGGTGAAATCCGCGGGGGGCTGGACCAGCACGCGGCTCGGGCCGTGGGTGGGTACCAGCCCGGGGGTAGCGTCGCGGCAGGTGCGCTCGGGACGAAGGGATCGGTATGACCACAGGACTGGCGGCGCGGCGTGCCGTCGCGCGCGGTGCGGTGGGTGACCTCCTGGGCGCCGCGCACCTCGGGCCGACCGTGGCGGTGACCGTGCTGGCCGCGCTGCTGGCCGGGGCGCAGGGCCTGGCCCCCGGCCGCGCGACGCACGTCGTGCTGGCCGTCCTCGCCGGACAGCTCTCGATCGGGTGGAGCAACGACCTCGTCGACCGGGACCGCGACCGCGCCAGCGCGCGGGTCGACAAGCCCCTGGCCGCGGACGCCGCCCCGGTGGGGGCCGTGAAGGTGGCCTGCGGCCTCGCGGTGCTCCTCGCCGTGGTGCTCTCCCTCGCGGTCGGCCTCCTCGCCGGTCTCGTGCACCTGGGCTGCGTGGCCTGCGGGTGGGCCTACAACCTCGGCCTGAAGTCGACCCTGTGGTCGTGGGTGCCCTACGCCGGCGCGTTCGGCGGCCTCACCGTGTTCGTCGCCCTGGCCGACGGAGCGTTGCCGCCGTGGTGGTGGCCGGTGGGGGCCGCGCTGCTGGGCGTCGGTGCCCACCTCGTCAACGTGCTGCCCGACGTCGACGACGACCTCGCCACCGGCGTGCGGGGCCTGCCGCACCGGCTCGGGCCGCGCCGGATCGCGCCTGTCGCCGGCGTCGTGCTGGCGCTCGCCTCGGCGGTCGCGCTGGTCGGGTCGTCCGCGTCCGGCGCGACTGCCGTCGGCGTCGCGGTGCTCGTCACGGTGCTGGTCGTCCTCGTGGTCGCCGCCCGCGGCCGCGTGCCGTTCGTTGCGGCCGTCGCGATCGCGCTGGTCGACGCGACGGTGCTGGTGGCGGTCCGGTGACGACGCCGGAGCAGTGGGACCTCGTGGTCGTCGGCGCCGGTCCGGCCGGGTCGGCCGCTGCGCTGGGCGCGCTCACCGCGGACCCGGCCCTGCGCGTGCTCCTGCTCGACCGGCGCGACTTCCCCCGTGACAAGTCGTGCGGCGACGGGATCGCTCCCCACGTGCTGGACGCGCTCGCCGAGGTGGGGGCCGGCGACGTGGTCGACGACTGGGCGCCGCTGCGCCGCCTCGAGCTCGCCCGCGGCGACGCCCGCGTCGAGGGCACCATGCGCCGTGACGTGCGGGTCGTGCCGCGCCAGGTCTTCGACGCGCGCCTCGTCGAGCGCGCCGTCGCCGCGGGCGCAGTCCTGCGCCGCCACCGCGCGACGTCCGTCACCGGCGACGGCCCGCCCGGCACGCCGGCCCTGGTGTCGGGCACGATCGCCGGGCACGTCGTCGTCGGTGCCGACGGCGCCCACTCGCTCGTGCGCGCCGCCCTGCTCGGTCGGCGCCGCCAGGATCGCGCCATCGCGCTGCGCGGCTACGCCCCCACCCCGCCGGAGCTGCGCGGTCGCCAGGTGATCCGCTACGGCGAGCGGAGCCAGCCGTCGTACGCCTGGGCCTTCGACCGCGGCGACGGCTACGCCAACGTGGGCTACGGCGAGCTGCTGCCGGGTCCCGGCCGGGGCGGGGCGCCGAGCCGGCAGCTCCTCCTCGACCAGCTCGAGGCCCTCATCCCCGGCGCCGCGACAGGCGGCACCGGCTGGCTCGGCCACCACCTCCCGCTCAGCGGCTGGCGCTGGCACCAGCCGTCGGGCCGGGTGCTGCTGGTCGGCGACGCCGCCGGGCTGGTCAACCCGCTGACCGGCGAGGGCATCTACTACGCCGTCGCCACCGGCATCGCGGCCGGCCGCACGGCGGCACGCTGCCTGGCCGAGGGCCGCCCCGAGGCGGCCGGCGACCTGCACCGCCGCGGCGTACGACGCGTGCTCGGCACGCACCTCAAGCACACCTGGACCGCCTCCCGGCTGTCCCGCTCACCTGCCGTCGTCGACGCGGGCATCCGCGCGGCCGCCCGCGACCAGCGGGTCTTCGACACCCTCGTCGAGCTCGGCCTGGGGGACGGCCGCATCGACACCCGCCTCGCGACGGGCCTGGCGCGCAGCCTGGTCCGCGGCACCGACGTGGCCCGGCCACCCTCGATCCGCCCATGATGGAGACACCATGAAGATCCGCACCGTCCGCAGCGCGCTGCCGACCCACTCCCACCCCCAGCACGAGATCACCGAGGCGTTCTCCGAGGTCATCTCCCAGCGCAGCGTCGACCACGCCCTGCTGAGGCGGTTCCACCGCAACGCCGGCGTCGAGCGCCGCCACACCGTGCTGCCGCTCGAGGACTACGCCGACCTGCGCGACTTCGGGCAGACCAACGACCTGTTCATCGAGCACGCCGTCGAGCTCGGCTCGCGCGCGCTGGTCGACGCGCTGAAGGCCGCCGACATGACGCCGTCGGACGTCGACCTCATCGTCACCGCCACGGTCACCGGTCTGGCCGTGCCGTCGCTCGACGCCCGCATCGCCGGGGTGGTGGGCCTGCGCGAGGACGTGCGACGCGTCCCGCTCGTCGGTCTCGGCTGCGTCGCGGGGGCGGCGGGCATCGCGCGCGTCCACGACTACCTGCTGGGGCGCCCCGGCCAGACCGCGGTCCTCGTGGCCGCCGAGCTGTGCTCTCTCACGCTCCAGCGCGACGACGTGTCGGTGCCCAACCTCGTCGCGAGCGGCCTGTTCGGCGACGGTGCCGCGGCCGTCGTGGCGGTGGGTCAGGCCCAGCAAGGTGGCCCGGACGGCGCCGTGCACGTGCTCGACTCGCGCAGCCGGCTCTACCCCGACAGCGAGCGCACGATGGGCTTCGACGTCGCCGCGACCGGCCTGCGGATCGTGCTGGACGCGGCCGTGCCGAGCCTGGTCGAGCGCTACCTGCGCGCCGACGTCGACGTCTTCCTCGCCGACCACGACCTCACCCGCGACGACATCGGGTGGTGGGTGTGCCACCCGGGCGGTCCCAAGGTCATCGAGGCCCTGGAGGCGGCGCTCGAGGTGCCCCGCGACGCGGTCGCCCTCACGTGGGAGTCGCTGGCGGACGTCGGCAACCTCTCGTCGGTCTCGGTGCTCCACGTGCTCGAGAAGACCCTGGCTGAGCGTCCGCCGACGCCCGGCTCCTACGGCATGCTCCTGGCGATGGGTCCCGGCTTCTGCTCCGAGCTGGTGCTGCTGAAGGCCGCGTCGTGACGACGCTGGTCGCCTTCACGGTGCTGGTGGCCCTGGTCGGGCTGGAGCGCCTCGCCGAGCTGGTCGTGTCGAAGCGCAACGCGGACTGGAGCATGGAGCGCGGCGGAGTGGAGTCCGGCCGCGGCCACTACCCCTTCATGGTCGTCCTGCACACCGGCCTGCTCGCCGGAGCTCTGGCCGAGGCGTGGCTGCGCCGGCCCGACGTGCCGTCGCTGCTGGCGTGGTCGATGCTCGCCCTGGTCGTGGCCTCGCAGGCGCTGCGCTGGTGGTGCATCACGACGCTCGGCCCGCGCTGGAACACCCGCGTGATCGTCGTGCCCGGCCTGGCCCCGGTCGCCAGCGGCCCCTACGCGCTGTTCAAGCACCCCAACTACGTCGCGGTCGTCGTCGAGGGCTGCGCCCTGCCGCTCGTGCACGCCGGCTGGATCACCGCAGCGGTCTTCACCGTCCTCAACGCCGGCCTGCTGGCGGTGCGGATCCGCGCCGAGGACGCCGCCCTGGCCACGCTGCCCCCGACCACGGAGGCCGCGCGTGCGTGACCTCGTGGTGGCCGGCGGCGGCCCCGTCGGGATGGCCGCGGCCCTGCACGCGCACCGGGCCGGGCTCGACGTGGTGGTGCGCGAGCCCCGGCCGGGCCCCATCGACAAGGCGTGCGGCGAGGGCCTGATGCCCGGCGCCGTGGCCGAGCTCGCGGCACTGGGGGTGGCACCGCGCGGGCACGACATCGCCGGGATCCGCTACCTCAGCGCCGACGGTGCCGGCCCCGGTGTGTCGGCCCGCTTCGACGCCGGCCCCGGGCGCGGCGTACGACGCACCGTGCTGCACGCCGCGCTCGCCGATCAGCTGGCCGCGGCCGGCGTCCCCGTGGAGGCCCGGCCGGTCCGCGACGTCCGCCCGCGCGCCGACCACGTCGAGGTCGACGGCGAGCGGGCCCGCTACCTCGTGGCCGCCGACGGCCTCCACTCGCCCACGCGTCGCCTGCTCGGGCTCGACGACGACGCCCGTGGTGGCCGTCGCCGCTTCGGGCTGCGGTGCCACGTGCGGCAGCAGCCGTGGTCGCCGTTCGTCGAGGTGCACTGGTCGGCGCACGCCGAGGCCTACGTGACACCCGTCGACGACGACCTCGTCGGCGTCGCGATCCTCACCGACGCAGGCCAGGACTTCGACGACGCCCTGGCCGGCTTCCCGGTGCTGCGCGAGCGCCTGGTGGGCGAGCGCACGCGGGTCCGCGGCGCGGGGCCGCTGCGCCAGCGCGTGCGCGCCCGCGCGAGCGGCCGGGTGCTGCTGGTGGGCGACGCCGCGGGCTACGTCGACGCGCTGACGGGGGAGGGCATCGCCCTCGGGCTCGCGCAGGCGCGTGCCGCCGTGGCGTGCCTGGCCGCGGGCAGGCCCGACCACTACGAGCAGCAGGCCCGCCGGATCGGCCGGCGCCAGGAGGCCCTGACCCACGCCCTGCTCGCGGCCACGGGCCGTCCGGTGGTGCGCCGCCTGCTGGTGCCCGCCGCCGAGCGGCTGCCGTGGGTGTTCTCCACTGCGGTCAACCAGCTCGCCCGGCCGATCGAGGTGCCCGCATGACGCCGGCGGAGTCCGTGGTGCTGCTCGACGAGGCGGGCCGCGCGATCGGCACCGCCGACAAGGCGGAGGTGCACCACGGCGACACCCCGCTCCACCTCGCGTTCTCCTGCTACCTCCTCGACGCAGACGGCGCGGTGCTCGTCACCCGGCGCGCCCTGCACAAGCGCACCTTCCCGGGCGTGTGGACCAACAGCTGCTGCGGCCACCCGGCCCCGGACGAGCCCCTCGACGACGCCGTACGCCGTCGCGTGGCGCACGAGCTCGGCGCCGAGGTCGTCGACCTGCGCCTGGTGCTGCCGCGCTTCCGCTACCGCGCCGAGCAGGACGGGGTCGTGGAGAACGAGATGTGCCCGGTGTACGTCGGCTCGGTGGACGGCGACGTCGCGCCGCACCCCGACGAGGTGGCCGAGGTGCGGTGGGAGCCGTGGGCGGCGTTCCGCGGCGACGTCCTCTCGGGCACGCGCGAGGTGTCGGTGTGGTGCCGCGAGCAGGTCGCGCAGCTGCCGGCCGACCTGGCTGCCGCGCCCGCGGCCTCCTCGGCCGGTCAGTGACCGGCCGGGCCCGCCCCGCCTGCAGTGTGTCCTCGCCTCAGGCGGGGACCGCCTGGGCCTGCAGGGCGGGGGTCTTCTCGACCCGGCGTGCGTGCCGGAGGCCGAGCTGCACCAGGGCCAGCAGGACCAGGCCGCCGATGAAGGCGGCGAGGGCGGCGTAGCCGGCGATCGTGCCGACGGTGGCGAAGGCGTACCCGTAGAGCAGCAGGCCACGCAGCGTGTTGCCCATGAAGAGCGTCTGGCGCAGGCCGGCCAGGGCCTGGCCCTCCTCGCTCGCCTTGGCCTGGTCGTCCAGCGCGAGGAACTCGCCGCTGACCTCCTCGTAGGTGCGACCGTCGCTGGCGGCGTTCATGTGGGCGAGGATGTAGTGGTCGGCGTAGGCGCGGGCCTCGGGGCCGGTGTCGAGCGCGCTGCCGGCGTACTTCTCCAGGGCGCTGGCATCCGCCTTCGGGACGCTGCCGAGGGCGTCACCCTCGGGCATCGTGATGTCCTGCATCGTGAGCTGGTCCTTGACCTGGTCACCGATGAAGACGTTGGCCCAGGTGAGGAGCCCGCCTGCGATGAGGAGCACGACGGCGAGCGCCAGCCCCGTCCAGGAGATCAGCTTGTCGAGTACCACGCGCATGATGTGCCTTCCGTCTGGGGGAGTCTGGGTCGTCTCCCGCCTCGCTCCAGAGGCTATGGACGCGCGCAGGGGCACCGGATGGGGCGATGGCCACCCAGTCCGGGGGTCCAAGGTCCCGTCACGCCGGTGAACCGCGCGCGGGTGGGTACGGGGGCGCATGGACCGAGCCTCGACCACGACCCATGAACGCGCCGACAAGCCCGACTCGCCGAAGGACCTCACCAAGCCGTCCTGGACCTACGTCCTGCGCAAGACGGTGCGCGAGTTCTCCGACGACCAGTGCACCGACCTGGCCGCCGCGCTGACCTACTACGCCGTCCTGGCGATGTTCCCCGCCGCCCTGGCGATGCTGTCGATCATCGGGCTGGTCGGCGACGGCCGCCAGACCGTCACCACCCTGCTCGGCATCCTGCGCGACATCGGCGCGGGCAGCGCCGCCAACACCCTCGAGCCGACCCTGCTCCAGCTGAGCGCCAGCCAGGGCGCCGGCCTCGGGCTCGTGCTGGGGCTGGCCGCCGCGCTGTGGTCCGCGTCCGGCTACGTCGGCGCCTTCGGTCGCGGCATGAACCGGGTCTACGAGATCGACGAGGGCCGCCCCTTCTGGAAGCTGCGCCCGCTGATGCTGCTCATCACGCTGGTGACGGTCGTGCTGGTCGCCGTGGTGGCGCTCGGACTCGTCGTCACCGGGCCGGCCGCGGACGCGGTCGGCAACGCCATCGGGCTCGGCTCGAGCGTCGTCACCGTGTGGAACATCGCCAAGTGGCCCGTGATGCTGCTCGTGGTGGTCTTCATCGTGGCCCTGCTCTACTACGCCACGCCCAACGTCAAGCAGCCGAAGTTCCGCTGGATCAGCGTCGGCGCCGGCGTCGCCATCGTGGTGTGGATCGCCGCCTCGGCGGCCTTCGGCCTCTACGTGGCCAACTTCAGCTCCTACGACAAGACCTACGGCTCGCTGGCCGGCGTCGTCGTCTTCCTGCTGTGGCTCTGGATCACCAACCTCGCGCTGCTCTTCGGCGCCGAGCTCGACGCCGAGCTGGAGCGTGGCCGCGAGCTGCAGGCCGGGATGCCGGCCGAGGAGGAGATCCAGCTCCCGCCGCGCGACACCCGCACCATCGACAAGGCAGCGAAGAAGGACCGCGCCGACGTGCTGCGCGGACGGCGCCTGCGCGAGACCGCGGGTGCGGACAGCGACACCGACGGCTCCCTCGACCACCACGACGACGACAGGGACGCCCGGTGAGCGCAGGCCCCCGCGTCGTCCTGGTGACCGGCGCCTCCAGCGGCATCGGCGAGGCCGTCGCGCTGCAGGCCGCAGCGCGCGGCGACCACGTCGTGCTGGTCGCGCGCGGCCGGGAGGCCCTCGAGCGGGTCGCCGCCGACTGTGAACGGGCCGGCGCCGGGTCCACCCTCGTCGCCCCCGCCGACATGAGCGACGACGACCAGGTCGCGGCCGCCGTGGCCGCCGCGCTGGCCGCGCTGGGAAGGCTCGACGTGGTCGTCGGCTCAGCCGGGGTGGTGGCCTACGGTCGCATCGACGAGGTCCCGGTCGACGTCTTCGACCAGGTGGTCGCGACCAACCTGCTCGGGTCGGTCAACCTGGCCCGCCACGTGCTGCCCGTCCTGCGCGACCAGGACGACGGCGCCCTGGTGCTCGTCGGGTCGCTGATCGGCCACATCAGCGTGCCGGACATGGCGGCGTACGTGCTGAGCAAGTGGGGCGTGCGCGCGCTGGTGCGCCAGCTGCGCGTCGACAACCGCGACCGCCCCGGCGTGCGCTTCGGCTACGTCGCCCCCGGCGGCGTGGACACCCCGATCTACCGGCAGGCAGCGACGTACGGCGACTCGGTGGGCATGCCGCCGATCCCGGTCGACGGCCCCGAGCGGGTGGCGAGGCGGGTGCTGACCGTCGCCGACCGCCCGTGGCGCGGCGGCCAGGTGGGCCTGTCCAACGACGTGATCCGCTTCGGCTTCACCGCCCTGCCCTGGGTCTACGACCGGCTCGTGGGGCCGCTGTTCCAGGTCGTGGCGCAGGACCTCGTGGCCCCGGTGGTCCGCGGGCCCGGCAACGTGCTGGCGTCGCGCCAGGAGCACAACCGGCTGCGAGGCGGGCACCGCAACCCGGTGGGGGCGATGCGCGCCAACGTCGCCGAGGTGCTGAGGCGGCGGCGCGGCTGAGCCGCACCGCTCAGGCGACGACCCAGCGCCCGCCCTCGCGGCGCACCAGCCCGCGCTCCTCGAACGCCTGCAGCCAGCCGAGCATCGGGGTGGCTCCCCAGCGACCGCGGAACACCTCGGCGTTGCGCACGATGTCGGCGACGTGCTCGACCGGCGGCCGTGAGACCGGGTGCCACTGGTGGAAGGCGCGCGCCGCACCGACCCATCCCAGGTCGAGGCCGGCACCGACGACGACCCGCGCGAAGTCGGTGTCCTCGCCCCCGTAGCCGACGTAGTCCTCGCAGAAGCCACCCGTGCGCCGCCACGCGTCGGCCGAGCACGCGAACGACAGCGACCAGAACAGGTCGGGGTCGGCGTCGTGCACGCGGACGCCGGGCTCCGGAGCCGGGCGTGCGGGGTGTGGGTCGTCGAGCCGCGGCAGGTCGGTGAGGTCGTAGCCCTCGGCCGGGGGCGGGTCGAGGTAGGTGACCGGCCCGGACCAGACGGTCGCGGGCTCGTCGGCGACCGCGGCGGCGTAGCCCTCGAGCAGGGTGGGGGAGACGAGGCAGTCCACGTCGAGGAACACGAGCGTCGTCGCGCCCCGGGCGAGCGCGACCTCGGCGCCGCGGTTGCGCGCCGCTGCCAGCGGCAGCCCGAGCGGAGTGGCGGGCAGGGCCGCGCTGCACCACTCGGCAGCCGCGAGCACGAGGTCGTCCATCGCGACGACGACGTGGTCGAAGCGGGTGGTCGACGCAGCGAGCGACTCGCGCTGGCGGTCGAGGTGGTCGTGCCGCCCGTGGGCGACGGTCACGACAGCGGTGCCGGGGCGCGCGGTCATGCCGCCCGGTCCCGCCCGACGACCGACGCGACGACCTCGGCCACGCGCTGGGGCGCACCGCCGTCGCACCAGCGGGCCCACTCACGGCCGTCGAGGCGGGCGGCCTCGTCGAGGACGCCTGCCCAGCCGCGCTCGGGGACCGGCTCGGCCACGACCGCGGGCCAGCCGTCGGAGAGGGCGGCGGCGGTGACGTGCTGCTCGTCGAAGGGTCGCGGCGCCGGCACGACGACTGCGGGGCGACGCAGCGCGGCGACCTCGGCGAGGGCGTTCTGGCCGGGGTGGAGCACCACGACGTCGGCCGAGGCGATGACGGCGGCGGGGTCGGGGTGCCAGGTGCCGAGGGTGCGGCTCAGCACCGTCCACTCCCAGTCAGGCGTCTGTTCCTGTGCCAGGGCCACGGAGGCGGGCGTGAAGCCGTCGCCACCGGTCCCGGCGAGCAGCACGGCGTGCCGGCGCCGCCCTGCGGCCGGGCGCGGAGCGGTCCCGGACGCGACCGGGAGCCGCGACACGGCGCCCACGGCGTGCACCCGGTCAGCGGGCACCGGGTCGCCGGGCAGCAGCCGCGGCGTCCATCCCTGCGGCCACGCGCCGACCACGGCCTCCGCGGCGCCGAAGCCGAGCAGGTGGGGCGGGTCCGTACGCCGTCCCGGTGCGGTGAACGCGACCACCGGCACTCCGTGCAGCCGGGCGAGCACGCCCACCTCCACCGACTGGTCGACCACGAGGGCGGCCGGCTCGTGCTCGCGGATCCACGCCGCCACCACGGCCATCCGGTCGCGCAGTCCGCGGTCGCCGCGCGGCACCCAGTGCAGGAGGCCCCCGGCGGTGGTGTCGGCGCCGGCGTAGGACGGCGCGGAGTCGTCACGCGGCAGCTGCACCCAGGGCCCCTGCCAGCCGTCGGGGCGTGGCAGCGAGGACAGGCCGGTGACCGGTCCGGGCAGGTGTGGCGCGAGGGTCCTGGCGCGCTGCAGGTGCCCGCTGCCGTGGTGGTGGACGTAGTGGCCGATCACGCCGCGAGCCTGCGCCCCAGCAGCCGGACGTAGGCGTCCTCGTAGTCGTCGACCATGCGTGTGAGCGACAGCGCCTCCACGGCGCGGGCGCGGCAGCGACCGCGGTCGAGGGTGGCGGCCTCGCCGATCGCGCGGGCGAGCGCGTCGAGGTCCCCGCCGGGTGCGAGCCGGCCGGTGTCGCGCGACAGCACCTCCGGGAGGCCGCCGCGTGCGTAGGCGGCCACCGGCGTGCCGCACGCGAGCGCCTCGGCGGCGACCAGGCCGTAGGGCTCGTCCCAGGCGGGGGTCACCACGGCGACCGCCGAGCCGCCGACCAGCGCGGCCAGGTCGGCCTGCCCGAGGTGGCCGGCGTACGTCGCTCCGTGGCCGAGCAGCGGCTCGACCTCCGCGCGGAAGTAGTCCGTGTCGAGGACCGGCCCGGCCAGCACGATCGGGATGCCGGCACGGCGCGCGGCCAGCACCGCGTGGTGCGGCGCCTTCTCCGCGACCATCCGGCCCGACCACACCGCGGCGCTGCCGCCGGGGCCCGCGGGCCACCGGCCGACGTCGATGCCGTTGAGCACGCAGGTGCTGCGGGTGATCGGCGACCACGCCTCGGCGGTGTGCTGCGACACCGCAGCGAAAGAGCTCGAGCCGCGGTCGAGGCGCACCGCGGACTCCAGCCACCACAGGGGCGGCGTGTGCAGCGTGGTGAGCACCGGCATCGGCAGCGCGCGCGCCATCGCGACGGGGAGGTAGTGGAGGCTGTTGTTGTGCAGCACGTCGAACCGCTCGCCCGGTCGACCGGCGAGGTCGAGCATGAGGGAGAGGTAGGCGTGGTGCTCGGCCAGCTCGACGGACGGCGGCGCGTCGACGTCGCGGCGACCCGGGTGCTCCGGCAGCGCGTCGACCTCCAGCTCCACGACGCCGAGCGCCGGGTCGGAGCCGGGGGCGGCGAAGACGGCGACCTCGTGGCCACGGCGGGTCAGCTCGCGAGCCAGGTGCCAGGTCATCGACTCCAGGCCGCCGGTGAAGGGCTCGACGATCGGGAAGCGGCTGTTGGCGACCAGGCAGATCCGCAGTGCGTCGCGGGCGTGGCCGGGCGTCACCTGCTCGGCTCTCACCTGGACAGCCCCGCGTAGAGCTCCTCGTGCTGCCGGGCCACCTCGCGCCGCTGCTCGGTGCGCTCGTCGATGCTCGCGCCCCAGCGGGGGCGCTCGGTGTGCGCGCGCACGACCGCGTCGCGCAGCGAGTCGGCGTCGAAGGTGTCGCCGTCGTTGGTGTAGCTCAGGATCGGCCCCTGCTCGGCGTAGAAGCCGCAGGTGGGCGCCAGCACCGTCGTCTGCAGGTCGCGGCACGCCTCCAGCCAGCCCGAGTGCGTGCCGAAGGTGTAGGGCAGCACGGAGAGGTCCAGCGAGGCCAGGTAGGCCCAGAGGTCGTCGTCGGAGAAGTAGTCGTGCACCTCGAGCTCGAGGCGGCCGGCGTCTGCCTGGCCGCGCAACCAGGCGGACAGCTCCGCGTCGTGCTTGGCACCGTCGGTGTCGAGGATGTCGCGGTGGCAGTTGACCTGCAGCACCGCCTCGTCGAGCCCCGCGACGGTGTCCACCAAGGTGGGCAGGATCCGCATCGGGTCCATGTTGGCGCGCAGGCTCTTGAGGTGCAGGCCGACCCGGAACGGCCGGTTGCGCCACAGCGGGCGCACCTCGAGCGCACGGGTCATCGTCGCGAAGTCCACGACGTGCGGGTGCGGGACGACGGTCGCGGTGCGGCCCCAACGCTCGTCGATCTCGCGCGCCGCACCGGGCGTCAGCGTGAGCACGGCGTCGGCGGCGCCCACCAGCACCTCGAGCTGCGCGTCGTGCAGGCTGCGGTCGCGGTGGTGGGGGTTGCGCAGGTCGTGCACGGTGAACACGAACGGCTTGCCCCGTCCGCGCAGCACGCGGGTGAGCAGGTCGAGCTGCTCGGGCGGGCACGCGTCGAAGCCGAAGTGCAGGTGGAACACGTCGAAGTCCGCCTCGCGCGCCCAGTCGGGGTCGAGCATGACCGGGGGCCACCAGGTGGCGCCGGCGGGGCGGTCGGGGCGGCCCGGCTGCGGGTCGGGCAGGCGTCGCGAGCCGGTGCCGACGAGGGGCGCGAGGTGGCGTACGTAGACGTGACCGGAGGGCACCGACGCGATGGTGAGCGGTGCGGCGGAGGTCGGCGAGTGCCGACGTTGGGCAAGCGTCATGCGCGCGCAGTACCCCGAAGACGTGCGGAGCACCGCGCCCCCCACCCTGCCGGGTGTGGGAGCCGTGGCGCAGCGTGGTCTGGAGGTGCTGGACCGCGGGGGCTCGGGCATGAGACCTTGTCGCCGGAAGTGGGGGCCACCGGCGCACGGCCTTTGGCTGTGCGACGGTGTGGAAGGACCTCCGAGAAAGTTCCAGCATGCCGCCGAACGATGTGAACGACTTGGCCCGCATCATCGCCGACTTCTGGCGTGCAGCGGATCAGGGCGAGGTCCTCGACGCCGCGCTGCGTGCCTTCGGCAGTGCTGCAGAGGTGGCGCTGCTGCCACGCCAGCAGGACGGCAGCCTGACGCTCCCAGCCTCGTGGCATGACCACCGTCGCGAGTGGGTCACCCACCACGATCTCCCAGGGGACGCCGGAACGCTGGTCTTCGCCTGGGATGACGGGCCGGTGAGCAGTGACGCGCTCGAGCCGGCGCTCGCCGCCCTGGACATCGCCCTGGTGCGCCACCAGGTCCAGGAGGCCTACGACGACCTGGTGGCGCGCGTGGGCAACGCCCAACACCTTGCCGACATGGGGGACTACGACTGGCACATCGCGAGCAACACCAACCGCTGGTCCGACCAGCTCTACCGGATCTACGGATACGAGCCGCAGTCGTTCAACGCCAGCTACGAGCGCTTTCTCGAGATGGTGCACCCCGACGACCGGGAGCGGATCATGGCGGTCCACCAAGAGGCCTACCGCACGGGTGAGCCCTACCAGATGGTCGAACGGATCGTCCGACCCGACGGCGAGATCCGCCATCTCGCCTCCAACGGCCAGGTCCTCATGGACGCGTCGGGGACACCCCTCCGTCTTCGCGGGACGTGCATCGACATCACCGAGAGGGTGCGTGCCGAGGACGAGCGGGAGCGACTCGCCACGCAGATGGTCGAGACCCGGATGAACCGGAGGCAGGCCCTCGAGCTGAACGACAGTGTCGTGCAGGGGCTCGCGGCGGCGACGTACGCGTTGGAGCTGGGCGACGTCGAGCGCGCTGCCAGCCACCTCGCGCGCACCATGGCTGCGGCGCGAGACATGATGGGTGACCTGCTGCAACCGATCGGTGGGGGCCCGCTGAGGCCGGGCGACCTGGTCCGGAGCTCACCTGCTGGCCTGTCCTCCGACGTCGCCCCACCGCCCGACGCGAAGGCGATCCGGTGACAGTGAGGGACACGAGCACCCGTCGCGTGCTGATCGTCGACGACGCGGAAGAGCTGCGGGAAGTGCTCACGCTCTTCATGGAACGAGCCGAAGGCCTGGAGGTCGTGGGCGAGGCCGTCGACGGCCTGGACGGGGTGGAGAAGGCCCGCGACCTGCAGCCCGACGTCGTGATCCTTGACATCGCCATGCCCCGGATGGACGGGCTGCAGGCCCTGCCGCTGATTCGCGAAGCCTCACCCGGAGCTCGCGTCGTCATCCTGTCCGGTTTCGGCGACTCCACCATGGCCGAGGACGCGATGCGGGCGGGTGCCGACCACTACGTCCAGAAGGGCGGGCGGCTCTCCGAGCTCGTCACCCTGGTCGAAGCCCTCTGAGTCCTCATCTGTCGCCGGGGTCCTCGAGCGAAACCGGGGTGAGGGACCAGTCTGGCGGCCGATAGCATCGCGGGGACATCCGTCGCACCGTTCCCCACCTCCTGAAGGAGACTCCCGTGCCCGACATCCAGGTCGTCCGCATCCACGCCGGTCAGCGTGCGGAGACCACGGTCACGACGGGCACCAAGGCGTGGGAGCTCTTCCGCGACGACACCGACGTGGTGGCAGCGCGCGTCGCCGGCCAGCTCAAGGACCTCGCCTACGAGCTCGCCGACGGCGACGAGGTCGAGGCCGTGGCCATCGACAGCGCCGACGGCCGCGACATCCTGCGGCACTCGACCGCCCACGTGATGGCGCAGGCGGTGCAGCAGATCTGGCCCGAGGCCAAGCTCGGCATCGGACCCCCGATCGACAACGGGTTCTACTACGACTTCGACGTGGAGACCCCGTTCGTGCCGGAGGACCTGGTCAAGATCGAGTCCGCGATGCGCAAGATCATCAAGGAGAACCAGCGGTTCGAGCGCCGCGTCACCACCGACGCCGACGCGCTCGACGAGCTCAAGGACGAGCCCTACAAGATCGAGCTGATCGGCCTCAAGGGCGGCTCGGGCGCGGCCGACACCGAGGGCGCGAGCGTCGAGGTCGGTGCCGGCGAGCTGACGATCTACGACAACATCGGCCGCAGCGGCGAGGCCAAGTGGTCCGACCTGTGCCGCGGTCCCCACCTGCCCACGACCAAGCGCATCCCGGCCTTCAAGCTTATGCGCAGCGCCGCGGCCTACTGGCGCGGCGACGAGAAGAACAAGCAGCTCCAGCGCATCTACGGCACCGCGTGGGAGTCCAAGGAGGCGCTCGAGGCCCACCTCGAGCGGATCGCCGAGGCCGAGAAGCGTGACCACCGCAAGCTCGGGCGCGACCTCGACCTGTTCTCCTTCCCCGACGAGATCGGCTCCGGCCTGCCGGTCTTCCACCCCAAGGGTGGCGTCATCAAGCGCGAGATGGAGGACTACGTCCGCCGCCGGCACATCGAGGAGGGCTTCGACTACGTCGGCACCCCCCACATCTCCAAGGAGGGGACCTTCCACCTCTCGGGACACCTGCCCTACTACAAGGACACGATGTTCCCGCCGATGGAGTTCGAGGGCGCGGACTACTACCTCAAGGCCATGAACTGCCCGATGCACAACCTGATCTACCGCTCGCGCGGCAGGTCCTACCGCGAGCTGCCGCTGCGGCTCTTCGAGTTCGGGCACGTCTACCGCTACGAGAAGTCCGGCGTGATCCACGGCCTGACCCGCGTGCGCGGCTTCGCCCAGGACGACTCCCACTCCTACGTCACCGAGGAGCAGGCGCCCGGCGAGATCAAGCACCTGCTCGACTTCGTGCTGGGGCTGCTGCGCGACTTCGGCCTCGACGACTTCTACCTCGAGCTGTCGACGCGCGACGACTCCAAGCCCGACAAGTTCGTCGGCTCGCAGGAGCAGTGGGACACCGCGACCGAGGTGCTGCGGGTCGCCTGCGAGGAGTCCGGCCTCGAGCTCGTGCCCGACCCGGGCGGCGCCGCGTTCTACGGCCCCAAGGTCTCGGTGCAGGCCAAGGACGCGATCGGGCGCACCTGGCAGATGTCGACCATCCAGTACGACTTCAACCAGCCGCAGGGCTTCGACCTGACCTACCAGGCCGCCGACGGCACCCGGAAGCAGCCGGTGATGATCCACTCGGCCAAGTTCGGGTCGATCGAGCGCTTCCTCGGGGTCCTGGTCGAGCACTACGCCGGCGCCTTCCCGCCCTGGCTCGCCCCGGTCCAGGTGCAGGCGATCCCGGTCGCCGACTTCGCGGCCGACTACCTCCACGACGTCGCGCGCCGGATGAAGGCGCAGGGCCTGCGCGTGGAGGTGGACGACTCCGACGACCGGATGCAGAAGAAGATCCGCAACGCGCAGCTGCAGAAGGTGCCGTTCATGATGATCGCCGGCAACGACGACATCGAGGCCGGCGCGGTCTCCTTCCGCTACCGCGACGGGCGCCAGGACAACGGCGTGCCCCTCGACGAGGCGATCGAGCGCGTCACGCGTGCGGTGGCCTCGCGCGAGCAGGTCTGACCTGCAGGTGGACGCCGACCGCCGACCGATCGTCGACCTCACCGACGAGGAGGCACGCCTCAAGCTGCCCCTGAAGTGGGGCGTGCCCGAGGGCGTGCTGCCGGCGTGGGTGGCCGAGATGGACTACGCCGTCGACCCCGAGGTCCTCGGTGCGGTGCAGCAGGTCCTGGCCGACGGCATCACCGGCTACCCGCCGTTCGGCTGGGACGCGGGCCTCGCGGAGTCCTACGCCGCGTGGTCGGCGCGGCACTTCGGGTGGGCGCCCGACCCCCGCGCGGTGCACCCGGTGGTCGACGTCACCGCCGGCGTACGCCTCGCGATCGACGTGTTCAGCGGCCCGGGCGGCGTGGTCTTCCCGACGCCGGGCTACAACGCCCAGCACGGCCTGGCCCGCGTCACCGGTCGCGCCGAGCACCTCCTCGAGGTGCCAGCGTCGGCCGAGCGCGCGGAGATCGACCTCGACCGCCTCGACCGGCTCTTCGCCGAGGGCGCGCAGACGCTGCTGCTGACCCAGCCGCACAACCCGTGGGGCCGGGTGTTCACGCGCGCCGAGCTCGAGGGCATCCGCGACGTGGTGCTGCGCCACGGCGCGCGGGTGGTCAGCGACGAGATCCACGCGCCCCTCGTGCTCCCCGGTGCAGAGCACGTCTCCTACCTCGCCATCGAGGGCACCCACGACCACGCCGTGGCGGTGGTCGCGGCGTCCAAGGCCTTCAACACGGCCGGGCTGCGCTGCGCGCAGGTGGTCGTCCCCGACCCGGCCGACCAGCTGCGCCTGGTCGACCAGCCCATGTCGCGCAACGACTCCTACTCGCCCCTGGGCATGGTCGCCGCGCGGGCGGCGTACGACCGGGGCGACGGCTGGCTCGCCTCCCTCGTCGAGCGCCTCGACCAGCAGCGCGCCCTGCTCACCGACCTGCTCGCCGCCCAACTGCCCGAGGTGCGCATGCGCCCCCTCGAGGCGACCTACCTCGCCTGGCTCGACGCCTCGGCCTACGGCCACGACGACGCCGCCGGCGTCGCGCTCCAGCGCGGGCGGGTCATGGTCAGCCCGGGGGAGTCCTACGCCCCCGGCACCACCGGCCACGTCCGGCTCAACATCGCCACGTCTCCCGAGCGGCTGACCGAGGCCGTACGACGCCTCGCGCACGCCTGGACCTGAGGGTCCGCCTCGTCGCGATCCCCGGATATCCGGGGATCGCAACCACAGTGCGGTGATGGCGGTGCGGCTGCCGCACCAAGGACACCGCACAAGGTCTCGCGGCCGTCGAGGGGACGCTAGCGCCGGCCCTTGCCCAGCCACGCCCTCAGGTGCGGGTCCCACCCACCGGCCGGCTTCTCCCACGCGAGCAGGACCGCGGCCGGGCCGTGGATGCGCTTCAGCACGATCGCCTGCTCGGGCGGCACGCGAGGGAAGCGGAAGACCGGCACGCTCTCGGTCAGCTCGTCGCCACCACTGCGGACTCCCGGCAAGTACTGGTCGCACGACTCGCTCGCGCCCTCGCCCAGCCGCGCGCCCGGCTTCACGCGGTCGACGTCCGGAGGGCCGGGCCCGATGCGGTACTCGCGACCGTCGAAGTGGAACGGGCTCACGCAGTCCGGGCCGGCGAGGGGGTCTGCGCTGGAGCACCCGGCGAGCACGAGGAGCAGGGATGCAGACACCGCCCCCGCGACGACTCGAGACGCGGGCCGGACGTGCTCGACGATCCCGGTCACGACGCCGCCCGCCGCTTGACGTACCTCCGGCACGGCGACACGTACGTCGCCCCGCCCGCCACGACCTCGTAGGGGAGGTCGCCGGTGTCGCGCCAGCCGTGCTTGTCGTAGAACCGGCGCGCCCGGGCGTTGCCGGCGACGACCGCGAGCCACGCCTCCTCGTGACCCGCCGCGAACACCTGGCGCTCCGCCTCGGCCAGCAGGTCGGCCGCGGTCGCGGTGCCCCTGGCGCCCGGCGTGACGAAGACCTGCTCCACCTCGTCGCCCACGACCATCACGAAGCCCAGCAGCTCGCCCGCGTCGTCCACCGCGACGCTCGTGTCGGCCACCCTCGACGGCGTGCGCTCGTGGAACGCCGTCAGCGTCCGCGCCGCGGTCAGGCCCTCCGGCACGTGTCCGGCGTGGCCGTCGTGCCAGCCCTGGTGCCACAGGTCGGCGACGGGGCCCATGTCGGCGTCCGTGGCCGGTCGGATCGAGGTCATGGGGCCACCCTAGGATCGCTGGCATGAGTGACGACGGCCTCGAGCGGATCTGGACCCCCCACCGGATGGCCTACGTCCGCACTGCGGTCGACGACGAGGGCTGCCCCTTCTGCGCGATCCCGCACCACCCGGACGAGGAGTCGCTGGTCGTGGCACGGGGCGAGTCGACCTACGTCGTGCTCAACCTCCACCCCTACAACCCCGGACACCTCATGGTGCTGCCCTACCGCCACGTCGCCGACCTCACCGACCTGACCGAGGCGGAGGCGTCGGAGGTGATGACGATGACCCAGCACGCGCTGCGCGCCATCCGCGCCGTGAGCCGGCCGCACTCCTTCAACGTCGGGCTCAACCTCGGTCGGTCGGCGGGCGGCTCGCTGTCCGAGCACCTGCACCAGCACGTGGTGCCGCGGTGGACCGGCGACGCCAACTTCATCACCGTCGTCGGCGGCACCAAGATGCTGCCCCAGCTCCTGGAGGACACCCGCGCGCTGATCGCGGCGGCCTGGGCCGACGCCTGAGACTCACTTCTTGCGCTGCGGGTGCGCTTCCGGGACCACCTGCTTGGCTGCGTCGGCCTTCGCGTGCTTGTCGGCACGCTTCTCCTTGATCGACTTGCCTGACTTCTTGGACATTCCCTGCCGTGGCGACTTGTCGCTCATCGGGCGCTCCCTGCATCGGAAGCCTGGTTGGCTCCGTCTTGCCACACTACGCCTGCGCACTACCGTGGCGGGCATGGATGACGCCCGCCTGGCCGCCGACGCCGCCCTCGCAGCCGACCTGGTGCGCGAGGCCGGTCTCCTCGCGGCGCGCATCCGCGCCGAGGGCCTGGACATCGAGCAGAAGACCAGCGCCTCAGACATCGTCACCCAGGCCGACACCGCGGCCGAGCGGCTCATCGTCCAGCAGCTCGCCGCGGAGCGTCCCGACGACGCGATCGTGGGGGAGGAGGGCACCTCGCGACCCGGCACCTCGGGTCGCACCTGGGTGATCGACCCCGTCGACGGCACCTACAACTTCTCCCGCGGCAGCGACTGGTGGTGCAGCGCGATCGCGCTCCACGACGAGGCCGACGTGCTGCTCGGCGCGGTGCACCACCCCGCGTCCCTGCGCACGTGGGTGGGTGGCCCCGACCTGCCCAGCACCTGCGACCGTACGCCGCTCGCGCCCCTGCCCGCGACCCCTCGCGAGGCACGTTGCGCCGTGACCTACCTGCACCCGCCGTTCTACGCCAGCGAGGTGGGCGAGGCGTTCGCGCGCGCCCTCGGTGAGGTCGGCACGCTGCGGATGCTCGGCTCGGGGACGATGGACTGCATGGCGATCGCGTCGGGTCAGTGGGACGTGCTGTTCCAGCACTCGGTCGCCGACTGGGACCGGCTCCCGGGCGCGGCGATCGTCCGGGGCGCGGGGGGCCACTCGGTCGTCGTCCGCGCGGCCGGCGTCGACTGGACCGTCACGGGTGCGGCCGAGGCGGTCGACGACGTCCGGGCAGCGCTGCTCGGGACCCGGCCGCCGGCACACTAGGGTTCGGGCCATGACCGATCGAGCGGCCCGTCCCGATCCCGACCGGCCGGTGACCGAGGCCTTCCAGGGCGTGGACTCGCCGTACTGGTCCGAGTCGCGCACCCACGTCGCCGACCTCGTCCCGCCCACTGCCGCGCGCGTCCTCGACGTGGGCTGCAACGACGGCTCCTTCGGGGCGGCCCTGATGGCCCGGCGCGAGGGTCGCGAGGTCTGGGGGGTCGAGCCGCACGACCTCGACGCCCAGACCGCGGCGACCCGGCTGACCGGCGTCGCGCAGGGCTTCTACCCCGACGCGCTGGACGACGTGCCGGGCACGTTCGACTGCGTCAGCTTCAACCACGTCCTCGAGCACATGGTCGACCCGTGGCAGGCGCTGCGGGTCACGCGGGAGCGCCTCGCCCCGGGTGGCGTCATCGTGGGCGAGCTGCCCAACGTCCGGCACCTGCCGTTCCTCGTCGACCTCGCCCTGCGCGGGCGCTTCGACTACGTCGACTCCGGGCTCCTCGACCGCACCCACCTGCGGTTCTTCACGCGCTCCAGCGCGCACGACCTCTTCGCCTCCGCGGGCTACGAGGTCGACACCTTCGTGCCCGTCGTGGCGATGGGCAACGCCCGGTTCCCCCGCACCTCCCGGGTCGTGGCGCGGGTCATCGGCGACCTGTCCTACATGGCCTTCGCCTTCCGTGCGCGTCCGGTCGAGCAGCGCGACCGGTAGCCTGCGGCCGTGCTCGACAGGTTCAAGCAGTTCTGGCAGGGCGTCATGCTCGCCCCCTTCGTCAACCTCTTCGTCCGACTGGGCATCAGTCCCGACGTGGTGACGCTGGTCGGCACCCTCGGGGTGAGCTTCGGGGCGCTGTTCTTCTTCCCGCGCGGGATGGTGTGGGAGGGCGTGCTGTTCATCACCGCGTTCGTCTTCAGCGACCTCATCGACGGCGCCATGGCCCGCAAGACCGGTCGCACCGACGACTTCGGCGCCTTCCTCGACTCCACGCTCGACCGCATCGCCGACGGCGCGCTGTTCGCCGGCCTGGCGCTCTTCTTCGCCTGGCAGCGCGAGAGCCACCTCTACCTCGTGCTGTGCCTGGTCATCCTGGTCATGGGCGCGGTGACGTCGTACGCCCGCGCCAAGGCCGACCACCTCCACTACGACGCCAAGGTCGGCATCGCCGAGCGGCCAGACCGCCTCGTCGGCATGCTCGTCCCGGCCTTCTTCGCCGACGTGCTCGACCTCTGGATCCTGCTCGACGTCGCGCTGTGGGCGCTGGCCGTGGCCGCCACCGTGACGGTCGTGCAGCGCGTCTGGGTCGTACGCCGTCAGGCGCTCGCGCGGGCGGCCGCGCAGGCCTGAGCGGTGGCCTGATCGAGGGCCTGGTCGAGGGCCCGGCCCGGTGCATCCTTTGGGATGAGCCCGCACTACGATTGGGCCATGGCTGAGCACACCCCCCAGACGCCCTCCCAGACGTCTCCCGAGACCCCCGTCGAGCACGGCACGAGCCGCGTCAAGCGCGGCATGGCCGAGATGCTCAAGGGCGGCGTCATCATGGACGTCGTCACCGCCGAGCAGGCCAAGATCGCCGAGGACGCCGGCGCCGTCGCCGTGATGGCGCTGGAGCGTGTCCCCGCCGACATCCGCGCCCAGGGCGGCGTGTCGCGCATGAGCGACCCGGACATGATCGACTCGATCATCGAGGCCGTGTCGATCCCGGTGATGGCCAAGGCCCGCATCGGCCACTTCGCCGAGGCGCAGGTCCTGCAGTCCCTCGGCGTCGACTACATCGACGAGTCCGAGGTGCTGACCCCGGCCGACTACGCCAACCACATCGACAAGTGGAAGTTTACCGTCCCGTTCGTGTGCGGTGCGACCAACCTCGGCGAGGCGCTGCGCCGCATCACCGAGGGCGCGGCGATGATCCGCTCCAAGGGCGAGGCAGGCACCGGCGACGTGTCCAACGCCGTCATGCACATGCGCACGATCGGCGGCGAGCTGCGCCGCCTGCACGGCATGAGCGAGGACGAGCTCTACGTCGCGGCCAAGGAGCTGCAGGCCCCCTACGAGCTGGTCAAGGAGGTCGCCGCCGCGGGCAAGCTCCCGGTCGTGCTCTTCACCGCGGGCGGCATCGCCACCCCCGCCGACGCGGCGATGATGATGCAGCTCGGCGCCGAGGGCGTCTTCGTCGGCTCGGGCATCTTCAAGTCCGGCAACCCGGCCGAGCGTGCCGAGGCGATCGTCAAGGCCACGACGTTCTTCGACGACCCCGACGTGGTCGCCAAGGTGTCGCGCGGCCTCGGCGAGGCCATGGTCGGCATCAACGTCGACGAGATCCCGCAGCCGCACCGCCTCGCCGAGCGCGGCTGGTAGTCCTCATCGCACGGCGTCGGTCAGCACACCGGCGGCGTGGGTGAACCCGTAGGCCTCCTCGCCCGGCTGGGCGGGGAGGCCGAGGCGTATCACCATGGTCCGTGTCGACGGGTCCACCAGCAGCACCTGGCCGCCGAAGCCCAGCGCTGCGTAGAGGTCGTCCGGTGCGAAGTCCGCGAGCTGCCCCGTGACCGGGCGCAGGGGTTGGCCCTGCGCGTCCACCGGGTCGGTCGCCCCGCGGATCGGCCCGGGCCGGTTGAGCCACCACAGGTAGCCGTAGGCGGCGTTGTGCACGGTGGAGGAGCGACCGACGGCCCGCTCGACGTAGCCCTTGTCCAGCAGGCGGGCGCCACCCACCTCGCCGCGCCCGAGGTAGAGCGAGCCCAGCCGCGCCAGGTCGAGGCACGTGGTGTGCAGGCCGTAGAAGACCGCGGCGTCGTCGGCGCGGTCGGTGATGAAGGTCGAGTGCCTCATCCCGAGCGGCTCGAAGAGGCGCTCGCGGGCGAACCTCTCGACCGGCATCCCGGTCGCCTCCTCGAGCACCGGCTCGAGCACCTGGATGGCGGCGTTGTTGTACGCCCAGGCGCTGCCGGGGGCGTACTGCTGGGGGAGGCCGACGGCGTACCTCGTCCGGCTCCGCGCGCGCAGCAGCCCGCCGTAGTCGGTCTCCAGCGACCAGAACCGGCCGCTGTCGTTGGACAGCAGGTTGCGCACCGTCACCGTCTCCGAGGCGGTGCCGCGCCACTGCGGGACGTAGCGCGAGACCCGGTCGTCGAGACGCAGGTCGCCGTCGCGCACCGCGATGCCCACCAAGGTGCTGGTGACGGACTTGGTGATCGAGAAGACCTCGCGCGGCACGTCGCGGCCGGTGCCGAAGTTCCAGTCGCGCGCCAGCCGGCCGCGGCGCAGCACCGCGAAGCAGGTCGACCCCAGGCGCCTGGCCTCGGCTGCGCCCTCACGCAGGGCGCTGCCTCGCAGGCCGAGCGAGGAGGGGGAGGCGGTGGGCCAGCCGTCGACCCGGGCCGGCGCTGGCGACGAGGCGTAGGACGCCGGCGCGGCCGGGGTGGCGTACGCCGTCGAGGCGAGGACGGCGGCCAGCGCCAGCAGGGCTGCGAGGCGGCGGGTGCGCATGGGTCGAGGATAGGGCTGCCGCGACCCGCCTGACGTGCGGCGACCCGGCGGTCCTACCCTCCCTGTGTGCCTGCCGCCCAGCCCGTCATCGGCGTCCTCGCCCTCCAGGGAGACGTCCGCGAGCACCTCGCAGCCCTGCGGTCGCTGGGCGCCGACCCCGTCCCCGTACGTCGCCCCGCCGAGCTCGCCGCGTGCGACGGCCTGGTCCTCCCGGGCGGGGAGTCCACCACCATGGTCAAGCTGGCCCGCATCTTCGACCTGCTCGAGCCGCTGCGCGAGGCCGTGCGCGACGGCCTGCCGGCCTTCGGCACCTGCGCCGGGATGATCCTGCTGGCCGACCGGATCGAGGACGGCGCCGCCGGCCAGGAGACGATCGGCGGCCTGCACATCACCGTGCGGCGCAACGCGTTCGGCCGCCAGGTCGACTCCTTCGAGGAGGACCTCCACCTCGACGGGCTGGTCGACCCGGTGCGCGCGGTCTTCATCCGGGCGCCGTGGGTGGAGGCCGTGGACGACGACGTCGAGGTGCTCGCGCGCGTGGAGACCGGTCCGGCCACGGGTAGGATCGTGGCGGTCCGTCAAGGCCCCCTGATGGCGACCTCGTTCCATCCCGAGGTCGGCAGCGACGACCGCGTCCACGGCATGTTCGTGGACCTGGTCCGCTCGGCCCGCTGACGCACCGACACCACCCGCGACAGATCCACGCGACAGATAGAGGGACTCATGTCAGGCCACTCCAAGTGGGCAACGACCAAGCACAAGAAGGCCGCGATCGACGCCAAGCGCGGCAAGCTCTTCGCGAAGCTCATCAAGAACATCGAGGTGGCGGCCAAGCAGGGTGGCGGCGACCCCGCCGGCAACCCCACGCTCTACGACGCGATCCAGAAGGCCAAGAAGAGCTCGGTCCCCAACAAGAACATCGACTCCGCGCTCAAGCGCGGCTCCGGCGCCGAGTCGGGTGGGGTCGACTACAAGTCGATCTCCTACGAGGTCTACGGCCCCCAGGGCGTCGCGATCCTCGTCGAGTGCCTCACCGACAACACCAACCGTGCCGCGATGGAGGTCCGCACCGCCGTCACCCGCAACGGCGGCACCATGGCCGACCCCGGCTCGGTCTCGCGCCTGTTCGCCCGCAAGGGCGTCGTCATGGTGCCCAAGGTCCAGGAGGACCGTGAGGTCACCGAGGACGACGTGCTCGAGGCGACCCTCGACGCCGGCGCCGAGGAGGTCAACGACCTCGACGAGGCCTTCCAGGTGCAGAGCGAGGCCACCGACGTGGTCGCCGTCCGCACGGCGCTCCAGGACGCGGGCATCGACTACGACTCCGCCGACGTGGAGTTCGTCGCCAGCCTCGAGATCCCGGTCGACGCCGACGGCGCCGGCAAGGTGATGCACCTCGTCGACGTCCTCGAGGACCTCGACGACGTGCAGGACGTCTTCACCAACGTGGACATCCCCGCCGACGTCCTCGCCGAGCTCGAGGCCGCCGACGCCTGAGCCGGGTCGGCCAGCTGATCCGCCAGCCGCTGTAACGCCGGGTTGATGCTTGTTCTACCCATGTTCTACGGGGTGGCCTACAAGCATCAACCCGGCGTTACATCGGGAGTCGCCGGAGGCCAGCCTTCCCACGGCTCAGCCGCTCCGGCGCCGCCGCGAGGCGGGGAGGACGTACGGCGCCAGGTCGTCGATCGACGTCCCGAACCGGCGGCAGGTGTCGGACTGCTCGCGGTGCAGCCGCGCCAGTGCCGCCTGCCGACCCGCTCCGCAGTCGTACGCGGTGATGCGGGAGACGCCGAGCTTGAATCCGCCCAGGAAGTCCTGCCGCTCCTTCTCCTTGCGCAGCACCTGCCGGGCCGCAGCTGGGTCGTCGGGGTACTTCAGCAAGCCGTCGACCTCGAAGACGTGCCTGCCCACGCGGATGTCGCACCAGGCCTCGCGGCGCCCGTCCGAGATGCCGAACTGGGTGTGCGGCACGCCGACACCCAGCTCGAGCACGAGCTCGCGACCCACGGACTCGAGGTAGCTCTCGGCGCCCGCGTCGGCGTGCTCGATGCACCAGCGCATCACGGTGCTTCCCGGCCAGCAGTGCATGCGTGCGAACGCGTCCGCGAGCTCATCCCGTGTCACGCCGAGCCGGAGCGCGGCGTCGCACGCTGCGAGGCCGGCGGCCCGCCCGTGCTCGCGCGCCATGTCGAGGGCGGTCCGCGCGGGGTCGAGCACGCGCAGGCCGCCGACCTCGACCACCTCGGCGCGGACGTACGGCGCTCGGTGGTGCTTGATGCCGGCCCGTACCGCGTCGCCGTGCACCTTGGCGCGGCTGATGTGGACCAGCGCCGACTCCGGCGAGGGGGCGCCCATCTCGAGCGCGATGGAGGAGGAGTCGTGGCTGAACGCGTACGACGTCGCCTGCAGGCTGAGGGTGGCAGCGCGGATGCGCAGGAGGGGCTTCTCCCGGTAGGGCTCCGCGGCGTCCCACACGTCGGCGTCGGCGAGCACCCCGCGGCGCACCGGCACCAGCCTCCCGGCGCGGACGAGGCGGCATACGTCGCCCCGGTGCGACACCAGCTCCAGCGCCTGCGCATGGGTGATCAGACCGTGCTGGCGCCGGAGGAGGGCGAAGGCGGGGAGGTACATGCGTCCGAGGCTCGTCCGGATGTCGTGCACACGGCCACCAGTCCGCCGAGCGCCTGTGGGCAACGGCCGACTCCCGCTGCCTGTGCAGGCCTCGTGGCCCGGCACGCCCCGGCCGGTGCCCGAGCTCGGTCGCGACGCCCGGTTGTAACGCCGGGTTGACGCTTGTTCTACTAGTGCTCTGGAGGGGTGCCTACAAGCACCAACCCGGCGTTACAGCGGGCGCGCCCGGAAGCGGCGCCGCGCCGCGTGTCGTACGCCGTCGCGCACCCGCCGCGGGTTAGCGTGTCCGCACGAACATGTGTTCGGACGGATCCGGTCTGCTGGGAGGTGCGTGCGTGCGGGTGCTCGGCATCGACCCCGGCCTGACGCGCTGTGGCGTGGGCGTCGTCGACGGCAGCGTCGGACGCCCGCTGACCATGGTCGACGTCGGCGTGGTGCGCACCAGCTCGTCGCTGCCGGTCGCCGAGCGGCTGGTCACCATCGAGAAGGGCCTCGAGGCCTGGATCGAGGAGCACCGGCCCGACGCGGTCGCCGTCGAGCGGGTCTTCGCCCGCTCCGACGTGAGCACGATCATGGGCACCGCCCAGGCCAGCGGCATCGCGCTCGTCGTCGCCGCACGCCGGGGGCTGCCCATCGCCATGCACACCCCGAGCGAGGTCAAAGCGGCGGTCTCCGGCAACGGCCGCGCCGACAAGGCGCAGGTCGGAGCGATGGTCGTGCGCATCCTGCGCCTCCCGGAGCTGCCCAAGCCCGCTGACGCCGCCGACGCGCTCGCCCTGGCCATCACCCACGTGTGGCGAGGGTCCGCGCAGTCACGCCTCGACGCCGCCGTCGCCCAGGCCGGCCCCCGACGCACCACCTACGTGAGGACCCGATGATCGCCTTCGTCCGCGGCGAGGTCGCCGCCGTCACCCTGACCAGCGCCGTCCTCGAGGTCGGCGGGGTCGGCCTCGAGCTGATGTGCACCCCCGGCACCCTCGCCACGCTGCGCGTCGGCCGTCAGGCGATGCTCCCCACCAGCATGGTGGTCCGCGAGGACAGCCTCACCGTCTTCGGCTTCCTCGACGAGGACGAGAAGCAGGTCTTCGAGATCGTGCAGACCGCCTCGGGCGTCGGCCCCAAGGTCGCCCAGGCGATCGTCGCGGTGATGAGCCCCGACGACGTGCGCAGGGCCATCACCACCGAGGACGTCAAGGCGCTGACCCGCGTGCCGGGCATCGGCCAGAAGGGCGCCCAGCGCATCATCCTCGAGCTCAAGGACCGCATCGGCCCCCCGGTCGGCACCCACCCCGGCACCGCCGCGCAGCCCACCGGTGCGCCGTGGCGCGACCAGGTGCAGCAGGGTCTCATCGGCCTGGGCTGGTCGGCGAAGGAGTCGGAGAAGGCGGTCGAGGCCGTGGCGCCCGAGGCCGGTGACGTGCCCGACGTCGGGGCGTTGCTGCGTGCCGCGCTCCGCACGCTGAGCAGGGCGTGAGCGCGTGAACTGGGACGACGACACCGACGTCGACGCCTACGACGACGTCGAGCTCACCGCGGCCGAGCTCGGCCACCTGCAGCGGCTCACCGACGCCGAGGCCGACGGCGACGAGCGTGCCGTCGAGGCGGCGCTGCGCCCCAAGACCCTCGACGAGGTCGTCGGGCAGGCCCGCGTGCGCGACCAGCTCGGACTGGTGCTCGAGGCCGCCCGCCGGCGCGGGCGCGCGCCCGACCACGTGCTGCTCTCCGGTCCGCCCGGGCTCGGCAAGACGACGCTGGCGATGATCATCGCCGCCGAGATGAGCACCCCGCTGCGCCTGACCAGCGGCCCGGCCATCACCCACGCCGGCGACCTGGCCGCCATCCTCTCGGGGCTCAACGAGGGCGACGTGCTCTTCGTCGACGAGATCCACCGGATGTCGCGCCCGGCCGAGGAGATGCTCTACATGGCCATGGAGGACTTCCGGGTCGACGTGATCATCGGCAAGGGGCCCGGCGCCACTGCGATCCCGCTCGAGATCCCGCCCTTCACCCTCGTGGGCGCCACCACGCGCGCCGGCCTGCTGCCCGGGCCCCTGCGCGACCGGTTCGGCTTCACGGCCCACCTCGAGTTCTACGAGCCCCACGAGCTCGACCAGATCGTGCACCGCTCCGCCGGGCTGCTCGGCGTGCACCTCACCACCGAGGGCTCCGGCGAGATCGCGTCGCGTTCGCGCGGCACGCCCCGCATCGCCAACCGGCTGCTGCGCCGGGTGCGCGACTACGCGCAGGTGCGCGCCGACGGGGTGCTGAGCCTGACCGTGGCCCAGGCGGCGCTCGAGCTCTTCGAGGTCGACGAGTCCGGGCTCGACCGCCTCGACCGCGCCGTGCTCGACGTGCTGTGCCGCCGCTTCGGCGGGGGCCCGGTGGGCATCTCGACGCTGGCCGTCGCGGTCGGGGAGGAGCGCGAGACCGTCGAGGAGGTCGCCGAGCCCTTCCTGGTCCGCTCCGGCCTGCTCGCCCGTACGCCCCGGGGGCGCGTCGCGACGCCCGCCGCGTGGCACCACCTCGGCCTGACGCCGCCCGCGCTCCCGACGGCCGACTCCAGCCTCTTCGACGAGATGTGAGGGCTGGGAGTCCGACGCGTAGACTCCACGCGCTCAGACCCCCACCTCTCCGAGGAGCAACCCGGCCGTGAACGACCTCGCAGCACTCCTGCCCCTGGTGGCCATCCTGGCCCTGTTCTGGTTCATGGTGATCCGCCCGCAGCAGCGCCGCCAGCGCGAGGTCTCCGCGCTGCAGAACAGCATCCAGGTCGGCCAGCGCGTGATGATGTCGTCGGGCATCTACGGCACCGTCACCTCGATCACTGACGACACCGCGCACCTCGAGGTCGCGCCCGGCACCGTCATCGAGATCGCCCGCGCCGCGATCGCCAAGGTCGACTCCCCGATGCACGACCAGGCTGACGGCGTGGCCGACGGGCCGGTCGACGGTGCCTGACCGGCGTACGGCCCAGGAGGCGCTGGAGCGCCTCACCATCGACGTGCCGGACTGGCCCCAGGCGGGCGTGACCTTCAAGGACATCACGCCCGTCCTGGCCGACCACCACGCGTTCTCGGCGATCATCACCGCCCTCGCGGCGGCCGGCCGCGACGACCACGGCAACGTCGTGGTCGACAAGGTCGTCGGCATGGAGGCGCGCGGCTTCATCCTGGCCGCGCCGGTCGCGCTCGCCCTCGGCATCGGCTTCGTCCCGGTGCGCAAGGCCGGCAAGCTGCCGCGCGAGGCCCACGCGGTCAGCTACAGCCTGGAGTACGGCGAGGCCACGCTCGAGGTGCACCGCGACGCGATCGGCGCGGGGGAGCGCGTGCTCCTGGTCGACGACGTGCTCGCCACCGGCGGGACCGTCGCCGCCACGCGCCAGCTCGTCGAGGCCTGCGGCGGGATCGCCTCGGGCGTCTCGGTGCTGATGGAGCTCGGCTTCCTCGACCCGCGATCGCTCACCGGCGACCTCCCCGTCGCCACCCTGCTCACCATCTGAGCCCACCCCATTCCGTGACCCCGCGAGGCGGGCCACCAGACGGTGCGTCACTAGACTGAGCCAATGGCAGAGGACACGGTGCCCGCGCAGGAGGCCAAGGCGCCCCTGACCGCGCGCGGCATGCGTGCTCGGCTCGCCCGCGTCGGCACCCGGCCGCCGTCGTCCAACCCGGTCCTGGAGCCGCTCTTCCGCGCGGTGCGCGCCAACCACCCCAAGGCCGACCTGGCCCTGCTCGAGCGGGCCTACGCCGTCGCCGACAAGTGGCACACCGGCCAGATGCGCAAGAGCGGCGACCCCTACATCACCCACCCGCTCGCGGTCACCACGATCCTCGCCGACATCGGCATGACCGAGCCCACGCTCGTCGCGGCGCTGCTGCACGACACGGTCGAGGACACGCCCTACACGCTGGAGGCGCTGCGCGCCGACTTCGGTGACGAGGTCGCGCTCCTCGTCGACGGCGTCACCAAGCTCGACAAGGTGCAGTACGGCGCCTCGGCGCAGGCCGAGACCATCCGCAAGATGATCGTGGCGATGTCGCGCGACATCCGGGTGCTGGTCATCAAGCTCGCCGACCGGCTGCACAACATGCGCACCCTGCGCTACGTCCCGGCCGCCTCGCAGGAGCGCTCCTCGCGCGAGACCCTCGACATCTACGCACCGCTGGCGCACCGGCTCGGCATGAACACGCTGAAGTGGGAGCTGGAGGACCTCGCGTTCGCCACGCTGCACCCCAAGATCTACGACGAGATCGTGCGGATGGTCGCCGAGCGCGCCCCTTCGCGCGACCAGTTCCTCGCCGAGGTCGTCCAGGACATCGAGGAGGACCTCAAGTCCGCGCGGATCAACGCCAAGGTCACCGGTCGCCCGAAGCACTACTACTCGATCTACCAGAAGATGATCGTGGGCGGTCGCGACTTCTCCGACATCTACGACCTGGTCGGGATCCGGATCCTCGTCGACGAGGACCGTGACTGCTACAGCGCGCTCGGCGTCATCCACTCGCGGTGGAACCCGGTGCTGGGGCGGTTCAAGGACTACGTCGCGATGCCGAAGTTCAACATGTACCAGTCGCTCCACACCACCGTCATCGGGCCGCAGGGCAAGCCGGTCGAGGTGCAGATCCGCACCTTCGCCCAGCACCGGCGCGCGGAGTACGGCGTCGCGGCGCACTGGAAGTACAAGGAGAACTCCAAGGCCGGCGTGGACACCGACCGCCTCGGCGACAAGGACGACCTCACCTGGCTGCGCCAGCTGCTCGACTGGCAGAGCGAGGTCGAGGACCCGGGGGAGTTCCTGGAGTCCCTGCGCTTCGAGATGAACCAGGCGCAGGTCTACGTCTTCACCCCGCGTGGCGACGTCATCCCGCTGCCGTCGGGCGCGACACCGGTCGACTTCGCCTACGCCGTCCACACCGAGGTGGGCCACCACACGATCGGCTCGCGGGTCAACGGCCGCCTCGTGCCGCTGGAGTCCACCCTCGACAACGGCGACGTGGTGGAGGTCTTCACCTCCAAGGCGCCCACGGCCGGCCCCTCACGCGACTGGCTCAACTTCGTCCAGTCGCCACGCGCCCGTTCCAAGATCCGCCAGTGGTTCACCAAGGAGCGGCGCGAGGAGGCGATCGAGCACGGCAAGGACCAGATCGCCAAGCTCATGCGCAAGGAGGGCCTTCCCCTCACCCGCCTGATGACCCACGACGTGCTGTCGCTGGTCGCCGAGCACTTCCACCACGCCGACGTGTCCGCGCTCTACGCAGCCGTCGGCGAGGGCAACCTCAGCGCCCAGGCCGTCGTACGCCGTGTCATCGACCTGCACGGCGGCAACGACGGCGCAGCCGAGGACATGTCCGAGGCCGTCACCATCACCGGGCGCTCGCGCGCCAAGCGCGCCTCACCGACCGACTCGGGCGTCATCGTGCCGGGCGTCGACGACCTGTGGGTCAAGCTCGCCAAGTGCTGCACGCCCGTGCCCCCCGACCCGATCCTGGGCTTCGTCACCAAGGGCGGCGGAGTCTCGGTGCACCGCCGCGACTGCACCAACGCCTCCAGCCTGCTCGGCCAGCCCGAGCGCGTGCTCGAGGTCGAGTGGGCGCCGACGTCGCAGTCGACCTTCCTGGTCAACATCCAGGTGGAGGCGCTCGACCGTGCGCGACTGCTCTCCGACATCACGATGGCGCTCTCGGACGCCCACGTGAACATCCTCAGCGCGACGCTCTCCACCACGCGCGACCGCGTGGCCAAGAGCCGGTTCTCCTTCGAGATGGCCGACGCGGCCCACCTCGACGGCGTGCTGCGCGCCGTGCGCGCGGTGCCGGGCGTCTTCGACGCCTACCGCGTCACCGCCTGATCCGGGCGGGACGCGGCAGGGCGATCAGCCGAAGTCGGCCGCGGCCTTGCGGGCCATGTCGAGGAAGGCCTGCTTGTTGGCGAGCTCGGACTCGAGGTCCTTGACCTTGCGGTCGTCTCCCGCGGCGGACGCCTTGTCGAGCTTGGCCTGCGTCTCGGCGATGCCGGCCTCGAGCTTGCCGATCATGTCGTCGGCGCGAGCGGACTTCTCGGGGTCGCTGCGGCTCCACTGCTCGTCCTCGACGGCGCGGATGGCCTGCTCCACCTTGCGCATGCGGCCCTCGAGGTCCTTCATGCGGTCGCGCGGCACCTTGCCGGCCGCGTCCCAGCGGTCGGCGAGGTCGCGGAAGGTCTTCTTGGTGGCCTCGAGGTCCTGGACCGGCACCAGCTTCTCGGCCTCGAGCAGGATCTGCTCCTTGACCTCGGCGTTGGCGGCGAACTCCTGGTCGAGCGCCGCGTTGGTGGCGTCGCGGGCGCCGAAGAACGTGTCCTGGGCGCCACGGAACTGCTGCCACAGCTGGTCGTCGACGTCGCGGGGAGCGGGGCCGGCGGCCTTCCACTCGCGCATCAGGTCGCGGTACTTGCCGGCGGTGGGACCCCACTCGGTGGAGGACGAGAGCGCCTCGGCCTCCTTGACCAGGCGCTCCTTGATGACGCGCGCGGAGTCGCGGCGCTCGTGCTCCTCGGCGAAGTGCGCCTTGCGGTGGCGGGTGTACGTCGTGCGCGCGGTGGAGAAGCGGCGCCACAGGGAGTCGTCGGTGGCGCGGTCGAGCCGCGGCAGCTCCTTCCACGCCGCGAGCAGGTCGCGCAGCCGGTTGGCACCGTTGCGCCAGTCGGTGCCGGCGGCGAGGCGCTCGGCCTCGACGACCAGCTTCTCCTTCTCCGCCTTCGTCTCGGCGCTCTTCTGGGCGCGCTCCTCGCGGCGGGCCGCGCGCTGGGTGGCGATCACCGGGGCCAGCGCGTCGAGGCGCGCGGCGAGGGACACCAGGTCACCGACGGCGTGCGCGTCGACGACCTGCTCACGCAGCGCCTTGCTCGACGAGGCCGCCTCCTCAGGGGCCAGCCGGCCCGAGGCGACGCGCTGCTCGAGCAGGCGAACCTTGCCCTCCAGCTCCTCGAACCGTTTGGTGAAGAACTCCAGGGCCTCGGCCGGCGTGCCGGCCTCGTAGGACCCGACGGATCGCTCCCCATCGGCGGTGCGGACGTAGACGGTGCCGTCCTCGGCCACCCGGCCCCACGGCATCGCTGCCCGGGCCGAGTCGTCTGCGGACTGCTTGTCGGCGCTCATGGTCGCCCATCGTAGTCATGGCCCGGAGCGCCCTCGGTAGGCTTCCCACCTGAGCCCGACCTCCCCACCAGACAAGCAAGGACTGACGCCCGTGTTCATCGCCGGCTTCCCCGCCGGGCCCTGGGGCACCAACTGCTACGTCGTGGCGACCGGTCCCGGGACCGAGTGCGTCGTCATCGACCCCGGCAAGGACGCCGCCGAAGGCGTCGCCCAGGTCGTCCGCGAGCACAAGCTCAAGCCCGTGAGCGTGCTGGTCACCCACGGCCACGTCGACCACATGTGGTGCGTCGCCCCGGTCGCGGGCACCTACGACGCCACGGCGTGGATCCACCCTGCCGACCGGCACCTGCTCGCCGACCCGATGGCCGGCATGAGCCCGGAGACGACCCGGATGCTGCTCGGCGGCGACCACTCCTGGGCCGAGCCCGACGACGTGCGCGAGCTGACCGACCTCGCCGAGCTCGAGCTGGCGGGGCTGCGGTTCGTCGTCGACCACGCACCCGGGCACACCGAGGGCTCGGTCACCTTCCGCACGCCGTACGCCGAGCACGAGGTCTCCGAGCTGATGTTCTCCGGCGACCTGCTCTTCGCCGGCTCCATCGGTCGCACCGACCTGCCGGGCGGCGACCACGCGAAGATGCTGCGCAGCCTCGCCGAGAAGGTGCTGCCCCTGGCCGACGACGTCGTCGTGCTGCCGGGCCACGGCGAGCAGACCTCCATCGGCCGCGAGCGCGCCACCAACCCCTATCTCCAGGACCTGTCATGAGCAAGATCCGCCCGCTCAGCGGGTTCCCCGAGCTGCTGCCTGCCCAGCGCGCGGTCGAGCGCGAGGTCATCGCGTCGCTGTCACGCACCTTCGAGCTGCACGGCTTCGCCAACATCGAGACCCGCGTCGTGGAGCCGATCGAGCGCCTGGCCAAGGGGGGCGAGATCGACAAGGAGATCTACGTCCTCCAGCGCATCGCCGCCGACGCAGATGCGAAGGCCGAGCTTGGGCTGCACTTCGACCTCACCGTGCCGTTCGCGCGCTACGTCCTCGAGCACGCCGGCCACCTCGAGTTCCCGTTCCGCCGCTTCCAGGTGCAGCCCGCGTGGCGCGGTGAGAGGCCCCAAGAGGGCCGTTACCGCCAGTTCACGCAGGCCGATGTCGACGTCGTGGGTCGCGACGAGCTGCCGTTCCACCACGACGTCGAGGTGATGTCGGTGATGGTCGACGCCCTCGCGCGGCTGCCCATCCCGCGGGTGTCGTTCCAGTTCAACAACCGCAAGCTCATCCAGGGCTTCTACCGCGGCCTGGGCATCGCCGACGTCACCGAGGCCATCCGGGTGATCGACAAGCTCGACAAGCTGCCTGCCGACGAGGTCGCGCGGATGCTCGTCGAGCGGGTCGGCGCCACGTCCGAGCAGGCGCAGCGGTGCCTCGAGCTGGCCACCATCCGCGTCGAGGACGCCTCCTTCGTGGAGCAGGTCCGCGCCCTCGGGGTCACCGACGAGCTGCTCGACCAGGGACTCGAGGAGCTCGCCGCCGTCGTCGAGGGCTGCCGTGCCGTCGCCGGCGACCGGGTCGGGGTCGAGGCCAACCTCCGCATCGCGCGCGGCCTGGACTACTACACCGGGACCGTCGTCGAGATCTTCATGGAGGGCTATGAGCGCCTCAAGTCGGTCGGCGGTGGAGGGCGCTACGACGCGCTCGCCAGCGACGGTCGTACGACCTACCCCGGCGTCGGGGTGTCCTTCGGGGTCTCGCGCACGATCGTCCCGCTGATCGCCGACGGCGTCCTCGCCGGCAGCCGCGCCGTGCCGAGCGCCGTGCTCGTCGCCCTCAACACCGAGGACGACCGTGAGGCGAGCACCCGGGTCGCCGCCGCCCTCCGATCGCGCGAAATCGCTTGCGAAGTGGCACCGGCACCAGCGAAGTTCGGCAAGCAGATCCGCCTCGCCGAGCGGCGGGGCATCCCCTTCGTCTGGTTCGTCCAGGACGACTCCACCCACCAGGTCAAGGACATCCGCACCGGCGAGCAGGTCGACGCGGACCCCGCCACCTGGACCCCGCCCGAGGCCGATCTGAGGCCCACCATCATCAGCACAGCCAGCACCACCAGTCATCCAGAGGAGAACCAGTGATCCGCACCCATGACGCCGGCGCCCTGCGCGCCGAGGACGTCGGCCAGACCGTCACGCTCGCCGGGTGGGTGGCGCGGCGACGCGATCACGGCGGCGTGGCGTTCCTGGACCTGCGCGAGGCCAGCGGCGTCGTCCAGGTCGTCGTGCGCGACGAGGCCGTCGCCCACACCCTGCGCAGCGAGTTCTGCCTCAAGGTCACCGGCGAGGTCGTCGCCCGCAAGGCCGGAAATGAGAACCCCAACCTGGCCACCGGCGACATCGAGGTCGTGGCCAGCGAGGTCGAGGTGCTCTCCGCCTCCGACCCCCTGCCGTTCCCCATCGACGACGCGTCCGGCCACAAGGGCGGTGAGGTCGGCGAGGAGGCGCGCCTCAAGCACCGCTACCTCGACCTGCGCCGATCCGGCCCCAACGCCGCGCTGCGCCTGCGCTCGAAGATCAACAAGGCCGCGCGCGACGTGCTCGACGCCCGCGACTTCGTCGAGGTGGAGACCCCCACGCTCACCCGGTCCACGCCCGAGGGCGCCCGCGACTTCCTGGTGCCGGCGCGCCTCGCGCCGGGCAGCTGGTACGCCCTGCCGCAGAGCCCGCAGCTGTTCAAGCAGCTGCTCATGGTCGGTGGCATGGAGCGCTACTACCAGATCGCGCGGTGCTACCGCGACGAGGACTTCCGCGCCGACCGCCAGCCCGAGTTCACCCAGCTCGACATCGAGATGAGCTTCGTGGACCAGGAGGACGTCATCGAGCTGATGGAGGACGTCCTCGAGGCGATGTGGGCCCAGGCCGGCCACACCATCCAGCGGCCGCTGCCGCGGATGACGTACGCCGAGGCGATGGCGAAGTACGGCTCCGACAAGCCCGACCTCCGCATGGGCCTCGAGCTCGTCGAGTGCACCGACTACTTCGCGGACACCACCTTCCGCGTCTTCCAGGCCGACTACGTCGGCGCCGTCGTCATGCCCGGCGGCGGCAGCCAGCCGCGCCGGCAGTTCGACGCCTGGCAGGACTGGGCCAAGCAGCGCGGCGCCAAGGGCCTGGCCTACGTCACCATCGCCGAGGACGGTGAGCTCGGTGGCCCCGTGGCCAAGAACCTCAGCGACTCCGAGCGCGCGGGCCTCGCTGCCCACGTCGGCGCCCAGCCCGGTGACTGCATCTTCTTCGCCGCCGGCCCGGCGAAGAGCAGCCGCGCGCTGCTGGGAGCCGCGCGCCTGGAGATCGGCCGTCGCGGCGACATGCTCGACGACTCGACGTTCGCCTTCACGTGGGTCGTCGACGCCCCGCTCTTCGAGCCGAGCTCCGACGCGGTCGCCAGTGGCGACGTCGCTGTGGGCGCGGGTGCCTGGACCGCGGTGCACCACGCGTTCACCAGCCCCAAGCCCGAGTTCGTCGACACCTTCGACACCGACCCCGGCAGCGCGCTGGCCTACGCCTACGACATCGTCTGCAACGGCAACGAGCTGGGCGGGGGGTCCATCCGTATCCACCGCGGCGACATCCAGAAGCGTGTCTTCTCCGTGATGGGGCTGGGGGAGGAGGAGGCGCAGGAGAAGTTCGGCTTCCTCCTCGACGCCTTCAAGTTCGGCGCCCCCCCGCACGGCGGCATCGCCGTGGGCATGGACCGCATCGTCGCGCTCCTCGCGGGCACCGACTCGATCCGCGACGTGATCGCCTTCCCGAAGTCCGGCGGCGGCTACGACCCGCTCACGGCGGCGCCGGCGCCGATCACGCCCGAGCAGCGCAAGGAGGCGGGCGTGGACGCCACGCCCGAGAAGGACGCGCAGAAGGACGATCAGAAGGACGAGCAGAAGGCCTGATCGGGCCGACTCGCCGGGCGCCGGTCCTCGTGGAGGACCGGCGCCCGTGCGCGCTCGAGGTCGAAGGAAGTTGCGTCCGTGGGCCGATCCCGCGGACGTTTGCCGTGACCGCCCGGCCGACTCGTCGTAACGGGATCGTTACGCGTCAGTGATCGTTCGTGCGGCGCGGGTCACATAGAGTCCCGTCTCGGCGCAGGCCCCGGGGGACCCCCGGAGCGCGTCGTGACAGTTCCCGAACCAGATGGGGAGAGCATGTCGGCAGAGACCGCAGGACCGGAGACGCTGGGCTCGTTGAGCAACGAGCCCGAGCACCAGGATCCCAACAGCCAGCAGGCGAAGGAGATCTCCGGCAAGTCACCGCTGCGGATCGCGCTGGGTCGACTGGCCCGCGACAAGGTCGCGGTGCTGTGTGCACTCGTCGTCCTCTTCTTCATCATCTGCGCCGTCTTCGCCGGCCCCATCAGCAAGCTCTTCGGGGTCTCGCTCGACACGGGCCTGGCCAGCGAGTACGTCGACGGTCTCAACAACGGCCTGCCCAAGCCGGAGATGGGCCCGCCCAACGGCCCGTTCACGTGGGACCACCCGATGGGCGTGGCGCCGCGCACCGGCCAGGACAACCTGGCCTACTGGCTCTACGGCTGCCGGGTCTCGCTGACGATCGCGACCTCGGCCGCCATCTTCGCCTCCACCGTCGGCGTCGTCATCGGCCTGGTGAGCGGCTTCCTCGGCGGAGCGGTCGACAAGGTGCTGTCGTTCTTCATCGACATGTTCCTCACCATCCCGTTCCTGCTCGCCGCGCTGACGCTGGCGCCGATCCTCAACGAGCGCTTCAACACCTCCGACAACTACTCCACGATCCAGAAGATCAGCCTCATCTGCGTGCTGGCGGTCTTCGGGTGGATGGGCACCGCGCGCCTGATCCGCGGTGAGGTGCTCTCGCTGCGCGAGCGCGAGTTCGTCCAGGCGGCCCGGGTGATGGGCATGCCCACCTCGCGCATCCTGTTCAAGGAGCTGCTGCCCAACCTGGCGGCGCCCATCATCATCAGCATCTCGCTGATGCTGCCCGCCTTCGTGGCCCTCGAGGCCGGACTGGCGTTCCTCGGCATCGGCGTCACCGACGGCGTGTCGTGGGGCCAGATGATCCTCGACGCCGCCACCCCGGTCTACTTCCGGGACTACCCGCAGTACCTGTGGCAGCCGATGGTCGGCGTGGTCGCCCTGGTGCTGTCCCTCAACCTCCTGGGTGACGCGATCCGCGACGCCCTCGACCCCAAGACCCGCCGCTGAGCCCAGCTCGGCCAAGGTCACTGCACGTCGCCGGAGACGCCGTCCTCGGTGAGAACAAAAAGGAAAGGCTGGACAGCATGAAGCGGAACAAGCCGCTCGCGCTCGTCGCTGGCGCCGCTCTTCTGACCCTCGCTGCCTGTGGTGGCGGTTCGTCGGACAACGGCAACGGCGATGGAGGCACGGACAGGAAGATCGGCGCGCAGGAAGGAGGGTCCAAGGACGCGGAGCGTCAGGGCCCCGCTCCTGAGGTCGACGGCGCGGCCGCCGGTGGCACCATCACGGTGTACCTCCCCGGCGACCCGGGTCCCGACTCGCTCGACCCGACCGGTGGCTGGTCGGTCACCGGCAACTCCATCCAGCAGGCCCTCACGAGCCGTTCGCTGACCCAGTACTCGCGTGACGAGAACGGCCAGCCCGTGCTGGTTCCCGACCTCGCCACCGACCTGGGCACCCCGAACGACGACTACACGGAGTGGACCTTCACCATCCGTGACGACGCCACGTGGGAGGACGGCAAGCCCGTCACCGCCGAAGAGGTCGCGTTCGGCATCTGCCGCTCGCTGGACTCGGAGGCGTTCCCGTCGGGCCCCGGCACCGAGTACTCCAAGACGTACTTCGCCGGCGCCGCTGACTACAAGGGTCCCTACACCGGCAAGGACCCCAACTGCGAGAAGTACGACGGCATCTCCGTCGACGGCCAGGACATCACCATCAAGATGGAGAAGCCCTTCCCGGACATGGACTACTGGGGCGCCTTCATGGCGATGGGCCCGGCCCCGCTCGGCAACGCCTCCAAGCCGCCGAACTACGGCACCAAGCCGCTCTCCAACGGCCCCTACAAGGTCGACAGCTACAAGCCCAACGAGGAGCTCGTCCTCGTCAAGAACGACCAGTGGTCCGCTGACTCCGACCCGGCCCGTCACCAGTACGCCGACGAGTTCGTGTTCAAGTTCAACCAGGACCAGGCCAAGGTCGACGAGATCATGCTCTCGGACAACTCCGACAGCCAGACCGCCGTCTCCACCGGCCTCGGTTCGGGCAACTACAACGACGCCAACGCGCAGCTGGGCGACCGCCTGGTGCAGCAGACGTCGCAGTGCGTGTCCACGCTGACCCCGGACTACACCAAGATCACCGACATCAACGTCCGCAAGGCGCTCGCCTACGCGTACCCCTACGAGGACGTGTGGATCTCCGGCGGCGAGGTCCCGGGCGTGACCCGCGACTACGCCAACTCGATCATGCCTCCCGGCATGGCGGGCAAGAAGGACTTCTTCGTCGACGGCGAGCAGATCAAGTACGACCCCGAGAAGTCCAAGGAGCTCCTGGCGGAGGCCGGCTACGGTGACAAGCCGTACCCGATCACCATGGTCTACTACGAGGTCGACCCGCTGGCCAAGGACGCACAGGACCAGATCACCAAGGGCTTCGAGGCCGGTGGCTTCTCCGTCAAGGCCATCCCGGTCCAGGAGTCGCCCTACAACATCTGGCTCGACCCCGACAACAAGGTCAACAAGAAGCTGAACCTCCGTGGCGTCAACTGGTGCTCGGACTGGCCCGCCGGTTCGACCATGCTCCCGCCGCTGCTGAAGACCGACGCTGTCTACAACACCGCGTTCTTCTCCGAGTCCTCCGTGGACGACGAGATGGACAACATCGCGACCCTCCCGCTCGAGGACCAGGCCGGCGCCTGGGGTGACCTCGACGAGAAGATCATGACGGACTACTTCCCGATCATCCCGACCGCGTTCCGCAACGACCTGTTCGTGTTCGGCTCGAAGATCGGCAACCCGACGGGCGATGGCTCGATCGGTGCGCCGAACTACAAGGACCTGTACGTCATGCAGTGATCCTGGTGCTCTCGTCCTCACCTGAGAGCGCCACCCAGCACCAACCAGCACCATGTAGCAACCACTGACGGGTGGGGGCTCCCGGACCGGGAGCCCCCACTCGCCAGCCCGGACCCGGTAGGCTGTCCTGCCTCGGGGGTCCGACTCATCCACCATCCCCGGAGAGTGACCTGCGATGTTCGCGTATGTCGTGAAGCGGCTGATCTCGGGAGTCCTCGTCGTGACGTTGGTCTCGATGGCGATCTTCCTGCTGTTCTGGTACGGACCCTCGAGTCCGGCCCAACCGATCTGTGACCGTGAGACCAGCAACCGCTGCGGCAACAAGATCGAGCTCTACGAGAAGACGCTCGGTTACGACAACCCCGTCTACGAGGAGTACGGCAAGTACGTCAAGGGCGTCTTCGTCGGGCGCACGCTGACCATCGCCTCGAACGACTACGAGTGCTCCGCCCCGTGCCTGGGCGTGAGCTACCGCACGAAGCAGCCGGTCAAGGAGGAGCTGGTCAAGCGCATCCCGGCGACCTTCTCCGTGGCCATCGGCGGTGCGTTCCTCTACCTGCTCTTCGGTGTGCCGATCGGCGTCGCGGCAGCACGCCGGCGCGGCAGCATCACCGACAAGGCACTGGTCTCGAGCTTCTTGTTCATCAGCTCGATCCCCTACTACCTCTTCGCCCTGCTGACCTGGCTCTACCTCACGATCACGTTCGAGATACCGCTCTTCAGCGAGACCGGGTACTTCTCACCGATCAAGGACGGGCCGTGGGCCTGGTTCAGCGGGCTGTTCCTCGCGTGGGTCGCGCTCGGCATCTTCGGGTGCACGCAGTACACGCGATTCACCCGCGGCGCGATGGTCGAGGCGCTGAGCGAGGACTACATCCGCACGGCGAAGTCCAAGGGACTCCCGACACGGACCATCGTCTACAAGCACGGACTGCGCGCCGCCCTGGTGCCGGTCGTGACGATCTTCGGCATCGACTTCGGCACCCTGCTCGCCGGCACCATCTTCACCGAGCGGATCTTCGAGATCCAGGGCATCGGGTGGTGGAGCCTCCAGGCCGTCCAGGGCCGTGACCTGCCGGTCGTCCAGGCAACCGCGCTCTTCAGCGCCGTGGTGCTGATCATCTCCAACCTGCTCGTGGACATCGTCTACAGCGTGCTCGACCCGAGGGTGAGGCTTTCGTGACCAGCGTTCCCATGACCCAGTCGTCCGCGTCCGAACGGACGTCCAGCGAGGGTCCCTTCCTGGAGGTCGAGGACCTCACGGTCACCTTCCCGACGGAGGACGGACCGGTGACCGCGGTGAGCGGTCTGACCTACTCCGTCGAGCGGGGCAAGACCCTGGGCATCGTCGGCGAGTCCGGATCGGGCAAGTCGGTCTCGAGCATGGCCGTGATGGGCCTGCACGACGCCAAGTCCGCCAAGATCTCGGGTTCGATCCGTGTCGGTGGCACCGAGGTCGTCGGCCTCGGCGAGTCGCGCATGCGGGCCCTGCGCGGCAACTCGATGGCGATGATCTTCCAGGACGCCCTCGCCGCGCTGCACCCGTTCTACAAGATCGGCAAGCAGCTCGAGGAGGCCTACCTGGTCCACCACTCGAGCGCCTCCAAGCGCGACGCGCGTCGCAAGGCGATCGAGATGCTCGACCGCGTCGGCATCCCGCAGCCCGACCGGCGCGTGGACGACTACCCCCACCAGTTCTCCGGCGGCATGCGCCAGCGCGCAATGATCGCGATGGGCCTGATCAACGACCCCTCGCTGCTGATCGCCGACGAGCCCACCACGGCCCTCGACGTGACCGTGCAGGCCCAGATCCTCGACCTGCTCCAGGACCTGCAGCGCGAGTTCAACTCGGCCGTCATCATCATCACCCACGACCTCGGCGTCATCGCCGAGATGGCCGACGACGTCCTCGTGATGTACGCCGGTCGCTGCGTGGAGTACGGCACGGCGAAGCAGATCCTCGTCGCGCCCGAGATGCCCTACACGTGGGGCCTGCTGTCCAGCGTGCCCGACGTCACGGCATCCACCGATGCACGGCTGATCCCCATCCCCGGCAACCCGCCCAGCCTGCTGCGGCCCCCGTCGGGATGTTCCTTCCACCCCCGGTGCCTGCACTCTGACAAGGTCCGCGGCGACCTGTGCCGGACCGAGCTTCCCGCGCTGCTGCCGGCCAGCACCGGTACGGCCCATCTCAAGCGCTGCCACCTGGCCGACCCCGTCGGGGTCTACCAGAACGAGGTGCTGCCCGAGATCGCCCCCGACCTGGTCGAGGAGACCCGATGACCCAGGACCCCAACGCCGAGGCCCAGATCGAGCCGACCGAGGTCGGCGCCAACGCCGCCGAGAGCGGCGAGCGGCAGCTCGACTCCGACGTCAGCGACGCCTACGGCTCGCACGAGCGTGGTGTCGACGGCCTCGACTTCTCGAGCCTGGCCGACCTCGGCCACACGGCGTCAGAGCTCGACCCCGACGCGCCGGCCGTGCTGACGGTCGACAACCTGAAGATGTACTTCCCGGTGAAGTCCTCGGGCCTCGTGCGCCGCACCATCGGCCACGTGCAGGCCGTGGACGGGATCTCGTTCGAGGTGCCCCAGGGCGGCTCGATCGGCCTGGTCGGCGAGTCCGGCTGCGGCAAGTCGACGACCGGTCGCCTGATCACCCGGCTCTACAAGCCCACCGGCGGCTCGATGATGTTCGAGGGCCACGACCTGGCGAAGCTGTCCAACCGGGAGATGAAGCCGCTGCGCCGCGACGTGCAGATGATCTTCCAGGACCCCTACACCTCGCTCAACCCCCGCCACACGGTGGGCACGATCGTGGGTGCGCCGCTCGAGGTGCACAACATCGTGCCGAAGAACAAGGTGCTCCCGCGTGTCCAGGAGCTCCTCGAGGTCGTGGGCCTCAACCCCGAGCACTACAACCGCTACCCCAACGAGTTCTCAGGCGGCCAGCGCCAGCGCATCGGCATCGCCCGGGCGCTGACGCTCAACCCCAAGATGCTCGTGGCCGACGAGCCGGTGTCCGCGCTCGACGTGTCCATCCAGGCGCAGGTCGTCAACCTGCTCCAGGACATCCAGCGCGAGTTCGACGTGGCGTTCCTCTTCATCGCCCACGACCTCGCCATCGTGCGTCACTTCTGCCCCGAGATCGCCGTGATGTACCTCGGCAAGATCGTGGAGATCGGTGACCGCGAGACGATCTACGGCCGGCCTCACCACCCCTACACGCAGGCGCTGCTCTCCGCGGTGCCCGACGTGAAGCAGGCGGCGATCGGTGGTCGTCGCGAGCGCATCCGCCTCGAGGGCGACGTCCCGAGCCCGATCAACCCGCCGTCCGGCTGCCGCTTCCGCACGCGGTGCCAGTTCGCGCAGGAGATCTGCGCGAAGGTCGAGCCGCCGCTGCTGCAGATCGGCAAGCGCCACAAGGTCGCCTGCCACTTCGCCGGCGAGCTCGGTGCCCACCCGGCCACCCCCGTCACGACCGAGCTGCTCGGCGTCGACGACCAGGGCAGCACGGTCCCGGGTGCCACGCCCACCAACACGCAGCTGACGATCCCCGGCTACGAGAAGACGTGGTACGACCTCGGCACCAAGCAGACGACCGGCGTCTGAGCCCGGTGCCCGCGCCGTCGGTGGCGCGGGGGATACTCACCGACGTGGACAGCCTGTTCGAGATTCCGGGCGCGGGGCAACCCGCGCCCGGAAGCACGTCCGCGCCCGGGGCCGGGTCGCTCGGCACCAACACCCACGCCTCGGCGCCGCTGGCGGTGCGGATGCGTCCGCGCACCATCGACGAGCTCGTCGGGCAGCAGCAGCTGCGGGCCGCGGGCTCCCCGCTGCGCCGGCTGGTCGAGGGCGACCAGTCGATGTCGCTGCTCCTGTGGGGCCCGCCCGGCACGGGCAAGACGACCATCGCGGCGATCGTCAGCCAGCAGACGCGGCGACGCTTCGTGGAGGTGTCCGCGGTCGCCGCCGGGGTCAAGGAGGTCCGCGCCGCCATCGACGGCGCCCGCGCCGAGCTTGCTCGTGGCGGGCAGGAGACGGTGCTCTTCGTCGACGAGGTGCACCGCTTCACCAAGGCCCAGCAGGACGCCCTGCTCCCCGGGGTGGAGAACCGGTGGGTGACGCTGATCGCGGCCACCACCGAGAACCCCTTCTTCTCCGTCATCTCGCCGCTGCTCTCGCGCAGCCTGCTGCTGCGGCTGCAGTCGTTGACGGACGACGACGTGGCGGAGGTGATCGACCTGGCGCTCGCCGACGAGCGTGGCCTGGCCGGGGCCACCTCGCTCGACGAGGACGCCCGCGACCACCTCGTACGCCTCGCCGGGGGTGACGCGCGTCGCGCGCTGACCTACCTCGAGGCCGCCGCCGGTGCGGCGACGAGCAACGGGCTGGAGGTCATCGACCTCGCGACCGCCGAGACCGCCGTCGACCAGGCCGCGGTGCGCTACGACCGCCAGGGCGACCAGCACTACGACGTCGTCTCGGCCTTCATCAAGTCGATCCGCGGCTCGGACCCCGACGCGGCCCTGCACTACCTGGCGCGGATGATCGAGGCGGGGGAGGACCCGCGCTTCATCGCCCGCCGCCTCGTGGTGCACGCGAGCGAGGACATCGGTCTCGCCGACCCGACCGCGTTGCAGGCCGCGGTGGCGGCTGCGCAGGCGGTGCAGCTGATCGGCATGCCCGAGGCACGCATCAACCTCGCGCAGGCGACCATCCACCTCGCGGTGGCACCGAAGTCCAACGCCGTGATCGCCGCGATCGACGGCGCGATCGCCGACGTGAAGGCGGGCAAGATCGGCCAGGTGCCGCCGCACCTGCGAGACGCGCACTACGGCGGCGCGAAGGACCTGGGGCACGGCAAGGGCTACGCCTACCCCCACGACGAGCCCTACGGGGTCGCCGAGCAGCAGTACCTCCCCGACCAGCTGGTCGATGCGGCCTACTACCGCCCCACCTCCCTGGGCGCCGAGGCCGGCGTCAAGGAGCGGTGGGAGCGCGTACGTCGCATCGTCCGGGGCCGCTAGTGGCGCGCCGACACGTCCGAGCCCTCGCGGCCGGCGCAGTGCTCCTCCTGCTCGCCGCCTGCGACGGCAGGCCGCCCGATGACGGCATCGTGAAGCACCAGGACCTCACCGGCAGCTTTGTCCCTCAGCCCGTGGTCACCAAGGACCCCGGACGGGACGGCCCGGCCCCGCAGGTCGAGGGCGCGACCCCCGGCGGCACGATCACTGTCTACCTCCCCGGTGCGCCCGGCCCCGACACGCTCGACCCGACCGGCGGGTGGTCGGTCACGGGCAACGCGATCCTCCAGGGCCTCGTGAGCCGGTCGCTGACCCAGTACGCCCGCGGCGAGGACGGCCAGCCCGTGCTCGTCCCCGACCTCGCGACCGACCTCGGACATCACAACGACGACTTCACCCGGTGGACGTTCACCATCCGCACCGACGCCACCTGGGAGGACGGGAGCCCGGTCACCGCCGAGGAGGTCGCGTTCGGCATCTGCCGCTCGCTCGACGCCGAGGCCTTCCCGGGCGGCCCCGGCGCGGAGTACTCCCGGACCTACTTCGCTGGATCCGAGGACTACCTCGGCCCCTACACGGACGACGACCCCGGCTGCGACGACTGGTCCGGCATCGAGGTCCACGGCCAGGACATCACGATCTCCATGTCCAGGCCGTTCCCCGACATGGACTTCTGGGGCGCGTCCATGGCGATGGGGCCGGCGCCGCTTGGCGAGGCGTCCGACCCGTCGGCGTACGGCCACGCGCCGCTCGCCAGCGGGCCCTACGAAGTGAAGAGGTGGTCGCCCGGCGAGCAGCTCGTGCTGGTGCGCAACGAGGAGTGGTCGGCGAGCTCCGACCCCGCGCGCCACCAGTACGCCGACGAGTGGGTGTTCAAGTTCAACCAGGACCAGGACGTGGTCGACGAGATCATGCTCTCGGGCAGCACCGCCGGCCGGAGGGCCGTGTCGACCTCGCTGGGCGCAGGTCGCTTCACCGACGCGAGCAGCCGGCTCGGCGAGCGCTTGGTGCAGCAGTCGTCGCCGTGCGTGGCCTCCATCGCCCCCGACTACACCAGGATCACCGACATCCGGGTCCGCAAGGCCCTCGCCTACGCCTACCCCTACGAGGACGCGTGGCTCGCCGGCGGCGACGTCCCGGACGTGACCCGCGTGCCCGCCAGCTCCCTCCTGCCACCCGGGGTGGCCGGGCGTCGGGACTACCAGGTCGACGGTGAGCAGATCACCTACGACCCGGCGAGGTCGCGCGCCCTCCTCGCCGAGGCGGGCCACGGTGACGAGCCCTACCCGATCACGATGGCCTACTACGACCTCGACCAGCGGGCCCGGGACGCGCAGGACCAGATCACCACGGGCTTCGAGGCCGGCGGGTTCAGCGTGAAGGCGATCCCGCTCCAGGAGTCGCCCTACGACGTGTGGCTCGACCCCGACGACGAGGTCAACCAGACGCTCGACATCCGCGGCTCCAACTGGTGCCCGCCCTGGCCCACCGGCGCGGCGATGCTGCCGCCGCTGCTCAAGCCGGGCGCGGCCTACAACACCGCCCACTTCGACGAGCCGGCGGTGACCGAGGAGATGGAGCGCATCGCCACGCTCCCGGCGAAGGAGCAGCCCGGCGCGTGGGGCGAGCTCGACGAGAGGATCATGAAGACCTGGTTCCCGATCATCCCCACCGGCTACGTCAACCGCCTGTTCGTCTTCGGCGACCACGTCGGCAACCCCGCGGGTGACGGCTCGACGGGCACGCCCGACTACAAGGACCTCTACGTCGTGCGGTGACACGCACGGCTCGGGGCGGCTTATAGGGTGTCCCGGTGACGACGGAGCAGGTGTGGACGGGCGCAGCCGTGGTGCTGGGCCTCCTCGTCCTTGCTGTGCTGGTGGCCCTGACGCTGGCGCTGCTCGCCCTGCGCCGCGCCCGGCGCGCCGAGTCGCGACTCGCGGCGCTGGCCGTTCGCGTCGACACGCTCGAGTCGCCCGCCGTCGCGGCGCCCCGTCCGGTGGTCGAGGACGAGACCGTGGGCACCTACGTCATCACCGGGATGCACGCAGCAGGCACTCCGCAGGACGAGGTCGCCGTGCCTGTCGCCCGGCCGATCGACGGCCGGCTCTTCGCCGACATCGTGGCGCGCGAGAGCGTCGTCAAGGCGGCGTCGTGGACCCACGGCCTGCGTCGCGCCCTGTCGGCAGAGAGCCGCAACCGGATCCGCTTCGAGGTGCGCCGCGAGACCAGGCGCGTGGGCCGCGACCGCCGCGCCGAGGCCAAGCAGGCGCTGCGCGAGTTCCGCGCGCGTGAGCGCGCCGCCCACGTTGCCGACGCGGTCGGGGAGGACGTCGCCTGATGGGTCGTCCACTCTGGTTCGTCGCCGGGGCGGGGGTCGGTGTCTACGCCGCTGCCCGCGCCCGTCGGGTCGCGGAGTCCCTCACCGCCGACGGCCTGCGCGACCGGGTGCGCGGCCTGCAGGTCGGCGCCCGCCTGTTCGCCGACGAGGTCCACCAGGGCCGGGTCGAGCGCGAGACCGAGTTGCGCGAGCAGCTCGGTCTCAGGCCCACTGGCCCCCCGGGGCTGACCACGAGCACCACGCGCAGCACCCCCCGAAGCATCGACACGAAGGGCCCCCACTGATGGAGACCGCCGAGATCCGCCGCCGCTTCCTCGCGCACTTCGAGGCCGCCGGACACGCCGTGGTGCCCTCCGCCTCGCTGCTGGTCGACGACCCCAACCTGATGTTCGTCAACGCTGGCATGGTGCCGTTCAAGCCCTACTTCCTCGGCCAGGAGACGCCGCCGTGGGCGCGCGCCACGAGCATCCAGAAGTGCGTGCGCACCCCCGACATCGAGGACGTCGGCAAGACCACGCGCCACGGCACCTTCTTCGAGATGTGCGGCAACTTCTCCTTCGGCGACTACTTCAAGGAAGGCGCCATCGACCTGGCGTGGGAGCTGATCACCAAGCCGGTCGCCGACGGCGGCTTCGGCCTGGACGAGGCGCGGCTCTACCCCTCGGTCCTGGTGGGCGACGAGGAGGCCATCGGCCTCTGGATGAAGGCCACCGGCCTGCCGCGCGAGCGCATCGTCCAGCTCGGCCCGAAGGAGAACTACTGGTCCATGGGCGTGCCCGGACCGGGCGGGCCGTGCTCGGAGATCCTCTACGACCGCGGGCCGGAGTGGGGCCCGGACTTCGACCCGGCGACGCTCGGTCCCGACATGCCGGTCGAGCTCGAGGACCGGCTGCTGGAGTTCTGGAACCTGGTCTTCATGCAGGACGAGCTCAGCGCCGTGCGCTCCAAGTCCGACTTCGACATCTCCGGCTCGCTGCCGAAGCGCAACATCGACACCGGCATGGGCCTGGACCGCGTCGCGTTCCTGCTGCAGGGCAAGCAGAACATGTACGAGATCGACGTGATGTACCCCGTGATCGAGCGGGCCGAGGAGCTCACCGGCAAGAAGTACGGCGCCTCGCGCGAGGACGACGTACGCCTGCGGGTCGTCGCCGACCACGTCCGCTCCTCGATGATGCTCATCGGCGACGGCGTCACGCCCGGCAACGACGGTCGCGGCTACGTCCTGCGCCGCCTGCTGCGCCGCGCCGTGCGCTCGATGCGCCTGCTCGGCTGCGAGGACCGGGTGCTGCCCGAGCTCATGCCCGTCTCGCGCGACCGCATGGGGCTGACCTACGACAACCTCGTCTCCGACTGGCCGCGCATCTCCCAGGTGGCCTTCGCCGAGGAGGACGCCTTCCGCAAGACGCTGCAGGCGGGCACCCAGATCTTCGACCTCGCGGCCGGCGACGTGAAGGGCTCCGGCGGCACGACCCTGTCGGGCGAGCGCGCCTTCGCGCTGCACGACACCTACGGCTTCCCGATCGACCTCACGCTGGAGATGGCGGCCGAGCAGGGCCTGCAGGTCGACGAGCAGGGCTTCCGCGGACTCATGGCCGAGCAGCGCGAGCGGGCGAAGGCCGACGCGCGCGCCAAGAAGGGCGCGCACGGTGACACCGGCGTCTACCGCAGCGTCTTCGACGAGCACGGCCCCACCGAGTGGCTGGCCTACGAGACCCTCGAGACCGAGTCGCGCCCGCTGGCGCTGCTCAGCGGCGGGTCGCCCGTGCCGCGCCTGGCCGAGGGCGAGATCGGCGAGCTGGTGCTCGACCGGACGCCCTTCTACGCCGAGTCGGGCGGCCAGGCGGCCGACGCCGGCACGATCCTCTTCGACGGCGGTCGGCTCGAGGTGCTCGACGTGCAGCGCCCGATCAAGGGCCTGGTCGTGCACCAGGTGCGGGTGGTCGAGGGCGAGCTCGACGCCGCCCGCGAGGTGCACGCGCGCGTCGATCCCGAGTGGCGCACGGGTGCACGACAGGCCCACTCCGGCACCCACGTCGTGCACGCCGCCCTGCGCGAGGTGCTCGGACCCACCGCGCTGCAGTCCGGGTCCTACAACCGGCCCGGCTACCTCCGCCTCGACTTCGGCTGGACGCAGGCCCTCACGCCCGAGCAGGTGCGCGACGTGGAGCTGGTCTCGCAGCAGGCGCTGCGCGCCGACCTCGCCGTCGCGTGGGACTACATGACGCTCGACCAGGCCAAGGAGTGGGGCGCGATCGCGCTCTTCGGCGAGACCTACGACAACACCAAGGTCCGCGTCGTCGAGATCGGCGGCCCCTGGTCGCGTGAGCTCTGCGGTGGCACGCACGTCGACCACTCCTCCCAGATCGGCACCGTCGTGGTGACCGGCGAGACCAGCGTGGGCTCGGGCAACCGGCGCATCGAGGCGCTCACCGGTGTCGAGGGCTTCGGCTACCTCGCCCGCGAGCGTGACGTCGTCGCGCAGCTCACCGGCCTGCTCAAGACCCAGCCCGACGACCTGGTGAGCCGCGTCCAGGGCCTCACCGAGCGCCTCAAGGCGGCCGAGAAGGAGCTGGAGAAGGCGCGCCTGGCCCAGCTCCTCGGCGCCAGTGCCGAGCTCGCGGCCGGTGCCGCGCAGGTCGGCCCCGTCAAGCTCGTGGCCCACCGCGCCGACGGCGCGTCCGGCGGCGACGTCCGCAACCTCGCGATGGACGTGCGCGGCCGGCTCCCGCAGGGCGAGCCGGGCGTCGTCGTGGTCATCGGGCAGGCCGACGGCAAGGTCTCGGTCGTGGCCGCGACCAACGACGAGGCGCGTTCGCGCGGCCTCTCCGCCGGTGAGCTCGTGCGGGCCGTGGGTCCGTTGCTCGGCGGCAAGGGCGGCGGCAAGGACGACGTGGCCCAGGGCGGAGGCACCGATGCCTCGCGCATCGACGAGGCGCTGGAGCTGGTCTCCCGCGAGGTCGCGGCGCGGGCGCAGGGCTGAGCATGCGGTTCGGCGTGCGGGTGGGCATCGACCCGGGCGACGCCCGGATCGGGGTGGCCACCAGCGACCCCTCCGGCTTCCTCGCGACACCCGTCGAGACGGTGCGCGCGGGCGGGGGCGACGTACGCCGCATCGCGCAGCTGGTCGCCGAGCTCGAGGCGGTCGAGGTCGTCGTGGGCCTGCCGAGGTCGCTCGACGGCTCGGAGGGCCCGGCGGCCGCGAAGGCGCGGACGCTGGCCGGCCGGCTGGCGCGCCGAGTTGCACCCGTTCCTGTGAGGCTGTGTGATGAGCGCTTGACCACGGTCTCCGCCGAGTCGATCCTGCGCGAGCAGGGCCGGCGTGGCGCCAAGCGACGTGCCGTGGTGGACCAGACAGCCGCGGTGCTGATCCTGCAGACCGCGCTCGACACCGAGCGCGCGAGCGGGCAGGCGCCGGGAGAGATCGTCGAGGTGGCAGATGAGTGAGCACGCGGACGACGCGCGCGAGGACGACTACGACTACGTCCCGGGCGGTCGGCGGCGCAAGGGCCGCGGCGCGAAGGGCTGCATCGCGGTGCTCCTGGCACTCGCGGTGCTGGCCGGCGGTTTCTACTTCGGGCTCACCAAGGGCGTCGGCTGGGTGGCCGACCAGTTCCAGGGCCCGGAGGACTACCCCGGCCCCGGCACCGGCAAGGTCGAGTTCACCGTCAACGAGGGTGACCTGACCGCCGAGATCGGCCGCAACCTCAAGGCGGCCGGCGTCACGGCGTCGGTCCAGGCGTTCCTCGACGCCTGCCAGGACGAGTGCAGCGGCATCCAGGTCGGCGACTACGAGCTCCAGAAGGAGATGAAGGCCGCCGACGCCAAGGAGGTGCTCGTCGACCCGGGCAACCTGATCGGCTTCCCGACGGTCACCATCCCCGAGGGCCTGCGCCTGACCGAGATCGTGTCGACGCTCGCCAAGAACACCGACTTCCCCGAGGCCGCGTGGAACAAGGCGCTCGAGTCCGGGAAGATCGGCCTGCCCGACTATGCCGAGGGCAACGCCGAGGGCTACCTCTTCCCGGCGACCTACGAGATCAAGCCGGGCATGAAGCCGGTCAAGGTCCTGGCGATGATGGTCGACCGCTGGCGCGAGGCCGCGGACGCCGCCGGCCTTGAGGACAAGGCAGCCGAGCTCGGCCACACGCCGGCCGAGCTGATGATCATCGCCTCCCTCGTCCAGGCCGAGGGTCGAGGCTCCGACATGCCGAAGATCTCGCGGGTCATCTACAACCGACTCGACGGTCCGGGGGACAAGGGCGGCACCAACGGCACGCTCGGCATCGACGCCGCCATCGCCTACGGGCTCGGGCTCTCGCCCGGCTCGACCGAGCTCACGCCGGACCAGCTGGCCGAGGACACGCCCTACAACACGCGCCTCAACGCCGGCCTCCCGCCGACGCCGATCGAGGCACCGGGCGACGACGCCATCGCCGCGGCGGCCAACCCCGAGGACGGCGACTGGTACTACTACGTCACCGTCGACCTCTCGACCGGCGAGACGAAGTTCTACGAGGACTACGACGGCTTCCTCGAGGGTCGCGACGAGTACAAGGCCTACTGCGAGACCTCGGACCGTTGCTGACCCGGCGCTGCGGCGTGCTGGGCGACCCGGTCGCCCACTCGCTGTCGCCGGTGCTGCACCGGGCGGCGTACGCCGTGCTCGGGCTTGACTGGTCCTACGACGCCCACCGGGTGCCGGCGGGCGGGCTCGCGTCGTACGTCGCCGGGCTCGGACCCGAGTGGCGCGGGCTGTCGCTGACGATGCCCCTCAAGCGCGAGGCGCTGCCGCTGGTGGACCGGCTCACCGACCGCGCCCGGCTGGCCGGGGCTGTCAACACCCTGGTCCTCGAGGACGACGGCACCCGGACCGGTGACAACACCGACCTGCCCGGAGCCGCCGCGGCGATCCGCGAGCGTACGACGACGCCGCTGGCGTCCGCGGTGGTCCTCGGCGGCGGGGCGACGGCCACGTCCGTCGGGCTGGCGCTGGCCGACCTCGGCGTGACGTCGATCTTCCTCGCGGTGCGTGAGGAGGCGAGGGCGGCGGAGACCCTGGCGGCGCTGCGGGCGCACCCCGCCGCGCCGCGGGTGACGGTGACCGACCTGGCCGGGCGACAGTGGAGCCTCGGGCCCGACCTAGGGGCCGAGCGCGCCACCGTCGACGTCGTCGTCTCGACCATCCCGGCCTCGGCGCAGACCTCCGACTTGGTCGCGAGCTGCGCTGCGGCGCCGGTCGTCTTCGAGGTGCTCTACGACCCGTGGCCGACGCCGCTGGCGGCCTCGGCCCTCGAGTCAGGCCGGACCCTCGTCGGCGGGCTCGACCTGCTCGTCCACCAGGCTGCGCTCCAGCTCGAGCTGTTCACCGGGATGCCGGCACCGCTCGCGGTCATGCGGGATGCCGGCGAACGCGCCCTCGCGGCGCGTCGTACCGGTTGAATGCTCGGCGTGAACACCACCGTGCTGGCTGCCCTCGTGGCCGCCCTGGTCGCCGGGCTCGGCGGTCTGCTCGTGCCGAGGCTGATCGCGCGGGTGCCGGAGCCGGCGCCGAAGGAGGCCGAGGACGAGCCCCCGAAGCTGCGCTATGCCGACATCGCCGCACGGCCCGGCCTGGCGCGGCGCAGCGCCGTGGTCTCGGCGGTCGCCGGAGGTCTCCTCGGTGCGGCCACGGGGATCGACTGGCCGCTGCTGTGGCTGGTGCCGCTGGTCCCGGTCGGCGTCGCGCTGTCGGTCGTCGACTGGCACACCAAGCTGCTGCCGCGGGTCGTCGTGCTGCCGGCGACCCTGGCCGCGATCCTCGTCGTGACGGCCGTGGGCCTCGCGACCGACCAGCGCGAGGCGCTCGTGCGCGCGTTGGTGGCGATGGTCGCGGTCCGGTCGTTCTTCTGGGTGCTGTGGTTCGTGCGCTCGGCCGGGATGGGCTTCGGCGACGTCCGGCTGGCTGCCCCCGTGGGGCTCGTGCTCGGCTGGGCCGGCTGGGGTGCCGTGGCGATCGGCGTCTGGGCCGCCTTCATCGTCTTCGCCCTGCCCGCGCTCGTCCTGGTGGTGGTGCGTCGCGACCGCGCGATGCTCAAGAAGTCGTTCCCGTTCGGCCCGTTCATGGTGATCGGTGCGCTCGTAGGTCTCGTCTGGGGGACTGCGGTCGCAGGTCGCATCTGGGGCTGAGAGACTTCGGCCATGCTCCGATGGCTCACAGCAGGCGAGTCCCACGGTCCCTCTCTGGTGGCGATCCTCGAGGGGCTGCCCGCCCACGTCCGCGTCACGACCGACGACCTCGCCGACTCGCTCGCCCGCCGGCGCCTCGGCTACGGCCGCGGCGCCAGGATGAAGTTCGAGCAGGACGCCATCCGCGTGCTGGGCGGCGTCCGGCACGGCGAGACCCAGGGTGGCCCGGTCGCCATCGAGGTCGGCAACACCGAGTGGCCCAAGTGGGAGAAGGTCATGTCGGCCGACCCGGTCGACCCCGTGGAGCTCGAGGCACTCGCCCGCAACGCCCCGCTCACCCGCCCGCGCCCCGGCCACGCCGACCTCGTCGGCATGCAGAAGTACGCCTTCGACGAGGCGCGCCCGATCCTCGAGCGGGCGTCCGCCCGTGAGACCGCGGCGCGTGTCGCGCTCGGCCGGGTGGCGTCCAACTTCCTCGAGCAGGCCACGGGCGCGCGCATCGTGTCGCACGTCGTCTCGCTCGGCGGCGTCAAGGCGCCCGCCGGCGTCGTACCTGCTCCCGACGACGTCGCGCGCCTCGACGCCGACGAGGTCCGCTGCCTCGACGCCGAGGCCAGCGCGGCGATGGTGGCGCGCATCGACCAGGCCCACAAGGACGGCGACACCCTCGGCGGCGTCGTCGAGGTCGTCGTCCACGGACTGCCGCCGGGCCTCGGCTCGCACGTGCACTGGGACCGTCGCCTCGACTCGAAGCTGGCTGGCGCCCTCATGGGCATCCAGGCGATCAAGGGCGTCGAGGTCGGCGACGGCTTCGAGCTCGCCGACACCCCCGGCTCGCTCGCGCACGACGAGATCGTGCCGACCGACGACGGCCTGCGGCGTACGTCGGGTCGTTCCGGCGGCACCGAGGGCGGCATGTCGACCGGCGAGGTGCTGCGCGTGCGTGCGGCGATGAAGCCCATCGCGACGGTGCCGAAGGCGCTGCGCACCGTCGACGTGGCCACCGGCGAGGCGACGGTCGCGCACCACCAGCGCTCCGACGTCTGCGCCGTGCCTGCCGCGGGCATCGTCGCGGAGGCCATGGTCGCGCTCGTGCTCGCCGACGCGGTCGTGGAGAAGTTCGGCGGCGACTCGGTGCAGGAGACGCGCCGCAACGTCGAGTCCTACCTCGACACGCTCCGGTTCCGATGAGGGCCCGCTGATGGCCCCGCGCGTGGTGCTGGTCGGCCCGATGGGCGCCGGCAAGACGACCGTGGCCGGGCTGCTCGCGCAGGCGTGGGGCGTCGCGGTGCGCGACACCGACGCCGACATCGAGACGACCACCGGTCGCGAGATCTCCGACATCTTCGTCGAGTCCGGCGAGGACGTGTTCCGCGAGCTGGAGGTCGCTGCGGTCGCGACCGCGCTCGCCGAGCACGACGGCGTGCTGGCGCTTGGCGGCGGTGCCGTGCTCCGGCCCGAGACCCGCGCGCTGCTCGCGGACGTGCCGGTGGTGTTCTTGCGCGTCGGGCTCTCCGACGCCGTCAAGCGCGTCGGCCTGGGGGTCGGACGCCCGTTGCTGCTCGGCAACGTGCGCTCGCGCATCAAGGCGCTCCTCGACGAGCGCACGCCGGTCTACGAGTCCGTGGCTACGCACGTGGTGGAGACCGACGACCGGACGCCCGAAGAGGTGGCCGACGAGATCCGGGGGCTGCTCCCGTGAGCGACGACACCGTCATCCACGTCGGGGGCGCCTCGCCCTACGACGTCGTCGTGGGCCACGGCCTCGCCGGCCGGCTGCCGGGGATGCTGGGCGACTCCGTCGAGCGGGTCGCGGTGCTCTATGCCGGCTCGCTCGGGGCGCTGGCCGACCCGGTCGTCGACGCCCTCGTCGAGCACTACGACGTGCTCGCGCTGGGCCTGCCCGACGGGGAGCGGGCCAAGACCGCGCCGGTCGCTTCTGACTGCTGGGAGGCGCTGGGCGAGGCAGGCTTCACCCGCTCCGACGCCGTGGTGACCATCGGCGGGGGCGCGACCACCGACCTCGGTGGCTTCGTCGCCGCGTCGTGGCTGCGCGGCGTGCGGGTCGTCCACGTGCCGACCACGCTGCTCGCCATGGTCGACGCCGCGGTCGGCGGCAAGACCGGCATCAACACCGGGGCCGGCAAGAACCTGGTCGGCGCCTTCCACGAGCCGGCGGGCGTCCTGTGCGACCTGTCCCTGCTGGCCACGCTCCCGCGCGAGGAGCTCGTCGCCGGGCTGGGCGAGGTCGTCAAGTGCGGCTTCATCGCCGACCCGGCCATCCTCGAGCTCGTCGAGCGCACCGATCCCGCCGCACTCACCGCCGGCTCCGCCGAGCTGCGCGAACTGGTCGAGCGCGCGATCCGGGTCAAGGTCGACGTCGTGGTCGACGACCTCAGGGAGACCGGCGGCGCCGACGGCCACCCCGGCCGCGAGGTCCTCAACTACGGCCACACGCTCGCGCACGCCATCGAGCGCACCAGCGACTACTCGGTCCGTCACGGCGAGGCCGTCGCCATCGGGTGCGTCTTCGTCGCCGAGCTCGCCGCACGCGCGGGCACGCTCGATCCCGCGGTCGTCGACCGGCACCGCACCGTGCTGTCGCGCGTCGGGCTGCCGACGGCGTACGACCCGGCGTCGATGGGCGACGCCTCCTTCGACGAACTGCACGCAGCGATGAAGGTCGACAAGAAAGCCCGCGGCTCGCAGCTGCGCTTCGTCGTGCTCGACGACCTCGCCTCGCCGCGGATCCTCGCCGGGCCGAGCGAGGACGACCTGCGGGCGGCGTACGCCGCGGTAGCCTCCGCCGGGTGAACGACACCTCGGGGGACGACACGACGGTCAGCGAGTCCGGCGGGACCATGCAGCGGATGTCAGGGACCGCGTCGCCTCGCGACGTCGACCTGGCGCTGCTCGAGCCCCATCGCCTGCTGGGCACGGAGCCCGGCTGGACGACTGCCGGGAGCCGGCCGTTCCTCGCGCCCGGAGCGACCGTGCTGTGGCGCTACGGGCTCGGCATCGACCCGATGCGCGTCGTGCGCGACGACGAGCGAGGCCTGGTCGCCTGGCTGGCGGAGGACACCGAGGTGGTGGGGACGGCGGCCGTCGACGGCCGCTCGCTGCGCGAGGTTCCGCTCGACGAACGCTTCGGGCACGAGCGGGTCGCGGTCGTACGCCGCTGGCAGGGCAGCGGGGTGCTCCGGATCGCGCCGACCGGCCGCCCGTGGTCCGTGTGGGTGTTCCGCGAGGACGACGGCAGCCTCGCCGGCCACTACGTCAACCTCGAGCTGCCGCACCGGCGTCGCGCGACCCAGAGCGCGACGCGTGACCTGGTGCTCGACCTCTGGCTCGAGGCCTCCGGCGAGCTGTGGCTCAAGGACGCCGACGAGCTCGAGGCCGCCGTCGCGGCCGGCCACGGCTCGGCCGAGCTCGCGGCCGAGATCCACGCCGCGGCCGAGTGGGCGCGCGCTGAGCTGATCGAGGGGCGTGACTGGCCGCTCGACGACGAGTGGGCCACGTGGCAGCCGCCGGCCGACTGGACCGTGCCTGCGCTGCCGGACAGCGACGAGGTCCGGGCCGCGCGCGCCACTACGCTGCCGTCATGACGAAGGTCCTCGTCCTCAACGGTCCCAACCTCGGCCGCCTCGGTCGCCGGCAGCCGGAGATCTACGGCTCGACCACCCACGCCGAGCTCGCGCACCAGTGCGTGGAGTGGGGCGCAGACCTCGGGCTCGACGTCGAGGTCCGTCAGACCAACCACGAGGGTGAGCTGCTCGACTGGCTCAACACCGCCGCCGACGACGGCACGCCGGTCGTGCTCAACGCCGGCGCCTGGACCCACTACTCGCTCGCGCTGTGGGACGCCTGCGCGCAGCTGACCGCACCGCTGGTCGAGGTGCACATCTCCGACCCCAAGCAGCGCGCTGAGGAGTTCCGGCACACCTCCGTCGTCGAGCCGCACGCGGCGCTGACGGTCGCCGGCCAGGGCATCGACGGATACCGGCAGGCGCTGGAGCACCTCGCCCATCACCTCTGATTGGATCGGCGGATGCTGCCCTTCCGCCAGGTCGACGTCTTCAGTGCCGAGCCGTGGCTCGGCAACCCGCTCGCCGTCGTGCACGACGCCGACGACCTCAGCGACGCGCAGATGGCCCGCTTCGCGCGGTGGACCAACCTGTCCGAGACCACCTTCCTGTGCGCGCCGACCGACCCGCGGGCCGACTACCGCGTGCGCATCTGGACCACGAGCGGCGAGCTGCCCTTCGCGGGCCACCCGACCATCGGCAGCGCGCACGCCTGGCTGGAGGCCGGGGGAGCGCCGCAGGGCGACACGGTCGTGCAGGAGTGCGGCGCCGGCCTCGTCGACGTACGCCGTGAGCCGCGGCTCGGCTTCGCGGCGCCGCCCCTGCAGCGCTCCGGTCCGGTCGAGGCCGACCTCCGCGCCCGGATCGTGCGTGCGCTCGGCGTCGCCGACGCCGCCGTCGAGGACATGGCGTGGATCGACAACGGCCCGGGCTGGGTCGGCGTCGACCTCGGGACCGCCGACGCCGTGCTTGCCGTGGTGCCCGACGTGGCCGCCTTCACCGACCTCAAGGTCACCGTCCTGGGCCGCTGGGACGAGGTGAGCGCCGCGGAGCACGGGGCCGACGTGGAGGTCCGGGCGTTCTTCGCCGACGGCCGCGAGTTCGCCGAGGACCCCGTGACCGGCAGTGCCAACGCCGGCCTGGGGCAGTGGCTCATCGGCACGGGCGCCCTGCCGTTGGCGTACACCTCGCGCCAGGGCAGCGTGATCGGCAGGGAGGGACGGGTGCGCATCGAGGCGGACGGCGATCACGTGTGGGTCTCCGGCGACGCGGTGACGCGCATCGTGGGCGAGGTCGACCTCTAGAGCCCGATCCCAGCGCTGGGCACATGGCCGCCCCCCGGGCGGGGTACGCAGATCTCATGACCGACCACGACGACACCACACGGGCCATCGCGGACGAGGAGCGTGAGTCCACGCCGAACGCGTCGGGACCCGACGCCGCGGCAGGGGGCATGGGCTCGAGCAGCGAGCGCGTGGGCCACGTCGGCCCGGGACAGGTGGGCACGGACGGACTCCGTGACACCTCGGAGACCGACGCCCCCGCGGACGCACCGCCGGAGCAGAGCCCCGGCGGGGAGGAGCCGTCGCCCGAGGGCGTCGTCCCGAAGGCGGGCTACCCCCGGCTGGACCCGCGCCACGACGACCAGCCCTACCGTCCCTGACGTGGGCCTGACGAGCGTGCTGCACGCGCGTCGCGGGCCGCAGGACCTGGTGCTGGTGCGCCACGGTGAGAGCGTCGGCAACCTGGCCGACACCGAGGCGCGCGATGCCGATGCCGAACACCTGGACCTCTCCGCCCGCGACGCCGACGTCGAGCTCTCGCCCAGCGGCGAGGAGCAGGCGCGGACCCTCGGCCGGTGGGCCAGCGGGCTGCCTGACGACCGAAGGCCCGATCTCGTCCTCGCCTCGCCCTACCGGCGCGCGGCCGACACGGCTCGGGTCGCCGCGCAGGAGCTCGGTCTCGAGGTGGTGCTCGACGAGCGGCTGCGCGAGCGGGACCTCGGGCTCTTCGACGGCTTCACCGGCAAGGGCATCCGGTCGCGCTGGCCCGAGGAGGCCGAGCGGCGTTCGCACGTGGGGAAGTTCTACTACCAACCGCCGTCCGGCGAGAGCTGGGCCGACGTGGTGCTGCGGGTGCGGAGCCTGCTCGCGGACCTGCGCGAGGGCTACGACGGCGCCCGGGTGTGGCTGTTCACGCACCAGGCCGTGATCATGTCGTTCCGCTACGCCCTCGAGGGCCTCGACGAGGTCGACCTACTCGAGATCGACCGCACCACCCGCATCTCCAACGCCTCCGTCACGCGCTACACCAGGACCGATGACGGCCTCGCGCTCGAGGAGTTCGCCGACGACAGCCACCTGGCGTCGGGCCCCGCGCGACCGACCGAGGAGCCGGACCGGACCGAGAAGGCTCCCGGTGCCTGAGGGCAGGCTCGTCGACGAGGAGCTCCTGCGTGGGTGGCCGCTGCCCGAGCCCGGCTCGGACAAGGAGGCGCGGGGGCGGTTGCTCGTCGTCGCCGGGACCGACGAGACTCCCGGCGCGGGGCTCCTCGCGGCCGAGGCCGCCCTGCGCACCGGAGCCGGCAAGGTGCAGCTCGCGACCGCCGGGGCGTGCGTGTCCGCACTCGCCGTGGCGGTCCCGGAGCTGATGGTGACGGAGGTCCGCGACGCCGACCGCGTCGTGGAGCTCGCCGAGGGTGTCGACGTGGTGCTGCTGGGGCCCGGGTTCACCGATCCCGAGGCCGCCGCCGCGCTCGTGGGGGAGGTGCTCGACCGGGTGTCGGGGACGGTCGTGCTCGACGCGCTCGGCACGGCGTACGTCACCGAGGACCCCGAGCGGATCGCCGACCTGGCCGCGACGGTGCTGCTCACGGTCAACCCCACTGAGCTGGCCCACTGCCTGCACCTGGACGAGGACGAGGTGGCCTCCGACCTCGCGCGGCACACGGCGGCGCTGGCCCACCGCACGGGGGCGACCGTGGTGTGCGGTGGTCCCACCAAGTACGTCGCCCACCCCGGCGACCTGTGGCGCGTCGAGGCCGGCAACCCGGGTCTGGGCACGGCCGGGTCGGGTGACGTGCAGGCGGGCATCGTCAGCGGGCTGCTCGGTCGCGGTGCCGAGCCCGCGCAGGCTGCCGTCTGGGGCGCCTACGTCCACGCAGTGGCGGGGGACCGGCTCGCCGGGCGCGTCGGGCCTGTCGGCTACCTCGCCCGCGAGCTCGCGCCGGAGGTGCCGGCGGTGCTGCGCGGGCTCGCGTCCTAGTCGGGGAGCCGCGACAGCCAGTCGTCGATCGCGACGTCACCCTTGCCGAAGACCAGCGTGCGACGCACCGCCCGGTCGTCGGCGAGCACGGCCGCGGCGACCTGCGCCACGAGCTCGCGCGGTGACTCGTCGCCGTCGCGGGAGGTGGCGGCGGGGTTGACCGTGCCGTGGGAGGGATCGGTGGTCAGTGCACCGGGCCCGAGGATCGTCCAGCCGAGGCTGGTGCCGCGCAGGTGCTCGTCGGCGGCGATCTTGGCGTCCTGGTAGCGACGGAACGGGTCGTCCTCGGGCACGAGGTGGTCCGCGGACGCACCGGCGAACGACACCATCACGTAGCGCTGGACGCCCGCGGCCACGGCCGCGTCCATCGAGCGGATCGCCGCGTCGCGGTCCACGGCGTCGGTGCGCGCGGGGTCGCCGCCGCCGGCCCCGGCCGACCAGACCACGGCGTCCTGGCCGGAGAGCAGCTCGGTCAGCGCCGCGGTGTCGGCGTCCTCGAGCGAGGAGACGAGGGCCGTGGCCCCGGTCGCCTCCACGTCCCGGACGTGGTCGGGGTTGCGGATGACCGAGGTGACCTCGTGACCCGCCTCGACGAGCAGGGGAGCGAGGAGGAGGGCGATCTTGCCGTGTCCGCCGAAGATGGTGGTGCGCATGCCGGCGACGCTAGCGCGGCTACGGTGAGGGCCTCGCCGTGGCGCTGTCCGGCGAGCATTTCATGGCTCTCGTGGCCCGCGACTAGACTCGCCTGTCGGCGCAGGCTCCGTAGGGCGGCGTCCGCTCATCCTTGACACTCCTTGACATCAGACACAGCGACGAAGGCGGACAGAGAGCACATGGCAACCACCAACGACCTCAAGAACGGCATGGTCCTCCGGATCGAGGGGCAGCTCTGGGCCGTCGTCGAGTTCCAGCACGTCAAGCCCGGCAAGGGCCCGGCCTTCGTGCGCACCAAGCTCCGCAACGTCGAGTCGGGCAAGAACGTCGACAAGACCTTCAACGCCGGCACCAAGGTCGAGACGGCCAACGTCGACAAGCGCACCATGCAGTACCTCTACAACGACGGCTCGTCCTACGTCTTCATGGACACCAGCACCTACGAGCAGCTCGAGGTGGCCCCCGAGGTCGTGGGCGACGCGAAGAACTTCATGCTGGAGAACCAGGAGGCGATCGTCGCCACCAACGACGGCCGCGTGCTCTTCATCGAGCTGCCCGCCTCCGTCGAGCTGCTGATCGCCGAGACCGAGCCGGGCCTGCAGGGCGACCGCTCCACCGGCGGCACCAAGCCCGCGACCCTCGAGACCGGCCACACCATCGCGGTGCCGCTCTTCATCACCACGGGCGAGAAGGTCAAGGTCGACACGCGCGACTCGTCCTACCTCGGCCGCGTCAAGGCCTGACACCACGTGGCTGCCCGTTCGAAGGCGCGCAAGCGCGCGCTGGACATCCTGTTCGCCTCCGAGCTGCGCTCGGAGGACCCCGTCGTGGCCCTCGACCGCGCGATCGCCGACGGCGAGGGCCCGACCAACGACTACACCGCGACCCTGGTGCGCGGCGTGGTCGAGCACCTCGAGCGCATCGACGAGGTGCTCACGACCTACAGCAAGGGCTGGACGCTCGGCCGGATGCCGGCAGTGGACCGCAACGTGCTGCGCATCGGTGTCTACGAGCTGCTCTGGGGTGACTCCGACGTGCCCGACACGGTCGCGGTGAGCGAGGCCCTGCGCCTGGTGCAGGACCTCTCGACCGACGACTCGCCGGCCTTCGTCAACGGTCTCCTGGGATCGATCCAGCGCGACCGCGCCACCCTGGTCTGAGCCGGTTCACCCGGAGGGGTCGGACGCACTCGCGCACGGGGGCCCGGAGGTCCTAGGTTGACCCCATGAACGCCCCCGTGGAGACCGCAGAATCCGTCCACCGCAGCAAGTGGCTCGACCACGCGATCCGCGTCGGCCTCATCGCCTACGGCATCGTCCACCTGCTCGTCGGGTGGCTGGCCCTCCAGCTCGCCTTCGGCGAGAAGGAGGACAAGGCCTCCAACCAGGGCGCCATGCACTACCTCGCCCAGCAGCCGATGGGCGGTGTGCTGGTGTGGATGATCGCGATCGGGATGACGCTGCTCGTGATCTGGCGCCTGCTGGAGTTCGCCTTCGGCTATCCCGAGGAGTCCGACGACGCCAAGCGGTGGCGCAAGCGCGCGACCTCCCTGGGCAAGGCGATCATCTACGGCGCGCTCGCCTGGAGCGCCTTCAAGACCGCGACCGGTTCCGGCGGCGGCAGCAAGGGCGGCACCGACACCACGACGGCGAAGATCATGCAGCTGCCCGGTGGCCAGCTGATCGTGGGCCTGGTCGGTCTGGCGATCATCGGCTACGGCATCTCGCTCGTCGTGCGCGGCTGGACCGAGAAGTTCCGCGAGAACCTCGACGCCCAGGGGCAGTCGGGCGAGGACGGCTCGGCCTACGTCATGCTCGGCAAGGTGGGCTACATCGCCAAGGGTGTCGCCATCGCGCTCGTCGGCGGCCTCTTCGGCTACGCCGCGATCACCCACAACGCCAAGAAGTCCGGTGGCCTCGACCAGGCGCTCGAGACCTTGCGCGAGCAGCCCTTCGGCCAGGTGCTGCTGACCGCGATCGCGCTCGGCATCGCGGCGTACGGCCTGTTCTGCTTCGCGCGCGCCAAGCACCTCTCGCGCTGACGACCGGCTCGGGGTGCCGCTCGCTCAGGCGGGCGGACCCGCGGCGACGGCGAGCGCGGTGGCGACCATGTGGTCGCGGACCTGCTGGGGAGTGACACGACTGATGCGGGGCACGCCCGGCGCGTCCTCGGAGACGAGCATCGCCACCCGGCCGAGCTGGAGCGTGCCGAGGCCGCTGGCGTAGAGCATGTTGGCGAGCAGCCGCGGGTCCTGCACGCGGAACTCCCCGCTCGCAGCACCGGCCTCGATCGTGCGGGTCAGCACGGACAGGCACCCGTTGATCGCCTGGCCGAGGCGGAACATCGCGCTCTCGCTGACCTCTTCGAGCAGGTCACCGCCCGGGCGTCGCATGATCGCCTGGGCGCAGTCGATGAACGCCGGGTGGGCCAGGCCGTAGGCCACGAAGGCCTCCACCAGGGCGACGAGCTGGTCGCGCGGCTCGGTCGCGGACCCGGCGGCCTCGTCGAGTGACTGACGCAGCTCGTCGAGGTACTCCACCAGCGTGAGGCTGAAGAGCTCCTCCTTGCCGGTGAAGTGGCGGTAGATGATCGCCCGGTTGATGCCGACGGCCTTGGCGATGTCCTCGATCTGGGCGTCGCGCACGCCGCGCTCGTCGAAGAGCCGTCGCGTCGCCGAGATGATCTCCGCCTCGCGGACCCGTCGCCGTGCGGCCGCGGTGCCGCCGCGCCCGGCGGCCGGGGTGGAGGGCTCGGCACTCATGGGGCTCAGTCTAGGGATGTCGTCACGCCGGGAGGTGGGTGCGCACCTGCTCGACGGTGTCGGCCTCGCCGGGCGCCTTGTCGTCGCGGTAGCGGATGACCCGGGCGAAGCGCAGCGCGACGCCGCCGGGGTAGCGGGTGGAGCGCTGGAGGCCGTCGAAGGCGATCTCGACGACCTGCTCGGGGCGCACGTGCACGACGTGGCCCTCGCGGCCGGTCTCGAGCGCGAGGAACCGCTCGGTCTGCCAGGCGAGCATCTCGTCGGTCATGCCCTTGAACGTCTTGCCGAGCATGACGAAGCCGCTCTCCGAGGACTCGTCGCGGGCGCCGAGGTGGATGTTGGAGAGCCATCCCTGGCGCCGGCCCGAGCCCCACTCGACCGCGAGCACGACGAGGTCGAGGGTGTGGACCGGCTTCACCTTCACCCAGGCCGCGCCCCGACGACCGGCCGCGTAGGGCGCGGAGAGGTCCTTGAGCACGACGCCCTCGTGCCCGGCCGACACGGTCTCCCTCGCGAAGGCGTCGGCCGCACCGGGATCGGCGGTGACGAGGCGCCGCACGCGGTGGCGCTCGGGCACCAGCGCGTCGAGGGCGGCGAGCCGCTCGTGACCGGGGGAGTCGAGCAGGTCGTGCCCGTCGAGGTGGAGCAGGTCGAAGAAGTGCGGCGTCACCGCGCTCTGCCCATCTCTGGCGGTGTCCTGCGCGGTCCGGCTGGCGGTGTCCTGGAACGCCATCGGACGTCCGTCGTCGGTGAGCGCGAGCGCCTCGCCGTCGAGCACGAACCGCTCGGCCCGCAGGGAGCGGGCCACCTCGACCACCTCGGGCAGCCGCCCGGTGATGTCGTCGAGGCTGCGCGTCACGACGAGGACGTCGTCGCCGTCGCGGTGCACCTGGATCCGGATGCCGTCGAGCTTGGCGTCGATCGCGACCTCGGTCGCACCGCCGTCGGACAGCCCGGCCATCGCGGCGGCCACGTCGGGCGCGCTGGAGGCCAGCATCGGCAGGACCGGGCGACCGACCTCGAGGCCGATCGCGGCGAGCGCCTCCTCGCCCTCGAAGGCCGCGCCCGCAGCGGCGACGGTCGAGCCGGCGAGCATCGCGGCACGGCGTACGGCGGCGAGGGGGACGCCTGCCACCTGCGCGACCGCCTCCTGGGTGACGGCGTCGAGCGCACCCTGGCGGAGGTTGCCCGTCACGATCGCGCGCAGCCACGCCTGCTCGTCGGCGGTCGCGCGCCCGAAGAGCGTGTCGACCGCCGCCTTGCGGGCGAGCTGGGAGCCCGCCCCGGACAGGGCCGACATGGCCTCGAAGGCCTCGTGCACCTCCAGCACCGTCAGCGACGGCTCGGCTGCGGGCGGCGGGAGGTCGCTGACGCCGCGCCATCCCAACCCCGTACGCCGCTGCCGCAGGGCGCCGCCGAGGTAGGACACGACGACCTCGAGCTCCCCGGGCTCCACACGCGCCAACGTCGAGGCGAGCGTGGCCACCTTGGCCTTGCGCGAGCGGGTCGCGGCGACCTCGGCGGAGGTGGAGACGAGCTCGGCGAGCAGCATGCGTCCATCCTGCCGGGCGCCACCGACAGCGAGGCCACCCGAAGAGGCAGGATGGGCCCGTGCCCGAGTCCCACCTCTACGTCCCGCGCTTCAACGCGATGGACGCCGACGACGTACGTCCCTTCGTCGACGCGGTCGCCACCGCGCAGCTGGTGACCGTGGGTGACGACGGGATGCCCGACGCGACCTTCCTGCCCGTGCTGTGGGAGGGCGACCGGCTCGTCGGCCACCTCGCACGCGCCAACGGGCACTGGCGCCGCATCGTCGACGGCTCGCCGGCGCTGGCGGTCGTGACGGGGCCGGACACCTACGTGAGCCCGTCCTGGTATGCCTCGAAGGCCGAGCACGGCAAGGTCGTGCCGACGTGGAACTACTCCGTCGTGCACCTCCGCGGCCGCGTGGTCGTCCACGACGACCCGCAGTGGGTGCGCGCGCTGGTCACGCGCCTCACCGACCGGCACGAGCAGCAGCGCGAGGAGCCGTGGGCGGTCTCGGACGCGCCCGAGGACTACGTCGAGAAGAACCTCCGTCCGATCGTCGGCGTCGAGGTGCTCGTGGAGTCGGTGGAGGCCAAGGCCAAGCTCAGCCAGAACCGGTCCGACGAGGACCGTGCCGGCGTCGCCGCAGGCCTGGCCGCTGACGGGGCCGACCCGTCCGGCCTGGTCGCTCCGTGAGCCGGGTGCGCGAGCGCTTCACCGGACGGATCGCCGGCGTCGGCAGCACGAGCGGCACCCGCGTCGTCGTCGGACGGTGGGACGCGTCGCCGTGGGGAGCCTTTGCCGACGTGATGGTCGAGGACGCGGTCGGACACCGCGTGCTCCTGGCCCCCGACGAGCGGGTGCGCGACTTCGTCGCCGCGACCTACTCCTTCGACGAGCACGTCCTCGAGCCGGTGGAGGTCACGGACACCGCCGACGGCTGGCAGGTGTCGACACCGTCGCTGATGCTGCGACTCGTGGTGGGCGGTCGTACGCCGCTGGGTGCCGCCCTCGGTCTCGTGCCCGCCCGTGTCGCGACGTCACCTGCCTGGTGCTCTCTCGTCGACCCAGTGGCGCGGGTGGTGATGCGGGGCGTGCGGACGCGCGGGACCGCCGGCAACGACCGCCGGGAGTGGTACGGCGCGACGTCGGTGTCTGCTGTTGCCGCTCTGTCCGGTCAGTGGCGGGGGAGCGACCTGGCTGCGCTGGCGCCGGTGGATCCGCCGTGCCGGTTCGGGTTCTCCTCAACGCCGCGGCGGCCGTCGGTGACGAGCGTGGTGACCACGATCGAGAGGCGGAGGTAGGGCAGTTCGCCGAGTGACCGACCTTGCGCAGCGCAGCCTCACATGTGGCGTGGGGGTCTCGTCGCGTGTGCGCCCAGCCGTGAGCGGGTACCGATGCCACATGAGCGCTCTTGATTCGGCGGCCCGCGCCGCCTCGTACATCGGTGGTCAGATGCTCGGCGTTGCAACTCGGACGATCGCCGCCCGGCCGGCTACCAAGCCACTGCACCCGCGGGGCTCTGTCGTTCAGGGCACCCTGCACCGGGTCGGTACACAGGGCCTGACCGGCGCAGGCTGGCTGGACCACGCGGGCGAGGACCTCGTGCTGGTCCGGCAGTCCCGAGCAATCGGACTACCGCCGCCCGTCCCGGACATCCATGGCCTCGCCATCCGCGTGCCGACCGAGGGGGGCCAGCACGGCGACTTGTTGTTCGCTTCCACGGGGCTCGGACGGCTCACCCGCTTCACGCTCACCGCTGCCCGGTCGCCGTACAGGAGATCGATGACCACGTTGTTGCCATATCGCGCACCCGTCGGAGCGGTGCTTCTCTCCGCGGTGTTCCGAGACGAGAGTAGGGTCGAGCTGGCCTGGGCCACCCCCTCAGGCGGGTGGCACACATTTGCCGACCTGTCGCTCCCTACGGGCCCGTCCGACCATGCAGACATGCCCGTGTCATTCGACCCCGTCAGAAACGTACTGCCCGGCCTCGAGCCCTACGACTGGGTCCGCCGGCTCAGAGAGCCCTCCTACGCGACCGCCCGGCAATCCCGCCGGCCCTGAATGGCTGGTCAGGCACCCTCGGGTCACAGGCACTGCCGCGACTGCGCCACCGCGGAGTAGCCCACCGCGCCCCCATGTGCGTTGGCGGAATCACATACAGAGCGCCGGACCCCATGCGCTGACGAGGGACGAGGAGCGCGGCTGAGAACTACGTTGGACTTGCCTGTTCACCTTGTCTCTACTGGCCGAGAACACCGACCGCGAACGACACCACGATCAGTGAGACGAGCAGTGCAGCGGTGGCCTCGATGCCCATCAGAATTTTCGCTCGGCTGGTCAGGGGCATGGTGTCGGTCGGGCTGAAGGCGGAGGAGTTGGTCAAGGACAGATACAGGTAGTCGACATAGTTTGGAATCCATCCTCCAGACTCGCTGGATGTGCGGCTCACCTCGATCACGGCGTCGTCGTTCTCATCTTGGGAGAAGCGCCAGTCCGCGGACGGCAGGTTCGAGCGTTCCTCACGTCGCCGACACACTGGTCCACCTCGGTCGAGTTCCCAGAAGAGCAGACCGAAGCCGATGACGTTCGTGACCCAGATCTGCATCGCGCCAACGAGCAGGTGGCCTCCGCTCGCGACGTTGCCGGACAGAGTGGACACGAGCAGCCCGAGGGAGCCCAAGTTGGAGAGGATCATGATGCTCGCCAATCCGATCGAGGCCCATCGCGACCAACGCGTCTCTCGGGTCATTCGCCGAGGATTGGTCACCACCAACGCCACCAGCAGGAGCACTTCCACCATCGGTGTGATCAACCGGTTGGTGAACAGCAACGAGCTCGGAAGAAGCGCATAGACCGCGATGGCAAGAACCACCCCGGCAGCCGGCGGAAGCCTGTTCTCCCCTGACGCCGAGCGCCGGCCTACGTTTCCGTCATCCACCCCGCCGAAGGTCACGCCCGCAGCAAACCACTCACACCTCCCGCTACGGATCCGGCACCCCGGGGCCGGTGGAAATTCACCTCCTACCCCCAGCCGGATCGTCCTGATCCCTGGGCCGTCCGTCTTCACCAACGTCAGCCACACGTTGGACAACTCTCAAGAAGCGGTGACAACCCGCACACGGCGAATCCGTCGCTTGATGCGGGGTACGGAGAGTCCAAGTCGCTGCCGCAGCCATGGTTGTTGTGCGGCCAGGGCCGGGTGCTCAAGACAGTGGGCACCCGGGCCCCCTCCGGGGCTGCGGACTCAGTCGTCGCCAGGGAGCGTGCGGGTGCGCGCGATGTCGCTCGCGATGGCCACCAGCTTGCGGTTCGTGGTGCTTGAGATCCGACGCAGATAGTCGAAGGCCTGATCGGCACTGAGGTCGAGCCGCTCCATCAAGATCCCCTCTGCCCGCCCGATGACCAAGCGGCTGATGATCGCCATCCCCAGCTGGTCGATCTCCCGCTCGGCAGACATCGAGAGGGCCAGGTGTCCCGCGAGGGCCTGGGCGACGGCGACGTCGTCGACGTCGAAGTGCTGGCCGTCCACGGCATACAGACTCAGCGCGCCGTAGCAGTCGTCGTTGGTGAACACGAGCAGCGACATCATGGAACTGGCGCCGAACTCATGGTGGACCTTCGGCGCCCACACCGGCCACCGTTCCTCGGTCTCGAGGTCGTGGACGATCATCGTGTCCTGGTCCTTGCGCACGCTGAGGCACGGTCCTTCGCCCAGCTCGTACTGCAGCTCGTTGGCGCGCCGGACGAAGTCGTCGCTGCTCACCCGCGTGAGGAGGCCGCCCTTCTCATTGATCGTGATGCCGGCATGGGCACACCTAGCGACGAGCCTCACTGCCGCGTCCACCGCGATCTGGAGACGTGCGTCCTCGTCCGTTGCCCACCGAAACGCTCGAGCAAGCTGTTCGAACTCGCTCAGCCGCTGGGTCGCCTCACTCACGGGCTCAGTATGGAGTGACGCGGAGCGCGCCGACACACCCCTGCTTACAAGATCCCGCGTAGTCGTCCGCATCCGCCGCACGAAGGCGCCCATGCTGCCGCAACTGCGCGTGCCGCGCGGAGCCTCAGCGGCACGTCGCCTGCTCAGCTCGGGTAGATGTCCACCCCGGCCGGGGCTTCGAGGATCATCCGTGCCTTCTCGGGGTGGATGCGGTGGGTGCCGGTGTGGTCGACGAGGAAGCCCAGGCCGTGGGGTGTGAGCCAGACGTAGCGGCCTTCGCCGCACTGGCGTGACTGGTAGCCCGCGTGGGTCTTCCAGCGGTGGTGTCGTCGGCCGAGGGGGCCGGAGTTGTGGGAGCCGGTCTGGTCCGGTTCGCCGCACTGGCGTGACTGGTAGCCCGCGTGGGTCTTCCAGCGGTGGTGTCGTCGGCCGAGGGGGCCGGAGTTGTGGGAGCCGGTCTGGTCCGGCGGGGGTTCTCGACCGTCGTCGCCGTGGTCGTAGGGGACCGGGTGGTCGAGGTCGACGTGGCGGCTGGTGGAGGTGGCGTAGGGCCAGTAGTCGCCGCCGGTGATGAGGTGGACCTGGTCGCGCAGTGACTCGGGGTGTTCGTAGGCGGTGTGGCGGACGCGGTCGGAGAGGTCCTTGACGGGCTGGATCTTGAGGTCGACCCGCGCCAACAGTTCGGCCAGCCGGCCCAGCGTGACCGGCCCGAACCCCTCGACGCGAGCCACCCCGTCGGTGCCGTGGAGCGCCGCTTCGTGGAGGTGGACGTGCAGCACTCCGCGCGGCGCGAGCGGAGCGAGGTCGACGTCGCGCAGGGCGTCGAGGAGGTCGGCGGGGAAGGCCAGCGCACGCGTCGGTCCGGACTGGTCCGGCTCCTCCGGGTCGAGGTCGAGGTCGAGGTCGGGCTCCCGCTCCGGCTCGGGGGTGGTGTGCTCGAGCAGCAGGGTGAACAGCTCGGCCGGCCGGGCCAGCCACGCGAAGGCCAGGGCGCGGAGCTCGTCGGGGGTGGTGGCGTCGGCATGGCGGGGCGCGATGATCTCCGCGACCCGGGACACCGTCGCGTCCACGGCGACCGCGTCGCCGGCGTCGAGGCGGGCGAAGAGCATCCGCAGGCCGTGCTCGTCGGTGCGACCCAGCCGGGCAAACCTGCTCCGGCGCTCGGCCTCGCACGTGTCCTCGTGCAGGGCGGGGTCGGCCTCGATGATCTTGGCCTCGGCGACCTCCAGCACCCGTCCGGCACCCTCGCTGACGATCATCCGCGAGATCGCGGAGTCGACCAGCCCGACACGGTCGGCGCCCAGGTGGCGCGAAAGCTTCGCGACGCGGCGCGCGAGCCAGACCTCGCACTCGCCGCGCCGGCACACCGCCCAGGTCAGCGGGAGCCGGTGCTGCAGGTCGAGCACGTCGGCGAGCGCGTGGCGCGAGGCCATCACGCCGGTGCCGCGGGCCAGGGCGATCTCGCCGAGGCAGAAGTCCTGCACGCCCGGGGTGCCGTCGCCGCCGACCTGGACCAGCACGTTGCCGAGCCGGCGTGCCGCGGCTCCGTCGGGGCCCTCGGTCGGATCGGCGAAGTGCACCGCGGCCCACTGCGCGAGGACCTCGAGGTCGTCGATCTCCGCCAGCCGGCGTGCCCGCACAGACTCGGACGCGCGGGCCAGGAGCCCGGCTGCATCGAGGTCCGACAGGTCATCGATCATGCGTTTGATTCTAGTTGTACCCACCGACAACGGGCCTCGCCTGTGATGTCTCAGGACATCGGTGACAGTTCTGCATCAGGACATCGGTAACAGTTGGTGTCTCAGGACTTCGGTGACTCTTGGGGTGGCTTGGGCGGCAT
>NZ_LMSM01000011.1 GCF_001428125.1 Nocardioides sp. Soil774 | reverse complement strand
CCACCACCCAAAGGCAGCCATGACGTCAACGGGGCATAACAAACTAATTCGTCGACTAATCAAACACACTGTTGAGTTCTCAAGTATCAGACGCACCCGTTCCTCGCCAGCTCGGCTGGTCTGGTCGCGGGGCAACCTGCAGAAACTTACCGGGCGCTCCGGTCCGCGTCAAACTGAGCGGATCTTCGTGCTTCGGTGGTCGCAGCTGGTTTCCGACTCAGCTGACCTTCTGGCCAGGAGCGGCGCCGCTTGCGGCGACAGGTGAAACATTAGACGACCTCCGCCCGTCCTGACAAACCGGGGGTGCCCTCCACGCATAACCGCAGGTCAGCGGCCTGCGGGACGAGGTGCGGCCGGCCGGTAGGCGCTGACGGTGGGATCTGCGGTGATCCAGAACCGCCACTCCCGGTCCGCCGCGAGACGCAGCCCGACCCGTGGGCCGGTGCTGATCTGGACCACCTGCTCCCCCGGCGCGAGCTCGGGGCGTACGCCGTTGTCGGACAGGTCGATGCCCAGCGCGCGGCAGAGGCGCGCTGGGCCCCGCGCCAGGTCGCGGTCGCTGACGCCCGGGCGACGCGACCGTGCGACCTCGTGACCGCCCACCACCTCGCCAGCGCGGAGCAGGACGGCACCCGGGTCCCCCACCGGACCGGTGACGAGGTTGGCGCAGTGGTGCATGCCGTAGACGAAGTAGACGTAGAGGTGTCCCGGCGGGCCGAACATGGCGGCGTTGCGCGCCGTCTGCCCACGGAACGCGTGCGAGCCCGGGTCGTCGGGGCCGGCGTAGGCCTCCACCTCGGTGAGGCGCACCGAGACCCCGCCGTGGGTGAGCACGGCGCCGAGCAGGCGCGGGGCGACCTCGAGCGGGTCGCCCTCAGCCCAGGCGGCCACGGTGCGCAGCGCTCGCCGCGCGCAGCTCGTCGAGCTGCTCGGCCACGCGCACAGGCGCAGTGCCGCCGCGACCGGAGCGGGAGCCGACGGACCCCTCGACGGTGAGGACCGAGCGCACGTCCGGGGTCAGGGCGGGCGAGATCGCGACGAGCTGGGCGTCGTCGAGGTCGGGCAGGTCGCAGCCGAGCTCCTCGCAGCGACGTACGCACGCACCGGCGACCTCGTGGGCGTCGCGGAACGGGACACCTTGGCGTACGAGCCACTCGGCGACGTCGGTCGCGAGCGAGAACCCCTGCGGAGCGAGCTCGGCCATCCGCTCGCGGTGGAAGGTCAGCGTGGCGACCATGCCGGTCACCGCGGGCAGGAGCACCTCGAGGGTCTCGACGGAGTCGAAGACCGGCTCCTTGTCCTCCTGGAGGTCGCGGTTGTAGGCCAGCGGCAGGCCCTTGAGGGTGGCCATCAGGCCCGACAGGTTGCCGATGAGGCGACCCGACTTGCCCCGCGCCAGCTCGGCGATGTCGGGGTTCTTCTTCTGCGGCATGATGCTCGACCCCGTCGACCACGAGTCGTGCAGCGTCGCGAAGTCGAACTCACGCGTGGTCCAGAGGATGACCTCCTCGGCGAGCCGGGACAGGTCGACCCCCACCTGCGCGGTGACGAAGGCGAACTCCGCGGCGAAGTCGCGGGAGGCGGTGCCGTCGATGGAGTTGGCCGAGGAGCCGGTGAAGCCGAGCTCGTCGGCCACGGCCACCGGGTCCAGGCCCAGCGTCTGCCCGGCGAGCGCACCCGAGCCGTAGGGCGAGTCGCCGGCGACGCGGGCGTCCCAGTCGCGCAGCCGCTCGACGTCGCGCAGCAGCGGCCAGGCGTGGGCGAGCAGGTGGTGCGACAGCAGGACCGGCTGCGCGTGCTGCAGGTGGGTGCGACCGGGCATGACGGTGCTCGTGCCGGCGGGGTCGAGGTGGTCGGCGGCCTGCGCGCCCAGCACGTCGACGAGGTCGAGGACCAGTCCGGCGATGGTGCGGGCGTGGTCGCGCAGGTAGGCGCGGAACAGCGTCGCCACCTGGTCGTTGCGCGAGCGCCCCGCCCGCAGGCGCCCGCCCACCTCTGGACCGACCTCGTCGAGGAGCAGCCGCTCCAGGGCACCGTGGACGTCCTCGTCGGTGGGCGAGGGGTGCAGCTCGCCGGCGGCGTAGCGCTCCCCCAGCACCGACAGCCCCCGCAGGAGCTCGGTGTGGTCGGCCTCGGTGAGGAGGCCGGCGCGATGCAGCGCGTTGGCGTGCGCGCGCGACCCGGCGAGGTCGTACGGCGTCAGCTGCCAGTCGAAGTGCGTCGACCGGGACAACGCCTGGAGCTCCGGCGACGGACCGCTGGCGAAGCGACCGCCCCAGAGCGCGCCCTCGTTGGTGGTGCCCTGCTCCCCCATCAGTCGGTCCCGAACTCCATCGCGGCGCTCTCGAGCGCGCTCTCGTCGGTCGCACCGTCGGCGACCGGGTTGTCGGTGATTCGGTCGTAGCCGCCGGACTCGATGGCCCCGAAGAGCGTGCCGTTCTCGACGAGCACCTGGCCCTGGTCGAGCGGCTGGGCGGCGTAGAGCTCGAGCTTGGCGCGCGAGTCGGCGATGTCGAGGTTGCGCATGGTGAGCTGGCCGATGCGGTCGACGGGACCGAAGGCGGCGTTGTCGGTGCGCTCCATCGACAGCTTGTCGGGGTGGTAGGAGAACGCCGGGCCGTCGGTGCGCAGCACCGAGTAGTCCTCGCCGCGGCGCAGCCGCAGGGTGACCTCGCCGGTGACCAGCGAGGCGATCCAGCGCTGGACGGACTCGCGGATCATCAGCGCCTGTGGGTCGAGCCAGCGGCCCTCGTAGAGCAGGCGACCGAGCTTGCGGCCCTCGTTGTGGTACTGCGCGACGGTGTCCTCGTTGTGGATCGCGTTGACCAGCCGCTCGTAGGCGATGAACAGCAGCGCCATCGCCGGCGCCTCGTAGATGCCGCGCGACTTGGCCTCGATGATGCGGTTCTCGATCTGGTCGGACATGCCGAGGCCGTGGCGCCCGCCGATGGTGTTGGCCTCGTGGACCAGCGCGACCGCGTCGTCGTACGTCGTGCCGTTGATGGCGACCGGACGGCCCTGGTGGAAGCGGATCGTGACGTCCTCGGTCTCGATCGACACGCTCGGGTCCCAGAACTTCACGCCCATGATCGGCTCGACGGTCTCCAGCGACACGTCGAGGTGCTCGAGCGTCTTGGCCTCGTGCGTGGCTCCCCAGATGTTGGCGTCGGTGGAGTACGCCTTCTCCTGGCTGTCGCGGTAGGGCAGCTGCCGCTCGGTGAGCCAGGCGCTCATCTCGTGCCGCCCGCCGAGCTCGGTGACGAAGTCGGCGTCGAGCCACGGCTTGTAGATGCGCAGGTCGGGGTTGGCGAGCAGGCCGTAGCGGTAGAACCGCTCGATGTCGTTGCCCTTGAAGGTCGAGCCGTCGCCCCAGATGTTGACGTCGTCGTCGTGCATCGCGCGCACCAGCATCGTGCCGGTGACCGCACGGCCCAGCGGCGTGGTGTTGAAGTAGACGCGACCGCCCGAGCGGATGTGGAAGGCACCGCACGCCAGCGCGGCGAGGCCCTCCTCCACCAGCTGCGAGCGGCAGTCGACCGCGCGGGCCAGCTCGGCGCCGTACTGCATGGCACGCGAGGGCACACCGGAGATGTCGGGCTCGTCGTACTGCCCGATGTCGGCGGTGTAGGTGCACGGCACCGCCCCCTTGGCGCGCATCCAGGCGACCGCCACGGAGGTGTCGAGGCCTCCGGAGAAGGCGATGCCGACGCGCTCGCCGACGGGGAGGGAGGTGAGGACCTTGCTCACTGGGAGTCCTTTTCGGGGTGGGGGGTGACGTCGTGCGGGTGGTTGGCCAGGTCGAGGAACCGCTGCGCGAGCGCGTCGCCGCCGAGCGGGTCGCGACCGATGACCAGGAGCGTGTCGTCGCCGGCGATGGTGCCGAGGATGTCACCCAGGTCGGCCTTGTCGAACGCGGAGGCCAGGAACTGCGCGGCGCCGGGCGGGGTGCGGAGCACCACGAGGTTCGCGCTCGCCTCGGCGCTGACGAGCAGCTCGGCGCACAGGCGGGCCAGCCGGTCACGGCCGGCGGCGCTCTCGCGGGGCGCGGAGACGGTGCGGTCGCCCCCCTCGGACGGCACGGCGTAGACGAGGGCACCATTGGCGCCGCGCACCTTGACGGCGTCGAGCTCGACCAGGTCGCGGCTCAGCGTGGCCTGGGTGACGCGCACGCCGTGGTCGCTGAGCAGCTCGGCGAGCTCGGTCTGCGAGCGCACGGGGTGGGCGGTGACGATGTCGATGATCCGCTGGTGACGGGCGCTCTTCGTCAGGGGTGTCACGGCGCTCATGACGACTTCTCCAGCAGCCAGGTGAGCACGGCCTTCTGGGCGTGACGGCGGTTCTCGGCCTCGTCCCAGACGACCGACTGGGGGCCTTCGATGACGGCTTCTGCGATCTCCTTGCCGCGGTAGGCCGGCAGGCAGTGCATCACGATCGCGTCGGCGGCGGCGTGGGCGAGGAGCTCCTCGGTGACGCCGTAGGGCGGGAAGACGCGCATCCGGTCGCCCGCCTCCTCCTCACGGCCCATGCTGACCCACGAGTCGGTGACGACGACGTCGGCTCCGGTGACCGCCTCGACGGGGTCGGTGGTCAGCTCCACCGATCCCCCGGTGCCCTGCGCGACCTCGCGGGCCTTGGCGACCACGTCGGGGTCGGGGTGGAAGCCCTCGGGCGCCCCGACCACGACGTGCATCCCCGCGGCCGCTCCGGCGAGGAACCAGGAGTTGCCCATGTTGCACGCGCCGTCGCCGACGAAGGCGGCCCGGACGCCGGCGAGGCGGCCCTTGTGCTCGCGCACCGTCTGGAGGTCGGCGAGCAGCTGGCACGGGTGGAACTCGTCGGTGAGGGCGTTGAGGACGGGCACGCCGGCGTGCTCGGCCATCGTCACGACGTCGCTCTGGTGGGCGGTGCGCCACACGATGGCGGCCGCCTGGCGGCCCAGGACGCGCGCGACGTCCTCGACGCCCTCGCGCGACCCCATCGCGGCGAGTCCGCCGTCGACCGTCATCGGGTTGCCGCCGAGCTCGGCGATCCCGGCTGCGAAGGACACCTGGGTGCGCAGGGTGGGGCGGTCGAAGACGAGCGCGACCGTGTGCGGCCCGGTCAGCGGCTTGTGGCCGAACGGGTCGGCCTTCATGGCGTCGGCCAGGTCGAGGACCTCGAGCAGCTCGGCCGGGGAGAGGTCGTCGTCGCGGAGGAAGTGGCGGGTCATGGAGTGCTCTCCTGGGCTGCGGCGCGAGCGGTGTCGAGGACGTGCGGAAGGGCGGCGTCGAGCGCGTCGAGGTCGTCGCTGGTGATGACGAGCGGCGGCACGAGGCGCAGCCTGGTCGGGCCGGTGGCGTTGAGGATGAAGCCCGCGTCACGGGCCGCGGCCACGGCCTGGGCGGCGTACGGCCCGTCGAGCTCGGCGCCGCGCATGAGGCCGACTCCGGTCACCTCGACGACCCCGGTGTGGCGGGCGAGCAGGCCGGCGAGCTGGTCGCCGCGCTGCACGCTCGCCGCGAGCAGCGACTCGGACTCGATGGTGTCGAGGACGGCGAGGGCGGCCGCGCAGGCGACCGGGTTGCCGCCGAAGGTGGTGCCGTGGTTGCCGGGCTGGAGCAGCGTCGCGGCGCCTCCCCGGGCGACGGTGGCGCCGATGGGCATGCCCCCGCCGAGGCCCTTGGCGAGCGTCACGACGTCGGGCGCGACGCCCTCGAGCAGCTGGTGGGCGAACCACGCGCCGGTGCGGCCGATCCCGGTCTGCACCTCGTCGAGCCACAGCAGCGCACCGTGGTCGTGGGCGATCCGCTGGGCGGCCGCGAGGTAGTCGGGTGCGGGCACGACGACGCCGGCCTCGCCCTGGATCGGCTCAAGCACGACGGCGGCCACGGTCTCGTCGACGGCCGCCTCGAGGGCGCTCACGTCGTCGAAGGGGACGAAGGTGACCTCGCCCGGCAGCGGCTCGAACGGCTCGCGGTAGGCGGCCTTGGAGGTCAGCGCGAGCGCGCCCATCGTGCGGCCGTGGAACGAGCCCTCAGCGGCGACGACCCGGGTGCGGCCGGTGCGGCGGGTCAGCTTGAACGCCGCCTCGTTTGCCTCGGCGCCGGAGTTGCTGAGGAAGACCCGGGCATCGTCCCAGCCGAGGAGGCCGGTGAGCCGCTCGGCGAGGCTCACCTGGGGCTCGGTGGCGAAGAAGTTGGAGACGTGGCCCAGGGTCGAGAGCTGGGTGGTCACCGCGTCCACCAGCGCGGGGTGTGCGTGGCCGAGCGCGTTGACGGCGATGCCGGCCAGCAGGTCGACGTACTCCTTGCCGTCGGTGTCCCAGACGTGTGCGCCGCGGCCGCGGGCCAGCGCGAGGGCGGGCGGGCCGAAGGTGTTCATCACCGCGCCGGTGTAGCGCTCCTGCAGGGTGGTCACGAGAGCTCCTCGCTGGCGTAGGGCTTGCGCATGCGGGTGGCGACGCCGGGCAGCACCTGGGTGCCGACTCCCTCGTCGGTGAAGATCTCGAGCAGCACGGCGTGCGGCTCGCGGCCGTCGACGACGGTGGCGCGCGGCACTCCCCCGGTGACCGCCTCGTAGCAGGCGCGCATCTTGGGGACCATGCCGGCGTCGAGCGACGGCAGCATCTCGCCGAGCGCCTCGGGGCTGATCTCCTGGATCAGGTCGTCGGAGTTGCCGTAGTCGCGGTAGAGGCCCTCGACGTCGGTGAGGACCAGCAGCTTCTCGGCGCCGAGCGCGATGGCCAGGGCAGCGGCGGCGGTGTCGGCGTTGACGTTGTGGACCACGCCGTCGACGTCGGGCGCCACCGAGCTGACGACCGGCACCCGGCCGGCCTGGATGAGGTCGAGCACGGCCTCGGGCCGCACGCGGGCGACCTCGCCGACCAGGCCGAGGTCGACCTCCTCGCCGTCGACGACGGTGTTGGTCGCCTCGGCGGTGAACAGGCCGGCGTCCTCGCCGGACAGGCCCACGGCCAGCGCCCCGTGCTGGTTGATCAGCCCGACGAGCTCGCGCTGCACCTGGCCGACCAGCACCATCCGCACGACGTCCATCGCCTCGGGGGTGGTCACGCGCAGCCCGCCGCGGAACTCCGACTCGATGCCGAGCTTGTCGAGCATCCGGGAGATCTGCGGCCCGCCGCCGTGGACGACGACGGGCTTGAACCCGGCGAACCTCAGGAAGGCGATGTCCTCGGCGAAGGCGACCTTGAGCGACTCGTCGGTCATCGCGTTGCCGCCGTACTTCACCACGATCGTCTGGCCGTGGTAGCGCTTGAGCCACGGCAGCGCGGCGGCGAGCGTGCGCGCCTTGGCCGGGTCGGGGCGGCGTGGGTTCTGGCTGGTCTCAGGGATCGTCATGAGCTGTAGGCACTGTTCTCGTGGACGTAGGCGTGCGTGAGGTCGTTGGTCCAGACGGTGGCGCGCGCGTCGCCGGACTTGAGGTCGATGGTGACGCTGACCTCGCGGGGCTCGAGGTCGACGCCGGCGGGATCCTCGGCGGGAGTCGAGCTACGGCACACCCAGACGCCGTTCATCGCGACGTCGAGGTCGGCGGGGTCGAACTGCGCCTGTGTCGTGCCGATCGAGGCGAGGACGCGGCCCCAGTTGGGGTCGTTGCCGAAGACGGCCGCCTTGAACAGGTTGCTGCGCGCGACGCTGCGGCTGACCTCGACCGCCTCGTCCTCGGTGGCCGCGTGCAGCGTCGTGATCGCGATCTCGTGGTCGGCGCCCTCGGCGTCCTTGAGCAGCTGCATGGCCAGGTCGGTGCAGGCCTGGGTCAGGGCGAGGGTGAAGTCCTCCGGCGTGGGCGTGATGCCGCTGGCACCGCTCGCCATGACGGTGACGGTGTCGTTGGTGGACATGCACCCGTCGGAGTCGAGCCGGTCGAAGCTGACCCGGGTCGCGGCGCGCAGCGCAGCGTCGAGCTCGGCGGCCGGGACGACGGCGTCGGTGGTGAGGACGACGAGCATCGTGGCGAGCGCCGGCGCGAGCATCCCGGCACCCTTCGCCATCCCGCCGATCGACCATCCGGCACCCTCGACGACGACGTTCTTGCTGACCGAGTCGGTCGTCATGATGGCCTCGGACGCGTCCGTGCCGCCGTCGGCCGACAGCGCGGCGGTCGCGGCCTGCACGCCGGCGAGCAGGTCGTCGCGGTCGTTGGCCAGGCCGATGAGACCGGTCGAGCACACGACCACGTCGATCGCGCCGATGCCCAGCCCCTCGGCGACCTTCTCGGCCACGGCGTGCGTCGTCTGGAAGCCCTCGGGGCCGGTGTAGCAGTTGGCACCGCCGGAGTTGAGCACGACGGCACGCACGACGCCGTCCTTGACGACCTCCTGGCTCCACAGCACCGGGTTGGCCTTGCAGCGGTTGGAGGTGAAGACGGTGGCGGAGTCGAAGGCGGGGCCCTGGTTGACGACGAGGGCGAGGTCCTTGGCGCCGGAGGACTTGAGCCCTGCTGCGACGCCTGCGGCGGTGAAGCCGGTGGGGTGGGTGACACTCATGGTGCGAGTCCGATCGTGGAGAGCCCGGTGGCCTCGTCGAGACCCAGGGCGAGGTTCATGCACTGGACGGCGGCGCCGGCGGTGCCCTTGGCGAGGTTGTCGACCACGGCCACCGCCACGAGTCGTCGTACGCGCTCGTCGAGCGCGACCTGCACCTGCACGGCGTTGGACCCGAGCACCGACTGGGTCTGCGGCCACTGGCCCTCGGGCAGCAGGTGCACGAACGGCTCGTCGGCGTACGCCGTCTCGTAGGCGGCGCGGACCGCCTCGGCCGTGGTGCCATCGAGGAGCGGGGCCTGCACCGTGGCGAGGATGCCGCGCGACATCGGCACCAGGAGCGGGGTGAATCCGACGGCGACCGGGGCACCGAGGACGCCGCTGAGGTTCTGCACGATCTCGGGGGTGTGGCGGTGGGTGCCGCCGACGCCGTAGGCGCTGGCGTTGCCCATCACCTCGCTGCCGAGGAGGTGCGGCTTGGCGGCCTTGCCGGCGCCGCTGGTGCCGGAGGCGGCGACGACGGTGACGTCGGGCTCGACGAGCCCGGCGGCGAGCGCGGGGACGATCGCCAGGGTGGAGACCGTCGGGTAGCAGCCGGGCACCGCGATCCGACGCGCACCGCGCAGCAGGTCGCGCTGGCCCGGGAGCTCGGGCAGCCCGTAGGGCCACGAGCCGGCGTGCTCGCCGCCGTAGAACGCCTGCCACTCCGAGGCGTCGGTGAGGCGGAAGTCGGCGCCGCAGTCGATCACGACGGTGTCGTCGCCGAGCGCCTGCGCGATCGCGGCGGACTGCCCGTGCGGCAGGCCGAGGAAGACGACGTCGTGACCGGCCAGCTCCTCGAGCGTGGTGTCGGAGAGCACCCGGTCGGCCAGCGGCAGGAGGTGCGGCTGGAGGAGCCCGAGCCGCTCGCCGGCGTTGGACCCCGCGGTGACGGCGCCGATCGTGACGTCGGGGTGGCCCAGCAGCAGGCGCAGGACCTCTCCCCCGGCGTACCCACTGGCTCCGGCAACGGCGACTGTCACGGACATGTGCATGACTATACATTGCTGTGCATGATTGCGCGCATCGGGGCAGAAAGGCGAAGGCGTGCGGCCGGTCCGCTCCCCTACGGTGCAGGGGTGACCCCACTCCACACCCGCCTGTCCCCCGACGTCTACCTCGACCACCTCCGCTCCGAGTCGCAGCGCTTCCGCGAGGTGCTGGCCCGGTGCGACCCCGCGGCACGGGTGCCGGCCTGCCCGGACTGGGACGCCGCCGACCTGCTGTGGCACCTGGCGACCGTGCAGCGCTGGTGGGCAGAGGTGCTCGTCGCCAGGCCGGAGCGACCCGAGGAGGTCGACCCGCCCCGCCCGGAGGCGTACGCCGACCTGCTGGAGGCGTACGACGAGTGGTCCGCGCAGCTGGCCCGCGTGCTCGACGGCGCCGACCCGGCCGACGAGGCGTGGAACTGGTCCGACGACCACACGGTGGGATTCATCCTGCGCCGTCAGGCACACGAGGCACTCATCCACCGCGTGGACGCGGAACAGGTGGCCGGTGCAGCCTCGGAGGTCGATGCCGTCCTGGCCGGCGACGGGGTGCACGAGGTGCTCGACGTGATGTACGGCGGGTGCCCGCCCTGGGGCAGCTGGGCGCCGGGTGAGGAGACGGTGCGCGTCGACGTCACCGACACCGGGCAGGCGTTCTGGCTGCGCTTCGGCGTCTTCTCCGGCACCGACCCCGACAGCGGGACGACGTACGCCGACGAGGAGGACTTCCACGTCGTGGAGGCTCCGGACGACGACGTCGAGCCCGACGTCGTCGTCGACGGGACGGCCGCCGTCCTCGACCTGTGGCTGTGGAACCGGGGTAAGGACGCAGACATCTCGACGGCCGGGGACCAGGGCGTGCTGGCGCGCTTCCGGGCGGTCGTGGGCTCGCCGATCGACTGAGGCAGTGACGACACTGGCCCTTGAGTCTCCTGGAGACTCAAGGGCCAGTGGCGGGGTGCCAGGGTCAGCTCAGGCGCGCTGGACGGCGCCCGTCTGCTGAGCGGCCAGGGCCACGGCGGCGTCGCGCGCGGTCGCCGCCTCGCCCTCCTTGAGGGTGCGGTCCGGCGCCCGGAAGCGCAGGGCGTAGGCCAGCGACTTCTTGCCCTCACCGACCTGGTCGCCGGTGTAGACGTCGAAGAGGCGGATCGACTCGAGCAGCTCGCCAGCACCCTCGCGCAGCGCGGCCTCCACGTCGGCAGCCGGCACCGCGGCGTCGACCACGAGCGCGACGTCCTCCTTCGCGACGGGGTAGGACGAGAACGCGGGCGCCTGCCGCAGGTGCACGGCCCGCGAGATGAGCAGGTCGAGGTCGACCTCGGCGGCGACGGAGCGCTTGGGCAGCCCGAAGGCCTGGCACACCGTCGGGTGCAGCTCGCCGGCGTGCCCGACGACCTCGCCGTCGACCGACAGCTCCGCGCAGCGACCGGGGTGCCACGGGGCCACCTCGGCGGCAGCCGCGGTGACGTCGAGCCCGAGCGCGTCGGTGACCGACCGCACCGCCTCGACGGCGTCGGCCCACGAGACTGGTCGAGCCTCGCCCCACCAGCCGCCGGACGAGGCGTCACCCGCGGCGACGACCGCGAGGTGCAGCGGCTGGGCCGGCAGGGCCGCGTCGAGCGCCGCGAGCTCCTCGGCAGTCGGACGCCGGTCGACGGGCAGGATCGCCGCCGGACCGGCGTGGCGCGGGAGCGTGACCGTGCCGGTCTCGAAGAGCGCGACGTCGGCGTTGCCGTGCCCGACGTTCTTGCCGGCGGCGCGGAGCACGCCCGGCAGGAGCGTGGTCGTCATCGAACCGGCCTCGGCGCTGAGCGGGTTGGTCAGCTCGAGCACGTCGCGACGCGGGTCGTCGGCGGGCAGGCCGAGGGCGTCGAGGTCGGACGCGCCGACGAACGGGAAGCTCACCACCTCCACGAAGCCCTCACCGGCGAGCGTGCGGCCGACCCGGCGGCGCAGCTGCTGGGCGCGGGTCAGCCCTCGACCCGACGGCGGCGTCGGCAGCACCGAGGGCACGCGGTCGTAGCCGACGAGACGGATGACCTCCTCGGAGAAGTCCTGCGCGTCGGTGAGGTCGGGGCGCCACGGCGGCGGGGTCACCGACAGGGTCCCCGAGCCGGTCACCTCGCACCCGACGGCGCGCAGGCACTCGACGCTGCGCTCCTCGGTGATCGGCATGCCCGACACCCGGGCCGCCAGGTCACCGGCGACCTCGACGACCGGCTGCGCCGGCGGCGTGCCGACCACGGTCACGCCCGGCTCGGCCGTGGCGCCGCCGTGCTCGACGAGCAGCTCGACGACCCGGTCGGCCGCGGCCTCGCAGATGGTCGGGTCGACGCCGCGCTCGTTGCGCTTGCCGGCCTCGGAGGTGATCTTGTGCCGGCGGCCGGTGCGGTACATCGACACCGCGTCCCAGTGGGCGGCTTCGACGAGGACCGAGGTCGTCGAGCCGGAGATCTCGGTCGTCTCGCCGCCCATGACCCCACCGAGCCCGATGATGCCCGAGTCGTCGCACACGACCAGGTCGCCCGGGTCGAGCCGGCGCTCGGTGCCGTCGAGGGTGGTCAGCCGCTCGCCGTCGCGCGCACGGCGTACGACGAGGGCGCCGCGCACCTTGTCGGCGTCGTAGCCGTGGATGGGGCGACCCGTCTCGAGCATGACGTAGTTGGTGACGTCGACGGCGAGCGAGATCGGGCGCATGCCCGCGGCGGTGATCCGCCGGACCATGAAGTCCGGGGTGGGCGCCGACGGGTCGAAGCCGCTGACCCGCCGGGCGACGAAGACCGGGCAGCCCTCGGCGTCCTCCACCACCACGGGGTGGCCGAGGTCGTCGGCGGGCGGGGTGTCACGCAGCGCGGGGTCGCGGAAGCCGCTCGCTCCCTCGACGGACACCAGCACCTCGCGAGCGATGCCGCGGATCGACAGGGCGTAGGCCCGGTCGGGGTTGATCTCGAGCTCGATGGTCTCCTCGTCGAGCCCGAGCACGGGGCGTACGTCCTGGCCGGGCGTGCCGGCGTCCGCGGGCAGCACGATGATGCCGTCGTGGTCGTCGCCGAGGCCGAGCTCGCGCGACGAGCAGATCATGCCGGCGGACAGGTGGCCGTAGGTCTTGCGCGCGCCGATCTCGAAGCCGCCGGGCAGCACGCCGCCGGGCAGCACCGTGACGACGAGGTCGCCCGGCTTGAAGTTGTGGGCGCCGCAGACGATGCCCTGCGGCTCACCGGTCCCGTTGGCGTCACCCACGTCGACGGTGCACCAGTTGATGGTCTTTCCGTTCTTCTGCGGCTCGGCCTCCATCGTGAGGACACGGCCGATGACGAGCGGACCGGTGATGTCGCGACCGGGGCTCTCGATGGCCTCGAGCTTGAGGCCGGTGAGCGTGAGCCGGTCGGTGATGTGCTCCGTGGTGGTGCCGGCGGGAACGTCGATGTGGTCCAGGATCCAGGACAGGGGTGCCTTCATCGCTGCTCTCCCCTCTCAGATCTCGGTGCCGAAGGCGCTGCTGAACCGGACGTCGCCCTCGAAGAGCGGGCGCAGGTCCTCCAGGCCGTGGCGGAACATGAACGAGCGGTCGATGCCCATGCCGAACGCGAAGCCGCTGTAGACCTCGGGGTCGACACCGCAGGCGATGAGGACGCGCGGGTTGACCACGCCGCAGCCGCCCCACTCGATCCAGCCCTCGCCGCGACAGGTGCGGCACGAGGCTGAGTCCACCCCGCGGCAGACGAAGCACCTCACGTCGACCTCGGCCGAGGGCTCGGTGAAGGGGAAGTAGGACGGGCGGAAGCGCGTGGTGATGCCGTCGCCGAAGAGCTGCGAGGCGAAGTGGTCGAGCGTGCCCTTGAGGTGGGCCATGGTGATGCCCTCGTCGACGACGAGGCCCTCGACCTGGTGGAACATCGGCGAGTGCGTGGCGTCGTACTCGTCGGTGCGGAACACGCGCCCCGGGCACACGACGTAGATCGGGGGCTTGCGGGTCAGCATCGTGCGCGCCTGCACCGGGGAGGTCTGGGTGCGGAGCACGACGTGGTCCTCGGCCGGCTCGGTCCAGAAGGTGTCCTGCATGGTGCGCGCCGGGTGGTCGGGACCGAGGTTGAGGGCGTCGAAGTTGAGCCACTCCGCCTCCACGACCGGACCCTCGGCGACCTCGTAGCCCATGGCGACGAACAGGTCGGCGATCAGCTCCGACTGGAGGGTCAGCGGGTGGCGGCTGCCGCGGCGACGACGCGTGGTGGGGAGGGAGACGTCGACCGTCTCCTCGGCGAGCATCCGCTGCTCGTGCTCGGCCTCGAGCACGGCCTGCCGCGCCGCCAGCGCCTGGTTGATCGCACCGCGCGCCTGACCGACGCGCTGGCCGGCCTCCTTGCGCGCCTGCGGCGGCAGCGCCCCGATCTCGCGGTTGGCGAGGGCGAGGGGGGATCGGTCCCCGTTGTGGTCGAGGCGCACCTGCTTGAGGGCGTCGAGGTCGGCGGCGTCGGCGATCGCGGCCAGGGCCGCCTCGCGCATCGCCTCGACCTGGTCGGCCTTGAGCGGGGTCACTTCGACGGGGTCGTAGTCGGTGTTGGGGCCGGACATGGCTCCCTTCCTAGGCGACAGCAGGTCGCCTCCGAGGTGAGATGAGGATGAGCATCGGGTCGGACGGGGCACTCCCCGGACCCACGACGTCAGCTGCCCGACGGACCAGGTCCGGGGCGCAGAAATCGCAAGCTCGTGTCCACGGGCGCGACTCTACCCGCCGAAGGTCGCCCACACGCCCCCGCATTCGTCGTCGCGACCGTTGACGGGGATGTCGATGCGGGCCAGCGCGTCCTCGGCGCGGGCCCGTCCGAGGTTCCAGGCCCGAGCGTCGTCCAGCACCTCGGACGCCATCGAGTTGTACGACAGCACCCGCAGAACGCAGCCCGAGACCTCCTCGGGCAGTCGCTCGACGATCACCGGCGCAGCGTCGGCCGAGAGGGTCTCGAGGTAGCGCAGGTCGAGCTTGCCCGTGGCCTCGTAGCGGTCGAGGTTGCGGCCGGCGACCCACGCGTCCGGGTTGATCGCCGCGAGACCGACGAGCGCGAGCGCACCGGACACGAGCGCGATGCGCGGCAGCCAGCGCCCCATCCCCGCCGCACCGGCGACCATGATCGCCAGCACGACGAAGCCGAGCCAGCCCTCGAAGACGTCGACGAAGAGCCGGAGCGTGGTGAAGCCGTAGGCGTCCTGGTAGACGCTCATCCCGCGCAGCGCCGATGCGACCACCAGGAGCGTCAGCGCGCACAGCAGGCCGACGGCAGCCAGGAGCCACCGACGGTCGGTCGAGGTGTCGGCGACCCGCCGCGAGGCCACCCACACGACGAGGACGGTCAGCGCGGTCGCCAGCGTCAGCTGACCGAAGCCCTGGTGGACGAAGTCGGCGTAGGTCAGGCCCGTCGTGGCCTCGATGTAGTCGCGCCCACCGATGAGCGCGCGCGCCTGGGCGGCGATGAACGCGAGGAACACCGCGTCGACGACGAGGACTGGGACCAGCCACTCGAAGCGGTTGGCCAGCGGCGCGGGCCGGCGTCCGCCGAGCACCTCGACGTCGGCCGGGTTGAGGGCGAGGTAGGCAGCGCCGAGCGTGGTGGCGAAGACGAAGCAGGCGAGGAAGGCGCGCCCGACGAGGTCGTTGAAGCTCAGGTTGGGCACGAGCTGGTCGACCCACGAGCCGAAGACCGGGTTCGCGCTGGCGAAGATCGCGCCGAACACCCCGAGCCCGAGCAGCGACCACGCGGTCGTACGGACCACGGCGGGCGTGCGCGCTCCCGTGCCGGCCAGGCGCAGGGACCGTCCGAACCACGGCAGCCCGCGCAGCGACGCGAGGGGCCAGGAGAGTCCGGCGAGCACGAAGCCGGGCATGGTGCGAGCGCCGGTCACGCCACACAGGAAGACCGCGGTCGCAGCGACCAGGCCGAGCATCTGCATCCACCACGCGTCGAGCAGCGTCATCGGGAGCACCAGCAGGAGGGCGAGTGCGGCGCACGCGAGGGTCCACGGCTCGCGACGCCGGCGCGCGGTGAGCAGGGCAGCCGCGCCGGCGGCGACGGCGGTCACGGTCCAGGTGATGCCGACGGCGGTGAAGGAGAGCGCGATGCCGGCGACGACGCCGGCCGCCGCGGCGGCCAGGACCGTGCGCAGTCCGGCCGGGACGCCGTGCTCGGGCCAGAAGCGGCCGAAGAGCGCGTCGAGACCAGGCTGGGGCCGGGCCGGCGGTGCGGGTGCGGGCGGGGGCGTGGTGGTCGTCATGGTGGGCTCCTCGCTGGGGCTCGGGTCAGGGATCGGGTGCGCCGTCCGGGCTGGTGTCGCGGCCATGGACGGCACGTCGAGCCGGAGCCGGGCGCCGCGGCCGGAGGCGGGGTCGAGGAAGCGCAGGGTGCCCCCGTGGAGCTGGGCGACCCATCGCGAGATGGCGAGGCCGAGCCCGGTGCCGCCGGCCCCGTCGGTGCCGAAGCGCTCGAAGACGCGCTCCCGGTCGGCCGGGGCCACTCCCCTACCCGCGTCGGCGACCTCGAGCCACCAGCCGGCCGACGACCCGCCGGCGGTCACCACGACAGGCGTCTCGCCGGGCGCGTGGCGGCCCGCGTTGTCGAGGACGTTGACGACCAGCTGGCGCAGCCGTGCCGGGTCGGCCCGCACCAGCAGGTCGTCATCCACCCGGACGTCGAAGCGCGCGGGCCGGCCGGCGGTCCGCACCTGCGCCACGGCCTCGTCGACGAGCGCCCGCAGGCCGAGGTCCTGGTGGTCGAGGTGGACCACGCCGGCCTCGAGCCGGGACAGCTGCAGCAGGTCGTCCACCAGGCGGCCGAGGCCCTGCGCCTCGCGGAGCGCGGCGGCGAGGTGGTCGGCGTCGGCCGGCACGACGCCGTCCGCGAGGTTCTCGAGCAGCGCGGTCATCGCCGTGAGCGGCGTACGCAGCTCGTGTGAGACGGTCGCGATCAGGTCGCGTCGCTCGCGGTCGACGGTGGCGAGGTCCTCGGCCATCTTGTTGAACGCGACGGCGAGGCGGCCGACCTCGTCGTTCGAGGTCGTCGACACCCGACCGGAGTAGTCGCCGCGCGCCATCGCGCCCGCCACCTCGGTCATCCGACGCAACGGCGCCACCATGCCTGCGGCGAGGAGCTGGGTGACCCCCAGCGCGAGCGCGACGCTCACCGGCAGCACCAGCAGCGGCGACACGTCGGCCGCGGAGCCGAGGAGGGTGAGAAGCACCGCGGTCACGACCGATGCCGCGACGAGGAGGCCGAGCCTGGTCTTGAGGCTGGAGACGGCGTCGAGGGAGCTCACGCGAGGTCCTCGAGCGCGTAGCCGACACCGTGCACGGTGCGGATGCGCGCCGCACCCACCTTGCTGCGCAACGCCTTGACGTGGCTGTCGACGGTGCGGGAGGCGCTCGCGCTCCCCCACGCGTCGCCCCAGTCCCACACCTCGCGCAGCAGCCGCTCGCGACTGAGCACCTGCCCGGCCTCGCGGGCCAGGCACAGCAGGAGGTCGAACTCGGTGGGCGTCAGGTGGACCGGCTCGCCCGCCACGGTCGTACGACGTGCGCCGGGGTCGATGCGCACCGCGCCGACCTCGAGCGTGGCGGGACGCTCGGCGGCCAGCGCCTCGGCGCGCTCCACCCGCCGCAGCAGCGCCGAGACCCGGGCCACGACCTCGCGCATCGAGAAGGGCTTGGTGAGGTAGTCGTCGGCTCCGACGCCGAGGCCGACCAGGACGTCGGCCTCGTCGTCGCGCGCGGTCAGCATCAGCACGGGCACGGGCCGGTCGGCCTGGATCCGGCGGCAGACCTCGAGTCCGTCGAGACCCGGCAGCATCACGTCGAGCAGCACGACGTCGGGCCGCGACGTCCGCGCGAGGTCGACCGCGGTGGGGCCGTCGAAGGCCTGCTCGACGATGTAGCCCTCGGCCCGCAGGCGCTGCGCGAGCGCCTCGTTGATGGTGTGCTCGTCCTCCACCACCAGCGCGGTGCGCTGATGGTCCGTCCCCGTGGTCATGCTCCGACCCTAGGAGCCCGCAGGCGCGGGAGGCGGGGACGACTCGTGGAGGTTGTGTGGAGGTCAGTCCTGGCGCAGGTCGACGCTGGGCCAGTCGACCATCACGCGCGCTCCGCCACCGGGGGCGTCCTCGATCGTCACCAGGCCGCCGTGAGCCCGCGACAGCCCGCCCACGATGTACATCCCGAGCCCGGTGCCGCCCGACTCGCCCGTGGTCCAGAACTTGGTGAACACCCGCCGCCGCAGCTCGACCGGGATGCCCTCGCCCTCGTCGTCGACGGTGATGCGTACGCCGGGCAGGCTCGGCAGCGCGGCCAGCTGCACGCGCACGACGCCCTGGCCGTGGCGTACCGCGTTCTCCACGAGGTTGGTGACGACCTGCGTGAACTTGTCGGGGTCGGCGAACACCTCGGGCAGGTCGTCCTCCACCTCGAGGACGACCTCGCGTGCGGTGCCGGCCTCGATGGACTCCACCACGCGGCGCACCAGCACCTCGGCGGACGACTCGCGCGGGTAGAGCTGGAGGCGACCGGTGTCGATGCGGGCCACGTCGAGCAGCTCGGCGATCAGGCGCGCGAGGCGGTCGGCGTCGGCGTTCACCGTCGTCAGCATCAGCTTGCGCTGGTCGTCGGTGAGCTTGTCCCACCGGTTGAGCAGCGCCTGGACGAAGCCCTTGACCCCCGTGAGCGGCGACCGGAGCTCGTGGGCGACGGTGGCCACCAGGTCGGACCGGTCGCGGTCGAGGCGGGCGCGACCTCGCCCGCTGCGCAGGCCAACCGCGATGCCGGCGACCGGGCCGAGCCGGTCGTCGCGGATGAGGGTGGCCGTGGTGAGGACCTCCTCGCCCGCGGCGCTGAGCCAGGACTGCTCGGGCACCGCGCGCACGATCGAGATGCTCTCGAAGGGGCGGTTCACGTCGAGCCAGGTGCGGCCGTCCTGGTCGAGCAGCCGGAGGACGTCGGCCAGCGGCATCCCGAGCGCGTGGGCCGGGTCGACGCCGAGCAGGGCCGCGCCCTGGGCGTTGAGGATGGTGACGACGCCGTTGCGGGTGGCGCCGAGGATCCCGTCGGGATAGAAGTCGGCGAGCGAGCGCAACCTGCTGGGCGTGCTGCCGACCCGTCTGCCGCCCTCGTCCATCACGGCGGCAACCCTAGTCGCGCGAGGCGGCCTTCGGGCGCCGCAGGCCCGCGGCGCGCAGGGCGGCCACCAGCTCGCGCGACGTCACCGGGACGGCGCCGGCGGCGACCATGGCGTCGTAGAAGTCGGCCGGGACGTCGTAGTGGTCACGGTCCCAGCCGCGTGCGGGGATGCCGTGGGCGGCCGCGAACGCGTGCGCCTCGTCGTACGACGTGTCGCTGGCCAGGTGCGACCAGAGCCGTTCCCAGCGCGGCACCGCCGGCGGGTCGATGAGGATCACGCGGGACCGCCGCCGGCGCGCTGGGCGCGCGCGCTGGCGTAGAGGCAGACGGCGGCCGCGGTGGAGAGGTTGAGGCTCTCCGCACGCCCGTGGATGGGGATGGCCACCCTGTGGTCGGCCAGGGCGGCGAGCTCCTCGGGCAGCCCCCACGCCTCGTTGCCGAACAGCCACGCGGTCGGACCGGACAGGTCGGCCTCGAAGAGGTCGACCTCACCTGCGCCGTCGGCGGCCAGCACCGTGAGCCCGCGCGCCTGCGCGGCGCGCACGGCGACCGCGGGGTCGGCCTCCACCGCGAGCGGCAGGTGGAACAGGCTCCCGACCGTGGCGCGCACGGTCTTGGGGTTGTAGGCGTCGACCGACTGCCCGGCGAGCACGACGGCGTCGGCTCCTGCGGCGTCGGCGGTGCGGATGACGGTGCCGGCGTTGCCCGGGTCGCGCACGTCGGCGCAGATCGCGAGCAGCCGCGGGGAGGCTCGTACGACGTGCTCGAGCGGCGCGTCGACGTGACGGCACAGGGCCACCAGCCCGGCCGGGCTCACCGAGTCGGACAAGGAGGCCAGTGCCCGCTCGTCGACGAGGGTGATGGTCGCCGACGCGAGGAGGGCCGCGTGGTCGCGGGCGGCTGCCGGGGTGGCGAAGACCTCCACGACGCAGCTGTCGACGCCGAGGGCACCCTCGACGGCCTTCGGGCCGTCAGCGAGGAAGAGCCGCCGCTCGGTGCGTACCGAGCGGCGGCTCAACTTGCGAGCCTCCTTGACGCGGGTGTTCCCGACTGTGAGGGGCTCGCTCATAGGTGCCTACCGTGGTCTCGTGACGGTCGCTGCGCGACCTCCTCGACCAGCGGAGAGATCAGGCGGAGACCTTGGGCGCGTTGACGTCCTCGGGCAGCGCGGCCTTGGCGGCCTCGACCAGCGCGGTGAAGGCAGCGGCGTCCTTGACGGCGAGGTCGGCGAGGATCTTGCGGTCGACCTCGATGCCGGCCAGGCCGAGGCCCTGGATGAAGCGGTTGTAGGTCATGCCGTTGGCGCGGGCTGCGGCGTTGATGCGCTGGATCCACAGCTTGCGGAAGTTGCCCTTGTTCTTGCGGCGGTCGTTGTAGCTGTAGACCAGGGAGTGGGTGACCTGCTCCTTGGCCTTGCGGTAGAGGCGCGAGCGCTGGCCGCGGTAACCGCTGGCGCGCTCGAGGGTGGTACGACGCTTCTTCTGGGCGTTCACTGCGCGCTTGACGCGTGCCATGGTGGTACTCCTTGGTGCAGGGGATGAAGACGGACGGCGGCTGGGCCACCAGGGGGATGAGGCTCAGATGCCGAGCATCTTCTTGGCGCGCGAGACGTCGCCCTTCTCGAGCTCGACCATGCCGGCGTTGCGGCGGTGCTTCTTGCGGCTCCCGGTGGTCGGCGCGGACGCGAACGCAGCACCGGACTTCCGGCCGGCCTGCAGACGCATGATCTTGCCCGAGCCGGTCACCTTGAAGCGCTTCTTCGCGCCCGAGTGGGTCTTGTTCTTCGGCATGTCTGCCTCAACTTCCTTGTGCGTGTGGTTCGGGGTGAGTGCAAGAGCGAGTCGTGAGCCGAGCTCACGCCTCGATCTCGGGGTCCAGGTTCTCGGAGCGGCGACGCTCCTTCTTCTGCGCCACGGGGCCGGCCGCGTGCGCTGCCTCGCGCTCCGCGTCCTCCTCGGCCTTGGCGTCGGCACGGGCCTGCGCCTTGGTGGCGCGGGCGGCGTCGGCGTCGATCTTGGCGTCGGCCTTCTTCTTGTGCGGGCCGATGACCATGGTCATGTTGCGGCCGTCCTGCTTGGGCGAGGACTCGACGAAGCCGAGCTCCTGCACGTCCTCGGCGAGCTTCTGCAGCAGGCGGAAGCCCAGCTCGGGACGGTGCTGCTCGCGACCGCGGAACATGATCGTGATCTTGACCTTGTCGCCGGCGCCCAGGAACCGCACGACGTGACCCTTCTTGGTCTCGTAGTCGTGCTTGTCGATCTTGGGACGAAGCTTCATCTCCTTGATGATCACGTTCGTCTGGTTGCGTCGCGACTCGCGAGCCTTCTGGGCGTTCTCGTACTTGAACTTGCCGTAGTCCATGAGCTTGCAGACCGGGGGGCGTCCCTGCGGGGCGATCTCGACGAGGTCGAGGTCGGCCTCCTGGGCCAGCTTGAGTGCCTGGTCGGTCGGCACGATCCCAACGGTCTCGCCGTTGGGTCCGACGAGCCGGACCTCGGGTACGCGGATCCGCTCGTTGATGCGCAGCTCGGTGCTGATGGGTCCTCCAGTGGTTCGGGTGGGTGGGAGCCCCTCGCGCCGGGTCGTGGCCCGAAATGCACGATGGCTCCCGCTGGTGCCAAGCGGGAGCCAGTCATCACACGCCGCCCCTCTCGGGGTGAAGTGCTGCGCACTGCTGTTGCTCCAGGACGTGTCCTCGGGCGACAGTGGTGACGCGTGGACCGGGACCCGACGATCTGTGGTGCAGGGCGATCGGTGCGGGTGGGAGACGGTGCTGCTGCCTCCGCTTGGCGGGATCGGTGACGCCGGTGGATCTGGGTGGTGCATGGCGACACTGATCGGTCAACACCGAAGGTTAGCCGATCATTCCGTCGAGGGGCCAATCCAGCCGTGCCCCGCCCCCGCACCGTCCCCCACCCCGTCCCCGATGGCGACCAGTCGCCAGCCCGAAGCCAGCCGGGCGAGGTCGTCGCCGTCGACGACGTACGTCGCGGGGCCGGCGAGGTCGACCAGCAGGGCCTCGGCCCCGTCCTGCACCGCCGCGGTGGCCGCGGTGGCCGCCGTCACCGGCACGGGCCGCGCCTGCGGGTCCCAGCGCGCCATGGTCTCGGTGGAGGTGAAGGCCAGCAGACCGGTGCTCCCGTCCGCGGCCCGCACGAGGACCGCGGCCATGTCGGAGGACTTGTCGTGGGCCAGCCCCTGCTCGTCGAGCTCCACCTCACCCAGGACTGCCACCACGGGCACGAGGAGACGCGCGTCCTGCAGGACCGACAGCACCGCGCCGGACGAGGCGGTGCCGGCCCGGTGGTCGTCGAGCGCCCGGCGAACGCGCGGGTCGGCCGCGCCGCTGTCGTCGGCGAAGCCCGGGTCGGGGATCGTGCGCACGAGCGCCTCGCCCGCGGAGTCGGGCTGGGCGTCGGCGTGGTCGTGGGGCACGCCGCCATTGTCCTCCAGCCGTGGCGCGCTGTGGGACTCTGGGGGCGTGGATGGGACTACGTGGGCCGCACTGACCGTCGCCCTGACCGTCGCGGGCGGCATCTGGACCTGGATCGCGTTCGGCCGTCGCGGCGCCGCCAACGGCCTGCGCGCCCTGGGCTTCACGCTGCTGCCCGCTGCCGCCTGGCTGACCGGGACGCTCGAGATGGTCGTCGACATCGCCGGCTCGGTCACCGGCTGGGCCACCGGGCTGGTCTTCGACGTACGCACCTGGAGCGGGGTCGGCCTCGCCGGCCTCGCGGTCCTGCTCTTCCTGGTCAGCGGCTTCCTGCGCGACCGCCAGCTCGGTCGCGCCCAGCGCACCGGCCGGGGACGCGCCGCCGAGCCGGGGGCCCTGCCGCCGGCGTCGTCCGGGCGAGCGGGCGCCAAGGGCTCCCCCGTCGACGACGAGCTCGCCGACATCGAGGCGCTGCTGCGCAAGCGCGGCATCGAGTGAGCGACCACTTCGTCGACCGCAACCGGCTGTGGTCGCGGCTGAACGCCGCCGTCGGCGCGTTGCCGGAGCCTCCCGCCACCCCGATCGCGGTCGTCGACCTCGAGGCCTTCGAGGCCAACGCCGACGACCTCGTCCGCCGGGCCGCGGGCAAGCCGGTGCGGGTGGCGTCGAAGTCGCTGCGGGTGCCGGCGCTCATCGAGCGGGCCCTGGCCCGTGAGGGGTTCTCCGGCGTCCTCGCCTTCACCGTCGCCGAGGCCCTGTGGCTCCACGACACCGGGATCAGCGACGACATCGTGGTCGCCTACCCGTCGGTGGACACCGCAGCACTCGGTCGCCTGGTGGCGTCGCCGTCGGCGGCCGCGGCGATCACCGTGATGGTCGACGACGTCGCGCACCTCGACGTGATCGACTCCGTGCGCACCCCGGGATCGTCGCCCGTGCGGGTGGCGCTCGACGTCGATGCCGGACTGCGGCTGGGAGGGCAGCACATCGGGCCCAAGCGCTCCCCTCTCTTCGACACCTCCGACGTGGTCGCCCTGGCGCGGCGCGTGGTCGAGCGCGACGGCTTCCGGCTCGTCGGCGTGATGACCTACGAGGGCCAGGTCGCCGGGGTGCAGGACGACGTGCCGGACCAGCGCACCAAGTCGCTGCTCGTGCGCCGCCTGAAGCAGGCGTCGATGGCCCAGCTCGAGGTCCGACGGCGCGAGATCTCCGAGGCCCTCGCACGCGTGGTCGAGCTGGAGTTCTGGAACGGTGGTGGCTCCGGCTCGGTCGAGGCCACGGCAGCCGACGGTGCCGTCACCGAGATCGCTGCGGGGTCGGGCCTCCTGGTGCCCGGGATCTTCGACCACATCGCCTCCTTCACCCCCCGCCCGGCGGCGTACTTCGGGCTGCGGGTCACCCGCAAGCCCAGTCCTTCCCTGGCGACCGTCCACGGCGGTGGCCTCGTCGCCAGCGGTGCCACCGGCGCGGACCGCTCCCCCGTGCCGTGGGCACCGCCGGGGTTGCACCTGACCGGCCTCGAGGGCGCCGGCGAGGTGCAGACCCCGCTGACCGGCCACCCGGCCGCCCTGCTCGCCATCGGCGACCTGGTCTGGTTCCGGCACGCCAAGTCCGGCGAGCTCTTCGAGCACGTGCGCGACGTGCACCTGGTGCGCGGCGAGTCGGTCACCGAGGTGGTGCCGTCCTACCGCGGCTGCGACCGTGCCTTCTGACCCGCGACAGGTGGCGGCCCGCGTCGTCGCGCGAGTGACCTCTCAGCCGCCGACGCTGGGCGCCGGCAGGCTGGTGTGCGTCGACGGTCCGGCCGGGTCGGGCAAGACGACCCTGGCCGCGGCGCTCGCGGACCTCGTGCCGGACGCGCAGGTGGTGCACTGCGACGAGATGCTGCAGGGCTGGCGGGGCCTCCCCGGGCTGGCGGAGTCGGTGGAGCGGCTGGTCACGCCGATGGTGTCCGGCGGCGCCGGCGCGTGGCGTCGCTGGGACTGGGCGGCGGACGACTGGGCCGAGTGGCACTCCGTCGCCCCCGGTGGGCTGCTGGTGCTCGAGGGCGTGGGCTCCTGGTCGCCGGCGATCGCACCGGCGGTCGGTTGCCTGGCGTGGGTCGAGGCCGACAGCGACCTCCGCCTCGCGCGCGGGATGGCCCGCGACGGCGAGGCGATGCGCCCGCAGTGGCTGCAGTGGCGCCTCGACGAGGACGAGCTCTTCGCCCGGCTCGGCACGCGTGGGCGCGCCGACGTCGTCGTCACCACCGACGAGTGAGCCCTACTCGGCGAGGACCTCGTCGCCCGGCTCCTCCAGGTGGAAGAAGTCCTGGCGGTAGACCTGCTCGAAGCCGGCCCGCTCGTAGATGCCCAGCGCCCCGGTGGGGTTGGCGGTGTCGACGTTGAGGGTCGCCCGGTCGTAGCCCTGCTCCCGGCACCGCGCCAGCACGCCGGCCAGCAGCGAGGAGGCCAGGCCACGGCCGCGGTGGGCGGGCAGCGTGCCGACAAACGGCACGTAGGCCTCGCGACCCGGCCCCGGCGCGAGCGGTACGGCGTACTCGTGCGCGAAGACGTAGGCCGCGACCCCGCCGTCCGGGCCGCGCGCCACCAGGGAGAGGTCGTGGCGCGCGTGCGAGGCTCCGATCATGAATGCCTGCCAGAAGTCCGGGTCGGACGGGCTGCCGTCCGGGTAGTCGGCGAAGGCGGCGTTGTGCGCCACGCGCAGCTCCTCGGCGTCCGCCGGGTCGAACGCGGACACCGTCACGTCGGCAGGCCACACGAGGTCGGGCACGTCGCCTGCCAGCGGTGCGCGCATGAGGAAGCTGTGGCGGCCCGGCGACAGGCCCGCCGAGAGGAGCAGGTCGGCCTGGTCGGTGCGCCCGGCGAGGGCCTGGCTGGCATAGCGGGCCGGGCGGCCCGGGGCGTCATGCGCGTGGATCGTCCGCGCCCGGTCGAGCGAGCGGGCGAGCATCTGGGTACCGATCCCCTCCCCCAGGCGCTGGGGATCGACGTCGCCGAACAGGGTGAACCGCTGGCCGGCGTCGTGGGGACGGCCGGGCAGGACGGTCGTGTAGGCGACGAGCGCGGCGCCGTCGTAGGCGCCCGAGAAGATGCTGTCGGGCAGGTCGGTCATGAGCTCGACGACCTCCCTCTCGGCCAGGCAGAAGCCGGTCGGGTGGTCCGCCTCGATGCGGCTCATCAGGCCGGCGAGGGATTCCGCGTCATCGGGACCGAGGTCCCGCGTGGTGAAGACCATGGAGGAACGCTAGTGCTGTCTAGGGTGACCGGCATGGTCCTTCCCAGCGGTGAGCAGTACGAGATCTCCGCGGCCGGCTACGTCGCGGTCGTCACCGAGAGCGGCGCGGCCCTGCGCACGCTCGCCCACCACGGACGGGCGCTCGTCGACGGCTTCGGCGAGGACGAGATGTCGGGCGGCGGGCGCGGCCAGCTGCTGATGCCGTGGCCCAACCGCATCCGCGACGGCCGCTACTCCTTCGGCGGTCGGGACCTGCAGCTGGCGCTGAGCGACCCCGGCCACGGCAACGCCTCGCACGGGCTGGCCCGCTGGGCGGCGTGGACGGTGGAGGAGCACACCGGCACCTCGGTGTCGCTGACCTACCGCGTGATGGCGCAGAGCGGCTATCCCTGGACGCTCGACCTGCACGTGCTCTACGACCTGTCCGCCGACGGGCTCGTGGTCACCCAGACGACGACCAACCTGGCGCCCGAGCCGGCGCCGTGCGCGAGCGGCGCGCACCCCTACCTGGCCGTGGGCGACGCGATCGAGGACCTCGAGCTGCGGCTGCCGGCGCGCACCCGGCTCGTCGCCGACGACCGGCAGCTGCCGACGGGCACCGAGCCCGTGTCCGGCCCCCACGACTTCACCACCGCACGCCGCATCGGCGACACGGTCCTCGACGACGGGTTCGGCGCGCTCGAGCACGAGGACGGCCGCGCCACCACCACGCTCGTGGACCCCGCGACCGGCCGCGGCGTCGCGCTGTGGGTGGACGAGCGACACCGGTGGCTGCAGATCTTCACCCCGCCCTCCGACGGCGGGCGCCCCGGCATCGCGGTCGAGCCGATGACCGCTCCCGCCGACGCCTTCAACTCCGGGACCGACCTCGTCACGCTCGCCCCGGCCGGATCGGCAGGCGACGAGCTGTCGGTGTCGTGGGGCATCCACGCCCTGCAGCAGGACGCGGCGAAAGACCGCTAGACGGCAGGCGCCTGCCGGTCGATCAACGCCCGCAGCTGGCGTACGCCGTCACGCGCGCGGCGGCCGTCGGACCCCTGGAGTGCCATCACCGAGATCGTGGTGCCGTCGGCCAGGTCGAGGGTGGCCCAGGGGGCGCCCTCGGGCAGGTGGATGGCGAGCACCTGTTCCCACGCGAGGTGTCGGGTGTGGAAGCCGTTGACCACGACCAACGCCTCCATCTCGGCCGTCACGCGGGCTCGACCGAGCGCCCAGCCGCACGCCACGAGCGCGGCGCCCATCGCCAGCACGGTGAGCCGCTGCAGCACGTCGAACCGCTCGCGCACGGAGTCGTCGAAGCCGAACCACGCGGCCGCGCACACGATGAAGAGCATCGACCCGAACCCCACCACGGCATAGCGCACGCCCATCGGGCGCCACGTGTGCGGCAGCGACGGCAAGGGCGCCGCGCCGGGGCGGGGCGGCTCAGAGCCGGCAGGCATGGATGTCCGTGAGCAGGATCGCCCGGGCGCCGAGGGAGTAGAGCTCGTCCATGAGCCGCTGCGAGCCGGCGCGGGGAACCATCACCCGCACCGCGACCCAGTCGGCCTTGCCGAGCGGGGAGATGGTCGGGCCCTCGCGCCCCGGGGCGAGCTCGGTCGCCTGCTCGAGGTGGGCGCGCTCGATGTCGTAGTCCATCATCACGTAGCTGCGGGCGACCAGCACGCCCTCGATGCGACGGCGGAAGATCTCGAAGTCGTCGTGGACCACCCCGCCGCGCGTGATGAGCACGGCCGCGGACTCGAGGATCACCTCGCCGAAGGTCGCCAGCCCGGCTGCCCGCAGGGTCGAGCCCGTCTCGACCACGTCGGCGATGACGTCGGCGACGCCGAGCTGGATGCTCGTCTCGACGGCGCCGTCGAGGCGGGTGACGGTCGCGTCGATGCCGTGGCGGAACAGGTAGTCCTCGACCACACCGACGTACGACGTCGCGACCCGCAGGCCCTGGAGGTCCTTCACAGTGGAGTAGCGCCCGGCGGGGCCCGCGAAGTGGAAGCGCGAGCGGCCGAACCCGAGGTCCATGACCTCGTCGGCCTTGGCGCCGGAGTCGAGCAGCAGGTCGCGGCCGGTGATGCCGACGTCGAGCGTGCCCTCGCCGACGTAGAGCGCGATGTCGCGCGGGCGCAGGTAGAAGAACTCGACGTCGTTCTCGGAGTCGACGAGCGCAAGCTCCTTGGAGTCGCTGCGCTGGCGGTAGCCTGACTCGCGCAGGATGTCGGTCGCGGCCTGGGACAGCGACCCCTTGTTGGGGACGGCGATGCGGAGGGTCATGCGGGGTTCACCGGTTCTCTCACAGGTGTGCGTAGACGTCGTCGAGGGTCAGGCCGGAGGCGAGCATCAGCACCTGCGCGTGGTAGAGCAGCTGGCTGATCTCCAGTGCCGTCGCGTCCTTGCCCTCGTGCTCGGCGGCCATCCAGGACTCGGCGGCCTCCTCCAGGAGCTTCTTGCCGATGGCATGGACGCCGGCGTCCAGCTGGGCGACGGTGCCTGACCCCTCGGGGCGCTCCTGAGCCTTGGTGGACAGCTCGGCCCACAGGTCCTCGAACGTCTTCACGAGGGGCAAGCCTACGGCGCAGCGCGCGGGCGCCGGTCGGGGGTCCCGGTGGCGGACCACCCCGCGGGAGGGTTGCGCAGTCGGTGGCGCGACGTACAGTCGCAGCATGACTGAATCGAACACGCATTCGGACGACCGGCCCACCACCGGGGAGACCCTCGGCGGCCCGCAGGGCGACAGCACGCGCAAGGACCCCGAGGAGTGGGTCACCGGCGACGAGCCGATGACCGGCGCGCAGCGCAGCTATCTCGACACGCTGGCCCGCGAGGCCGGCGAGGAGCTGCCGGGCGACCTCACCAAGGCCGAGGCCTCGGAGCACATCGACCGGCTGCAGGCCGGCAACGACCGCACGTCCTGACCGCGGCCGCGGGTCACCGCGCGCGCAGCCCCCGCAGCACCCTCGCGGTGTCGAGGGCGGCCGCGGTGGCCTCCCAGCCCTTGTCCTCGACCGAGCCCTCGAGCCCGGCGCGGTCGAGGGCCTGCTGCTCGGTGTCGCAGGTGAGGACACCGAAGCCGACCGGGACCGCGTGGTCGACGCTGACCTGCGTCAGCCCGTCGGTGGCGGCCAAGCAGACGTAGTCGAAGTGGGGCGTGCCACCGCGGATCACGACGCCGAGGGCGACCACGGCGTCGTAGCCCTCGCGGGCCAGCGCGGCGGCCACGACCGGGAGCTCGAAGGTGCCCGGCACGCGGATGACCTCCGGCTCGCTGATGCCGTACGCCGCCAGGGCGCGCTCGGCGCCGCCGACGAGTCCGTCCATGACCTGGGTGTGCCAGCTCGCCGCGACGACCGCGACCCGCAGGTCGCCGGCGTCGAAGGGCTGGGACGTGGGTGCTCCGGCGCCACTCACTGGGCACCTCCTTCGGTCTCGGTGCCGCTCAGTCCGGGCAGGTCGTGGCCCATCCGGTCGCGCTTGGTCAGCAGGTAGGTGAGGTTGTGGTCGTTGGGGCGGGGCGTCAGCGGCACCCGCTCGGCCACGTCGATCCCGAAGTCCTCGAGGCTGGCGGTCTTGTCGGGGTTGTTGGTCATCAGCCGCACCGAGGAGATGCCGAGGTCGCGCAGCACCTGGGTGGCGGTGCCGTAGTGGCGCGCGTCGGCGGGCAGGCCGAGGTCGAGGTTGGCGTCGACCGTGTCGCGTCCGCCGTCCTGCAGCTGGTAGGCCTGCAGCTTGGCGACGAGCCCGATGCCGCGGCCCTCGTGACCGCGCAGGTAGACCACCACTCCCCTGCCCTCGGCGACGATGCGCTCCAGCGCCTCGTCGAGCTGGGGGCCGCAGTCGCAGCGCTCGCTGCCGAAGACGTCGCCGGTCAGGCACTCGCTGTGCACCCGGGCCAGCACCGGCTCGTCGCCGCTGATGTCGCCGTGCACCAGCGCGACGTGCTCGCTGCCGTCGATGGTGATCCGGTAGCCGAAGGCGGTGAACTCGCCGTGCCTGGTGGGCAGGCGCGTCTCGGCGACCCGCTCCACGTGGCGCTCGTGGCGCCGGCGGTAGCGCACGAGGTCCTCGATCGAGATCATCGCGAGGCCGTGCTCGTCGGCGAACTCACGCAGCTCGGGCGAGCGCTTCATGGTGCCGTCGTCGTTGACCACCTCGACGAGCACGCCGGCCGGGGTGAGCCCGGCGAGCACGGCCAGGTCGACGGCTGCCTCGGTGTGCCCACGCCGCACCAGGACCCCGCCCTCGCGGTAGCGCAGGGGGAAGACGTGGCCCGGACGGGTGAGCTCCCACGGCTCGGTCGCGGAGTCGGCGAGCGTGCGTGCGGTGTGGGCGCGGTCGGCGGCGCTGATGCCGGTGGTGACGCCGTCGCGGGCGTCGACCGAGATGGTGTACGCCGTGCGCAGCCGGTCCTTGTTGTGGGGCGTCATGAGCGGGATCTCGAGCCGGTCGAGCATGTCGGCCGGCATCGGCACGCAGATGACGCCGCTGGAGTGGCGGATCGTGAAGGCCATCAGCTCGGGGGTCGCCTTGGCGGCGGCGAAGATGATGTCGCCCTCGTTCTCGCGGTCCTCGTCGTCGACGACCACGACGGCCTTCCCCGCGGCGATGTCGGCGATGGCCCGCTCGACCGGGTCGAGGCGGACCCGGGTGCCGCTGTCGGTGGGCGCGCTCATGCCGACACCGTCTCCTTGGTCTCGGGGGTGTCGACGACGGTCCGGCTGGCCCGCAGCCACACCACGAAGCCGATCACCACGAACACGGCGTAGAAGAGGTACATCCCGGCGGTCGGGTAGTAGCCGGCCTGCACGAGGGTCGTGACCCCGACGACGTCCACCAGGATCCAGATCAGCCAGAACTCCACCCAGCCACGGGCCATGCCGTAGGTCGCGAGCATCGAGCCGGCGAGGATCCAGGCCTCGGTGACCGGGCCCCACGAGCCGAGCACGCGCGTCAGCAGGACGTACGCCGCTGCGTAGCCGACGACACCCAGCACGAGCAGTTGGACCCGCTCGGCGCCGGTCGCCCACCGGGGGGCGATCGCGCCGCCGTCGGAGGCGCCGCCGGCGTCGCGCAGGCGCGACCAGCGCCACCACCCGTAGAGCGACACGGCGGCGAAGAACACCTGCCGGCCGGCCTGGCCCCACAGGGGCTCGTCGATCTGGCCGGACAGCTCGCCGGTCGCGAAGACGGTGAAGAGCAGGACGTTGCCGACCAGCCCGATGGGCCAGGCCCACAGCAGACGCTTCATGCCGAGGATCGCGCTGGCGAGGCCGAAGAGGTTGCCGATCACCTCGCGGGCACCGAGCTCGCCGCCGGGCACCGGGATGGTGCCGTGGATGAGCCATTCGAGCAGGGACATCATTCTTCCTCGTCGTTCGGGGTGGTGGTGGGAGTCGGGAGGTAGCCGCCGAGCAGCTTCTCGACGTGCTTGGCGATGACGTCGGCCTCGAGGTTGACCAGGTCGCCGGGCCGGCGGCTGCCGAGCGTCGTGCGGGCGAGGGTCTCGGGGATGAGGCTGACGGTGAAGCTGGCCTCGCCGGCCTCGACCACGGTCAGGCTCACGCCGTCGACGGTGATCGAGCCCTTGTCGACGAGGTAGCGCGCGAGGTGGGGCGGGAGCGAGACCTCGACGACGTCCCAGTGCTCGCTCGGGGAGCGGGAGATGATCTCGCCGACGCCGTCGACGTGGCCCTGGACGATGTGACCGCCGAGGCGCTTGTCGACGGTGACCGCGCGCTCGAGGTTGACCCGGTCGCCCGGCGTCACCGCGGCCAGGGAGGTCTTGTCGAGGGTCTCCTGCATCAGGTCGGCGGTCCACCGGCCCTCGCCGAGCTCGGCGACGGTGAGGCAGCACCCGTTGACCGAGATCGAGTCGCCGAGGCCGGTGCCCTCGAGCACGGTGCCTGCCTCGATGGTGAGGCGGATCGCGTCGCCCTGGTCGGTGACCTCGGCGACGGTGCCGAGCTCCTCGACGATTCCGGTGAACATCAGGTCCTCCTGGGAAGGGTGGTCGGCCTCATGGTGAGGCGCACGTTGGTGTCCTCGCCGTCGTGCCCCCGCAGCACGGTGACGTCGGTGACGTGGAGGTGCACCGCGTCGGCGATCGTGGCGACGCCGAGGTCGGCCACCGCGCTGGCGCCCGACCCGAGCAGCATCGGCGCGACGTAGGTGACGACCTCGTCGACGAGCCCGGCCGTCAGGAACGCCCCGGCGAGCTGCGGCCCGCCCTCGAGGAAGACGTGCTGGCGGTCGAGCTCGTGCAGCCGCGCCAGCGCCTCGTGGGGGTCGCGGGTGCGCAGGTGCACGGTCTCGGCGCGGTCGTTGAGGACCCGTCGGTCGGCGGGCAGGTCGCGCAGGCCCATCACCGCGCGCAGCGGCTGGTCGGTCACGGGCTCGTCGACCTCGTCGCGCACGGTGAGCTCGGGGTCGTCGACCAGGACGGTCCCGGTGCCGACGAGCATGGTGTCGCACAGCGCGCGCAGGCGGTGGGTGTCGAGCCGGGCGGCACGGCTGGAGACCCACCGGCTGGTGCCGTCGGCTGCTGCGCTGCGGCCGTCGAGCGTCGTCGCGAACTTCCACGTGACGAACGGGCGCCGGCGCGCGATCGCGAAGGTCCACGCCCGGTTGAGCGCCTGGGCCTCCTCGATCATGACGCCGCCGACGACCTCGACGCCGCCCTCGCGGAGCCGTCCGGCGCCGCCCACGGCGACCGGGTTGGCGTCGGGCTGGGCGAACACGACACGGCGTACGCCGGCCGCGAGGAGCGCCTCGCTGCAGGGACCGGTGCGCCCGGTGTGGTTGCACGGCTCGAGGGTGACGACCGCGGTCGCGCCCCGGGCCGCATCGCCGGCCTCGGCCAGCGCGGCGGCCTCGGCGTGCGGGGTGCCGGCTCCGCGGTGGAAGCCCTCGGCGATCGTCGAGCCGTCGGGCGCCAGCAGCACGCAACCGACGCGGGGGTTGGGTCCCATCGGCACGCCGGGCGTGGCCGCGATGGCCAGCGCGCGCTGCATCGCGAGCCGCTCCGCCTCGCTGGTCGTCATCTCCGCCTCCGGTCCGTGGGTGGACTCAGGGGGGCGGGCGACGGGACCGGCCGCACCCGGAAGGCGCGGTCGCGGAGCTCGTCAGCGTGCACTTCTCATCCGGACTGTGACCGTCGGTCCAGGATTTCCACCTGGTCAACCGGCCACTGGCGGTGGTCGGGTCGCGGACTGTGACCGCCGGTGCGGAGTTCCACCGCCCCCAGAGCACGCAAGCTCTTCGTGGTCGCAACTGTGCCACAGCGCCGCGCATTCCCTCGCGGGTGTCCGGCCGTGACGTGCGCAACACTTCCGGGGGTGCGGCAGGCGGCACCTCAGACCTGGTCGAGGAACCGGTCGAAGACCCGGGCGCCGAACTCCAGCGCGTCCACCGGCACCCGCTCGTCGACGCCGTGGAAGAGGGCGGTGAAGTCGAGGTCGGCGGGCAGGCGCAGCGGCGCGAAGCCGTAGGAGCGCATGCCGAGCCTGCGGAAGTGCTTGGCGTCGGTGCCGCCGCTCATCAGGTAGGGCGCGACCAGGGCGTCGGGGTCCTCGGCGAGCAGGCTGCGGCTCATCGCGGTCACCAGGTCGCCGTCGTACGGCGTCTCCCACGGGTCCTGCTTGGACTCGAAGTCGATCTCGATGCCGTCGCCGGCGAGCTCGTGGAGGGTGGCGAAGAACTCGTCCTCGTAGCCGGGCAGGAAGCGGCCGTCGACGGTGGCCTGGGCATCGGTGGGGATGACGTTGGTCTTGTAGCCTGCCCGCAGCATCGTGGGGTTGGCGGTGTTGCGGATCACCGCGCCGAGCATCCGGGCGGCGTCGCCGAACTCCTCGACGAGGGCCTCGGCGTTGTCGGGGGTCGCCTCGGTGCCGGCGAGCTCGGCGACCGTCGCGAGCAGGACCTCCATGGTCGGGGTCAGCCGCACCGGCCACTGGTGGGCGCCGATGCGGGCGACGGCGCCGGCGAGCCGGGTGACGGCGTTGTCGTCGTTGATCATCGAGCCGTGGCCGGCACGGCCTCGGGCAGTGAGTCGCATCCACGCCATGCCCTTCTCGGCCGCCTCGATGAGGTAGACCCGGCGTCCGCGCACGGTGGCGGAGAACCCGCCCACCTCACCCACGGCCTCGCTGCAGTCGGCGAAGAGGTCGGCGTGCTCGTCGACGAGGATCCCGGCGCCGTGGTGGCCTCCGGCCTCCTCGTCGGCGGTGAAGCACAGCACCACCTCGCGATCGGGTGCGGCGCCCGCGGTGGCACGCGCGCGCACGACGCTGAGCAGCATCGCGTCGAAGTCCTTCATGTCGACCGCGCCGCGGCCCCAGACCTGGCCGTCCTTGATCTCCCCGGCGAACGGGTCGACCTGCCAGTCCGACGCCTCGGCAGGTACGACGTCGAGGTGGCCGTGGAGCAGCAGAGGAGCGCGGCCGTCGCCGCCACCCCAGCGTGCGACCACGTTGGCCCGGCCGGGCCGGCCCTCGATGACCTGGCTCTCGATGCCGACCTCGTCGAGCAGGGTGGCGACGTGCTCGGCCGCCTTGCGCTCCCCCGGTCCGTCATCGGTGCCGTAGTTGGAGGTGTCGATGGCGATGAGCTCCTGGCACAGCCGCACGACCTCGGCCGCGGGGTCGTAGGAGCGGTCCTGCGAGCGGTCGGAGTGCGTCTGGTCCATGCCGTCCATCCTGCACCAGTGGTGAGCACCCGCCCCGATTCACTGTGGGGGTGGGGGTTTTGCTACTGTTCCACCGCACTCGTCCGGGTGGCGGAATTGGCAGACGCGCTAGCTTGAGGTGCTAGTGCCCGTATTAGGGCGTGGGGGTTCAAGTCCCCCCTCGGACACTGAGAAGGCTCCGGCTCCACGGAGCCTTTTCTTCATTTCACCGCCTCCTCCCGCCCCGGCTCCGCTCAGGCGACCAGCACCCGCTCGCGGTAGGACGGGACCACGGCGGTCCAGCCGAGCTCGGAGGAGATGCGGCCCGCCAGGGCGGCCGCCGCATCGGGCTCGCCGTGGACGACGTACACGGTGCGCGGCGGGCGCGGCGCCCGCGCGAGCCAGTCGATCGTCTCCTGGGCGTCGGCGTGCACGGAGAAGTCGGGCACGCTGACGACCTCGGCCCGCACCGGGACGTAGCGCCCGTGGATCTTGACCTGCCGGGCTCCCTCGGCGAGCTGGCGCCCACGAGTGCCGGCCGCCTGGTAGCCGGTGAGCACGATGGTGTTGCGCCGTTCGGGCAGCTGGTGGGCCAGGTGGTACAGGACGCGGCCGCCGGAGGCCATGCCGGAGGCGGAGATGACGAGGCTGGGCTTGCCGGGGCGGTTGAGCCGCATCGAGCCCTCCGCGTCGTGCACGGCGTGGACGCCGACGTCGAGGTCGGCCATGAGGCTCCGCGCCTCGGCGCGCAGCTCGGCCGAGCCGCGCGCGGCCGCCCGCCGGTAGACCTCCAGCGCCGCCAGCGCCATCGGGCTGTCCACGAAGATCGGCACCTCGGGGATGCGGCCGGCGCCCATCAGCCGCCGGAGCTCCAGCAGCACGAGCTCGGTGCGGTCGACCGCGAAGGCCGGCAGCAGCAGGGAGCCGCCCCGGTCGATGGTGCGGCAGATGGCGTCGGCGAGCACGTCGGGGTCGGGCACGGGGTGCGCCCGGTCGCCGTACGTCGACTCGACCACCAGGGTGTCCGCTGCGGGAGGGTCCGCCGGCGGCAGCAGGAGCGGGTGCGCGGGACGGCCCAGGTCGCCGCTGAAGACGACGCTGGACTCCCCCGCCCGCACCTGCACCGACGCGGATCCGAGGATGTGGCCGGCCGAGGACAGCGTGACGCTCACCCCGGGAGCCAGCCTCACCGGCGACCCGAGCTCGACGGGCGCGAGGAGCTCCAGCGCCCGGCCGACGTCGCGGTCGTCGTACAACGGCAGTGCCGGGCTGTGCTTGGAGAAGCCTGCCGTGTTGGCCCACCTCGCGTCCTCCTGCTGCAGGTGCGCGCTGTCGCGCAGCACGATCTCGGCCAGCTCAGCGGTGCCACGCGTGCAGGTCACCGTGCCGGTGAACCCGTCCTTGACGAGCCGCGGCAGGTAGCCGGTGTGGTCGAGGTGTGCGTGCGTCAGCACCACGTGGTCGATGGTGGCGGGGTCGACCGGGAACGTCTCCCAGTTGCGCCGGCGGTGCGCGCTCAGGCCCTGGTAGAGACCGGCGTCGACCAGGACCCGGGTGCCACCTGCCTGCAGCAGGAAGCGGCTGCCCGTGACGGTGTCGACGGCGCCGAGGAAGGTCAGAGAGGTGTGGAGGGTCGCCATGGCTCCACGCTAGGAAGCCGGGTGCCGCACCGGCAGGGTCGATGGGCCCGGGCTCGCGGGGCCCACCGGCGGGCGCCCGGGGGCGCTCAGGCCGAGCGCGCGCGGCGTCTGCGCAGCGTGGCGGGGAGCGTCAGCACCAGCGCGAGCGCGATGCCGACGAAGGTGCCGATCGAGTTGGCCGCGACATCGCGGGGGTCGGGCACGCGCCCGGGGATCTCGCGCTGGACGCTCTCGATCATCGAGGTGAGCACGATCCCGGCAGCGAGCGCGACGAGCCACAGCCGGGCGCCGACGAGCAGGAGCAGGAAGACGCCCACGGGGACGAAGAGCCCGACGTTGGCGAGGAACTCGACGCGCTCGACGCTCAGCCGGCTGGTGAGCGGCTCGAGGTCGGGGTAGCGCTCGAGGCGGGCCAGCACCCGCGCGGCCAGCGCGGAGTAGTCGGGCTGCTCGGAGCCGGGCGTCAGGGTGACGAGCCCGACGAAGCCCAGGTAGAGGAGCGTCATCAGGCTCAGGAACGGATGTCGGTGCAGCACCCGACCATCATCCGGGTCGACCAAGGACGCGCGGACGTCGGTGGCGTGCGGGAGGGTGTCCCCATGACCCGGGTCCAGCTCTCGCGCCTGCCGGGCGACCTGGTGCTGCTGACCGGCGACGGCGAGGAGCAGACCGTGCCGCTCGACGACCTGCCGTCGCTCGTCGGTGAGCGCGAGGCAGGTCCCGGCCCGGCGCCGCGATGGGTCTGGGACGACACCGCCCGGTGGTATCCCCCGCTCCTCGCGGCGGGGGTGAGGGTGACGCGCTGCCACGACCTCCGGCTCGCGAGGCGGATCCTGCGGCGCGCGCCTGCCGTCGACGCAGGCCTGCTCGACGGGGACGACGCCGATCGCTGGGACCGGCTCGGTCCCGCGGTGGCCACCGAGCCCACCCTCTTCGGTGCCGACGACACCGCCGAGCACCTGCGCGCGGACGTCGAGGACGCCCGCCAGCTCGCAGCGATCGCCGCCTCCGCCGATGGCCGGCGGCTCGGGCTGCTGGTCGCAGCGGAGTCCTCCGGCGCGCTCGCGGCGGCGGAGATGACGCACGCGGGCGTGCCGTGGCGCACCGACGTCCACGAGCGGCTGCTGGTCGAGCTGCTCGGCCCGCGCCCGCCCCGTGGGGCACGGCCGCGACTGCTGGAGTCGGCCGCCGACGACGTACGCCGCCTGCTCGCCGCACCGGGGCTCAACCCGGACTCCCGCCCGGAGCTCCTCGCGGCGCTGCGCCGCGCCGGCATCGAGGTCGACGACACCCGGGCCTCGTCGCTGCGTGCGGTCGACCACGAGGTGGTCGAGCCGCTGCTGCGCTACAAGAAGCTGGCGCACCTGTTCCAGACCAACGGCTGGGCGTGGATCGACGAGTGGGTCAGCCGCGGCCGGTTCCGTCCGTCCTACCAGCCGGCGGGATCGGCGACCGGGCGCTGGTCGTCCAACGGCGGGGGCGCGTTGTCGTTCCCGATGCAGGTGCGCTCGGCGGCCGTCGCCGACGAGGGCTGGGTCCTCGTGGTGGCCGACGTGGCCCAGCTCGAGCCGCGGGTGCTGGCCGGGATGAGCCGCGACACCGCCCTCGCGCGGGCGGCCCGCGGCGCCGACCTCTACCAGGGGATGGTCGACGACGGCGCGGTCGCGACCCGGCAGGACGCCAAGCTCGGCCTGCTCGGCGCGATGTACGGCGCCACCAGCGGCGAGAGCGGACGCATGGTCGCCGGCCTGACCCGTCGCTACCCCGCGGCCTTCGGCCTGGTCGACGAGGCCGCCCGGGCCGGGGAGCGCGGTCAGGTGGTGCGCACGCTGCTCGGCCGCGGGAGCCCGGCGCTCGGCGCCTCGCCCGGAAGGTGGCAGGAGGGGCCGGACGCGCCACCCGACGACCTCGATGCCCTCGACCGGCGACGCCGCGCGCACGGCCGGTTCACCCGCAACTTCGTGGTGCAGGGCACGGGCGCCGAGTGGGCCCTGTGCTGGATCGCCGACCTGCGCAACCGCCTTTGGCGCCTCGGCGGCGCAGGGGAGCTCGACGAGCGCCCGCACCTGGTGTTCTTCCTGCACGACGAGGTCGTCGTGCACGCGCCTGCGGAGCTCGCGGACGCGGTGGCGGCCGAGGTCACCGAGGCGGCGACGGGTGCGGGCTCGCTCCTCTTCCGCGACTTCCCCGTCGACTTCCCGCTCAACGTGTCGGTCGTGGCGTCCTACGCCGACGCCGGCAAGCCCGGGACCTAGGTCCCCCGCCTGCCGCGACCTCCGCCCCTGACCCGCCGGTCCGCACCGGACGAGGCTGGGGCCAGGAGGACGTTGTGAGCACCACGATCGAACGCGGCGCCACGGTCGCCCGCGCCCACCGGCAGGACGTGGGCACCGCTGCCGTACGACGCTTCGTCGGCGGGTTCTACCTCGTGATGGGCGGCATCAACGCCGGCATCGTCCTCGGGGACCCCGAGACCTACCGCACGTTCGCGGACGGGTCGTGGTCGTCGTTCGTCACCGACGCGTGGCGCGAGGTGGTGACGGCGCACCCGCTGGCGTGGATCCTCCTGCTCGGTGCCGGCGAGGTCACCCTCGGTGTCCTGTTGCTGCGCGGAGCGCACGCGGCGCGCGTCGGCTGGGTGGGCGTCATCGTGTTCCACGTCCTGCTGATGTCGTTCGGTGTCGGCTTCTGGCTGTGGAGCGTGCCCGCCCTGGCGGTGCTGGTGCCGAGCGCCCGCGCCGACTGGCCCGCGCTCGCGACGCCACCCGCGCCCCGTCCGCGGGCGTCGGGGACGTCCTCGCCCCCACTGGTGTCCCCGGGACCGTCGCGCTCCCACCTCTGGACGACCGTCGCCCTCGTCCCGGCCGTGCTGGCGGCGTCGGCGTACGGCCTCCTCGCCGACCACGCCTATCGCGCGCTCCCCGACGCCACCGTGCTCGGCGCCCGCGCCCAGGACGCCTGCAGCATCGTCGTCGCGGTCCTGCTCGCCGTCCTCGCGATGCGGCCCGCGTCGGTGCGACTGGAGCTGGTGCGGCTGGGCCTGCTCGGCTACCTGGCCTACAGCTACCTCATCTACGTCAGCGGCGTGCCGATGAACCGGGTGTTCCTCGTCTACGTGGCGATCGTCGCGCTGTCCGGCGCCGGGCTCGTGAGCGGCCTGGTCCGGATGGCCGCGAGCCCTCCCCCGTCCACCGCGTCGCGGCGGCTGAGGCGCGGCACCGGCTGGATGCTCGTCGTCACGGGCGTGCTGTTCGCCGGCCTGTGGCTCTCTGCCCTCCTTCCCTTCGCGCTGGGCGGCGCCCGACCCGACCCGGAGGGCGTGGGCGGCACGCCCTACCCGGTCTTCTGGCTCGACCTGGCGATCGTCCTCCCGCTCCTGGTGACCATCGGTGCACTCCTGCTCCGCGGGCACCGCGCCGGCCCGGCGCTGGCCGTGGTCGCGCTCATCAAGGTCGTCACCCTGTTCACCGCCCTGTGGGCAGGGCCGGTGGTCGCGCTGGCGACCGGTGACGACGTCCACCTCGGCCCCGACGCCGGCCCCAGCCTCCTGCTGCTCGGCCTGAGCGGCTGGCTCGTCGAGCGGTGGCTCCGCTCGCTCGCCGCCCCTCCCCTCCCATCCACGCTCCCCCTCCAGGAAGGACCCACGCCATGACCACGCTCGTCGTGCACGAGTCGATGTTCGGCAACACCCGGACGGTCGCCCACGCCATCACCCCGGACCTGCCCGGCCCGGTGGAGGTGGTCGACGTCGTCGACGCCCCCACGCCCCTGCCGCCCGACGTCGACCTCCTGGTCGTCGGCGGGCCGACCCACGCGTTCTCGATGAGCCGGGCCACCACCCGCCACGACGCGGTCACGCAGGGCGCGGGCCCTGACCACGAGGCCCTAGGCATCCGCGAGTGGCTCGACGGCCTACCCCCGAGCCCCCACGTGGCCGTGGCCGCGTTCGACACGCGCATCGCCAAGGTGCGGCACCTGCCCGGATCGGCGGCGAAGGCCGCGAGCAAGGTGGTGGCGCGCCACCACCTCGGCCACGTCATCGGCGTCGAGTCGTTCTACGTCGACGACGTCGCCGGGCCCCTGCGCGAGGGCGAGGTGGAGCGGGCCAGGACCTGGGCGCGCTCGCTCGTGCCCGGCGACCTCGTGGACGCGGACTGAGCCGCGCACGCGTGTGAGCCTGCTCTCGTCGTGAGCGAGGCGACGTACTCCCGGTTTGCCAGCAGCGGCGGGACTTCGCTTTGGTCGAGGGATGGCCACAGGAATCGAGCATCCCCGCGACCTGCCCGCACCCGACCCCGTCGACGAGCCGCACCCGGCCCTCGACAGCGCCATCGAGCCCAGCGTGCCTCGCGAGAAGGGCCTGGACAAGCTCGTCTTCGGCGTCACCGCCGTCGTCAGCCTGGCGTTCCTCGTCTGGGGCTTCGTCAGCACCGACAGCCTCGCCGACGCCTCCGCGACCGGCCTCACCTGGACGATGGAGAAGACCGGGTGGCTCTTCGTGCTCACCTCGAGCGTCTTCGTGGTCTTCGTGATCTGGCTGGCGCTGGGCAAGTTCGGCAACATCCCCCTCGGGCGCGACGACGAGGAGCCGGAGTTCCGGACCATCTCGTGGGTCGCGATGATGTTCAGCGCCGGGATGGGCATCGGCCTGATGTTCTACGGCGTCAGCGAGCCGATCACCCACTTCGTCACCCCGCCGCCCGGCACCGGTGAGGCCGGTGGCCCCGAGGCCGCGCAGAACGCGATGGCGACCACGATGTTCCACTGGACGCTCCACCCGTGGGCGATCTACGCCGTCGTGGGTCTCGCGGTGGCGTACGGCGTCTACCGCAAGGGCCGCCTGCAGCTGATCAGCTCCGCCTTCGAGCCCCTCCTCGGCCGCCACGCGCACGGCCTCGGCGGCAAGGCGATCGACATGTTCGCCATCTTCGCGACACTCTTCGGCTCCGCCACCTCGCTGGGCCTCGGCGCGCTGCAGATCGAGTCCGGGCTGCAGATCGTCGCCGGCCTCGGCGACACCGGCAACGCCGTGCTCGTCGGCATCATCGCCGTGCTCACCGCCGCCTTCGTGCTGTCCGCCGTGTCCGGCGTGGCCAAGGGCATCCAGTGGCTGTCCAACATCAACATGGTGCTCGCCGTCGCGCTCGCGCTCTTCGTCTTCATCGTCGGCCCGACCGTCTTCATCCTCAACCTCGTGCCGACGTCCATCGGCAGCTATGTCGCGGACCTGCCGATGATGGCCGCACGCACCGCCGCCGAGGGCTCGGAGACCAGCGAGTGGCTCTCGGCCTGGACCGTCTTCTACTGGGCCTGGTGGCTCTCGTGGACGCCGTTCGTGGGCATGTTCATCGCCCGCATCTCGCGCGGTCGCACCATCCGCCAGTTCGTCACCGGCGTGCTGCTCGTGCCGAGCCTGGTCAGCGTCGTGTGGTTCTGCATCTTCGGCGGCGCCGCCATCGACCTGCAGAAGAAGGGCACCGACATCGCCGGCGCCGGCGGCCTGGAGAACCAGCTCTTCAGCACCCTCGAGGCCTACCCGCTCGCGACCGTCTCGTCGGTCGTCGTGATGATCCTGGTCGGCATCTTCTTCGTCTCCGGCGCCGACGCCGCCTCCATCGTGATGGGCTCGCTCTCCGAGCGCGGCACGATCCACCCGAGCCGCCCGACGGTCATCTTCTGGGGCGTCGCGACCGGCGCGGTCGCCGCGGTGATGCTCCTCGTCGGCGGCGAGGACGCGCTCAGCGGCCTGCAGACCATCACGGTCATCGCGGCGCTCCCGTTCGTCGTCATCATGATCGGGCTCGCAGTCGCGCTGGTGAAGGACCTGGCCCAGGACCCGATGGTCGTGCGTCGCAAGTACGCCATCGAGGCCGTCGAGGCCGCCGTCATCACCGGCGTCACCGAGCACGGCGACGACTTCGTGCTGTCGGTCGAGAGCGGGCAGGTCGAGAAGAGCTCGAAGGCCTGAGCCGCCTAGGCTCGACCGCATGATCGCCCCCCTCCGCGTCGGCTTCGTGACCGGCTCCACCCCCGACAAGTGGGCGCGACACTGGCGCGACCGCCGACGCGAGTCGCTCCACCTGGTGCCGACCACGGAGGCCGAGCAGACCGACGGCGTCCGCGACGGGAGCCTCGACATGGCGATCGTGCGGCTGCCCGTCGACCAGGACGGCCTGCACTGCGTGCGGCTCTACGACGAGCTGCAGGTGGCGGTCGCCTCGCGCGAGCACCTGCTGGCTGCCGCCGACGAGGAGGTCACCACCGCCGACCTCGTCGACGAGCAGCTCGTGCGCCCGCACCCGAGCGGCTGGACGCCCACGGCCGACCAGCTGGCGTGGCCGCCGATGACCGAGCACGAGGCGATCGAGACGGTCGCAGCCGGCACCGGGGTGGTGATCCTGCCGATGTCGGTCGCGCGGCTGCACCAGCGCAAGGACGTCGTCGTGCGGGTGGTCACCGACCTCGAGCCGACGACGATCGCGCTGGTGTGGCGCGTCGAGCGCGACGACGACGTGACGCAGGCCTTCGTCGGCGTCACCAAGGGACGCACTGCCAACACCTCACGCTAGGCGGTGGTCGGGACGCTCAGCGCCCCGACCATCCGCCGAGCCAGGCCTCGAGGCTGGTCTCGCCCGTCCACGGACGCAGGCCCGTCACCAGCGGTGTCCCGGTCGGCGCGAGCCCGGGTCGTGCCCAGCGCTGCGCGCGCCGCAGCAGGCGCAGGTCCTGAAGCTCCGCGCACCCGTCGGCGACGGACCGTCGGGCCACGGTGCCGTCGAGGCCCGCCACCAGCGCGGACCACGCGGTCGCGTCCCCGCTCAGGCCGCGGCGTACGTCGACGTGGACGCGCGCGGAGGCGGCCACCGGGTCGTCGGCCGACAGCACCCGGGGGTCCTCACCCACCAGGTCGCGGTGCTCGCGACCGAGCCTGACCGCGGCGCGCGGGAGCGCGGCGAGGACTGAGTCGACGGTGACGAGCAGCTCCACCGCCTGCAGCGTGGGCGCGCAGGTCACCACGACCTCGGCCGGACCGCGGAGCAGCCCGCGCCACGTGGTGCCGGGAGCCGTGGTCCGGTCGGCGACGTTGACGGTCTCGGCCAGGCCGGCCAGGTCGGCGTCGGCGTCGCGGGGACGCGCCCCGGCGTGCGGGCCGTCGTGCCACGCGACGGCGTCGCGACGGTGCGCGAGCAGGCCACCCGCGGTCCACGAGCGGTGGGCGACCTCCCAGTCCTCACCACCGTAGGACCGGAAGGACTCGTCGAAGCCACCGATCTCGTCGTACCACCAGCGACTGCACGCGAGGACGGCGCTGATGACGAAGCGGTGGCCGGAGCCGTCGGCGTCGAGCAGGTCGCGGGTGTCGTCGTAGGCCTCCCGCAGCCAGCCGGGCTCCGGCAGCTCCAGGGCAGGTGCGACCTCCTCGACGGCCACCTCGATGTCGGTGCCGCTGAGGTCGGCGTGACGTCGACGTCCGACGACCAAGGCCTCTGGCAGGGACTCCGGGAGCGCTACGATCCGCTCGACGAACCGCGGCTCGGGGTGGGTGTCGGCGTCGAGGAGCACCAGCACGTCACCGGTGGTGGCGGCGACGCCGAGGTTGCGGGCCGCCGCCGCGCGGAAGCCGTGGTCGGGCTGCCGCACCAGCCGCACGCCCGACGGGACCCTCGGCGCCGAGCGGGACCCGTCGTCGGCCACCACGACCTCGTCGGGCGGCCGGGTCTGACGACGCAGCGCCGCCAGCGTCCGGTCGAGCTCGGCCTGCTGCTCGTAGTGCGTGACGACCACCGACACGCTCCGCCGTGGCGCGCCGGTGGGCGCCAGGTCCCACCGGTTGCCGGGCACGCTGGTGCCCCACGGCGGCAGGCTCATCGGTGCACCGTGGCCCACCAGGTGCGGTAGGCCGCCGCCGTCTCCTGGAGGTGGGGACCGAGGTCGGTCCCGGGAGCGAGCCACGTGGAGTCGGGGTCGCGCAGCGCGGTGGCGAGCGTCGGCACCAGGCTCGCGTCGTCGAACAGGGTGACGGTCCCGGGGCGCAGCGCTGCCATCTCGCGGGCGTAGACGCCGTCGCGGACGAGGGGACGCCGGCCGGCGGCGATCCACGAGTTCATGCTCGCCGACGCCGACACGTTGCGATGGGCGACCACCGGCACGCTCACCTGCCGCAGCGTGCGGTCCAGCTCGGCGTCGGGGACGCGTCCGGTGACCTCGACGGGCACGCCGCGCGCTGCGCTCGTGGCCAGCAGCACGTCGACCTCGTCGTCGTGGCCCGGGGCCGCGCCACCGAGGACCCGGACGCTCGCGAGGACACCACCGCGCCGCAGCGCGGTCGCGGCCCGCACCACCTGCCGGTGGCCCTTGCCGGGGTAGACGAACCCGAAGACGCCCAGCACCGGGTCCGCGACGGCGTGGCAGCCGCGGGGAGCGCCACCGCTCGTGCGCACGATGGGGAGCGGGATGACCGTCCCCCGAGCACCGGCGGCGCACCAGCGGTCGACGAGGGCGTGCTCGTGCCAGGAGTTCGTCGCCCAGGCGTGGCTCGCGCGCACGATGCGGCCGTACGCCGCTGCGCGGGCGTGGAAGACCGGTCCGTCCGTGGGCTGCGGGACGTCGTGCAGGGTCACCGTCAGCCGCAGGCGCCGGGCCAGCGCCTCCACCGCTTCTGCGGCCGAGGCGGGCAAGCGACCGAACAGCCGGTCGGTGACGTGGACGTGCACCGCGGACCCGGGAGCGAGCCGCGCCGCGTCACGGACGACCAGCGCGTCGGTGGCCGCGGCGACCTCACCGGCGTAGTGCGTGACGCCGTGCGTGTCCGGGCCCAGCAGCAGGTGGTGCGGGGCCGTGCTGGCGAGGTCGCCGACCGGTGTCGAGGAGGGGAGCACGGACCCATCCTGCTGGTCCCGGCCGCGCGCGGGCTCCCCCCAAAGCGTGCTGGCGGGTGTGACGGGATCAGCGCCCGACGAGCTCCCGGACCCGCTCCCCGAGCGCGCGGGCGGACGCGTCGACGAGCGAGGCCCACTCCAGCGCGCCCTCGTCGGCGGCGTCGGAGACGTGCTTGACGAGCCGCACGGGCACGCCTGCGGCACGGGCGGCGTAGGCGACGGCGTAGCCCTCCATGTCGACGAGGTGGGCGCGCTGGGCGAGCGCGTCGCGGACGGCGGGGTCGCTGACGAAGACGTCACCGGTGGCCAGCACGACGTCGGACTCCCCCACCTCGATCCGCTCCTGCGGGTCGTGGCCGAGCGCCCGGATCGCCTCGGCGCTCAGGTCGTGGTTGAGCACGACGCCCGGCTCGAACACCCCCGTCAGCCCGGGGCGCAGGGCACCGGCGGAGCCCACGTTGAGGACGGTGAGGCCCGCGAGGTCGTCGTACGCCGCCAGCGCTCGGGCGGTCGCGACGGCAGCGGCCGTCTTGCCCATGCCCGTCACCACCAGCGGCAGGTCGGCGGGCAGGTGGACGGCCTCGGCTGCGGTCGCGCAGACCACCAGGAAGCGTTCAGCCACGGTGCTTGCCGCGGCGTGAGTGCGGGGTGGCGAGGACGGCCTCGACGGCGTCCTGGTCGTAGTCCTCGCCGAGCCACTCGAAGAGCCCACGCAGCACGCCGGGGTGGGCGACGTAGTCGTCGTAATGCACGCGGTAGGCGGCGTCACCGAGCCCCGCGGCGGCGGTGAGGATCTTGTCCTCGATCGCCTGCACCTGCGCGAGCGGGTCGTCCTTGTGCGTCCAGTAGTTGCTGGCCGCGACGTCGGGCAGGTGCCGCGTGTTGACCACGAACCGCGCGCCGGGGAAGACCTCGCGCAGGAACGCGACGTAGTCGGGCAGGTCGGCGTCGTACCAGCGGATCTCCTTGAAGCCGCTGACCCGCGTGTCGGGCTCCGGCCGCAGCAGCGTCGCCTCGGCCAGCGCGCGGATCTGCTGGAGCGAGGCGGCCTCGGGGAAGCCCTCGATGCCGAACCACGGGTGCGTGGGCTGGCTGGCGCGCTCGGGGTCGACGCGGGCCTTCTCGGCCAGGCCGCTGCGGTGGAAGTCGTAGAGGTGGCGCATCGCGTGGCGGTTCTCGCCGCGCAGCAGCCACCCGGGGATCGAGTTGAGGATGCCCATCAGCAGGGTCGAGCCCGACCGGCCGTAGGTCATGACGAAGACGTGCTCCACCCTCACCACGACCTGTCCAGCGGACGTCCCTCGTGGAACCCCGCGGCGGACTGCACCCCGACCAGGGCGCGGTCGTGGAGCTCGGCGAGGTCGGAGGCGCCGGCGTAGGTGCACGCCGAGCGCACCCCGGAGCAGATCTGGTCGATGAGGTCCTCCACTCCCGGGCGGTCGGGGTCGAGGTACATCCGCGACGACGAGATCCCCTCCTCGTAGAGACCCTTGCGTGCCCGGTCGTAGGACGACTCCCCCGACGTGCGGTTGGCCACGGCGCGCGCCGAGGCCATCCCGAACGACACCTTGAACGGGCGCCCGTCGGCGTCGTGCATCAGGTCGCCGGGCGACTCGTGCGTGCCGGCGAACCACGAGCCGATCATCACCGACGAGGCGCCCGCGGCCAGGGCGAGCGCGACGTCGCGCGGGTGGCGTACGCCGCCGTCGGCCCACACGTGCTTGCCGAGCTCGCGGGCGGCCGCGGCGCACTCCAGCACCGCGGAGAACTGCGGGCGGCCGACGCCGGTCATCATCCGCGTCGTGCACATCGCGCCCGGACCGACGCCGACCTTGACGATGTCGGCACCTGCCTCGATGAGCGCGCGGGTGCCGTCGGCGGAGACGACGTTGCCGGCGACGATCGGCACGGTCGGCGAGAGCGCCCGGACCGCACGCAGCGCCTGCAGCATCCGCTCCTGGTGGCCGTGGGCGGTGTCGACGACGAGGCAGTCGACGCCGGCGCGCAGCAGCTCGGCGGCTCGGTCCTCCACGTCGCCGTTGACCCCGACCGCGGCGGCGATGCGCAGGGCGCCCTCGGCGTCGACGGCGGGCGTGTAGAGCGTGGCGCGCAGCGCGCCGAGCCGGGTGAGGACGCCCACGAGCTCGCCGGACTCCGAGACCGCGACGGCCAACGGCGCCTTGGCGCGCTCGATCGCGTCGTAGGCCTCACGCGGGTCGGTCGTCGCGGCGACGGTCACGACCGCCCGGTTCATCACGGTCGAGACCTGGGCGAAGCGGTCGACCTCGGCGCAGTCGGCCTCGGACACGACCCCGACCGGTCGACCGTCCTCGACGACGACGGCCGCCTTGTGCGCACGCTTGGGGATCAGCGACAGCGCCTCGGCGACCGTCTGGTCGGGACGCAGCTCGATGGGGGTGTCGAAGACGCGGTGGCGGCGCTTGACCCAGGCGACCACGTCGGCCACGACCGGGATGGGGATGTCCTGCGGGATCACCGCGATGCCCCCGCGGCGCGCGACGGTCTCGGCCATCCGACGACCGGCGATCGCGGTCATGTTGGCCACGACGAGCGGGAGCGTGGCCCCGGTGCCGTCGGAGGTGGCCAGGTCGACGTCGTAGCGGCTCGCGACGGCGGAGGCCCTCGGGACCATGAACACGTCGTCGTAGGTCAGGTCGTGGCCGGGGCTCGCGTCGAGGAACTGCACGTGGGCTGACTCTACGCGGGCGGCCACGTCCTCGGCCGCAGCCCGACGTCGGCGAGCTCGAGCTCGGCGAGACGTCGTACGACCTCGGGGTCGCGTGCCCGCCACGCACCGGCCGGGTCGTCGCTGACCCTCGCCAGCACGCGCATCGGCTGGTTGGCCAGCGCCCGCAGCGCGAAGAGGTCGAGGTCCTCCTGGGCGTCGATGAACCTCGCCCCGGCCGTGGCCTCCCGCACGAAGCGCCACCGCCGCGGGAGGTGGATCGCCGAGACGATCATGATCGGGATCAAGGCCACCGACAGCCCCAGCAGGAGCGCGAGCCGCTCGACCGCGTCGACGGTGTCGCGCCCCGCCGCGGCGATCCCGTCGGAGGCGTCCGCCGCCTTGTCGAACGGCACCGCGAGCTCGTCGCCCACCAGCGGCGCGTCGCCGAGCCGGCCGCCGGCGTCGCGGAGCTGGTCGGCCATCGCCGTCGCCGACGAGTCGGTCTGCCGCGCCGGTGCCGCGAGCTCCATCGTGCCGTCGTGGACCGCCGAGCCGATCCACACCCAGAGCACCAGCCAGGCGACGAAGAGGAGGTCCGCGATGACCTGGAGCGTGCGTCGCAGGGGCGTGTCGGCGAAGAGCTTCATGCCCTCCACCCTGTCAGCCCTGGGCGGTCGCGGCCTCCTGCAGCGCCCGCCAGGTGCGGTCGACGTCCGCCTCCGTGGTGCGCCAGCTCCCGACCGCGAGCCGGATCGCGGCGCGCCCGTTGACCGTGGTGTGGCTCAGGTAGGCCTCGCCGGAGGCGTTGACGGCCTCCATCGCCGCGAGCGTCTGCTCGTCGCCGGCCCGCAGCCGGAACACCACGAGCGAGAGCGACGGGTCGGTGACCATCTCGAACCGGTCGTCGGCGCGCACCAGGTCCGCGACGTGGTCGGCGAGCGCGATGCCGCTGCGCACGTGGGCGCGGAGGCCCTCGAGCCCGTAGGTGCGCAGCACCGCCCAGAGCTTGATCGCCCGGAACCGTCGGCCCAGCTGCGGGTGCCAGTCGCGGTAGTCCACGACCTCGCCCGACTCGGTGGCGGCGTTGCGGAGGTATTCGGGGAGGATCGACATCGCACCCGTCAGCGCGCTGCGGTCGCGCACCCAGAAGGTGCTGCAGTCGAAGGTCGTCAGCAGCCACTTGTGGGGGTTGGTGACGAAGGAGTCGGCTGCCTCGACGCCGGCGAGGAAGTCGCGGTGCTCGGGGCACACGGCAGCGACGCCGGCCCAGGCGGCGTCCACGTGCAGCCACGCACCCGACTCGCGGACGACGTCGGCGACGGCGGCGATGTCGTCCATCGCGCCCGTCGACGTCGATCCGGCGGCGAGGTGCACCATCACCGGGCGCATGCCCGCCTCCATGTCCTCGCGGAGCGCCTCGTGCAGCGCGGTGACGTCGATCGCCTGGGTCACGGGGTCGACGGCGACGGTGCGCACCGCGTGCTCGCCGAGCCCGGCCATCATGGCGGCCTTGACGAGCGACGAGTGCGCCTGCGTCGAGCCGTAGACCCGCCACCGGACGTCGCCGACGCCGTGCGCTCGGACCTCGCCCCCACTGGCGCGGTGCAGCGCGGAGAGCAGCGCGGTGAAGGTCGCCGTCGACGCGGTGTCCTGGATGACGCCGCCGCCGGGCCCGTCGCTGCGGAACGCCTCCGGCAGGCCCAACGCCTCGGCGAACCAGTCGAGGACGACCTGCTCGACCTCGGTCACGGCCGGGCTGGTCGCCCAGATCATCCCCTGCGCGCCGATGCCGCTGGAGAGCAGGTCACCGAGGATCGCGGCCGGGGAGGAGTTGGCCGGGAAGTAGGCGAAGAAGCGCGGGTGCTGCCAGTGGGTCAGTCCCGGCACGACCACGCGGTCGAGGTCGGCCAGCAGGGCGTCGAAGGGCTCGCCGTGCTCGGGAGCCGACGCGGGCAGCTGACGGCGTACGTCGCCGGGCGCGACCTGGGCGCGCACGGGCAGGTCGTCGAGCGAGGCCCAGTAGTCGGCGATCCAGTCGATGGCGGCGTGGCCGTGGCGACGGAACTCCTCGGGCGACATGTGGGCTGGCTGGTCCGGCATGCGGAGAAGGTACTCGGCGCGGTTGAGGAGGTGTACTCACCCGACGTCGGGTACGTCGACAGGTCCGGCCCGGCGTCTGCGGGAGCAGGCTCCTGCCATGCCTTCCAAGACCGACTCCACCGCCAAGAACACCGCCGCCTTCGCCCTCCAGGCCGCCATCTCCTTCGGCGCCTCGCTGTTCGCGATGCTCGTCGCGATCTACTTCATGCAGGCCGATCCCTGGATCAAGGGCTTCCTCGCCCTCGGGACCCTCTACCTCACGACCTCCGCGTTCACCTTGGCGAAGGTCATCCGCGACCAGCAGGAGGACGCACGGGTCTTCCACCGCATCGACCAGGCCCGCGTCGACAAGCTGCTCGCCGAGCACGACCCCTTCAAGTCCGTCTCCTGACCGGCCTACTTCAGCTCGGCGCTCGACAGCCCGAGCACCCTGCGCGCCACGATCAACAGCTGGATCTGCTGCGTGCCCTCGAAGATGTCGAGGATCTTGGAGTCGCGGGCCCACTTCTCGAGCAGCTCGGCCTCGCTGTAGCCGAGCGTGCCGCACAGCTGCACGCACGACAGCGTGACGTCCGAGCCCACACGCCCGGCCTTGGCCTTGGCCATGGAGGCCTCGAGCGAGTTGGGCTTGCGGTTGTCCGCCATCCAGGCCGCCTGCATCATCAGCAGCTTCGCGCCCTCCCAGTCGGCCTCGAGCCGCAGGAAGGTCGCCGCCGCGGCGCTCTGCGCCTGGGCGGGACGGTCGTAGTCGATGACGACGCCGGCCTGGTCGAGCAGGTCGCGGGTGAGGTCGAGCGAGGCGCGGGCGCAGCCCACAGCCATCGCTGCGACGAGCGGGCGGGTGTTGTCGAAGGTCGCCATCGCGCCGGCGAAGCCGGACTTGGTGTCGATCTCCGGGGAGCCGAGGAGGTCCTCGGCCGGCACCCGGCAGTCGGTGAAGGTGATCGCGGCGGTGTCGGAGGCCCGGATGCCGAGCTTGTGCTCGAGCCGCTCGACCTTGAGCCCGGGGTTGTCCTTGCGGACCAGGAACGACTTGATCGCCGCCCGCCCGAGCTCCTTGTCGAGGGTCGCCCAGACCACCACGCTGTCGGCGCGGTCGCCGGAGGTGACATAGATCTTCTCGCCGTTGATGACGTAGTGGTCGCCGTCCTTGACGGCCGTCGTGGTGATGTTGGCCGAGTCCGAGCCGGTGCCGGGCTCGGTGATCGCCATCGCGGCCCACGTGCCCTTGTAGCGCTCGAGCTGCTCCTCGTCGGCCACCGACGCGATCGCCGAGTTGCCCAGGCCTTGGCGCGGCATCGACAGCAGCAGGGCGGTGTCGCCCCAGCACATCTCGGCGATGGACAGCACGGAGGCGAGGTTGGCGCCGTTGCGGACCTTGCCGGCGTCCTCGGCCGAGGCGTCACGGCGTACGCCGCCCGCACCGGCGCCGCCGGTCGCGCCCGTCTCGCTCACGCCGTCGATCAGCGCGGCGAGCATGTCGAGCTCCTTGGGGTAGTCGTGCTCCGCGCGGTCGTACTTGCGCGAGATCGGGCGCAGCATGTTCATCGCCAGCTGGTGGGCCTGGTCGACCAGGCCGGCCTGCTTCCTCGGGGTCTCGAGGTTGATCATCAGAGCATCACCACGCCTTCCATCACGCCGACGGCCCGCAGGTCGCGGTACCACCGTTCCACCGGGTGCTCCTTGACGAAGCCGTGTCCGCCGAGCAGCTGCACGCCGTCGAGGCCGATCCGCATGCCCTTCTCGCTGCAGAGCTGGCGGGCCAGCCCCACCTCGCGGGAGAAGTCCTGGCCCCGCGAGGCCCGCGAGGCCGCCTTCCAGGTGAGCAGGCGCATGGCCTGCACCTCGATGGCGATGTCGGCGACCATGAACGCCACCGACTGGCGGTGGCTGATCGGCTCACCGAACGCCTCGCGCCCGTTGACGTAGTCGGTGACGTAGTCGAGCACGGCCTGCCCGGTGCCGACGGCGAGCGCGCACCACGCCAGTCGCGACAGGCGCACGCACTCGCGGAAGGCGACGCCCTCGGTGTCGCCGAGCAGCGCGTCCGCGCCGACCCGTACGCCGGTGAGGTGCAGGCGCGACAGCCCCGCCGCGCGCACGCCCATCGACGGGTCGGCCTCGACCTCGAGGCCGTCAGCCCCTGACTCCACGAGGAAGAGGGCGGGGGTGCCGTCGAGCATGGCCGCGACGACGAACAGCTCGGCCTCGGCGCCACGCACGACGGCCGACTTCACGCCGTCGAGCACGAAGCCGTCGCCGTCGCGCAGCGCGGTCGTGGCCAGCGCGAACGGGTCGAACAGGACGGTCGGCTCGGCGATCGTGAGGGCGGCCGCCGGGACGTCGTTGCCGGTGAAGGCCGGGAGGTAGGTCTGCTGCTGGGCCTCGGTGCCCCACAGGCCGATCGCGGTCGCGACCGCGCCGGGTGCGAGCGTGGCGACGGCGAGGCCCATGTCGCCGTGGGCGAGCGCCTCGGCGACCAGGGCGCCGGCCATGGCCGAGCGCTCCTCCATGATGCCGCCGAGCGAGTCGGGCACGCCGAGGCCCGGCAGCCCGACCTCTTGGGCGGCGAGGAGGACCTCCGGGGGCGCGGCGCAGGCGGCGTCGGCGGCCGACGCGGCCGGGCGCAGGAGCTCGTCGGCGAGCTCGCGCACCACCTCGAGCAGCATCGCCTCGTCGTCGGTCGGGGTCAGGTCGAAGACCCCGCGGGACTCCGCGGCGGCGGGCCGCTCCCCCGCGGTGCTGCGGCCCACGCGGGCGAAGGTGCGCCCGGCGGCCGTGGCGGCGCGGAAGCCGTTGCGGGTCGTGGAGTAGACCGCCTGCTCGGCCTGCTTGCGCAGCCCGACGCGGTCGATGAGGTCGCTCTGGGCCAGCCGGTTGACGGCGGCGACGGCGAAGCCGATGGGATCGCGGGTCTCGCGGGACGACAGCCCGTGGCGACCTCCGGGTCGCAGGCCGAACTTGGGGGACATGACCCAAATGTAACTGCGAGTTACACCTTTGGCCAGAGGCTCCTGCGTGGTGCGGGTCACCCGGCCCCCGCTGGCTAGGATCCACCGCATGCCCGACCACGAGCCCAGCACCGAGAAGCACAGGGCCGACCAGCCCGACGTGCAGGCCCCGCACGGCCCGCTCCCCGAGGGCGGGGCGGTGCGCGCCATCACCCGCTGGGGCACGCCGGTCATGCACCGGCCCCAGGCCGCGGTGACGGCGTACGACGACGCGCTGCGGCAGCTGGCCGCCGACATGGTCGCCACGATGTACGCCGCCGAGGGCGTGGGCCTGGCCGCCTGCCAGGTCGGCGAGGACGTCGCGATGTTCGTCTTCGACTGCCCCGACGACGAGGGCGTCCACACCGTCGGCGTGGTCTGCAATCCCGTCCTCACCCTCCCCGAGGGCAAGGACCGCCACTTGGACAGCGACGACGAGGGCTGCCTGTCCTTCCCGGGATCCTTCGAGCCGTGCGCCCGCCCCGACTGGGCGCGCGTCGACGGCCAGGGTCTCGACGGCCAGCCGGTGTCGTTCGAGGGCGACGGGCTGCTTGCCCGGTGCCTGCAGCACGAGACCGACCACACCCTCGGCACCGTCTTCGGTGACCGGCTCTCGGCGAAGTCGCGCAAGCGGCTGGGCAAGAAGCACGACGCCGCTGTCGACGACTACCCGCTCACCTGGCCCGCCGACGGGACCGCGTGATGCAGGACCTACGCATCACCCGCGAGAACGCCCGCTTCCAGCAGTGGGAGGCGCTGCTGACCAACCGCTCCAAGCGCCACCGCAACCGTGAGCTCCTCGTGCAGGGCGTACGCCCCATCACCCGGGCGGTCGAGGAGGGCTGGACGGTGCGGGCGCTGCTGCGCGCCGACGGCGCCGGCTCGGCCTGGTCCGACGAGCTGTGGGCGAGCACCGACGCGGAGCGCGTGGTGCTGTCCCCCGACCTGCACGCCCGGCTCAGCGGCAAGGACGGCGCCGAGCTCGTGGCCGTCGTCGAGATGCCGGACGACGGCGTGGCCCGCCTCGCCGACTCCTCGCGGCCGCACGGCCCGGTCGTGGTCTTCGACCGCCCCACCAGCCCGGGCAACATCGGCACCCTGGCCCGCTCGGCGGACGCGTTCGGCGCCTCCGCGCTCGTGGTGACCGGCCACGCGGCCGATCCCTACGACCCGCAGTCGGTGCGCGCGAGCACCGGCTCGCTCTTCGCCCTCACGGTGCTGCGGGTGCCGGGACACGGTCCGGTGGTCGAGCACGCGCACGCCCACGGCTACCGGATCGTGGGCACCGACGAGGAGGGCAGCCCGCTCGGCGAGGTCGACCTGTCGGGGCGGCTGGTGGTGGTCGTGGGCAACGAGACCCACGGCATCTCCTCGGGCTGGCGGGCGGCGTGCGACGACATCGTCAGCATCGCGATGACCGGCACCGCCTCATCGCTCAACGCCGCCGTCGCGGGCTCGATCGTGCTGCACGAGGCCCTGCGGCAGCGCGGCTGAGCGGCCGGATCCGTGGACGCAGTGCTCGACTGGGTCGTCCTGGTCATGCGCACCGTCGGCGCGCCCGGCGTCGGCCTCGCGACCGCCCTGGAGACGGTCTTCCCACCGGTGCCGAGCGAGCTCGTGCTGCCGCTCGCCGGCTACACGGCGAGCCAGGGCCACTACGGCGTCTGGGCCGCCATCGCGTGGGCGACCGCGGGCTCCCTGGTGGGCGCGCTGGTCCTCTACTGGCTCGGCGCCGCGTGGGGCCTCGAGCGCACCTGCGCGCTCGCCGACCGGATCCCGCTGGTGCACGCCGACGACGTACGCCGTGCGGTGGCGTGGTTCGGCCGCAACGGTCGCACGGCGGTGTTCTTCGGCCGGCTCGTGCCGGGCGTGCGCAGCCTGGTCTCCATCCCCGCGGGGGTGGACCGGATGCCGCTGGCGACGTTCTGCCTCTACACCACCGCCGGCAGCCTGGTCTGGAACGCGGCCCTGGTGCTCGCCGGCTACGAGCTGGGCGCGCAGTGGCACCGCGTGGAGGGCTACGTCGGCAGCGTGGGCAACGTCGTCTACGCGCTGCTCGCCGTGGCGCTGGTCGTCGTGGTCGCGCGCCGGCTGCGCCACCGGCTGAGGGACGCCTGAGCGGTCAGCGGCGGGCGGCGGCGTAGCACGCCACCGCAGTGGCGGCGGCGACGTTGAGCGAGTCGATGCCGGCGCGCATCGCGATGATCGCTCGTCGGTCGGCGGAGGTCTCCCACCTCGCCGAGAGACCGTGCCCCTCCGACCCCAGCACGAGGGCGAGCCGGTCGACCCCGGCGACGGCGTCCTCGATCGGCACCGAGTCGGGCGACAGGGTGAGCGCCACCGTGGTGAACCCGCGGGACGAGAGCTGCGGCAGGGCGTCGTACCAGTCGGGCAGGCGGGTCCACGGGGTGGTGAACACCGCGCCCATGCCGACCTTGATCGAGCGGCGGTAGAGCGGGTCGGCGCAGCGGGGTGCGAGCAGGACGGCGTCGAAGCCGAGCGCGGCGCCGGAGCGGAAGATCGCACCGACGTTGGTGTGGTCGACCAGGTCCTCGAGCACCAGCACCGAGCGTGCGCCGGCGAGCACCTCGTCGACCGTGGGCAGCGGCCGCCGGTGGAGGGACGCGAGCGCGCCGCGGTGCACGTGGAAGCCGGTGACCTGCTCGATCGTCCGCTCGGGCATGACGTAGCAGGGACCCGGGCCGCGGGAGAGGACGTCGCCGAGGCCGTCGACCCAGCGCGGCGCCATCAGGAACGACCGCGCCTCGTAGCCCGCCTCGACCGCGCGGCGCACCACCTTCTCGCCCTCGGCGAGGAACAGCCCGTGCTCGGCCTCGAGGCTCTTGCGCAGCTCGACGTCGCGCAGGTCGCGGTAGTCGGCCAGCCGCGGGTCGTCGGGGTCGGTGATCTCGACGATCTCGACCGGTTCAGGCACGCCCATGATGTGCGTAGTGTGCCGGACGCGCCACTGCGACCACGTCGCCGACCACGATGATCGCGGGCGGCACCACCTCGTGGGTCCTCAGGTCGTCGGCCAGGTCGGCCAGCGTGGTCAGCACGGTGCGCTCGGTCGGCATGGTGCCGTCGACGATGACGGCGACGGGCGTGGTGCCGGGTCGGCCGCCGTCGACCAGCACCTCGGCGATGGCCGGCGCGTTGTCCACCGCCATCAGCAGCACCACGGTGCCGCGCAGCCCGGCGACCGACGCCCAGTCGACGAGCGACTCGGGGTGGCCGGGGGGCAGGTGACCGGAGATCACGGTGAAGTCGTGCGCGACACCGCGATGGGTGACCGGGATGCCGACCCGGGCGGGCACGGCGATGGCCGAGGTCAGTCCCGGCACGACGGTGACGGGCACCCCCGCCGCCGCGCAGGCCTGGATCTCCTCGTAGCCGCGACCGAAGACGAAGCTGTCGCCGCCCTTGAACCGCACGACCCGCTTGCCGGCGAGCGCCCGGTCGACGATGACCTCGTTGATCAGCTCCTGCGACGCCGAGCGCCCGCGCGGCAGCTTGGCGACGTCGATGAGCTCGACGTGCGGGCCGAGCTCGTCGAGGAGCTCGCGCGGAGCGAGCCGGTCGGCGACCACCACGTCCGCCGAGGCCAGCGCGTGCCGCGCGGCGACGGTGACCAGCTCGGGCTCGCCGGGGCCGCCGCCCACCAGCACGACGCCGGGGCTGCGGTCGTGCGCGTCGGAGGCGGTGAGGTGCCCGTCGCGCAGCGCGGTGACGATGTCGTCGCGCAGCGCCGCGGACTTGCGCGGCTCCCGGTTACCGAGCACGCCGACCGTGACGCTGCCGTGGTGCCCGACGGCGGGCGTCCAGGCGGTGCCGCCCCGGGCGTCGTCGGCGCGCACGCAGAAGGTGTGGCGGGCCTCGGCCGCCGCCGCGACGCGGGCGTTGACGTCGGGGTCGTCGGTGGCGGCGACGACGTACCACGCACCGTCGACGTCGGGCTCGTCGAACTCGCGCAGCACGAGCGTGAGCTCGCCGGCGAGTCCCTCGATCGCCGGCGTCACCTCCGGGCTCACCACGGTGACCCGGGCGCCGGCGGCGAGGAAGGTCGGCACCCGCCGCTGCGCCACGTGGCCTCCGCCGACGACCACCACCCGACGACCGGTCAGCACCAGCCCCGCGAGGTAGGGATGGGCGTCCGAGGAACCGTGGTCGGGCATGGCTCATTGTCTCTGGTCAGCGCCTTGTGGCCGTGGCTAGGTTCGAGGGATGAGCACAGGCATCGAACGACCCGTCAGCCCGAACCCGTACGACCTCCTGCCGGCGACCGCGTCCTTCACGGTCACCAGCGACGACGTCACCGACGGCGCGCCACTCAAGGACGACCAGGTCGCCGCCCTCGGCAACACCTCGCCGCAGCTGAGCTGGTCGGGCGCCCCCGAGGGCACCCAGTCCTACGTCGTGACCTGCTTCGACCCCGACGCGCCGACCCCGAGCGGCTTCTGGCACTGGGTGCTGGTCGACGTCCCGGCCGACGTCACCTCGCTCGACACCGGCGCCGCCTCCGGTGACCTGCCGGGCAAGGCCTTCCACGTGCGCAACGACGGCGGCGAGTCCGGCTTCATGGGGGCCGCCCCGCCTGAGGGCGACCAGCCGCACCGCTACTTCTTCGTCGTGCACGCGGTGAAGGACGCCACCCTCGGCGTCGACGGCGACGCCTCCCCCGCGGTCGTGTCGTTCAACCTCGCGTTCAAGACGCTGGGCCGCGCGATCCTGCACGGCACCTACCAGCACTGACCTCCAGTACTGACCTCCAGTACTGACCTCCAGCACCCACCGCTCGCGCACGAGCAGTTCCGGCGAATCGCCGCGCCCGGACACCCCGAGGGGTTATCCTCAGGTCGAATTCGAAGATTTCGTCAAGATTCGGTCAACCTCGGGGTGCCGGGTCTTCCCTGGAGGACCTCGTGCGCATCCGCCCCCTCACCCGTCTCGTGGCGTTCGGCATCGTTGCCGCAGCGATGTGCGGGCTCCCCTCCTCGGCCGGCGCGAGCACCTGGCCGGTGCCCGTCGTCGCGGTCGCGGGCGCAGTGCAGGACACCGTCCAGGACGCCGGCCGGCTCGGAAGCGCAGGGCTGGAGGACGCGTTGATGGTGGAGATCAACGCCGCCCGGGCCAGCCACGGACTGCGCAAGATCCGGAAGTTCGACGCCTGCACCGACACCATGGCCGAGCAGTGGGGCAGCCGCATCGCGCGCACCGGGGTGCTCGAGCACCGCGACCAGCGCGAGGTCGTGCGGCACTGCCGAGCCTCGTGGGCCGGCGAGACGCTCGTGCGCGGCGAGGGGCTCACCCCGGGCGTCATGGTCGAGCTGTGGCTCGACTCCCCCCCGCACCGCAAGATCCTGCTCAGCCCGCGTGCCCGGCACGCCGGTGTGGCGATCACCCAGGACCAGCAGGGCCGCACCATCGGCGTCGTCAACCTCGTGCGGCAGTAGCCAAGACCTCGACGGCGCGCGGGGGCGTGCGCCGGACCCCTCTGGTGTGAGACCATTCCCGGCCCCTTCGTGGGTGGGCCGGGGATCGTTTCGCACAGCCTTTTCTCAGGGGGGTGGGTCGGATGCTGCACGTCGCTGTCGCGACCCGTGCGTTCCGTCGCTACTCGACCTACCGGGCGGCGACGCTGGCGGGGATCTTCACCAACTCGGTGTTCGGGGTCATCTACTCCTTCGCCTACCTGGCGCTCTGGAGGGCCAACCCCACCGCCGGCGGCTACGACGCGCAGGACGCGGTGACCTACGTGTGGCTCGGGCAGGCACTCCTCATGACGATCGCGCTGTGGGGCGGCGGCGCCACCGACGACCTGGCCGAGCGGATCCGCACCGGCGACATCGCCATCGACCTCTACCGGCCGGTGGGCATCCTCGGGTGGTACCTCGCAGCGGACCTGGGGCGAGCGGCGTACCAGCTCCTGACCCGCGGGGTGGGTCCCGTGCTCGTCGGGGTGCTGGCCTTCGACATCGCGCTGCCGGGGTCGGCCACGGACGCCGCTGCGTTCGCGGTCTCGCTCGTCCTCGCCGTCGTGGTCAGCTTCGGGATCCGCTTCCTCGTGGCGAGCACGGCCTTCTGGCTGCTCGACCAGTCGGGGGTCAAGGTGATGACGGGAGCGTTCGCCATCTTCTTCAGCGGACTGTTGCTGCCGCTGGTGCTCTTCCCCGGTTGGCTCGGCACGCTCGCCCGGGCGCTGCCGTGGGCGTCGTACGTCCAGGTGCCGGCCGACATCTGGCTGGGCAAGCACGCCGGCACGGACCTTGCGCTCGCGCTGGGCTTCCAGGTGCTCTGGGCCGTAGTGCTCCTGGCCGCGTGCCAGGGCGTGCTGCGCCTGGCGACGCGCAAGGTGGTGGTCCAGGGTGGCTGACTCCGCCGCACGACACCTGCGCACCTACGGCCAGATCGCGTGGCTCTGGATCCGCGCCGCCTGGCAGTACCCCACCTCGTTCGTGATGCTCGCCGTGGGCAACGGCCTGATCACCGGCCTCGACTTCGTGGGCCTGTGGATCATGTTCACCCACCTGCAGGACCTCGGGGGCTTCACCCTGCGCGAGGTGGCCCTGCTCTACGGCAGCTCCTCGCTCGCCCTCGGGCTCGCCGACACCGTCATCGGGAGCGTCGAGCGGATCGGCACCTACGTCCGCACCGGCCGGCTCGACCAGATGATGACGAAGCCGGTCCCGCTGCTGGTGCAGGTGTGCGCCGACCAGTTCACGCTCCGGCGCCTGGGGCGCCTGACCCAGGCCTCGGTCGTGTTCGGCTGGGCCTGCACCGGTGTCGACTGGACCCCGCTGCGGGTGCTGGTGGCGGTGTCGATGCTGGTCAGCGGCGCGATGATCTTCTTCGGCTTGTTCGTCGGCTTCGCCTGCCTGCAGTTCTGGACCCAGGACACCGACCAGCTCGCCAACGCCTTCACCTACGGCGGCGCGACCATCACCCAGTACCCGCTGCGCATCTTCCCCCGCGAGATCATGGTCGGGCTGACCTTCGTGGTCCCGGTCGCCTTCGCGAACTGGTACCCCTGCCTCTACCTCCTCGGCCGCGACGACCCCTTCGGCACCCCGGACGCGTTCCAGCTCGCCTCGCCGCTCGCCGCGGTGCTCACCGTGGCCGCCGCCCTGCTCGTGTGGCGCTCCGGCGTCCGCCACTACACCTCCACCGGGAGCTGACGCATGTCGCAGCAGACGCACCAGCCGCTGATCGAGGTGCACGACCTCGAGCGCACCTTCGACGTACGCCGCAGGGTCGAGGGGCGCCGCCGCCGGGTGCGCGAGCAGGTGCGCGCCGTCCACGACCTCACCTTCGCGGTGCAGCGCGGCGAGATGGTGGGCTACATCGGCCCCAACGGCGCCGGGAAGTCCACGACGATCAAGATGCTCACCGGCATCCTGGTGCCGACCGGCGGCGAGCTGAGGGTGGCGGGCCTGGACCCGAGCCGCGACCGGGTCGAGCTGGCGCGACGCATCGGCGTGGTCTTCGGCCAGCGCTCCACCCTGTGGTGGGACCTGCCGCTGATCGACTCCTTCGAGCTGCTGCAGAAGATGTATCGGATCCCGCCGTCGCGCTACCGGGAGAACCTCGACCGCTTCGTGGAGATCCTCGACCTCGGCGCGCAGCTCGACACCCCGGTGCGCCAGCTCAGCCTGGGCCAGCGGATGCGCGGCGACATCACGGCGGCGCTGCTGCACGACCCCGAGGTTCTCTACCTCGACGAGCCCACCATCGGTCTCGACGTCATCAGCAAGGGCCGGCTGCGCGAGTTCCTGCGCTCGCTCAACACCGAGCGCGGCACCACCCTGGTGCTCACCACCCACGACCTGCAGGACATCGAGGCTCTGTGCGAGCGGGTCATCGTCATCGACCACGGCACCAGCGTCTACGACGGCACGCTCGCCGGGCTGCACGCGCAGGGCGGCTCGACCCGCACGCTGGTCGTGGACCTCGTCGACGAGGCGCCGCCGATCGACGTGCCGGGGGCAGACGTCCGCCGGGTGGAGGGCCCGCGGCAGTGGCTGTCGTTCCCGACCGACGCGAGCGCGGCGCCCATCGTCGCGGCGGTGGCGTCGGCGTACGACGTGGCGGACCTGTCGATCCAGGAGCCCGACATCGAGGACGTCATCCGCGACCTCTACTCGCGGGAGGCGTGAGGCTCAGGCGCCGAGGCTGCGCGCCCGCTCGGTGTCGCGCTCGGGCGAGGTGAGCGGCTGGCGCTCGAGCACCAGCAGCGCGCGGTCGTCGTCGCCGCGGGGCACCTTCTTGAGCACCCGCCGCGGCATGCCGGTGAAACCGCGGGCGTCGACGGCCTGCAGGGCGACCTGGCGCAGCCAGTCGATGCCGTCGTCGAGGTCGCGACCGGCCGTCTCGATGACGCCGTCGGTGTAGAACATCAGCGCCTCGCCCGGGCGCAGGCGCCCCCTGCTGGGCTCGAAGTCGGCCTCCGGGATCACCCCGAGCGCCATGCCGCGCGCGTTGTCGACCGACCAGCCACGCTGCCCGAGGTGCCAGTGCAGCGCGGGCGGGTGGCCGGCGCTGGTGATCGTGTAGTCACCGGTGACCAGGTCGATCTTGAGGTGCACCGCGGTGGCGAGGGACTCCTCGGACTCCTGGCGCAGCAGGAAGCCGTTGGCGGCCGCCATCAGCTCGGCGGGGGGCAGCGCGCCGATGAGCCCGCCGAGGGCACCGGCGAACTGCAGCGCCTGCGGTCCGACCGAGGTGCCCTTGCCGCACACGTCGACGAGCGCCATCTCCAGCCACCGGCCCTCGCGCAGGTCGGCGACGAGGAAGTCGCCGGCATAGCTGGGGCCGTTGGCGGTGATCGTGGCCGACTGCGAGCGCCAGCCCTCCGGCAGCGGCGGCACCACGCCCTGGCGCTGGAGGCGGTCCCGCAGCTGGGTCAGCACCGCCTCGCTGAGCGCCATCGGCAGGCCGGAGCGCTGCCGGCTCGACTGGTAGACCGCGAGCGCGATCGCGACCGCGAAGATCACCAGCGCCGAGGTCCGGCTGGCGGTGGCGAAGCTGGACTCGACCGAGGTCCACAGGGCGACGCCGGACAGCACCGCGACCAGGAGCAGCAGCGGCACGAAGCGCAGCAGCATCGTGCCGACCATCAGGAAGAGGAACCACAGGGAGACAGGCACCACGACCTCGGCGAGCGCGCCGATGCCCACCGCGACGCCCACGAGCGCGAGGAGCACGAGGAGCAGGAACGCCTGGCTGCCGCGCGAGCCGGTGCGCCAGGCAGCGACGCGCTGGCGGACGTAGGCCCCGCACCCGCGGATCACCGCTCCGAACGCTCCCGACACGTCCGAAGGGTAGGGCTTGGACAACCTCGCGCGCCGTGGAACCGGCGAATCCGTGGAGGCCTCTCGCTAGGCTCCCCGCATGCTCCTCGAACCACCCCTCACCGGTCTGCAGGGCGACGTCCTCGGGCCCGAGTACGGGGTGGAGACCTTCTCCCTCCCGCCCGACTCCGAGGGCCCCGTCGTCGCCACCCTCGTCACCCTGCCGCCGGCTCGTCCCAACGGCCGCGCGGTGCTGCACGTCCACGGCTTCGCCGACTACTTCTTCCACACCGAGTACGCCCGCTGGTGGGCCGACCGCGGCTACACGTTCTACGCCCTCGACCTGCGCAAGTACGGTCGCTCGCTGCGCGAGCACCAGACGCCCCACTACGTCTCGGACCTCAGCGAGTACTTCGCGGAGATCGACCTGGCCTGGTGGCGCATCACCCAGCGCGACGGGCACCGCGAGGTGGTCGGGTCGGGCCACTCCACCGGTGGGCTCACCCTCCCGCTGTGGGCGCACGAGCGACGCCCCGACGAGCTCACCGCGCTCGTGCTCAACTCGCCGTGGTTCGACATGCAGGGGGCGGCCTGGCTGCGCAGCGCGGCGGCGCGCGTGGCGATCGAGCGGATCGGCACCCGACGACCCATGCAGGCGATCCCCCGCCGCGTCGACGACGTCTACGGACGCTCGCTCCACCGTGAGCACGGCGGCGAGTGGGACTACGACCTCGACTGGAAGCCGCTGCACTCGAGGCCGATCTACGTCGGCTGGCTGCGCGCGGTGCGTCGCGGGCACGCGCAGCTGCACGCGGGCCTCGACATCGCCTGTCCGACGCTGGTGCTGTCCTCGGCGCGCTCGCACTTCGGTGAGCAGACCGAGGAGAGCGCGGCCACCCACGACATCGTGCTCGACGTCGAACAGATCCGGCGCTGGGCGTCGTCGGTCGGACGACACGTCACCTCGGTCGCCGTCGAGGGCGCCATCCACGACGTGGTGCTCTCGCGCCCCGAGGTGCGCGCAGCGGCGTACGACGTGATCGGGACGTGGCTCGACGCGTGGGCGCCGGCCTCAGGCGAGCAGGGCGACGAGCGCGACGACCCCGACGAGGGCGATGACGGCTCGTAGCAGCGGCGGCGGCAGGCGCCGCCCCACCGTGGCGCCGAGCTGGCCGCCGACGACCGAGCCGAGGGCGATCAGGCCGGCGACCCGCCAGTCGACGTCGGCGACCGCGATGAAGACCACCGCCGCGACGGCGTTGACGACGAGGGCCAGCACGTTCTTGGTCGCGGTGTGGCGCTGCATCGAGTCCGCGACACCGATGCCGAGGATCGCCATCAGCAGCACGCCCTGCGCAGCGCCGAAGTAGCCGCCGTAGACGCCGGCCGCGGCGACGGCGGGCCACACCCACCACACCCCGTGGTCGGGGATGCCGCCGCGGGACTCGGCGCGCGCGGCGACCGCGCGCTGGATGCGGGGGCCGAGGACGACCAGCAGCACCCCCAGCGCGATGAGCACGGGCACGATGGCGTCGAACGCCGCCGACGGCAGCACGAGCAGGAGCAGCGCGCCGACGACGCCGCCCGACAGGGAGGCCGCGCCCAGGCGCAGGACACGACCGCGCTGGCCGGCGAGCTCGCGGCGGTAGCCCACGACGCCCGACAGGCTGCCGGGCACCAAGCCCACGGTGTTGCTCACGTTGGCGGTCACCGGCGGCACACCGAACGCCAGGAGGGTCGGGAACGTGATCAGCGTTCCCGACCCCACCACGGTGTTGATCGTGCCGGCCGCCACTCCTGCGAGGGCGACCAGGAGCATCTCGACCGGACTCACTCCTGCGGGGGCTCACCCTCGGCGGGAGCGTCGTGCGGCGCCGCCGTCTGGGAGGTCGGACGGGCCGCGGACTCCGCCGCGGCGATGGCGTCCTCGACGGCCTTGCTGGTCGCGCTCAGCTCGGCGTCGCCGGACTTGCGGGGCAGCTGCGGCTCGGAGGGACCCATGTCGACGCGCGTGCGCGGTGTGGCCTCTCGCGGGATCCCGGCGATCTCGTGGATCGAGGAGCCGAGGCCCTCCATCGCCTTGGTGATCTCCGAGGGGATGACCCACACCTTGTTGGCGGATCCCTCGGCGATCTTGGGCATCATCTGGAGGTACTGGTAGGCCAGCAGGGACTGGTCGGGCTGACCGTCGTGGATGGCCTGGAACACCGTCTGGATGGCCTGGCCCTCACCCTGGGCGCGCAGGATCGAGGCCTCACGGTCGGCCTGGGCGCGCAGGATCTGCGACTCGCGGTCACCCTCGGCATTGAGGATCTGCGACTGCTTGGAGCCCTCGGCCGTCAGGATCGCGGCCTGGCGCTGGCCCTCGGCGGTGAGGATGACGGCGCGCTTCTCGCGGTCGGCACGCATCTGCTTCTCCATCGAGTCCTTGATCGACGGCGGCGGGTCGATGCCCTTGAGCTCGACGCGGTTGACGCGGATGCCCCACTTGCCGGTGGCCTCGTCGAGGACGCCGCGCAGGCCGGAGTTGATGGAGTCACGGCTGGTGAGCGTCTCCTCGAGGTCCATGCCACCGACGATGTTGCGCAGGGTGGTCATGGTGAGCTGCTCGATGGCCTGGATGTAGTTGGCGATCTCGTAGGTCGCGGCGACCGGGTCGGTGACCTGGAAGTAGATGACGGTGTCGATCGAGACGACGAGGTTGTCCTCGGTGATGACCGGCTGCGGCGGGAAGCTGACGACCTGCTCGCGCAGGTCGATGAGGTAGCGCATCTTGTCGATGAACGGCACGAGGATGTTGAGGCCCGCCGGGAGCGTCGTCTTGTACTTGCCGAACCGCTCGACGATCGCGGCGCGCGCCTGGGGCACGATCTTGACCGTCTTGGAGAGCAGGACGACGACGAACAGGACGATGAGCAGGAACAGGACCAGCAAGGCTGTCGACATTCGGTCTCCCCCGATTGGTGTGTGGCGTTGACAGTGGCGGTGGCGGTGGGCTCAGGACTCGAGCGTGGCCACCGGGTGGACGTAGGCCGTCGCACCCTTGATCTGCAGGATCTCGACGGTCTCCCCGGGCGCGATCCGCAGGTTCTCGTCGTAGGGAAGGGCGGTCCAGGTCTCGCCGCCCGCCTTGATGCGGCCCGCGGCGAGGCCGGTGATCTCCTCGGTGACCAGGCACCGGGTGCCGACGAGCTTGCCGTGGCCCAGCGAGAGCTCGGGACCGCTGTGCAGGCGCTTGACGAACGCCGGGCGCACGAGCGCGAGCGCGGCGACCGACGCGGCCAGCGCGGCCAGGACCTGCACGACCACCGGCAGCCCGATGAGCGCGGCGAGCATGCCGATCACCGCACCGGCCGCGAGCATCGCGAGGATGAGGTCCAGGCTGAACATCTCGGCCACGCCCAGGGCGATCGACAGCGCCAGCCAGCTCTCCCAGAGATGGTCGCGGATCCAGTCCATGTCCCGACCCTATCCACTCACTGACTGGTCACGCGCTGAGCCGGACGGCGCCGCGCGGCGTAGCGGTCGTCGGCGCGGCTGAGCAACAACGGCATGCCGAAGGTCTCCGACAGCGTCTGCGCCGTCACCACGTCCTCGACGGGGCCCGCGTCGACCACACGGCCCTCGCGCAGCAGCAGCGCGTGGGTGAACCCGGGCGGGATCTCCTCGACGTGGTGGGAGACCAGCACGGTGGCGGGCGAGTCGGGGTCGAGCGCGATCTCGGACAGCGTGGCGACCAGGTCCTCGCGACCCCCGAGGTCGAGCCCGGCGGCGGGCTCGTCGAGCAGCAGCAGCTCGGGGTCGGTCATGAGGGCACGGGCGATCTGCACGCGCTTGCGCTCGCCCTCGCTCAGGGTGCCGAAGGTGCGGTCGACGAGGTGGGCGGCGCCCACCTCGGCCAGCAGGGAGGCGGCTCGGTCGTGGTCGAGCTCGGCATAGTGCTCGCGCCAGCGACCGACCACGCCGTAGGAGGCCGAGACCACGACGTCCTTGACGAGCTCGTGGCGCGGGATGCGGTCGGCGAGCGCGGCACTGGTCAGGCCGATGCGCGGGCGCAGATCGAAGACGTCGGTGGTGCCGAGCACCTCGTCGAGGATGCCCGCGACGCCGGAGGTCGGGTGCAGCTGGGCGGCAGCGACCTGGAGCAGCGTGGTCTTGCCGGCACCGTTGGGGCCGAGCACGACCCAGCGCTCGTCCTCCTCGACCTCCCAGGTCACGTCGTCGAGCAGCAACGTGGTGCCACGGCGCACCGTGACCCCAGCGAACTCGATGACGGCGACCACGTCGTCACCCTATCCAGCGGCGGGCGGCCCTCCGGCGCGGACACGACGGTGTGCTGGCGACGAGTAGCCTCGCCCCGATGTCCGCACCCTCCGGCCACGCCCTGGCCCTCCCCCACTCGGCCACCCTGGCGTGGTGGCTCACCGCGTGGCTGCGCGGTCACGAGCAGACCGACCACGTGCTCGACGCGCTCGCCGACGACGTCCACCTCCTCGAGGGCGGCTCCGCGCTGGACCTGCTGTCGCTGGCACGCGCCCGCGGGGCGACGTACGCCGGACTGGCGCTGCCCGTCGACGGCGACCCGCTCGGCCTCGGCGGACCCCTCGACCTCAACACCGCCGCGCTCGAGGCCGGCCAGGCCGTCGTGGCCGGCAGCCTCGCGCTGGTGCCGCAGGAGCAGGGCGAGACGGTGCAGTGGCGTCCCTTCGACGCCGCCCCGCGGCAGCTGCCCGACGTCGGTGAGGCCGACCGGTCGCTGCGCGAGACCCTGCTGGGGACCGCTGCGGACCTGGCCGACCTCGACGTGGCGAGGTGGCGCCCCGAGGCCGCGGACGCCCTGATGAACCTGCACCACCGCCCCGGCCTCGACGCGCCGCTCGGCACGCCGCCGCGGTGCGTCGACCTCGCAGCCCGCGGGTTGCAGGCGTGGGCCATCGTCGACCTGGCACTCGACGACGACGGCGGTGCGCTGTCGTCGTACGAGGTGGAGCGCAGGCGCGGCCTGCTCCAGCCCCTCGGCCGCGCGGCGCGACGCGCGATCGTCGCCGCGTGCTCGCCCGAGGTGTGGCCGCACTAGCGACCGCAGCGCGGACCCGTCCCGCGGCGGCACGTGCGCAGGACTAGCCTTCCCCCACCATGGAAGACGCGCCGAAGACCCTCCTGGTCACGCTCACGGGCAAGGACCGTCCCGGCGTCACCTCCGCGATCTTCGCCGCGCTGGCCGCAGCCGGGGTCGAGGTCGTCGACATCGAGCAGATCGTGCTGCGCCGCCGCCTCGTGCTCGGCATCCTCGTCACCGCGCCGCGCGACTGGAAGAAGCTGCGCGACGTCATCGTGCGCACCGCCGGAGAGCTCGACATGAGCGTCGAGGTCGAGCGGGGTGCGGGCGACAACCGCAGCCGCGCGGGCGACCGCGCCCACATCACCCTCATCGGCAACCCGCTGCGCGCCTCGGCGATGTCGGCCATCGCGGGGCGCATCGCCGACTCGGGCGCCAACATCGACAAGATCGAGCGGATGGCGCGCTACCCCGTCACCGCGATCGAGATGCACGTCTCCGGCGCACCCGCCGACACGCTGCGTCCCCTGCTCGCCGCGGAGGCGGTCAAGCAGGGCATCGACCTCGCGGTGCAGCGCGACTCGCTGCACCGCCGCGGCATCCGGCTGATCGTGATGGACGTCGACTCCACGCTCATCCAGGGCGAGGTGATCGAGATGATCGCCGCACACGCCGGGCAGGAGGCCGAGGTCGCTCGCGTGACCGAGGCGGCGATGCGTGGCGAGCTCGACTTCGAGCAGTCGCTGCGTGAGCGGGTTGCCCTCCTCGAGGGCGTGCCGGCCTCGGCGCTCGACGAGGTCTACGACTCCGTCGTCCTGGCCCCGGGGGCCCGCACGATGGTGCGCACGCTGCGGCGCCTGGGCTATCGCTTCGCGATCGTGAGCGGCGGCTTCACGCACATCACCGACCGGCTCGCGGCCGACCTCGGCATCCACTTCGCGCGCGCCAACGAGCTCGAGATCGTCGACGGGGTGCTCACCGGCCGCATCGTCGGCGACGTCGTGGACCGTGCGGCCAAGGCCGCGGCGCTGCGCGAGTTCGCCGCGGAGGTGGGCGTGCCGCTCGACGCCGTGATCGCGATCGGCGACGGGGCCAACGACCTCGACATGATCAACGCAGCGGGCCTCGGCATCGCCTACAACGCCAAGCCGATGGTGCGCGACGCCGCCGACACGGCCGTCAACGTGCCCTACCTCGACGCGATCCTCTACCTGCTCGGCATCTCCCGCGAGCAGATCGAGGAGGCCGACGCGGCGGTCGGGATCGTCACCCCGGCTCCGCCCCTCGAGGGCTGAGCGGCCGCTCCCCGACTGCGACGCAGCCGCCGATCCCGTCGTCGACGACGACGTCGGTCACCAGCCCGGCCGCCGCCATCGCGGCCGTCGTGAGCGCCGCCTGCGCGGGGCTGGTCTCCACCAGCAGCGTCCCGCCGGGACGCAGCCACCCGTCGGCGTACGCCGCCAGCCGCCGGTGGAGGTCCACCCCGTCGGCGCCGCCGTCGAGCGCCTCCCGCGGCTCGTGCTCGCGCGCCTCGGGGGGCATCGAGGCGATGCGCGCGCTGGGCACGTAGGGCGCGTTGGCGACCAGCACGTCGACGCGCCCGCGCAGGTGCATCGGCAGGGCGTCGTAGAGGTCACCGAGGTGCAGGTCGGCAGTCGGCGCGTTCACCCGAGCGCACTCGAGCGCCACCTCGCTCACGTCGGCGGCGTGCACCTCGGCACGCGCCGCCTCCAGCGAGGCCGCGACCGGCGCGACCCCGCAGCACATCTCGACGACGACCGGCGTCCCGTCCGGGCTCGCGGCCCGCACCAGCGCGAGCGCCGTACGGGCCAGCAGCTCGGTGCGGCGCCTCGGCACGAACACGCCCGGTGCCACCGCGAGCCTGCGCCCGAGGAACTCCGCCCAGCCGAGCACCAGCTCGAGGGGCTCCCCCACGACCCGGCGCGCGAGCAGCGACTCGAGCTGGTCGGGGTCGCCGGCCTCGGCGTGCAGCAGTGCGGCCTCGTCCTCGGCCCACACGCACCCGGCGGCGCGCAGCCGCGCCACGGTGCCCGGGTCGGGTCCGGTCATGCCTCCCCGGTGCGGAAGGCGTGCAGGCGCCCGGCGCCGGGGCCGAGGTCGCGCCACTCCACCTCGAGGCCGAAGAGCGCGAGCCCCGAGGTGGGCAGCCCGCGTGTCAGCAGGTTGGTGGTGGCCTCGACGTCGCCGTCGCCGTCGTCGATCAGCTCGGCGAGGTAGGCCATCGTCGGGTTGTGCCCCACGACGACCAGCGTGCGCACGTCCGGGTCGACCTCGCGGATCAGGTCGAGGGCGGAGTCGGGTCCCGCGGCGTAGAGGGCTGCGGAGAGCTCGGCGGCGACGTCCCACGCGGCCGCGAGCGCGAGCTGCTCCCACGTCTGGCGCGTCCGCATCGCGTCGGAGACGAGGGCGGCGTCGGGCTCGATCCCCTCGTCGCGCAACCACCTGCCGACCGACGTGGCGTCGGCGTGCCCGCGGTCGGCCAGGGCGCGCTCGTGGTCGGTCGGGGCGGTGGCCACGGCCTTCGCGTGGCGCATCACCACCAGCCGTCGCGGCGCCTCACTCCTTGGCTCCTGCATGTCTCCACCCTTCCAGCCGCTAGCCTGCCTGTCATGCCCAACGGACCACTCATGATCATCGGTGGTGCCGAGGACAAGGTGCGCAAGCCGACCATCCTCAAGCACTTCGTCGCGCTCAGTGGCGGCAAGGACGCCCGGATCGCGGTCATCCCGACGGCCTCCTCGCTCGGTCGTGAGGTGGTCGACGTCTATGACGCGCTCTTCACCAAGTTCGGCGCCGCTCGCGTCGACGCCGTACGTCCGGAGTCGCGCGAGCAGTCGCACGACGCGGCGCTGGTGAAGGCCATCGACGGCGCGACCGGCGTCTTCATGACCGGCGGCAACCAGCTCAAGCTCTCCTCCATCGTGTGCGGGACACCCGTCGGCGACGCGATCCTGCGCGCCCACGCCCGCGGCGCGGTCGTGGCCGGCACGTCGGCCGGCGCCAGCATCCAGTCGTCGCACATGGTCGCCTTCGGCGTCGGCGGCGCCACCCCCAAGCAGCGCATGACCCAGGTCGCGGCCGGGCTCGGCCTGGTCGACGCCACCGTGATCGACCAGCACTTCGACCAGCGCAACCGCTACGGCCGGCTGCTCATGATCGTCGCGCAGAGCCCGCAGCTGCTGGGGATCGGCGTCGACGAGGACACCTGCGGCCTCGTCGAGGACGTCGACGGCGACCTGGTGATGCGCGTGCTCGGCAAGGGCGCGGTCACCGTCTTCGACGGCGCGCGGATGGTGTCCAACGCCTACGAGGCCACCCGCTCCTCGCCCCTGCTGGCGAGCGGCGTGGTCTTCCACGTGCTGCCGCAGGGCTCGGTCTTCAACCTCACGACGCGTGCGCTCGTGCCCCAGGAGCCGGTCGTCGACCCGGAGGACGCCGACGAGCTGGCCGAGGCCAGCCGCGACCTGCGCCAGCTCGCGCGCGACATCGCTGCCGCCGACGCGACGCCCGAGGCGATCAGGCGCCGGCTCAAGCTGCGGCGCTCGCGCTCACCCCAGACCCCCGACCCGACCCAGGGAGACCACTGATGAGCGAACGGCCCACGCCGGACCTGCAGATCGTCGAGACCCGCGTCTACCGCGGTGCCAACGTCTGGTCCTACGACAAGTCGATCCACCTCGTGGTCGACCTGGGCTCGCTGGAGCAGTTCCCCACCAACACCCTCCCGGGCTTCTCCGACGACCTCGTCTCGATGCTGCCGGGCCTGCGGGAGCACTCGTGCTCGCGCGGGCGTCGTGGCGGCTTCGTCGAGCGCCTCAAGGAGGGGACCTGGCTCGGGCACGTGGCCGAGCACGTCGCGCTCGCGCTCCAGCAGCTCGTCGGGCACGACATCCGGCGCGGCAAGACCCGTCAGGTCAAGGGCCAGCCCGGCCACTACAACATCATCTACGGCTACATCGACGAGAACGTCGGCCTCACCGCGGGCCGTCTCGCGGTGCGGCTCGTCAACCACCTCGTCGAGGGTGACCCCGAGTTCGACTGGGAGACCGAGCGCGACGACTTCATCCGTCGCGCCGAGCGCACCGCATTCGGCCCCTCCACCCAGGCCATCGTCGACGAGGCCGTCTCCCGCGACATCCCGTGGATCCGGCTCAACCAGTACTCCCTCGTCCAGCTCGGGCAGGGCGTCCACGCCAAGCGCATCCGCGCGACCATGACGTCGGAGACCTCCTCGATCGCGGTCGACATCGCCTCCGACAAGGACCTCACCACCAAGCTGCTCGGCGCCGCCGGCCTCCCGGTGCCCAAGCAGGAGTCGGTGCGCACCGAGGACCAGGCCGTCGCCGCCGCGCGGCGCATCGGCTATCCCGTGGTCCTCAAGCCGCTCGACGGCAACCACGGCCGCGGCGTCTGCCTCGACCTGCAGGACGAGTCCGACGTACGCGCCGCCTTCCCCGTCGCGGAGGGCCAGTCGCGCCGCGGCAACGTCATCGTCGAGTCGTTCGTGACCGGCAAGGACTACCGCTGCCTGATCATCGACGGGCGGATGGTCGCCATCGCCGAGCGCGTGCCCGCCTCGGTCACCGGCGACGGCACGTCGACGGTCGAGCAGCTGGTCGACCTCACGAACGCCGACCCGCGCCGCGGCGTCGGGCACGAGAAGGTGCTCACCCGCATCAAGGTCGACGAGGCGGCCGTCGAGGTGCTCGCCGACCAGGGCCACACCCTCGACTCCGTGCCGGCCGAGGGCGAGATGGTCAAGCTCGCGCTGACCGGCAACATGTCCACCGGCGGCATCTCCATCGACCGCACCTTCGAGGCGCACCCGGAGAACGTCGAGATCGCCGAGGAGGCCGCCCGCATGGTCGGCCTCGACATCGCGGGCATCGACTTCATCTGCCCCGACATCACCGAGCCGGTCCGCGAGGCAGGCGGCGCGATCTGCGAGGTCAACGCCGCGCCCGGCTTCCGGATGCACACCCACCCGACCATCGGCGAGCCGCAGTTCATCGCCAAGCCGGTCGTCGACATGCTGTTCCCGCCGGGCGCGACCTCGCGCATCCCGATCGTGGCGGTGACCGGCACCAACGGCAAGACCACGACCAGCCGGATGATCGCCCACATCTTCAAGGGCCTGGGCCGCAAGGTGGGCATGACGTCCACCGACGGCGTCGTCATCGACGAGCGGCTGGTCATCCGTGCCGACGCCTCGGGCCCGCGCTCGGCGCGCATGGTGCTGCAGAACCCGCGCGTCGACTTCGCCGTCTTCGAGGTCGCCCGCGGCGGCATCCTGCGCGAGGGCCTGGGCTACGAGCGCAACGACGTCGCGGTGGTGCTCAACGTGCAGCCCGACCACCTCGGCCTGCGCGGCATCGACACCGTCGAGCAGCTCGCGGACGTCAAGGCCGTGATCGTCGAGGCGGTGCCGCGCGACGGCCACGCGGTGCTCAACGCCGACGACCCGCTGGTCCGCGAGATGCGCCGCAAGTGCTCGGGCCAGGTCGTGTGGTTCTCGATGGAGGAGCCGGGCAGCGAGGTGCGCGACATGATCGACGCGCACTGCCGTCGTGGCGGCAAGGCGATCGTGATCAACCCCACCGAGCGCGGCGAGATGATCGTCGTCCAGCACGGCCGCCGCGAGATGCAGCTGGCGTGGACCCACCTGCTGCCGGCGACCTTCAACGGCCGGGCGCGGATGAACGTGCAGAACGCGCTCGCCGCAGCCGCAGCCGCCTTCGCGGCCGGTGCTCCCCTGCACGACATCCGGCAGGGCCTGCGCACCTTCTCGACCAACTACTACCTCTCCCCCGGCCGCCTCAACGAGGTCGACGTCAACGGCGTCAACGTGATCGTCGACTACTGCCACAACGCGCCCGGCATGAAGATGCTCGGCGACTTCGTGGACCGGGTCGGCGACTCGCTGGCGTCCTCGCACGACCTCGCACGTCCCTCGCGGATCGGCATCATCGCGACCGCCGGCGACCGTCGCGACGAGGACATGCGCGAGCTCGGCCACATCGCCGCCCAGCACTTCGACGTCGTGATCGTGCGCGAGGACGTCGCGCTGCGCGGTCGCCAGCGCGGCGATACCGCCTCCCTGGTGCTCGACGGCGTGCGCACCGCCATGGACGAGGGTGCGCGCTGCAAGCAGGCCGAGCTCGTCGTGGAGGAGATCGAGGCCGTACGCCACGCGATGAGCCGCGCCAACCGCGGCGACCTCGTGGTCGTGTGCGTCGACAAGCACGCCGAGGTGATGGCCGAGCTGGAGAACTGGTCGGACACGGCCCAGGCAGGGTCGGTGGCCAACCCGGACGCGCCGTCGGCCGACCCCGACTACACGCCGACCCCCACGGAGGCCGGGTGAGGATCCTCGACCTGGGCGCCCTGCCCCGCCGCCGCATCGAGGCCCACGGCAGCCGGCACTTCTCGGTCGGCGCGTTCGGCATCAGCGCCGACGCGCACCTCGTCGCGGTGAGCCTCGCTCCCGGGGGGTCGATCGGACGCCATCCGGCGTCGGGACGCCAGCTGCTGGTCGTCCTCGACGGCGAGGCCGAGGTCAGCGGCGCCGACGGCGTCGCGCAGGTGATCTACCCCGGTCAGGCCGCCGTGTGGGAGCCGGGCGAGTCGCACGAGACGCACTCGGCGGCCGGGCTCTCGGCGATGATCGTCGAGGGAGACCTCGACATCGGAGCGCCCGGCGAGCAGGTCGACCCGGGCGACGTCTGACCCGGGTCGAGGTCTCAGCCGACGTCGGCGAGCGCCTCCTCGTGGAAGAGGTGGAGGACCGGCAGGGCCTCCTCGATGGTCATCCCCGGCACCTGCAGGAGAAGCTGGCCGGCGGTCCCGTCACCCACCCAGCCGCACATCAGACCGCCGTCCAGGACGTCGACGTCGTCGACGCAGGCCGCCCCGCCGCCGAGCGGACCCGGGTCGACGCTCTTCGGGTTGCGCTCCGGGAGGGCACCCCCGACGAAGTTGACGGCGCCCTGTCGCTCGTCGGCCGCGAACTCCTCGGCCAGTCCTCCTCCTGTGGCGATCGCGACGAGGACGGCCTGGCCGGTGGGGTGCGAGTACGACGCGACGGCGGGCTCGCCGACCACCCAGTCGTCGGGATAGACCTCCAGGGAGGCGAGCGCCTGCCGGCGTACGCGTTGCTGCTCCGCGCCGTCGAGCCGGCGCCACTCGCCCACGCGACGCGGGGTCTCGACGGAGAGGGCCTGGTCGGTGGTGGCCTGCGACTCACCCGGCGACGTCCGTGGCGAGCCGTTCGGTGCGGCGCCGGGTGCCGAGACGTCCCGCTCGCGCGCGTCGACCACGGCCCGGCTGACGCCGGCCACGAGGAGCAGCACCAGCATGAACACGACGACGAGACCACAGACCGCGAGCCACGAGGGCCACGACCGGTGCCGGATCGCCAGGGCGCCGGCGAGCCACGGCAGCAGCAGCGTGCCGAAGTGGCTGCCAGAGGCGTAGCCCAGGCTCTCGCCCTCGACCGGGAGGACGAAGGCCGCCAGCAGCGCCGCGACGAGCGCGGCCAGCAACGACAGCAGCCACGGGTGCTCGATGGATCGGCTGTGGACCTCGCCCCCGTGAGTCATGGTCGGACCCTAGGGGCAGGAGCGACCGTCCGTCCTCACCCCCGGGCGGCCCGCACCTTCTGCGCGAGCACCTCGGGCGAGTCGGGCACGCCACCGTGGGCGGCGATCCAGTCGTAGGCCTCTTGCCGCTCGGCGTGGCACATCAGTCCGACGACGTCGCCGGGACGGGCGCGCTCCACCACCGCGGCGAGGCACGCGACCTCTGTCTCGTAGGTGTCGATGTCGGTGACGCCGACGCGTGCCGCCCCGGCGCGCAGCAGCACGTCGATCTCGTCCATGGTGCGACCGCGGAGGTACCACTCCTTGTGACCGATCGCGACCACGTCGCTGCCCTTGGCGCCGATCTCGCCGAGGGCGTCGATCAGCTCGTCGGTGCGGTCGCCGACGGCGCCGAGGCCGAGCAGCAGGCGCGCGCCGGGGCGGCGTACGCCATCCATGATCTCGAGCAGCGCCTCGAGGCCGGCCTCGTTGTGGGCGAGGTCCATGACGACCGAGACGCTGTCGCCGTCCTGGGACGGCATCGAGAAGAAGTTCATCCGGCCCGGGTTGTGCTCGGCGTCGGGGCGGAACGACGTGAGCCCGTCGACCACGGCCTCGCGGGGCAGGCCGATGGCGAGGGCGGCGGACGCCGCGGCCAGGGCGTTCTCGATGTTGAAGCGCGACAGCCCGGCGAGGGTCATCGGGACGTCGGCGAGCTCGACCAGCGGGTCGGGGTCGGACCCCGGTGCCAGGACGGTGATCCAGCCGTCGATGACGGTCGTGGCGCGTCCGCCGCCGTGCCCGAGCACCTCGCGGACGGCGGGTGAGTCGGGGTCGCGGCTGAAGATCCACGGCTGGGCGGAGATGACCGCCTGCATGGCGAGCACGCGGGGGTCGTCGCCGTTGAGCACGGCCCAGCCGTCCTTGCGGGTGATCCGCGGCACGACCGACTTCACCTCGGCGAGCTGGTCGACGGTGTCGATGCCCTGGAGCCCGAGGTGGTCGGCGGTCACGTTGGTCACCACGGAGACGTCGTTGCGGGTGATGCCGATGCCCTTGAGCAGGATGCCGCCGCGGGCGGTCTCGGTCACGGCGAGCTGGACGCCGTCCAGACCCATCGCGCGGGCTGCGCCGGAGGGTCCGGAGTAGTCCCCCGCCTCCACCAGCACGCCGTCGCGGTAGATGCCGTCGGTGTTGGACCAGCCGACGACCAGTCCGCTCGTGCGGGCGATGTGCGCGATCATCCGGCTGGTGGTCGTCTTGCCGTTGGTGCCGGTCACCGCGACGACGGGGATCTTCGGGACGAGGGTCGTCGGCCGCGCGCCCCGGGGCGCGGCAGCGACCTCGGCGGCCGCGGCGCTCACGGCCTGCTCGACGGCGGGGGTGGGCAGCGCGTCGAGCGCGTGCGCCACGGCCTCGCCCAGCGCGCGGGCGCGCTCACGGTTGCGCCACGGGAAGGCGACGACCAGGACCTGCGGGTCGGAGGTCGGGCGCACCCGCACCGCGAGTCGGCGGGTGCCCGCCTCGTTGGCGATCGCGCGCACGAGCCGCTCGACCGCGCGCAGGGCGAAGCGCTGCCGGAAGCCGGAGCCCGGCGCCCCCGGCCGCGTCGTCCGCAGACCGATCCGGCGCGCGAACCGCAGCACCGCCTCGTCGCTCGCCTCGGAGATCGTCGAGACGTCCAACGTCAGCTTCACCGCTGCACGCGGGAAGTAGAGGTTGGGGCCTTCGAGGATGCGCAGCTCGACGAGTGAGGTCACCGGTGGAAACTACCGAACGACCCGGACGGGCCTACAGGCCCATCGCGTGGAAGCCACCGTCGACGTGCACGATCTCGCCGGTCGTGGCCGGGAAGAAGTCGCTGAGCAGCGCGCACACGGCCTGGGCGGTGGGCGTGTGGTCGGTCTCGTCCCAGCCGAGGGGCGCACGGTCCTTCCACGCCGACTCGAGGTCCTCGAACCCGGGGATGGCCTTCGCCGCGAGCGTCTTGAGCGGGCCCGCCGAGACCAGGTTGCAGCGGATGCCCTCCGGACCGAGGTCGCGCGCGACGTACCTGCTCGTGTTCTCCAGCGCCGCCTTCGCCACGCCCATCCAGTCGTACGCCGGCCACGCGATGGTCGCGTCGAAGGTCAGGCCGACGATCGACCCGCCGCGCGACATGAGCGGACGCGTGGCCACGGCGAGCGACTTGAGGGAGTACGCCGAGACCTGCACGGCCTGGGCGACGTCCTCCCACGGGCCGGTCATGAACTTGCCGCCGAGCAGCGTCTCCGGGTTGCCGTAGGCGATGGAGTGCACGACGCCGTCCAGGCCGTCGACGTGCTCGCGCACCTGGTCGGCGAGGCCGGCGAGGTGGTCCTCGTCGGTCACGTCGAGCTCGAGCACCGGGGCCTCCTGCGGCAGCCGCTTGGCGATGCGCCTGGTGATGCCGAGGGCGCGGCCGAAGTTGGAGATCAGCACCGTCGCGCCCTGCTCCTGGGCGACGCGTGCGGTGGCGAAGCCGATCGAGCTGTCCATCGTGACGCCGGCGACGAGGATGCGCTTGCCGTCGAGGATTCCCATGTGCGTGTGTCCCTTCGAGTGGGGTGTGGTCAGTGGCCCATGCCGAGGCCGCCGTCGACCGGGATGACGGCCCCTGTGACGTAGGCGGCGCCGTCGGACGCGAGCCAGGTGACGGCCGAGGCGACCTCGGCCGGGGAGGCGTAGCGCCCCAGCGGCACCTGCGTCCTGATCGCGGACTTCTGGTCGTCGGTGAGCACGTCGGTCATGTCGGTCTCGACGAAGCCGGGGGCCACGACGTTGGTGGTGATCGAACGGCTGCCGAGCTCGCGGGCGAGCGAGCGCGCGATGCCGACGAGGCCCGCCTTGGACGCCGCGTAGTTGACCTGGCCGGCCGAGCCGAGCATGCCGACGACCGAGGAGATGAGGATGATGCGGCCGCGGCGCAGACGCAGCATCCCCTTCGAGGCGCGCTTGGCGAGCCGGAACGTGCCGGTGAGGTTGGTGTCGATGACCGAGGACCAGTCGTCCTCGCTCATGCGGAGCAGCAGGGTGTCCTTGGTGATGCCGGCGTTGGCGACCAGCACCTCGACCGGTCCGTGGGCCGCCTCGACCTCCTGGAACGCGCGCTCCACCGCCTCGGCGTCGGTGATGTCGCAGCGCACGTCGAGTGCGCCCTCGGGCGCACCGCCGTTGCGCGTGGTGACCGCGACCTTGTCGCCCTGGGCCAGGAAGGCCTCGGCGATGGCGCGGCCGATGCCGCGGTTGCCGCCGGTGACCAGGACGGAACGGGGGGCGCTGGCTGCGGGAATGTCGCTCACCGTCACGACGCTAGTGATTACCGGGTGGTAGGCGCGAACTCACTCGTCCTCGAGACGGAAGCCGACCTTCATGCCGACCTGGAAGTGCTCCACGACGCCGTCCTTGGCCTGGCCGCGGATCTGGGTGACCTCGAACCAGTCGATGTGGCGCAGGGTCTTGCCGGCGCGCTCGATGCCGTTGCGGACCGCCTGGTCGATGCCGTCGGGCGAGGTGCCGACGATCTCGGTGACGCGGTAGGTGCGGTTGGTCATGGGTGCCTCCTGGGAGTGGTGCGGGGTGTGACGCGGGCCGCTCGGCAGCCCGTGGGTTTGCGACTCTAGCGACGTAGACTCGCAAGCATGGCCGAGCCCGACGCGGTGCGCATCACCACCGCACGCAGCAGCGCCGCCGACGACATGCGGTCGCGCAAGCGTCGCTACGCGTGGTCGATGTCGATCCGCCTCGTCTGCTTCCTGGCCGCGGTGGTCGTGGGATCGGGCATCGTCATGTGGCTCCTGATCGCCGGCGCGGTCTTCCTGCCGCTCTTCGCCGTGGTCATCGCCAACGCCGTCGACCAGCGTGACGACGGATTCATGCTGCCCGGCGGCCCCGCCGCCCCGGAACTCACGGGTCGCGACCTCGACGGCTGAGGATCAGCTCGTTCGACACGCATGGGCGAAAGGTTTGGTTTTCACCCAACGCCGTGGAATGATCTCCCTCGCGAGCGCAGCATCCCCCGTCTGTGCTCGCTCTTGAGGTGCCGGACAGCTTCCCCCCGTGGCTGTCCGGCACCTCTACTTGTGTCCCCTGCTGCCTGCGCCCCGGGAAGGACGACCATGGAGCCCGACCACGCCATCTGCTCGGCGAAGGGCTGCCAGGCCGACGCCGTCTGGGAGCTGCAGTGGAACAACCCGAAGATCCACACCCCCGAGAGGCGCAAGACGTGGCTCGCGTGCGAGGAGCACCGGGAGTCGCTGTCGGACTTCCTCGGCGCCCGGGGCTTCCTGCGCGACGTGGTGGCGCACCAGGGCTGAGCCCCCGGGTCAGCGTCGGGCGCCGCTGATGTCGACGGGCTCCTCAGGCGCTCCGTCACGCAGCAACGCGGCCAGCCTCTCCCCCAGGTCGGGCGGGAAGACGGATTCGTCGCTCGCCGCAAGCTCGTCGGCGGTCCACCAGCGGAAGCCGCGGACCGTGCGCGTCTCGTACGCGCTCAGCGCCGCAGGCTCCGGCTCGAAGTGCGGCACCCGGTGCAGGAGCCAGTCCTCGTGGACCTCGACGGTGCGGCCGTCGAAGCGGTAGGTGTGCTCACGCGTCCAGACGGGCACGCCGGGCGGCAGCGAGCGCAGCCCGACCTCCTCGTGCGCCTCGCGGACGGCGGCCTCCTGCAGGGACTCCCCGGGCTCGACGCCGACCCCGACCGGGTACCAGTGCGTCGCACCGCTCGCCGGGTCGGCGGCCTGGATGAGGAGCACGCGGTCGGTCTCGTCGAGCAGGACGAGCTTCACGGTCATCCGGGGCACGCGCGGAGCGTACGCTCGAGGCAGCGCGCCGGGCCCAGGGCGGGCCGCCCTCCAGCGGACGCGGGAGACTGCGGACGTCAGGCACGACGTCGGTGCGGCCACGTACAGGCCCGGCGTGCCCTGCACGGGCCTCCGGCCGTCGCGACGGACACCGCGCACCCCTGGTGCCCCGTCAGCTCACGGCTGGCGGGGTGCGGGGTCATGGTCGGCCGGGTGGATCGAGCGCGGTGGTGCCGGTGCGGTCGCGGCGGTAGCGGTGCCCGTGGGGGGAGGTCCACTCGAAGACCCCGGGCTCGACCATGTCGTAGCGCCAGGCGGAGTGGGTCTTGAGGCGGTGGTGGAAGCGACAGAGGGCGGCGAGGTTGGACGTCGTGGTCGGGCCGGGCTGTGCTCGGCCTTCGATCTCTGCTTCATGGTCGAACTCGACGACGTGGTCGACGTCGCAGGCCCGCGCGCTGCGGCCGCACCAGGGGAACACGCACGTGCCGTCTCGGAGAATCACGAACTCCCGGATGCTGTCGGGCACGGCGTACGCCGAGGTGGACAGGTCGGAGTTGAGGTCGATGACCGGCTTGATCGTGATCCGGGTGCGGGAGTCGGCGCACCACGACTGCAGCTGGTCGAGGAGCAGGAGCCGCTGGCGCTCCTCGAGACGACCGGTGGGACCGAAGACGGTCTGCCCGTCCCGGACGCTCGCGTCGAGGTGGGCATGGAGCACGACCTCGCGAGCCGCGGGAAGGCCGTCCTGTGCCGTGGCGCCCGTAGGTCCCTGGGAGAACAGGTCGAGCGCGGTCTGGGTCCGGGCGAGATCGCCGAGCGCACTGGCCCGGCGGGCGTCGAGGGACTCTGTCGAGCCCAAGGCCTTCTGGGTCGCGGCACCGTGCGCGACGGCGTTCTCGAGGTCGAGGGCCTCGGCGAGGCCGAGCTCGGCCTCGATCCGGACGGTGCCGGCGAAGTGCACGTCCTCGTCGTGGATCGTGACGTGGCGGGGGTCGACGTGGAGGTAGCCCTCCTCGGGATCCGCGGAGGGATCAGCCTCCGCGAGGTCGAACCGCTTGATGGTCTCCGCGACGAGCCGGTCGAGCTGCGCGGTCCCGATCCTCCCGGCGACGGCGGCAACCTGGGCGTCGACGAAGCGGGCTGCGTCGGAGGTCAGGGCGGGAGTGGAGTGGATGGTGGTTTCCGCGACCAATCGGGCCCGCCAGGCCGGCACCCGCCCCGACTGCACCTGCGCCCACAACCGCGGCAGCCGGTGACGCAGCTCGAGGGCGTGGCCGATGAGCTTCTTCGCCGCCACCGTCGAGATGCCCAGCACGGTGCCGACCTCGGCGATGCAGAACTCCGCGACCAGCGGGCAGCCGTCGCCTGCGATCGGCTCCTCGTGCTCGGAACCGGGCACGGTGAACGCGGCCGCGGAGTGGATCGACTCGGGCGGGTGCAGGTCCGCCCAACGGGCGGCGAGGTCGAGCTGTCGGGCGGCCTCCTTGTTCTCGATCTCGCGCGAGGCCCGGATCGAGGCGAGCAGGCCGGCCGGGCTGAGGGCGTCTGCCTCAGCCTCTGGAGGTCCTGCCAGCATCTCGATCATGTGATCGATTATAGTCGTCGCCACCGACAGTCGCTGCCGACCGCGAGGGCAGGGTCGCCGAAGGTCCGGTCAAGGACCTGCGGCCTGCGGAAGGAGTGGCCCCGAGGCTCGCACGTCGACCCCCGACACCGCTCAGCCGCGTCGGCGCCGTCGCTCGATGGCGAGGAGCAGCCCGGTCGCAGCCAGCGCAGCCGAGCCGACCAGGACGGCCATGCCGACGTACGCGCCACGAGCAGCAGGGTCGGCACCCAGCGCGGCCACGACGAAGCCGATGGCGACGAGCAGGAGCGCGCCCACGAAGCCGAACGAGTAGGCGCGCAGGGTGCCTACCCGCCGATCGCCGACATGGGCCGGTCGGGCTGCAGGAAGGTCACGTCGTCGATGCCGTGGCCCGCGCGCTTGCCGAGCATCGCGATGACCCAGCGCTCGGCGATCTCCTGGTCGGTGGCGCCGGAGCGCAGCGCCGTACGGAGGTCGGACTCCTCGCGGGCGAAGAGGCAGTTGCGGACCTGGCCGTCGGCGGTGAGCCGCACGCGGTCGCAGTCGCCGCAGAACGGGCGGGTGACCGAGGCGATGATGCCGACGGTGGCCGGTCCCCCGTCGACGTCGAAGAGCTCGGCCGGTGCGCTGCCGCGCGGCTCGCCGTGCGGGGTGAGGGTGAACTCGGCGGTGAGCTGCGCGAAGATCTCGTCGGCCGTCACCATCTCGGTGCGGCTCCAGTCGTGCTGGGCGTCGAGCGGCATCTGCTCGATGAAGCGCAGCTCGTAGCCGTGGTCGACCGCCCAGCGCAGCAGCTCGGCGGCCTGGTCGTCGTTGGTGCCTCGCAGCAGCACGGCGTTGAGCTTGATCGGACCGAGCCCGGCCGCCTTGGCCGCCTCGAGGCCCTCGACGACGTCCTTGAGCCGGTCGCGCCGCGTGATCGTGTGGAAGGTCTCCGGGCGGACCGTGTCGATGCTCGCGTTGATCCGGTCGAGACCGGCGTCGGCCAGCGCCTGCGCGGTGCGGGTCAGGCCGAGCGCGTTCGTCGTCAGCGAGGTCTCCACGCCGAGGGCGTGGGTGCGGGCGACGATGTCGACCAGTCCGCGGCGCAGCAGCGGCTCGCCCCCGGTGAAGCGCACCTCTCGGACGCCGAGCTTCTCGACGCCGATCGTGATCAGGCGCACGACCTCGTCGTCGGTCAGCGTCTGGTCGGTGGGCAGCCAGTCGAGGCCCTCGGCCGGCATGCAGTAGTTGCAGCGCAGGTTGCACCGGTCGGTCAGGGACACGCGCAGGTCCGTGGCCACGCGGCCGAAGCGGTCTGCCAGAGGTGTCGTCACAGCCACCACTCTAACGAGGTGGCCCCCAACGACTCAGGACGCGCCGGATAACCTCGGCCCGTGCACAAGCTGCGGTTCCTGGTCTCACGCCGCTGGATCGTCTTCGCACTCGTGGTCGTCTTCCTCGCCTGGGTCGCCTGGCGCCTCGGCGAGTGGCAGTTCCACCGCCTCGACGACCGCAGGGAGAGCAACTCGATCATCGAGCGCAACGAGAAGGCCGGCGCCGCTCCCGTAACCGAGGTGCTGGCGCCCGGCCGCGACGTCGCCGCTGACGACGAGTGGCGCATCGTGGAGGCCACGGGCACCTACGACGTCGAGGACACCGTCATCGTGCGCTACCGCACTCGCGACGGAGAAGCCGGCGTCGACGTCGTCGTGCCGCTCGAGCTCGCCGACGGCTCCGCGCTGCTGGTGGACCGCGGGTGGTACGCCACCGACAACCGTGGCGCGACCACCGCCGACGTACCCGCTCCCCCCTCCGGCGAGGTCGAGGTGACCGGCTGGGTGCGCCAGGACGCCGAGGGCGACAGCACCGAGGTCTCCGGCAGCTCGACCCGCGCGGTCAACAGCGGCGCGATCGCCGAGGCGCTCGACCGCGAGGTGCTCGGCGGGTGGGTCGACCTCCGCACCGAGTCGCCCGAGCCGGCCACCTCCCTCCAGCCGGTGGAGCTGCCCGAGCTCGACGAGGGACCGCACTTCTTCTACGGCCTGCAGTGGTGGTTCTTCGGGGCACTGGCGGTCTTCGGCTTCTTCTACCTCATCTACGACGAGCTGCGGGGCGGCCGCGCACCCGAGCGCGCACCTGAGCGCGCGCCGGTTCGCACCAGCCCGGCGGCCGCGCCCAAGCCGCGCCGCAAGACGTGGCGCGAACGGCTGGACTCCGGGGCCGAGGACGACGACGAGCCCTCACAGGGCGCGCAGCAGCCCACCGTCGACCGGGAGCATCACGCCCGTCAGGAATGACGCGGCGGGCGAGAGCACGAACGCCGCGACCGCCCCGAACTCCTCCGGCTCGCCGTAGCGGCCGAGCGGGATCGTCGCCTCCGCGGCCCGCCGGGCGGCCTCCGGGTCACCGGTCGTCGCGTCGAGCTCGGCGACGCGCTCGGTGGCGATGCGGCCGGGCAGCAGCCCGTTGACGCGCACGCCCCCCGGACCGAGCTCGTCGGCCAACGTCTTGGCGACCATGGCCAGCCCGGGGCGCAGGCCGTTGGAGATCGCCATCTGCGGGAGCGGCGCGCGCACGCTGGACGACAGGACCAGGCCCATCGAGCCGCCCGACGGCAGCGCTGCGCCGATCTCACGGGCCAGGCGCACGGCTCCGAGGAAGACCGACTCGAACGCCGCGGTCCACTGGTCGTCGCTGATGGCGCTGACCGGCCCCTTGGGCGGACCGCCCACGCTGATGAGTGCTCCGTCGACGCGGCCCCACGCCTCCTGCGCCGCGGCCAGCAGCCGGCCGGGCGCGTCACGGTCGGCGTTGTCGGCCACGACCCCGACGGCGGCCCGGCGCCCAGCCGCGTCGTCGAGGACAGCGGTCGCCTCGTCGAGCGACTCCTGGCTGCGCCCGGAGATCACCACCCGGGCGCCCTCGGCGACCAGGACGTCGGCCGTGGCCCGGCCGAGCCCGCGCGCGCCGCCGGTGACGATGAAGACGCGGTCGGTGAGCTGGAGGTCCATCGGGCCAACCTAGCCCCGCACCTAGCCGAGCGCCGGGGCCGTCGCGGCCTCGCGGAACTGGGTCGCGTGGAGGGTGGCGTAGAGACCCCCGGCGGCGAGCAGCTCGGCGTGCGTGCCCTGCTGCACGACCCGGCCGTCATCGAGGACGAGGATCAGGTCGGCCTCGCGGACGGTCGAGAGCCGGTGCGCGATGACCAGCGACGTACGTCCCTCGAGCGCGGCGTCGAGCGCGGCCTGGACCGCAGCCTCGGACTCGCTGTCGAGGTGGGCGGTGGCCTCGTCGAGCACCACGATCGCGGGAGCCTTGAGCAGCAGCCGCGCGATCGCGAGGCGCTGGCGCTCCCCACCGCTGAGCCGGTATCCCCGGTCGCCGACGACCGTGTCGAGGCCGTCGGGGAGCGAGCGCACGAGACCGGCGATCTGCGCCGCCTCGAGCGCCGCCCAGACGTCGGCCTCGAGCGCTTCGGGGCGGGCGTAGAGCAGGTTGGCGCGGATGGTGTCGTGGAACATGTGGGCGTCCTGCGTGACGTAGCCGACGACGTCCTCGAGCGACTGCAGCGTCACGTCGCGCACGTCGTGCCCACCGACGCGCACCGCGCCGGACTCGACGTCGTAGAGCCGCGCCACGAGGTGGGTGACCGTCGTCTTGCCGGCCCCCGACGGGCCCACGAGCGCGACCATCTGGCCCGGCTCGGCGGTGAAGGTGACGTCGTGGAGCACCTGGCCGGTGTCGCGGGACTCGGTGCGCGCGACGGTCTCGAGCGAGGCGAGCGAGATCTGGTCGGCGCGTGGGTAGGTGAACGCGACGTGGTCGAACTCCAGCCGCGACGCCGTGGGCGCCAGCTCGACGGCGTCGGGCCTCTCCTGGATCAGGGAGGGCAGGTCGAGCACCTCGAAGACGCGGTCGAAGCTCACCAGCGCGGTCATCACGTCGATGCGCACGTTGGAGAGGCCCTGCAGCGGACCGAGGAGGCGGGTGAGCAGCACGCCGAGGGCGACGATCGTGCCGACCGAGAGGTCGCCGCGGATGGCCAGCCAGCCGCCGATGCCGTAGACCAGCGCGGTCGCGAGCGAGGGCACCAAGGTCATGGCGGCGAAGAAGATGCGGGTCAGCAGCGAGATGCGGATGCCCAGGTCGCGCACCACGGCGGCCTTGCGGGCATAGGCGACGTCCTCGGACTCGCGACGACCGAACAGCTTGAGCAGCATCGCGCCGCCGACGTTGAAGCGCTCCGTCATCGCGTTGCCGAGGTCGGCGTTGCCGTCCATCTGCTGGCGCGACAGGTCGGCGAGCTTGTTGCCCACCACCCGCGAGGCGATGAGCAGGATCGGGAAGAGCGCCAGGCACAGCAGCGTCACCGGCCAGCTCAGGAAGAGCATGGTCACGCCCACCACGACGGCGGAGATGATGTTGGAGACCGTGCCCTGCAAGGTCGAGGTGAAGGCGCGCTGCGCGCCGATCACGTCGTTGTTGAGCCGGCTCACGAGCGCACCGGTCTGGGTGCGGGTGAAGAAGGCCAGCGACTGGCGCTGCACGTGCGCGAAGACCTGGGTGCGGAGGTCGTAGATCAGGCCCTCGCCGATGCGGCTGGAGAGCCACCCGGTGATCAGGCCGAAGCCGGAGTCGACGACGGCGACGACCGCGACGAGGACGGCGAGCCACACCACGAGCGAGGTGTCGCCGGAGCTGACGCCGTCGTCGATGATCATCTTGAGCAGCAGTGGAGGCAGCACCACCAGGGCCGCGTCGACCACCGTCACGCCCAGGAAGCCCGCGATCAGCCTGCGGTGAGGTCGCGCGAAGCCCAGCACCCGGCGAAGCGTGCGGCGCTCGATCTTGGTGTCGACCACGCTGCGGTCACTGCGCAGGTGCCGCCACGGCGGACCTCCGCCTCCTGGACCCATCGACATCCGAGCTCCTTCCCTCGCACCACGTCAGCGCAGGCTCAACACCCGCACCGCGTCCAGTGTTCCTGAGGGGTACGACGCTCAGCCGGCCAGGGCGGCCGCCACCGCGCGGAAGCGGCGCACCTGCGCCTCCCGCTCGAGCCGGCGTTGCTCGTCGAGGTCGCGGTCGGCCGCGCCCTGCAGCAGCGCCTTGGTCTCCGGCACCACGCCCGGCATCGGCGCGGTCAACGCGGCGGCCAGGTCGGCGACGGCGGCGTCGAGGTCGGCGGCAGGCACCGCAGCGGTCGCCAGCCCGATGCGTACGGCCTCGTCGGCACCCACCACGCGCGCGGTCGCGCAGATCTCCAGCGCGCGTGCGTAGCCGACGTGCTCGACCAGCGGCTTGGTGCCGGTGAGGTCGGGCACCAGTCCCAGGGCCGACTCCTTCATGGAGAACTTCGCGTCGTCGGCCACGACCCGCAGGTCGCACGACAGCGCGAGCTGGAAGCCGGCACCGATGGCGTAGCCGCGCACCCGGGCGATCGAGACGAAGCGCGGGTCGCGCAGCCAGGTGAAGCCGCGCTGGAACTCCTCGATGCGCGCCGAGGCGTCGTCGTCGCTGAGGGCCAGCAGGCCGAGGACGCTGCCCTCGCCGGCGTTGGCGGGGTCGAGCATCGCCCGGTCGAGGCCGGCCGAGAAGGTGTCACCCTCGCCCGTCACCACGACCACGCGTACGTCGTCGGGCAGGCCCGCACCGATCTCGGCGAGGGCGAGCCACATGGCCGGGGTCTGCGCGTTGCGCACGTCGGGACGGTCGAGGGTGATCGTCGCGACGGGGCCGTCGACAGCGAGGCGGAGACCGACGGCGGCAAGCTCTGCGGGAGTCATGGCCCGAGGTTACTACTGATCAGTAACGTGCGGCGGGAGCGGCTCAGGCGAGCGAGACCAGGTCGGCGTAGTCCTCGTTCCACAGGTCCTCGTCGCCGTCGGGCAGCAGCAGCACCCGGTCGGGGTCGAGCGCGCGCACGGCACCCTCGTCGTGGGTGACGAGGATGATCGCGCCGGTGTAGCTGCGGATGGCGTGCAGCACCTCCTCGCGCGAGGCCGGGTCGAGGTTGTTGGTGGGCTCGTCGAGCAGCAGCACGTTGGCGCTGGAGACGACCAGGATCGCCAGCGCGAGGCGGGTCTTCTCCCCACCCGACAGCACGCCGGCGGGCTTGTGGGCGTCGTCGCCGGAGAAGAGGAACGACCCGAGCACCGAGCGCGCCTGGGTGTCGGTGAGCTCCGGTGCCGCGCTGTGCATGTTCTCCAGCACCGTGCGGTTGACGTCGAGCGTCTCGTGCTCCTGGGCGTAGTAGCCCATCTTCAGGCCGTAGCCGGGCACGACCTCGCCGGTGTCGGGCTGGTCGACGCCGGCCAGGATGCGCAGCATCGTCGTCTTGCCGGCGCCGTTGAGCCCGAGGATCACCACGCGGCTCCCCCGGTCGATCGCGAGGTCGACGGCGGTGAAGACCTCGAGCGAGCCGTAGGACTTCGACAGCTCCGAGCCCATCAGCGGCGTCTTGCCGCAGGGTGCGGGCTCGGGGAAGGCGATCCGCGCCACCTTGTCGGCCGCCCGCTCGCCCTCGATGCCGGCCATCATCTTCTCGGCGCGCTTGAGCATCGACTGCGCGGCCTGCGCCTTGGTGGCCTTGGCGCGCATCTTGTTGGCCTGGTCGGTGAGGACCTTGGCCTTGTTCTCGGCGTTCTGGCGCTCGCGCTTGCGGCGCTTCTCGTCGTCCTCGCGCTGGGTCAGGTAGTTGTGCCAGCCCATGTTGTAGACGTCGATGACGGCGCGGTTGGCGTCGAGGTGGAAGACCTTGTTGACCGTCGCCTCGAGCAGCGCGTTGTCGTGGCTGATCACGACGAACCCGCCGCGGTGGGCCTTGAGGAAGTCGCGCAGCCAGACGATGGAGTCGGCGTCGAGGTGGTTGGTCGGCTCGTCGAGCAGCATGATCTCGGCGCCGGAGAACAGGATGCGGGCCAGCTCGACGCGCCGCCGCTGGCCACCCGACAGCGTGCCGATCGGCTGGGCGAGGATGCGCTCCTCGATGCCGAGGGCCGCGGCCATCTGCGCGGCCTCGGACTCCGCGGCGTAGCCACCGCCGGCGTGCAGCTCGGCATCGGCACGCGACCAGCGCTTCATCCCGCGCTCGTGGACCTTGGGGTCGGGGTCGGCCATGTCGACCTCGGCCTCGCGCAGGCGGCGTACGACGTCGTCGAGGCCACGCGCGGACAGGATCCGGTCGCGCGCGATGACCTCAGGGTCGCCGACGCGGGGGTCCTGCGGGAGGTAGCCGATCTCGCCGGTGCGGAGCACCTGGCCGTCGGCCGGGGTGCCCTCGCCGGCGAGGATGCGGGTGAGGGTCGTCTTGCCGGCACCGTTGCGCCCCACGAGGCCCACCTTGTCGCCCGCGGCGATGCGGAAGGTGACGTCCTCCATGAGGAGCCGTGCGCCGGCCCTGACCTCGAGCTTCTGGGCGGTGATCATCGCCCGACATCCTACGAAGGGGTGGCTCCGGGAGCCCCATCGGCGACTCAGGCGCTACTGTGCCCAACAGGCACCAACCCGCCCTCATGACCCGCTGAAAGGCACCCCCATGCGCTTCAACCCGAAGGCCAGGCTCGACACGTCCCGAGTCGGTGACGGCGGCCGCGGAGGCGCGACCGGAGGCCCGATGCGGATCCCGCTCCCCGGCGGCACCAAGGCCGGCGGCGGCATCGGCGGCGTGATCATCATCATCCTGTTCATCGTGCTGACCCAGTGCGTGGGCGGCGGCGGTGGCGGCCTGCCGACCCCTGGTGGCGGCGGCTCCGCCGGCACCGACACCAGCCGCATGGACGACAGCGAGCGCTACGCCAACTGCAAGACCGGCGCCGACGCCAACAACGACGCCGACTGCGCCCGCGTGGCCATCGAGAACTCGCTGGTCGACTACTGGTCGAAGACCCTGCCCGAGCAGAGCGGCACCGCCTTCTCACCCGCCACCCTGCGCACCTTCAGCGGCGCGGTCGAGACCGGCTGCGGCCAGGCCACCTCGCAGGTCGGCCCGTTCTACTGCCCGCCCGACCAGCGCATCTACCTCGACACCACGTTCTTCAAGGACGTCCTCGAGGGCCAGCTGGGCGGCCAGGGCGGCGACTTCGTCGAGGCCTACGTGATCGGTCACGAGTACGGCCACCACATCCAGAACCTGCTCGGCACCATGGGCAAGGTCCGCACGCAGCAGGGCGCGAACTCCGACGCCGTACGCCTTGAGCTGCAGGCCGACTGCTACGCCGGCATGTGGACCAAGGACGCCAGCGACGGCGACAAGCTGCTCGCCGGGCTCGACCAGGCCGACATCCAGGAGGCGCTCGACTCGGCCAAGGCCGTCGGTGACGACCGCATCCAGCAGAAGTCCGGCCAGGGCGTCGACCCCGAGGGCTGGACCCACGGCTCGTCGGAGGAGCGGATGCGCTGGTTCACGACCGGCTACGAGCAGGGCACCCTCCAAGCCTGCGACACCTTCTCCGCCAGCCAGCTCTGAGCCCACGCCCCGAGCACGACCGCCTCAGGCCAGCAGGGCCTCGATCTGGTCGACCTGGCGCTGCATCGCGCGGATGTACGGCGCCACGCTGGGGTGGCGGAACTTGCCCGCCAGCGCGCCATCGCCGTCGGCGACCCGGGCGAGCGCCCAGTCGAGGCGGGTCAGCGCGGTGTAGACGGCCATGACCCGCGCGCCGGTCGCCACCTCGTCGGCCGTGGCGAGGCCGGGCGGCAGGGCGGCGACGTAGGCCTCGACGAGCGGCCCGACGTCCTCCCGCGTCGCGAGGGAGAGGTAGCCCAGGTCGGCGCCGACCGGTCCGCGGCCCAGGTGCGCCCAGTCGATGGCGATCGCGTCGTCCCCGGTCGGCGTACGACCCGGGATGTTGGCGGCCGACGGGTCGCCGTGCTGCGCCACCTGGGCGAGCGCGTCGCAGCGGTCGAGCCACACGGTGCGCTGGGTCCAGAGGTGGTCGGCGACGTCGGCCATCGGCGTCCGGGCGAGCGTGCGCCAGCCGCCACGGCGCTCCACCAGGGCGAGCCGGCTGCGCAGCTGGTCGCGCGCCAGCCACCGGTGCTCCCCCAGGTCGACGGCGGCGAAGCGCCCCAGGCACGCCGCGAGCCACAGGCCCGGCGCCTCCTGGTGGGCGACGCGCTCGTGCACGAGCGTGACGCCGTCCGCGTCCTCCTCGACCCGCACCACCGGCGCCTCGCGCATGCCGGGCGCGTCGGCGACGACCCCGCTGAGGGCGACGTCGGCCGCGCGGCGCCAGTAGTTCACGTCGGCCGCGACCAGCACGCCCGGTGCGTCGTGGGGCTCAGGTCGCTCGAGCCGCTTCACCACGACGTCGCGACCGCCGATCGTGGCCGACCAGACCCCGGCCGTGGCCGGACCCGCGCCCGGGAGGCGCTGCCACCCGGGCTCGGGCTGCCACCCGGAGGCGTCCATGCGCGCGAACCTAGCGCACCTCGACGTCGCGACGCGTGAAGCCGACGATCCCGGCGGCCGTCAGGGCAACGGCGACCGCGGCCAGCGCGAGCAGGGGCGCCCAGCGGAAGTCCTCGGCGGGCACCAGGGCGAGGTGGTGGAACGGCGAGAGGTCCTGCAGCCACTCCGGCATCCGGAAGACCGTGCCGAACAGCATGACCACGAGAGCCAGCACGAGCCCGAGCCAGGCCAGCCCGGCCCAGCGGGCTCGTACGCCGTAGGCCAGCGTGGTGAGGCCGGCGAGCACCAGCACCGGCGCGACGTGCGGCAGCGTCGCCAGGAGGTAGCGACCGACGGCTCCCCCGTCGTCGGCGGTGAGCCAGTAGCCGACACCGAGCCCGAGGCCGCCCAGGAGCAGCACGGCGGTCGAGGCGAGGGTCGTGAGCACCACCTGCGTCAGCAGCCAGCGGGTCCGGGAGAGGCCGGTCGCCAGGAGCACCTCCACGCGACCGTCCAGCTCGTCGTGGCGCGGGCGCAGGGCGCTGCTGATCGCGAAGCCCGACGACATCAGCGCGAGCATCAGGATCGCGGTGGCGTAGAAGCCGTCCACGAGCGACATGCCGCTGGGCACGAACATCTCCTGCGACATCGCGCTGTCGCCGAGCAGGTCGCCGACGTCGGTGCCGAGCGAGCCGTAGGACAGCCCGGTGAGGAAGAGCCCGGCCGCCCATCCCCACACCGCTCCGCGCTGCAGACGCCAGGCCAGGCCGAGCGGGGTGCCGAGCAGCGCGCCGGCCCGCGCGGGGCCGGGGCGGTCGGCCACGACGCCGGAGCCGTGGTCGCGCCGCGCGAAGACGGCGAGCGCCGCGGCGACCGCGACCGCGGCCAGCGCGACCAGGAGGAGCAGGGGCCACCACCGCACCCCCGAGAAGGCGTGCATCCCCTGGTACCACCCGATCGGCGAGAGCCAGGTCAGCACGGGCGTGCCCACGTCGCCGATGGCGCGCAGCACGTAGGCCGTGCCGATCACCACGCCCGTGAGGCCGTACGCCGCCCGCGCGCCACTGGTGAGCTGCGCGGCCAGCAACGCGGTGCCCGCGAACACCAGGCCCGTCGCCGCGAGGCCGATCCCGAGCGCGGCAGAGTCGCCGACGGCCAGGGGGAAGCTCACCAGGCTCAGCGTGACGAGGAGGCCGACGAGGAGGTTGGCCAGCGCGACGACGACCACGGTCGCGGCCGTCGTCGCCCGGCGCCCGATGGCCGACGCGCGCAGCAGCTCGTCGCGGCCGCTCTCCTCCTCGGCCCGGGTGTGCCGCACGACGAGGAACATCGACATCAGCCCGATGGCGACCGCGCCGAAGGCGGTCGCCTGCCAGGTCACCTGTCCCCCGACGGTGTTGAGCGCACGGGCCGGCCCGGCCATCGCGACGAACGCGGCGTTGGAGCCCATCAGGGCGGCGGCGCGATCGAGCTCGGCCTGGCTGGCGTACACCGCCTCGACGCTCACCGCCTGCGACCAGTAGAGCAGCGCGATGCCGAGCGACCACCACAGCAGCATCCATCGGTCGCGGCGCAGGAAGTGCCGGACCAGCGTCCACGTCCCGGTCACGACTCGGCCCCGGGCCGGTCCGGCAGCGTGTCGCCGTAGTGGCGCAGGAAGAGCTCCTCCAGCGTGGGCGGTGTGGCGCCCAGGGTGCGGATGCCCGCCTCGCGCAGCACCCCGAGCACCGGGTCGAGCTCGGCGGTGTCGACCTCGAAGGCGGCCCGGTTGCCGTCGATGGCGAGGTCGTGCACGCCGGCCATCCCGGTCAGCGCGGTGGGCGGTCGCACGGTCTCCGAGCGCACGGTCGTGCGGGTGAGGTGGCGCAGGTCGGCCAGCGACCCGGTCTCCACCCGGCGTCCGGCGCGGATGATGCTGACCCGGTCGCAGAGCTCCTCGACCTCGGCCAGGATGTGGCTCGAGAGCAGCACGGAGCGCCCGCTGTCGCGGAACTCGTCGACGCACCGACGGAACACCGCCTCCATGAGCGGGTCGAGGCCCGTGGTCGGCTCGTCGAGCAGCAGGAGCTCGACGTCGCTGGCGAGCGCTGCGACGAGCGCGACCTTCTGCCGGTTGCCCTTGGAGTAGGTGCGCCCCTTCTTGCTCGGGTCGAGCTCGAACATGTCGATCAGGTCGGCACGACGGCGCTCGTCGATCCCGCCGCGCAGACGGCCCAGCAGGTCGATCACCTGACCGCCGGTCAGGTTGGGCCACAGCGCGAGCTCGCCCGGCACGTAGGCCAGGCGGCGGTGCAGGTCGGCGGCCTGGGCCCACGGGTCGCCGCCGAGCAGGCGCACCGACCCGCCGTTGGCGCGCAGCAGCCCGAGCAGCACCCGGATCGTGGTGGACTTGCCCGACCCGTTGGGCCCGAGGAAGCCGTGGATCTCGCCCCGGCTGACCTCGAGGTCGAGACCGTCGAGGGCGCGCACGGAGCCGAACGACTTGACGAGGCCCTGGACCTCGATCGGGTTGGTCACCCGGTCACCGTACGACCGCCGCGCCCGGCGCGGCGAGGGACTTCGGTGAGTGCCCGGCAGGGCCGGAGGTCACGCGTTGACGACCTCGACCCGCAGCGCCCCGGCGTCGAGCACCGCCTGGTCGAGCACCGCACGGCGTGGGTCCGGGACGGCGAGCCACGGCTCGACCACGGTCAGCCGCTGCAGCCGCGGGTCGGCCAGCACGGCGTCCACGGCGCCCCGGTCGCCTCCCGTGACGACGACGCCGGGCGCGAGGATGCGCGCGGCGTGGTCGGCGGCCGCGTCGTAGGCCTGGCGCGCCTGGTTGTCGCGGCGCCGGGCGAAACGCTGCTGGCTCTGCCCACCGGCCTTGGTGCGTCCCTGCACGTGGCGCTGGCCGATCTTGTGCTCGACCAGCTCGCCGCCGCGCAGGCGCGCGACCGCGAAGCCCCCCTTGCGCACGAGCAGCACGCCCCACTCGGCGGGAGCCGCGGCAGCCGCAGCGAAGGCACCCGGCTCCGCCGGGCCGGCGTACGCCGTCGCGAAGGGCAGGTGCGCGACGAAGTGCGATCCGTCAGCGGCCTCCGCCCGCAGCGCGCCGTCGACCACCTCCAGCGGCGCCTCGCCGTGGCGGGTCACGAAGTTGGCGACCCAGCGCTCCCAGCGCGCGGGCGGGACCAGGACGAGGGACACCCGGCCGAACCTAGCCTGCGGGTCGCCGGTACGTGAGCCAGAGCGCGCCGCCGGGCGTCGAGAGGGTCTCGACGAGCTCGAGGCGGACCAGGTCGGGCAGCCCGTCCGAGAGGCGCCGGCCGACCGGGTCGAGCACCGGCGCGACCGCGAGCTGCATCTCGTCGACCAGCCCCTCGGCGAGCAGTGCCTGGGTCAGGGTGATGCTCCCGTGGAGCCCGATGTCGCCGTCGCCGGGCCGTTCCTTGAGGTCGGCGACGAGGTCGGCGAGCGGTCCGCCCACCGCCTCGACGTCGCCCCACTCGCGGTCGAGCGGACGGGAGGTGACGACGTACTTCTTGACGCCGTTGGCGAAGTCGGCGAACGGCTCGTCGCGCACGGTGGGCCAGAACCGGGACCACTCGTCGTACATCCCGCGTCCGAGCAGCATGCAGTCCTGCCGGGCGATCAGCCGCGCCTCCTGCGCGACCATCCGCTCGTCGTACGCCGGCGGGCCGGGCGCGTCGACCGGGAAGCCCCGGGTCGGGTCGTCCACCGCCCCGTCGAGCGAGCACAGGTGGAAGCTGACGAGTCGACGGGGCATGGTCGGGAGGTCCTCAGAGGAAGTCGAGCGGGTCGAACTCGTCGATCGGGATGACCCGCACACGCGGCAGCGGGGTGTTGAAGGCGCCGAGGTCGTACTCCAGGTCGAAGATGCGCAGGCCGGGCAGGTTGCGGAACTGCGAGTTGACGAACTCGGTGAAGCCGATGACGCCGACCTGGCGCGTCCCGTCGGCGAGCCGCGACACCTGCTCGACGAAGTCGCCGTCGTGGCTCACCAGCACGACGTCCGCCTCGCGCTCGACGAGCGCCTCGGCCGTGCGCTGGATGGCGATGTCGACGATCTTGCCCTCGCCGCTCAGCGGGACGGGCTTGAAGCCGATCGCGAGCAGCGCCTGCACGAAGCTGATCGGCAGCTCGGTGCTGGCGGCGAGGAAGAACAGGCCGGTGACGTCCTGGTCGAAGGCCCGCTCGGCCCACTCCAGGAGCCGGTCCCAGCGGGGTCGCTCCTCGGGTCGGGGTCGCCGGCCGAGGATCGAGGTGCCCAGGGTGGCGTCGATGTTCTCCCCGTCGACGAGGAGGTAGGTCATCCGCTCGGCCATGCGAGGACTCTCCCACACGCCGCCCGCAGCGCGGGTCAGGGCTGGTAGACGACCGTGAACGACTCGACGACCTCGTCGGCCTCGACCCTCACGCCGCTCACCTCCACCAGCGCGCGCGGCGTGCCGGCGCCGTCGCACAGGATGGAGAGCACACCGACCTCGGGCAGCACTCCGTCGTAGTCCGAGACGGGCGCGGACGTGCGCCCCGCCTCGTCCGCGAGGACCGACACGACGAAGGCGTCGGACTCCTCCGGCGTCTCGCCCCACGCCCACGCGGGCGGCGGGACCGACTCGAGGGTGGTGGGCCCGAAGTAGGTCGGGGCGGCGTTGAGCTTGGCGTGGTAGCGGGCCAGGTCCCAGAAGACGCGCAGCTCCTCGTGGTCGAACTCGACGTCGGACGGGTCGACCTCCGGATGCTCCATGACCGGAGCCTAGCCATCGACCACAGGCCGAGCCCCGGGCGCTACGGCTTGACGACCTCGCGGAGCGTCTCCATGGCTCGCCCCAGGGCGTCGCGAGCGGCGTCGATCCGTGCCGCGCTCGAAGGGGCCGCCCGGGTCAGGGCGCGGTCGAGCTCGAGCTCGGCCACGAACAGGTCCTGCAGCACCTCGGAGTGGACCGCCTCGATCAGCCGCTCGCGCTCCTCGATGCGTGCGAGGCGCTCGCTGCGCCGGATGTTGCAGACCACGCTGCGCGACCCCGGCTGGGTGTAGAGGTCCGTGACCGCCACCTCGACCCAGGACCAGGTGCCGTCGGTGCGCACGCGGAGCTCGCCGACCCTCTCGTCCACGGTCGGGTCGGCGGTCAGCAGCTCGGCGAACGCGTCCTGGTCCTCGGGGTGGATGAGGTCCGTCAGCGAGGTCCCGACGACCGCGTCCACCGGCCACCCGAACAGGTTCGTCACCGCCGGGCTGGCGTAGCTGACGACGTGGCGCTCGTCGACCAGGACCGCGGCGTCGCTGGAGCGCTCCATCAGGTGCCGGACGGCGTCGCCGAGGTTGAGCGAGGCGCCGACGATGCCGATCAGCTCGCCGTCGCGGTAGACGCCGCTGTCGGTGACCAGCGCGTGCAGCACCTCTCCGCCGCGACGTCGGACCGGGAACCCGCCGGCCCACGTGCGGCCCTCCCGCAGCGCAGCCATGATCTCCGCCGCGGCCTGCTGGGACAGCTCCGGGACCGTCACCTCGGTGATGTCACGGCCGACGGCATCTGCGGCGGGCCAGCCGTAGAGCTGCTCGGCGGCGTCGTTCCAGTAGAGCACCGTCCCGCGCGTGTCGGTGGCGATGACGGCGTGCCCGATGGCCTGCAGCATCTCGTCGGCAGACGGGTGCACGGGGAGCGTCTGGGTCACCATGGGCCCAGTGTGCGCCGCGCGCCGGTCATGGTCACGAGGCGAAATACCCTGACCGAACGGCCCCCGGCCCGGCTCGCGTCAGGCCACGGCAGCGACGTACGCCGCGAACTCGCGCGCCGCGTCCATCGAACCCACGCGCGGGGCGGCGCCCCCGTCGAAGCCGAGGTCGCGGTCGGCCTGCACCTGCTGCAGCAGAGGACGCCACCGCGGGTCGCCGTGCATCATCGCCCACCGCAGAGCGTCGCGCTTGCTGGCCACCTGCCCGGTGCGCACCGTGTAGAGGCTCCGGCACGCCTGCACGACGAGGTAGCGCTGGCACCAGGCGACGCCCGGCGGGCACCAGGCCTCCACGTCGCGGCTCAGCGTGGCCAGCGTGCCGCGGGCGTGGGTGCGCAGGACGTCGTCGGGCACCGGGTCCATGAGCTCCGACGGGCACGGCCCGACCAGCGTGATGCCGTGCTCGCGCAGGATCCAGCGGGTCCACGGCTGGTTGCAGTGCTCGGACCACTCCATCGCGTCCGCGCCGTGGTCGACGTAGAGCCACAGTCGGCCCAGGCCCGCTGTCGAGCGCAGGTCGCCGACGACGGCGTACGACCCCTCGAGGTGCCTGTTCCACGAGCCCGGCCGGTGCGGCAGGTCGCGGTGCAGGGCCCGGAGGGCAGCCTCCTGTCGCGCGTCGGGGCGTCGCCTGACGACGACGAGGAAGTCGCAGTCGCTGTGCAGGTCACCCGCGCCGAGGGCGAAGCTGCCCTGGAGGTAGGCCCCGACGAGGTCGTCGCCCAGCGCCGCCTGAGCGCCGGTGACGAGGTCGTGGAGCACGCCGTTGAGCTCGGCGTAGCGGGTGGGGTGGGGGTTGAGCACGCATGGAGTGTGCGCCGCACCGGTCCCCCGCCGCCACGGGTTATCAGACGTTGAACCCCAGGGCCCGCAGCTGCTCGCGACCGTCGTCGGTGATCTTGTCCGGGCCCCACGGCGGCATCCAGACCCAGTTGATCGCGACGTCGTTGACCAGGCCCTCGAGCGCCTGCTCGGTCTGGTCCATGATCACGTCGGTCAGCGGGCACGCGGCCGAGGTGAGGGTCATGTCGAGCACGGCGTTGCTGCCCTCGTCGAGGTGCACGCCGTAGACCAGGCCGAGGTCGACCACGTTGATGCCGAGCTCGGGGTCGACGACGTCCTTCATCGCCTCGGTGACGTCCTCGACGGTCACCGTGGAGGTCCCGCCGGCCGCGGCGGTGCCGCCGGCCTCGGGCACGTCGGGGAGGTCGCCGTGGTCGATCGACTGGGACTCGCTCATGATGCACTTCCTTCGTTGTCAGCCTGGGCCTGGGCGGTCGCGTCCTTCCACGCCATCCAGGAGAGCAGGGCGCACTTCACGCGCGCGGGGAACTTGGCGACGCCGGCGAACGCGATGGCGTCCTCCAGGACGTCCTCGTCGGGCTCGACCTGCCCCTTGCCCTGCATGAGCTCGAGGAAGGTCTGGTGGATGGTCATCGCCTCGTCGAGTGGCTTGCCGATCACCAGGTCGGTCAGGACCGATGCCGAGGCCTGGGATATCGAGCAGCCGACGGAGTCGTAGGACACGTCGCGGACGACGCCGTCGTCGAGGTGGACCCGGAGGGTCACCTCGTCGCCGCAGGTCGGGTTGACGTGGTGCACCTCGGCAGTGCCGGCAGAGGACGGGTCGCCCCTCAATCCTTTGTGGTGCGGGTGCTTGTAGTGGTCCAGGATGATCTCCTGGTACAGCGCGTCGAGATCGGTGCTCATCAGCCCACCTTGAAGTAGCTGCGGGTGTGGTGGAGGCCCTCGACCAGGGCGTCGATCTCCGCAGGCGTGGTGTAGAGGTAGGACGACATCCGCGTCGAGCTCTGCACGCCGAAGCGGGCGTGCGCCGGCTTGGCGCAGTGGTGCCCCGCGCGCACGGCGACGCCGCGTGAGTCGAGCACCTGCGCGATGTCGTGCGGGTGCACGCCGTCGAGCTCGAAGGAGATGGCACCACCGCGCCGGGTCGCCTCGAGCGGTCCCATCACGCGCACGCCGGGGACCGTCTGCAGCCCCTCGAGGGCGTACGCCGTGATCGCCTGCTCGTGGCGGTGGATCGCCTCCAGGCCGATGTGGCGGAGGTAGTCGACGGCGCAGCCGAGCCCGACGGCCTCGACGATCGGCGGGGTGCCGGCCTCGAAGCGGTGCGGCGCCTTGGCGTAGGTCGAGCGCGCCATGGTGACGGTCTCGATCATCTCGCCGCCGCCGTGGAAGGGCGGCAGCTCGTTGAGCAGCTGCTCGCGACCCCACAGCACGCCGATGCCGGTCGGGCCGCAGACCTTGTGCCCGGTGAAGACCAGGAAGTCGCAGTCCACGGCCTGCACGTCGACGGTGAGCTGCGGCGCGGCCTGGGAGGCGTCGACCACCGACAGGGCGCCGTGCGCCCGGGCGAGCGCCGCCAGGTCGGCGACCGGGTTGATCGTGCCGAGCATGTTGGACACCCAGGTGAAGGCGACGACCTTGGTGTGCTCGTCGACCAGCTGGTCGGCGTTGCTCATGTCGAGCTCGCCCTCGTCGGTCAGGCCGAACCAGCGCAGCTCAGCGCCCGAGCGCTCGCACGCCAGCTGCCACGACACGATGTTGGAGTGGTGCTCCATCTCGGTGATGACGACGTTGTCGCCGGGGCCGAGCTCGATCGTGCGGGCGAGGAGGTTGAGCGCCTCGGTGGCGTTCTTGGTGAAGACGACCTCGTTGCGCGAGGGGGCGTTGAGGAACGCCGCCACCTGGTCGCGCGCGGCCTCGAACGCCTCGGTGGACTCAGCACCCAGCTGGTGCATCGCCCGGGCGATGTTGGCGTTGTGGCGCTCGAGGTGGTCGACCATCGAGTCGATGACGACCTGCGGCTTCTGCGAGGTGTTGGCGCTGTCGAGGTAGACCAGCGGCACTCCGCCCGCGAGCGTGCGCTCGAGGATCGGGAAGTCCTTGCGGATGACTTCCAGATCGGGAAGCAGTCCCTCCACGGTGGTCTCCTCTCTCGTTGCGGCGCGGTGGCTCAGGCGTTGGCCTTGGTGAGGTACTTGTCGTAGCCGCTGGCCTCGAGCTCGTCGGCGAGCTCCTTGCCACCGGACTCGGCGACCTTGCCGTCGACGAAGACGTGCACGAAGTCGGGCTCGATGTAGCGCAGGATGCGGGTGTAGTGGGTGATCAGCAGGACACCCTTGCCCTCGCGGGCGCGGAACCGGTTGACGCCCTCGGAGACGACCTTCAGCGCGTCGATGTCGAGGCCGGAGTCGGTCTCGTCGAGCACGGCGACCTGGGGGTCGAGCAGCTCGAGCTGCGCGATCTCGTGGCGCTTCTTCTCGCCACCGGAGAAGCCCTCGTTGACGCTGCGGGTGCCGAACGACGGGTCGAGGTTGAGCTGCTCGAGCGCGGCGTTGACGTCCTTGACCCAGGTGCGGAGCTTGGGGGCCTCACCGTCGATGGCGGTCTTGGCGGTGCGCAGGAAGTTCGACACCGAGACGCCGGGCACCTCGACGGGGTACTGCATCGCGAGGAACAGGCCGGCGCGGGCGCGCTCGTCGACCGAGAGCGACAGCACGTCCTGGCCGTCGAGCGTCACCGAGCCGCCGGTGATCGTGTACTTCGGGTGACCGGCGATGGAGTAGGCCAGCGTCGACTTGCCCGAGCCGTTGGGGCCCATGATCGCGTGGGTCTCGCCCTCGTTGATCGTGAGGGTGACGCCCTTGAGGATCTCCTTGGGGCCGTCCTCGGTGTCGACGGTCACGTGGAGGTCGGTGATGACGAGCTTGCTCATGCGGGGGTGACTCCGTTCAGGGTGGTCTCGGTGTCGACGTAGACGTCCGTGCCTCGTACGTCGATGGGGAAGGTGGCGACCGGCTCGGTCGCGGGGAAGTTCGTGGGCTTGCCGGTGCGCAGGTCGAACATCGACCCGTGCAGCCAGCACTCGATCTGGCAGCCGCCGTCGGTGGTCTCGACCTCGCCCTCGCTGAGGGCGACCTCGGCGTGGCTGCAGACGTCCTCGACGGCGAAGACCTCGTCGCCGTCGCGGGCGATCGCGACGTCGAAGCGGCCCAGGGTGACCGCGAGGGCCTTGTCGGTCGGGATCTCCTCGAGGGAGCAGGCGCGCTCGAAGGCCATCAGAAGAGCTCCTTCAGCACGTTCTTGGCCAGCTCGGCCTCGACGGTCGCCAGGAGGCGCTCCTCGATCGAGGGCACACCCACCTTGCGGATCAGGTCGTTGAAGAAGCCGTGCACGACGAGGCGCTGGGCCTCCTTCTCCGACACCCCGCGCGACTGCAGGTAGAACAGCTGGTTGTCGTCGAAGCGGGCGGTCGCCGAGGCGTGGCCGGCACCCACGATCTCGCCGGTCTCGATCTCGAGGTTGGGGATCGAGTCGGCGTGGCAGCCGTCGGTGAGCACCAGGTTGCGGTTCTCCTCGTAGGTCTCGATGCCCTCGGCCACCTTGCGGATCAGCACGTTGCCGACCCACACCGTGTGCGCCTTCTCGCCCTGCAGCGCGCCCTTGTAGACCGCGTGCGACTTCGTGCGGGGCGCGGTGTGGTCGGCGAAGATCCGGTGCTCGATGTGCTGGCCGGCGTCGGCGAAGTAGAGGCCGAGCAGCTCCGCGGAGCCGCCGGGACCGTCGTAGGTCACGTTGGCGTCCATGCGCACGAGGTCGCCGCCGAAGGAGATCGCGGCGTGCTTGTAGGTCGCGTCGCGGCCCACGCGGGCCTGGTGGTGCGAGAGGTGCACGGCGTCGTCGGCCCAGTCCTGGATCGAGACGACGCTGGCCTCGGCGCCGTCGGCGACGACCACCTCGACGACCGCGGCGACCGCGGCCGAGCCGGTGTGGTTGAGCACCACGACGGCCTTGCTGTGGGTGCCGAAGCGCAGCACGACGTGGGCGCCGCTGGTGACGTCGGCGTCGGTGCCGTCGACCTCGACGACGATCGGCTCGGAGGCCTCCACGTCGGCCGGCACGTCGACGAGCAGCGTCGCGGGCACCTCGGCGAGCACGCGGGCGGTGAAGCGCGTGTTGGGCGCCCAGCCGCTCACGCCGCGCAGGGCGCGGGCCTCGTCGCCGGTGACGACGCCGACGGAGACGCCCTCGGGCGCGTTCCACGTGGCCTTGGTGTTGCGCCCGTCGAGCGGAGCGTCGGCGTGCAGGCCCTTGAGCCGCTTGAGCGGCGTGAAGCGCCAGATCTCCTCGCGACCGGTCGGGACCTCGTGGTCGGAGACCTCGAAGGAGCCGGCCGGGTGGAGGTGGCTCTCCACCCGGTCCAGCGCGGGGGCCTGCTCCAGGGCGGAGCGGACGGAATCAGTGGTGACGGTCAAAGCTCTACTTTCTACGTACGTCGGACGGGTCGGTGGCAGCGGGCGTCAGCCCACGGCCCCTTCCATCTGCAGCTCGATGAGGCGGTTGAGCTCGAGGGCGTACTCCATCGGCAGCTCCTTGGCGATCGGCTCGACGAAGCCGCGCACGATCATCGCCATGGCCTCGTCCTGCTCCATGCCGCGCGACATGAGGTAGAAGAGCTGGTCGTCGGAGACCTTCGAGACGCTCGCCTCGTGGCCCATCGACACGTCGTCCTCGCGGATGTCGACGTAGGGGTAGGTGTCGCTGCGGCTGATCTGGTCGACCAGCAGCGCGTCGCACAGCACGTTGGACTTCGAGCCGTGGGCGCCCTCGTTGACCTGGATCAGCCCGCGGTACGACGTACGCCCGCCGCCGCGCGCCACCGACTTGCTCAGGATCGAGCTCGAGGTGTGCGGCGCGGCGTGCACCATCTTGGCGCCGGCGTCCTGGTGCTGGCCCTCGCCGGCGAAGGCGATGGACAGCGTCTCGCCCTTGGCGTGCTCGCCCATGAGGTAGATCGCGGGGTACTTCATGGTCACCTTGGAGCCGATGTTGCCGTCGACCCACTCCATCGTCGCGCCGGCATCGCAGGTGGCGCGCTTGGTGACGAGGTTGTAGACGTTGTTGGACCAGTTCTGGATCGTCGTGTAGCGCACGCGGGCGCCCTTCTTGACGATGATCTCGACGACCGCGGAGTGCAGCGAGTCCGAGGAGTAGATCGGCGCCGTGCAGCCCTCGACGTAGTGCACGTAGGAGTCCTCGTCGGCGATGATCAGCGTCCGCTCGAACTGGCCCATGTTCTCGGTGTTGATCCGGAAGTAGGCCTGGAGCGGGATGTCGACGTGGACGCCCTTGGGCACGTAGATGAACGAGCCGCCGGACCACACCGAGGTGTTGAGCGCGGCGAACTTGTTGTCCCCAACCGGGATGACGGTGCCGAAGTACTCCCGGAAGAGCTCCTCGTGCTCCTTCAGCGCGGTGTCGGTGTCGACGAAGATGACGCCCTTCTCCTCGAGGTCCTCGCGGATCGAGTGGTAGACGACCTCCGACTCGTACTGCGCGGCGACACCGGCGACGAGGCGCTGCTTCTCCGCCTCGGGGATGCCGAGCTTGTCGTAGGTGTTCTTGATGTCCTCGGGCAGGTCCTCCCACGAGGTGGCCTGCTTCTCCGAGGAGCGCACGAAGTACTTGATGTTGTCGAAGTCGATCGTCGAGAGGTCGGAGCCCCACGTCGGCATCGGCTTGCGGTGGAAGAGCTTGAGGCCCTTCAGGCGCAGGTCGAGCATCCACTGCGGCTCGGACTTCTTGCCGGAGATGTCGCGCACGACGTCCTCGTTGAGCCCACGCGTGGCCGTCGCGCCCGCGGTGTCGGAGTCGGACCAGCCGAACTCGTACTTGCCGATGCCCTTGAGCTCGGGGTTGAGTTCTTCGATGGAGGTCATGCCTTCTCCTTCTTCGGGGTCTGGGGGATGCAGGTCGTGCAGACGCCGTCGCCATGGGCGATCGTCGCGAGGCGCTGGACGTGGGTGCCGAGCACCGAGGCGATGGCCTCGGTCTCGGCCTCGCACAGCTGGGGGAACTCGTGGGCCACGTGGGACACCGGGCAGTGCTGCTGGCACAGCTGCTCGCCGAGCACCGGCAGGTCGCGCACGGAGGCGGCGTAGCCGTTCTGGGTGAAGACCCGGGCGAGCGCCTCCGCGGGGGTCAGGTCCGGGTCGACGGCCATGACCGAGGCGTAGTCGCGCCCGACGAACTCGACCCGGCGGCGGGCGAAGGCCACCACGGCCTCCTCGCCCTGGGTCTCGGCGAGGAACCGCATCGCCTGCACGGCCAGGTCGTCGTACTGCTGGTCGAAGCTGTCGCGACCGGACTCGGTGAGCGCGAACACCTTCGCGGGGCGTCCACGACCGCGGGCGCCGTAGACCTTGCGCTCGCGGGCCTCGACGACGCCCTCGGCGAGCAGGTGCTCGAGGTGGCGGCGTACGGCGGCGGGCGTGAGGTCGAGACGGCCCGCCAGGTCGGCGGCCGTGGAGGGCCCGTTCTCCAGGATGGTGCGCGCCACCCGGTCGCGGGTGGGTGCGTCGCCGTCCGGGGTCGACGGGACCCGGGCGACACCGGTTCCGCTCACTCCAGACAATTCCACAACGACAGTGTGACGTTAATGCCTGCCGTGGTTCAAGGAAGGGTCCCCTAAGTGCACGGCGCCGCCCGTCTCAGTCGGCGGTGCGGCGGCGGAACGTGCGGATCGCCAGCGGCGCGACGACGGCCGTGATGAGGATGATCCAGCCGATGGTGAACGGGATCGGGTGGTGCATCGGGAACGCGGCGCCCTCGGCCAGGGGCTGGTCGTTGCCCCACAGCACCCGCACCGCCTGGGTGAGCGAGGAGATCGGGTTCCACTCCGCGACCAGGCGAAGGAAGGTGGGCATCCGGTCGGTGGGCGCGAAGGTGTTGGCCAGGAACGTGATGGGGAACATCGTGGCGAACATGACGCCGTTGACGGCCTCGACCGAGCGCATCGCGGAGCCGACCCAGATGCCCACCCAGATCATGGCGAACCCCCAGCCCAGGAGCAGGAGGTAGCCCAGGGCCGCCTCGAGCGGGTTGGTGTGGATGCGCCAGCCGATGACGAGGCCGGTCAGCGACATGACCACGAGGCCGATCGAGGAGTGGGCCAGGCTCGACATGCTGCGCCCGACCAGCACCGCGGCGGGGTTGATCGGCAGCGAGCGCATGCGGTCGACGATCCCCTTGTCGAGGTCGGCGGTCAGCCCGACGGCGACGATGAACGAGGCGAACGCCACCGTCTGCGCCATGATCCCCGCGAGCAGGAACGCGCGGTATCCCGCGGGTGTCGCCACGTCGATGGAGGAGCCGAAGACGTAGGCGAAGAGCAGCACGAACATGACCGGCTGGATCGTGACGTCCATCAGCATCTCGGGCATGCGCTTGATGTGGAGGAAGTTGCGCCTCGCGATCGCCCACGACTGGGTGAGCAGGCCGGTGTGGCGGATCTCGGGTCGCTCGAGCGTGGTCATCGCGACACCTCCCCTGCCGGGTCCCCGGCGCTCTGGTGGTCGGGCTGGTGGTCGGGCTGGCGGTCGGGCTGGTCGGGCTCGTCGGCGTCCGTGCCGGGCAGCGCCTCGGCGCGGTGGCCGGTGAGGTGCAGGAAGACGTCGTCGAGGCTCGGGCGCTTGAGGCCGATGTCGTCGAGCACGATCCCGCTCTCCTCGAACAGCCCCGCGATGCGGGTCATGTGGCCCAGGCCCTCGGCCGGCGCGGTGAGCTGGCGCGCTCCCGCGTCGACGTGCACCTCGCGCACGTGCGGGCGCATCAGCGCCTGGGCGGCCTCGAGGTCGGGTGCCTGCGAGACCGTCACGACCAGCGCGGCGGCGCCGGACTGGTCCTTGAGCTGCAGCGGGGTGCCCTCGGCGATGACCGTGCCGCGGTCGATGACCACGATGTTGTCGGCGAGCTGGTCGGCCTCCTCGAGGTATTGCGTGGTGAGCAGCAGCGTGGTGCCGTCGGCGACCAGCTCGCGGAGCACCTCCCACAGCTCGACCCGCGAGCGCGGGTCGAGCCCGGTCGTCGGCTCGTCGAGGAACAGCACCGGCGGCGTGGCGATCAGGCTGACCGCCAGGTCGAGGCGGCGCCGCATGCCCCCGGAGTAGGTCTTGGCGATCCGGTCACCAGCGTCCGACAGGGAGAAGCGCTCGAGCAGCTCGTCGCTCGCACGCCGGATGTAGGCCTTGTCGAGGCCGTAGAGGCTGCCGATGAGTCGCAGGTTCTCCCGGCCGGTCAGCAGCTCGTCGACGGTCGCGGCCTGGCCGGTGAGCCCCATGCTGCGCCGGACCGCGGCGGGGTCGCGCAGCACGTCGTGGCCCGCGACCCGCGCGGTGCCCGCGGTGGGTCTCGTCAGGGTCGTCATCATCCGGACCGTCGTGGTCTTGCCGGCGCCGTTGGGACCGAGCAGGCCCAGGACCGATCCCTCGGGCACGACGAAGGACACCCCGTCCACCGCCACGGTGTCGCCGAAGTGCTTGACCAGGCCCTCGGCCTCGATCGCCGGAGTTCGTGTCATGCACGTCACGCTAGCGACGGGGACCGACAGCCGCCTCCCGATATCGCGCCGCCTAGGATTGGGCCGTGCCAACCGCCTCCCCCGCCGTCGAGATCGACGGCCTGGTGATGGCCTACGGCGACCAGGTCGCCGTGGACGGTCTCTCCCTGACCGTCGCCCGTGGCACGATCACCGCCGTCCTCGGACCCAACGGGGCGGGCAAGACCACCACCCTGGAGACCTGCGAGGGCTACCGCGTCCCCCAGCGGGGCACCGTGCGGGTGCTCGGCCTCGACCCGCAGCGCGACCGGGCGGCGCTCCTGCCCCGCATCGGCGTGATGCTGCAGGCCGGCGGCGCGTGGAGCGGCGTACGGGCGATGGAGATGCTCGAGCACATGGCGTCGCTGCACGCGCATCCCCTCGACACCGCCGTCCTCGCCGAGCGCCTGGGCCTGGGCGACTGCGGTCGTACGCCCTACCGCCGGCTCTCCGGTGGGCAGAAGCAGCGCCTCGGCCTGGCCATCGCCCTGGTGGGCCGGCCCGAGCTCGTGTTCGTCGACGAGCCCACTGCGGGCATGGACCCGCAGGCCCGGCGCACCACGTGGGAGCTGCTCGAGGAGGTGCGCCGCGACGGCGTGACGGTGGTGCTCACCACCCACCACATGGACGAGGCCGAGCGCCTCGCCGACCACATCCACATCATCGACCGCGGCACCGTCATCACCAGCGGCACGCCGGCCGAGCTCACCCGCGGGGGCCGCTCGGCCACCATCCGGCTGGTGGTCAACCGGCCCTTCCCCGAGGGCGCGCCCGAGTCGCTGCGCACCGACCTCGGCCCCGAGACCGAGGTGCGCCAGATCGACGAGGTGAGCATGCTGATCCACGGCCCTGCCGACTCCGCGACGCTGGGCCTGGTCTCGCGCTGGTGCGAGGAGCACGACGTGCTCCCCCAGACGCTCAACCTCGGCCAGCGCACCCTCGAGGACGTCTTCCTCGAGCTCACCGGACGCGAGCTGGCGTCGTGAGCGCCGACTCCCCCGCCCCCCTCGGCGCCGCCCCCGACACGGCCCCGCGCGCCTTCGCACCCGACCCGGGTGGCGCGCCGCTGGGCCGGATGGTGCGGGCCCAGGCCCGGATGGAGTCGCGGCTGATGCTGCGCAACGGCGAGCAGCTGCTCCTCGCGGTCGTGATCCCGGTGATCGTGCTCGTCGGCGGCGTGGCCGGTGCCGACCGGATCGGCATCGACCTCCAGGGCCACCGGCCCGTCGACATCCTCACCCCCGGCGTGCTCGCGCTCGCCGTCATGTCGACCGCCTTCACGTCGGTGGCCATCGCCACCGGCTTCGAGCGCCGCTACGGCGTCATCAAGCTCCTCGGCTCATCCCCCCTGCCGCGCCACGGCCTGCTGCTCGGCAAGGTGCTGGCGCTGCTCAACGTGGTCGCGCTCCAGCTCGTCGTCCTGGCCGGCGTCGGGCTCGGCCTCGGCTGGGACCCGAGCGGGGCGGCCCCGGCGAGCTCCGTGCTCGGCGCGGTGCTGGCGATCGCCCTGGGCACGGCCGCCTTCGCCGCCCTGGGCCTCTTCGTCGCGGGTGCGCTGCGGGCCGAGGCGACCCTCGCCCTGGCCAACCTGGTCTACCTTCTGCTCATGGCCGGGGGCGGCGTCGTCCTGCCGACCAGCACCTACGGCGCGGCGTCGTCGGTCATCCAGTGGCTGCCCTCGGCCGCGCTCGGCGAGGCCATGCGCACCGCCCTCGTCGACGCCACCATCGACGGCCGCTCCCTGCTCGTGCTCGCCGCCTGGGCGGTCCTCGGCACGGTGCTCACCGCACGAACCTTCAGGTGGGAATGATGCAACCGCTCCTCGACCGGCTCGCCCGCTGGCTCTGGCCCCTCGCGATCGCCAACCTGCTCGCCAACATCGGCATCGTCGTCACCGGCGCGGCCGTGCGGCTGACCGGCTCGGGGCTGGGCTGCCCGACCTGGCCGCGCTGCAGCGACGCGTCGTACGTCGCCCACGGCGAGCTCGGCATCCACGGCGTCATCGAGTTCAGCAACCGCATGCTCACCTTCGTGCTGACCGCCGTGGCCATCCTGTGCTTCCTGGCCGCCCTGGGCGCGCGGCACCGCCGCGCCACCCGGCTGTCGGTGGTCATCGGGCTCGGCATCCCACTGCAGGCGGTGATCGGCGGCATCACCGTGCTGACCGACCTCAACCCGTGGATCGTGGCGGGCCACTTCCTGCTGTCGATGGCGATCATCATGGTCTGCGTCGCCCTGATCGACGAGCTGCGCAGCCCCGAGCGCGGCGCCGCTCCCCCGCTGCCCCGCGCGCTGGCGTGGGCCACCCTGGCCGCGGGCTGGGTCGTGCTCTACCTCGGCACCGTCGTCACCGGCGCGGGCCCGCACGCGGGCGACACCGACTCCCCGCGCAACGGGATCGACCCCGCCACCGTCTCCCACGTGCACGCGTACGCCGTCTACGTGCTGGTCGCGCTCACCGTCGCCCTGCTCGTCGTCGCGGTGCGCGGCGCCCACCGCTGGCTGGCCACGGTCACCGCCCTGGTGCTGCTCATCGAGGTGCTGCAGGGCGTGCTCGGCTGGGTGCAGTACCGGCTGGACCTGCCGGTCGGGCTCGTCGCGCTGCACATGCTCGGCGCGGCCCTGCTCGCGGCCGGCCTCGCCCGGATCGCGCTCGCGGTGCTGCCGCACGCCGCCGCCCACGAGGCGCAGGCCGACGGTGCGGCCCAGGAGCGGTCGGCGACCCGACTCCCCTGACCGCGGACGCGGGCCGCGTCAGCGGCCCAGCAACGGGTCGAGCGCGACCGCGACGAAGAGCAGGGAGAGGTAGAGGTTCGATGCGTGGAACAGGCGCATCGGGTTGATGTCGCTGAGCGCCTCGGAGCCCCTCGCCCGGGCCCACATGCGGTGCGCCTCGACGAGGAAGACGGCGCCGAGCACGGCGGCGGCGACGGGGTAGACGAGGCTGGTGCCGGCCACCGGCCACAGCAGCAGCGACGTCGCGACCATCACCCAGCTGTAGAGCACGACCTGGCGTCCCACCTCCGCGGCCGGCTTCACCACCGGGAGCATCGGCACGTCGACGTTGCGGTAGTCCTCGCGGTAGCGCAGTGCGAGGGCCCACGTGTGTGGCGGGGTCCAGAAGAAGACGACGAGGAAGAGCACGACCGGCGTCCAGGCCAGCTCGCCGGTCACCGCCGTCCACCCGATCAGTGCCGGGAAGCACCCGGCCAGCCCGCCCCACACGATGTTCTGCGTGGTGCGGCGCTTGAGCAGCATCGTGTAGACGAAGACATAGAAGGCGTTGGCCAGCACCGACAGTGCGGCCGAGAGCCAGTTGACCCATAGCGCCAGCACGACGGTCGAGAGGACCGCGAGCACGGTCGCGAAGACGAGGGCCGAGACCGGCGACACCATGTGGCGCGGCAGCGCGCGTCGACGCGTACGACGCATCTGCTCGTCGATGTCGCGGTCGTAGACGCAGTTGTAGGCCGACGCGGACCCGGCCGACAGCGCACCGCCGACGACCGTCGCCGCGACCAGGCCGAGCGACGGGATGCCACGCTCGGCGAAGAACATCACCGGCACCGTGGTGAGCAGCAGCAGCTCGATGACCCGCGGCTTGGTCAGGCCGACGTAGGCCGCGACCACGTCGCGCCACGACTTCGCGTCCTCGCTGCCGTCCGGCTCGCCGCCCTCCGAGGGCCGCGCGGAAGGAGCGTGCGGACCGGCATGGGACACGGTGAGGACCTCTGGGGACGGTGAGGGATGGGACGCGGACTTCTGGGCACCGACATGGATGGACAGTGCTTGGAACCGGCATCCGGACGGCCCCTCGGCCGGGGTCGAGTCTACTCGGCCGCGGCGATAGGGTCGCAGTCGAGGCCATCGCCGGATCTGTGATCCTGCACTCCCGCCCCCATCCGAGAGGAACTGCGTTGACCGAGAAGTCCGCCCTGCCCGCCACCCTGGAGTGGGACGACATCGACCGGCGCGCGGTCGACACCGCGCGGGTCCTGGCGATGGACGCGGTGCAGAAGGTCGGCAACGGCCACCCGGGCACGGCCATGAGCCTGGCGCCCGCGGCCTACCTGCTCTTCCAGAAGGTCATGCGCCACAACCCGGCCGACCCGCAGTGGCTGGCCCGCGACCGCTTCGTGCTCTCGTGCGGCCACAGCTCGATCACCCTCTACACCCAGCTGTTCCTCGGTGGCTTCGGCCTCGAGCTCGACGACCTCAAGGCGCTGCGCACCTGGGGCTCGAAGACCCCCGGCCACCCCGAGCTGGGTCACACCGCGGGTGTCGAGGTCACGACCGGCCCGCTCGGCCAGGGCGTCGGCAACGCCGTCGGCATGGCCCTGTCGGGTCGCCGCGTCCACGGCATGCTCGACGCCGACGCCGCCCCGGGCGAGGGGGTGTTCGACCACGACGTCTACGTCATCGCCTCCGACGGCGACCTCCAGGAGGGCGTCAGCTCGGAGGCCAGCTCGATCGCCGGCACGCAGAAGCTCGGCAACCTCACCGTCATCTACGACCGCAACCGGATCTCCATCGAGGGCGACACCGACATCGCCTTCACCGAGGACGTCGCCGCGCGCTACAAGGCCTACGGCTGGCACGTGCAGACCGTCGACTGGACCAACGGCGGCACGGACTACGTCGAGGACGTCCCCGCGCTCTACGCCGCGATCCGCAAGGCGCGCGCCGTCACCGACCAGCCGTCGCTGATCGTCCTCGACACCGTCATCGCCTGGCCCGCGCCCCACGCCCAGGGCACCGAGGCCGCCCACGGCAGCGCGCTCGGCGCCGACGAGGTCGCAGCCACCAAGAAGGTGCTCGGTTTCGACCCCGAGCAGACCTTCGAGGTGCCGCCCGGCGTCCTCGAGCGCACCCGCGAGCTGCGTGAGCGCGGCGCCGCGTGGGCCGCCGAGTGGGACGAGCTGTACGCCGCGTGGGCCGAGGCCCACCCGGAGTCGGCCACGCTGCTGCAGCGCCTCGAGCGCCGCGAGATGCCCGCCGACCTCGCCGGGTCGCTGCCGACCTTCGAGGCCGACGCCAAGGGCGTCGCCACCCGCTCCGCCTCCGGCAAGGTCATCAACGCGCTCGCTCCGGTGCTCCCCGAGCTCTGGGGCGGCTCGGCCGACCTCGCGGGCTCCAACAACACCACGATCACCAGCGCCCCGTCGGTCGGCCCCGAGGTCGCCGAGGTGGGCGAGTGGAGCACCGACCCCTACGCCGGTCGCGTCCTGCACTTCGGCATCCGCGAGCACGGCATGGGCGCGATCATGAACGGCATCGCGGCCGACCGCCTCACCCGCGTGTTCGGCGGCACCTTCCTCACCTTCTCCGACTACATGCGCGGCTCGGTCCGCGTGGCCGCGCTCAGCAAGCTCCCGGTCACCTACGTCTGGACCCACGACTCCATCGGCCTCGGCGAGGACGGCCCGACGCACCAGCCGATCGAGCACCTGGCCGCGCTGCGCGCGATGCCCGGCCTCGACGTCGTGCGACCCGCGGACGCCAACGAGACGGTCGCCGCCTGGCAGACCATCCTCGGCCACACCGACCGACCGGCGGCCATGGCACTCACGCGCCAGAACGTGCCGGTCTTCCCCCGTGGCGAGGACGGTTTCTCGTCCACCGAGGGCGTGGCCCGCGGCGCCTACGTGCTCATCGACTCCGAGAAGGCGACCCCCGACGTGATCCTGATCGGCACCGGGTCGGAGGTGCAGCTCGCCGTGGAGGCACGCACCCTGCTCGCCGCCGACGGCATCGACGCGCGCGTGGTGTCGCTGCCCTGCCTCGAGTGGTTCGAGGAGCAGGACGAGGCCTACCGCGACACCGTCCTCCCGCCCACCGTCAAGGCCCGCGTCTCCGTCGAGGCCGGCGTCAAGCAGGGCTGGCGCGAGATCGTCGGCGACCACGGCCGGATCGTGTCGATCGAGCACTACGGCGCGTCGGCCGACTACGCCCGGATCTACACCGAGCTCGGCATCACCGCCACCGCGGTCGCCGACGCCGCGCGCGACAGCGTCGCTGTCGTCAACGCGTGACCACCACCCACATACCGAGAGGCATCCTCTGATGAACGACCGTCTCCAGGCCCTGGCTGACGCCGGGGTGTCCATCTGGCTCGACGACCTGTCGCGCGAGCGGCTCGAGACCGGCAACCTCGCCGAGCTCGTCGAGACCAGCAACGTGGTCGGCGTGACGTCCAACCCGTCGATCTTCCAGGCCGCGCTGGCCGACGGCGAGCGCTACGACGCCCAGGTGCGCGAGCTCGCTGCGGCCGGGGCCGACGTCGACCGCGCGACCCTGGTCATCACGACCGACGACGTGCGCGAGGCGTGCAAGGTGATGCGCCCGGTCTTCGACGCCACCGACGGCGTCGACGGCCGCGTCTCGATCGAGGTCTCCCCCGGCCTGGCCCACGACACGGAGCAGACGGTGGCCGAGGCCGCCGAGCTCCACAAGACCGTGGGCGAGCCCAACGTGATGATCAAGATCCCCGGCACCCCCGAGGGCTGGCCCGCGATCACCGAGACCATCGCCGCCGGCATCTCGGTCAACGTCACCCTGATCTTCGGCCTCGACCAGTACCGCAACGTCATGGAGGCCTACGTCGCCGGTCTCGAGCAGGCCGCCGACAACGGCCACGAGCTGGCCGACATCCACTCCGTCGCCTCGTTCTTCGTCTCCCGCGTCGACACCGAGATCGACAAGCGGCTCGAGGCCGCCACGTCGGGCCCCGCCACCGACGCCGACCTCCGCGGCAAGGCCGGCGTGGCCAACGCGCGCCTGGCGTTCCAGATGTTCGAGGAGTTCTTCTCCGGCCCGCGCTGGGAGGCGCTCGAGGCCAAGGGCGCCCGCAAGCAGCGGCCGCTGTGGGCCTCGACGGGCGTCAAGAACCCCGACTACGACGACACGATGTACGTCGTCGACCTGGTCGTCGAGGACACCGTCAACACCATGCCGGAGAAGACGATGGAGGCCGTCGCCGACCACGGCGAGGTGCGTGGTGACCGGGTCCGCCCGTTCTACGACGACGCCGCCGCCCACATGCAGGCGCTGGCCGAGGCCGGGATCGACTACGACGACGTGATCGCTGTGCTCATCAAGGAGGGCGTCGACAAGTTCGTCGTCGCCTGGGACGAGCTGCAGACCACCCTGTCGGCCTCCCTCGAGGCCGCCCGCGCATGAGCACCCCGGCGGTCGACCCCGCCACGACAGCTGCGTGGGGCCGGCTCGCCGAGCTCGCCTCGGCGTACGAGCCCGACCTGCGCAGCACGCTGACCCCTGACTGGGTCGCGCAGCAGTCGCTCACCGCCGCCGACCTCCACGTCGACCTGTCGAAGAACCTGTTCGACACCGACGTGGAGGCGGCACTGCTCGCGCTCGCCGACGAGGTCGACGTCACGGGCCGCCGCGACACCATGCTCGCGGGCTCGCACGTCAATGTCACCGAGGACCGCGCGGTGCTCCACACCGCGCTGCGGCTGCCGTCCGACGCCTCGCTCGAGGTCGACGGCGAGGACGTGGTGGCCGACGTCCACGAGGTGCTGGAGCGGGTCTACGCCTTCGCCGACCGCGTCCGGTCCGGCGAGTGGACCGGCGTCACCGGCAAGCGGATCGAGACGGTCGTCAACATCGGCATCGGCGGCTCCGACCTCGGCCCCGTCATGGCCTACGAGGCGCTCGAGCCCTACCGCCAGGACGGGCTCTCCTGCCGTTTCATCAGCAACATCGACCCCACCGACGCGGCGCAGAAGCTGTCGGGGATCGACCCGGAGACGACGCTGTTCATCGTCTCGAGCAAGACCTTCGGCACCCTGGAGACGCTCACCAACGCCCGGCTCTGCAAGGCGTGGCTGCTCGACCGCCTGCCCGCGGGCACCGACGCCGACGCCGCGGTGGCCCAGCACTTCGTCGCGGTGTCCACCGCACTCGACAAGGTGGCCGACTTCGGCATCGACACCGACAACGCGTTCGGCTTCTGGGACTGGGTCGGCGGGCGCTACTCCCTCGACTCCGCCATCGGCCTGTCGCTCGTCGTCGCGATCGGGCCCGAGCGCTTCGCCGAGATGCTGTCCGGCTTCCACGCCATGGACGAGCACTTCCGCACCGCTCCCCCGGCCGCCAACGTGCCGCTGCGGATGGGCCTGCTCAACGTCTGGTACGTCAACTTCCTGGGCGCGCACACGCACGCAGTGCTGCCCTACTCGCAGCTGCTGCACCGCTTCCCGGCCTACCTCCAGCAGCTCACGATGGAGTCCAACGGCAAGGGTGTGCGCTTCGACGGGGAGGCCGTCGACTACGACACCGGCGAGGTCTTCTGGGGCGAGCCCGGCACCAACGGGCAGCACGCCTTCTACCAGCTCATCCACCAGGGCACCCGGCTCGTGCCGGCGGACTTCATCGCCTTCGCGCGACCGGCGTACGCCCTCTCGGACGGCGACACCGACGTCCACGAGCTCTTCCTGGCCAACTTCTTCGCCCAGACCAAGGCGCTGGCGTTCGGGAAGACGGCCGAGGAGGTGCGCGCCGAGGGCGTGGCCGAGGACCTGGTGTCCGCGCGGACGTTCCCCGGCAACCGCCCCACGACCTCGATCATGGCGCCGGCGCTGACCCCGTCGGTGCTCGGGCAGCTGGTGGCGCTCTACGAGCACATCACCTTCGTCGAGGGCGCGGTGTGGGGCATCGACAGCTTCGACCAGTGGGGCGTCGAGCTGGGCAAGCAGCTCGCCCAGGAGCTCGGCCCGGCGGTGTCGGGCGACGCCGGCGTGCTGGCGCGGCAGGACCCGTCGACGCGGGCCCTGATCGGCTACTACCAGGAGAACCGAGGCTGATGAGCCACACCAACCCCCTCCGCAGCCCGCAGGACCGACGGCTGCCCCGCATCGCCGGCCCGTGCGGGATGGTGCTCTTCGGCGTGACGGGTGACCTGTCGCGCAAGAAGATCATGCCGGCCATCTACGACCTGGCCAACCGCGGCCTGCTGCCGCCCGGCTTCAGCCTCGTCGGCTTCGCCCGGCGCGACTGGGCCGACCAGGACTTCGCGCAGATCGTGCACGACGCGGTCAAGGAGCACGCCCGTACGCCGTTCCGCGAGGAGGTCTGGAACCAGCTCTCGGAGGGCTTCCGCTTCGTCCCCGGCGACTTCGACGACGACGCCGCCTTCGAGCAGCTGCGCCGCACGGTCGAGGAGCTGGACGCACTGCGCGGCACCGGCGGCAACATGGCCTTCTACCTCGCGATCCCGCCCTCCTTCTTCGGCACGGTCGTGGGCCAGCTCAAGGAGCACGGGCTGGCCGACCACGACAAGCAGCAGTGGCGGCGCGTGGTGGTGGAGAAGCCGTTCGGCCACGACCTGGAGTCGGCACGCGAGCTCAACGAGATCCTCGCCGGCGTCTTCCCCTCGGGCTCGATCTTCCGCATCGACCACTACCTCGGCAAGGAGACGGTGCAGAACATCCTGGCCATGCGGTTCGCCAACAACATGTTCGAGCCGATCTGGAACTCCAACTACGTCGACCACGTGCAGATCACCATGGCCGAGGACATCGGCATCGGCGGCCGTGCCGGCTACTACGACGGCATCGGCGCGGCCCGCGACGTCATCCAGAACCACCTGCTCCAGCTCATGGCGCTGGTGGCGATGGAGGAGCCGATCGCCTTCGACGCCGAGAGCCTGCGCATCGAGAAGCAGAAGGTCCTGGCCTCCGCGCAGCTCCCGCCGCGCCTCGACACGACCACCGCCCGCGGCCAGTACTCCCCCGGCTGGGCGGGTGGCGAGAAGGTGATCGGCTTCCTCGAGGAGGAGGGGATCAAGAAGACCTCCACCACCGAGACCTACGCCGCGATCACCGTGCACGTCGACACGCGCCGCTGGGCCGGCGTCCCGTTCTACCTCCGCACCGGCAAGCGCCTGGGCCGGCGGGTCACCGAGGTCGCGGTGGTGTTCAAGCGTGCGCCGCACCTGCCGTTCACCCAGACCGCCACCGAGGACCTGTCGCAGAACGCGCTCGTGATCCGCGTCCAGCCCGACGAGGGGCTGACCATGCGGTTCGGGTCGAAGGTGCCCGGCACGGCCATGGAGATCCGCGACGTCAACATGGACTTCGCCTACGGCGGCTCGTTCACCGAGGCCAGCGCCGAGGCCTACGAGCGGCTCATCCTCGACGTGCTCCTCGGCGACCCGCCGCTGTTCCCGCGCCACGAGGAGGTCGAGCTCTCCTGGAAGCTGCTCGACCCGGTGATCGACCACTGGGCCAAGAAGGGCAAGCCCGACCCCTACGACTCCGGGACGTGGGGCCCGAAGTCCGCCGATGCGATGCTGGCCCGCGACGGCCGCTCCTGGAGGAGGCCCTAGATGATCGAGCTCACCGACACCAATTCGGCCAAGATCGCCGCGGAGTTCGTCCGGGCGCGCACCCGCGCCGGCAGCCCCGCGATGGGCATGGTGATGACGCTCGTCATCGTCGCGCCCGAGGAGGACGCCGCCGAGGCGATGCTCGCCGCCAAACGGGCGTCGCGCGAGCACCCCTCCCGCGTGCTCGGCGTGATCCTGGGCGACGCCCGCGGCCACGCCCAGGTCAACGCGCAGGTCGGCAGCGGCGACGGCTGGGGCGGTGAGACCGCCCTCATCCGGCTCAAGGGCGAGGTCGTCAAGCACGCCGAGTCCGTGGTGCTGCCGCTGCTCCTGCCCGACTCCCCCGTCGCCATCTGGTGGCCGACCGCTGCACCGGCCGACCCTGCGTCCGACCCCCTGGGCTCGCTCGCCCAGCGCCGGATCACCGACTCCGCGTCGGTCTCGCGCGGGCGGGCCACCGCGATGCTGACGCAGTGCCAGTCCTACGCCCCCGGCAACACCGACCTGAGCTGGACCCGCCTCACCCCGTGGCGCGCCCTGCTCGCGGCCGCGCTCGACCAGCACCCGCTCAAGGTCACCGGCGTCAAGGTCGTCGCCGAGCGGGTCAGCCCGAGCGCCGACCTGCTCGCGGCGTGGCTCGCCGACCGGCTCAAGGTGCAGGTCACCCGGGCCAGCTCGGAGGGTCCCGGCATCACCGAGGTCACCATGGAGACCAAGGAGGGGCCTATCCGCATCAGCCGCGCCGACGGCCGGCTGGCGACGTTCACCTCCCCCCACCGCCCCGACCGGCCTGTCGCGCTGAAGCGTCGTGAGGTCCCGGCGCTGCTCGCCGAGGAGCTGCGCCGCCTCGACGAGGACGACGTCTACGCCTCGGTCGCCGCCCGCCTGGTCAAGCTCAGGAGCGCGAAGTGAGCGGCGTCGAGGTCCGGCGCCACGACGACGCCGACCTCCTCGTCGGCGACGTGGCCTCCGCGCTGCTCGAGCGCCTCGAGGCGGCCCAGGCCCGCGGGGAGGTCCCGCAGGTCGGGCTCACCGGTGGGAGCATCGCCGGGGCGCTGCACCGCGAGCTCGCCCGCCGCGCCGCGGACTCCTCGCTCGACTGGTCGCGCGTGGTCTTCTGGTGGGGCGACGAGCGGTTCGTGCCGGCCGGCGACCCCGACCGCAACGCCCTCCAGGCCCGCGAGGCCCTCCTCGACCATGTCGGCGTCGACCCCGCCAACGTCCACGAGGTGCCCGCCAGCGACGAGGTCGCCAGCGCCGAGGACGCGGCCGCCGCCTACAGCGAGGCGCTGCGCGAGCACGGCGCCGGCTTCTTCGAGGTGCTGATGCTCGGCGTCGGGCCCGACGGGCACTGTGCGTCGCTGTTCCCGGGCCACCCGGCCCTCGAGGCTCGCGACGCCATCGCCGTGGCCGTCCACGACTCCCCCAAGCCGCCGCCCGACCGGGTCACCCTCACCTTCGAGGCCATGGAGCGCTGCCGCGCGGTGTGGTTCATCGCCAGCGGCGAAGGCAAGGCCGAGGCCGTCGCACGCGCCCTCGCCGACGAGGGCTCGGTCTTCGAGACCCCCGCGCGTGGCGTACGCGGCGACGAGACGGTCTGGTGGCTCGACGAGGCCGCCGCCTCCGCCCTCTGAACGTCACGTGAGAGGGCACTTCGTGCCCGTCCCGCCTCCCGAGCGGGCACTTCGTGCCCGTCAGGGACGGGCGAGATCGACGTACGTCACAGCCGGCCGCGCGACCGCCCGGTCGAACCCGACTCGCAACCGATCGCTCGCCGTCAGCTCGGATCCGTAGACGTCGGTCTTCACGAAGACGTCCATCGCCCAGTCCCGTCGGGTGCGCAACCAGGTGAGTCGTTCCTCGTCGTGCTCGGTGCCGGCCCCGGGGTGGAACTCCTCGCCGAAGTACTCGGCGCCGTAGCGCGCCTCGCGGTGCCCCATGTCGAGCCGGTACGTCGGCCGGCCGTCGTCGTCGTGCACCCAGATCTGCGTCTCCGGCTGCGGCAGGTCGGCGTCGTACCAGTGCAGCCGCAGGGCACTCTCCGGCGGCGACTCCGCCCCCGGGTCGCCCAGCGGCGCGAGCTGGCGCAGCTGGCGCATCCCCCGGTGTCCCTTGAAGCGCTCGGATTCCGACAGCAGCAGGTCATGATCCAGCCCGAGCCTCAGGAAGCCATCGATCGCGGAGAGTGCGTCGAAGCGCCACAACCGACGTCCCAGGTCGCAGGCGGTGCGCAGGGGCGTGGTCACGGTGAGGGGACCGAGCCGCTCGACGTCGCGGACCGTCAGCTCACGCGTGCCACTCGCAAGGCCCGGCCGTCGCAAGCGGCTCGCACCCTGGCTGTAGACGTCGAGTGGCGGCATGCGGTGGATCGCCGACCGCGGCAGCGCATCCACACCGTGCAGCCAAGCAGCTGTCCGGTCCACCACGACGGCGTGCTCGGGAACGACCAGCTCGAGGGCGGCCACGCGCAGGCGCAGCGAGTCGGGGACGTGAGACACCACGAAGACCCCTCGCAGCACGGGGCGGAGCAGGCCGCGTTCAACGAGCCGACGGCGGAGGCTGGCGTCGACGCCTGCTCTCGTCGCCTCGTCGGCCGAGAACGGTCGGTCACCCGGGATCGGCGCATCCGGTCCGACGCACTCGACGTCGCGACACCACGCAGGCATGACATGCATCCGCCCACCGTGCCCGGATCGCACGCCGGGCGGCGTACGTCATCCACAGGTTCCGCGTGACGGGCACGAAGTGCCGCCTCGGCACTACAGACAGGCACGAAGTGCCGCCTCGGCGAGCAGGACGGGCACGAAGTGCCGTCTCGGGGTCAGAAGATGATCTCGCCGGCCTTGCGTCGGCTGCGGAGCAGGGCGACGGCCTCGTCGAGGATGTCGGCCGCCTCGGTCTCGCTGCGACGCTCCTTCACGTAGGCCAGGTGCGTCTTGTAGGGCTCGATCTTCGGCGCCGGCGGGGGGTTCTCGCTGTCGAGGCTGGCGGGCAGGCCGCACTTGGGGCAGTCCCACGAGTCGGGCACGGACGCCTCGATCGAGAACGTCACCACCGAGCGGTGGTCGTGGCTGCAGAAGTAGGTGACGGTCTGGCGGGGTGCGGCCTCGCCGCGCTCCGCCTCTCCCATGGGGCCGGCACCGATTCGGCTACCGCGGATCGCATTTCCAGCACCAGCCACGACGACTCCTTCGAAAGATCTTGGGGGTTCAGTTGCCCGAGTAGGCCTTGAGCAGGCCCAGGGCGATGATGCACGCAAACCAGATGACACCGACGCCGACCGTGAAGCGGTCGAGGTTGCGCTCGGCCACCGACGATCCCCCCAGGCTGCTGGACACACCGCCACCGAACATGTCGGAGAGGCCGCCACCGCGGCCCTTGTGGAGGAGCACCAGCAGGATCATGATCGCGCTCGCAACGACGAGCAGGATGGTGAAGAGCAGAATCACGAGCGGAAGCCTACGTCACGACCACGTCGAACCGGTGAGCGCCCTCACAGCACCGGCATGTCGTAGAACCGGCAGATGCCACCGAACTCGTCGACCTGCAGGCTGGCCCCGCCCACGAGGCATCCGTCGACGTCGGCCTTCTCCATGATGCCGCCCACGTTGGACGCCTTGACCGAGCCTCCGTAGAGGATCCGGAGGCCGTCGGCGGCCGCGTCACCGTGCACCTCGCGCACCCGGTCCCGGACGGCCCCGCAGACCTCCTGGGCGTCGTCGGGCGTCGCGACCTCGCCCGTGCCGATGGCCCACACGGGCTCGTAGGCGACCACCAGGCCGGCGACCTGCTCGGCGGTGAACCCCGCGAGCGAGCCGTCGACCTGGGCGAGCGTGAACGGCACGTGCTCGCCCGCCTGGCGTACGTCGAGGCCCTCACCGACGCACACGATCGGGGTCATCCCGGCCGCGAGCGCCTGGTGCGCCTTGGCGTTGACCAGCGCGTCGCTCTCCTGGTGGTGCGTGCGCCGCTCGGAGTGCCCGACCACGACGTAGGAGCAGCCGAGCTTGGCGAGCATCCCCGCCGAGATCTCGCCGGTGTAGGCGCCGCTGTCGTGCTCCGACACGTCCTGCGCGCCGTAGCGGATCGACAGCCGGTCGCCGTCGACCAGCGTCTGTACCGAGCGGATGTCGGTGAACGGCGGCACCACGACGACCTCGACCTTGCCGAAGTCGTGCCGCTTGTCCGACAGCGTCCAGGCGAGCTTCTGGACCAGCACCACCGCTTCCTGGTGGGTGAGGTTCATCTTCCAGTTGCCCGCCATCAGCGGGGTCCGGGTGGTCTTCGACGTGCCAGCCACGATGTTCAGTCCCTCTCGAGTACGGCGATGCCCGGGAGCTCCTTGCCCTCCAGGAACTCCAGCGACGCGCCACCGCCGGTGGAGATGTGGCCGAAGGCGGCCTCGTCGAAGCCGAGCGTGCGCACGGCCGCGGCCGAGTCACCCCCGCCGACGACGGAGAGCCCGTCCACCTCGGTCAGCGCCTGCGCGACGGCTCGGGTGCCGTCGGCGAAGGCGTCGACCTCGAACACGCCCATCGGGCCGTTCCAGAAGACGGTCCTCGCGTCCGCGAGCGCGGCCGCGAAGGCGGCAGCCGACTCCGGGCCGATGTCGAGGCCGAGGGCGTCGGAGGGGATCTCGGAGGCAGGCACGACGCGGGGCTCGGGCTCGCGGTCGCCCGAGGGGAACGCGGTGTCGACCACGATGTCGGTCGGCAGCAGGATCTCCACCCCGCGGTCCGCGGCCTCGGCGAGGTAACGGGTGCAGGTGTCGAGCTGGTCGGCCTCGAGCAGGCTCTTGCCGACCTCGTGGCCCTGGGCCTTGAGGAAGGTGAAGACCATGCCGCCGCCGATGAGCAGCTTGTCGGCCTTGTCGATGAGGTTGTCGATCACGCCGAGCTTGTCGGAGACCTTGGAGCCGCCGAGCACGACGACGTAGGGGCGCTCCGGGTGCTCGGTGAGCCGGCGCAGGACGTCGACCTCGGCCGCGACCAGACCGCCCATCGCCGAGGGCAGGCGCAGCGCGACGTCGTACACGCTGGCCTGCTTGCGGTGCACGACGCCGAAGCCGTCGGAGACGAACGCATCGGCCAGCTGCGCGAGCTGGTCGGCGAACGCGCCGCGGACCTCGTCGTCCTTGCTGGTCTCACCGTCGTTTAACCGGACGTTCTCCAGGACGGCGACGTCGCCGTCCTGGAGACCGGCCACGGTCTCGGTCGCGCTCGCACCGACGGTGTCGGTGGCGAACGCCACCGGGCGGCCGAGCAGCTCGGAGAGCCGACCCACGACCGGCTCGAGCGAGTACGCCGGGTCCGGCTCGCCCTTGGGACGACCCAGGTGAGCGGTGACGACCACCCGGGCTCCCGCGTCGGAGAGCTCCTTGATGGTCGGCACGCTCGCACGGATCCGGCCGTCGTCGGTGATGGTGGTGCCGTCCAGGGGCACGTTGAGGTCCGAGCGGACCAGGACGCGCTTGCCCTTCAGGTCACCGAGCGACGCGATGCCTGCAGTGTGGTCGGACATCGAGCTCAGAGCGTCGAGCCGACGTGGTTGATCAGGTCGGCGAGGCGGTTGGAGTAGCCCCACTCGTTGTCGTACCAGCCGAGCACCTTGACCTGGTTGCCGATCACCTTGGTGAGCGGGGCGTCGAAGATGCAGGACGCCGGGTCGGTCACGATGTCGGTGGAGACCAGCGGGTCGGTGGAGTACTTCAGGTAGCGCCCGTCGGCCGCCGCCCGGACGATCTCGTTGACCTCGTCGACCGACGTCTCGCGACCCGCCTCGAAGGTGAGGTCGGTGGCCGAGCCGGTCGGCACCGGGACGCGCATGGCGTAGCCGTCGAGCTTGCCCTTGAGCTCGGGCAGCACCAGGCCGATGGCCTTGGCCGCACCGGTCGAGGTCGGCACCATGTTGAGCGCGGCCGCGCGGGCGCGACGCGGGTCCTTGTGGATGTTGTCCTGCAGGTTCTGGTCGGCGGTGTAGGCGTGGATGGTCGTCATCAGGCCCTTGGTGATGCCGAGGCCGTCGTTGAGGGCCTTGGCCATCGGCGCCAGGCAGTTGGTCGTGCACGACGCGTTGGAGATGACCGTGTGCGCGCTGGGGTCGTAGAGCTCGTGGTTGACACCCATCACGATCGTGATGTCCTCGTTGGAGGCCGGCGCGGAGATGATGACCTTCTTGGCGCCCGCCTCGACGTGGGCGCGGGCCTTGGTGGCGTCGGTGAAGAAGCCGGTGGACTCGACGACGACGTCGACGCCCAGCTCGCCCCACTTGAGGGCGGCGGGGTCACGCTCGGCGAACGCGGCGATGGTCTGGTCGCCCACCTTGATCGACGACTCGTCGCTGGAGACGTCGGCGTCGAGCCGGCCCAGGATCGAGTCGAACTTGAGCAGGTTGGCGAGCGAGGCGTTGTCGGTGAGGTCGTTGACGCCGACGATCTCGATGTCGGCGCCCGAGGCGCGGACGGCGCGGAAGAAGTTGCGGCCGATGCGGCCGAAGCCGTTGATGCCTACGCGGACGGTCATGGTGAGTGCCTCCTAGAACGGGGCCAGAGCGGGGCCTTCGGTGACCCCGTCGACAGCACTGGCCTTCGGTGACCAGCATCACCGACCCTATCGGGTCGCGTCGGCGCGCAGGAGCGCGGTCGACCGCGGTACGGACAGGTAACTTTGGATCGATCCAACCCGGCTGGGGTCAGCCGTCCTCGGCCAGCATCTCCGGGGTGAGCGAGGCCTCGGTGTCGGGGATGCCCAGCTCCTCGGCGCGCTTGTCGGCCATCGCGAGCAACCGGCGGATCCGGCCGGCGATCGCGTCCTTGGTGAGCACCGGGTCGTGGAGCTGCCCGAGCTCCTCCAGCGAGGCCTGCTTGTGCTCCAGGCGCAGGTGCCCGGCCTGGCGCAGGTGGTCGGGGATCTCCTCGGCGAGGATCTCCAGCGCGCGCTCGACCCGTGCGCCTGCGGCCACCGCGGCCCGAGCGGATCGGCGCAGGTTGGCGTCGTCGAAGTTGGCCAGCCGGTTGGCCGTGGCCCGGACCTCGCGACGCATCCGCCGCTCCTCCCACGCCATCAGCGACTCGTGGGCCCCGAGCCGGGTGAGCAGCGCGCCGATGGCGTCGCCGTCACGGATGACGACGCGGTCGACCCCGCGCACCTCGCGCGCCTTGGCCGAGATGCCCAGGCGCCGGGCGACGCCGACGATCGCGAGCGCGGCCTCGGGTCCGGGGCAGGTGATCTCCAGCGAGGACGAGCGACCGGGCTCGGTCAGCGAGCCGTGCGCGAGGAAGGCCCCACGCCACGCGGCGACGGCGTCGCAGCCACCACCGCTGACGACAGCGGGCGGAAGGCCGCGCACGGGCCTCCCCCGCTGGTCGAGCAGGCCGGTCTGGCGGGCGAGCGCCTCGCCGTCCTTGGTGACGCGGACGATGTAGCGGCTGCCCTTGCGGATGCCGTTGCCCTGCACCATCACGACGTCGGAGGGGTGTCCGTAGACCTCCGCGATGTCGGTGCGGAGCCGGCGGGCGGCGGCGCCGGTGTCGAGCTCGGCCTCCACCACGATGCGTCCGCTGACGATGTGGAGACCGCCTGCGAAGCGCAGCATCGAGGCGACCTCGGCCTTGCGGCAGCAGGTCTTGGTGATCTGGGTGGAGGCAAGCTCTGCCTTCACCTGCGCCGTCATAGCCATGGGCCGAATCCTGCCATGCTGGTCAACGACCCTCGCAGTCCTGCCGCCCACCGGGTCGGACGGGGTCAGCCCTCGTCGACGATGCGCCGGAACGCGGCGGCGAGGAGGTCCGGGTCGTGGCGGGGCTCGCCCGGGGCTGCGACGTCCGCGACCACCAGCCGGCCGCCGCGGGCGGCGACGAGCCGCTCCACCTCCAGGTGGTCGTCACCCAGGGCCGTGGGGTCCACCAGCACCGCGTGCACACGCAGGTCTGGGGCGTGCTCGAACAGGGCGGCGAGGTGCTCCGCGGCCCCGAAGCCGGTGGTCTCCCCTGCCTGCGCCTCGAGGTTGAGCACCACGACCAGTCGCCCGCTCGTCTCGGCCAGCGCGGTCCGCAGGCCGGGCACCATCAGGTGCGGGATCACCGAGCTGAACCACGACCCCGGCCCCAGCACGACCCACTCCGCGGCCATGACCGCCTCGACCGCCTCGGCGCAGGCCTGCGGGTCCTCGGGCACGAGTGCGACCGACTCGATGCGACCCGCGGCGGTCGCGACCTCGACCTGACCGCGTACGACGCTCACCGCGCCCGGGTCGGCGGGGTCCGCGCCACGCACGCGAGCCGTGATGTCCATCGGCGTCGTTGCCATCGGCAGCACCCGGCCGTGCGCGCCGAGAAGACGACCGACCCAGTCGAGGGCACGCACGGGCTCGCCCATCAGCTCCCAGAGGCCGACGATCAGCAGGTTGCCCACGACGTGGCCGTTCATCTCGCCCTCGCCGGCGAAGCGGTGCTGGAGCACGTCGGCCCAGGTGCGGCCCCACTCGTCGTCCCCGCACAGGGCGGCGAGGGCCATCCGCAGGTCGCCCGGCGGCAGCACGCCGAACTCACCGCGCAGCCGGCCGGAGGAGCCTCCGTTGTCGGCGACGGTGACCACGGCGGTGAGGTCGTCGATCGTCAGGTCGGCGTGGAGGCGTCGCAGGGCTGACAGGGTGGCGAACAGGCCGTGCCCACCTCCCAGCGCGACGGCGGCCTGCGCAGTGTCGCGCGCCACGTCACTCCCTGCCGAGGTCGCGGTGGGCCGTGCTCACGTCGTAGCCCGCGGCACGCATCCGGGTCGCGATCTGCTCGGTCATGGCCACGCTGCGGTGCTTGCCGCCCGTGCACCCGACGGCGACCTGCATGAACCGCTTGCCCTCGCGGAGGTATCCCTCGGCGACGGTGCCCAGGACCGGGAGGTACTGCTCGAGGAACTCCCCCGCACCCGGCTGGGAGAGCACGTAGGCGGACACGTCGGGGTCGCGCCCGTTCTGCGGCCGCAGCTCGGGGACCCAGTGAGGGTTGGGCAGGAAGCGCATGTCGGCCACCCAGTCGGCGTCGACGGGGATGCCGTACTTGAAGCCGAAGCTGATGACCGTCATCTTGAGCCGGGTCGTGGCGGCGGTGCCGAACAGCTCGGTGATGCGGTCCTGCAGCTGGTGCACGTTGAAGTTGGAGGTGTCGAGCAGCACGTCGGAGTCGCCGCGGATGTCGGCCATGGCCTCGCGCTCGCGCTGCAGACCGTGGAGCAGGCGACCACCGCCCTGGAGCGGGTGCGGGCGGCGGGCCGCCTCCTGGCGGCGCACCAGCACGTCGTCGGTGGCCTCAAGGAAGAGCAGCGTCGTCGGCCGCCCGGTGACCTGCTGGTGGCGGTTGGCCTGCAGCGAGTCGAAGAACGAGCCGGACCTGACGTCGACCACCACCGCGATCGGCTGGTCGATGCCGCGGCTGTCGTCGACGAGGCGGACGACGTCGCGCACGAGCGTCGGCGGGAGGTTGTCGACCACGAAGTAGCCGAGGTCCTCCAGCTCCTTGGCGGCCGTGCTCCGGCCCGCCCCGGTCATGCCGGTGACGATGACCAGCTCGCCGGGTGTCGCCTCGACCATGCCTAGTCCTCCTCGATGAGCTCGCCGGTGGCGGTGTTGACCGCCGGTGCGCTGCCCGCAGTCTTGCGGGTCGCGTCGGCCTTCGCGACCGCGTCCTTGATGGAGCCGGCCGTGCGCGGTCCGATGCCGGGCACCAGCGCGATCTGATCGACGTCGGCCTCGCGCAGCTTCTTGAGCGAGCCGAAGTGCTTGAGCAGGGTCTTGCGTCGCACCTCGCCGAGACCGGGGACGTCGTCGAGGAGGCTCTCGACCATCGACTTCGAGCGTCGGCTGCGGTGGTGGTTGATGGCGAAGCGGTGTGCCTCGTCGCGGATGCGCTGGAGCAGGTAGAGGCCCTCGCTGGTGCGGGCCATGATCACCGGATCCTCCTCGGCCGGCAGCCAGACCTCCTCGAGCCGCTTGGCCAGCCCGCAGACCGGGATGTCGTTGATCCCGAGCTCGGCCAGCGCCTGCTGGGCAGCGGCGACCTGCGGGGGGCCGCCGTCGACGACGACGAGGGACGGCGCGTAGGCGAACTTGCGCGGTCGTCCGGTCTCGGGGTCGACGAGGAGGGGCGCCTGCGGGTCGGGCTGCTGAGCCTGCGAAGCATCCGAGCCCGCCGGCGCCGCCCGAGGAGCATCTTGAAGCTCACCGCGCGCCTGCTCATCCAACAAGCGCTTGAAGCGCCGGGTGATCACCTCGTGCATGGACGCGACGTCGTTCTGGCCGTCGACGCCCCGGATCACGAAGCGGCGGTATTCGGACTTGCGTGACAGCCCGTCCTCGAAGACGACCATCGACGCGACGACCTCGGTGCCCTGGAGGTTGGAGACGTCGTAGCACTCGATGCGCAGCGGCACCTCGTCGAGCGACAGCGCCTGCTGGATCTCCTCGAGCGCACGGTTGCGGGTGGTGAGGTCGCTGGCTCGCTTGGTCTTGTGGAGCGCGAGCGCCTGCGCCGCGTTGGTGGCGACCGTCTGCTGGAGGTCGCGCTTGTCGCCGCGCTGCGGCACCCGGATCGCGACCTTGCTGCCGCGCCGCTCGCTCAGCAGCTCCTCCATGACGCCGTGGTCGGGCGGCAGCGCCGGGACGAGCACCTCGCGCGGGATCGTGTCGCCGGCACCATCGTCGACGCCGACCCCGCCGTAGAGCTGGAGCAGGAAGTCCTGCACCAGCTCGGGAGTGCCGCCCTCGTCGGTGCGGTCGGCGACCCAGCCGCGCTGGCCGCGGATGCGCCCCCCGCGCACGTAGAAGATCTGCACGGCCACCTCGAGCGGGTCCTCGGCGAGCGCGATCACGTCGGCGTCGGTGCCGTCACCGAGCACGACCGCCTGCTTCTCCAGGGCCCGGTTGAGCGCGCCGAGGTCGTCGCGCAGCCGCGCGGCCTTCTCGAAGTCGAGCGCCTCGGAGGCGGCGTACATCTCACGCTCGAGACGCTTCGTGAACGCCGTCGTGCTGCCGGCCATGAAGTCGCAGAAGTCGTCGACGATCGCGCGGTGCTGCTCCGGCGTCACCGAGCCCACGCACGGCGCGGAGCACTTGTCGATGTAGCCGAGCAGGCACGGGCGACCGATCTGCGCCGAGCGCTTGAAGACGCCGTTGCTGCACGAGCGCATCGGGAAGACCCGCAGCAGCAGGTCGACGGTCTCGCGGATCGCCCAGACGTGGCTGTAGGGGCCGAAGTAGCGGGTGCCCTTGCGCTTGGCCCCGCGCCCGACCATGACGCGCGGGAACTCCTCGCCCACGGTGACCGCGAGCCAGGGGTAGGACTTGTCGTCGCGGTACTTCACGTTGAACCGCGGGTCGAACTCCTTGATCCAGCTGTACTCCAGCTGCAGCGCCTCGACCTCGGTGTCGACGACCGTCCACTCGACGCTCGCACCCGTCGTGACCATCGACGCGGTGCGGGGGTGGAGGTTGGAGATGTCCTGGAAGTACGACGACAGGCGTGCCCGCAGGCTCTTGGCCTTGCCGACGTAGATCACGCGGCCCTTGGCGTCGCGGAAGCGGTAGACCCCGGGCCGGGTGGGGATCGACCCCGGAGCGGGTCGATAGGAGCTCGGGCTGGCCACCCGCCAACCCTACGGGCGAGCCCCGACAGCGCGGGCCACCCGGTCAGGCCCGGGTGATGGTGTCCCCGTCGACGGTGATGTCGACCGCCGCGAGGGGCGCACTCGCCGGGCCCGAGATCGGGGACCCGTCGTCGAGGGAGAACTTGCTGCCGTGGCACGGACAGGGGATGTCGCCCTCCGAGCTGGTCTCCACGAGGCAGCCCTGGTGGGTGCACACCGCGGTGAACGCCTTGAAGTCACCCGCGCTCGGCTGCGTCACCACGACCTTGGCCCCCGACACCACGAAGCACCCGCCGACGGGCACGTCGGCGGCGGTGGCCAGCGTCTCGCCCGCGGCGCCACCGCTCCCGCTCGGCGAGCTCCCCGAGCCGTCCGCACCGGTCGAGCCGGTCGACGCCGAGCCGTTGCCGCAGGCGGCGAGGATCGGTACGCCGACGGCGACGGCAGCGGAACCGGAGAGGGCACGACGTCTGTTGATCGCGGTCATGCGCCGACCCTAGCCAGCCCACCTGTGAGCACCCTGTGACTACGACGTCTTGCGCGCAGGCGCCTTCTTGGCCGCAGCGCTCTTGGCCGCAGCCTTCTTGGCCGGGGCCTTCTTCGCAGCGGCCTTCTTGGTCGTGGTCCGGCGGCTCGCGGGCTCCGCTGCCGCAGCCGCCCGACGCGGCCGACCGGGCTGCTTGGCCCCACGCCCCTCCAGGATGGGCTTGAGGAAGAACCCGGTGTGGCTGGCCTCGACCGCGGCGACCTCCTCGGGCGTGCCCTCGGCGACCACGGTGCCGCCGCGCGACCCACCCTCGGGACCCATGTCGATGAGCCAGTCGGCGGTCTTGATCACGTCGAGGTTGTGCTCGATCACCAGGACCGTGTTGCCCTTGTCGACCAGGCCGGAGAGCACGTGCAGGAGCTTGCGGATGTCCTCGAAGTGCAGGCCGGTGGTGGGCTCGTCGAGGACGTAGACCGTGCGGCCCGTGGAGCGCTTCTGCAGCTCGCTGGCGAGCTTGACGCGCTGCGCCTCGCCGCCCGACAGCGTCGTCGCGGGCTGCCCGAGACGGACGTAGCCGAGGCCGACCTCCTGCAGCGTGTTCATGTGGCGCGCGATCGCGGGGACGGCGGCGAAGAAGTCGGCCGCCTCCTCGATGGGCATGTCGAGGACCTCGGCGATGGTCTTGCCCTTGTAGTGGACCTCGAGCGTCTCGCGGTTGTAGCGCGCGCCGTGGCAGACCTCGCAGGGGACGTAGACGTCCGGCAGGAAGTTCATCTCGATCTTGATCGTGCCGTCGCCGGAGCACGCCTCGCAGCGGCCGCCCTTGACGTTGAACGAGAAGCGGCCCTGGAGGTAGCCCCGCATCTTGGCCTCCGGGGTGGAGGCGAAGAGCTTGCGCACGTGGTCGAAGACGCCGGTGTAGGTCGCCGGGTTGGACCGCGGCGTGCGACCGATCGGCGACTGGTCGACGTGGATCACCTTGTCGACGTGCTCGAGGCCGCTGATCTTCGTGTGGCGCCCGGGCACCGTGCGGGCGTTGTAGATCTGCTTGGCCAGCGAGGTGTAGAGGATGTCGTTGACCAGGGTCGACTTGCCCGACCCGGACACGCCGGTGACCGCGGTGAAGACGCCGAGGGGGAAGCTCACGTCGACGTTCTGCAGGTTGTGCTCGCGGGCGCCGTGGACGACGAGCTCGCGGCCCACGGTGCGCGGGCGGCGCACGGCGGGGACGGGGATCTCGCGACGGCCCGAGAGGTACTGGCCGGTCATCGAGTCGGGGTGGGTGAGCAGGTCCTCGACCGAGCCTGAGTGGACGACCTGACCACCGTGCTCGCCCGCGCCCGGGCCGATGTCGACGACCCAGTCGGCCACCCGAACGGTGTCCTCGTCGTGCTCGACGACGATGAGGGTGTTGCCGAGGTCCTTGAGGCGCAGCAGGGTCTCGATGAGGCGCTTGTTGTCGCGCTGGTGCAGGCCGATGGACGGCTCGTCGAGGACGTAGAGGACGCCGACGAGGCCGGCGCCGATCTGGGTCGCGAGGCGGATGCGCTGGGCCTCGCCACCGGACAGCGACCCGCTGGGCCGGTCGAGGGAGAGGTAGTCGAGGCCGACGTCGAGCAGGAACTGCAGGCGCTCCTGGATCTCCTTGAGCACGCGCTCGCCGATCTGGCGCTCGCGCACGGAGAGGTCGACGGTGCGCAGGTAGTGGGCGGCCTCGTTGATCGGCAGCGCGCACACCTCGGCGATGTTCTTGCCGCCCTCGTCCTTGGCGCCCAGGGTGACCGACACCGACACCGGCTTGAGCCGCGTGCCCTGGCAGGCCGGGCACGGCACCTCGCGCATGAAGCCCTCGAAGCGCTCGCGGCTGGTGTCGGACTCGGCCTCGCGGTGGCGCCGCTCGACGTAGGGGCGGACGCCCTCGAAGGCGGCGTAGTAGGCACGCTGGCGGCCGTAACGGTTCTTCGTGACGACGTGGACCTTGGTCTTGTGGCCCTCGAGCAGCGAGGTGCGCGCCTTGGGGGTCAGCTGGTCCCACGGGGTGTTGAGGTCGAAGCCGAGCTCCTCGCCCAGCGCGTTGACCAGGCGGAGGAAGTAGTCGGCGACGTGGGCCCCGCTCCACGGCGCGATCGCGCCCTCACCCAGCGTGGCGCCGGGGTCGGGGACGACGAGCTCGGGGTCGACCTCCATCTTGGTGCCGAGACCCGAGCACACGGTGCAGGCACCGAACGGGGAGTTGAAGGAGAACGAGCGGGGCTCGAGGTCGTCGGTGTCGATGGTGTGGTCGTTGGGGCACGCCATCTTCTCGGAGAACTTCATCTCCCGGCCCGGGTCCTTGGCGTCGAGGTCGACGAAGTCGAAGACCACGAGCCCGCCGGCCAGGCCCAGCGCCGTCTCGACCGAGTCGGTGAGGCGACGCTTGGACGACTCCTTGACCGCGAGGCGGTCGACCACGACCTCGATCGTGTGCTTGAGCTTCTTGTCGAGCGTCGGCGGCTCGTCGAGCGAGTGGGTCTCGCCGTCGACCCGCGCACGGCTGAAGCCCTGCTGCTGCAGCTGGCGGAAGAGCTCGACGTATTCTCCCTTGCGACCGCGGATGACCGGCGCGAGCACCTGGAAGCGTCGCCCCTCCTCCAGCGCGAGGATCCGGTCGACGATCTGCTGCGGGGTCTGGCGCTCGATCGGCGCACCACAGGTGGGGCAGTGCGCACGCCCGGCGCGGGCGTAGAGCAGGCGGAGGTAGTCGTAGACCTCGGTGATCGTTCCGACGGTCGAGCGCGGGTTCTTCGAGGTGGACTTCTGGTCGATGCTGACCGCGGGGCTCAGGCCCTCGATGAAGTCGACGTCGGGCTTGTCCATCTGCCCGAGGAACTGGCGCGCGTAGGCCGACAGCGACTCGACGTAGCGACGCTGGCCCTCGGCGAAGATGGTGTCGAAGGCGAGGCTGGACTTGCCCGACCCGGACAGGCCGGTGAACACGATGAGGGAGTCGCGCGGCAGGTCGAGCGAGACGTCCTTGAGGTTGTGCTCGCGCGCGCCCCGGATGATCAGCTGGTCGGCCACTGTGGTCCTCGTCGGTCCTGTCGCAGGAAGGTGTGGGAGAAGGTCTGGAGAGGTCTGGGGAGTCGAACACATGTTCGTCCCGGTCGGTCGTCGCGGTCAAGACGACGCACCGCTCCACACTATGACCCACCACCGACAACGGGCCCATCGTCCACCCACGGGGGTGGACCCCGCCGAGGTGGCACGATGGGACGCGTGACCGACTCCGCGGCCCGCGCCGCCGACCTCATCGCAGGTGCCGACCGGGCGCTGGTCCGCACCGTCGACGCCCTCGCCGGGCCCGAGTGGGGCGAGCCCTCCCTCCTCCCGGGGTGGACCCGGGCCCACGTCGTGGCGCACCTCGCGCTCAACGCCGAGGGCCTGGCCGGCGTCCTGCACGGGGCGCACGTGCACCAGCCGCAGCCGATGTACGCCTCCCCCGAGGCCCGCGACGCCGACATCGCCGAGCTCGCCGCCGACGACCCGGCCGACCTCCGCGAGCGCTTCCTGGGCGCGACCGCCCACTTCGAGCGGGCCCTGGCCGCGATGCACGAGGACGACTGGGACGGCCGGTTCGAGCGCACGCCGGGCGGCCCGGACTTCGCGCTCGTCAGCGTGCCCCTCATGCGCGTGCGCGAGGTCGAGATCCACCATGCCGACCTCGGCGCGGGCTACGCCGCGGGCGACTGGCCCGAGGCGTTCCGCGTGCTCCTGCTCGACTCGATGACGAAGCGTCCCTACCCGCAGCCCTTCAGCGCGCGGCCCACCGACCTCGACCGCACCTGGCACTACGGCGACGGGGAGGGCGGCCCGACCGTCTCCGGCACCTCGGCCGACCTGGGCTGGTGGCTGACCGGCCGCGGCACGGGCGCGGGCCTCACGTCCGACACGACCGATCTCCCGGAGGTGGAGTCATGGTGAACGAGCAGCAGCCCGACAGCTACACCGGAGAGGTCTCCCCCGGCGGCGCTCCTGACGTGCGGAGGCTCGGGTGCCTGACGGTCACCAAGGTCGCGGTGGATCCCGACATGTCCAACAACTGCTACCTCCTGCACTGCAGCGAGGCCGACGAGCTCGTGCTCGTCGACGCCGCCGCCGAGCCCGAGCGGTTGCTGGAGCTGATCGGCGACCGGACGCTGTCGGCCGTGGTCACCACGCACCAGCACTGGGACCACCACCGCGCCCTCGCCGCGGTCGTCGCCGCCCACCCCGGCGCGAGCGTGGTCGCGGGCGAGCCGGACGCGGACGCGATCGAGGAGCAGACGGGCGTGGCGGTCGCCCGCCGGGTCGGCGACGGCGACACCGTCGCCGTGGGCACGTGCGAGCTCGGCGTCGTACGACTCACGGGGCACACGCCCGGCTCGATCGCGCTCCTGCTCGACGACCCGTCGGTCTCCGAGCACCCGCACCTGTTCACCGGCGACTCGCTCTTCCCCGGCGGGCCGGGACGCACCACCAGCCCGGCCGACTTCACCTCGTTGATGGACGACCTGGAGGCGAAGGTGTTCGACCGCCTGCCCGACGCGACGTGGTTCTACCCCGGTCACGGCAACGACTCGACGCTCGGCGCCGAGCGGGCCTCGCTGCCGGAGTGGCGCGCCCGCGGCTGGTGAGCAGGGCCGTCGCCGACGTGAGTCGCCGCGGCGCCCGTGGCATGGTGGGGCCATGAGCACCCGCGAGCTGACCCTGGCCGACTTCGAGCAGACCGTGAGCGGCGACGGCATCGTCCTGATCGACTTCTGGGCTGCCTGGTGCGGCCCGTGCCGCCAGTTCGCCCCGATCTTCGAGAAGGCGTCGCAGGCCAACCCCGACATCGTCTTCGGCAAGGTCGACACCGAGGCCGAGCAGCAGCTGGCCCAGATGGCCGCGATCACCTCGATCCCGACCCTGATGCTCTTCCGCGACGGGATCCTGCTCTTCAACCAGGCCGGCGCGCTGCCGGCCCAGGCGCTGTCGGACGTGATCGCGCAGGCGCGCGGGCTCGACATGGACGCCGTACGGCAGGAGGTCGCGGCCGCGCAGGAGGCAGCTGCCAACGGGCCCCAGGACGAGGTCGGCCTCGACGAGTTCGCCGCGGCCCACAGCCAGGGGGCCTACGTCGTCGACGTCCGCGAGTCCGACGAGGTGGCCGGCGGGCGCGTGCCCGGCGCCGTGCACATCCCGATGAACGACGTGCCCGGCAGGGTCGCCGAGCTGCCGAAGGACCAGCCGATCTTCGTGATCTGCCAGGCGGGCGGTCGCAGCCGGCAGGTGGTCGACCACCTGCGCGCCCAGGGCCTCGCTGCGATCAACGTGGCAGGCGGCACCGGCGCGTGGGCCCAGCGGGGCTGGCCGCTCGAGGCCTGAGCGCTGAGCCAGGGGGTCCGAAGAATGCCCCCGTCAGCAACCAGGGATGCCGTCAAACGTGACGAAGGTCGTCGCGCTCGGGTAGCTGATCGTGCTTGCCGGCGGCGCCTGAGCGTCAGTGCGGGTCGCCGTGTAGGTGATCCGAAGATCCATCTTGCTCGGGCTCGACGCCGAGCAGAACCACAGGTTCGGGATGGTCGGGTTCAGCGCGCTGATCGTCACGGGGAACACCGGGCTGTTGATCGACTGGGTCACGCCGGTGTCGGTGACGATCTGCGCGGCGGTGATGTTGATCGACCAGCTGTAGGTTCCCTGAACCTGGAAGGCGAGCGCGAGCCGGTAGCCCTGGCAGTTGCCGTTGCCTTGGCCGGTGGTGCGGCAGGTCACCGAGATGGACGAGATGACGGGCGCGTCGGTCGAGGCTGCGAAAGCAGGCGCGTTGGCCGCCACCGCGACGACCGGGATGCTCCACGCTGCGCCCCGCACCACGGTGCGGCGATTGATGACCTGCGACATGCTGAACCCCCACGGCTCGCTGACTGGTTGACGCCATCCCCACGATGACTCTGGTGACGCTACGGCGTTCATCTGTTGAACCACGGGCATAACAGCCCTTCTTGAGAGTTCCTGCGGTTTCACACCGGGATTCCGCGCCACTGGTCTGGACCACCTGGAGGCCCTGTGGGCCGGCTCGGGCGCGGGTCTGGTGCGGGTGGTGCGTGGGATAGCCTCGGCGCGTGCTCATCAGCGACTCCCGGCAGGTGCTCTTCGTCCACGTCCCCAAGACCGGTGGTGTCTCGGTCGAGGAGACGGTGAAGGAGGCCTGCCCCGACGCTCGCAAGGCGCGTACGCCGATCGGCCGGCACGCCACCCTGGGCAAGATCATCAAGCACGAGCCGCAGGTCGTGGACTACTGGGCCTTCGGGTTCGTGCGCAACCCGTGGGCGCGGATGGTCTCGTGGTACTCCATGATCTCGGCGTGGGACCGGCGTCACGGCCCCGCCAGCGGCAAGCCGCAGGACGTCAAGCACGGCTCGATGCGCGACGGCAACGACATGTGGCGCGCCGCGGCCGCCTACTCCGGGTTCGAGGAGTTCGTGCTGCGCGGCACCGAGGAGCTCCCCCGCGTGGGCACCCCGCAGATCACCTACCTCCGCGCCCCCAAGCACGGGCGGGAGGTCGACTTCATCGGCCGCACCGAGAACTTCGTGGAGGACCTGCAGCGCGTGCAGGTGCACCTGGGGCTCGAGCCCACCACGCCGCCGCACAAGAACAAGTCACGCCACGGCACCTACCACGACTACTACACCGACGAGACGCGTCGCAGGGTCGAGGAGGTCTACGCCGAGGACATCGAGCTCTTCGGCTACACCTACTGATCCGGCTGGCCCACCGGAGGCTGGGCCGCCAGGGCCGTCCCGCGCGCGTCGGCCCACTCCCCCGTGGCGGCGAGCCGCTGCCACACGTCGTACTCCGGCACGAAGTGCGCGGCCAGTGCCTCCCGGGTCGCGAAGGAGAGCTCGCCGCGAGCCGCGTCGGAGGCGTTGCGTCGCTCGAAGACCAGCGGCGCGCCGAGTCGCTCGGCGAACCACACCGACCAGACGTCCGGGCGGTCGACGCTGAAGATGCGGTCCACCGCCACCACTCCCCGCGCCTGGACGAACCTGGCCGGGCGACCCTTCGGGACCGGGGCGTCGTCGTGGCCCGCGAGGTAGTGCAGGGCGAACTCCTCGAACGACATGTCCGCGGTGGACTGGCGGCTGTCGTCGCGGGAGCGGTAGCGCCACCACGACTCCAGCCACTCGATCGGCTCCCGGAACATCGTGACCAGCTCGTAGGTGTCGCGCCCACGGCCCTGACGGGCGAGCTCGGGCGCGACGGTGTGCACGAAGGCGCGCGCGGGCAGGTGCTTGCGGCCCGGGGGTGAGCTGACGACCTCGGTGGCGTGGGGCGCGAGCGCCCGCTCGAGCGTCGTGCTGGCGGTCTTCGGCAGCGCGAGGAGGACGAAGTCGCGCCCGGGGCCCCGGTCGAAGAACGTCATCACGCCCCGATCATCCCCCATCGGATCAGGCGCGCACCGCCGCGTGGGCTAGCCTCGCGCCCGTGCTCATCTCCGACGCCCGGCGCGCACTCTTCGTGCACGTGCCGAAGACCGGCGGCGTCTCGGTCGGTGTGGCGTTCGAGCGCGCCTGCCCCGACGCGCGGAGCAAGGCGCCCGGGGTGCGGCCGCCGCTCGGGCGTCACGCGCCCTACGAGCGGATCCTGCGCGCCGAGCCGCACGTGGCCGACTACTGGTCCTTCGCGTTCGTGCGCAACCCGTGGGCCCGGATGGTGTCGTGGTGGTCGATGATCCAGGACTGGGACCGCGAGTGGGGCCCCTCGAGCGGACGCCCGCAGGGAGCGGACGCGGAGAAGATGCGCGGCAACGACATGTGGCGCGCGGCGGCGGCGTACACCGGCTTCGAGGAGTTCGTGCTCCGCGGCACCGAGGAGCTGCCACGGGTGGGCCGACCGCAGGTCGACTACCTCCGCGCGCCCGGTCGCGAGGTCGACTTCGTGGGGCGGACCGAGACCTTCGCCGAGGACCTGCAGCAGGTGGAGCGCCACCTCGGGTCCGAGCCGACGCGCATCCCCCACCGCAACAAGTCACCGCACGGCAGCTATCGCGACTACTACTCGGCCGCGGCCCGCGACAGGGTCGCCGAGGTGTACGCCGCCGACCTCGAGGCCTTCGACTACGCGTTCTGACGCACGGACGCCGGGCCGGGCGGGGGCCCGACCCGGCGTCCGGGTGTGGTGCAGGTGCGCTGCGGTCAGCCGGCGCGGTACTGCGTCCAGGCGTCGCTCATGCGAGCGGCCTGGCCGGCGGTGAACTGGTACATGCAGGAGTCCTGCGTGTAGTCCATGAAGTTGTGGATCGGGTCCATGCCGGGGGCGGTGCAGGTGTCGGCGCCGGTGGGGCAGTCGAACTGGGCCTGCGCCTCGGCCGGGGTGTCGGCGACCTGGTCGCCCTGGCCCCGGCAGCCGCCCTGGAAGGTGTGGTAGAGCGCCAGCCAGTGACCCACCTCGTGGGTGAGCGTGTCGCCCTCGGAGTACTTGCCGGCCGTGCCGCCCGGCATCGACTCGTCGAGGATGACCACGCCGTCGTCGGAGCTCAGCCTCTTGGTGGGGAAGGTCGCCCAGCCGAGCAGGCCGTCGCCGATGTTGGCGGTCCACACGTTGAGGGTCTCCTTGCCGCCGACACGCGTGGCGGCCTTCATCTCCTTCTCGACGTTGCCCGGGACGACGGTGTACCACGCGTCGTTGTAGGAGAAGTCGACGCCCGACAGGGTGTAGCTGAACGGCGTCGCGGCCGAGCCCGAGGTCAGCGAGCCGCCGGCGTAGGAGTTGTTGAGCACGTCCATCTGCGCGGTGACCAGGCTGCGGAGGCGGTCCTCGGCGGCGGTGCCGTTGGTGGCCTCGGCGGCGGGGAGCACCACGTGGAAGTAGGTCGGGACCGTGACCGAACCGCCCGCGAGGGTCGGGGCGTTGTCGAGCTTGGCGTACTGGTCGCCGCTGCCCGCGAACAGCTTGGGCTCGACCTGCTTGGAGCCCTTGCGCACACGGGCGTTGGCCGCCGAGCCGGCGGCACCGTCCTTGCAGGCGGAGACCTGGGGCGAGGAACCCAGTACGGTCGCGGGGACGGCGGCGGTCGCGGACAGCGTCGTGGCGGCGAGCGCCATCGAGCCGGCCACGACGAGCCCGCGGAGGGAACGAGAGGTGTGCATCCGAGAATCACCTTGTCTGTCGTGGGACGAAATGTGGCCTAGAACCTAACCGCGCGAGCAGGAAGAAGACAGACCCTCCCGCGCACGAGATGGACAGCCTCTTCCTCGACGGCCCGTTCCCTGCAAGCCTTCCGCGCGTGGACGCCCTCGAGACCTGGACCCGCTCCGAGCACACCGCCGACGTGCGGGGCCGACCGACCACGCACCCGGTGTGGCGGAAGGGGACGGGTCCGGGCGTGGTCGTCGTCCACGAGATGCCCGGGCTGACCACCGGTGTCATCGCCTTCGCCGAGGAGCTCGTCGCAGCCGGTCACACCGTGCTGCTGCCGCACCTCTTCGGGCCCGTCGCGCGGCCGTTCAGCAACCTCGACGTGGCCCGCACCATGCCCAGGGTCTGCGTGAGCCGGGAGTTCACCAAGCTCGCCACCGGCGTGACCACCCCGGTCGCCGGCTGGCTCCGCTCGCTGGCGCGCGAGCTCCACGCCGAGCTGGGTGGCCCCGGCGTGGGCGCGCTGGGCATGTGCTTCACGGGCGGCTTCGCCCTCGCGATGATGGTCGACGAGTCGACCGTCGCGCCCGTGCTCTGCCAGCCGAGCGCGCCCTTCGTCGGGCTGCCCGGCCGCGCGGCGGACCTCAACCTCTCCCCCGCCGACGCCGACGTCGTACGCCGCCGGGCTGAGGCCGGCTGCGAGATCCTCGGCATCCGCTACGCGTCCGACCCGCTCGTGGGCTCACGCTTCGACAGCCTCACCGACCTCGTCGGCGACGCGTTCATCCGCGTCGAGCTCGAGGGCAGGGGCCACTCCACCGTCACCGAGCAGCGCTCCCAGCGCGCGGTCGACGCGGTGCTGGACTTCTTCGGTGAGCGGCTGCACGCCGACTGACTACCGGCCAGTAGATTGGTCGCGTGAGCTTCCTGCTGCGCCAGAGCGTCGTCGCCGCCCTGACCGCCAACGCCGCACGTCCCGGTCGCGGGCGTCGTTCGGGCCTGGGGTCCTTCTTCGCCGGCTTCCTCTTCAACGAGACCGCGCCGCAGGTGCTGGCGCTGACCGCGATCGACGTGGCCACCCACCTGACCCCCGGGCGCCGCAAGGGTGTCGCGTCGAAGGCGGGTCTGGCCCTGGCCGGCGCCAGCGCGCTGGGCCTGGCCCGCATGGTGCGCCAGAGCCGCCAGTCGGCCGACGGCTTCGAGGAGGCGCTCGTCGAGGGACTCGGCGTCGACTACGTCGAGCAGCTCGACGCGGTGCCCGACCCGGCCGACCTCGCCACGACGTGGCGCCGGCTGGCGCGCCCGTTCGACTTCCACGACGAGGCCGTGCGCGTGATCAGCGACGTGCCCTACAGCGAGGCCGGGCGCCGCGGGCACCTCGACATCTACCTCCCCGCCGGCGACGACGCGATCACCCACGCCCCGGTGCTGCTCCAGGTGCACGGCGGTGCGTGGACGGTCGGCGCCAAGGAGCACCAGGGGCGTCCGCTGATGAACCACATGGCCGCCCGCGGGTGGGTCTGCGTGGCCATCAACTACCGGCTCTCGCCCCGCGACGCCTGGCCGGCGCACATCGTCGACGTCAAGCGCGCCATCGCCTGGGTCAAGGACAACATCGCCGACTACGGCGGGGACCCCGACTACCTCGCGATCACCGGGGGCTCGGCCGGCGGGCACCTCACCGCCCTCGCCGCGCTCACCCCGGGCGACCCGACCTTCCAGCCGGGCTTCGAGGACGCCGACACCAGCGTGCGCGCGGCCGTGCCGTTCTACGGCGTCTACGACTTCGCCGGCTCCACCGGGCTCGCCAACGCGATCGGCATGCGTGACGCCTTCCTCGGCCCCCGCGTCATGCAGACCACGTGGGCCGCGACCCCCGACGTCTACGAGGCCGCCTCACCGATCCTGCGGGTGACCCCCGACGCCCCGGACTTCTTCGTCATCCACGGCGAGCTCGACTCGCTCGTCGCCGTGGAGCAGGCGCGGCTCTTCGTCGCCGAGCTGCGGCGCACGTCGCGGCGCTCGGTCGTCTACGCCGAGCTGCCGGGCGCCCAGCACGCCTTCGACGTCTTCCACTCCCTGCGCAGCGCCAACGCCGTGCGCGCGGTCGACCGCTACCTGTCGTGGCACTGGAACACCTGGCGCCACGGGCTCGAGGCCGACAGCGGTGCCGAGCCCGAGGACCTCGGCGCGTGAGCCCGTCCGGCATGCCCGCCGACCTGCTCGCCCACGCCCGCGCGGCCAAGGGCTTCATGCCCGAGGACGAGGGTGAGCTCCTGCACCGGTGGGCGCGCGAGCGGCTGCCGCACGGACCGGCGCTGGAGGTCGGCACCTACTGCGGCAAGTCCGCGGTCTGGCTCGGCGCCGCGGCCCGCGAGGTCGGCGGCACCGTCCTCACCGTCGACCACCACCGCGGCTCCGAGGAGAACCAGGCCGGCTGGGAGCACCACGACGACAGCCTCGTCGACCCCGACCTGGGGCTCATGGACACCCTGCCCACCTTCCGGCGCACCATCGCCGCCGCCGGCCTCGAGGAGCAGGTCGTCGCGGTCGTCGGCCGGTCGGAGGCGGTGAGCCGCTGGTGGCGTACGCCGCTGTCGCTGCTGTTCATCGACGGCGGCCACGGGGTCGAGCCCGCGCGAGCGGACTTCCGCGGGTGGCCGCACTGGGTGGTGGCCGGCGGCGTGCTGGTGATCCACGACGTCTTCCCCGACCCCGCCGACGGCGGCAGGCCGCCCTACGAGGACATCTACCTCCCGGCGCTCGCCAGCGGCGCCTTCACCGAGGTCGACGTGGTGGGCTCGATGCGGGTGCTACGTCGTACGTCGGGTGACGCCGGCGACGCGCTCGTCGGCTGAGCCGTCGGCAGGCCGGCAGCCGCACTCGAGGCCGATCTCCGCGAAGTCCGGTGCCAGCGTCGTGCCGCGCATGATGTCGGCTCCCGGCGTGGAGTGGGTCAGGGCGTCGGCGGCGAGGACGACAGCCGCGGCGGTGTAGGTGGTCTGCTCGGCGGGCCAGTTGACCTCGTCGGGGAACACGTAGCCGGTCCAGTAGGACCCCTCGTCGGTGCGCAGGTGCTGCATGTCGGCGAACAGCTGCACCGCGCGCTCGCGGTCGCCGATCGCGTCGAGGGCCAGCACCAGCTCGCACGTCTCGGCGCCGGTCACCCACGGGTTGGTGGACACGCAGCGGATGCCGAGGCCGGGCTCGACGAAGGTGTCCCACCGCTCGGCGAGGAGCCGGCGCGCTGCGTCGCCGCGCACGGCGCCGCCGAGGACCGGGTAGTACCAGTCCATCGAGAAGCTCGACTTGTCCAGGAACAGGTCGCGGTGCTCGCGCAGGGCGTGGCCGAGCCGGCCGCCCGCGAGCTCCCACTCGACCTGCGGCTCGTCCAGCAGCTCGGCGAGGGCCACCCCCGCGCGCAGCGAGTGGTAGATGCTGGAGGAGCCGGCCAGCAGGGCGTCGGCGTTGACCTTCGCGGGCGCGCCGTCGTGCCACTCCTGCGACCAGGCGACGCCACCGAAGGGGAGCTGGAGGGAGACGACGAAGTCGAGCGCGCGGCGCACGGTCGGCCACATGCGGCGCATGAACGCCTCGTCGCGCGCGACGAGCCAGTGGTGCCACAGGGCGACGGCGACGTAGGCCGACATGTTGGTCTCGCCGGAGTGGTCCTCGACCTCCCCGGCGACGACCTTCATCGGCCACGAGCCGTCGGCGCGCTGGGTCGAGCGGACCCAGTCGAACGCGCGGTGCGCGGCCTCGCGCTGGCCGCCGACCATCAGCGCCATCGCCGACTCGAGGTGGTTCCACACGTCGGTGTGCTCCCCCGGCGTCCACGGGATCGCGCCCGAGGGCTCCTGCATGGCCGCGATCGTGGCGGCGGTCTGCTCGACCTGGGCGCGAGTGAGCACCTCGGTCATGCCGGCTTGCGGAAGTAGAGCACCATGCTCTTGCCGATCAACGGGTCGAGGACCTTGCCGGCCAGCTGCAGCGCCCTCGGGTTCTCCACGATCTCCCAGACGAGGAGCTTGTGGTAGGCCTTGGCGAGCGGGTGCTCGTCGTGGGTGACGCCCACCGCGCACTTGATCCACCAGTAGGGCGTGTGCAGCCCGTGGGCGTAGTCCTTGCCGGTGAACACCATCGCGTCGCCGGGCGTGCCGTCGTTGGAGCGGCCCGCCTTGGTGACCTTGTCGACGAGCTCCTCGGCCGTGTAGATCCGGACGTGTCCGCCCTCGGCGTTGTGGTAGTCGTCGGAGAGCTTCCAGTTGATCACCTCGGGCAACCAGCGCGGCACGGTGACGGCGAGGGTGCCGCCGGGGCGCAGCACCCGGACGAGCTCCTTGATCGCGTCGACGTCGGCGTGGATGTGCTCCAGCACCTCGGAGGCGACGATGCGGTCGAACTCGCCGTCGGCGAAGGGCAGGGCGAGCGCGTCGCCCTCCTTCACGTCGGCCTCGGCGCCCTCGGGCACCTCGCCGGCCTCACGCATCGCGGCGAACCACTCGCGCACGGTCGCCAGCTCGTCGGCGTCCTGGTCGAAGGCGATGACGTCGGCACCGCGCTTGTACATCTCGAAGGCGTGGCGTCCCGCGCCGCAGCCCATGTCGAGCACGCGGTCGCCGGGGCGCAGCCCGAGCCGGTCGAAGTCAACGGTCAGCACGGCCGGTCTCCCTCTCGTTCTTCTCCGCACGGAAGTCTGCGATGGTCTCCTCGTAGGCGGCTGCGGTGGCCTCGGCCACGGCGCGCCAGCTGAACAGCTCCTCGACGCGGGCGCGACCGCGCGCACCCATCGTCGTACGCCGCTCCGGGTCGTCGAGCAGCGCGGCGATCGCCTGCTCGAGCTCGCCGACGTCGCCCGGGGTCACCAGGTCGGCGCACTCGCCGTCGGGGCCGACGACCTCCGGGATGGCTCCCGCCCGCGACACCACGAGGGGGGTGGCGCAGGCCATCAGCTCGGCCGTGGGCAGCGAGAAGCCCTCGTAGAGCGACGGCACGCACGCCACCTCGGCCGAGCCCATGACGGCGACGAGCTCCTCGTCGCTGACGCCGCTGACGAAGTCGACCTTGTCGGCGATGCCGAGCTGGTCGATGAGCTGCTCGGTGCGCCCGCCCGGCTCGGGGCGGGTGACCAGCACCAGGGAGACGTCGCGCTCGACGGCGAGCTTGGCGAAGGCCTCGAGCAACGTCGCGATCCCCTTCATCGGGGCGTCGGCGCTGGCCATGGCCAGGATGCGTCCCGGCACCCGGGGTGCGGTCGGCGGGGCGAACACGTCGTCGACGCCGAGCAGGATGGTCTGGATGCGGTCGGGGTCGACGCCGAAGTCGCGGGCGACGTCGCGACGCGAGGACTCCGAGGGCGTGAGCACCTTGCGGTAGCGCTTGGCGACCCGGGTCTGCATGCGCAGGAAGCCGTACCACCGGCGCAGGGTGAGCCTCTTGCGCCGCGTCGGCGCGGTCTGCAGGTCGATCGCGCGGTCCATCGTGATCGGGTGGTGGATGGTCGCGACCACGGGCAGGCCGTAGGACTCGAGCTCCAGGATCCCGGTGCCGAGCACCTGGTTGTCGTGGGCGACGTCGAAGTCGGCGGCGCGCTCCTCCATCAGCCGCGCGATGCGCGAGCTGAAGGTCTTCGGCTCGGGGAACCCGGCCGTGCACATCGTGAGGAACTCCTCGACGTCGATGCGGTCGCGGAACTCGCGCAGCCTCGGCACGCGGAACGGGTCGGGCTCGCGGTAGAGGTCGAGGCTCGGCACCTTGGTCAGCCGCACGCCCTCGTCGAGGTCGGGGTAGGGCTGGCCGGAGAAGACCTCCACCTCGTGCCCGAGGCGTACGAGCTCACGACTGAGGTGGCGGATGTAGACGCCCTGACCGCCGCAGTGCGGCTTGCTGCGGTAGGACAGCATGGCGATGCGCACGTGGTCCGCCTTTCGCGTCGCTCGGTGAAACCCCCATTATGCCTACTGGCCGGTAGGCACCCGACGCCTCACCCCTCGCTCGAGTGGCCCGGGAAGACGTGCGCGGACGGGTCGATGACGACCGCGGCGTTGTTGACCGCGGTGGCGGCCTCACCGAACCCGACCGCGATCAGCCGCACCTTGCCGGCGTAGTCGGTGATGTCACCCGCCGCGAACACCCGCGGCAGGTTGGTGCGCATCGCGGAGTCGACGACCACGTGACGCTTCTCCGTCACCAGGCCCCACTGCTGGATCGCGCCGAGGTCAGCGACGAAGCCGAGCGCCGCGACCAGCGCCTGCACCGGCCGCACCTGCGGCTCCTGCCCGTCGACGCTGATCTCCACCTCCTCGAGGTGGGCGTCGCCGCGCAGCGCGGTGACCTGCGCGTTGGTGATGATCTCGACGCTGGACGACCTCACCGCGGCCACGGTGCGCTCGTGGGCGCGGAAGGCGTCACGGCGGTGCACGAGCGTCACCGAGGCGGCGACCGGCTCGAGGTGCTGCGCCCAGTCGAAGGCGCTGTCCCCGCCGCCGACGACGACCACGTCCTTGCCGGCGTACGGCGCGAAGCTGGGCACGAAGAACTCCATGCCGCGGCCCATCCAGCCCTCGCCGGCCGGCAGCGGTCGGGGGCTGAACTTGCCGATCCCCGAGGTGATGAGGACCGCGCCGGCGGTCACCGACGTGCCGTCGTCGAGAGTGACGACGACGTCGTGGTCGCGGTGCTCCAGCATGGTGGCCGTGCGGTCCAGCAGGTACGTCGGGTCGGCCGTCGCGGCCTGCTCCACGAGCCCGGCGACGAGGTCGCGACCCTTGACGCTGGGGAAGCCGGCGACGTCGAGGATCGCCTTCTCGGGATACATCGCGGTGATCTGCCCGCCCAGCTCGGGCAGGGAGTCGACCACCGCGACCTTCAGTCCGCGGAAGCCCGCGTAGTAGGCGGAGAACAGGCCGGTGGGCCCCGCGCCGATGATCAGGAGGTCGGTCGTGACGTCGTCCACGGGACGATCCTTTCGGTCGGGTGTCGCGCTCGCAAGCCTCAGAGCGAGTCGAGGTCGGCGAGCCTCCACCCGCCGTCGACGCGCTCCAGCGTGACGAGCACGCGGTCGAGGTCGAGGCGGGGCTCGGAGAGTGAGTCGGAGGACGTGTGCTGGTTGACGAAGACCAGCACCCGGGCCTGCGAGGAGGTGGCGCTGACCAGGCCCGTCTCGACGACGTCGGCCAGGACCACGGTGTGGTCGCGTCGGCTCGAGGTGCCGACGCCGGCCATCGTGCGGTCGTAGCGCCGCTGCATGGGCTCGGTCATCAGGGCACGCGCCCGGGACCTGTCCTCGTCGAGGGTGTCCCACGCATAGCTGTAGGCCCGGGTCGCGGCGTCGGTGGCGACCTCGCGCACCGTCTCCTTGACCGAGGCCGAGGCCACGGTCGCCGACGCGGCCTCCGCGGAGGTGACCTCCGCCGCGCCCGGCACGTCGGCGTCGCGCAGCACCCACACGAGCGCCACCGCTGCGCCCGCGACGAGCACCGCCAGCACGAGGACCGCGCGTCGCAGGCCGCTCACCGGACGAACCTCACGCCGCTGGTGAGCCAGCGCCCGTCCTCGCGCACCAGGTCGAGCCGCAACCGGTAGTAGCGCACCTGTCCGTCCGGACCGGTCCGGGTGTTGGTCACGGTGCTGTTGGCGGCGACCAGGACGGTCGCGGAGTCCTCGTCGAGGTCGCCGACCCCGAGCGCCACGACCTCGCCGGTGGAGGTGGCCTCCGTGCGGACGGCCTCGCTGACGAGTGTGTCGCGCTGGGCGGCGTACTGCTCGGCGAAGTCGCCGGTGGCGCCCGCCAGCACCGCGTCGACCAGCGGGTCCATGTCCTCGTGGTCCACGGTGAGGAAGGCGACCGCCTCGGTGCGGGCGGCCCGGGCGACCTCGCGCTGGGTCGCGGCGAGCTCGTCGTCACCGCTGCCGCGGGAGGTGATGACCACTGCGATGGCGACCAGCAGCGCGACGAGCGCGACGGCCAGGCCACCGACCAGCCACCTGCCGCGCGCGTCCACGCGGTGAACCTAGCCCAGCCGGGCGTCGCCGTCGCGCACATCGCCGTCCCTAGACTGCATGAGGTGAAACGACGTCTCGACCAGCTGGTCGCGCACCCGTCCGCGATGCTGCTGGCCGCGCAGCTGATCCAGGTGCTGGCCTGGCCGTTCCTCGAGCCCTCCGTGGTGGGCCGGACCTTCCTCGGCGTCATCGGGATGCTGGCTGTCGGGTCCGCGGTGCTCGCGGTGCGCCGTACGCCGCTCGTGAGCCGCGTGGTGCTCTGGCTGGGCGCGCCGGCGATGGTGCTGACGCTGCTCGAGGCGGTCTTCCCCGACACCGACCCCATCGTGCTGGCCTCCGGCCTGCTGCACGTGCCGTTCTACCTCTACGTCTCCTACGCGATGCTGCGCTACCTGTTCCACGACGACGAGGTCACCACCGACGAGTACATCGCGACGGCCGCGGCCTTCACCGTCGTGGCGTGGGCGTTCGCCTACGCGTTGTCGGCGGTGCAGGTGGTGTGGCCGGACTCCTTCTCCAGCCCCGCGGGCTCCGACCAGGCATGGTTCGAGCTGCTCTACCTGTCGTTCTCCACGCTCACCAGCGTGGGCCTCTCCGACATCGTGGCGGTGGGCTCGCACGCGCGCTCGGTCGTGATGCTGGAGATGATGGTCGGGGTCTTCTACATCGCGATGGTCGTGTCCCGGATGGTCGGCATGACCATGATGCGGCGGCGCTGACCGTGCCTCAGCGCTCCCAGCCTGCGGGACGGTCCTTCCTCGGCAGTCTCGAGACCACCAAGCGGTAGGACTCCTCGACCGCCTCGACGAGCTCGTCGTCGGGGATCGATCCGGCCAGCGCGAGGTCGTTCCAGCCCGAGCGGCCGATGTAGGCCATGACCCGGGCGTCGTCGGGGTAGCGCTCGAGCCACTCGTCGGCGACCTCCCGCGTCGCACCGGCCTTGACCCCGATCGAGTCGGAGGCGAGGAAGGCGAAGATCTTGCCCCGCTCGGGCGGGCCCACCTTGAACACCGGGTGCTCGTGGTCCCACGGGTTGTCGGGCCAGGCACCCGGGAAGGTGGCGCACAGCTCGTGCGCCTGCGTCACGTCCACCCGCCTCGCCCTCCCCCGGCGTCTGTCCCCGGCGTCAGTCCTCGTCGTCGTCCTCGTCGTCGTCGAGGAGGCCGTCCTTCTCCGCAGCCTCCACGATGCGACGGACGTTGTCGATGCTCCCGCAGCCGGCGTCGAGCTGCGCGTTGCGCTCAGTGGCGAAGGCGACGCCGAGCTCGGCGCGCACCTGCTCGCCGACCTCCTCGCGGGCGGGGTTGAGGATGGTGAGCTCCTCCTCGGTCAGGTGGTGGTTGAGCACCTTGGCGAGCTCCTCGACGGCGTCGTCGAAGGCCTGGGTGTCGGTGCCCTTCAGCTCGAGCACCGCGAGCATCGCCTCGTGGCCCTCCGCGTGCTCCTCCTCGCCGTGCTCGGCCTCGTGGTCGCTGATGGCGTCCTTGCGCTGGAGCTTGGGGTAGACGTGCTTCTCCTCGGCCTCGGCGTGCGCGACGTGCAGGGCGGCCAGGGCCTGGCGGACCGCGTCACGGTCGGAGGTGCTGTCGCGCAGGTCGCGCAGCAACGCCTCGAAGCGACGGTGGTCGTCGAGGATCAGGTCGATGACGTCGCCGGAGACCGGGCGACCGAGGTCGATGGAGGTGCTCATGGCGCAACCGTAGCGACCGGGCCGCTGCCTATGCTGGGCCCATGGCGCCGAGCTCCTGGGACCGCTTCGAGCACGACCCGCGCCCAGCCTCCGCGTCCGGGCTGCGCGCCTCCGACCGCGACCGGGACGTGGCCCTGGAGGTCCTCGGCGAGGCGTTCGCCGACGGGCGCCTGACGCGCGAGGAGTACGACGTCCGCGCGGGCGCGGTGGCCGTGGCGAAGACCCTCGGCGAGCTGCCCGCACACCTCGAGGACCTCATCCCCCACGCCGGCGCCCTCGTCGGCCGTGGGAACGGGTCGTCAGCCCTGCCGGTGCACCAGCAGGCCGTGGACCGCTGGGCCAAGGACCGCCGCGAGGCCGTGACCGGCCTCATCACGGTGTCGCTCGTGTGCTGGACGATCTGGGCCGTCGTCATGCCGGGCGGCTTCCTCTGGCCCCTCTTCCCGATGCTCGCGCAGGCGGTCGTCGTGGTGCGCACGCTGCTGCAGAAGCAGGACAGCGTCGAGCGCCACGAGCGCCGGCTCATCCAGCGACGGGCCACCGAGCTGCCGCCCAGGGCACCGGACGAGGGCTAGCGCGCGCCGCTCCTTACTTGGTCGCCGGCGCGCTCGCTCCGCTCGCTCGCTGCTCCTCGCTCGTCGGGTGCACCACGAGCCTCGTTCCTCGGCTCGCGCGCACCCTCCTCACTTCGTCGCTTCCATCATCTGGCGCAGCTCCTTCTTGAGGTCCGAGATCTCGTCGCGCAGGCGCGCGGCGACCTCGAACTGCAGCTCGGCTGCGGCGGTCCTCATCTGGTCGGTGAGCTCCTGGATGAGGACGGCGAGGTCGCTGCTCGGGATGCCGGCGGTGTCGGGGGCCTCGGCGTGGATCTTCGACAGCGCGGGGGTCGGCGACTTGCCGGCCTTGACCCCGCCCGCGCGGCCCTTCTGGCCCACGTCGGCCCAGGTGCGCAGCAGCTCCTCGGTGTTCTCGTCCTCGCGGGCGAGCATCTCGGTGATGTCGGCGATCTTCTTGCGCAGGGGCTGCGGGTCGATCCCGCGCTCGGTGTTGTAGGCCACCTGGATCGCGCGGCGACGGTTGGTCTCCCCGATCGCGTTCTCCATCGAGGGTGTGATCTTGTCGGCGTACATGTGGACCTGACCGGAGACGTTGCGCGCGGCGCGGCCGATCGTCTGGATGAGCGACTTGTCGGAGCGCAGGAAGCCCTCCTTGTCGGCGTCGAGGATCGCCACGAGGGAGACCTCGGGCAGGTCGAGGCCCTCACGCAGCAGGTTGATGCCGACGAGGACGTCGTACTCACCCATCCGCAGCTCGCGCAGCAGCTCGATGCGGCGCAGGGTGTCGACCTCGGAGTGGAGGTATCGGGTGCGGATGCCGGCGTCGAGGAGGTAGTCGGTGAGGTCCTCGGACATCTTCTTGGTCAGCGTCGTGACCAGGACCCGCTCGTTCTTGTCGGCGCGCGTGCGGATCTCGTGGATCAGGTCGTCGATCTGGCCCTTGGTCGGCTTGACCACGACCTCGGGGTCGATGAGTCCGGTCGGACGGATGATCTGCTGGACCGTGCCCTCGATGCCGCCGACCTTGTCGAGCTCGTAGTTGCCGGGGGTGGCGGAGAGGTAGATCGTCTGGCCGATGCGGTCGAGGAACTCCTCCCAGCGCAGCGGGCGGTTGTCCATGGCGCTGGGCAGCCGGAAGCCGTGGTCGACGAGGTTGCGCTTGCGCGACATGTCTCCCTCGTACATGCCGCCGATCTGCGGCACCGCGACGTGGGACTCGTCGACCACCAGGACGAAGTCCTCCGGGAAGTAGTCGAGGAGCGTGTTGGGCGCGGAGCCGGGCTTGCGGCCGTCCATGTGCATCGAGTAGTTCTCGATGCCGGAGCACGAGCCGACCTGGCGCATCATCTCGACGTCGTAGGTCGTGCGCATGCGCAGCCGCTGCGCCTCGAGCAGCTTGCCCTGCTTCTCGAAGACCGCGAGCTGGTCGGCGAGCTCGAGCTCGATGCCCGTGATCGCCTTCTCCATCCGCTCGGGCCCGGCGACGTAGTGGGTGGCGGGGAAGACGTGCAGCTCGGTGTCCTCCGAGATCACCTCGCCGCTGATCGGGTGCAGCGTCATCAGCCGCTCGATCTCGTCGCCGAAGAACTCCACGCGCACGGCCAGCTCCTCGTAGACCGGGAAGATCTCGAGGGTGTCGCCGCGGACCCGGAAGGTGCCGCGGGTGAAGGACATGTCGTTGCGGGTGTACTGGATCTCCACGAGGCGCCGCAGCACAGAGTCGCGGTCGTGCTCCTCGCCGACCTTGAGCCGCAGCATGCGGTCGACGTACTCCTGCGGGGTGCCGAGGCCGTAGATGCAGGACACCGTGGACACCACGATCGTGTCGCGACGCGTGAGCAGGCTGTTGGTCGCGCTGTGGCGCAGCCGCTCGACCTCCTCGTTGATCGAGGAGTCCTTCTCGATGTAGGTGTCGGTCTGGGGGACGTAGGCCTCGGGCTGGTAGTAGTCGTAGTAGGAGACGAAGTATTCGACGGCGTTGTCGGGGAACAGCTGGCGCAGCTCGTTGGCGAACTGGGCCGCGAGCGTCTTGTTGGGCTGCAGCACCAGCACCGGACGCTGCACCTGCTCGGCCACCCAGGCGACCGTCGCGGTCTTGCCGGTGCCGGTCGCGCCGAGCAGCACGACGTCCTGCTCGCCGCCGTTGATCCGCTCGACGATCTCCTTGATCGCCGCCGGCTGGTCGCCGGAGGGCTCGTAGTCGGAGACCACCTTGAAGGGGGCCACCCGGCGCTGGAGATCGGTGACTGGACGCATGCGGCGAGCCTACGGGGAGCCACCGACAGCGACTTTGCCCCGTCCGACGCCCGCCCTACGCTCGCCGTCATGCCAGATCCGAGCCGGCCACCGGACCACGTGCTGGACCTCTTCGCCGCGGAGGGCGTGGTGGAGCCGCTGCCGGGCGGGCAGGGCACGAGCTGGCGAGCGGGCGACCTGGTGCTGAAGTCCGGCTGCGGGGAGTCCGAGGCGTGGCTGGCACAGGTCCAGGCCCGGCTCGCGGTGCGGCTCGACGAGGTGGTCCCCCGGTCCGTGCGCCTCGCGCTGCCCGTGCCGGCCCGCGACGGCAGCCTGACGGTCGACGGATGGGCCGCGACCCGCTTCGAGCCGGGTACGACGCAGTGCCACGACCTCGCGACCCTCCGGGCGACCGCCCACCTGCTCCACGCCCACCTGGCGAGCGCGGTGCCCGAGCGGCCCGAGGGCCTGGACGCGCGCACCGACCAGTGGGCCGAGGCCGAGCGGGCGGCGTACGACCCGGAGGTCGCACTGCGGGCTGCGGCCGACCGCGCCGAGCCGGGTCTCGCCGACCTGGCGGGCACGCTGGTGGCCGGGCTCGACGCCACCGACCTCGGGCGCGAGCAGCTCGTGCACGCCGACCTGTCCGGCAACGTCCTGCTCGACGCGGCGGGGGTGCCGTTCGTCATCGACTTCTCGCCCTCGTGGCGCTCGCCGCTGTGGGCCGAGGCGGTCTGCGTGCTCGACGCCGTCCTCTGGCTGGGCACCGACCAGGACGCCCTCGACGGGTGGCGCACCGGCACCGAGCGGCAGGCGATGCTGCGCGCCGCGCTCTTCCGCATCCTGTCCGACCAGCCCTGCGAGGTGCCGCGCTACGCCGCGCTCGGGCTCGCGTGATGCACCGGCACGCGCGGTGCGACGGGTCGTGCCGCCGCGGTGGTGGACCCCGTGGCTAGATTGTGCGCGTGACCGCCGCCCGACTGCTGACGACCGTGCGGCGCAGCCTGCTGGCGCTGCTCGGGCTGCAGATCGGACTCGCGGTCGCGCTGTCGCTCGTCGACTCCTACCGGCGGCGGGGCAAGAAGCCGAAGCCGTTCCCAGTCACCGGCCCCGAGACCGTGCCGGTCGGCGACGGCCTGATCACGACGTACACCTTCGGGCGCGACCTCTACGACGACATGCTGGCCGCGATCGACGGCGCCAGGAAGCAGATCCTCTTCGAGACCTACATCTGGAAGGGCGACGAGATCGGGTGGAAGTTCAAGACCGCCCTCACCGCCGCGGCCGAGCGGGGCGTCGACGTCCACTGCATCTACGACGGCTTCGCCAACGCGGTGGTCTCCCCCGCCTTCAAGCGGTTCCCGCCGTCGCTCAAGGTGCTGCGCTACCCGATCTGGACCGCGGGCCTGCGCTTCTGGGACCTGCGCCACTACGGACGCGACCACCGCAAGCTGCTCGTCGTCGACGAGGAGGTCGCCTTCCTCGGCGGCTACAACATCGGCTCGGCCTACGCCACCGAGTGGCGTGACACCCACGTGCGCATCACCGGCCCCGGCGTGTGGGACCTCAAGCGCGCCTTCGCCGACTTCTGGAACCTCCACCGCCGCCACCGCCTGCGCCGCAGCGAGCGCCCGCTGCTGGTCGAGACCGCGTCGCACTGGGACCCGCAGATCCGGATCCACCGCAACATCCCGCGGCAGTGGAACTTCCCGATCCGCAGCATGTACCTCGAGGCGATCAACCGCGCCAGCCACAACATCTGGCTCACCACGGCCTACTTCCTGCCCGACCAGGACTTCGTCGACGCGCTGGCCGACGCGGCGCGCCGCGGGGTCGACGTACGGATCCTGCTGCCGCTGAAGTCCAACCACATCGTCGCCGACTGGATCTCGCGCGGCTACTACGGCCAGCTGCTCGCCGCCGGTGTGCGCATCCTGCGCTTCAAGGACGCCATGGTGCACGCCAAGACCGCGACCATCGACGGCAGCTGGGCCACGATCGGCACTGCCAACATCGACCGGCTCAGCCTCCAGGGCAACTACGAGATCAACATCGAGGTCATCGACACCGACTTCGCCGCGGTGATGGAGCGGGTCTTCCTGACCGACGAGGGCAACTGCCTCGAGCTCACGCTCCACGAGTGGGAGGCCCGCGACCTCAACCGGAAGTTCACCGAGAGCTTCCTGGCCCCGCTGCGTCCCCTGCTCTGACTGCGGGCGGTCCACCAGGACGTCGTAGCCTTCGCCCCATGCCGTCCGCCGCTGCCGCGCTCGCCCCCGTCGTCTCCGCCGCGATCGAGGAGGCGTTCGGGCCGGAGCTCCGCGACGCCGACCCGGTGCTGCGCCCCAGCCAGCACGCGGACTTCCAGGCCAACGCAGCCCTCCCCCTCGCCAAGCAGCTCCAGATGGCGCCGCGAGAGGTCGCGCAGCGCATCGTCGCGGCCCCGTCGGTGCAGGCGCTGCTCGACGACGGGGTGTGCGCGTCGGTGGAGATCAGCGGCCCCGGCTTCATCAACCTGACCCTGGCCGACGGCTGGCTCGGCTCGGCGGTGAGCGCCACCGCCGCCGATCCGCGCCACGGCGTCGCGCAGCAGGCCCCGCAGCGCGTGGTCATCGACTACTCCGCGCCCAACGTGGCCAAGGAGATGCACGTCGGGCACCTGCGCACGACGGTGGTGGGCGACGCGCTGGCGCGGGTGCTCGAGCACCTCGGCCACACCGTCGTACGGCAGAACCACATCGGCGACTGGGGCACGCCGTTCGGCATGCTGATCGAGCACCTCCTCGACGTCGGCGAGGGCTCCGAGGAGGCGAGGCTGGTCGAGACCGACCCGAACTCCTTCTACCAGGCGGCGCGCGCGAAGTTCGACGCCGACCCCGCCTTCGCGATGCGCGCCCGGGCGCGGGTGGTCGCGCTGCAGGGCGGCGACGGCGACACGCTGCGACTGTGGGGCGAGCTGGTCGAGCTGTCCAAGCACTACTTCAACGGCATCTACTCCCGCCTCGGCGTGAGCCTCACCGACGACGACCTCGCGGGCGAGTCGACCTACAACGACGACCTCGCGCGGGTGTGCGACGAGCTCACCGAGGCCGGCATCGCGACCGTCAGCGACGGCGCGCTCTGCGTCTTCCTCGACGGGTTCACCGGGCGCGAGGGCAAGCCGCTCCCGCTGATCATCCGCAAGTCCGACGGTGGCTACGGCTACGGCACCACCGACCTCGCGACCGTACGTCGTCGCGTGCGCGACCTCCGTGCGGACCGCATGCTCTACGTCATCGGCGTCACGCAGTCGCTGCACCTGCAGATGGTGTGGGCGACCGCCCGCCGGGCCGGCTGGCTGCCGGACGACATCGAGCCCGTGCACGTGGTGATCGGCAACGTCCTCGGCGCCGACCGCAAGATCCTCAAGACCCGCTCGGGTGCTCCCCTGCGGCTCATGGCGCTGCTCGACGAGGCCGTCGCCGCGGCACGCGCCGCGATCGACGAGGACCGGCCGGGCCTGTCGGAGGAGGAGCGCGCGGCCCTCGCGCCCCAGGTGGGCATCGGCGCGGTGAAGTACGCCGACCTCTCCGTCGCCCACGACAGCGAGTACGTCTTCGACCTCGAGCGGATGGTCTCGCTGCACGGCAACACCAGCCGCTACCTGCAGTACGCCGTCGCCCGCACGCGGTCGATCTTCCGCAAGGCGGGCGACGCCGGCGACGCCGCGGACCCCGCCGTCGCGATCACCGAGCCCGAGGAGCGTGCCCTCGCGCTGGCCCTCCTCGACTTCGGTGACGTGCTGGCCGAGGTCGGCGACGCGCTCGAGCCGCACCGGCTCTGCACCTACCTCTTCGAGCTGGCGCAGACGTTCTCGGTGTTCTACGAGCAGTGCCCGATCCTCACCGCCGAGCCGCCCGTCCTCGCGTCGCGCCTGGCCCTGACGGGCCTGACCCGCGACGTCCTGGCCGAGGGCCTGCACCTGCTCGGGATCGAGACGCCCGAGACGATGTGAGCCCCGCTCAGCGGGTGGGCAGGTGGGTGGGGATGCTCATCCGCGGACCTCGCCGCGGCCGTTGCTGCCCGCCGGCCATCGCCATGGCCGCGGCCCGCCCGCGGTGGGGACGGTAGGGCTCGAGCAGCTCGGCCATCTCGTCGTCGCTGATGTCGTGCCCCACGAGCGCCCACCCGACCCAGTTGGCGAGGTGGTAGTCGCCGAAGCTGACGGCGTCGGGGTCGCCCAGCGCGCGCTGCCGCACCTCGGCGCTGGTCCACACGCCGATCCCGCGGACCGAGCGGAGCCGCCGGTCGGCCTCCTCGGCGGACACCTCGGTGACCCGCTCCAGCGAGGCGGCGAGCCGGCACGCGGTGACCACGGTCCTGGACTGCGCGGGCTGCACGCCGAGGCGCAGCCACTCCCACGACGGGATCGCGGCGATCGTGGCGGGCGTGGGCTGCACCATCAGCCGCAGCGCGGCGACCGGCCCGGGCGCCGGCTCGCCGTGGCGCCGCACGAGCTCGCGGAACGACCCGAACGCCTGCTTGCCGGTCACCTTCTGCTCCAGGATCGACGGCACCAACGACTCCATGACCAGCCCGGTCGCGCCGATGCGCCAGTGCTGGTGGGTGCGCCACCCCTCGGCGACCTCGGGGTGGTGGTGGGCCTCGAAGCCGCTCGGGTCGTCGTCGGCGCCGAGCAGCGCCGGCATCCTGTCCAGCGCCCACTCCGCGCCGGGCCCCCAGGCGCGCCCGAGGACCTCGCCCGCCGAGGGACGCGGCTCGACGCACAGCGTCGCCGGCCCCAGCGGCGTACGCATGGCGCGCCAGATGCGCCCCGAGTCCTCGTGCCGCTGCGTCGGGTCGCCCGCCCCCCGCCGCTGCGGGCGCAGCACCTGCGCGGGCGCGCACGGCCAGCCGGGCACCCAGGCGCGGGTGCGGCCGTCGGTGGAGGGGGCCATGGACCCGACGGTAGACGAGCCCACCGACCGGGCGGACGGATAGGTTGCAGCCATGGGTGAGACTCCGGACCAGACCGGCAACAGGCGTGACCTCGAGGAGGGCATCCAGCAGGACTTCTCCCGCTCGATGTCCTACGGCGACTACCTGCGCCTCGACGTGCTCCTCGCCGCGCAGCAGCCGCTGTCCGACCCGCCGCAGCACGACGAGCTGCTCTTCATCGTGCAGCACCAGACCAGCGAGCTGTGGCTCAAGCTGATGATCCACGAGCTGCGTTCGGCGCGCGCCCTGCTGCGCACCGACGACCTCTCCCCCGCACTCAAGCGGATGGCGCGCATCAAGCACATCCAGCACACCCTCACCGACCAGTGGTCGGTGCTCGCGACGCTGACGCCGAGCGAGTACGCCGAGATCCGTCCGTTCCTGGCGACCAGCTCGGGCTTCCAGTCCGCGCAGTACCGCGAGGTGGAGTTCCTCCTCGGCAACAAGAACGTCGACATGGTGAAGGTCTTCTCCCACGACGAGAGCGCCCGCGCGGCGCTCGACGAGCTGCTGCACGAGCCGTCGCTCTACGACGAGTTCCTCGCCCACCTCGCGCGTCAGGGGTACGCCGTCCCCCAGCGGCTGCTCGAGCGCGACTGGACCCAGCCACACACCAGCGACCCCGAGCTCGTCGACGTCTTCGCCTCGGTCTACGCCTCTCCCGGAGAGCACTGGGGCGTCTACGAGACGTGCGAGGAGCTCGTCGACATCGAGGACGCCTTCCAGCAGTGGCGCTTCCGTCACCTCCAGGTCGTGCAGCGCGTCATCGGCCACAAGGTCGGCACCGGCGGGTCGTCCGGCGTCGACTTCCTGCGCCGTGCGCTCAGCCTCACGTTCTTCCCCGAGCTCTACGAGGTGCGCACGCGGATCGGGCAGTAGCACCTAGGCTGCGAAGGTCGCTCGTCTCGGGCGTCGTCCGCCGCACCCGACCCCAGTGAGGACCACACACGTGCCCGTCCGCAGCCTGCGACAGGAGGAGGCCGTCGAGCGTGCGGCCCTGCTGTCGGTGACCTCCTACGACATTGACGTCGACCTCACCGGCCTGGTCGAAGGTCCCGCCTTCCGCGCCGTGAGCACGGTTCGCTTCACCGCCACCGCCGGGGCGTCGACGTTCGTCGACTGCTGCGCGGAGGTGGAGTCCGCGACCCTCAACGGGGAGGCCCTGCCGCCCGCCGAGGAGGGACGGATCGTCCTGCCCGTGCTGGCTGAGGACAACGAGCTGGTGGTGGCGTCCGTCCAGAGCGACACGACGTACGGCCGTGGTGTGCACCGCGCGGTGGACCCGGGCGACGACAACGTCTACCTGTGGACCACCTTCGAGCCCGACGAGGCGCGCTACGCGTGGGCCTGCTTCGACCAGCCCGACCTCAAGGCGCCGCACGCCTTCACCGTGACCGCGCCCGCCGACTGGACAGTGGTGAGCAACTCCGGCGACCCCGTGGTCGAGGACGTCCAGGAGGGGCGTCGCTGGACGTTCGAGCCCACCCCGCCGCTGTCGACCTACAACCCTGTCGTGGTGGCGGGTCCCTTCGTCGAGCTGCGGCAGGAGGTCGACGGCTTCGACCTCGGCCTCTACGCGCGCCAGACGCTGGCGCCGGCGCTGCAGCGTGACGCGGCACAGCTCTTCGAGCTGACCGGGCAGGGCCTGGCCTTCTTCGGCGAGCGCTTCGGGATGGCGTTCCCGCAGCGCAGCTATGACCAGGTCTTCCTCCCCGAGTTCGGCGGCGCGATGGAGAACTACGGCTGCGTGACGTGGACCGACGACATCCTGCGCCGCCACGAGCCGACGACGGCGGAGTGGCAAGTCTTCGCCACCGTGCTGCTGCACGAGATGGCGCACATGTGGTTCGGCAACATCGTGACCATGCGCTGGTGGGACGACCTCTGGCTCAACGAGGCCTTCGCCGAGTTCGCCTGCATGTGGGCGGCCGAGCGCGCCACGGCCTACGGCGACACGGCGGCCAACAACCTGGTGGGCGACAAGCTCCGCGCCTACCTCGCCGACCAGGGCCCCGCCTCGCACCCCATCCGCCAGCCCGTGCCGTCGGTCGCCGACGCCGAGTCGATCTTCGACTCGATCACCTATCCCAAGGGCGCCGCGACGCTGAAGCAGCTCATGCACTTCGTCGGCGAGGACACCTTCTGCGCGGGCATGAGCGCCTACTTCGCCGAGCACGCCTGGGGCAACACCACCCTCGACGACCTCGTCGGGGCCCTCGAGCAGGCCAGCGGCCGCGACCTGCAGCCGTGGCGTACGGCCTGGCTGGAGACCGCGGGCGTCGACAGGCTCGGCATCGAGCGCACGGACGACGGCCTCGTGCTGACGGCGGTCGGTGCCCACGGCGCCCCGCACCCGCAGGTGGTCGGCGTGGCCGCCTACCGCCGCGAGGGCGAGGCGCTGGCCGAGGTGGGAGCGGTCCACGTCGCAGTCGACGGCGAGCGCACGCCGGTCGAGGGCCTGCCCGAGGCCGACCTCTACCTCGTCAACCACGACGACACGACCTTCGCCACGACCCGCCCGGACGGCGCCGGGCGCGAGGTGCTGGTCGGCCGACCCTCGGCGCTGCCCACGACCCTCGCGCGCGCCGTGGCGATGGCGACCGTGTGGGACATGCTCGCCAACGGCGAGGCGACCGGCGCCGAGGCAGTGGGCGCGCTCGTCGACGTGCTGCGGGTGGAGACCGTGGAGACCGTCGCCGAGCCGTGCCTGGAGCTCGCCCTCACCGCCGCCCAGCGGTGGGCCCCCGCGAGCGAGCGGCCTGCTCTCGAGGCCGCGGTCGCCGAGGCGGCGCGCGGGCTGCTCGAGGCAGGCGTGGTCCGGCAGGCGGCGCTGCGGACGCTGTCGCAGGTCGCCACCGGCGAGGACGACCTCGCCGCCGTGGCGGCCGAGGCCGGCGACGACGTCGACCTCCAGTGGTACGTCCTCCAGCGCCGCGCCGAGCTCGGCGAGGTGGACGATGACGCCGTGCGTGCCCTGCAGGAACGTGACCCCGACCCCGACGCCTGGATCCGCGCGCTGTGCGTGCGGGCCAGCGCGCCCTCGGCCGAGGGCAAGGAGGAGGCGTGGACCGCGATGGTCGGCCGCAAGGTCCCGATCCAGACCACCCGCGCGGTCTCCGCGGCCTTCTGGCGGCCCGGCCAGGACGCCGTCCTCGCGCCGTACGCCGCGCGCTACCTCGAGGCGCTGCCGACCCTGCACGACGGCGGGATGATCCCCGGCCTGGCCCTCTCCTCGCGTCTCTTCCCCGTCTACACGGTCGACGAGGAGTGGATCGGGCGCGCCCGGGAGGTCGCGGCCGCCGAGGCCGCCCCCGTGGTGGTCGGCTCGCTCACCGAGCGGTCCGAGGAGGTGCTGCGGATGGTGCGCAGCCGCGAGGGAAGAAGTGGAGCGGACGCGAGGATTTGAACCTCGACCATCTCCCTGGAAGGGAGCCGTGCTGCAACTACACCACGTCCGCAGGGCCGGCCCTTGCGAGCGCGGCAGGTGACCAGTGTGGACCACTCCCCCGGGAGGCCGTCCACCGGGTCGCCGGCAGCTAGGTTGGCGCCGTGTTCCACGTGATGTTCCTCGAGCCGCGCATCCCGCCCAACACGGGCAACGCGATCCGGATGGTGGCCGCGACCGGGGCGACCCTGCACCTGGTCGAGCCGCTCGGCTTCGACCTGTCCGAGCCGAATCTCAAGCGCGCCGGCCTGGACTACCACGACCTGGCATCGGTGGTGGTGCACTCCGACCTCGGCACGGCACTCGGCAGCCCCGCGCTCGCCGCCTCGAGGGTCTTCGCGTTCACCGCCCACGCGACGCGCTGGCACACCGACGTGGAGTTCCACGCAGGTGACGTGCTGCTGTTCGGCCCCGAGCCGACCGGCTTGCCGGACGAGGTGCTGGGCCACGACCGGGTCACCGACCGCCTGCGGATCCCGATGGTGGCGGGGCGCCGCTCGCTCAACCTGTCGAACTCGGCCGCCGTGGTGACCTACGAGGCGTGGCGCCAGCAGGGGTTCCCCGGCGCCAGCTAGCGCTCGGGCGAGGATGGGGCCATGACGACCAGCGACACCGAGGGCCCTGTGGCCCGGCTGATGTTCGAGCTCACCGAGCCGATCTCGCTCGCCAGCTTCTTCGCCGACGAGCCGAACGACGCGATGGCAGCGCTGGGCCTGCGGACCTACTGGGACGGCTACTTCGCCGGGCGTGCCGCGCCACTCGGCGCGGTCCCTCCCGAGGTCGTCGACGCGGCCTTCTACAGCTTCGCCCCCGGAGAGGTCGCCCGGCACGTCCCGCAGGTGTGGGCCACCGTCACGCCCGACGCGGCCCACGCTGCCCGACAGCGCGGGTGCGGGGCCGCCCTCGTCCGAATCCTCGCCGACCTCGCCACCACACCCGACCTGGCGCGGGCCGCCGACCTGCTCGCCCGCGCGGCGTCGGGCGCGTCGCTCGAAGGACGCGTCATGTACGCCGCCCTGCGGGCGCTCCCGGTCCCCGAGGCCCCGGTCGAGCGGCTGTGGCACGCGGCCAACATGCTCCGCGAGCACCGCGGGGACGGACACGTCGTCGCGCTCATGGCAGCGGGGATCGACCGGACCGAGTGCCACGTGCTGTTCGCCCTCGGGCAGGGCATCCACCCGGCCGAGACCTTCGGCCGGATCCATCACCTGCCGCAGCCCTACCTCGCGGCGGTGATGGCACGACTCCGCGAGCGAGGCATCGTCGACGCGACCGGGCACCTGACCGACGCAGGCCGGGAGGTCAGGAGCGACATCGAGGCGATGACCGACACGCTCGCCGAGGCGCCGTACGCCGCGCTCGAGCCGGCGGAGCTCGACGAGCTGGTCGCCCTGCTCGAGCCGATCGCGCGCAGGCTGGGCGAGGCGGGCTCGCGGTAGCGGCGGTGCACATACGGTGGCCCGGTGGAGGTTCGCCGGGTGGTCGTCGCGCTGGAGCGCGCGTGGGACGAGGCACGGGTGCGTCGCGAGCGGTCGCGCACCCCTGAGCACTTCCGGATCGAGCCCTACCTCGGTCACGGCGGCCCCGCGGGAGCCGTCGTACGGGGTCGCGTCCTGGACAACCCGATCGCGAGCGAGGCCGTCGACGGCGAGGGCGTCGGGGCGGCAGTGCGGCGTACGCTCCGGCACTTCCTGACCCGCGAGCTGCGCTCGGTGCCGCTGACGGTCAGCGTCGGCGATGCATCCGTGGACACCGAGACCGACGCCGACGGCTACTTCCTGGTGCGGGTCCCCACGACGCCGGGCGACCTCAGCGCGCCGTGGACCAGGGGCAGCATCGAGCTGCGCGAGGACTACCGCGGCGTCACCCGCCCCCGGACGGAACCGGTCGAGATCCGCGTGCCCGCGCCAGGGGCCCGCTTCGGCATCGTCTCCGACGTCGACGACACCATCCTGCAGACCGGGGTGCAGCGCGTGGGGCGGATGCTCGTGCAGACCTTCACCGGCTCCTCGCTCACCCGTACGCCGTTCCCCGGTGCGGCCGAGCTCTACCGCGACCTGGCGGCCGGGGTGAACCCGGTCTTCTACGTCTCGTCGAGCCCGTGGAACCTGCACGCGTTCCTCGTGGCCTTCCTGCGCCACCACCACTTCCCGCTCGGCCCCGTCCTGCTGCGCGACCTGCTCGGCACCTGGGCCGGGCGCGAGCAGAAGCACGACCGCATCCGGGAGGTCCTCGAGCTGCACCCCGACCTGTCGTTCGTGCTCGTCGGCGACTCCGGGGAGCACGACCCGGAGATCTACGCCGACATCGTCCGCGAGCACGCCGGACGGATCCTCGCGGTCTACATCCGCGAGGTGCGCCTCGACCCGGGCGACGGCCGGGTCGAGGCGGTGTCGGACGCGTGGGGCTCCGACGTGCCGTTCGTGCTGGCCGCCGACACCGACGCCGTACGCCGCCACGCGCGCGGGATCGGCCTGCTCTGAGCCGTCCCTGGCGGAGTCGTCTCAGCGGAGCCGTATCAGAGCAGTCGGCCGCACACGGGCCACGGGGAGCGGCCGCGCTGCTTGTAGAGCAGCTTGGCGCGGTAGGTCTGCTCGCCCGCCGAAGCGGCGGTGGGCAGGCCGGAGCCGCCCACGCTGCGCCACGTGCCGAGGTCGAACTGGTAGAGCCCGTAGTAGCCCGCCGGGTTGACCGCACGCGGGTTGCCGCCGGACTCGCAGTTGGCGAGCGCGCCCCAGTTGAGCCCGTCTGCGCCCGCGACGGCGTACGCCTTGCGACCGACCAGCACGCGGCGCGGCCGCGGGTCGCGGACCATCTTCTTCTTGACGACGTGGTACTTCACGGGCTCGCCGTTGTGCAGCGTCTTGACCGCGACGACCTTGCGGACGCCGGGACGACCCTCGCGCACGACCTTGCGGACGCCGGGCTTCAGCTTCGTCGTGAAGACCTCGACCGTGCCGCGCCGCACGCGCACCTCCTTGGTGCGCCGCTCCTTGACCACGTCGGTGAGCTTGACGACGTCGCCCTCGCGCAGGCGCTTGCGGTCGCCGGAGACCTCGTGGCCGTCGCGCACGACGTCGACCAGGTCGTTGCCGTCGGCAGCGACGCCGTAGGCCTCGAGCAGCTGGGCGGGCCACACCCGGGGGGCGGTGGCAACCTCGACGGGAGCCGCGTCCGCGACCTTGAGGCGTACGTCGACCGGGCCGGAGCTGGCCTGCGCGGGCGCGCTGCCCGGCAGGAGGGTCAGCGCCAGCGCTGCTGCTGCGGCCGCTGCGGCGGCGCTGCGGGGACGGCTGAACAGGGCGGGTGTGGTGGTGGCACGCACGTGCTTCTGACCTCACAAGGTTGGGGGGCACGCCTCCGGGGCGCTCGGACGCGGCACCGTCGGGCGGCGCCTGGACCGCGGGCTGCACTCACCTCGCGATGGGAGGCGCCTCGTCGTCGAGGGGCGGCTGCGGTGCCTCCACGAGAACACGGACGCGCGCGAGTGTCGAATCGGGCACGGCGGTCCCCCGCGCACAGGAGGCGGCCAGGGTGACGGACGTCACTCTGGCGGTGAGGTGCCGAGTCAGTTCGCCTCCACGTCCTCGAGCGTGGCGCGGTTGGCGGGGAGCCAGGTGAAGTCAGCCATGTCCCGACACCAGGGCGCACCGGGGACGACGCGCCCTGGTGTCAGTGCTGACGGCGGGTCCTCAGCGGGCCGCGGGGGTGTAGATCAGCTTCTTGTTGACGAACTCGTCGATGCCGTAGGGACCGAGCTCGCGACCGACGCCCGAGCGCTTAGTGCCGCCGAAGGGGAGGTCGGCGGCAGAGCCCTGGGCGCTGTTGATCCACACCATGCCGGTGTCGAGCTGGTCGGCGACCTGCTGGGCCTGCTCGACGTCGGAGCTCCACACGACGCCGCCCAGGCCGAAGGACGAGTCGTTGGCCAGCGCGACGGCCTCCGCCGCGTCCGCGACGCGGTAGACCACGGCCGCGGGGCCGAAGAGCTCCTCGCGGTAGGCGCGCATGTCGGGAGTGACGTCGGTCAGCACGGTCGCCCCGACGAAGGCTCCCGGCCGGTCGAGCCGCTTGCCGCCGGTGCGGAGCGTCGCACCCTTGGCCACCGCGTCCTCGACCTGCTCGAGCAGGTTGTCCGCCGCGGCCTCCGAGGAGAGCGGACCGAAGCCGCTGGACTGGTCGAAGGGGTCGCCCGGGGTGAGCGCGGCCATCGCCGCGGTGAACTGCTCGACGAAGGCGTCGTAGAGCTCGTCGACCACGATCATCCGCTTCGCGCCGTTGCACGCCTGGCCGGCGTTGCCCATGCGGCCTCGCACCGCGGACTTCACCGCGGCGCCGAGGTCGTCGGCGTCGAGCAGGATGAAGGGATCGGAGCCGCCCAGCTCGAGGACGACCTTCTTGAGGTGACGCCCCGCCACCTCGGCGACGGCGGATCCGGCCCGCTCCGAGCCGGTCACCGAGACGCCGACCACGCGCGGGTCGGCGATGATGTCGGCCGACTGCTCGTTGGTGGCGAAGAGGTTGATGTAGGCGTCGGCGGGCAGGCCGGCGTCGGCGAAGATCGCGTCGATCGCCAGGGCCGACTCGGGGCACTGGGGAGCGTGCTTGAGCAGGATCGTGTTGCCCACCATCAGGTTGGGCGCGGCGAAGCGGGCCACCTGGTAGTAGGGGAAGTTCCACGGCATGATCCCGAGCAGCGGGCCGATCGCCTCCTTGCGCACGAGCGCGCTGCCACCCATGGCCGGGTCGAGCGGCGTGTCCGCGAGCAGCGCAGCACCCTGGTCGGCGTAGTAGCGGTAGATCGAGGACACCAGCTTCAGCTCGCCCTTGCCCTCGCGCACCGGCTTGCCCATCTCGCGGGCGATGATCGCGGCGAGCTCGTCGGCCCGCTCGTCGTAGAGGTCGGCGACGCGTCGCAGGATCGTCGAGCGCGCGTCCTTGCTCGTGGTGCGCCACTCGCCGTACGCCGCGTGGCTGCGCGCCAGCGCGTCCTGCACCTCGGCGTCGGTGGCCGTCGGGAACTCCTTCTCGACCTCGCCTGTGGACGGGTTGACGACCTGGTAGTCGCTCATCGTGACTCCTCTCGAACGGGATCGAGGGACGCGCGTGCGTCCCCCACCTCCGAACGTACGCGCGGGGGTGACCGCGACAAGGGCGTGGCCGCGTGAGGAGTCACACCGTGCGGACCGGGAATCAGCCCATGAAGTCCGCGATCACCCGTCCGAGCTCATCCCCCGCGTCCTCCTGGAGGAAGTGGCCGGCCCCCCGGATGGTCGGGTGGGTGAGGCCCCGGGTGCCGGGGACGAGCTTGCGCAGGACCGGTGCCATCGCGCCGGTGATCGGGTCGCCGTCGCTGAAGGCGACCAGGAACGGCAGCTCGCTGGCCGCCAGCACCTCCCACGCGGCGCGGTTGGCCTCGCTGGCCGGGTCGTCGGGACGGGTGGGCACCAGCCCGGGCATGGCCCGGGCGCCCGCCTTGGCGCGCTCCTCGGGGAAGGGTGCCGCGTAGGCCGCACGTACGTCGTCGGCGAGCGGCCGCGCGCAGCCGGCGGCGACCAGCCGGGCGACGTCGAGCACATCGGCGGCCTCGACAGCGCGGCGGAACTGCCACCACACCTCGGGCATGTCGAAGTCCCCCGTCGGGAGGCCGGTGTTGGCCGCGACGACACCGGCGAAGCGGTCCTGGTGCTCGGCGACCAGTCGGAGCCCGATCAATCCACCCCAGTCCTGACCGACGAGGGTGATGTCGCGGAGATCGAGGTGATCGAGGACCAGCTCGCGGGTCCACTCGACCAGCCGGGCGTAGGAGTAGTCGGCCCGGTGGACCGGCTTGTCGGAGCGACCGAAGCCGATCAGGTCGGGCGCCACGCAGCGGATGCCGCTGTCGACGAGGACCCGGATCACGTGCCGGTAGAGGAACGACCACGTCGGCTCGCCGTGGAGCAGCAGTGCCACCGGCCCGTCGGCCGGTCCGGCGTCGACGTACGCCATCCGCAGGGCGCCGCCGTCGGGGTCGGCCACCTCGGCGTACGCCGGCTCCCAGCCGAAGTCGGGCAGGTGGTCGAAGGCGGCGTCCGGGGTGCGGTAGACCTCCATGCCCGTCAGTGTGGCACCCGGATGCGTGGCATCGGCCGAACGGCCGAGGACGGACCCTCCCGGTGGCCGACGACGGTGTGCCGGCCGACCGATGGCACCGGGCGGAGATCCGGGCACCGTGGTGTCCATGACCACCACGACCCAGCCCACGCAGCCCACGACCAGCACCACGCCAGCCCTGCACGACCCGCCCCTGCCCGTCAGGGCGAAGCTGGCCGCCGCTTGGGCGAGCTTCATGTTCTTCTACATCTACGTCGACTACCTGCACCTCTACAAGCCGGGCGCCGTCGACGACATCCTGTCCGGCGTCGTCTTCGAGTTCGACATCAGCCAGACCTTCGTCGTCGTGTCCCTCGCGCTCGTCGGGGTCCCCGGCCTGATGATCCTGCTCTCCGCCGCGCTGCCCGCTCGCGCCAGCCGCATGCTCAACCTCGTGGTGGCACTGCTCTACGTCCCTGTCTCGGCGTTCAACCTCGCCGGTGAGTCGTGGTGGTACTTCTACGGCCTCGGCGCCCTCGTGGAAATCGTCCTCCTCGGCTTCATCATCCGGTCGGCCTGGACGTGGCCGCGCACGGCGACGCTTCCCTGAGCCGGCGCTCGCAGCGCGGGCATCCCCACGGGTGATCCGTCGAGGTGATGAGTCAGCGAGGGTGGGACGACACACCACACGAAGGAGCGCAGCATGTCTGATGACGCCAAGGCGGCCAAGGAACTGGTCGAGACGCTGAAGGACGGCGAGCGGGGGTTCGCCGACGCGGCCGAGAAGCTCCGCGACGGTGAGCACCCCGAGTGGGCCACGGCCTTCCAGAGGCTGTCCCAGCAGCGCGCAGGGTTCTGGCGCGAGATCGTCGACCTCGGCCACGAGTACGGCGATGACGTCGACGAGAGCGGCTCAGTCGCCGCGGCCGTGCACCGCGGCTGGATCTCGCTGAAGGACGCCCTCACCGGCGACGACGCCGAGGCCGTGCTCAAGGCGGTCGAGACCGGGGAGGACCACGCGGTCTCGGAGTACGAGGACGCCCTGAAGATGGACCTCAGCGCGGGCTTCCGCGACGTCGTCGTACGCCAGCAGGCCGCCGTCGTCGCGGCCCGCGAAGAGGTCAAGGCACTCAAGCACGTCGCCTAGCTGCCCCCCGCCCGGCGCCGCCCGCGTGGCGGCGTCGGGCGAGGCCCGTTGTGTTATGTCGCAGGACATCGGTGACGAACCTGTACCAGGACATCGGTGACACTTTCGGTGTCCTTGGTGGTGACACTTCTCCCCGCCGTGTGCACC
>NZ_LMSM01000010.1 GCF_001428125.1 Nocardioides sp. Soil774 | reverse complement strand
GTCGCGGAGTTCTGCATCGCGGAGCTCGGCACCGTGCTCGGCATCTCGACCACTGCTGCGAAGAAGCTCATCGGCCACGCCCTCGAGCTGCGGCACCGCCTCCCCCGAGTCTGGGCACAGGTCCAGTCGGGGCGGGTCCCGGCCTTCCGGGCGAGGTCCGTGGCCGAGGTGACGATCCACTCTGCGCCCGCGCTCACGGTTGACGCGGCACGCTTCGTCGACGCCCAGGTCGCAGCCGTCGCCGGGAAGATCGGGACCGCGCAGCTCGACCGCCTCGTCGCCGAGACGATCAAGCGGTTCGACCTCGCCGCCGCCGACCCGGCTGCTGATCCGGAGGACGGCTACCTCCACGTCGACCCGCGCCACGTGACCATCCACGACGAGGACGTGCACTTCGCCGGCACCGTCCGCGTCGAGGCCGAGGTCACGGCGCTGCGACGCAGAAGGCCCTCGGATCGGCCGAGTCCCTCGACGCCCGCCGGGCGACCGCGCTGGGCGACCTCGCTCGGACGCAGACCGCGCTCGACCTGTTCTCCCGGGGCAACGCCGAGCCGAGCGGCGAGGCGGACGCCGACGGACTGCCCGCGGCGCGGGAGGTCGTGCTCCACGCGCACTTCGACGCCGCCACCACAGGCGACGGGTCGACGGTCTTCGGGCCCACCGGTCGTCTCGAGGAGCGTCAGCGGCTCCTCCTCCTCGGTCAGCTGCAGTCGTGGTGCGGCGACGCGCGCACGAAGATCACCGTCAAGCCCGTCATCGACCTCAATGCCGAGCAGTCCACTCCGGCGTACGCCGTCCCCGACCGCATCCGCGAGCAAGTGGTCCTGCGAGACCGCGCGTGCGTGTTTCCCTGGTGCGGCCGCAACGCGCGGGCCTGCGACGTCGACCACGTCGTCGAGTTCGACCACGAGGCTGCCGTCGAGGAACGCGAACAGCCCGGCCCGACGACGACCTCGAACCTCGCCGCGCTCTGCCGCTCCCACCACCGCCTCAAGACCCACTCCGCCTGGCGCTACGAGACGACAGCGCCCGGAGTCTTCGAGTGGACCTCGCCCCACGGCCACCGCTACCGCCGCGACCGGCACGGCACCACCGCGGTCGATCCGCGAGACCCGCCCGACCGACCATGACCCCGCCCCGCACCCCGCCAGCCACGAGCTGACGGGGCCACAGGCACGTCCCGGCGGGTTGGTGAACGCGGGACGCACGTCGTCGCGGTGTCGCCTGAGGGGGTGCGCTTCGACTGGTCGGACCCGTCAGTGGGCTGCTGGACCGTCGAGGAGTGCAGCTGGCGCGGAGGCGGGGACGGGGCCGTCCGCGCTGTCCCTGAGCCAGGCGGCAGCCGCGGGCACGCCGAATGGACCTGCACCGGCGCCACCACCGCTCGTCGACAAGCTCGGGCTCGCCCTCATCCCGCGCTTCCCCATCCGCACGTTCATCATCCGCAGTGGAAGCGCCTGCGCGACGACTTCGCGGCGGCCGAGCGGAGCTGAGGCCGCCCGGCGAGGCGGGCCGTGACCTCCTCAGTCGGTGAGCCGGGGGCCCGCCAGCGAGGCGATCCATGCCTCCAGGTCTCGCGGGCGCCGGAACAGCAGCACCTCCGGCCCGTCCGGCGACTCCGCCCAGGCCCGCATCCGGTCCCTCTTGCGGGCGAACGAGCGGAAGTGCCACACGATGATCGAGTCACGCCGGACGATGGCGCGCCAGGTCTCGACGTTGCCGTTGCAGCGTGGCTCGCGGGTGACGGCGCCGGAGACCGTGCGTCGCACCAGCCGGGCGAGGGAGAGCCAGCGTGGGTAGTCGAGCCCGACCACCAGCTGTGCGCGCGGGAGCACCAGGTCGAGCCAGGCGCCGTACGACGAGTCGAGCAGCCAGCGCTCGCCCGACGTGATCTCGCCGATGATGCGCCGCTGCTCGTCCTCCTCGACCGGCACCCAGCCGGGCAGCCAGGTGAGCTCGTCGACGAGCGTCACGGGGTGCCCGGTCCGCGCACCGATCGCGGACGCAGCCGTCGACTTGCCGCTGCCGGTGACGCCGTAGACGAGGACCCGGTCCGGGACCTCAACCACCGGAGACCGACGACCCCGCCAGCGACATCAGCCGCTCGTACTGCTCCGGCTCGGTCGTGTTGACCCCGAGGTCGTGGTCGACCTTGCCGAGGCCGTGGTGGTCGCTGCTGCCGGTGACGACGAGGTCGAGGTTGCGGGCGATCGCGCGCAGCTCGGCGCGCTCGGCGGGGCCGTGGTCCTGGTGGTCGACCTCGATCCCGGCCAGGCCGAGGTCGCGCAGCCGGGCGAGGGCCGCCTCGTCGAGCGCCGAGCGACCGCCGCGACCCCACGGGTGGGCGATCACGGTGACGCCGCCCGCGGCGCCGACGAGCGCGATCATCTCCTCCAGCGCCGGTGCATAGCGGTTGACGTAGCCGGGGCGGCCGGGGTCGAGGAGCTCGGTGAACGCCTCGCCCCGGTCCCCCACGACGCCCTGGCGGACGAGGGCGTCGGCGACGTGCGGCCGGCCGGCGGCGACCGAGCCACCGGCCTCACGGCGTACGTCGTCCTCGGTGATGTCGATGCCGTGCTCGCGCAGCGCGGCGACGATCGCGGGCGTGCGCTCGGTGCGCCCGTCGAGGATGCGGTCGAGCACGGTCACGAGCGGCGCGTGCGCGGGGTCGGGCACGTAGCCGAGCAGGTGGGCGCCGCGGTGGCCGAAGCGGGTGCTGATCTCGAGCCCCGGCACCAGCGTGATGCCGACCTCGTCGGCCGCGCGCCTGGCCTCGGCCCAGCCGGACATGGCGTCGTGGTCGGTCAGCGCGACGACGTCGAGCCCCGCGGCCGCGGCCGCGCGGACCAGGTCGGCGGGGGTGTCGGTGCCGTCGCTGGCCGAGGAGTGCGTGTGGAGGTCGATCCGCACGTCACGAGTTCCACTTCAGCAGCGCCGGGTTGTCGCGCTCGAAGCCCAGCACCGAGACGGTCGCAGTGTCGAGGCGGAAGAACCGCCCCTCCGCGGCGGGCTGCTCGAGCCAGCGCGCGGTGAGCACGCGCAGCGAGTGGCCGTGGGCGAAGACCAGCACCCGGCCGTGCTCGCGCACCCGCTCGACCACCCGGTCGAGACGGGCCGAGACCTCGTCGGCCGACTCGCCGCCCGGCACCGGGTGGGTCCACACCGTCCAGCCCGGCACGGTCTCGCGGATCTCGGCCGTGGTGATGCCCTCGTAGTCGCCGTAGGCCCACTCGACCAGGTCGTCGTCGAGCACGGGGTCGGCGAAGCCGGCCAGCTCGGCCGTACGCCGTGCGCGCTGGCGCGGGCTGCTCAGCACCAGGTCGAACTCCACCCCGGCCAGACGCTCGCGCAGCGAGGTGGCCGCCCGCTCCCCCGGCTCGGTGAGCGGCAGGTCGGTGGTCGAGGTGTGCCGCCCGTCGCGGCTCCACTCCGTCTCGCCGTGGCGGACCAGCCAGAGCTCGGGGCGGGTGGGACTGGAGCCGGCCGAGGACATGCCGCGAGTCTGCCACGACCAGCCGGCCGGGCTGCCACGATGCTCACCATGACGGCGCCCACGCGACCAGACCTCGGCCGGGCGCGGCCGGCGATCGCGCTGGCCTTCCTCACCCAGGGCCTGGTCTTCATCAGCCTCACCACCCGGCTGCCGCGCATCCAGGACCGCTGGGACCTCGGCGAGCTCGCGCTGTCGGGCGTCCTGCTGATGATGGTGCTGCTGGCCGGCGCCGGGTCGCTGGTGGCCGAGCGCCTCGCCCCGCGCCTCGACAGCGCGGTGGTGCTGCGCGCCGGGCTGCTCGGGGTGGCCGGCTCCGTGGCGGCCCTGGTGCTCGCGCCGACCCGGCCGCTGTTCGTCCTCGGGCTCGCGGCGTACGGCGTCGGGCTGGGGCTGGTCGACGCGACCGGCAACATGCAGGCCGTCGCCCTCGAGCACCGGCTGGGACGGGTCGTGCTGCCGTCGTGCCACGGCGCCTGGACCCTCGGCGGCGTGGTCGGCGCCGTCGTGACACTGGTGAGCAGCAACGTGCCCTGGTCGGCGATCGCGCTGGTGGCGCTGCTCCCGCTGGCGGTCGCCGCGGCACCGTTCCTGCCGCGCGACCACGGCGAGGCCGCCACGGCCACGGAGACCGACGTGCCGTGGCGCGCGATCGTGATGGTCGGGCTGGCGCTGGTCGTCTTCTACACCGTCGACACGGCGGCGGCCACGTGGGGGCCGGTCTACCTCGACGACGTCTTCTCCGCCCCCGAGGAGCTGGTCGCGCTGGCGACCCTGCCCTACCTGCTGGCCAGCGGCCTGGTCCGCCTCGTCGGTGACGGCCTGACCGAGCGGGTCGGTGCCGTTCGGCTCCTCCGCGTGGGCGCGGCGGTGGCGCTGGTCGCCCTCGCCACGATCGTGGCGGCGCCGTCGTGGCCGGTGGCGGTGGCGGGCTTCACCCTGCTCGGCTGCGGGGTCGCGGTCGTGGCGCCGCTGAGCTTCTCGGCGGCGGCGGCACTGGCCGGTCGTGACGCCGACCCCGCCACCCGGCACGCCCGGGTCGACGCCGTGGTGGCGCGCTTCAACCAGTTCAACTACGCCGGGGCCCTGCTCGGCGCCGTCATGACCGGGGCCGTCGGCGCCGGGTCGTTGCGGGTCGGCTTCGCGGTCCCGCTGGTGCTCGTGGTGGCGCTGTTCTGGCTGGCCCGTGCCTTCGCGCCGGCGGACGAGCTGTCCGCCGGCGCCTGAGCGACGGGCAGAGGGTCAGACCCCGCCGCCACCGGCCTTGCGGCGGTGCATCGGCTTGGCGACGTTCTTGTCGTTGACCTCCGAGCCGTGCGCCTTCTCGCGCGACCCGGCGGTGTCGTCGGGGTGCAGGTGGCCCTTCTTGCGGTCGAGGGCCTCGCGCATCTTCGCCTTCAGGTCGGCGTTGGGGTCCTGGTCGGCCATGGGGTCCTCCTGGGTGGGGGTTGTGGGCGTCCGGACTGCCACCCTGCCAAACCCGGCCAACGGGGTCGAGGGGTTATCGCTCAACGACGGCGCGGCTTGCGCAGCACGTCGAGGCGTCCGGCGAGCTTGCCCTCCATCCGGCTGACGTGCCAGCGGCAGTCGCCGAGCATGACGTCGTACGCCGCGTCGCCGAACTCGGCGCGGTAGCGCTCGGGCTCGCGCAGCAGCCGCGCCAGGTGGAGCAGCGCCCGGCCTGCAGCGCCCTCCTGCTCCTGCGACCACTCCCCCCACTCGGCAGCCAGGTCGATGGTGTCGACCACCTCCAGCCCCGAGCGCGCGATCGCCTCGTCGAGCACCCGCGGGTCGGTGCTGGCGGGCACCACACCCATCACCTCGAAGAGCCACCCGGCCTCCTGCGAGGGCATCAGGTCGGTGGCCACGACCTGGTACGCCACCACGTGGCCGCCGGGGCGCAGCACCCGGGCGAACTCCGCGAACGCATCGTCGGGGTGCTCGACGTGGACCATCACGTCACGGCACCAGACGAGGTCGAGGGAGCCGTCGTGTGCGGGCACCGCGGTCGCGGTGCCGCGCTCGAACGCCACCCGGGAGGCGATGTCGGGCACGACGTCGCGCCGCGCGGCGCGGGCGAGGTCGAGGTGGCGCTGCACCGGGTCGATGCCCAGCACGCGCAGGCCGAAGTGCGTGGCGAGGCGGAACGCGTGGGTGCCCTCGCCGCAGCCGACGTCGGCCACCCGGCTGTCGGGCGGGAGGTCGAGCTCGCGCACGACCTGCAGCAGGATCGAGGGGTCGCGCGGCGCCAGGCTCTCGTCGAGGCGGGCGGCGAAGGCCTCCTCGAGCCGGGGGTAGGTGTCGTAGAAGAACGCGCGATCCCAGGCCACGGGTCGAGTCTGCCCCACCCAGTAGGGTCGCCCGCATGGCTCGCCGTGTGTTCCTCCACGTCGGCACCGCGAAGTCGGGCACGAGCTACCTGCAGGACCTGTGGTGGCGACACCGCGACGAGCTGCGCGAGCGCGGGCTCCTGCTCCCGGGCAGCGGCCGGCGCGACCACTTCACAGCCGCGGCCGTCGTCAAGGGCATGACCGCGGTCGTCGAGACCCTCGGCGAGCGCGAGCGCAGCGCGTGGCAGCGCCTGGTCGACGAGACCCGCGAGTGGCCGGGCGACGTGCTCATCAGCAACGAGCACTTCGCCGACTCCCCTCCCGCGGCGGCTGCTGCGGCACTCGCCCAGGGGTCCTCGGCCGCGGAGGAGGTCCACGTGGTCCTCACCGCCCGCGACCTCGGCCGGGTGCTGCCCTCGGCGTGGCAGCAACGGGTCAAGATGGGTGCCCGCCAGCCCTACCGACGCTTCCTCGCCACCGTGCGCCGCGGTGAGGACGACCAGAAGTTCTGGCGCTACCAGGACGTCCCCGCCATCGCCGCCCGGTGGTCGTCGGGGGTGCCGCCCCACCGCGTCCACCTCGTCGTCGTCCCCGCACCGGGTGCACCGCGTGACGAGCTGTGGCAGCGCACCGCCGCGGTCCTGGGCCTCGACACCACCGGGCTCGCCACCGAGGCGCAGCGCCCCAACGACTCGCTCGGGCTCGTCGAGGCCGAGCTGCTGCGCCGGGTCAACGAGCTGGTCCCGCGCGCGGAGCGCTCACCGGCGCTCACCCGCCACGTCAAGGGCACCTTCGTGCCGCAGGCGCTGGCCGGCGTCGCGCCCGGCGAGTCGTACGTCGTGCCCGAGCGGCACCGCGGCTGGATCCGGGAACGGTCGGAGGCCGTCGTGGCCGAGCTCCGCAGCGGTGGCTACGACGTCGTGGGCGACCTCGAGGACCTGCTCCCCCCGCCTCCCCGCGAGGGACGGACGCCCGACGAGGCAGGCGACGACGAACTGCTGGTCGCCGCGACGGCCGTGCTCGCGCGGCTCGGCCTCGACGCGCCCGCAGACCTCCACGACGCGCTCGAGGCGATCGCGAGGTCGCTGCGCGAGCCTCAGCGCGGCACGAGCGCCCAGTAGTCCAGGTCGAGCAGCACGCCGTCGGCGTACTTCTGGTCCTCGCCGCGCAGCGTCATCGACTCGTCGCGGCCCTTGGTCGCCACCAGCCGCAGGCGCAGCGCCCCGACACCGGGGGCGTCGAGCTCGGCGGTGTCGAGCACCTCCGACCACGCGTGCACCGTGTCACCGGCGAAGGCGGGCGCGACGTGCGCGCCGGCGTTGATCGCCGCCACCAGCTGCGCGTTGGCCAGGCCGTTGAACGACAGGGCGCGGGCCAGCGAGATGACGTGGCCGCCGTAGACGAGCCGCCGGCCGTCGGGACGGGCGTCGGTGTTGAAGTGCACCTTGGCGGTGTTCTGCCACAGCCGGGTGGCCATCATGTGCTCGGCGTCGGTGAGCGTCACGCCGTCGACGTGGTCGATGCGCTCGCCCACCTCGTAGTCACCCATCAGGTGCGGCGAGCCGGCGGCGACCACGTCGTACGCCGAGAAGTCGAGGCCGGCGGGCACCACGAGGTCCTCGGCGGCGACGGCCGCGGCGAGGTCGGGGACGACGGCCTCGGGGGCGGGCGACTCCGCAGCGCGCTTGTGCACCATCACCCAGCGCGCCCAGTCGATCGCGACCTCCCCGCGCTGGTTGGTCGCGGTCGAGCGCACCCAGACCACGCCGGTCCGGCCGTTGGAGTTCTCCTTGAGGCCGATGACCTCCGAGCGGGTGCGCAGCGTGTCGCCCGGCACGACGGGCAGGTGGAAGCGGCACTCGGCGTAGCCGAGGTTGGCCACCGCGTTGAGCGAGACGTCGGGCACCGTCTTGCCGAAGGCGACGTGGAAGCCGACCAGCTCCTCGACCGGGTGCGGGTCGAGACCGACGGAGGCGGCGAACTGCGCCGACGACGGCACCGCGAAGCGCGTGGGGTAGATCGCGCCGTAGAGCGCGCGGTCGCCCTCGGTGATCGTGCGCGGTGTGGCGTGCTCGATCACCTGCCCGAGCGTGAAGTCCTCGAAGAAGTTGCCGGCGTTGGTCTTCATGCCCGACATCGTGCCGCAGCCGCGCCCGCTGGGGCGGCCGTCAGCGCGTGGGATGCGTCACCCGTCGTAGGGGAAGGCGCGGACCACGTCGCCCGACATCGTGGTCTTGAGGTAGCCGCTCTCGCCGTAGGAGTTGGAGACGTGGATGTTGACCGTCGGCTGCCCGTCGGTCCAGGTGTCGACCAGCACGTGGCTGAGCCTGCCGCCCTGCACCCCGAGCGTCTTCCTCGCCACCGCGATGTTGGCGAAGAGCCGGCGTACGTCGAGCGCGCCGAGGTCGACCACCGGGCTCGGCGGGCGGACCGCGGCGGCCTCGGCGTCCTGGCGCCACCCGCCGTCGAAGGACCAGAGCTCGGAGCGCGGGCGCGAGCCCCGCACCGGGACCTGCACGCCGACGCGGGCGGGGTAGAAGCCGACCTCGTAGGCGTCGAGGGTGCCGAACTCCGCCTCGTAGGCGCGCAGGAACGCGCGCACTCGCGCGGCCTCCATCCGGAAGGGCGCCGATGTCACGAGCTCGGGCTCGGCGGGCGCAGACCCGACGTCGACGGCCACGCCGCTGGACGTGGCCGAGTCGGACTCACCGCCACCGGCGAGCGCCAGCAGCGACGTCACGCCCGCCCCCAGCAGCAGCACCGCCAGCGCCACGAACGCGACGAGCTGGAGGGTGAGTCGCGCAGGACTGGCGGCGACGTCGGGCACGACCGCGCCGGCGGGTGCCTGCAGGTCGCGGGTCAGGGAGCGCAGCTCGTCGACGGTCTCCGCCGACAGCGCGCGCGTCACCCGCAGCTCGCGGTCCTCCGCGCCCAGCTGGCCGTCGACGTACGCCGCCTCGATGAGGTCCACGAACCGGTCGCGGTCCGCGTCTCGAGCGCGCATGCCGTCCATGGCCCCGGAGTCTAGGGCCGGGGACCGCCGCGCGAGGGGCGCTCAGCGCAGCCGGTAGTCCTTGAGCAGGCTGCGGCCGATGATCATCTTCTGGATGTCGGAGGTGCCCTCGCCGATGAGCATGAACTTGACCTCGCGCATCAGCCGCTCGATCTCGTACTCCTTGGAGTAGCCGTAGCCGCCATGGATGCGGAAGGAGTCCTCCACGACCTCGTTGGCGTACTCGCTGGCGACCATCTTGGCCATGCCGGCCTCGACGTCCATGCGCTGGCCGGTGTCCTTGAGACGCGCGGCCTTCACCATCATCGTGTGCGCGACCTCGACCTTGGTGGCCATCTCGGCGAGGCGGAACAGCACCGCCTGGTGCTCGGCGATGGCCTTGCCGAAGGTCTTGCGCTGCTGGGCGTAGGCGATGCCGAGCTCGAAGCCGCGCCAGGCCAGGCCGCACGCGCGGGCGGCGACGTTGACGCGCCCGACCTCGACGCCGTCCATCATCTGGAAGAAGCCCTTGCCGGGCTCCCCGCCCAGCACCTGGTCGGCGGAGATCTCGTGGCCCTCGAAGATGAGCTCGGTCGTCTCGACGCCCTTGTAGCCCATCTTGTCGATCTTGCCCGGCACGGTGATGCCCTGGGCGGTCTCGCCGAAGCCGGCCTCCTTCTCCACGAGGAAGGTCGTCATGTTCTTGTAGACCGAGTCGGCACCCTCGTCGGTCTTGGTCAGCACCGCGACCAGGGTCGAGGTGGCGCCGTTGGTGAGCCACATCTTCTGCCCGGTGATGCTGTAGGACCCGTCGTCGGCGCGCGTGGCCTTGGTCGACACCGCCGAGACGTCCGAGCCGAGGCCCGGCTCGGACATCGAGAACGCGCCGCGGACCTCACCGGTCGCCATGCGCGGGAGGTACTTCTGCTTCTGCTCCTCCGTGCCGTGCTGGATGAGCATGTAGGCCACGATGAAGTGGGTGTTGATCACGCCGGAGACGCTCATCCAGCCGCGGGCGATCTCCTCGACCACGAGCGCGTAGGTCAGCAGCGACTCGCCGAGCCCGCCGAACTCCTCGGGGATGGTCAGGCCGAAGACGCCGAGCTCCTTGAGCCCGTCGATGATCTCCTGCGGGTACTCGTCGGCGTGCTCGAGCTCCTGGGCCACCGGGATGATCTGCTCGTCCACGAACTGACGCACGGCCTTGAGGATCTCGGTCTGGTCCTCGGAGAGGCCGTCGGTCTGGCAGAGGCGAGGCATGGGGGCTCCTGAGCGGTCGCTGATGGACGTCCGGGAGTCTAGTTACTGGTCGTTCACCTGGGCAGGGCCCACGTCGGAGACTGATGTCACACCGACGTGCGTGAGAGACTGGGGCATGCGACCGACTCGTACGACCGCACCCGCCCTCGCCGCCTCACTCGTGCTGCTCGCCGCCGGTTGCGGCGACGAGACGGGCCCCTCCGCGGACGAACCGGGCGGTGACGCGACGTCGAGCTCCTCCCCCAGCACGGCGACACCCGAGCCCGTCGAGCCGATCGACTTCGGCACCGAGCCGAGGATGCGCGAGCGCTACAAGAAGGCGGCGCTGCGCGCGGTCGACGACAAGCTCATCACCATGGTGCCCACCGTCCTGCCCGACGGCTGGACCGCCCGCGGCGGCGGCTACACCGCCGACCCGCAGTGGTGGCGCATGGAGTTCACCGCCCCGACCGGCGACGTCGTGCTCGACCAGCTGCCCGGCACGAGCGCCGAGGCGCTCGCCGACGCCGAGCTCACGCCCGCCGCCGACGCCGAGCTCACGCCCGCCGACGACGTCGACCTCACCGACTGGGGCACCGGCACCTGGTCGGCGTGGGACCACGACGGCGCGACCGTGCTGGCGCACGACCTGAAGGGCAGCACGGTGGTGCTGCAGGGCCCCGACCTCGAGACGGTCCGCGGCCTGGCCGAGTCCCTCCTGCCGGCCGAGGACGCGGCCGAGCAGGACGGCTGACCCGCTCGATCAGTCGTCCTCCCAGGTGGGGCCGGCGCCGCGCAGGCCGTCGGGCTCCACCGTCACCATCGGCTTGCGGACCACGGTGCCGTCAGCCGTGCGCCACGAGGAGTACGTCGTGGTGTAGGCGTCGCGGCTGTAGGGCTCCTGCCACATCAGGGCGAAGTTGGCGAGGTAGTCGCGCACGTTCTGGCGTCCGTGCATCGTGAAGAGGATCTCGTCCTGCGGGGTGCCCAGGCTCGACCAGTTGGTCGAGCCGGTCCACACGATGTTGCTGTCCACGACGCCCTTGTAGGAGCCCTTGAGCACGAAGTACTTGTGGTGGGTGTAGCGCTCGATGTTCTCGGGCGTCTCCTCCTCCGACGTGGAGGTGACCGGGTCGTCGACCAGGTTGAACCCGGTGGAGCGCAGCGGGACGCGGCCACGCGCGGTCGGTGCGCCGATGTGCTGCTTGGTGTGGAAGCCCATCAGGCCGTAGTTGACGCGCAGGTTGCAGCCGTCGGCGTAGAGCTGGCGCAGCCTGTCGGCGATGTAGTTGCCGCGTCGTCCGCGCATGGAATGCATCGACAGGCGCAGCAGCGTGCGCTTCTGCACACCGGCGGCGTCGGTGTAGACGCACTGCACGTTGTTGAGGATGTCGAGCACGACGTCGCTGCTCGGCGTCGTGTGCCGCGGGAACACGAACGTGTGGTACTTCTGCATGTCGCCGGCGGGACACACCCGGCCGCCGTCGCAGAACTCGTAGGTCGCGCGGCGCTTGTCCCAGTCGGGGCGCATGTCGTTGAACAGCTCGATGAACTGGTCGTAGAGGGTCTTCTTGCCGACGGTGGTGTAGAGGTCGTTCCACTGCCAGCGCACGGCGTTGAGCGTCATGTTGTAGGAGCCGAGCATCACGACGTTGCGGTTCCGGCCGGTGCGCGAGAACAGGTAGAACTTGCTGTGCAGGTTGTTGTACTCGTTCTCGTCGGCACGACAGCCCGACACGCAGCGCTTGAGGAAGCTCGACTTCTTGGTGTTGTGGCCGAGCACCCTCTGGATCCGCACCTGGGCGCCGGGCACGAGGTGGTCGTTGAGCAGGACCTTGACCTTGACCCCGCGCTTCTTGGCCCGGATCAGCTCGTCGGCGTAGACCTGGCGGTCGAGGGAGTAGGCCGAGATGGTGATCTTCTCGCCCTTGGGCGTGTTGCGGATGGCCCGCAGGACGTGGCGCTCGATCACGTAGCGGTCCTTGGGCACCATCGGGTTGTTGAACTTCGCCCCGGTCGGCACCTTCCACTTCTTGTTGGGCCTCCCCGGCTTGCGCGCGGCCAGCGCGGCAGGCGCGGCGGAGGCCGCGGTCGCAGCGCCGCCCGGGGCCGGCGCCGCCGCAGCGGTGCCCACGGCAGGCGCGAGCAGCGCGGCCGCGATGCCACAGGTGGCGAGCAGGGCAATGAACTTGGAACGCACGTCGACAACTCCCTCGGGGCGCCTCTCGGGCACCCGGGTCAGATGATCCCCCGGGACCGCGGCGGCACGTCACCCGTGCTCGCCCGGACGTCCGCCACGATATCAGCGACGAGACGAGCGGCAGATTCGAGAAGCTCCTCGGCGGTGACGGTGCCGGGCTCGCGTCCCGCCCCGCGGGCGGCCGCCTCGCGGCGTTCGCCGTCGAGTGCGGCGAGGTCGCCGAGCACGTGGAAGCCCCGCGTCGTGACGATCTCCGTGGCCGCCCGGTCGAGCTGGGCGAAGCGGGACCGGTAGCGCTCGGGCAGCCCGCCGCGCTCGCGCGGCTGACGCGCGAGCAGGTCCTCGGCGAGGTAGCCGCGGATCCACACCCCGCGGTCGTGGGCGTTGTACTTCGGCAGGTGCTGGTTGACCAGGCGCAGGGTCTCGATCTGCACGATGCCCAGCGCCGGGTTCACCGACTCGGTGGGCACGTCGTAGGCGTCGGGGTCGAGGCCGAGCACCTCGGCGAAGTGGTGCCAGTGCAGGTCGGGTGCCTCGTCGCGGCCCGGCATCACCAGCACGTGCACCCGCTCCCCCGGCAGCTCGGGGGTCCAGCGCTCCAGCACACCGGCCAGGTCCCACGTGCGCATGCTGAACTCCGGGCCACCTGCGGCTCGCCCGTCCATCACGGCGTCGAGGTCGACGGTGCTGCCGTTCTTCACCGACTCCTGCCAGCCCGCCGAGACCACGCTCGCGGCGTCGCGTGCGGTGACCACGAGGTGCACCTCGGCGCCGGGGAAGCTCGCCAGCGCCCGGGACGCCTGCTCGGCACTGGCGCCGCAGAGGAACTCGTGGGTGATCAGCACGTCGCCGGGGTGGGCGAGCGCCTCCTCCACCAGGCGTCGCCACGCGCCCGGCGCGTCACGGTGGCGCCGCTCGAGGCGAGGACGCTCCTGCAGGTCGAGCGCGGCCCACAGGTGCTCGCGGTGGCCGAAGCCGGGCAGGAGCAGGCCGTCGGCGCGCAGCCGGTCGCGGTTGGCCCACACGACCTGCTGGAGGTACGTCGTGCCGGTCTTGGGCAGCCCGATGTGCAGGAAGACCCGACGCGGGGCGCCGGTGCCCGGGGCAGGGCTCAAGAGAAGTCCCCGCGGTACTTCCCGAGCAGCTCCTCCAGCTTCTTCTCGTCGCGGGCGGCGACCGGGAGGAGGAGCTCGGAGACCACGTCGGTCAGCTCGGCGAGGCGCACGTTGAGCGCGCGGTTCTCCTGCACGGCCTCCTCGAGCGCGGCGACGCGACGCTCGAGGTCGCCGTCCGCCCCGTGCCGGCTGCCCGGTCCACGGACGTTCCTCAGTCCGAACATGGCTGTTCCCACCTCACGCGTCGAAGTCGATGATCATGCGGCACACCTGCGAGCTGCCGGCGTCGGTCGAGACGGGCTCGCGCACCTGCTCGAGGATCCGCCCCCCCGACTCCGCGACCTCGGCGGCCACGATCGCCGGGTCGAGCGGCTTGCGCGCGCCCGTACGCCGAGCGTAGCCGTCGCGGCCCTTGTCGCTGAGGAACTGCAGGTGCAGGGTGCCGGTCGTGCCCGCGAGCATCATCCGCGCCGAGCGGAGCATGTTGAGCCTGCCGCGACGGCCGAGGCGCTCGATGACGTGGACGCAGCCCACCGCGCGCGGCGCCGGGGTGCGCGCCACCCACGCCGACACGGCCAGCACGTGGCGCAGCTCGAGGAGGTTGAAGAGCTGGAAGCTCACCAGCGGGTCGTCGGCGCGCCGCTGCGCCTCCGCCTCGTAGGCGAAGGGCTGGAAGTCCAGGCCGATGGCGCGCGTGCCGCGGTCGGCGAAGAAGGCCACGTCGGCGCCGCGACCGCAGCCGATGTCGACGTACGTCGCGAGGTCGGGGTGCCGCTCGGCGACCTCGTGCGCGACCGCGGAGACCGTCTGCTTCTGGTGGGCGGTGCGCTTGTGGTAGCCGTGCCAGCCGGCGCGGCCGGTGCGCATGCCGCGGAACCAGCCGTTGAAGCGCTCGATGGTGCTGGCCGGGGTGGTGAACTTGTAGGCCGGGTCGGGCGTGCGCCAGCCGGGGCCGTAGGTGGCGGTGAGGAACTTGTCGGCGTTGGCCGGGACCGGGAACTCGCGTCCCTCGAGCGAGGCGGTGCCGAGCGGGAAGATCCAGTCCTTGCGGAACGGCACGGCGATCTCGCCCATGAGGTAGAGGACGCCGTCGCGCATGAAGCCGCCGAAGACGTCGAGGCCGCGGTCGAGGCCGTCGCTCTCCAGGACGTGGACCTTGAGCCCGATCGCGGAGTAGCGGGTGACGCGGTAGCCCATGTCGGTCAGCGCGCGCTGGATCCGGAAGGACTCCCTGATCGCGTCGACCGGGTGGTCGTGGGTGCTGACGTAGCCCAGGTCGGCGTCGCTGTCGTGGCCGATGAGGCCCCCGTCGCGGATCGCGCCGAGGGCCGTGCCGTAGGCCAGGAAGGGGTCGAGCCCGACGCGCCGCAGGGCGCCGAGGACCTCGTCGATCGCGTCGAGGAGGGGCTCGACGTGCGCGGCGTCGCGGGTGTCGAAGGTCTCGACCAGCTTGAGCGACTTGTCGAGGCTCAGCGGGCGTCCGGCGGGGTTGACCACCGCGATGCGCGAGCCGCCCTCGCCGAGCTGCACCGTCTCGGTGTGGAGGACCGCACCCGTGCCGGGGTCGGTCAGGGTGACCTCGGTGGTGCCGTCGAGGAAGGGCCGCAGCGGCTTGGGCCACGCCACGAGCACGCCGTCGTCGCGCTGCTCGCCGTCGCGGTGCAGCCAGAACGACCAGATCCGGCGGCCGTCGAAGGCGACGTCGACGAGGCGCTCACGCGCACTGGCGATCAGCAGGCCGTCGGCGTCGATGCGGACCACGTCCAGCGCGCCGGCTCGACGCAGCTGGCCCAGTGACTTCACGCGGCGCACTATATCGAGCGGACCGCGGCTCACTCGACCTCGGTCAGGGTGGCCTCGGCCTGCACCATCTCGTGGTCGGAGGCCTGGCCGGTGTCGGTCACGGCGTAGTCGGCGAAGGTGACGCCGGTGGAGCCGAAGATCCAGTCGACCTGCATGCCGGACGGGGGCGCGCAGGCAGGGCCGGTGCTGCCACCGGCCGCGGCGCTGAACACGCCGCTGGCGGTGAACCGGCAGAAGATCTCGGCCCGCTCGTTGAAGTCGCCGGTCACGATCACCGGGTAGTCGCCGTCCTGGCGCAGCGCCGTCAGGTGCGCGATCTCGATGCCGGCGGCCTCGGCCCGCCAGCGGCCGTTCTGGCCGAGGTTGGCCGTGTCGGCGGGGTTGTGGAAGTTGGCGAACCAGGCCCGACGACCGGTGCTGGTGGACTCCAGGAGGATCACCGGCATCTCGATGCGGCTGCCACCGGCGTAGGGGATGGAGAGCGTGTGCGCCTCGACGAGCCGGAACATGCTGCTGCGCCAGGCGATGTTGAACCGCACCGACTTCGTGCCCAGCGAGAGCCCGGGGTAGAGGGAGTACTCCCCCGCCCGCGACACGAACATGTTGTGCTGCGTGGACTCGAACTCCTGGAAGCCGACCACGTCGACGCCGTTGTTGCGCAGGGTGGCGATCGCCATGTCCATGCGCGGGCTCGCGTCGGGGACGCCGGGCCGTCCACCCGGACCGGTGTGGGAGTCGCCGAGGACGTTGAAGCTCGCCACCTTGAACGACACGGGCTGGCTGCGCGCCTCGAGCTGCTCGGAGACCCGCGCGGCAAGTCGCCGCTGGGCCGCCCGGAAGCGCTTGACCGACTTGTCGAGGGCGGCCTGTGCCGAGGCGCCGTCGCTGGCGACGGGATCGCCACCGCGCGCGTCCTTGCCCGACCCGGCGTCGTCCTCGCCCGAGGCCGCGCCGCCACGACCGGAGCCGTCCGAGTCCGGCGGCTCAGCGGTCTCCGAGCTGGCCGGCTCGGCCGCTCCGTCGGAGGGTCCCGGACCGGAGAAGAACGAGGCCCACACGACGATCGGGACGACGAGCAGCACGGCGAGAGGAGCCCACACCGCCGCGCGCGGCCACGGCGGCCGTCGCGTGCCCAGCTCGGGATCCTTGTGCTTCACGGCCACCTTCTGCGAGACGAGACCCGGAGGTCACGGCGTACGTCGTTGCAAGGGCGACCGGCCCGGGTGAGGCCAGCCTAACCGAGAATCAGCTCCCGGGCACCGCGAGCGGATCGAAGGCCGAGAAGCGCTGCTGGGGGTCCATCGTGGCCCCGGGCACCGGCGGCAGGCCGAGCGAACGGGTCACCAGGCCCGCGAGGTCACCCACCCGGATCGGCTGCGAGCCGGCGTACGGCGGCTGCGCCTTGCCGGGCGCGACGAACGAGGGGTTGAGCGCGTAGAGGTCGCTGCCGGCGAGCACACCGGGGCCGGTGACCCACATCGGCACCTGGTAGCTCTCCTTCCACGTGGCCGACGAGCCCTGGGTGCGCTGGGCGCCGCCCGTGCCGGTGACGACGAGCAGCGTGGTGCCGTTCATCTCCGCCTGCTTCTCGATGCCCCGACGGATGGCGGCGACGCGCTGGAAGGCCTTGCGGACCGCCTTCTGGTAGGCCGGACCGGTGTAGCCGTCGGCCTGTCCGGCCTTCATGACACCGGAGAGCTCGATGACGCTCAGCGCGCTGGCCCGGCGCGCGATGCTGTCGCGCCACCACCCGACCGCGGCGGCGTCGTCGCGCTTGACCTTGAAGGCGTCCATCTTGGCCGCGCCGTCGTCCTTGCCGTAGGGGTCCTTGCCGCCGGTCTTGTTGTTCCAGCTGCGGTGCAGCAGCTGGGTCTGCGGGCGCGAGGACACGAACGTGGTGCGGTGCGAGGTGTTGTGCGCCAGGTCGAAGATGCTGGAGACGTACTGGCCGGCGGAGGCGTGCACGGTCGCCGGCAGGGTCTTCGTCGAACCCACCCCGTGCCCGCCCCGCTTGGCGAAGACGCGCCGACCGCTCAGCAGCGAGACCAGGTTGGCGTCGGGGCCGGTGCTCTCGGTCGCAGTGCGGGCCTGGTTGGTCGAGGCGCCGTTCTGCACCAGGCGGGCGAGCTCGGCGACGTCCGTGCCGAGGCCGCGCACGACGGTCGAGGTCAGGCCGGGGACGGCGACGACGACCACGTGGTCGATCGCCGGCGGCGCACCGGCCGGCACGACGGCGTTGGCGTAGTAGAGCGGGTGGTCGCTGGTGCGGGCGACGTAGTCGTTCCAGAAGCGGGTGTAGCCGTTGAAGAAGACGTTCTTGGTGCCCATGATCCAGTCGATGGCCCCGCCCTTCGGCGGCGAGCAGGTGGCACCGTCGGTGTAGCCGCCGCTGGCGGACCACAGGTCGGCGGTGGGCGCGACGGAGCAGTAGTAGCGGTCGCGGTCGTTCTTGTCGCCCAGGGAGATGAAGGGCGCGTCGGGGTACGTCACCCGCAGCTCGTTGGCCAGGGCGGCCTCCATCGCGAAGCCGGCGTCGCGCCACTGCTGCGCCGGGCCTCGCACGTCGGCGGGGTTGTGGCTGTTGAAGAACCACACGCGGCGCCCGGTCGACTGGTTCTGGAGGAGGACGGCCGGCATCCGGCTGGGAGCGCCGTCGAAGTAGGGGATCGGGAGCGTGCGGGCCTCGAGCAGCTGCCACACGTCGGTGCGCCACCCGATGGAGTTGACCGAGGGGCCGGCGGTGGTGTCGAGGCCGGGGTAGGTCTGCCACGCGGCGCCGACGAGCTCCTGGAAGCGCGCGGCCTGCGGCGGCTGGAACTCCTGGAAGCCCACGACGTCGAGCTCCTTCTCGGCCAGGATGCCCACCACCCGGTCCATCCGCACGACGCCGGAGTCCCAGCCCTTGCGGTTGCCGCCGGGCGCGGTGTGGTCGGCGCCGAGGACGTTGAACGTGCCCACCCGGAACGAGGTGGTCGGCGTCGTCTGCACGGCGTCGTCGGCAAGGGCGACGGCGGAGGCGGGGGCCGAGGGGGCCAGGAGCAGGCCGGAGGCCAGCGTCAGCGCGACGGCGCAGAGGCGTCGTAGTGGTCGCGCGGTGCGCTGGGGAGCGGTCGTGCCGAGCATGCGTGGGGCCTCACAGTCGATCGGGGAAGTGGCCGTCGAGGTGTCCCGACCGTGCCCCCTGACGCGTCAGTCCGGGCCCGATCGAATGTGACGGAAGTGACTCGTGCGACGAATCGTAACATCCGGAGCCGGGTGTGGCCCGGGCTCTGCGAGGGCTGCGCACGCTACGGTGGCGCACGTGAGCACCACCCCGACCCGCGTCTTCGTGGCCCGGCTCGTCGGGCTGCCGATCTTCGACCCCCAGGGCGACCAGGTGGCCAAGGTGCGCGACCTGGTCGTCGCGCTCCGCACCGAGACGAGCCAGCCGCGCGTGCTCGGCATGGTCGCCGAGGTGTTCGGCCGCCGACGCATCTTCGTGCCGATGACCCGCATCACCGCGATCGACAGCGGGCAGGTGCACACCACCGGCCTGCTCAACATGCGCCGGTTCGAGCAGCGCTCCACCGAGACGCTGGTGATGGGCCAGATGCTCGACCGCAGCGTCACCATCAAGGAGTCCGGGGTCACCGGCGTGGTCTACGACGTCGCGATGGAGCAGGCGCGCAACCGCGACTGGGTGCTCTCGCGCGTCGCGGTGCAGGAGCCCAGCAAGGGCTTCCGCCGCCGCGGCCAGACCCACGTGGTCGAGTGGCGAGACGTGAGCGGACTGACGAAGCACGAGCCCACGCAGGGCGCCACGCACCTCATCGCCGCGCTCAACGACATGCGCCCGGCCGACGCGGCCAACATGATCCACGACCTGCCCCCGGAGCGGCGTAGTGCGGTCGTCGCCGCGCTCGACGACGAGCGCCTCGCCGACGTGCTCGAGGAGCTGCCCGAGGAGGACCAGGTCGAGATCCTCGAGCACCTCGACTCCGAGCGCGCCGCCGACGTGCTCGAGGAGATGTCGGCCGACGACGCCGCCGACCTCATCGCCGACCTCAACCCCGAGACCGCCGCCACGCTGCTCGGGCTGATGGAGCCCGAGGAGGCCGAGGACGTGCGCCGGCTGATGTCGTACGCCGACGACACCGCGGGGGCGATGATGACCCCGGAGCCGGTCATCCTCTCCCCTGACGCGACCATCGCCGATGCGCTCGCGCACGTGCGCAACCCCGAGCTGACCCCGGCGCTCGCGGCGCTGGTCTACGTCTGCCGCCAGCCGCTGGAGACGCCGACGGGCAAGCTGCTCGGCGCCGCGCACATCCAGCGGCTGCTGCGCGAGCCTCCCTCGACGCTCGTGGCCGCGGCGCTGGACGACTCCATGGACCCGTTGCGCCCCGACGCCTCGATGGACCAGGTCGCGGCCCACCTCGCCACCTACAACCTCGTCGCCGCGCCCGTGGTGGACGACGAGGGCCGCCTGCTCGGCGCGGTGACGGTCGACGACCTGCTCGACCACATGCTCCCCGAGGGCTGGCGCGACCGGGCTCCTCGTCCGGGCCCGATCACCGGCACGTCCCGCCGGGGAGGTGGCCGATGAGCGAGAACCGCCGCCCCCGGCTCGACACCCCGCGCGACACCCGCCGCCAGATCGTGCGGCGCCCCACGGTGGACGCCGACGCGTTCGGCGTCTTCGCGGAGTCGTTCGCCCGCTACATGGGCACCGCGAAGTTCCTGCTGTGGATGACGCTGTTCGTCGCGGCATGGATCTGCTGGAACGTGCTCGCTCCCGGCGACCTGCGCTTCGACGAGTTCCCCTTCATCTTCCTCACCCTCATGCTCAGCCTGCAGGCCTCCTACGCCGCACCGCTGATCCTGCTCGCGCAGAACCGCCAGGAGCAGCGCGACAAGGTCGTGGCCGAGCAGGACCGGCAGGCCAACGCGCGCGCCCACGCCGACATGGAGTTCCTCGCCCGTGAGGTCGCCTCGCTGCGCATGTCGGTCGGCGAGGTCGCCACCCGCGACTTCCTGCGCTCGGAGCTGCGCGGCCTGCTCAGCGACATCGACGACCTCTCGCGCCACACCCCGCAGGACGACGCTCCCCCACCTCCGGACCGCGTCCAGCGCCCGGCACAGTGAGGTCGGGGGGCGGCTCGTAGACTTCTGCATCATGAGCACCCCCACGCAGCAGCAGGTGATGGACGCGCTGGCACGCGTCAACGACCCCGAGATCAAGCGGCCGATCACGGAGCTGGGGATGGTGGACTCCGTCGAGGTCGCCGAAGACGGCTCCGTCGCCGTCCACGTGCTGCTCACCGTCGCCGGTTGCCCGCTCAAGGACACCATCAACCGCGAGGTGACCGCGGCCGTGACCGCGGTCCCCGGCGTGAGCTCGGTCGGCCTCACCCTCGGCGTGATGAGCGCCGAGCAGCGCGCCGGCCTGAAGGAGATCCTCAGCGACGGACGCGCCCAGCGCGAGATCCCCTTCGCCCAGCCGGGCTCGCTCACCAAGGTCTACGCCATCGCCAGCGGCAAGGGCGGCGTCGGCAAGTCGTCGGTCACCGTCAACCTCGCGCTGGCCCTGGCCGCGCAGGGCCTGCGCGTCGGCATCGTGGACGCCGACATCTACGGCCACTCCGTCCCCGCGATGCTCGGCATCGCCGACGCCCGCCCCACGCAGGTCGACGACCTGATCATGCCCGTGCCCACGCCCAGCGGCGTCTCGGTCATCTCCATCGGCATGCTCAAGCCGCGTCGCGACCAGGTCGTCGCCTGGCGCGGCCCCATGCTCGACCGTGCGCTCGTGCAGATGCTGGCCGACGTCTACTGGGGCGACCTCGACGCCCTGCTGCTCGACCTGCCGCCCGGCACCGGCGACGTGGCCATCTCCCTGGGCCAGCACCTGCCCAGCGCGGAGGTCGTCGTGGTCACCACCCCGCAGGAGGCCGCGGCCGAGGTCGCCGAGCGCGCCGGCACGATGGCCTCGATGATGCACCAGCGCGTCATCGGCGTCGTGGAGAACATGAGCTACCTCCCCTGCCCCCACTGCCCCGCCGAGGACGACCACCGCCTCGAGGTGTTCGGCAGCGGTGGCGGCGACCGCGTCGCGGCCACGTTGTCGGGGCGCTTCGGCTACGACGTCCCGGTCCTGGCGAGGATCCCGCTCGACGTCTCGCTGCGCGAGGGCGGCGACGTCGGCAAGCCCATCGTCGAGGCCGACCCGGCGGCGCCCGCGGCCCGCGAGCTGACCCGCGTGGCCACGACCCTGTCGGGGCGCGGACGAGGACTCGCCGGGATGCAGCTCGGACTGACCCCCTCCAACCGGTTCTGAGCAGTAGGTTCTGACCCATGTTCGACGTCGGGCTCCTCGAGCTGGCAGTGATCGCCCTCGTCGCCGTCGTCGTGCTCGGTCCTGACCGGCTGCCCGACCTCGCCCGCCAGGCCGCCCAGCTGCTCCACCGGGCACGCGGCCTGGCGCACAGCGCGCGCGACGAGCTGCGCAGCGAGCTCGGTCCGGAGTACTCCGACCTGCAGCTGCGTGACCTCGACCCCCGCACGATCGTGCGCAAGCACATCACCGAGGCGATGGCCGAGGTCGACCGCGAGCAGGCCAGGGAGACCGCGAAGGCAGCGCTGCCCGAGGGCCAGGTCCCGCCGTACGACGTCGAGGCGACCTGACCCGTCCCGTCAGTCGTCGCGGCGCTGGACGGCGACGAGGGCGGCGTACGGCACCAGCAGCGCCCCGCCCGCGGTGTCGCGGCACTCGAGGAAGTCGGCCCCGACCCGCTCGACACGCGCCTCGTGACGGCTGCCGTCACGCAGGTGCAGCAGGCAGCGCGCGTCCGCGTCAGCGACGCGCCGCAGCGCGGAGCGCAGGCCGAGCCGGTCGACGGGTGACCAGGCGACCTCCGGCACCGAGCGCTCGGCGGCGCCGTGCACGGCTCCGACCGCGGGCAACGGGACGATCCAGTCCTGGCCGGCGCCGCTGAGCAGGCACCAGCCGTCGCCGACCCGGTCCAGGGTGCCCTCGACGCGGCCGACGTGCGGCAGGTCGAGCGCGACCGCGCGGCCCCGCGACGCCATCAGGCGGCTCGCGAGCGTGACCGTGGCGTACTCCGTGCGCGCGCGGTCAGCGAGCTCGGCCTCGCGGTCGGCCTCCCACAGCGCGGCAGCGTGCCCCTCGAGGTCGTCGAACAGCGCGAACAGCTCGTGCTCCCAGGACATGCCCGGAGCCTAGTCAGGCAGGTCCACCATCGTGCACGTCATCTTGTCCGGTCGACAGCGGGCCAGCGCCTCGTCGCCGTCCGGGGACACCACCACCACGAGCAGCCCGCCGGCGGTCTCCCACTGCATGTCCGAGGGGTTGAACCGCCACCCGTCCGGCGCGGCGAGCACGCCCGCGCGCGAGCCGTCCAGGCGCTGCACCTGCAGCCGGTCCGGCCCCCAGGCCTCACCGCCGAGCGTGCCCGGCGGCGCATAGGCCAGCCACTGCTCGCTGGCCTCCAGCGCGTCGTGGGTCGGCACCGGGCCGAGCCGCCGCAGCGTGCCGTCCTCGGCGATCCGCGCGAGGTAGGGCGCGCCCTGTGCGCCGTCCGTGCGGTCGTACCTGCCCTCGTTGACGACCAGCCCCCCGGCTGTGCTGCCGACGACAGCCTGCCCCGGGGCGGCCCGGGCGAGCTCCACGGTCGCGCCGTCGACCAGCGGTCGCCACACCCACTGGAAGCGTGGTCCTCCCACGACGACGAGCCCGTCGTCGGTCACCGCCACCGCGCGGGGCGCCGGGCTCATCCGCTCGTGCGGCAGCTCGACCGTCCCCACGTCGTGACCGCCGTCGTCCGTGTCGACCGCGACCGCGGTCCACTCCCGTCCCCCACCCACGACGTACGCCAGGTAGCGGCCGCTCGCGGAGATGGCCGGCCCCTGGTCGACCTCGCCCTCCATCCGCCGCGGCTGCGCGTCGTTGCCCCACCACCAGGTCCGGTCGAGCTGGACACCGATCCACCGGGTCCCGCGGCCCTCGACGCCCCACCACTCACCGGGCACCTGCTCCCCGCCGACCCACAGGTCGCCGTCGACCTCCACGGGGACGTCCGGCTGGCCACCCCACGTCGCCGGGCCAGCCTCGGGTGCCGGCGTCGTGCGGTCTGCCGCGGCACCTGCCGGTCGCGGCGTGTCCGAGCCTACGCACGCCTGCAGGGCGACAGTCGCGCCGACGGCTGCGATCGCCACGACCGCTGCTGCGGACGCGAGCCGGTGGGACCTCCTGGGCATCTGTGCGCACCCCCTTCGTCAAGGTGACGCCCGCGGACAGTGGTCGGTTGCGCGAGGGCTGTGGAGAAATCTTTGACAGGTCTCTCAAACATTCGTTGAATGAAGCAAACACACGCAAAAAGAAGGCAAGCGCATGACTCGGGCACCTCGCACGACCTTCCGACCGATGGCGGTGTGGCTGGCCGTGTCGGCCGCCACGCTCCTTGCGGCGTCCTCACTCCGTGGCGCCTGGCGCACGGCGGCCGGGCCCGCGGGGCCCGGCGCGGTCGCCGACGTGCTCGTTGCCGGGTGCGCGGTGGCGCTCACGGTCGCGCTCGCGTGGCTGTGGGTCGTCACCTCCGTCACGGCCGCCGAGCTGGTGACCGGGCGGATCCGTCCGGGAGGCGGCACCACCCGACGGCTCGTGCTCCTGGCCTGCGGCGCCGCAGTGGTCGCAGGGGCCGGTGCGCCGGCGGTCGCGGCTGACGCCGGTGGCGGCGCCGAGCTGCTCGCCGGCCTCGCGCTGCCCGAGCGTGCCGTGGCCCCGGCCGCCCACCGGGTCCGCCCCGCACCGGTCGCGCCCGCGACGACCGGGAGCGCCGGCACCTACGTCGTACGACCCGGCGACTCGCTGTGGTCGATCGCGCGGGCCCACCCGGCCGGCGACTCCATCGACGAGCGCTGGCGCGCCATCTGGACGGCCAACCGCGACGTGGTGGGCGCCGATCCCGACCTGATCCACCCGGGCCAGGCGCTCCGGCTGCCCGACCCGCACACCGACCCGCACACCGACCCGCACACCGAGAAGGACGGAGATCGATCATGAGCACACCGGACACCGATGCCGAGGTCATCCCCCTCAGGTCGCCGCAGCCGGTGGCGAGCGTGCAGGGCGCGCTGGCGCTCGACCTCACCCCGCGCACCGCTCCACCGCGCCCCCGGTTGCGCAGCGCGCACGCCTCCGACCTGGTGGCGCTGGAGCGCGAGCAGCGCGTCCAGGTCGACGCGTTCGTCGGTCGCTACCTGCAGGCGCTGGTCGAGATCGCGTCCGGCGACCGCCCCGTCACCCAGGTGCTGCGACACACCGTCCCGGAGGTCTACGACGACCTGTCCGCGCGGGTACGGACGGTCGCCGAGGCGGGAGGCTTGGCGCCGGGACGGGCCAGGAGGCCCCACCCGACGCGGCCGGTGGTGGTCGGCGTACGCACCGCGTTGATCCGCGACGACGCGGTCGAGGCCAGCGCCCACGTGCGCTACGGACGTCGCTCGCGCGCCGTCGCTGCCCGCTTCGAGGTCGTGCGCGACCGATGGCAGTGCGTCGCGATCGCCTGGGGCTGAGCCGCCCCGGTCGACGTGGTGCTCAGCCGCCCATCGTGGCGCGGCCCGAGGCGCCCCCGGGGGCACCGTGGCAGCGCTTGAACTTCAGGCCCGAGCCGCAGGGGCACAGCGAGTTGCGGCCGATCCCGGCGAACTCGTCGTCCTCGTCGGCGGGCGCCGCGTGCACCTCGGCCTCGCCGTCCTCCGACGGGGCGCTGTAGGACAGGTTCTGCGGCCGGCTCGGCTTGTCGAGGCCCTTGGCGCGGATCGTCGGTGCCTGCTGCTGGGCCTGCTGCTGGGTCTGGGAGTGGGCGGCGGCCTGCGCGAAGTCGATCTGCGGCGTCGCGGCGGAGACCTGCGGTGCGAGCGGCGCGGCCTGCACGGCGTCTTCCTCGACCCCGTCCTCGAGCTCTTCCTCGACCTCGACCTGCAGGTTGAACAGGTAGCCGACCGACTCCTCCTTGATGCCGTCCATCATGGCGGCGAACATGTCGAAGCCCTCGCGCTGGTACTCCACGAGCGGGTCGCGCTGTGAGTAGGCGCGCAGGTAGATGCCCTCGCGGAGGTAGTCCATCTCGTAGAGGTGCTCGCGCCACTTGCGGTCCAGGACCGAGAGGATCACGCGGCGCTCGAGCTCGCGCTGGACCTCCTCGCCGATCTCGTCCTCGCGGCGGTCGTAGGCCTGCTGGACGTCCTTCTTCAGCTCCTCCACGAGCTGCTCGCGGCTGAGGTTCTCCAGTCCGCCGGCGGCCTTGATCAGGCCCTCCTTGGTCAGCCCGACCGGGTAGAGCTGCCCGAGCGCGGTGAACAGCGCGTCGAGGTCCCAGTCCTCGGAGTAGCCCTCGGTCGTGCCGCGGACGTAGCCCTCGACGACGTCGTCGAGGAAGCCGCGGATCTGCTCGCCGAGGTCAGCGCCCTCGAGGACGCGGCGGCGCTCGGCGTAGATGACCTCGCGCTGGCGGCTCATGACGTCGTCGTACTTGAGGACGTTCTTGCGCGACTCGAAGTTCTGCGACTCGATGTTGGCCTGGGCGCCGGCGATCGCGTTGCTGACGCGCTTGGCGTCGATCGGCACGTCGTCGGGGACCTTCAGGACGGTGAGGATGCGGTCGACCCACTCCGACTTGAACAGGCGCATCATCTCGTCCTGCAGCGAGAGGTAGAACCGGGACTCACCCGGGTCGCCCTGACGGCCGGAGCGGCCGCGCAGCTGGTTGTCGATGCGGCGCGACTCGTGGCGCTCGGTGCCGACGACGTAGAGGCCGCCGAGCTCGCGGACCTCGTCGTGCTCGGCCGCGACCTGGGCCTTGATGCGCTCGAGCATCGCGGGCCAGGCGGCGTCGTAGGCCTCGGGGTCCTCCACCGGGTCCAGGCCCTGCTTGCGCAGCTCCTGGTCGGCGAGGAAGTCGACCGAGCCGCCGAGCATGATGTCGGTGCCTCGACCGGCCATGTTGGTGGCGACGGTGACCGCGCCCCTGTGGCCGGCGAGCGCGACGACCTTGGCCTCGTCGGCGTGCTGCTTGGCGTTGAGGACGGTGTGCGGGATGCCGCGCTTGCGCAGCAGGTTGGAGAGGTACTCCGACTTCTCCACCGAGACGGTGCCGATGAGGATCGGCTGGCCCTTCTCGTGGCGCTCGGCGATGTCGTCGGCGACGGCCTCGTACTTCGCCTCCTCGGTGCGGTAGACGAGGTCGACGTTGTCCTTGCGCTGCATCGGGCGGTTCGTCGGGATCGGGACGACGCCGAGCTTGTAGATCTTGTCGAACTCCGAGGCCTCGGTCATGGCCGTGCCGGTCATGCCGGAGAGCTTGTCGTAGAGGCGGAAGTAGTTCTGGAGGGTGATCGTGGCGAGGGTCTGGTACTCCTCGCGGACGGTCACGCCCTCCTTGGCCTCGATCGCCTGGTGCAGGCCGTCGTTGTAGCGGCGCCCGGCCAGGATGCGGCCGGTGTGCTCGTCGACGATGAGCACCTCGCCGTCCATGACAACGTACTCCTTGTCCTTGCGGAACAGCTCCTTGGCCTTGATGGAGTTGTTGAGGAAGGAGATGAGCGGGGTGTTGACCGAGTCGTAGAGGTTGTCGATGCCGAGGTGGTCCTCGACCCGGGTGATGCCGGGCTCGAGCACCGAGATGGTGCGCTTCTTCTCGTCGACCTCGTAGTCGGTGTCCTTCACCATCGAGCGCGCGACCTTGGCGAACTCGGCGTACCACTTGACCTCGTCCTGGGTCGGGCCGCTGATGATGAGCGGGGTGCGCGCCTCGTCGATGAGGATCGAGTCGACCTCGTCGACGATCGCGAAGCTGTGCCCGCGCTGCACGCACTCGGCCACCGAGTCGGCCATGTTGTCGCGCAGGTAGTCGAAGCCGAGCTCGTTGTTGGTGCCGTAGGTGATGTCGCAGGCGTAGGCCTCGCGACGCTCGGCCGGGCGCATCGACGGCAGGATCACGCCGGTCGTCAGGCCGAGGAAGTGGTGGACGCGGCCCATCTGCTCGGACTGGAACTTGGCGAGGTAGTCGTTGACCGTCACCACGTGCACGCCCTTGCCGGCGAGCGCGTTGAGGTAGGAGGGCAGCACCGCGACGAGGGTCTTGCCCTCACCGGTCTTCATCTCGGCGATGTTGCCGAGGTGGAGCGCGGCCGCGCCCATGACCTGCACGTCGAAGGGCCGCATGCCGAGCACGCGCTTGCTCGCCTCACGGACGGTGGCGAAGGCCTCCGGCATGAGGTCGTCGAGGGTCTCCCCCGCGGCGAGGCGCTCGCGGAACTCGGCGGTCATGCCGCGCAGCTCCTCGTCGCTCATCTTGACGAAGTCGTCCTCGATGGCGTTGACCGCCTTGACGATGGCTTCGAGCTCGCGAAGGATCTTGCCCTCGCCGATGCGGAGCAGCTTGTCGATGATGGCAGGCACGAGTGGTAACTGTACCTACCGTCCCAACGAGTCCCGCAACGGCTCGGACAGGTCGCCATTGCGGCCCACCACGACGTCGTCCAGGCCGAGCCATCCCGCGAGCCGGCGCAGCTCGCAGGCGAGCTCCTCCGCGGTCTCCGCGGGGGCGCCGGGCTCGGCGAACGCACCCGGCACCAGCAGCACGCGGCCGGCTCGGTCGGCCTTGAGGTCGACGCGCGCCACCAGCCGGTCGCCGAGCAGGAAGGGCAGCACGTAGTAGCCGTGGAGGCGCTTCTCGGCGGGGACGTAGATCTCGATGCGGTAGAAGAACTCGAACAGCGCCTCTGCGCGCGCCCGCTCCCACACCACCGGGTCGAACGGGCTCAGCAGGGCGCGGGCGCCCACCCGGCGCTGGAGCCGCGCGTCGCGGTGGAGGTAGGCCTGGCGGTTCCAGCCCTGCACGCGCACCGGGACCAGCTCGCCCTCCTCGACGAGCCGGTCGATCGCGACCTTCGCACTCGGCTTGCCCTCGGCGGGCTGGAGGCGCAGGCGGTAGTAGTCGGCCAGGCAGGCCGCGCTCGCGACGCCGTGCGAGCGTGCGGCGCGGCGTACCAGCTCGGTGACCGCGTCCTGCGGCGTCGGCGTCGGCGCGTCGAGGACCGCGGCGGGCAGCACGCGCTCGGGGACGTCGTAGAGGACCTCGAACTGGCTGGTGCGCCCGGCGATCGCCACGTCGCCGACCAGGAACAGGTAGTCGAGCACCTTGCGCGAGTCGGACCAGTTCCAGCCCCAGTGCTCCTTGGTGCGCGGCCCGGAGCTGAACTCCTCCTCCAGGTCACGGGCGGTCACCGGCCCGCGGTCGCGGACCGCGGCCAGCACCCGCGGCTCGAGCGCGGCGTCGGCGGTGAACCCCCACTTGCCGCGCTCGGCGCGGTACTTCTCCATCCGGTGGCGCATGTGCGGCCAGAGCTCGACCGGCATCAGCGCCTGGACGTGGGCCCAGTACTCCACGACCCGGCGCGGACGGCGCTCGCTCGCGCGGCGCAGGAGGTCGACGTCGTAGGGGCCCATGCGGGAGTAGAGCGGCATGAAGTGCGCGCGCTGCAGCACGTTGACCGAGTCGACCTGCAGCACGCCGGTGCGCGCCAGCGTGCGGTCGAACGTGCGCATCGACGGTGTGGCGTGCGGCCGGTCGGTGAACCCCTGCGCGGCCAGCGCGATGCGGCGGGCCTGGAGCCTGGTCAGCTGGTCCATGCGACCTAGGGCAGGTCGAGGAGCTTCTCGCGCATGGCGTACATGACGGCCTCCATGCGCGAGTGCAGCTGCAGCTTCTCCAGGATGTTGCGGACGTGGTTCTTCACCGTGTTCTCGGAGATGAACAGCTCCTTGGCGACCTCGCGGTTGTTGAGGCCCTTGGCCACCAGCCGCAGCACCTCGAGCTCGCGCTCGGTGAGCTTGAGCGCCGGGCCCTGCTCACGCTCGGGCTTCGACATCTGCTTGAACTCGTCGATCAGCTTGACCGCCATCGACGGGCTGATCAGCGACTGGCCCTCGTTGACCACGCGGATCGCCTGCGCGACCTCCTCGATCGAGGAGTCCTTGAGCAGGTAGCCCGAGGCGCCGTTCTTGACCGACTCGTAGAGGTCGGCCTCCTCGTCGGAGACGGTGAGCATGATGATCTTGGCCGACGGCACGGCCTCCTTGATGCCGCGGCAGGCCTCGACGCCGGTGCGGCGCGGCATGCGTACGTCGAGCAGGATCACGTCGGGCGCGGTGCGGACGGCCAGCTCGGTGGCGGTGATGCCGTCGGAGGCCTCCCCCACGACCTCGATGTCGCTGTCGCTGCCCAGCAGCATGATCAGGCCACGACGGAAGAGCTCCTGGTCGTCGACCACCAGGACGCGGACGGGTTCACTGCCTTGTGCCTCGGTCACGCGCGCATCATGTCATGCGCGCGCGACCGGGGCGCGGCAGTGCGGGCGTCAGCCGGCCAGCTCACCGGCGACGTCGAGCGAGATCACTCCGTAGTCGTAGCCGCGCCGGCGGTAGACGACCGAGGGACGCTCGCTCTCCTTGTCGACGTAGAGGTAGAAGTCGTGGCCCACCAGCTCCATCTCGTAGAGCGCCTGGTCGAGCGTCATGGGTGCGGCGTTGTGGGACTTCTCGCGCACCACCAGCGGACCGTCACCGGTCACCGTGATGGGCCCGACCTGGTGCTCGACGACTCCGTCGTCCGCGGCCGGCTCCTCCGCCTCGGGCATCGAGGCCAGCACCTCGCCGACCGACACGTGGGTGTTGCGGCCCTTGTGCACGCGGCGCCGGTCGGCGGCGCGACGCATCTGCGCCTGCATCTTGTCGAGGGCGAGGTCGAGTGCGCCCATCTTGTCCTCGGCGGCGGCCTCGGCCCGGATGACCGGGCCCTTGGAGAACGCCGTGAGCTCGACCTTGGTCGAACGATCGTGTTGTCGAGGGTTCTTCTCGAGCTCCACCTCCACCTGGACCCGCTGGATCCGGTGGTCGTGCTTCTCCAGGCGGCCGAGCTTCTCCGAGACGTGCTCGCGGAACCGGTCGGACACCTCGCAGTGCCGTCCCGTGACCACAACCTCCATGTGAACCTCCTCAACTAGCGAGCGGACCACACCCGTCCATGGGCCGCGGCGACGTGCGCCGGGGCAGGGTGGGATGGAGCCCGTCCGGCCGACCTGGTCTTCGACCCCACAACCGCCTGCTGAGACGTTCGCAGCTTCTCCGCCACTACTGGCCTTCTCCCGGCGTCCGGCACATCTGGTGCCGGGGACGGGGCAGGACTTACTTCTAAGCCGCACCGTGATCGTCCTGCGGACCCTGCGCTCGAGAGCGCACCGTCCGTGGACTTACGTGGACCGTTTCGCCTGCGACTGGCATCGGCTAGCCACGGAGAACTCGTCTCTGTGACGCAACCACGGACCCGAACGGACTCCATGACAAGACGCTAGCCCTTCCGCGCCCCCGGGCCAACACTCGGGTCACCTGTCGGGCGAGGAGCTCGTCGCCCGGCTCCCCCGACGCCTCGTGGCGGCCACGGCAGCGACCGCGAGGGGTCGCAGGCCCACCGCCTCGAGGGCACGCTGGGCCTCCCGCGCGGTCGCTCCCGTCGTCAGCACGTCGTCGCAGACGACCACGTGGGCGTGCGCCGAGCGGCGCGCCAGGCGGGCCAGCGCGACCGACGGGCAGTGCATCGAGCCGTGCACGTTGGCCGCCCTCCCGCGCGCGTCGAGACCCGCCTGGTCGGCGGCCCCGCGGGAGACGACCAGCGGCGCCACGAGCACGGTCCGCTCGCCGCGCAGGCGCCGGGCCGCCTCGCGCACGAGCGCGGCGGTGGCCTCGTAGCCGCGCTGGCGTCCCGCACCCGGACGCGAGGGCACCGGCACCAGCACCAGGGGCGCAGTGTCGGCGCGGACGTCCGCGCTCGCCGCCCGGACCGCCTCGGCCAGGAGGTCGCCGAGCACCCGGCGGTGGCCCCACTGCCCGCGGTCCTTGTGGCCCACGACGAGCGCGCGGACCGCGCCGTCGTAGGACTCGGTGGCCCAGGGCGTCACGAGGCCGTCCGGCACCGGCGTGGGCCACGCAGGTGCGGCGTGGCGCGACAGGGCCGCGCGGCAGCCCGGGCACAGCATCCGGCCCGGCGCGTCGCAGCCGACGCAGCGGGTGCCGAGGAACAGGTCGAGCGCCGCGTCCAGCACGCGCCCATCGCAGCAGCCCGCGACGTACGCCGGCAACCGGTCGCACGCGACCTGTGGATCAACCGACGTAGGTGAGCGAGGTGATGCCCCGCGACAGGTCGGGCACCGGGCGCTCGAGGCGGGTCAGGTCGGTCACCGCGCGCCCGGCCAGCGCGTAGACCTCGACGAGGTCGACGGGCGTGGAGACCAGGCGGCGGGTCGGCCCGCGCAGGCGGATCGTGCCGCCGCTGCCGATCTCCCCCGGCGACCCGTCGACGGAGACCGTGCGCACCTCGGACAGGTCCTCGGTGAGGTCGCGCAGGACCGCGACCGTCGTCGGCGAGCGCCAGCCGATGTCGCGGATGCGGGGGCTCCCCTCGGCAGGCAGCGGCAGGGTCACGACGGGCGTGAAGCCCACCACCGCCCCGGCCATGTCGTGCCGGACCCGCGCCGAGACGACGCGGTCGGCCTTGGCGCCGCGCACGACCGCCACCAGCCGGCTGCCGTCGCGCGAGACGAGCAGCTGGGTGACGGCGCGCCCGGTGAGGCCCGGCACGTCGACCGGCACCGCCGAGCCGTCGGTCACCACGACCACCCGGGCCCTCCCGGCTCCCCGGTCGAGCAGCCAGATCCGGTCGCGGTGGTCCCAGTGCGGGACGGCGAGGTCGACCGCGCCGACGACCGGTCGGGTCACCTCCCCGGCGGGCGCCTCGGTGGGTGCGACCAGCAGGTCGGTGCCCGAGTCGGTCACCGCCGCGACGCGCGAGCCGGTGAGGTCGACCCCCACCGAGCGCACGCCGAACTCGTCCTGGCCCAAGGGACCGGCGGTCTCCTCGAGCCCGCCGATGCTGCCCGAGACCAGCCGGCCACCGTCCAGGGCGAACAGGTCGGTGCTGGACCCCACGCCATTGGGGTCGTAGGCGCTGCCCACGTCGAGGTTGACCTGCGTGGAGCCACCGGGTCCGCCGTAGGCGCGGCCGCCGACGCTGAGCTCGACGGCGCGGATGCGGGGCTCCTGCCGCAGCGTCCAGACCAGCTGGGCGAGCATCCGCTGCGCGGTCTCCTCGTCGACCGCGTCCGGGTCACCGGTCAGCGCGACGGACGCGATGCCCGCGCTGCTGATCGGCACCGCGAGGCCGTCGGCCGACCCGGGCGGGAAGTAGGTGCGGGCGACGTCCTGGTCGGTGTCGTCGGGCCGGGCCACCAGCCCGCGCACCAGCGACGAGGCGAACTGCTCGCCGCGCGGGACGAACACCGGCTCGGGGACGAGCACCTCGGAGGCGGGGTCGAAGAAGTAGAGCGAGACCCGCTCGTACCAGTCGTCGAACCACGACTCGGGCACGATCAGCGCGTCGGGCAGCTCGTCGATGCGCCACTCGCCGTCCTCCTCGACGAGCCGGAGCGAGAGCCGGGTCGAGGCCTGCGTGCGCTGCCAGGCGCCGCGGGCGTCGTAGCGGTTGACGTCGCTCAGGGGCACCCGCGCCAGCGTGCCCTCCGTGGTGTCGCCGAGCTCGGAGTAGGTGATGATCTGCTCCTCGGGCACCCACGCGTCCGCAGCCTTCGCGGTCAGGAACTGGCGCGCCACCGTGGCGCTCAGCGGGGTCGCCTTCATCGCCTCCAGGAAGCCGGCCACGATCTCCGAGGGCGACTGACCGGCCTGCGGCGGGCGGGGGTCGAAGCTGATGCCGGGCACGTCGTCGGCGCTGGCGGTCACCTCGGGAACCTCCACGGGTCCCGAGCTCGGCATCTGCACGCAGCCGGCGAGCAGGACGGCCGCGCCGGCGAGCAGGACGACGCGCAGGGCGCGGGTCCTCATGCGGTCTCCCGGGCGTCGTCGGGCACCAGCGGCAGCGGCGAGTGGCGCAGCTGGGTGCCGAGCTCGCGGGCGAGCGTCAGACGGAACTGCGCGCCCTCGCCCGGCCGCCCCCACGCCTGGAGCCACCCGCCGTGCAGGTGGGTGTCCTCGAGCGAGATCGACAGGCCCAGACCGGTGCCGCCGCTGGTGCGGGCACGTGCGGGGTCGGCGCGCCAGAACCGGTTGAAGACCATCGCGGACTCCCCCGGCCCCAGGCCCACGCCGTGGTCGCGCACCGCGATGGCCGCCGACTGCCGGTCGGCCCCGACGAAGATCTCGACGTCGCGCGACTCGGCGTGGTCGATCGCGTTGGTGACCAGGTTGCGCACGACCCGCTCGACACGGCGTACGTCGGCCTCCGCGACGCAGGGCGTGCCGGGGTCGTGCAGCACCACGCGGGTGTGGCGCTGGGCGGCGAGGGCGGAGGTCATGTCCACGACGCGGCGGGCGACGTCGACGAGGTCGACGTCCTCGGCCTCGAGCACCGCGGCCCCCGCGTCGAAGCGGCTGATCTCCAGCAGGTCGGCCAGCAGGGTCTCGAAGCGGTCGAGCTCCTTCTGGAGCAGCTCGGCCGCGCGGGCGGTGACCGGGTCGAGGAACGGCTTGGCGTCGTGGATGACGTCGCTGGCCATCCGCACGGTCGTGATGGGGGTGCGCAGCTCGTGGGACACGTCGGAGACGAAGCGGCGCTGCAGCCGGCTGAGCTCCTCGAGCTGGCGGATCTGGCGCTGCAGGTTGGACGCCATCTGGTTGAACGACGTCGCCAGGCGCGCCAGGTCGTCCTCGCCGCGCACGCGCAGGCGCTCCTGGAGGTGGCCCGCGGCGAGCCGCTCCGCGACGCGGCGCGCCATCCGGATCGGGGTGACGACCTGCCGGGTCACCAGCCAGGTGAGGCAGGCGACCAGCAGGAGCAGCGGCACGCCGGCGACCAGCATCGCCCGGGAGACGAGCGCGAGCGTCTCCTGCTGCTCGGCGAGCGGGTAGAGGTAGTAGAGGGTGTAGGTGTTGTCGTCGGCGGGCAGCCGCACCTGGCTCCCCACGACGATGCCGGGCCCCTCGGGCAGGCCGGCGATCTCGCGCGTGGTGCGGATGTCGGTGTAGGTCCACGCGGTCGGCGAGACGGAGTCGAAGCGCGCCTCGAGCTTCTCCGGGACGCTCGAGAGGTCGAGCCCCTCGGTGAACTTGGCACCGCCGTCGGCCAGGCGTACGCCCTCGCCGACGGGCGGCGACAGCACGACGGCGAAGCCACGGGTGGCGCCGCGCGCCTGGATGGGCTCGACGAGCGCCTGCTGCTGGGCGGACTCGTCGACGTCGGTGCCCGGTGTCGCGGCCAGCGCGGCGCGGGCGGCCTCGGTCTCCCCCTCGGCCTCCTGCACCACCGCGTCGACGCGGTTCTCCAGCAGCCCGTCACGGGTCTGCTGGATCAGGAACCAGCCGACGATGCCGACGACGGCCGCCGAGAGGAGCACGGTGCTGAGCACGACGCGCGCCTGCACCGACCGCCGCCAGAAGGCAGGACCGTGCCGCAGGACCGGCGGCAGCCGGTCGAGGAGGCTCACGTGGACACGGCCTAGGACTTGCCGGCCTTGTAGCCGACGCCGCGCACCGTCACCACGACCTCGGGGTTCTCCGGGTCGTGCTCGACCTTGGAGCGCAGCCGCTGCACGTGGACGTTGACCAGGCGGGTGTCGGCGCTGTGGCGGTAGCCCCAGACCTGCTCGAGGAGGACCTCGCGGGTGAACACCTGCCACGGCTTGCGGGCCAGGCACACCAGCAGGTCGAACTCCAGCGGCGTGAGGTTGATCTGCTCGCCGCCACGCGTGACCGAGTGCCCGGCCACGTCGATCGAGATGTCACCGATGGTCAGCCCCTCGTCCTGAGAGACGTCGTTGCGACGTACGCGTGCGCGGACCCGGGCGACGAGCTCCTTGGGCTTGAACGGCTTGACGATGTAGTCGTCGGCCCCTGACTCGAGGCCGACGACCACGTCGACGGTGTCACCCTTGGCGGTGAGCATCACGATCGGCACGCCCGACTCGGCGCGGATCTCCTTGCAGACGTCGATGCCGTCCTTGCCGGGCAGCATCAGGTCGAGGAGGACCAGGTCGGGCTTGTAGTCACGGAACGCGTCGAGGGCCACGTCGCCGCGACCCACGATGCGGCTGTCGAACCCCTCCTGGCGGAGGACGATGGAGAGCATCTCCGCCAGGGAGGCGTCGTCGTCGACGACGAGCACGCTTCCGCGCGCGGGCTCGACAAGATCGGTCATGGCGCCAGTCTAGGGCTGGCACCCCCGGTCAGGAGGCGACTCAGTAGCGGTAGTGGTCGGACTTGAACGGTCCGGCCACGTCGACACCGAGGTACTCGGCCTGCTCCTTGGTGAGCTCGGTCAGCTCGACACCCAGTGCGTCGAGGTGCAGGCGAGCCACCTCCTCGTCCAGGTGCTTGGGCAGGACGTGCACGCCGAGCTCGTAGTCGTCGGCCTTGGTGAAGAGCTCGATCTGCGCCAGCACCTGGTTGGTGAAGGAGTTCGACATGACGAACGACGGGTGGCCGGTCGCGTTGCCCAGGTTGAGCAGGCGGCCCTCCGACAGCACGATGATCTTCTTGCCGGGCTGACCGTCCTCCGCGGGGAAGATCCACTGGTGGACCTGCGGCTTGATCTCGTCCTTGACGATGCCCGGGATCTTCGCCAGGCCAGCCATGTCGATCTCGTTGTCGAAGTGACCGATGTTGCCGACGATGGCCTGGTGCTTCATCTTGTGGAAGTGCTCGACCGTGATGATGTTGAAGTTGCCGGTCGTGGTGATGAAGATGTCGGCCGTCTCGACGACCGACTCCAGGCGACGCACCTCGTAGCCGTCCATCGCCGCCTGCAGCGCGCAGATGGGGTCGATCTCGGTGACGATGACGCGCGCACCCTGGCCGCGCAGCGACTCCGCGGAGCCCTTGCCGACGTCGCCGTAGCCGCACACGACCGCGACCTTGCCGCCGATCATGACGTCGGTGGCGCGGTTGATGCCGTCGATGAGCGAGTGGCGGCAGCCGTACTTGTTGTCGAACTTGGACTTGGTGACCGAGTCGTTGACGTTGATCGCCGGGAAGAGCAGCGTGCCCTCGCGGAAGCGCTCGTAGAGGCGCAGGACGCCGGTGGTGGTCTCCTCCGAGACTCCCTTGATGTCCTTGGCGATCGAGGTCCAGTGCTGCGGCTTGGTCGCGACGGAGCGGGCCAGGACGCGCAGCACCTCCTTGAACTCGACGTTGTCGGTGCTGTCCTGCGACGGCACGACGCCGGTCTTCTCGAACTCGACACCGAGGTGCAGCAGCATCGTGATGTCGCCGCCGTCGTCGAGCAGCACGTTGGGGCCAACCGGCTGGCCGTCGGCGTCGGTGAAGTCGAAGACCTTCTCGGCCTCGTCCCAGTACTCCGCGAGCGACTCGCCCTTCCAGGCGAAGACCGGGGTGCCGGCCGGTGCGTCGACGGTGCCGTCGCGACCGACGACGACCGCGGCGGCGGCGTGGTCCTGGGTGGAGAAGATGTTGCAGGTGGCCCAGCGCACGTCGGCACCGAGGTCCACGAGGGTCTCGATGAGCACGGCGGTCTGGACGGTCATGTGGAGCGAGCCGGCGATGCGCGCGCCCTTGAGGGGCTGGTCCTTGCCGTAGCGCTCGCGCATGGCCATCAGGCCGGGCATCTCGTGCTCTGCGAGCTCGATCTCCTTGCGGCCGAAGGCGGCGAGGCTGAGGTCGGCGACGTTGAAGTCCATCGGTTGTCTCCTGGTGTCGAGGAGGTGCGTCTGCGCCGCACATCTGTGCATCGTCGGGATCTCCCGCGCGGACCAGAAGAGGGTAATTCCGCCCTCAGAGTTTCGGGGAATCCTCGGAGGGCGCCTCGCCGCCGTGCTCGTCGCCGTTCTCGTCCCCGTGCTCGTCCCCGTGTTCGTTCCCGTGTTCGGTCCCGTGCTCGTCCCCGTGTTCGGTCCCGTGCTCGTCCCCGTGTCCACCACCCACGCCGAGGGCACGCAGGACGGCCAGGACGATGCCGCCGACCAGCAGGCCGACGACCGCGGAGAGGACCGTGTTGAGCAGCCAGCCCGCGAGGCCGCCGAGGAAGCCGCCGACGGCGTGGTGGACGTCCTGCTCCCAGTGGTGCACCAGGTCGTAGGGGGCGTGGAGGGCGTCGCCGATGCCCGTGCCCGCGAGGAGCCCGTCGTCGGCGCCGATCTCGTAGAGGCTGACCAGGAAGATGTGGCCGCCGACCCACAGCATCGCGAGCGTGCCGATGAACGAGATGGCCGCGAGCAGCCGGGGCATCGCTGAGACGAGTGCCAGACCGACTCGCTGCGACCCCTTCGACGGCTTCTCGGCGAGGTGCAGGCCGACGTCGTCCATCTTCACGATGAGCGCGACCACGCCGTAGACCAGCACGGTGATGAGGGCGGCCACGACGGCGAGCACGATCGCGCGCATCCAGATGCTGGCGGACGGGTCGGAGCCGACGACCTCCTTGAGCGCGATGACCATGATCTCGGCGCTCAGGATGAAGTCGGTGCGGATCGCGGTGGCGACGGTGCGCTGCTCGTGCTCCGGGGTGAACTCCCCCTCGGCCGAGACCTCGTCGTCGGCCTCGGTCGCGTGGCCGGTGACCTTCTCGTGGACCTTGTGCGCGCCCTCGTAGGCCAGGAAGGCGCCACCGAAGATGAGGATCACGGGGAGCAGCTCGGGCAGGAACTGCCCGAGCAGCACCGCGGCCGGCAGGATGAAGAGCAGCTTGTTGCGCAGGGAGCCGATCGCGATCTTCTTGATGATCGGCAGCTCGCGGTCGGCCGCGGAGCCGTGGAGGTACTGCGGCGTGACGGCCGTGTCGTCGACGACCACGCCCGCCGCCTTGGCGCTCGCCCGTGCCGCCGCGGCGCCCACGTCGTCCACGCTGGCGGCGGCGATCCGGGCCAGGGCGGCCACGTCGTCGAGCAGGGCGAACAGTCCGCCGGCCATGGGGTGATCCTTCGGGTCGTGGGTCGGGTGAGACGGCAGCCTATCGGCGGACCGTGACCGTCAGACCTCGAGCCGCATCACCCAGCGCCACTTCGCGATCCGCCGGTCGCGGACGAAACCGAAGTCCTCGAAGAGCGACTCCGGGCCGGTGTGCAGGTAGGCCCCGCGCTGGGGCTTCCGGTCGAGCACCTGCTCCGGGTACGCCTCGACCACACCCCCGCCCGCCTTCCTGATCTCCTCGAGGACGGCGGTGACCGCGGCGCGCGCCACTCCCCTCTCCCTGTGCCCGCTCCCGGTGAAGATGCAGCCGATCCGCCAGCGCGGCAGCTCGACGACGTCCTTCTCGTAGGCCTTCGGGTTCTTGATGCGGGGCAGCTCGGCGGGCGTGCCGAACTGGCACCAGCCGATCGCCCGCTCGCCGTCGTACACGAGAACCTGGTGCACCGTCCCCTCGCGCGTGTGCCTCTCCTTGGCCGCCCGGTGGTCATCGGCGGTGCCGCCGAGGCCCTCGGGATGGAAGCCCATGCACCAGCACCCGCCCCACACGCCGTTGTTGGCCTGCACCAGCTCGGCGAAGTCGTCCCACGTCTCGGGGGTGAGCAGTCGCGTGGTGTACGCCGGTGCCTCGGGCATGGGGTCAGGCTAGGACGGGTTGCGGACGATCAGGCGCCTCATTCGGTGGTTGAGGCGCGAGCGAAGCGACCTCGAAACCACTCGCTCGACTGGATGGGCCTTGACCGAAACTGAGGCCCCTCTGCCGGTTCCCGCTGGGGCGACTGTCAGTAGGACCAACTAGAATCAAACGCATGATCGACACGATGGCAGGCCCCGGACAGGCTGAGGCAGACGCCCTCAGCCCGGCCGGCCTGCTCGCGTTGATCCGTTCCCGAAAGGACGACGAGGACCGTGCGGCGGCTGATCAGCTCGACCTCGCTGCCCGCTGGGCCGACCTCCACCCGCCCGAGTCGATCCACTCCGCGGCCGCGTTCACCGTGCGCGGCAGCGAGCACGAGGAGCCCATCGCCGGTGACGGCTGCCCGCTGGTCGCGGAGTTCTGCATCGCGGAGCTCGGCACCGTGCTCGGCATCTCGACCACCGCGGCGAAGAAGCTCATCGGCCACGCCCTCGAGCTGCGCCACCGCCTCCCACGGTTGTGGGCACAGGTCCAGTCGGGGCGGGTGCCCGCCTGGCGGGCGAGGTCCGTGGCCGAGGTGACGATCCACTCCGCGCCCGCGCTCACGGCTGACGCGGCACGCTTCGTCGACGCCCAGGTCGCCGCCGTGGCAGGGAAGATTGGTTCCGCTCAGCTCGACCGGCTCGTCGCGGAGACGATCAAGCGGTTTGGCCTCGCCGAGGTCGACCCGGCTGCTGATCCGGAGGACGGCTACCTGTTCGTCGACCCGCGCCACGTCACGATCCACGACCAGGACGTGCACTTCGCCGGCACCGTCCGCGTCGATCCGGAGGACGGCTACCTGTTCGTCGACCCGCGCCACGTCACGATCCACGACCAGGACGTGCACTTCGCCGGCACCGTCCGCGTCGAGGCCGAGGTCGGGCTCGCTGACGCCATCGACCTCGACCGCGCGCTCGCCCAGGGCGCCGCGACCCAGAAGGCGCTCGGCTCGACCGAGTCCCTCGACGCCCGACGCGCGACCGCGCTGGGCGACCTCGCCCGGACCCAGACCGCGCTCGACCTCTACTCGCAGGGCGCCACCGAGCCCAGCAGCGGCGAGGACGACGGCCTGCCGGCGGCGCGAGAGGTCGTGCTGCACGCGCACTTCGACGCGAGCGTCGCCCGGGACGGATCCACGGTCTTCGGTCCTACCGGACGCCTCGAGGAGCGCCAGCGGCTCCTGCTCCTCGACCATCTGCAGTCCTGGTGCGGCGACTCCCGCACCAAGATCACCATCAAGCNAGAGGTCGTGCTGCACGCGCACTTCGACGCGAGCGTCGCCCGGGACGGATCCACGGTCTTCGGTCCTACCGGACGCCTCGAGGAGCGCCAGCGGCTCCTGCTGCTCGACCAGCTGAAGTCTTGGTGCGGCGACTCCCGGACCACGATCACCGTGAAGCCCGTCATCGACCTCAACACCGAGCTCTCGACACCGGCGTACGAAGTGCCCGACCGGATCCGCGAGCAGATCGTTCTCCGCGACCGCACGTGCGTGTTCCCGTGGTGCGGCCGCAACGCCCGCGCCTGCGACGTCGACCACGTCGTCGAGTTCGACCACGAGGCTGCCGCAGAGGGACGCGAACAGCCCGGCCCGACGACGACCTCGAACCTCGCTGCCCTCTGCCGCTCCCACCACCGCCTCAAGACCCACTCCGCCTGGCGCTACGAGCTGACAGCGCCCGGAGTGTTCGAGTGGACCTCACCCCACGGCCACCGCTACCGCCGCGACCGGCACGGCACCACCGCACTCGACCCACCCCACCCCGGTCCGCCACGGATCCCGCACCAGCGCCGACCATGACCCCGCCCCACACCCCGCCACCCACGCGATGGCGGGGCCACGGGCATGTCCTGAGCCGTCGCTAGCGTGCGCCCATGACCTCCTTCGTGAAGTCCGTGACCTTCGACTGTCGAGAACCGCTCGTCGTCGCGACGTTCTGGGCTGCCGCGCTCGGCTCCAACGTCGACGAGGACAGCACCGCCGAGCGCGCCTGGGTCGAATCTGCCGGCTGGGGCGGCCCGAGCCTGTGGTTCCAGCGGGTGCCGGAGGCCAAGACGGCCAAGAACCGGCAGCACTTCGACCTGCGGGCTGCCGGCCCGCTCGAGGTCGAGCGCGATCGCCTGGTCGCGCTGGGGGCGAGCGTCGTCACTCAGGACGGCGACCTCTACGTGATGCTCGACCCAGAGGGCAACGAGTTCTGCCTCGAGACGTGACCGCGGACCGGACGCGACACTGCCGGGCCGGGGGACCCCGACCCGGCAGCGCGCATGATGCGTTCCGTCACGGAGATGGCGTCACGGACTGGAGACCGTTCCTCCGTTCGTGATCGTCAGTGCCGACGTCTCGTGGCACTTCGCCGAGATGTCCTCCTGCGCCTGGTTGGTGCTGTCGTAGGCGACCTTCCAGGAGAAGCTGCCCGACGTGCTGACAGCGGTGGTGTTCGACGTGTTCACCGTGACTCCGGAGGCAGCACCGGCCACGCTGCGGTTCACCGGGCCGTAGAGCGCGGTGCCCGTGCAGTCGCTGGTGCTGTAGAGGGTGAACGTGACGGTCCCTGCCAGGTTCCCGCTGCCGGCGGGCGCCGAGATCGTGGCGGAGTCGTTGGGCACCCAGGTCTGCGCGGTGCTCATCGACGACTGCACCGTGTTGACCACGACGTCCTCGTCGGTGTCGCCACATGCGGTGTTGTGCGACGTCCCGCTGGTGTTCGGCGAGCTGCCGCTGTAGACCGCGACCCAGTGGTAGGTGCCGGCAGCCGCCGGCTGGAACTGCGGGTTGGGTGTGGTGTAGGTGCCGTTGCCGCTCACCGTCACCCCGGCCGAGGTGTACGCCAGAGTCGTGCAGTCACCGGGACCGTACAGCTTGAAGGTGATGGTGCCGCCCGCGGGTGCGCCGCTGGTCCCCGTCAGATTGATGACGGGAACGGCCGGCTGGGTCGCCGTACCGCTCAGCGCCGCGGAGTCGGACACCGTGCCCCCGAGGTTGATGTCGGGTCCCGCTGTGGTGGCCAGGGTCGGCGTCACCGGGTTGACCGTGAAGCACTCGGTCGCGCTGGAGTCGCTCGAGGTCGGGATGCCGTTGGTCGCGTCACCGCTGAACGTGGCCCGCCAGCAGTAGCGACCCACCGAGGTGACGTAGGCCGTCGGTGACACCACGGTCACCGGGTAGGCCGTCCCGCTGAGGTTCGTGGATCCGACCGTGGTCCCGCCGGAGGTGCACAGGGCCGGTGCGTCGACCTTGCACAGCGAGAAGGACACCGAGCCCGCCGGAGCGGCGGTCCCCCCGACCAGGCTGACGAGGGCCGAGTCCTTGGCTCCGACGACGCCGGTTCCGATCGAGAGCCCACCCGCCGGGATGTTCGCGCCCGTCGAGTCCTTCGGCGTGGTCACCGTGGTCGACGTGCAGTTGGTGATGGGCGGCGTCGTCTTGAGGATCGTGTCCTTGTAGTCAGCAGTGTCCGAGTTGCCGGTCACCGTGCTCGGGATCGTGTTGGCGAAGGTCTTGCAGGCGGTGCTGCCTCCGAAGATGGTCGCCGTCAGGTCGACCGCGGCCTCTCCCTTGAACCCGTCTGAGCTGTACGCCGCCTGGGAGACCGTGGAGTCGAGCAGCGTCGGAGCCCCCAGGGTGAGGTTGGGCGCGGTGCCGCTCCAGGTCCGCAGGTAGAGGTCCAGGCTGTTGCCCTGCTGGTCCCACAGGATCATGAAGTCGCCGGCCCTGCGGTTGGCCCACGGGTTGCAGCCGTCGATGAGCTGGGTGTCGGTGGCCGTGTCGTAGGCACACGCCGCCGGCGCAGGGTTCTGCATGAACTCGTAGGAGATGAAGCCGCTGCCGCTGTTGGCGTCGCGCTCCCACGCGAAGTAGAGCCAGTCGTGGCTCGAGGCGGTGTCGCGCTCGGTGTCGAGCCAGGCACGGCGCAGGTCCACCTGGCCGTTGGGGTTCGTCAGGCCGAGCGTGGGCACGGCGTCGTTGTGGATGACGCCGATCTTGGTGGTGTTGGAGTTGAGCGGGCCGAGCTCCTTGACGTTGCCCGAGAGGTCGGCGATCTCCGTGGTGCCGGTGTCCGGCACATCGCCTTCGATGGTGTAGGGGCCGTCGGCCGCGTAGGCCGCCAGCGGGACGACGACGGCAGCAGCGACTGCCAGCGAGGCCGCGGCTGCGCCGATCCGGCGCCTCGGACGCCGCAGCGTCCGCGTGCGAGCCCAGGTGAGGGCATGGTCGAGGTGAGGCATGGTGACGCTTCCTTCCGTCGGATGCTCCCGGCCCGTGGATCGCGTCGAGAGGGGCATCGCGCCGGCCGCGCGGGGCCCGTCCCGCGAACGCGAGTGGCCGTGCAGGAGGAGCCCGCACGACGGGGGGTCACAGCAGGGTCGTCGTTGAACCTTCTCCGCACGCTAGGGAAGTGTCACGCCCGCGGCATCGCCGAATTGGTGTAGTCGCACTCACCCATCGGGGTGAGACGGGTCGCCACCGGCCGACCGCGTCCGGCGACTAGGGTGCGCAGCGTGCTGCCCGAGCCGACCGAACGCCTGCGCTTCCGCGCGATGGAGATGGCCGACCTCGACGACGTCACCGCCCTCCTCGTCGCCTTCGACGCCGTCCGCGGCGGCCGACCGCCCAGCACCCGCAAGGACGGCGTGCACTGGATCGAGTGGCAGGAGCGCAACTACGCCGAGCACGGCTTCGGCCTCTGGGTGGTGGAGACCCACGACGGCGAGCTCGTCGGCGACTGCGGCCTCACGATGCAGGACGTCGAGGGCACGGACCTCGTCGAGGTGGGCTACCACCTGCTGCCGCACGCACGCGGGCGCGGCTACGCCACCGAGGCCGCCATCGCCGTGCGCGACTGCGCCGCGGCGGCGGGGATCCCGCACCTCGTCGCGCTGGTCCGGCCCGACAACGCGCCCTCCCAGGCGGTCGCACGCAGGATCGGCATGGAGGTCGAGCGCACCGCCCACGTCCATGGGGTCGACGCGCTCGTCTTCGGGATGCGGCTCGGGGTCTCGTGACGGCCGCGTCGCGACCTCCTCGACCAACGGTTCAGTCGTCGACCAGCCCGACGCGGAGGTACTCCGCGGCATAGGTGCCGCTGAGCAGCAGCGAGGCGTAGCGGGCCACCTCGGCGTCGGCGTCGGTCTCGAGCGTCTCGACCCGTACGCCGTGGCGCGCCGCGGCGGCGCGCAGCAGGCCGGCCTGCTCGCGCACGACGGGGTCGTCGGAGCGGTCGTCGAGCACGAGCAGCAGCGGACGGAGGTCGCCCGCCTCGTCGGAGAACGGGTCGGCGAACAGGTCACGCTGACGGGTGGCCTCGATCACCGGCAGCAGGTGCTCGGCGTCGCCGGCGATCGCCGATCGTCCGCTCGTGCGGCGCAGCGACTCGGCCAACCGCCGGGCGGCGCGGGCGGCGAGCACGGACCCACCCCACACGAGCGGGTTGGTGTCGGCCATCGCGATCGCCAGCATCTTGGCGGGGTTGACCGACAGGTCGCGGTGCGGCGAGCAGCTGGTGGCCACCTCGTCGAGCGACTCGGCCACCGACGCGGCGTCGGCGCTCGGGCCGAGGTGGACGTGCGCGAGGTAGTCGAGCACCACGACGGCCGTGGCGAGCTGGTCGCCGGTCACCGTCGGGAGCAGTGTCACGTGGCGCCCGGAGGCGTGCTCGCCCACGAGCGAGCGAGGCGGGCAGGCGACGACGACCTGCGCGCCGCGGCGTACGGCCTCGGCGACCGCCGACGCCGACCCGTGGTCGTTGCCCTCGGGGGCCAGCATCACGACGAGGTCGAGCGAGCCGGCCCAGCCGGGCAGGCCGGGGTTGGGCCAGGCGACGAAGGGCACGGGGCACCACGGCTCCAGCACCGCCCGCAGCAGGCGCGAGTCGGGACCGGCGGCGATCACCGCACGGGGGCGGGCCTCGTCGCGACCGCGTGCGATCGCCTCGGCGGTCGCGGCGGCGGCCTCGTGGGCCTCGCGCCGCACCCGGGCGCCGCTCTCGGCGAGCGTGCGCAGCCGCAGGTCGACCGTCTCCAGCACACCGGCGTCGTCGAGCCGGGCCTCGTCGAACCAGGTGGCCACGCCAGACTCCTCTGCGGTCTCAGGCGGGCTTGCGGGCCTCGTCGACCAGCAGCACCGGGATGTCGTCGCGGACCGGGTAGGCGTTGCCACACCCCTGGCACACGAGCTCGTCGCCACCGTCGTGCACCTGCGGCGACAGCTCGCCGTGGCAGGCCGGGCAGACGATGATGCTCAGCAGCTGCGGGTCGATGTTCACGCCGACGATCCTAGGTCAGTCGGTGGGGGTGAGGACACGCAGGTGCCCGCGCTTCGCGCCACGGCTCGACTCGTCGGTCGAGTGCAGCGGGACCGCCACCGGCGCCGGGCGCCCGGCCTCGCGCACCGCGTCGGCCAGGGCGAGCAGGTCGTCGGTGCTCGGACCCTGCGCCTTCGGGTCGGGAGCCAGGCGCAGCACCTCCCAGCCGCGCGGCGCGGAGAGGCGCTCGCTGTGCACGTCGCACAGGTCGTAGGCGTGCGGCTCGGCATAGGTCGCCAGCGGCCCCAGGACCGCGGTCTGGTCGGCGTAGACGTAGGTCAGCGTGTTGACCGCGGGACGGCCACACGCCGTACGCGAACAACGACGGCTCAGGCTCACGGCGCCGACGCTACCTGCCCCGTGCACGTCCGGCGTTTAGGCTCGCGGCGTGGACGACGTGAGCAGTGCGGCACGCAGCCGGCGACGTGACAGGCGCGGGCGCGGCATGCGCGGCCCCGGCGTGCTGCCCGAGGTCCCCGGCACACCGGCGCTGCGCACCGCGCGGGAGAAGTTCGACCAGCTCGTGCTCGACGTGGTCACCCCGCTCGACGAGCGCTGGCAGCGCCACCTCGGGCTCGTGGAGTACGCCGTCGAGGACACCCCGATGCTCCCCGACGACTGGGGTGACGACACCGTGCCGCTGTCGTCGCTGGTGCGCGGCAAGGCGCCCGAGCCCACCCGGCTGGTCATCTTCCGCCGCCCGATCGAGCACCGTGCGTCGGACCGTGACGAGCTCGAGGCGATGGTGCACACCGTCGTCGTCGAGCAGCTCGCCGAGCTGCTCAACCTCACCCCCGGACAGGTCGACGAGCGCTACCTGGACTGAGGCTCGACTGGGCGGTCGGCTATCGCTGCGCCGGGCGCACGTCGGGCACCTGGCTGGTGGTCGTGACCTGCGTCAGCGGCAGCACCGACAGCCCACGGTCGCTGACCTCCAGCGACACGACCGCGCCGGTCCGCTCGAGCCGCACCACGGCGAGGACGGCTTCGTCGGGCAGCCGCAGGCGCGCCGCGGTCGCGGGCGCGACCTCGACCCTCCGCTCGCGCACGACGGGCTTGCCGTCGGCGTCCCACGCCTGGAGCAGCAGCACGCCACCCGCGCCAGCACCCGCCACGAGGACGCGCTTGGAGCCGGCCGGCAGCGCCACCGCCGTCTCGTCGGCCACCACGGAGCCGGCGACGGAGAAGGCCAGGTCGCCGGCCGAGCGCACCCGCAGGGCAGCGGTGACCGGGCCGGTTGCCTCGACGCGGATGGCCTGCACGCCCTCGGCCGTACGGCCGCGCAGCACGCCGGCGAGATCGAGCTCACTGACCGACGCCGGGGCGAGCCGGACCTCCTCGAGCCCCGAGGGCGCGAACTCGCTCTCCTCGCTGACCAGCTTGAGCTCGACCCGCACCTCGCTGTCGCCGGGGTTGGCCAGGGTCAGGGTGCGGTCCGAGGGGGTGGCCCCCACCCCGACGACGTACGACGTCGAGGCGGGCGCGGCCTGGCCCGGCAGCCACTCGCGGACCGGCTCGTCGCGCCCCACGGGGTCGAGCACGTCGACCACGCTCGAGGAGAGGCGTCCGCGCGAGACGAGCACCCGGGCGGCCAGGGCGTCGCGGTTGGGGGCGACCTCGGAGAGGTCGAAGGACGTCGAGCGACCGCCGGGCACGCGCACGCCGCGCAGCGCAGGCACGTCCACGAGCCCGCTGCCGTCCCACAGCGTGACGTCGGCGACGGCCGGCCCCTTGTCGGGGTTGACCAGCGTCAGGGTCGAGGTGTGCTCGGCCGAGGCGCCGAGCCCGGTGAACCAGCGCTCGGGTGCCGGCTCGTCGCACCCCACGGCGGAGCCCGCGCCGGAGCGCGACACCACGAGCCCGGGCGCGAGGTCGCCCGCACCGTTGACCACGACGGGGGCGCGCTCCTCGCGCGACGCAACGCCCGACACGAGCGCCTCGGTGTCGTCGTCGCGCCCGACACGGAGCGCGAGGTCGCCCGACGCGAGCCCGGCACTGCCGAGACGCAGCTCGTCGGCCCCCGGCAGGCGCGGCGGGCAGACCGCGGTGGAGCGGTCGAGCGGGGCGTCGCTCGGCGAGTGGGACGCAGGCGGGGTCGCGGCCGGCCGCACGAGCGCGAGCGCGAGCACGGTGAGCAGCGGGATCAGCACGGCGAGCACGGTGAGCGAGGACGGGCGGCGACGGGCCGCCTCGGCGACGCGCCGGCGCCCACCTTCGTCGGGGGGCGTGGTCTGGTCGCTCACGCCGACCTCCCCTCACGCGCGCGGCGCACGGTCGGTGCGGCGAGGACGAGGGCGGCCAGGATCGCCAGGCCCTGGACGACCAGCAGCGCGGTGCGCCACCACGGGCTCGGACCGTCGAGGGCGGCGGCGTCGAGGGGACGGTCGACGTGCCAGGCGCGCGTGGTGCGGTCCTCGGCGCTGGCCTGCTCGAGCCCGGCGGTCGCGTCGAGCAGGGAGGACACGCGGCCGTCCGCGGGCGAGGCGAGGACGACGTACTCCACGCCGCGCTCGCCCAGCGAGGCCACCACGGCAGGTGTCGGGGCCGACACGAGTGCCTGCACGTCGGCGGTCAGCGCGGTGTCCTCGTCGGCGAGGGTGAGGATCTCGTCCTCGCCCACCGTGGTGCCGTCGTCGCGGCGGATGCGATAGGTGATGCCGTCCTCGACCGAGCCGCCGACGACGAGCACGCCGTGCTCCTCGCCGAGCAGCGAGCTCTGCTCCATGTAGACCGGCACGGTCGTCTCCGCGTCGCGCGTCATCGCGTTGTCGGGAGTGGTGAGCCACCAGGCCAGCCCGCCCAGCGGGACGGCTGCCGCCACGACCGCGAGGGCCCCGGCCAGGGCGCGCTGCCACACGGGGTGGTGCTCCTCGAGGCGGCGCAGGTAGGCGTCGGCGCCGAGCACGACCGCGACGACCGCGGTGCCCTGCAGGATGACGGTGAACAGGCCCAGGCTGGGACGGGTGGTCACCGCGGGCAGGTCGAGCGAGACGTGGGCGAGCACCCCGGAGACGACGGCCGCGGCGAGCGCGACCAGCCAGCAGATCACGACCGCCACCCGCGTGCGCCGCGGCAGAAGGGCCGCGACCGCGAGCACGCCGAGCACCACCCCGAGCCAGCCGGGCGCGCCGAGGTCGTTGAGCCGGCCGGTCAGCAGGCCCGTGAAGGTGACCTGGTCCACGGTGAGCCGGCCGGCCTCGAGCATGAGACCGGAGGCCGAGCCGGTGGTGAGGAGCGGGAGCAGCCACGGGGCGAGGAGCAGCGGCGTGGCGGCGACGGCCACCACCGGCGGGCCCCAGCTGTCACGCTCGCGCAGCAGCCGCGGCGAGATGACGGCGGCAGCGCCCAGCACGACGGTGGTCGCGAGCAGCGCGAAGAGCCAGAACCCCGGCACGAAGGCGGCGCCGAGGGCGAGCAGGAGCGCGGTGCGCCACGCCGCACGCCACCGCCGGTCGCGGTCGGGGTCGACGAAGCCGAGCGCGGCGTGCGCCGCCCACGGGAGCAGCGCGGCGACGGCGACGGTGCCGAAGCGACCCTCGGCCCAGGCGCCCGAGGCGGCCGGCACCAGGGCGTACGTCAGTGCGCCCCAGACCACCAGCCAGCGCGGCAGTCCGCGCGGGTCGACGAGGTGACCGACCACCTTGAGCAGACGCCAGGCGCCCCAGGCGGAGATGGGCACCGCGAGCAGCATGAGCCCCGAGACGACGGCCCCGGTGTGGCCGAGCAGCAGGGAGGCGGCCAGGGCGAAGGGCAGGACGTAGGCGGGCGCGGGCACGTCGGTGCCGGTCCCGAGCGGGTGCCACGTGGTGGTGTGCAGGCGCCACCAGTCGCCGGCCTCGGCCGGCACGGGCGACAGTGCGCCGCCGGTGATCGAGCCGAAGGCCTCGCGGGCCGCGAGGAGCGCGAGGATGCCGAACAGCACCATCACCACGGCCACCGGGTTGGTGAAGAACCGCGCCACGAGGCCGGTGTCGGTGAGGTAGGCCTCCTCGTCGTCCTCGGCCGACCCGCGCCGCTGGTCACGGCCCGCCGGCACGGCGTCGGGCGTGCGGGCGAGCCGGCGGCGCTCGGCGACGTCGGCGGCCTGGCTGGTCGCGGCCGAGGCCAGGTCGGTGACGAAGTCGAGGCCGTGCCGGTAGGGCAGCCACGCCGGCGCCAGCAGCGACCGGACGTCGGCCGGCTCCCCCACCCGTCGCTCGGCACGCTCGCGCCGCGCGGCCAGCAGCTGTCGCGGCCGGCCGTGCACCGAGAGCGTCGCGGCGAGCTCGTCGAGCGCCTCGCCCACCGAGCGCACCGCGAGGTAGCCGACGACCCGCAGCAGCGAGCCCATGAACAGGCGGACGTAGTGCCAGGGCAGGGCCCGCGACGACACGTTGGCCAGCGAGGTGAACAGCGCCGCACGGCGCTCCTGGTAGTGCGTGTGGCGGCCGGTGAGCGGCGTACGTCGCAGGCCGCGATGCGCCGCCTCGGCGTGGAAGACCACGGCCTGGGGCACCACGAGGGTGCGGTGCCCGGCGAGCGCGGCGCGCCACCCGAAGTCGATGTCGTTGCCGAAGATCGGCAGCTCCTCGTCGAGCCCGCCCAGCGCCTCCAGCACCGAGCGGCGCACGAGCATGCCGGCGGTGTTGACCGCCAGCACCTCGCGCACGGCGTCGTGCTGGCCCTGGTCGTACTCCCCGCGCTCCAGACCGGTCTCGCGGTGGCCGGTGCCGGTGATCGTCAGGCCGACCTCGAGCAGGCGTCGCAGCGAGGGCCACTCGCGCAGCTTGGGCCCGAGGACGGCGGCCTCGGGGTGCGCCTCGGCGGCCGAGAGGAGCTCGGCCAGCGCGGACGGGTCGGGGTTGCTGTCGTCGTGGAGCAGCCACACCCACTCCGCATCACCGGCGGCGGGGTCGGCCGGGGCCAGGCCGAGGCCGTGACGCACGGCGGCGGGATAGCTCGTCGAGCCGGGGACGACGTCGACGAGGGCCCGCGAGCCGTCCAGGCCAGCACGGTCGAGGGCGTCGCGCACGAGGTCGACGCTGTCGTCGCGGCTGGTGGTGTCGACCGCCACGACGCGGTCCACCGGGAGGGTCTGCCCGGTCAGACCAGCGAGAACTGCTGGGAGCCACCTCGCCCCGTCATGGGTGACGAGGAGCGCGGTGACGGACACCGGAGCACCTTAGCGAGCGCTCGGTGCCGCTCGAAAACGGCGAGCGGACCGCCTCAGACGGCGCGCTTCTTCAGCTTGCGGCGCTCACGCTCGGACAGCCCGCCCCAGATGCCGAAGCGCTCGTCGTTCATCAACGCGTACTCGAGGCAGTCGTCGCGGACCTCGCAGGTGAGGCAGACCTTCTTGGCCTCACGCGTGGAGCCGCCCTTCTCGGGGAAGAACGCCTCGGGGTCCGTCTGCGCGCACAGTGCGCGGTCCTGCCACCCGAACTCCTCGCCCTCGGGCTCGAGGAGAAACAGTTCTGCTCTCATGTCCGTACGCCCTTTCGACCCTGGCTCAAGCTGAACGACACTGTGGGAATTACATGCCTGTCGTACGCGTGAAGTCAAGCCCGGATCTGATATAGCCATTCCCCTTCGGGCAGGCTGTTCCTATGCCATCATCCCCGCTCACGCTCAGCCGTATCACCGTCCTGTCCGGAGGGGTCGGCGGGGCACGCTTCCTGCAGGGCCTCCTGCACGGCCTGCGCACCGGCGCGGTGCCCGGGGGCTCCCCCGACACGCAGGTCACCGTCGTGGCCAACACCGCCGACGACTGGTGGATCCACGGCCTCAAGGTCTGCCCCGACCTCGACACCGTCATGTACACCCTGGGCGAGGGCATCGACGTCGAGCGCGGCTGGGGCCGCAGCCAGGAGACCTGGAGCGCGAAGACCGAGCTCGAGGCCTACGGCGTCGAGCCGACGTGGTTCGGGCTCGGCGACCGCGACATCGCCACCCACCTCGTCCGCACCCAGATGCTCGAGGCCGGCTTCACCCTCTCGCAGGTCACCGAGGCACTGTGCCGCCGCTGGCTCGAGCCGCTGCACGGCCGGCAGGTGCGGCTGCTGCCGATGAGCGACGACCGCGTCGAGACGCACGTCGCGATCGCCGACGCCGACAGCCCGAGCGGACGCCGGGTGGTCCACTTCCAGGAGTACTGGGTGCGCCTGCACGCGGCGGTGCCCGCCGAGACCGTGCTCGCCGTCGGGCAGGACGCCGCCACGCCGGCACCCGGCGTGCTCGACGCGATCGCCACGGCCGACCTCGTCGTGCTGCCGCCCTCCAACCCCGTGGTGTCGGTGGGCACCATCCTCGGCGTGCCTGGCATCCGCGCCGCCGTGCGGTCGACCCCCGCGCCGGTCGTCGGCGTCTCCCCCATCGTCGGCCCCACCCACGTGCACGGCATGGCGCAGCAGATGCTCACCAGCATCGGCGTGGAGGTCAGCGCAGCGGCCGTCGGGCTCCACTACGGCGCGCGCTCGCGCGGCGGGGTGGTCGACGGCTGGCTCCTCGACACCCGCGACGCCGAGCAGCTGCCCCGGCTCGAGGAGGCGGGCGTCCTCGCGCGGGCCGTGCCGCTCATGATGAGCGACCACGACGCGACCGCCGCGATGGCCGCCGCTGCCGTCGAGCTCGTCGCGGGCCTTCGAACATGACCCGGATCGAGGTGTGGGCCCCCGATGGGGTGCCGGAGGTGCGGGCGGGCGACGACCTCGCCGGGCTGCTCCTCGACGTCCTCGGCGGCGGGTCGGAGCTGGCCGACGGCGACGTGGTGTGCGTGACGAGCAAGGTGGTCAGCAAGGCCGAGGGCCGCACCCGCACGGGTGGGCGCGAGGAGGCGATCGACGAGGAGTCGGTGCGCGTGGTGGCTCGGCGCGGCGCGACCCGCATCGTGCGGCACCGCCTCGGCCTGACCATGGCCGCGGCGGGCGTCGACGCGTCCAACGTCGCGGTGGGCTCGGTCGTGCTGCTCCCGCTCGACCCGGACGCCTCGGCCCGGGCGCTGCGGCGCGAGCTCGCGGCCCGGGCCGGGGTCAACGTGGGCGTCGTCGTGACCGACACGGCCGGGCGCGCCTGGCGCGAGGGACAGACCGACATCGCGATCGGCGCCGCGGGCCTCGTGGTGGCGCAGGACTTCGCCGGACGCACCGACGCGCACGGCAACCCCCTCGTCGTCACGCTCCCGGCGGTCGCCGACGAGCTCGCGGGGGCCGCGGAGCTCGCCCAGGGCAAGCTCGGCGCCCGCCCGGTGGCCGTGGTGCGCGGCCGGGCCGACCTCGTGCTGCCCCCCGGTGACGACGGGCCCGGTGCCGCGGCACTCGTGCGCCCCGACGGCGCGGACATGTTCGGGTGGGGCGCGCGGGAGGCCGTCGTACGTGCGCTGGCGGGCGCGGACGGCGACCGCGTGCCCTTCGGCGCGCCGGCCCCCGCCGACGAGCTCGCCTCAGCGATCGCCCACCTGCCCCGCCCGGACGACCGGACCGCGGTGGCGGCGCTGTGCTTCGCCCACGGCTGGCGGGTGGAGGACTGGGACCGGGTGTGCGAGGGATCACCGTCGACTACGTAGACTCTGCCAGCGCAGACCGCAGTTCCACCGACCGAGAGACACCGAGCACCGTGGCCAAGCAGGCAAAGACCGACCGTCAGGCGGTCATCGACTCCATCCGCTCCCAGCAGTCGCGCTCCGAGAACCGGCGCGGCATGGCGATCATCGGCGTGTGCGTGCTCGTCGCCGTCGTGATCATCGCTGCGGCCGCCTACAAGCCGGTCAAGGACTGGTACGACCTGCGTGCCTACTCCTCGGACTCCCTCTCCGAGATCGGCGCCAAGGCGTCGGCGTGCCAGAAGGTGACGACCAAGAAGGCCACGGGCAACCAGGACCACGTCGACGTCGGCACCCCCATGAGCTACCCGGACGCGCCCCCCGCCTTCGGCCAGCACTGGAACATGTGGGACTCGATGGACCGCAAGCTCTACATGGCCTCCGACCGTCCCGACCTCGGCGAGCTGGTGCACAACCTCGAGCACGGCTTCACGATCCTGTGGTACGACGAGACCATCGCCGATGACGGCGACAAGATGGACGAGCTGCGCGGCATCGCCTCCAAGCTCCAGGGCACCACCAACTACCGCGACAAGTTCAAGGCCGTGCCGTGGACCTCCAAGGACGGCAAGGCGTTCCCGAAGGGCCAGCACGTCGCCTTCACCCACTGGTCCGTCGGCGGCGCCGGCGAGACCGACCCGGAGAAGCAGGTCGGCGTCTGGCAGTACTGCTCCGACGTGAGTGGTGCCGCGCTGGAGACCTTCATGGAGGAGTACCCCTACATGGACTCCCCCGAGCCCAACGCGGTCTGAGCCGGCGTCGGTCCGGTCATGATGGACACCTTCGCCGACGTGCTCGCCGCGCAGCTCCGGCGTGACCCCGGGCGCCCGCTGGTCACCTTCTACGACCACGCCACCGACGAGCGCGTCGAGCTGTCGGTGACGACGTACGCCAACTGGGTGGCCAAGGCCGCCGGTCTCCTGACCGACGGAGTCGACCTCGAGCGCGGCATGTCGCTGCGCATCGACCTGCCACCGCACTGGCTCTCGACGGTCTTCCTCGGTGCTGCCTGGACGGTGGGCCTGCGGGTGACGACCTCGGACGACCCCGACGCGGTGGTGTGCGGCCCGGACTCGCTGGACACCTGGGCCCCGCGTGCTGCACAGATGCCTGTGCTCGCCTGCAGCCTGCGCCCGCTCGGCACCCGGTTCACCGACCCGCTGCCCGGTGGCGTCCTGGACGTCGGCGTGGAGATCTGGGGCCAGCCCGACGGCTTCGTGGCGTGGGACCCGCCCACCGCGGACGACGCCGCCACCGACACCCTGACCCAGGGCGAGCTCTTCGCCGCCGGCCGACAGCCGGACGACCTGACGGCCGCCGTCGGGAGCTCTCTCACCGACGGCGGCCGTCTTCTGTCGGTGGCCGACCCGGCTTCCCCACCAGGAACGGCCACCTTCACCGAGCCCCTCAGACGAGGAGGCTCGCTGGTCCTCGTGCGCAACCCCGACCCCGCTCGCCTCGACGACGTCCACGACGCCGAGCGGGCGACCGCGCGGGCCTGATCGCGCTGTCCCACTGCATCCGCCTGTGCCGTCAGCCGGCCAGGTCGAAGCCCCCCAACCCCTCGCCCAGCAGGCGCGGTCGCGAGACGCCGGACCTACGGCCCGGGAAGACGTAGGCCACGCCGCTGGCACGGTCGCGCACGATGTAGTCGCCCGCACCCTTCAGCGTGACCGCCTGGACCTCGATCACCCAGTCGTAGACCGAGAGGTCGGACGGCAGCCCGGCCCGGGTCGGCACCTGGCCGGCCACCGGGACGGGGGCGGTGAAGTGCGTGCCGTTGCCCCGCCACACCGAGAGGCGTCCGCCGGCCGGGGTGCCCATCAGGTCCGGCAGGCCGTCGCCGGTGACGTCGCCGACGGCCTCGAGGCCGGCGATGCCGCCCCAACCGCCGCCGACCAGCCGGGGCTGGGCCAGGGCGCCGGTGCCGTTGCCGCTGAAGATCCAGAGCTGACCGGCGGTGTCGCGGGCGAGCACGTCGCCGAAGCCGTCGCGGTCGACGTCGCCGGCGTTGAGGAGCAGGTCCATGCCGGCGAACGACACACCGGTGTCGACGGGGGCCCCGAGCTCGAAGGTGTCGCGGTTGGCCACGACGACCAGCTGCTGGCCCGAGACGCCGATGAGGTCGGCACCCGAGCCCCCGACGAGGTTGGCGGCGCTGATCCAGCGCATCGTCTTGAGGTTGGTCGCCGGGCCCAGTGCGGCGCCGTACGTCCCGTCGCCGCGACCGGGCAGCATGACCACCTTGCCGGCGCTGTCACGTGCCACCAGGTCGGGACGGCCGTCGCCGTTGAAGTCGCCGGCCACGAGGCGGTTGTAGCCGCTCCAGCTGCCCGCCACACGGCTCGGCGGCGCGAAGCGCCCGGTGCCGTAGCCGGTCTGCAGGAAGACGCGGTTCTTGGTGCGCAGCAGCAGGTCGGCACGGCCGTCGCCGTTGACGTCGCCGGCGCCGACGAGCTGCCGGTAGTTGCCGTAGCCCTTGCGGGTCGTCTTGCGGTCGAAGCCGCCCTTGCCGGTGGCCAGCAGGGTGGTGAGCCGGCCCTTGAAGCGCGCGACCAGGTCGTTGCGGCCGTCTCCGTTGATGTCGCCGACCGCGGTGATCAGGGAGTAGCCGCGCAGCGACATCGTGCGCGCGGTGTCACCGAACTTGCCGTCGCCCCGGCCGGCGCGGATGCGCACCTTGCCCGAGCGGTCGACGGTCACCAGGTCAGGCGTGGAGTCGCCGGTGAGGTCGGGCGAGACCAGGACGTCGGCACGCTGGTCCCAGCCCTTCTTGCCCACCACGCTGCGCTTCTGGAACGAGGTGAGGCCGCCCGTGGGGATCACCATGCCGCGGCCGTCGCTGGCGCGACGTACGACCAGGTCGGGGTAGGGCGAGGCGTCGAGGTTGTTCTGCGGGTCGGGCTCGGAGACCTCGATCGGCTGGACCGGCGGGACCGGCGGGACCGCCGGGGCCGCCGCGCTGGCGTACTGCCGGATGACGGGCAGCTTGGCGTAGAGGTACTTGCCCGGGCAGGCGGTGGCGGCCGTGGGGCTGTCCCGGTGGCCGTTGATGGCCGCCATCGTGGAGCGACCGACCTTCTGCGACGTCGAGGCGGGGTCGACCCCGTGCAGCGAGAGCTTCCAGGCGAAGAGCTGGCCGTAGGCGCGCAGCATCACGTCGGGCGGCTGCACGACGTCGAAGTTGCCGATGGCCGACATCGCGAAGGCGTAGTCGTTGTAGTTGAGGGTGTGGGCGCCGACGACGGGCTTGTCGATGCCGCCGAAGCGCCCCTCCCAGATCCGGCCGAACCGGTCGACGAGGAAGTTGTAGCCGATGTCGCTCCAGCCGCGGGACTTCACGTGGTAGGCGTAGATGCTGCGGATGATGGCCGGCACCTGGGCCTCGGTGTAGTCGTTGGCGTTGACCGTGTGGTGCACGAAGCCGGCGCTGATCGTGCCGTAGCGCAGCGAGCTCTTGTCGCGGATGCTCTCGTCGGCGCCCCACTGGGCGCGGGAGAAGATGGTGGGCTGGGCGACCGTCTGCTTGGCGTACGCCGCCTGCAGGCTGATGCCGTCGGACTTCAGCTGCTCGTCCTGCTCGGCGTAGTCCTGCTCGTAGGAGGCGGTCGGGTCGTCGGCCGACGGCTTGTCGGCCGGGGCCTCGGTCTCGCTGGTCCTCGCCGAGCCCGGGTCGACCAGCGCGAGCGAGAGGTCGTCGGGCAGGGTCGCGCCCTCGGTGCTCGCCTGCACCTGCACGTCGTCGACCTCGCCGACGAACATGGGCTCGGTGCCGGGGCGGGCGTTGGTCGCCTCGGCGCTGCCGGCGTCGGGGCCGTGGTCGTCGTGGTACTCCAGCGCCTCCCAGTCGCTCCAGGTGTCGCCGGTGCGCGTGCGCACCCGCACCGCGATCTGGTCCTCGGCGAGGTCCTCGCCGTGCTGCCAGGTCACGCCGATCGCGGCGAACCCGGTGACGGCCTGCGGCTTGCTCACCACGCGCGAGGCGGTGGCGCCGCCAGCGATCGTCCGCCCGGCGAGGCCCGCGAAGCCGCCCTTGGCGCCGGTCAGCGGCACCTCGGTGACGACCGGCGTGACCGCCGTGGTCGGCACCGTGGCGGAGACCAGCTCGGCCGGCGCGGCCGCGCCGGCGCTGGCGGGCTGACGGCCCGGGTGCTCCCCGACGATGTCGAGGGAGACCACGCCGGAGGCGGGCGTGAGGACGACGAGCACGACACCCAGGGCCAGCACCTGCTGGCACAAGGTGACGAGACGAGCCTGGAGAGGACGCATGGGAGATCTCTGTTCCTGTGTGGGGGAAGGTCACACAAGGCAGGAGTTTCACACCAGTCACACCAGTCACGGAAGAGTTTCTGAGTAACTACAACGGTGTAATTTCCACTCGACACGCCGTTACATGGGTGTAATTCTGACCGATCTTCGGCCGAAAAGCCACTGAAACACCGAGAGCGGTGGTCCAGCCACATTCCTCGCACCGGGAATGAAGGTGGACCGCCGCTCTACGGATACGTCGAAGCGCTCAGCTCAGATGTCGCTGGCGAGCGCGTCGTCGCGCTCGTCCTCGTCGCTCTCCTCGCCGTCGGGCTCGTCGTCGTCGCCGTCGTAGTGGAGGAACTTGATGGCCTCGTCGACGTCGCCGTCGAAGCCCACGTGCCCCTTCTCCAGCACGATCGCCCGGTCACACATGCGCTTGACCGAGCCGGCGGAGTGGCTGACGTAGAACATCGTGATCCCGGACTCGCGGATCTCCTTCATGCGCTTGAGGCACTTGCGCTTGAAGGGCCGGTCCCCCACCGCCAGGACCTCGTCGGCGATGAAGATGTCGCAGTCGACGTGGACCGCGACCGAGAAGCCCAGGCGGGCGAACATGCCCGAGGAGTAGTTGCCGACGGGGGTGTCGAGGAAGCGGCCGACGTCGGCGAAGGCGGCGATGTCGTCGAACTTGGCGTCGGTCTCGTCCTTGGTCATGCCGAGCATCGCGGCGTTCATGTAGATGTTGTCGCGGCCGGACAGCTCGTTGTGGAAGCCGGCGCCCGTGGCGATCAGACCGGAGATGCGCCCGCGGGTCAGCACCTCGCCCTCGTCGGGGCGCATCACGCCGCTCACGAGCTTGAGCAGGGTGGACTTGCCCGAGCCGTTGAGGCCCATGAGCCCGATGGACTCTCCTTGCTGGACCTCGAAGGAGACCCCCGACAGTGCCTGGAAGGTCTGGCTGGTCGAGTTGCCGCGGAACTTGTCCTGCAGGACCTTCTTGAGCGTCGGGTGCGCCTGGTAGCGGAACGTCTTGGAGACGTTGTCGACGACGATCGACGTCGTGGCGGTGGTGGTCATCAGAGGCGCTCCGGGACGGTCTTCTCGAGGCGCGAGAAGACGAACTGACCCACGGCCAGCAGGACGAGCCCGATCACGAGCATCACCAGCCCGCGGGAGTAGAGATCTCCGACGAACTCCGGCAGCTCCGCGCCGGTGAGCGGGTCCACGACGCACGGGCCGTCGCAGGTGGGGATCCAGAAGCCGCGCTGGATGAGCATCACGGCCTCGGCGACCGGGTTGGCGACGTAGAGGTCGTGGTACTTCAGCGGGATCCGCTCACCGTCGGCGATGAGGTAGTAGGGGTACATCATCGGCACGGTGAACGGGATGATGTTGATGAAGGTCTGCACGATGCGCTGGAAGTCGCGGAAGATCACGTTGACGCACGAGAACATCAACCCGAAGGCCGTGCCGTAGACCATGATCAGGGCGAAGCCCAGCAGCGCGGCGGCCATGCCGACCGCGTCCGGCACCCACAGCGGGCCGTCGCCCACCCAGCCGGTGGCGACGCAGGCGATGACCAGGATGACCAGCTGCGGGATGGCGTGCCACAGCGAGACCAGCATCGAGGCCACCGGGAACATCTCGCGCGGCATCGCCATCTTGCCGATGACGCCCCGGTTGGACAGGAGCGACCGGGTGCCGGCGGTGACCGACTCGGTGAAGTAGTTGACCAGCACCATGCCGGCGAAGAGGTGGATCGCGAAGTTCTGCATCCCCGACCCGCGCCCGAGCAGCAGGCCGAAGACGAAGTAGAACGTCAGGAACCGGGTGAACGGGTTGATGTAGGACCACGCCAGGCCGAACGCCGTACCGGCGTAGCGGGCGCGGATCTCGCGGCGCACCATGAGCCGCAGCAGGTAGCGACGACGGAAGACCTCGAGCACGCCCGAGGTGCGTGACGGCGGCACCAGGGGCACGTGGGCGAGGTCGTGGCGGACCTCGACCGAGTCAGCCTGGCCGGCCGCCTGGCTCACCCGTCCTCCCGTTGCGTCGCGTCCTCGCTCCACGGCGCGAAGGTCTTCTCCCACGCCTCGGGCGAGGTGATCTCCCCCAGCGCCTCGCGGTACTGGCGGGCCAGCTCGGGCCACTCGCGGTGGAAGCGTCGGTGGATCTCGATCGTGCGCTTGAGCAGGTCGCGGTAGTGGGCGGGGTCGCGCTGGTAGAGCGCGACCGACGACCCGTCGTTCATCGAGACCACGGCCGAGTCGTACTTCACGAGGTTGTACCAGCTGGCATCCATGGCCGGGAGCTCGGTCTCGGGGAACTGCTGGGACATCTCGCGGACCGGTCGCAGCTGGCGGATCGGCGCCAGCGCGGCGGCGATCAGGGTCGCCTTGCGCCCGGGGATCTCGATGTCGGACTTGCCCTTCTTCGGCGGCTTCTTGCGGCGCACCTGCGGCAGCTCGTCACGGTCGGTGTGGAGCTGGGCGTCGGAGAACTGCTTGCGGAAGGCGTTGATGTCGGCGAGCTTGGTCGCCAGCTCGCCGTGCAGCGCGTGCGGACCGCGGAGCACGTCCTCCAGCGCGAGATGCCGCAGCTCGGCGGTGGAGTACTGCAGCGACGCGAGGTGCTTGATCTGGTGGTTGAAGCTCTCGCGCACCATCCGTCCGCCCCGCTCGTAGGGCGAGTGCAGCAGCGCCGCGATGAACCGGTTGCGCTGGTGGAAGTAGGACTGCCAGTCCACACCGTCGTTCTTGTCGGTCCACGGCACGTGCCAGACCGCGGCACCCGGGAACGACACGGTCGGGTAGCCGGCCTGCTTGGCGCGCAGGCCGAACTCGGAGTCGTCCCACTTGATGAAGACCGGCAGCGACAACCCGACCTCCTCGAGCACCACGCGCGGGATCAGGCACATGAACCAGCCGTTGAAGTCCACGTCGGCGCGCTTGTGCAGCCAGCGCGCCGAGCGCAGGTTGCGGGCCGCGAAGTCCCACTGGCTGTATCCGTCGAGCCGGGTCTGCCACCAGAAGCGCCACGGCTGGACGATCTCGCCGAACGAGTGCAGCTCGGCGCGGCTGAACAGGTTGAACATGTGGCCGCCGACGATGGTCGGACGCTTGGCGAGGTCACCGAAGGTGACCGCGCGGATGATGCCCTCGGGCTCGCACACGACGTCGTCGTCCATCATCATGGCGTACGTCGCGGTGCCCTTGCGCACGCTCTCGAGCTGGCCGCGGGCATAGCCGCCCGAGCCACCGAGGTTGCCCTGCACGATCACACGCAGCTTGTCGCCGAGGCCCGCCTTCGCGGCCGGGAAGTACTCGCTGTCGGTGACCTTGTCCTTGCCCTGGTCCATCACCATCACGGTGTCGAGGTAGGGCTGGAGCTCGGCCTCCGCGCCGAGCTGGCCGAGCAGCTGGGCGCTCATGTCGGGCAGCATCGTGGTGATGCACACGTCGACGGTGCCGTGCTCGGCACGGTCGGCGGGGACCTGGGCGGTCCACTCGGCACCCTCGACCACGGCCCCGTGGTCGCCGGCGACGACGTCGTACCAGTACCACCCGCCGTCGACGAACGGCTTCAGCGGCAGGGAGAACGTGAAGGTCCCGGAGTCACCCTCGACGGTGGCGGAGTCGACGCGCTGGGCGTGACCGCGCGCCATCGACTTGTAGACCGTCACCGACGAGCCGGCGCCGGTCACCATGACGGAGAGCTCGACCTCGGTGACGATGGTGTGGCGTCGCCAGTAGGAGGCCGGGAAGGCGTTGAAGTAGGTGCCGAACGACAGCAGCTGCGACGGCGTGAGCCGCAGCGCCGTACGGGACTGGATCTGGTCGGGGTGCAGCTTCTTGCCCGTCGAGGTGGACTGGCGGATCGCGGCGTTGTTGAGGTCCTTGGCGGCCTTGTCGCCGCCGACCGCGTGGCGGTCGGTGTCGAGCTTGGCGTCCTCGAGGTCGACGTAGAGCGCGAAGACGTCGGTGTCGCGGTCGATCGGCAGGATCTGGCGCTGCAGCAGGCGCGTCACGGTCTGGGTGCCGGTCGGGGTGGTGGTGCTCATGCGTCGATGCCTCCGCTGGTCAGCTCCGCGCCCTCGGTGAAGTGCGGCTTGAGCTTGTTGTCGTACATCGACAGCGCCGACCCGATGGCCATGTGCATGTCGAGGTACTTGTAGGTGCCCAGGCGACCGCCGAAGAGCACCATCGGCTCGGCCTTGGCCAGCTCGCGGTACTTCAGCAGCTTGGCGCGGTCGTCGGCGGTGTTCACCGGGTAGTAGGGCTCGTCGCCCTCCTCCGCGAAGCGGCTGTACTCGTGGACGATCACGCTCTTGCCGGGCAGGTGGGTCTTCTCCCGCTCGGGGTGGAAGTGCTTGAACTCGATGATGCGGGTGAAGGGGACGTCCTGGTCGTTGTAGTTGACCACGCCGGTGCCCTGGAAGTCGTCGGTGTCGACGACGCTCTCCTCCAGGTCGACCGTGCGCCACGAAAGGCGCCCCTCGGAGTTGCCGAAGTATTCGTCCACCGGACCGGTGTAGACGATCGGGACCTTGCCCTTGTAGGCATCGGCCACTGCGAAGAAGTCGGTCTCGAGGCGCACCTCGATGTTCGGGTGGTCGGCCATCTTGGTCAGCCAGGCGGTGTAGCCCTCGACCGGCAGGCCCTCGTAGGTGTCGCTGAACCAGCCGTTCTGGAAGGTGTAGCGGACCGGGAGGCGGGTGATGATGTCGGCGCTGAGCTCGGTGGGGTCGGTCTGCCACTGCTTGGCCGTGTAGCCCTTGATGAACGCCTCGTAGAGGGGGCGCCCGATCAGGCTGATCGCCTTCTCCTCCAGGTTAGAGGCGTCCTCGGTGGCGATCTCGCTCGACTGCTCGGCGATCAGCGCGCGGGCCTCGTCGGGGGTGTGCGACTTGCCGAAGAACTGGTTGATCAGCGCCAGGTTCATCGGCAGGGAGTAGACCTGCCCCTGGTACTTGCCGAACACCCGGTGCTTGTAGTCGGTGAACGACGTGAAGCGGTTGGCGTACTCCCACACGCGCTCGTTGGAGGTGTGGAAGAGGTGGGCGCCGTACTTGTGCACCTCGACGCCGGTCTCCGGGTTGCGCTCGGAGTACGCGTTGCCGCCGAGGTGGTGGCGACGCTCGAGGATCAGCACGCGCAGACCCAGCTCCTCGGCGCAGCGCTCGGCGATCGTGAGGCCGAACAGTCCGGCGCCGACGATGACGAGGTCGGGAAGCGGTGCGGTGTCGTGCGTGGTGCCCTGGGACAAGGGATGAGCTCCTTGGTTGAGAAACGCTGGGTGAGTCTATCGAGGGGGGCGGGCGGTGGCGCTCAGGCGCCGCATGCCCCGCGCCGACGCCATGGCGCGGATCACGTTGCGGGCCTCGGCCCGTCCGCCGCGCAGCGGGCTGAGCAGGACGACCACCAGGGTGATCAGCCACGGCTTGAGCCGCACGAGCGCGTTCTCGCCGTGGCGCAGGTGCACCACGAAGAGGTTGCGATACATGTAGAAGCCCTTCCACCCGGCCAGGTCGTGCTGCTGGTTGAACTCCAGCTGCCGCACGAGCACCGCGTCGCGCACCGCCCAGATCCGCCGTCCGGCACGGCGGGCGCGCACGGCGTACTCCGCGTCGTCGAAGAAGATGAAGAACGCGGGGTCGGGGAAGCCGATCTCGGTGATGACGTCGCGCCGCGCCATGAAGCCCTCGAACGCGACGTTCTGCACCTCGACCAGCTCCGGCATGGAGGCGCGGTCGGCGTAGGTCGAGTCGACGGTGCTGCGCTTGGGCCGGATCGCGAGCGGGTTGCGCAGGTCGAACTCGACGGCCGCCTTCTCCACGAGCGTGCCCGCGAGGTCCTCGCGCACGGCGATGAGGCAGTCCTCGTCGACGGCCATGAGCGCGGCGAGGCACGCGGGAGCAGGCACGACGTCGTCGTCGACCAGCCACACGCGGTCGAAGCCCCGGTCGTACGCCGCCCTCACCCCGCGGTGGAACCCTCCGGCACCACCCAGGTTGTCCTGCTCGATCACCTGCAGCGGCAGGTCGGTGCGCGCGGCCAGCACGTCGGCGGTGTGGTCGCTGCTGGCGTTGTCGACCACGATGACGGCGTCGGCCGCGCGGGTCTGCGCGGCCAGGCCGTCGAGCAGCCGGGCGAGCAGGTCGGCACGGTTGTGGGTGACCACCACGACCGCCACGGTCTCGCTCACGTCGCTCGCGCTCACGTCAAGAACCTCCGGTGGCCCTCGAAGTCGCCGGCGATGCCGGCGCGCATGGCGCCGACGCTGAGCCGCAACCGCGACAGGCTGGGCCGGGTGAAGGTGTAGAACCACGCGGTCTTCACCACGAAGGCGAAGGCGTGGAGGGGGCCGCGGTAGTCGCGCAGGTTGACCAGGTTGTTGCGTGCCATGCAGTAGTGCTTGAGGTCGCTCGGCGAGTCGTTGTAGGTGGTGCGGCCGAACATCATCGGGGTGCCCAGGTTGCCCACGCTCGGGTGGCGCACCGTGGCGGTCACGACGGTGGCGACGCGGGCGCCCGCCTCCTCCGCACGCAGCCGGTATTCGTGGTCGTCGCCCCAGATGAAGAACTCCTCGCGGGGCAGGCCGATGCGGTCCACGAGCTCCTTGGTCACCAGGACGCCGTTGAACGGGATGACGATCCCGTCGATGCGGTCGTGCCTCGCGGCGCGGCGTACGTCGTCGACGGCGTGCACCACGCGGGTGCCGCCGGGCAGCCGGATCGGGAACACCAGCCGGCCGGGGTCGGCCTCGTCGACGACGAGGGGTCCCCAGAAGTCGAGGTTGTCGGTCTCCTCGAGCAGCCGGTCGAGGCAGTCGTGGTCGGGCAGGCCGTCGTCGTCCATCAGCCACACGAGGTCGGCCTCGCGGTCGATCGCCCAGGCCAGGCCGTCGTGGAATCCGCCGGCACCACCGCGGTTCGTGGTGAGCGTGCGTCCCGAGAGCGGGACCTCGCCGGTGTGGCCGCGCGCCGCCAGCCACTCCCCCGTGCCGTCGGAGGAGGCGTTGTCGACCACCAGCACCTCGGCCAGGCCGTCGATCTCACCGAGTCGCTCGACGAGCTTCTCGAGCAGCGCGAGGCGGTTGAAGGTGACCACGACCGCGACGATGCGGGGCAGCGGTCCGGTGGTCACGGCGTACACAGTAGGGGGCGGGCGCGGAGGCTCAGCAAACCGCGCCGAGGTCCTCCGACTGGTTGGCGGCGTAGCCCGTGGACAGCGAGCCGAGCGAACCGCCGGTGATGGCCGGCGGGGTGGTCGGGGTGGCCGGCGCCACGGGGGTGGCCGCCCCACCGGAGCCCGCCGCGGGTGCCTCGGTGGCGGCGTCGCCGGAGTCCTCCGCGGGGGCGGCCTCGGCCGTCTCCGCCGGGGCCTCGGTGGCCGGCTTCTGCCCCTCCGCCCTGGCGATGGCGGCAGCGACCTTCTGCTGGACCAGGGCGATGTCGGGGTGCGCGGTGTTGATCATCGGCGGCACCAGCGAGAGCGTCGCGATCTTCTGGCTCTTCGCCTTCAGGGCCAGGTCGACGAACCGGTCGACCTCGCTGCGCGGCACGTCGGTGGAGACCATCGCCGAGCTCGCGCCGGCGATCTTCTCGAAGTTGCGCAGGGCGACCTGGGGGCTCACCTGCTGCAGCATCGCGCCCATCACGCACTTCTGGCGTGCCATGCGGGAGTAGTCGTCGGAGTCGTAGCGGGCGCGGGCGAACCAGAGCGTGTCGACGCCGTTGAGCGTGCGCTGGCCCGGCTCGATGTAGTGGAAGAAGGAGTCGCTCGGCAGGCCGACCGGGATCTTCTGGCGCACGTTGAGCTCCACGCCGCCGACCGCGTCGACGAGGTCCTTGAAGCCCTGGAGGTTGACCATCGCCCAGTAGTTCATCTTCAGGCCGGTGATGCCCTCGACGCCCTGGATGGTGGCGTCGACGCCGGGGTTCTTCGAGCCCTTGAACACCTCGGGGTGGTCGAGCGCCCACGTGGAGAGGCCGTTGAGGTACATCCCCTCCACGTCGAAGCCGTCGGGGAACTGCTTGCGCATCGCCGATCCCTCGGGGAACGGGAAGTTCTGCATGTTGCGCGGCAGCGAGATCAGCACGGTCTTGCCGGTCTCGGCGTCGATGCTCGCGACCGTCATCGAGTCGGGGCGCAGCCCCCAGCGCCCGGCGCCCGAGTCACCGCCCATGAGCAGCACGTTGTAGCGGCCGTGGTGGGCGCCGACGGCCGACCCCTCGCCGAACATCGAGATCATGAACTCGCGCTGGACGCCGACCATGTGCGCGCCGAAGAGCAGCGCGCCGGCGACACTGAAGCAGAGGAAGCCGTTGACGCCCACGATCGCGAGACGGTGCTGGCGCTGCAGCGTCAGCGGCTGACCGAGTCGCCAGGCGTCGACGAAGAGGTAGGCCCAGCCCACGGCGAGCGCCATCAGGCCCAGCCGGAGCACCTGCAGCAGCAGGGTGTTGGTGCCGGCCCAGAAGGCCACCCCGTGCCAGACGTACGACACCAGCGCGGCGGTCAGCGCCACGACCGCGAGGACGACGAAGGTGCGCAGCGCGATGCGACCCACCCTGCGGTTCCCCGAGACCAGCTGGGCCGATCCGGGGAGCACGAGCGTCATCAGCATCAGCGTCACCGCGCGTCGGAACCGGACGCGCTGCGCACGGTCGAGCGTGGTGAACCGCGTCTGCTGCGACCCGGGGGGTGTTGCGGGTGGCATCGGGGGGCCTCTCTGCTGGGGGAAGTCAGCCCGCCCAGTATCACCAGTCACACCTGTCCCAGCGGCCCGCGACGCGCCGGGGCCAGCAGGTCAGCCCACCAGACCGTCGGGCGGCATCCCCTCGACGGCCAGCGCGGCGACCAGGACGTCGTCGGGCTCACGGTCGAGGAAGACCAGGCGTACGACGTCGGGGTCGGGGTTGTCGGTGTCCGGGCCGCGCCACACGAGCCGGAGCCCGAGCCGCTCCGCGGTGCGGCGCGAGGCGACGTTGTGCTCCACGAGGTAGGCCAGCACCGGTCGGTGCGGCGCGACGGCGCGCGCGGCCTCGAGGGCCGCTGTCCCCATCTCGGTGGCGTAGCCGCGCCCGAGCACGCGCTGGTCGAAGCGGTAGTAGAGGTTCCACCACCCGCGCCCGGTCACGTCGGCCTCGATCGCCTCGTCGGGCACCGCGCAGCCGCCGCGGCCCACCACCGCGCCGTCCACCTGCTCGCGCACCGACCAGTACGCCAGCCCGTCGCGCTCGAAGCGCCGCCCGCTGGCGCGGACCATGGTGCGACCGGCCTCCGGGTCGGTGACCACGCCCGACGGGAAGTGCCGCCACGAGGCCGGGTCGGCGTGGATGGCGAGCAGGGCCTCGGCGTCGCGCTCCTCGGGCAGGTCGAGCAGGAGGCGGGCGGTGCGGACGTGTCGCCAGTCCCTCACCCAGTCCCTCACCCCTCGCGGCCCTCGTCGATCTCGGCCTTGCGAGCCAGCCGGTGGGACCTGCGGATCTCCGCCTCGCGCTGACGGCGTACGTCGCCGGGCGTCTCGGTCTCCAGCGGCGGCACCCGGCGCGGGCGGCCCTCGTCGTCGATGGCCACGAAGACGAAGTAGGCGCTCGCGACGTGCACCGGCTCGTCGCCCGCGTTGCCCCACGGCTGGGCCTCCACCCGCACGCCGATCTCCATCGAGGAGGTGCCCGCCCAGTTGACCTGGGCATAGGTCTTGATGATGTCGCCGACGTGGACCGGGGCCAGGAAGGTCATCTCGTCCATCGCCGCGGTGACGGCCGGTCCTCCGCTGTGCCGGTGCGCGACGGCCCCCGCCGTGGAGTCGGCGAGCTTCATGATCTCGCCGCCGTGCACGTTGCCGAGGAGGTTGGCCTCGCTGGAGTGGGCCATGATGCCGAGGCTGACCCGGCTGTACGACGTGGGTCGCGGTGCACTCTCCGTCATGTCCGGCACGGTAGCGTCCCGTCTCATGGCTGAACGTCCGCAGGGCTCCGGGGTGCCCGAGAAGGGAACTCCCGAGTACGACTGGCTCTACGGCGGCAAGGCGCAGGCCCCGCCCTCCGACGCCACCCAGCAGGTGCCCGCCCAGGGCGGCCAGCGCGCCGACGAGACCCGCGTCATGCCGGTCGCGCGGCGCGAGGCACGCGGGTCGGGCGGTCAGCCGCCCGGCGGCACGCGCACCGCGGCCGCCGCCCCGCCGCCGAAGCCGAAGAAGCCGCGCCGCCGGTTCCGCCCGCGCCTCGGGCTGATCCCGCTGGTGCTGCTGCTCCTGCTCGTCTACCTCGTCGGCGTCCCGCTCTACCACTGGACCACGATCGACAAGGTCGACGCCGAGCCGTCGGGCAAGCGCCCCGACGACCAGCCCGGCACCAACTACCTGATCGTGGGCTCCGACAAGGCCGACGACCTCAGCGACGAGCAGCGCAAGGCGCTCAAGACGGGACCGCGAGGCGGCACCAACACCGACACGATCATCGTGCTGCACACCGGCTCGGGCGGTCGCACGATGATGTCGATCCCGCGCGACACGCTCACCGACGTGCCCGGGCACGGCAACCAGATGATCAACGCCGCCTTCGCCATCGACGGCCCGCCCCTGCTGGTCGCCAGCGTTGAGCAGCTCACCGGCATCCACATCGACCACTACGTCGAGCTCGGCTTCGGCAGCGTGATCAACACCGTCGACGCGTTCGGGGGCGTCGAGATCTGCCCGAAGCAGGACATGAAGGACCCCCTCGCGCGCCTCGACATCAAGAAGGGCTGCCAGGAGGTCGACGGCCTCACCGCGCTGGCCTACTCCCGCTCGCGCCACGTCACCGCCCTGAGCGACCTCGACCGCGTCGCGCGCCAGCGCGAGGTGATCAGCGCCCTCGGCGACGAGGCCCTCTCGCCGTGGACCTTCGTCAACCCGGTGCGCTACTGGAACATCAACGCTGCCGCGTCGGGCGCGATCCGCGTCGACGAGGGGATGAACCCCGTCGACCTGGGCCGCTTCGCGCTCGCCATGACCGGCGAGAGCCAGACCTGCACGATGCCCAACCTCTCCGCGCCCAGCGACCCCAACCGGATCATCGCCGACCCCGACCGCGCGCCCGCGCTGTTCGACGCGATCATCTCCGACTCCGCGGTGCCCAAGAAGGCCTGCACGCCGACCGGCCGCGCCCGCTAGCTCGTCGTACGCCGCTCGCCGGCGCCCGAGCGGTGCGTGAGGCGGGTTCCGACGGTCCGGAGCCCGCCTCACGCACCGCTGCGACGTCCCCAGGATGTGCCTTGTCCCGACCCCGTCGTCGGCGTACGCTCGCGATATATCGTGATAGGTCAGCGACACTCACCGACCCGTCACCCCGAGACGCGAGGGAGCACGACATGGGACACCACTGGCCCGGGGCCGACTGGCCCGGCAACGACCGCGACGACAGCGCACGCGACCGCGGGCCGGGCTGGAGCCGCCGGCCCAGCGGCCCGCCGCCGTGGCTGAGCGAGATCTTCGGCTTCGCCACCGCCCCGCAGCGTCCGCAGCAGCGCAGCCCGCGCGTGCGCCGCGGCGACGTGCGGATGGCGATCATCGACGTGCTGCACCGCGCGCGCACCGCGGGCGAGCCGATCAACGGCTACCAGGTGATCCAGGAGATCGCCGAGCTCAGCAACGGCGAGTGGCGCCCCTCCCCGGGCTCGGTCTACCCCACCATCCAGCAGCTGCAGGACGAGGGGCTCGTGGAGGCCGACGACGAGCGTGGGCGCCGCACGGTCCGGCTGACCGACGCCGGCGTCGAGTGGGTGGAGGCCAACACCGACGAGCTCGCCTCGGTCTGGGCGCCGTTCGTCCGCGCCGAGCGCCCGGCCGCCGACCAGCCGTCGGGGCAGGCCGACATCAAGAGCGAGATCGGCCAGGTCGTCAGCGCGGTCTGGCAGCTGGCGACCCAGGGCTCGGAGGCGCAGAAGAAGGCCGCGCTCGACGTGCTGGTCGACACCCGCCGCCGCCTCTACGGGATCCTCGCCGACGGACGGGACGCGGAGCGATGAGCGTGCCCGACCCCCGGTTGCGGATCTCCGACGCCGACCGCGAGCGGGCGATGGCCGACCTCGCCGGGCACTACGCCGACGGCAGGCTCGACCACGAGGAGTACGACGAGCGCCTCGACGCCATCTGGACCGCTCGCACGCGCGCGGACCTCGCCGTGCTCTTCAGCGACCTGCCCCGGCCCGACCAGGTGCGTCCGGCCGTGCCGGCGGGCAGGTCGGCGCGGACGGCCCGGGGGCGGATCCCGCTGCTGCCCGTCCTCGCGGTGCTGGTCGTGCTCAGCGTGCTGCTCCACGCGCCCCTGTGGCTGCTGATCTTCCCGATCCTGTTCCTGCGCCGCGGTCGGGGCGCTGCGTGCATGCCCGCCCACGGTCGCTCCGACTACCGCCGACCCCGGGGGTCGCACGGCTTCTAGCGGGAGTCAGCGAGCCAGCGTCGAGGTGAGCAGCGCGCGGAGGCTCTCGAAGTGGCGCTCGGCGGACTCCTCGTCGTACATCGACGTGTCGGCCATGGAGTAGCCGTGCGGACCCGGGAAGACCTCGTTGACGGCGCTCAGGCCGGCCTCGTCGAGCGCGGCACCGAGCGCCGCGACCGCCTCGGGCGGCATCGAGCCGTCGTTCGAGGCGTGCCCGAAGGCGAAGCTCGCCCGGGCCGTGGCCAGCGCGAGGTGCGGGCTGTCGGGACCGTCGGTGACCAGGCCACCCCCGTGCCAGCCGCCCACGGCGACGACGGCCGGGTCGAGGCCGGCAGCGCGGATCGCGATCCGCGCCCCCATGCAGTAGCCCGTGACACCGACGCCCTCCCCCGCCACCTCGGGCAGGGCGCGCAGGGCGGCAAGGTAGGCCGGGAGGTCGCGAGCCAGCAGGTCCGTGGTCAGTCGCTGCACCCGGCCCATCGCCTCGCCCATGAAGGCCTCGCGGGCACCGGGCTCGCGCAGGTCGCCCTGCGGGGCCACCTCGCTCGCCGTCCCCTCGCGGAAGAAGACGTTGGGCGCGAGCACCGTGAAGCCCCAGGAGGCGATGCGGTCGGCCATCTCCTCGATCCGGGGCCGCAGCCCGATCGCGTCGATGACGAAGAGCACGCCGGGCGCGGGTCGCCCGCCCGGAGCCGGTGCGACGTAGGCCTCGGCGTCTCCGTCGGGCATGGTCAAGGTGAGTCTCGGCACGCCCCGAGGCTAGCCACCGACCCAAGAGGCGCATGCAACCTCTGCGGCTCCGTGCGCGTCCCTCACTGCGAGGGGCCGACTCGCGGCCGCCCGTCACGGAAGGCGTCACCATGCGTCGTGCTGCCCTGCTCGCCCTCGCGGTCCTCGCGACCCTGCTGCCCACCACCGCTCCGGTCGCAGCTGAAGCGTCCGCCACCCGGTCCGCGCACGTCCGCACGGTCACCTACCCCGGGGACGGCGCCGTGGTGACCCTCGACCACCTCGACCGCATCTCCGGCACGTCCAGCGCCTTCCGCACCTTTGTGGAGCGTCGGCTCACCCGCCTGTGGCACGACAACGACCCCCGACCCGAGTGCCGCACCGCTGCCACGATGATCGTGAAGCGGTGGCGCTCGGACGGCTTCGCGCTGGTCAGCGACATGGGCAACTTCGCCCCGTGCCCCGGCGGCGGCTGGATCCAGATCGTGGTGCGCGAGGACGGGCAGTGGCGTACGCCGGTGCGACTCGGCACGCAGGAGCCCTACCGGTGCTCGTTGCTGGGGTCGTACGACGTCCCCGTCGCGATCGTCCCCGGCGACGTCTGCTTCGTCGGCGAGCAGGTGGTGTCCTACCGCGACTGGCGGGCGGACCACTGAGCGCTCAGAGCTCGGACTGCACCCCGGCGAGCAGCTGGCGGGCCATCACGATCCGCTGGACCTGGTTGGTGCCCTCGTAGATCTGGGTGATCTTGGCGTCGCGCATCATCCGCTCGACCGGGTAGTCGCGGGTGAAGCCGTAGCCGCCGAGCACCTGCACGGCGTTGACGGTGACCTCCATGGCGACGTCGGAGGCGAAGCACTTGGCCGCGGCACCGAAGAAGGTGAGGTCGTCGTCGCCGCGCTCGGAGCGGCCGGCGGCGGCGTAGGTCATCTGGCGGGCCGCCTCGACCTTCATGCCCATGTCGGCGAGCATGAACTGCAGGCCCTGGAAGTCGGCGATCGACTTGCCGAACTGCCGGCGCTCCTTGGCGTAGCCGAGCGCGTAGTCGAGCGCCCCCTGCGCGACCCCGACGGCCTGGGCGGCGATGGTGACGCGGGTGTGGTCGAGGGTCTGCATCGCGGTCGTGAAGCCGGTGCCCTCCTCGCCGATCATCCGGCTCGCCGGGATGCGCACCTTGTCGAAGTAGACCTCGCGCGTCGGCGAGCCCTTGATGCCGAGCTTCTTCTCCGGGGCCCCGAAGGAGACGCCTTCGTCGGACTTCTCCACGACGAAGGCCGAGATCCCGCCGCGGGTCTTCTTCTCGGCGTCGGTGACGGCCATGACGGTGTAGAACTCCGACTCGCCCGCGTTGGTGATCCAGCGCTTGACCCCGTCGATGACCCACTCGTCGCCGTCGCGCACCGCGCGCGTCTTCATCCCACCAGCGTCGGAGCCGGCGTCGGGCTCGGAGAGGCAGTAGGAGAAGCCGCCCTCGCCCTTGGCGAGCTTGGTGAGGTAGGTCTGCTTGAGCTCCTCCGAGCCCGCGATCTGCACCGGCAGCGAGCCGAGCTTGTTGACCGCGGGGATCAGCGAGGAGGAGACGCACGCGCGGGCGACCTCCTCGATCACCAGCACGGTGGCGAGCGCGTCGGCGCCGGCGCCGCCGTACTCCTCCGGCACGTGCGGGGCGTGGAAGTCCGAGGCGAGCAGCGCCTCGGCGGCCTCGTGGGGGTAGCGGGCCTCCTCGTCCACGGCCGCGGCGAAGGGCGCGATCTTGGCGTCGGCGACCGCGCGGACCGCCTCGCGGATGGCCTGGTGCTCCTCGGACAGGGCGTAGAGGGGGAACTCGCTCATGGGTCGGATTCTAGGACGTCCAAGCTTCTGGGAGGAGGCGTCGGCGGTGTGGCGATGACCACGCCCGCCGGCCTGCGCCCGGCCCCCCGCGCATGACGAACGCCCGGCCGGTGCAGTGCACCGACCGGGCGTCGCGGATGTGAGGCTGTGTCGAGCGGGCCTCGAGCGGGTCAGCGGACCCGGATGATGACCTTCTTGTCCTTGGACTTCTCGGTGTAGTCGTCACCGAGGTAGAGCACCTTGACCTTGGTCTTGCCCGCGGGCAGCGCCTTCTTCAGCGTGACCTTGGCCTCGCCCTTGGAGTTGAGGACGCCCTTGCCGAGCGTCTTCTTGCCGAGCATCACCTTGACCTTGCCGGTGGGGACCTCGTTGGCGGCCGCCACGACGACCTTCAGCTTGGTCTGCTTGCCGAGCTTGGTGACGGCGCGGGCCGGCTTGGCGTCGGTGGTCGACTCGTTCTTGGCCAGCACGATCGAGCCGAGGCTCGCCGGCGAGCCCGGCTTGAGCACGCACGGCACGTCGGCGAGCATCGTCACGTCACCCTGCTTGGTGGCGGTGAACTTGAACGCCGACGGCACGACGATGTCGTAGGTGCCCGCGCCAGGCAGGTTGACCGGGACGGTCGAGGCCGGCACGGCGCCCGGGGTGGTGAGCGGGTTGGGCGTGTTGAGCGTCAGCGGCGTGTTGGGCGTCGTCGGCACCGCGGTCTGCGGGAACCGCGCGTTCTGCAGCGGCAGCTGAGCAGCAGCCGACGAGGACAGCTCGTCGAGCGTGGCGACCATGTCGTTGGAGAAACCGCCGATGGTCGTCGCCTGGAACAGGCCCTTGGCCGCGTCGACGACGTCACCCGGGAGAGTCACGCTGAGGAGCACCGGGATCGCCGGGGCGTCGAGGCCCGCGTTGGCAGCCGGGGGGAGGGTGGCCGTGATGGCCACCGGGATGTCCCGCGCGCCGAGGCTCGGGAAGGTGCAGGTGTAGGTGGTCGACGCCGTGGCTGCGGTGGCGGCCGGAGCCGCCATGGCGACGAGCGCGCCAGCGCCGAGCGCGCCTGCGGCAGCGACGACGCCGAGGCGCCGTGATGCGGTGTTGAGCATGTGGGTATTCCCCTCGTGACAAAGTGGGTGTGACGGGGCCCATCCCACCACATGTGTCACAGCAGGCACAGCACAATCGCGAAGTCTCACCAACACTCGGTAGTGCAGCGAGCCGGGTCCGGCGACGGCGTGCGCGGGCGCGGGGCTACGGTCGGGGCATGGGCTCGGACTGGCAGGACCCCGCGACCGTCGAGACGATGCTCGACGACCTCGAGACGTGGGCGGTGGTGGGCCTCTCCGGCGACCCGTCGCGCACGGCGTACTCCATCGCCTCGCTGCTGCAGGAGCGCGGCAAGCAGGTCGTGCCGATCCACCCCTCCTTCGCCGACCCGGCGACGCCGGCTGTGCTGGGCGAGCAGGGCTACGCCACCTTGGCCGACGTGCCGTTCGCGATCGACGTCGTCGACGTGTTCCGTCGCTCGGAGGCCGCCGGCGACTTCGCCGACCAGGCGGTGGAGATCGGCGCGAAGGGGGTCTGGTTCCAGCTCGGGGTCGTCGACGAGGCGGCCTATGAGCGCACCACCGCCGCCGGCGTGCCGATGGTGATGGACACCTGCCCCGCGATCGAGTGGCGGCGCCGGGGCCGCTGAGCCGCGGCTACAGCTCGACGGGCGCCTCGGCCATGTCGATGCCGAGCTGGTCGAGGCACTCCTCGAGCACCCACTGGACGTCGAGGGTGTCGGTCAGCGGCATCACCGGGCTCTCGGCGAGCCCGGCTGCGAGGCAGCGCTGGACCTCCTCGGCCTGGTGGACGTAGCCGCTGCCCCTCGCAGGGCGCTCCATCACCTCGGGCTCCTCGTCCCCACGTCGTACGACGACCCGGCTGGGGTGGTGGAACGGCGGCTCCAGCTCGATGGAGCCCGTCGTGCCCACGAGGACCGCGCGCCCCGGGGTCGAGCTCGACAGCGAGCCGGTGAGCGCCGCGGCCCGGCCGTCGGCCCACGCGAGGTGGATCGCCGCCGAGGCGTCGGCGCCGTTGGGGTAGTGGGTGCCGGTCGCGACCACCCGGTCGGGCCGGCCGAGGAAGTGCTGGGCCAGGGAGATCGGGTAGACGCCGAGGTCGAGGACCGACCCGCCCCCGAGCGACAGGTCGAAGAGCCGGCTCTCGGGGTCGAACGCTCGGTGCGCACCGAAGTCGGCCTGCACCATGACCACGTCGCCGATCTCGCCGGCGGCGACCAGCTCGCGGGCGAGCGCGAGCGCCGGCTGGAAGCGGGTCCACATCGCCTCCATGCAGAAGACCTCGGCGGCACGGGCGGCCGCCACCACCTCCTCGGCGCCGGCGAGGGTGGCGGTGAACGCCTTCTCCACCAGCAGCGGCGTGCCAGCCTCGATCGCCGCGAGGGCGAGGTCGTGGTGCTGCGGGTGCGGGGTGGCGACGTAGACGACGTCGACCTCGCCCGCGCGGCCCGCCTCGACGAGGTCGCGGTAGGTGCCCGAGGCGCTCGCGCCGAAGCGACCGGCGAACTCGGCGGCCGAGTCGGCGGACCGGCTGCCGACGAAGGCGACCTCCGCGTCGGGCACCAGGAGCAGGTCGGAGGTGAAGGCGGCGGCCATGCGGCCGGTCGCGGCGATTCCCCAGCGCGTCGTCATGGGCTCGACCCTAGGCGCCGCGCGCGTCCCCCGGCCACGCCCGGTCCACCACGTAGGCGGCGATCGCCAGGCTCGACGTGGCCCCCGGCGAGGGTGCGTTGCGCACGCAGGTCACGCCGTCGGCGTGGGTGATGCGGAAGTCGTCGACGAGGCTGCCGTCGCGGTCGACCGCCTGCGCGCGCACGCCGGCTCCGGCGCGGGTGACGTCGCCGACACCGATCTCCGGCACGTAGCGCGACGCCTTGCGCATGAAGGCACGCTGGGAGGCCGACCCGACGACCTCGTCGACACCGGTGCGCCAGTGCACGCGGGCCAGGCGCCAGAAGCCGGGCCACGCGAGCACGTCGCGCAGGTCGCGCGGCGACACGTCGCGCCGGCGGTAGCCCTCGCGGCGCGTCGCGAGCACGGCGTTGGGCCCGACCTCGAGCCCGCCGCCGACCCGGCGGGTGAAGTGCACGCCGAGGAAGGGGTAGCGCGGGTCGGGGACGGGGTAGACCATGCCGCGCACCAGGCCCTGCTTGGCCGCGCGCACCGCGAGGTACTCCCCGCGGAAGGGCAGGATCGCCGGGCTCCGCTCGCCGTCGACGAGGGCGGAGACCCGGTCGGCCTGGAGCCCGGCCGCCACGACGACGTGGTCGAAGCGGAGCGGGGCGGGGTCGCCCTCGACCCGCACCAGGGCGCCGCCGCCCTGTCGCCGGATGTCGACCACGCGCGCCCCCAGCCGCACGGTGCCACCGGCCGCGGCCACCTCGTCGGCGAGGGCGCGGGTGATCGCGGGGTAGTCGGTGATCGCGGTCTCGGGGCTGTGCAGCGCCGCGAGCCCGTTGGCGTGCGGCTCGACCTCCCTGATCGCGGCGGCCGGCAGCCGGCGCAGCCCGGGGACACCGTTGTCGGTGGCGGTGCGCTCGAGGGCGTCGAAGCGGCCCATCTCGTCGGGATCCACCGCGACGACGAGCTTGCCGCACGCGTCGTACGCGATGTGGTGCTCGGCGCAGAACTCGCGCAGCATCGCCCGGCCCCGCGTGCACAGCTCGGCCTTCAGGCTGCCGGGCTTGTAGTAGATGCCGGCGTGCACGACGCCGGAGTTGTGGCCGGTCTGGTGGGCGGCGAGCCGGTCCTCCTTCTCCAGCACGACCACCTCGGTGCCGGGGCGCCGGCGTACGACCTCGCGGGCGATCGCGACACCGAGGATCCCCCCGCCGACCACGGCCACCCGCTGCTCCCCCACCCGTGCCGCCGCGCCCTCCGCCACACCCTCCGTCATGGCGACGACGGTGCTGGCTGGCGCGGCCGCCGTCAAGGCGTGCCGGGGTTCATCCCACAATGGGGGTATGCGCGACCTCCACGTGCCCGCCGGACCGGGCCTGCCCGAGGGGCTGGTCGTGCCCGCTGGCGAGCTGGTGGAGCGCTTCTCGAGGTCGCCCGGACCCGGCGGCCAGTCGGTCAACACCAGCGACTCGCGCGTCGAGCTCGACTACGACGTCTCCGCCTCCACGGCGCTCACCGACACCCAGCGCCGGCGCGCACTGCGACGGTGGCCGTCGGGGCGGGTCTCGGTGGCGGCGTCCGAGCACCGCTCGCAGCACCGCAACCGGGTCGCGGCCCGCGAGCGGCTCGCCGAGATGCTGCGCGAGGCACTGGCCCCGCCCCCACCGCCGCGGCGCGCCACGCGACCCACCCGCGGCTCCAAGGAGCGGCGGCTGAAGTCGAAGAAGGAGCGCGCCGGCACCAAGGCGCTGCGCGGGCGCGTGCGCGACCGGGACTAGAAGCCCAGACGGGCGTTACGGCCGGCGGAGGCCTGGCGCACGACCTCGCCCTTGGCGTGCGCGGTCTCGGCGAGCGACGCCTGGTAGGCGACCAGGCGCTGCTGGAGCTCGGGGTCGCTCGTGGCGATGATCCGCGCGGCGAGGATGCCGGCGTTCTTCGCGTTGCCGATGGCGACCGTGGCGACCGGGATGCCGCCGGGCATCTGGACGATCGAGAGCAGGGAGTCCATGCCGTCGAGGTACTTCAGCGGCACCGGCACGCCGATCACCGGCAGCGGGGTGAGCGAGGCGAGCATGCCGGGCAGGTGGGCCGCTCCGCCGGCTCCGGCGATGACCACCGACAGCCCCCGCATGTGCGCCTGCTGGCCCCACGTCACCATCTCGGTGGGCATCCGGTGCGCGGAGACGACGTCGGCCTCCCAGCCCACACCCAGCTCGGTCAGGACCTCCCCCGCGGCCTGCATCACCGGCCAGTCGGAGTCGGAGCCCATCACGATCGCGACCTTCACGGTCTCGTCGGCCATCTGCTCACCCACCTGCTCACTCATCGTGCTCACTCGCTCTCGTTGCCCAGGTCGCCGCGGAACCACGCGGCTGCGTGCCGCGCGCGCTCGAGGCAGTCGTCGAGGTCGTCGCCACAGGCGTTGACGTGGCCGACCTTCCGGCCGGGTCGCAGGTCCTTGCCGTAGAGGTGCACCCGCAGGTGCGGGTCGCGCGCCATCGCGTGCGGCAGGCCGTCGTAGAGGTGGCCGCTGTCGGTGGGGCCGCCGAGGATGTTGACCATCACGGTCCAGCGACTGCGCGGGGCCGGCGAGCCCAGCGGGAGGTCCATGACGGCGCGCAGGTGATTCTCGAACTGGGACGTCACGGCGCCGTCCTGGGTCCAGTGGCCGGTGTTGTGGGGGCGCATCGCCAGCTCGTTGACCAGGATCCGGCCGTCGGTCGTCTCGAAGAGCTCGACGGCGAGGATGCCCGTGACGTCGAGCGCACCGGCCACGCGCAGGGCGATCTCCTGCGCCTCGCCGGCCAGTGCGGGCGAGAGGTCCGGGGCCGGGGCGATGACCTCGTGGCAGATCCCGTCCAGCTGGGTGGAGGCGACCACGGGGTAGGCCGCCGCCTGCCCGCTCGGCGAGCGGGCGACGAGCGCGGAGAGCTCGCGGCGGAAGTCGACCAGCTCCTCGGCCAGCACCTCCACACCTGCGGCCGCGGCCGCGTCGAAGGCGACCTGGGCCTCGTCGAGGGCGCGCACGACCCACACGCCCTTGCCGTCGTAGCCGCCGCGCGTGGTCTTGAGCACGCACGGCAGGCCGAAGGCCTCGACGTCGGCGAGGGTCGTCACGACGGCGTTGCGCGGGCACGGCACGTCGAGCTCGGCGAGGCGGCGTCGCATCACGGCCTTGTCCTGGGCGTGGACGAGCGCGCCCGGCCCGGGACGTACGGCGACCCCGTCGCCCTCGAGGGCGTGGAGGTGGTCGGTCGGCACGTGCTCGTGGTCGAAGGTCACCACGCTCGCGCCGGCGGTGACGCGGCGCAGCGTGGGCAGGTCGGTGTAGTCGCCGACGAGCTGGTCGGGGATGACCTGGGCCGCGGACACGCCCTCGGCCTCGGCGAGCAGGCGCAGCGGCAGGCCGAGCGCGATCGCGGGCTGGGCCATCATCCGGGCCAGCTGGCCACCGCCGATGACGGCGAGCGTGGGAGCACGGTGCTGACCGGTCGAGGACACGACCGGGAGCCTAGCGCCGTGCCCGGCAGCGGGCCGTGGCGGTCTGACCCGCGTCCACGGGGTGGACCCCCTCAGCTGGCGAGGGTGTCCTCGGCCACCTCGAAGCGCAGACCACGTCCGCGGTGGGTGGTGATCAGGGTGGGGTTGCGGGGGTCGTCGTCGAGCTTGCGGCGCAGCCAGCCCAGGTGCACGTCGATGGTCTTGGAGTTGGTGTAGAACGACGTCTGCCACACGTCGGCCATCAGCTCGTCGCGGGTCACGATGTCGCCGGAGCGCACCATCAGGGCATGCAGGAGCTGGAACTCCTTGCGCGAGAGCCTGATCTCACGCTCGCCCCGCCACACCTGCCTGGTGGAGGGGTCCAGTCGCACGTCTTGCACAGCCAACACGCGCCGACGGTAGGGACGCCGCCGCTCCCGGCGGGCCCTTATGGGTGAAAATTGAGGGAGTGGTCTGGTCCACTGCGCGGGCGTCAGCGACGGCGTACGGCGACGGGCTCGACCAGCCCGAAGCCACGGACCGGGCGCGCGGGCAGCCGGCGGCTCTCCCACTCGTCGGGAGGCAGCAGGTCGGCGGTGTTCTGGTCGACGATGAGCCGGTTGCGGCGCGCGACCTGCGTCAGTCGCGCGGCCATGTTGACGGGTGGCCCGAAGATGTCGCCGAGGCGCTGCACCACCGGGCCGCTGGCCAGGCCCAGGCGCACGTCGGGCATCTTGGAGTCGCGGCCGATCACGTTGATGATCCCCTCCGCCACCGCGACCGCGTCGTCGGCGTCGTTGGTCACGAAGAGCACCGAGTCGCCCAGGCTCTTGATGATGCGGCCGGCATAGCGCGCGACCACGTCCTGGCAGCGGCTCTCGAAGACTTCGACCAGGTCGCCGATCTCGTCGCGGTCGAGGGTGTTGGACAGCGCGGTGAAGGACACGAGGTCGGCGAAGCCGACGGTGACGTCGATGGTGTGGAGGTCCTCGTCCTTGGCGCCCATCGCCTCGATGCGCCCCACGGCCGCGGCGAGGTGGCGCCGCCAGGCGTAGATGAGCAGCCGCTCGAACGGCGGGTTCACCTCGTCGATGAGCCGCAGGGCGGAGCCGATCCGTGACCCGGTGGCGTGCTCACCGGCCTCCATCTCCTCCACCCGGCTGACGAGGGTCGAGACCTCCCAGTCGGCGAGGCGCGCCATCGTCTGGCCCACCCCTCGCGTGAGGTTGACCGCCATGTCGAAGTCGACGGCACCGGAGTCGACGAAGCTCATCAAGGTGGAGACCGCCTCGACGTCGGCCGCGGTGTAGGCCTTCTCGCCGACGAACTCGGGGAAGCCGAGCGCGCGCCACAGCCGGCGGGTCTGCTCGATCGTCACGCCGGTCTCGGCTGCCACCTCCAGCGCGTTGAAGGCAGGCTGGCTCCGCAGGATCGCGTCGTCGAGCTGCTCCCCTGTGAGCCGGTCGGGGCGGCGGCCACGCGGGGTGCGGTCAGGAGCCATCGTCGCGTCGGTCACCGCCGGAGAGCAGGTGCAGCTCCTGGGAGACCTGCAGCTGCACCTTCTCCACGTCGGGGATGTCGGAGAGCTCGACGCGGCCGTCGGTGCTCGCGTCGGAGACCACCAGCGTGCCGCAGCCGAAGATGCGGTCGATGACCCCGATCTCGAAGTCGACGCCGCTGATCCGGTTGAGCGGGATGGTGCGGCCCTCCTTGGCGATGAACCCGGAGCGCTTGATGAAGCGGCGGTTGGTGAAGGTGTAGGTGGTGGTCAGCCAGCGCAGGAAGGGTCCGACGACGAACCACACCACCACGCCCAGGAACAGCACCCACACGACCAGGTCGGCGACCGAGCTGTCGACCAGGCGGGTGAGGAAGACCGCGGCGGCCAGCGCCACGAGCACCACCAGCGCGGGCAGGATCAGCGCCTTGGGGTGCGTGCGGGTCGAGACGACGACGTGCTCGCCCTCGTTGAGGAGCTTGCTCGGAAAGGCCACGGGCCGATCATGTCACCCGGCGCACCCGACCACTAGGCAGGTCGCGCAGCGACAGTCGGGCAGGTCGCGCAGCGGTGATCAGGCGGGCCGCACGTGCACCACGTCGCCGGCCGCCACGGTGAAGGTCCCCTCGTCGGTCCCGACCACGAGGGCCCCGCTCGCGTCGATGTCGAGCGCCTCGCCGCGGCGTACGTCGCCCGCGGGCAGGTGGACGTCGACCGTGCGGCCCAGCGTGACGCAGACGTCGGCGTAGGCGCGGCGCAGCGACTCGGTGTCGTCGAGCAGGCCCTGCAGCCCGTGCAGCGAGCCGAGCACCTGGCCCAGCAGGCCGGTGCGCTCCACCGGCTCGCCGGTCTCGAGCGCGACCGAGGTGGCCAGCGCGATCGGCAGCTCGTCGAGCGTCTGGTCGACGTTGATGCCGACCCCGACGACCGCGACCGGCCCGCGGTCGGTCTCGACCCGCTCGACGAGGATGCCGCAGACCTTGCGCCCCGCCCCGAGGTCGCCGCCGTCGACGAGCACGTCGTTGGGCCACTTCAGCGCGATGTCGGGCAGCCGGTCGGCCAGCGCAGCCTGGACGGCGTACCCGGTGAGCAGCGGGATCCACGACCACGAGGCCGGCGGCAGGTCGGGGCGCAGGAGCACCGAGAAGGTCAGCGACGCGCGCGCCGGAGTCTCCCACGCACGGTCCAGCCGGCCACGACCGGCCGTCTGGTGCTCGGTGACGAGCACGAGCCCGGGCTCCTCCCCCGCGCGGGCACGCTCGGCGAGCGCCGCGTTGGTGGAGGGTGTCGCCTCCTCCACCTCGACGCGCCACCCCTCGGGGACGGCCAGCCGGGCGAGATCGAGGGGTGGGCGCGGTGCCGGTGCGTCGGTCATGGCACTAGATTGCCCCAGAGCCGACAAGCCGAGGGCGACCAGCCAGCCACCAGCCAAGCCAACAGGAGGCAACCGCGTGAGTGCACAGCCGGGTGAGGGCACCGACGTCCCCCCTCAGGAGATGGGCCTCGACCTCCACACCACCGCAGGCAAGCTCGCCGATCTCGAGCGCCGCCTCGACGACGCCGTCCACGCGGGCTCGGAGAAGGCGATCGAGAAGCAGCACGCCAAGGGTCGCAAGACCGCCCGCGAGCGCATCGAGATGCTCTTCGACGAGGGCACCTTCGTCGAGCTCGACGAGCTCGCCCGCCACCGCTCGACCGCCTTCGGCCTGGAGAAGAACCGCCCCTACGGCGACGGCGTGGTCACCGGCTACGGCGAGGTCAACGGCCGCATGGTGTGCGTCTTCAGCCAGGACTTCACCGTCTTCGGCGGGTCGCTGGGCGAGGTCTACGGCGAGAAGATCACCAAGGTGATGGACCTCGCGATGAAGACCGGCTGCCCGATCATCGGCATCAACGAGGGTGCCGGCGCGCGCATCCAGGAGGGCGTGGTCAGCCTCGGCCTCTACGGCGAGATCTTCCGCCGCAACGTGCACGCCTCGGGCGTCATCCCGCAGATCAGCCTGATCATGGGCAACTGCGCCGGCGGCCACGTCTACTCCCCCGCGGTCACCGACTTCACCGTGATGGTCGACCAGACCTCGGCGATGTTCATCACCGGCCCCGACGTGATCAAGACCGTCACCGGCGAGGACGTCACGATGGAGGACCTCGGCGGCGCGCGCACCCACAACACCAAGTCGGGCAACGCCCACTACATGGCCTCCGACGAGGAGGACGCCATCGAGTACGTCAAGTCGATGCTGTCCTTCCTCCCGCAGAACAACCTCGACCCGGGGGCCGTCTTCGACGAGGCCCCGGACATGGAGGTCAGCGACAGCGACCGGGCGCTGGACACCGTCATCCCCGACGGCGCCAACCAGCCCTACGACATGCACGACGTGATCACCGCGGTGCTCGACGACGAGGACTTCCTCGAGGTCCAGGAGCTGTTCGCGCCCAACATCCTCATCGGCTTCGGCCGCGTCGAGGGCCAGTCGGTGGGCGTCGTGGCCAACCAGCCGATGCAGTTCGCCGGCACCCTCGACATCGACGCCTCCGAGAAGGCCGCCCGCTTCGTGCGGTTCTGCGACGCCTTCAACATCCCGGTGCTGACCTTCGTCGACGTGCCCGGCTTCCTGCCCGGCACCGACCAGGAGTGGGACGGCATCATCCGCCGCGGCGCCAAGCTCATCTACGCCTACGCCGAGGCGACCGTGCCGCTGGTCACGGTCATCACCCGCAAGGCCTACGGCGGCGCCTACGACGTGATGGGGTCCAAGCACCTCGGCGCCGACATCAACCTCGCCTGGCCCACCGCGCAGATCGCGGTCATGGGCGCGCAGGGCGCGGCCAACATCCTGCACCGCAAGACCCTCAAGAAGGTCGCCGACGCCGGCGGCGACGTCGAGGCCCGCCGCGCGGAGCTGATCGAGGAGTACGAGACCACGCTCGCCAACCCCTACATCGCGGCCGAGCGGGGCTACGTCGACGCGGTCATCACCCCCCACGAGACCCGCATCGAGATCGTCCGGGCCCTGCGCCTGCTGCGCTCCAAGCGCGAGTCCCTGCCCCCGAAGAAGCACGGGAACATCCCGCTGTGATGGACGAGCAGAAGACCGCGAGGGACGAGCGGGCTGCGTCGCGAGGACAGGTTGAGCAAGCCCCGCGACCGAGGGACGAGGTCGCGACGGGCGCGTCGAAACCCCTCGTGGAGGCGCCGCTGCTCAGGGTCGTCAACCCCGACGCCACGGCCGAGGAGGTCGCCGCGCTGGTGGCGGTCTTCGCCGCCCTCGGCTCGGCAGGTGGCGAGGCGCCCGCGAAGCCCCGGCCGTCGTGGAACCTGCCCGCGCGCGGCGTACGCCAGACGCACCGGTTCGGTCCCGGCGCGTGGCGGGCCAGCGGCCTGCCGCACTGAACGTCGTACGTCTCGACGGTGGAGCCCGGAGCCGGACCTAGCGTTTCCTGGCTCCACTGTCGGGCTACGTCATCCACAGATCCCCGCACACATGTCGCGGTGCGACCGCTTCGCGGTCGATCGTGGTCGCATGCCCAGGCGCGCAACGAGCTCCCTCGACCGTGAGGCGTTGGCACGCGTGCTGCGCGAGCAGGACGGCGTCGTGTCGCGGGCCCAGCTCGGCGAGGTCGGCGCCGCGCGGGCCGACGTACGCCGCCTGCTGGCGCGTCGCGAGCTGCACGTCGTCCACCCCGGCGTGTACGTCGACCACTCCGGGCGACCCACGCGTCGCCAGCGTGAGTGGGCGGCCGTTCTCGTCTGCGCGCCGGCGGCGCTGCACCGGGAGTCCGCGCTGGAGGCGCACGGGATGACACGGGACCGCACGTCACCCGGCACGGACGGCACCATCCACCTCCTCGTCGACCGCGAGCGCCGGATCGTCCCGCCGTCCGGCGTCACGATCGAGCGGGTGACCGACCACGCGAGCTGGGTGCAGGCCAACCGCCGACCGCCGCGCGCGCATCTCGACTACGCCCTGCTCAAGACGGCCGCCGCCCGCACAGAGGCAGACGCGATCGGCCTCCTGTCCGATGCCGTCCACCAAGGTCTGACCACGCCGGCCCGGTTGCTCGAGGTGATCGCGAAGCTGCCCCGGTTGCCGCGACGCGCGGTGCTCGGCGAGGTGCTGGCCGACGTCACCGCCGGCACCCGGTCGGTCCTCGAGCAGCGCTACCTCCGCGACGTCGAGCGGGCCCACGCGCTCCCCAGCGGCGAGCGTCAGGTGCGTGAGGGTACGGCGAGCGGCACCGTGCACCGCGACGTCCGCTACCCCGCCGAGCGCACGCTGGTCGAGCTCGACGGCGCGTTCGGGCACCGCGACGCCGTCGACCGGTGGGCCGACCTGCAGCGCGACCTCGACGCGGCGCTCGACGACCACGTGACCCTGCGGCCGGGCTGGGCGCAGGTCCTCGAGCCGTGCCGCCTCGCCCGGCTGGTCGGCGAGGTGCTCGGCCGTCGGGGCTGGGCCGGACGCCCGCAGCCGTGCGGCGCGGCGTGCACGGTCGACAGTGGAGCCGAGGACCCGACCTAGGGGCCTGCGGCTCCACTGATCACCGAGCCTCGAGCCGAGCCCCACCACGGGCGCGGGCGTTGCCACCCGGACTAGGGTCGCCACCGTGACCGAACGCACCATCGATGCCCTCTGCAACGCCTACGTCGAGGACTTCTGCGCCCTCGACCCGCTGACCGCGACGTCGATCGGCGTGGCGGGCCACGAGCACGAGATGACCGACTACTCCCCGGCCGGCTTCGACGCCCGCCTCACCCTGGCCCGCGAGGCGGTGGCGGCCGTGGAGGCGGCGACCCCGGTCGACGACCGCGAGGCAGCGGCGAAGGACGCGTTCCTCGAGCGCACGCGGCTGGAGATCGAGCTCGAGGAGGCCGGCGTCAACCGCTCGCGCATGTCGGTGCTGTGGAGCCCGCTGCACGAGGTCCGCGGCGTCTTCGACCTGATGCCGACCGAGGGCGAGGAGGCCGTCGCGGCGATCGCGGCGCGGCTCGAGGCGGTGCCGAGCGCGCTCGAGGGCCTGCGCGTCACGCTCTCCGACGAGGCCCGCAAGGGCAACGTCGTCGCTGCCCGGCAGTACGCCGAGGTGGCCGAGCAGGTGCGTCGCTGGACCGGGCAGACGGGCGAGGCAGGCGACTTCTTCCTCGGCCTCGTCGACCGGCTCGGCGTCGAGGACCCCACCCGCCTCCGCGCGCTGGCCGGTGCCGCGAGCGCCGCCACGGCGTCGTTCGGCCTGTTCCTCAGCGACGAGCTCGAGCCGCAGGGCAAGGACAAGGAGGGCGTGGGTCGCGAGGTCTACGCGCTGGCCAGCCGCTACTTCCTGGGCGCCGAGGTCGACCTCGACGAGACCTACGCCTGGGGCTGGACCGAGCTGCAGCGCCTCTCCGACCTCATGCACGCCACCGCCGAGCGGATCCTGCCCGGCGCCGACGTCGACGCCGTGGTGGCCCACCTCGACGCCGACCCCGGGCGGGTCGTGCACGGACGCGAGGTGTTCCGCGGCTGGATGCAGGACCTCGCCGACCGCACCATCGCCGCGATGGCCGACGTCCACTTCGACATCCCCGACCCGATCCGGCGCATCGAGTGCATGCTCGCGCCCACCAACGACGGCGGCATCTACTACACCGGCCCCTCGGAGGACTTCTCGCGCCCGGGGCGGATGTGGTGGTCGGTGCCCGACGGCATCGACGACTTCCACCCGTGGCGCGAGGTCACCACCGTCTTCCACGAGGGCGTGCCGGGCCACCACCTCCAGGTCGCGCAGACCGCCTACCGCAGCGACACCCTCAACCGGTGGCAGCGGCTCATGTGCTGGTGCAGCGGCCACGGCGAGGGCTGGGCGCTCTACGCCGAGCGGCTGATGGAGGAGCTCGGCTTCCTCGACGACCCGGCCGACCTCCTCGGCATGCTCGACGGGCAGTCGCTGCGCGCGGCGCGGGTGATCGTCGACATCGGCATGCACCTCGAGCTCACCATCCCCGAGGACAACCGCCTCGGCGCCGGCGGCACGGCCTTCCACCCCGGCGAGACGTGGACGCCCGAGCTGGGCCTGGAGTTCATGCGGCTGCACTGCCGGATGGACGACGAGGTCATCCAGTTCGAGGTCAAGCGCTACCTCGGCCTGCCGGGCCAGGCCCCGTCCTACAAGATCGGCGAGCGGATCTGGCTGGAGGCGCGCGCCGAGGTCCAGCAACGCCACGGCGACGACTTCGACCTCAAGGCGTTCCACCGCGCCGCGCTCGACCTGGGCTCGCTCGGCCTCGACCCGCTGCGCACCGCGCTGGGCCGGCTGTGACGGCGACCCCCGGCGTGCGGCTGGTGCTGGCCTCGGCCTCCCCCGCACGTCGTACGACGCTGCAGGCCGCCGGTCTCGACCCGCTCGTCATCGTGAGCGGCGTCGACGAGTCTGCCCTCGACGGGCTCCCCCCGGCAGAGCTGGCCCTGCAGCTGGCCGAGCTCAAGTGCGCGGCCGTCGCGGGGCGCGAGGAGGTGCCGGCCGGGGCGCTGGTCTTGGGCTGCGACTCCGTGCTGGAGCTCGACGGCGAGGCCCTCGGCAAGCCGGGCGACCCCGACGAGGCCCGGCTGCGCTGGCGGGCGATGCGGGGCCGTTCGGGCGTGCTGCACAGCGGGCACTGCCTGCGCGACGTCGCCACCGGACGGGTGGCCGCGGCGACCGGCTCGACGACCGTCCACTTCGCCGACGTGAGCGACGAGGAGGTCGACGCCTACGTCGCCACGGGTGAGCCGCTGCAGGTCGCTGGGGCCTTCACCATCGACGGCCTCGGCGGCGCCTTCGTCACCGGCATCGAGGGTGACCACCACAACGTGGTCGGTGTCAGCCTGCCGCTGCTGCGCGAGCTCGTCCTCGAACTCGGCCACGGGTGGCCGGAGCTGTGGGCCTGACCCGCTAGCATCAGCGACCGTGGGGAGCGGGGTGGGCAGTATGCAGGCGCAGCCTGTCGCTGATCCCGAGGGCCGCTACGGCGTGCGCGACGAGCGGCTGCTCACCGGCGCCACCGCCATCACCGCGGTCCGCACCGTCGCCTCGGTCGTGCTGGCCGCCCTCGCGGCGCACGAGCAGAGCCTCACGCTGCTGGTGGTCGCGCTCGTCGTCTACTGGGTCGGCGACATGCTCGACGGGTTCTACGCGCGCGTCCGCGACTGCGAGACCCGCATCGGTGCGGTGCTCGACATCATGTGCGACCGCCTCAACGCGGCCGCGTTCTACATCGGCCTGGCCTGGCTGCAGCCCGACCTGTCGCCGGCGATCTTCGTCTACCTCGCCGAGTTCATGGTGGTCGACTGCTTCCTGTCCATCGCCTTCCTGGCCTGGCCGGTCCGCAGCCCCAACTACTTCTTCGTCGTCGACCGCCCCCTCTGGCTCTGGAACTGGTCCAAGCCGGCCAAGGCCGTCAACAGCGCCCTCTTCGCCGTGCTGCTGCTCGTCACGGGGTGGATGTGGCTCGGGCTGGCCATCGCCTCCGCACTGCTCGTGCTGAAGTGTGTGTCGCTCCACCGACTGGCCGCCATCGGCCTGCCGGTGCCGGAGGTTCGCGGCTGATGCTGTTCTGGAGCGTGCTGGGGGCCTCCATCGGCTCCGCCCTGCTCCCCCTGATCAACATCGAGGCCATCCTCGCGGTCGCCGTCAGCCGGGCGCCGGAGGCGATGGGCGCGCTGGTGGTCGCGGCCACCGTCGGGCAGATGCTCGGCAAGATCCTCTGGTACTGGGGCGGCATGAACCTCGACCGCGCCCCGTGGGTCCATCGCCAGCTGCAGAAGCCGAAGGTGGAGGCCTCACTGAGCCGCTGGCACGAGCGGGCGGAGGGCCGGCCGTGGTTCACCGCCGGCCTGCTCTTCGTCTCCGCAGCCATCGGCGTGCCGCCGTACGCCGTCACGGCCGTGCTGGCCGGCATGCTGCGGGTGCCCTTCTGGGTCTTCTTCCTCACCGGCCTCGTCGGTCGCGGCCTGCGGTTCTGGGCCGTGGTGAGCGGCACCACCTCGCTGCTCCACCTCTTCTGAGCCAGGTCACGAGCCGGACGTTCACTCAGCCGCGGACCACGCCTGCCGCAGGCTGACCCGACCACCGGTCTGGAGCAGCGCCCGTCGGTAGAGCCGCTCGCCGATCCACACCGTGGCGAGCGCGAACGCCGCGAGCAGGCCGAGCGCCAGCAGCGGCTCCCACCACTCGACCCCACCGGCGAGGATCCGCTTCGGCATCACGACGGCCGACACCGGGGGCACGAACGAGGCGACGACCTGCCCTCGCCCGTCGAGCGAGACGCCGCCGAAGAACATCACGAGCATCAGCATCGTCAGCGGCGTCGAGGTGGCCTGCAGGTCCTCGGTGCGCGAGGCGAGCGACCCGGCGACGGCCCACAGGCAGGCGAGCGCGATGAAGCCGGCCAGGAAGAAGGCGAGGAACCACACGGCCGGCCCGGACAGCTCCGGCACGTAGGACCGGTAGGAGGTGAAGGACAGCCCCACGAGGCCGACGACGAGGTAGACCAGTAGCTGGAGGAGCGCCAGCGCGGTGTTGCCCAGCACCTTGCCGGCCAGCAGGTGCCGCAGCGGGATGGCGGCGGCGATGATCTCCACGATGCGGCTCTGCTTCTCCTCGATGACCGAGGAGGCCAGCTGCATGCCGAAGACCAGGGCGGCGAGATAGAACAGGAAGACGAACACGAAGCCGACGGCCTCAGCCACCGCAGCCCGCTCCGCGTCGCCGCGCAGGAAGTCGGTCGTGACGGCGCTGCCCGCCTCGAGGGTCTCGATCGTCGTGCCGGCGCTCGCGGCGTTGCCGGCCACCACCACCTGGCGTACGACGACGCGCGCGGCCGCGGTCAGCGCGTCCTGCTCGCTCGACTCCGAGGTCAGCACCCAGCCGCCGTCGACCGGGTGCAGCCAGGCGTCGACCTCGTCGTCCTCGAGCGCGGCACGGGCCGCTGATTCGTCGTCGAGCTCCACCATGCGCACCGCGAGCTTGTCGTCGACCTGCGGCGCGGCGTCGGTGATCGCCCGGGCCATCTCGACCGCGTCCGGCGTCGCCCCGAGGACGGCCCGGTCGGTCCGCTCGTCCTGCCAGGCGGTGAACCCGATGAAGCCGACGAGCATCGCGACCATCAGGACCGTGCCGACGAGGAAGGTCCGGTCGGTGATGCGGGAGACGAGCTCGCGCCGCGTGACGAGCAGCCAGGCCCGTCGGGGGTTGTGCAGCGTGCTCATGCGGTGGCCTCCCGGTAGATCTCGCTCAGGGCCGGGCGCACCCGGACGAACTCGTGCACGTCGCCGCGACGGGTGGCCTCGGCGAGGACGTGCTGCTCGGCGCCCGGCTCGCGCACCTCCACGAGGGCGGTGGAGCCGTCGAGGTCGAGCACCGCGAGCCCGCGCTGGTCGCGGACCCAGCCGGCGTCGCCGCCGACGACCAGGCGGAACCGCGGCACTCCCGTCTCGCGCAGCTCCGTGACCGTCCCTGCGGCCACGCAACGTCCGCGGGCCAGCACGACCAGCCGGTCGCACACGCGCTCGACGAGGTCGAGCTGGTGGCTCGAGAACAGCACCGGGACGCCCTCGCGGGTGTGCTCGCGCAACAGGTCGACCATGGAATCGACCGCCACCGGATCGAGCCCGGAGAAGGGCTCGTCGAGCACCAGCGCGGCCGGGGTCGGCAGCACGGAGGCGATGATCTGCGCCCGCTGCTGGTTGCCCAGCGAGAGCTTCTCGACGTGGTCGCGCGCACGGTCGGCGAGCCCGAAGCGCTCCAGCAGCTCGAGCACGCGGGCGCGCGCCGCGGCCCGCGCCATGCCCTTGAGCTGGGCGAGGTAGACGAGCTGGTCGAGCACCGGCTGCTTGGGGTAGAGGCCGCGCTCCTCCGGCATGTAGCCGAAGGCGCGCCGGTCGAGCCGCGTGATCGGCCGGCCGTGCCACAGCACCTCTCCCCCGTCGATGCCGAGGACGCCCATCACCATCCGCATGGTGGTGGTCTTCCCCGCCCCGTTAGCGCCCACGAAGCCGGTCATCAACCCGTCGGGCACCTCGAACGACACGCGGTCGACGGCCGTGTGGTCGCCGAAGCGCCTGGTGAGCTCCCGGATCTCCAGCATGTCCCGAAGGCTAGGGGGCACTGCCGCGGAGCGGATCCGTCGGGAGGATGAGTCGGGTGCGCCATGATTGAGCGATGGGTGTGCGCAACTTCCTGGTCGAGGGTGTGTCGGGGACTGGAAAGACGTCCGTGTGCCACGAGCTGCGGCGCCGCGGCTTCCACGCCGTCAACGGCGACACCGACCTCGCCTACCAGGGCGACCCGGTGACCGGCCTTCCGACCGGCACCGTCGCTCACGAGAACCACATCTGGGACCTCGACCGGGTGCGCGCCATCGTCGGGGACCGCTCCGAACCGGTCACGTTCTTCTGCGGCGGCTCGCGCAACCACGCCCGCTTCGTCGACCTCCTCGACGGCGTCCTCGTCCTCCAGGTCGACCGGGCCACGCTCGAGCGACGGCTGGACGAGCGTCCGGCCGACGAGTTCGGTGCGACGCCGGAGCAGCGCGCGCTCGTCCTGCGGGTGCACGAGACGCAGGAGGACGTGCCGGACGGCGTGGCGGTGGACGCTACCCGACCGCTCGAGGTCGTCGTGAGCGAGATCGTGCGCCTTGCCGCGATCGAGGTCCCGCGCATCCAATGATCAGGCACGCGGTACGTGACTCAGTTCGACCAAAGCCTGTGCCAGCGACGGAGTGGTGATCAGGCTCTGAGGCGCGACCTTGGTGAGCGCGCCGCCCTTGTAGCAGTCCTCCTTCACGACTTGGCGCCAGCGCTCCCCTTGCAGCGGTCTCATCTGGTTTTGCGCCTTGATGCCAAGCACCGAAATGAGGAGTGCTTCGAGCTCACGAACCGCACCATCGACTGTGATCGCTCGCGAGTTCTCGTCACGCAGGTCGACGGACACCCACGGGTCGTAGGCGTCCCTGTTCGGTGTCACGTCGTCGAAGGCGAACCACGAAAAACGGGTCCAGTCCTTGGGCGCGTGCCGTAGTTCCTTTGGCTGCTTGGTCTGAGGCAGCGTGTGAACACGCAGGCGTTGACCGAAGCCCTGCTTCCCGCGAGCGAGCCCGACGTAGGTCGGTCCGTAGTCGTTGAGCAGCATGTAGATGCCTCGAGCCTTCCGGAAGTCGCAGACCTTCAGCGTCCCGCGGTTGGACCCGATTGCTCCGAGCATCTGCCATTGCTTGCCTGGTCCGGGATTCCAATCGACAAGTTCTCGCTCCCAGAACAGCCCGTAGGCACCTACGAGGTGCTTCTTCTTGGTGGGCATCGTCAAACTCCTTCCCGCGCAGAAGAACTAGATGAGTCCGTAGCGGCTGGCACTGGCGCACTCCAGCCGGTCACGAGTCGGATCTGCTCGTGCAGGTGCTGCTCGCGCCAGGTCAGGAACGCCTCGAAGTCGTCCGACAGCAGCGAACCCTGAGCGTCCGCGGGCAGGCCGTGGCTCTCCAGAACCCTCTCCAGCAGTTGCGCGCCCAGCGCCTTCTCCATGTCACCGAGATACGTCGATGGCGCCTTGTGCTGGATGCGGATGTTGGTGGCTCTATCGATGAGGGTGCGGTTCAGCACCGAGTCCTTGAGCGCCTTGGGATACGCCGAGCCCAAGTATGCCTGCGGGAACACGTGGTGATCGTCGATCTGGTCCGCGACGATCCGCGTGGCCGTGAGCGGCTTCCCTTGGTGGAAGTCGAGGGGGTGGTTCCGGAGGGACAGGGCGATCGCCGCCGAGTACAGGGCCTGGGTGTTGTTATTCACCGCACGGAAGGTTCGCAGCTCGCCATCGTTGACGACCTCAGGTGCACCACCCGCGCCGGTCAGCCACGCCCGCAGCTCGGGGACGTCGTTGGACGTCCGGCTGTTGCCCTGAGTCTCGTAGCGTTGAGCGAACGTCGCGCACCAGAACCAGCGCTTGAGCTTGTCGCGACGCGCCGCCACCTCGGGTCCGGTCACGGCCGTCACCTCCGACCACGCAGCGGCAAGGGTCAGAAGCATCGTGCGATAGGGAAAGTACTTCTTGGTCAGGACCCCGCACTCCGCCTGAAGCATGTGCAGCACCGCACCGATGTTGCTCGCCGCCTCGTCCCAGCGGGGCTCGACGTCGTTCTTCACGTCGAGTCCCAGGACGGTGCTCCGCGTGGGGTTGCCCCGCACCCACACCGCGACCACCTGGAGCAGGTAATACGGGTCGATGCTGAACTCGTCCAGGATCGGGTGGTCCGCGCGCGCCTGCTCCAGCAGGCCGCGCAGCTCGACTCCTTGGGCATAACCTCGCGCCACCAGCAGGTCAAAAACGCTGAGCTTCACGCCGGTTCGGTTCAACGTCTCGAAAATCGTGCATACGGCGTCGAGGCTCGTGTGCCGGTTCAGTGTCGTGACCGGGAACTGATACTGCAGGACCGGAGCAATGTACGTCGTCTCGATTTCGTTCAGCTTGCGCTTGAGGTCCTTGCTGTCCTCGGTGGGGAACAGCAGCTCACGCTCGTCGATCACATCGTCGCGCCAGTTCGCGAAGTCACGCAGTCGCGACATCGGCAGTGCGAGGTCTCGCGCTTGGCCCTTGATGTCGCGCCACGCCCCCTGACGCGAGTGGTGGTACACCTCGATCGCTTCGTCCAGGTCCTCTCCGTCCAGCAATTCCTGGATATGCAGGAAGTAGCGGTAGTCCCCCCGCCCACTGAAGGCCAAGCTCAGCGACGTCAGTCGCTGCTGCCCATCGAGGGCCAAGAAGGAGGGCTCGACTCCAGTGAGTGCCGCCGCCTCGGAGAACGGTCTCGGTTTGAAGTGCTTGGCACCTCCCTGCATCAACAGGATCGTTCCTGCTGGGAAGGACTGCATGACGGATCGCACCAGCTCCCGCGTCTCCCCCGGCTTCCACACGAAGTCACGCTGGAAGTCGGGCAGCGCGAGGTCGCGGTTGTCGATCTGGTCGAGCAGAAAGGTGAGGTGTTTCTTGTCCGTGTCGAACGATGTCATGGTGCGATCCCCCGTTTATCCGGCCTCGGACCGGAACTCGTCGTAGGTGCCAGCGAGATAGCTGAGCATCATGGTCTGGAAGTCCGGATTGGCGAAGAACAGGTCGAAGAGATGCCCGTTCTTGTCGTGCCGCTCCACCAGGAACTGCTTGATCTTCTCGGCCAGCACCAGCTCGTACTGGCTGCGGTCGTTGTGCAGGGCGACGTCCCGCATCTCATCGTCGTCCTTGACGACCACCCACTGCTGGTCCACCCAGACCTTGTCGGCGTCACCCAGGTCGGCGCCGTACTTCTCGTTCATTGCAGAGATGAGCGCGGAGAGCTTGTCGAGGATCGGCTCGACCTGCTTGCCCTTCCCCTCGCCGGGGAGCGCGACCCCCGCCTCGTCGGCAGCCGTCAGCTCGATCGCGTGATCGCCCGACACCGACATCCGCAGGTGCGTGAGCTGCACTGACTTGCTGAGCTGGGGCATGGGGTCGGTGTCGCCCGTCGGCAGCTCGGTGAGCAGTGCCTTGCCGTAGAGGAAGAGCCGCTCGAGATCGGGATCGGTCCATGGCATCACCTGCGCGACGAAGGCGTACGCACGGCAGTAGCCGTTGAGCGTGGAGCGGAACTCGTCCGCCGCTTCCTCGTCGAGCTGAGCGAACCGACCCACGGCCGATGTGAGGTTGTCGTAGATCACCGACTGCTGGGTCGGGTCTTCGGACAGCAGCGCTGCTACGGCTGCAGCCATCTCCGCTGACGACAAGACTCCGGCGGCGAGCAGGTCGTGCTCCATTGTGTAGAGGACGTTCGGATCCGTGGGGGCCGCGAACGACTCCTCGTAGAACGGCTCGAACGCGTCCTGGATCTCCTCGGCGCTGTTGGCGAAGTCGAGGACGAAGGTGTCCTCCTTGCCCGGGTGGGTGCGGTTCAGGCGTGACAGCGTCTGCACCGCCTTCACCCCGGCCAGCTTCTTGTCGACGTACATCGTGTGGAGCAAGGGCTCGTCGAAGCCGGTCTGGTACTTCTCGGCCACCACCAGGACCTGGTACCCGTCCTCGCGGAACCTCGTCGGCAGTTGCCCCTCGCCGAATCCGTTCATGCCCGCTTCAGTGAACTCCAGGTCGGGGGCTTCGGGATCGGACACGGTCCCCGAGAATGCGACCAGGACTCGGAGCGCTGCGCTGCCCTGGTCGTAGCCCTTGCGCTCGATGTAGGAGTCGAGTGCCTGCTTGGTGCGCACGGCGTGCAGTCGGGAGCGCGTCACCACCATCGCCTTCGCGTTGCCGTCGAGCTTCGCCGCGGTCTTCTGGCGGAAGTGCTCGACGATCACTTCGGCCTTCGCCTCGAGCTGGTAGGGATGCAGCGACACGAAGCGGGCCAGCGCCGCCTTGGCCTTTCCCGCGTCCATCTCGGGGTCGTTCTTCGGGTGCGAGTTGGCGAGCTTGTAGTAGGTCGAGTACGTCGTGTAGCTGGCCAGGACGTCGAGGATGAAGCCCTCGTCGATGGCCTGACGCATCGAGTACGTGTGGAAGGGCCGCTTGTGCCCGTCGGCGTCCAGGTGCCCGAACGTCTCCAGGGTCTTCGGCTTGGGTGTGGCGGTGAAGGCGAAGAAGGACAGGTTCTGCTGCTTTCCGCGCGCCCGAGCGCTCGCCAGCAGCGCGTCCTCCTCTGGCGCGGTCTCGGTCTCCTCCTCGGCCGCCTCAGCCTCGGCGAGCCCGCCCCCGAGCACCTTCTTGAGCTTCTTGACCGCATCCCCTGTCGTCGACGAGTGGGCCTCGTCCACGATGACGGCGAACCGGCGACCCATCACGGCGTTCGCCGTCTCCGCGATGACGGGGAACTTCTGGAGAGTGGTGATGATGACGCGCGCGGCGTTGCCCTCGAGCGCCTCCTTGAGCTGGCTGGAGTGCTGGTCGACCCGGACGATCGTGCCCGGCGTGTGGTCGAGACCTGCCACGGTCTCCTGGAGCTGTCGGTCGAGCACGCGGCGATCGGTGATCACGACGACCTTGTCGAAGATCGGCGCGTCGTCGTCGCCATGCAGACGCGACAACGAGTGAGCCGTCCAGGCGATCGTGTTGGACTTGCCCGAACCGGCCGAGTGCTGCACGAGACGATCGGCGCCCGGGCCGTCGGCCGTCGTCGCCGACAGGATCGTGCGCACCGCGTGCCACTGGTGGAAACGCGGGAACAGCGTGCCGCCGTCGTGGGCGTGCACGAACGAGTGCATCAGGTCGAGCCAGGCGTCGCGCTGCCAGACCTGCTCCCACAGGTACGCCGTCTGGTAGCCGTTGCCGGCCGGGTTTCCGGCCGCGCCGGGCCGCCCCGGCCCGTTGGAGCCGGTGTTGAAGGGGAGGAACCTGGTCTGCTCGCGGTCCAGCTTGGTCGTCATCGCGACCCGGTGCGGGTCCACCGCGAAGTGCACGAGCGTGCGCTTGGCGAAGATCAAGTCGTGCGGGTTGCGATCCGTGCGGTACTGCGCCATCGCGTGCTCGATCGTCTGATGCGTGAGCGGGTTCTTCAGCTCCGCTGTCGCCACCGGGATCCCGTTGACCACCAGTGCCAGGTCGAGCGAGTCGCCCGGGTTGGACTCCGAGTGGTGCAACTGCCGCACGACGCCGCACCGATTGGCCGCGTAGCGCTCGGCAAGCTCGGGGGTCAGGTTGTTGGCCGGCCTCGACCAGCACATCCGCACGGTGACGCCGGAGTCCTTCACCGTCCCCCGCAGGACGCTGATCGTGCCGCGGTGGTCAATCGCGTCGGCCACGACCTTGAGGAACTTGGACGTCGCCATCTGCTCACCGCCGTGCCGAGCGACCAGCTGCTCCCACTCCTTGGGCTGGGAGTCCTGCACGTACCCCACGAGCTCCGCGCCGAACAGTCCGAGCTGCTTGTCGTAGGACTTCGGGTCGAGCTTGAGCCAGCCGTCGCTGGTGAGGTGTGCCTCGATGTTTGACTCGAAGGCCGCCTCGTTGTGGACGCTCATGCGGGGATTCCACTTCCGGCGGTGGTGACGTCGAGCTCGCCGGTGACGGCTGCCGTGATGAGGGAGGTCTTGTACTCGGTGAGCAAGCGCACAGAAGCCGCGAGTGTTGCCTCTGCGCTGGCGAACCGAGCGTGCAAGGCCCCGACTGACATGACGTAATCGCGCTGCTCTGACTCGCCCGCGGTAGAAATTTCTGAAGCCTTGGCGACATCCGTATTCAGGCGTGCTCGCGTGGCACCTCGTCCCAGCAATCCCGCTCGGGCAGCAGCAGGAGGGCTAGAAAGGAACGCAGCAGCGAATTCATGGCTGATCCGTGGGTCAAGGCGAATCCGATAACAATCGGCCTTAACGATGGCCGGACCGATGTCCGCCGGCGCTATGGCGCATCGACCGAGAGGCCACCGATCATCACCCATCCCAGCCATGATGAGATCTCCAGGAGCAACGGAATGCGCAAGCAACGCAGAGGCATGTGTTGCCGAAATATAGGCCCGATCGTGGTCTCGGAAGGTGGCGACGCCGATGTTGCCTAGCCGGATGACCCGTGTCCCCGTGTCGGAATAATGGCTCGATGTGAGGGACGACCCAAAGGGACCGTCCACGATCGAAACGAGGAATCGACGGAGCGGAACATTGGGGAACAGTGATTCCACCGCACGAGTGCGCTCTGTCCAGTCAGCCATCATCGCGTCGCGCGCGAATCGGATTTGCTCGCGACGAGCCGCGATGAGGCCGTCGATTCGCGCGACCCTACCGTCCAGAAAGCCTGCGATCCGCTGTTGCTCCTCAGGAGACGGAACAAAGAGTGTCAGTCGCTTTAGGCCATCAGATCCCAAGTGCAGGATGTTTGCACCCGTCGCCGCTGCACCGATCTGGCCAGACGCGTGCGCATGCCGCGCCCACCACGCCAAGAACCTACCGTCGGTGATGCCCGTGCGTGGACGTAGACGAAGCAGCGTGTTCTGAAAGCACACGGGTCCACTGATCTCGTCAGCCCAGACGGCAGAGGTCCCGACGGTTTCGCGGCTGCCGCTACCTTCCGTCATTAGCACGTCGCCCGAAGCCAATCGGAAAAGCGTCTGTTCCTCTGCCTCGAAGTTCATGTGTTTCACGTCGGACAGATCCAGTGCACCATCCACGACGTTCGCCGATCTCAGGTAGGGCACCATCGAGTCACCCTCGTGGTCCTTGGGTGAGCGCTGCCGCCCTAAGCGGACTTCCGCTGCTTGGCCGAGGGTGAGCCTCATAAGCCCAGCTCCCTCATCCACTCCTGGATCTGCCCCTCGAGCTCGTTGATCTCGGCGGCGATCTCCTCGACCGGACGCGGCGGTGTATAGACGTAGAACTGACGCGTGAACGGGATCTCGAACCCGACCTTGGTCTTGGCGTGGTCGATCCAGGCATCGGCGACGTACGGCCGGATCTCCTCCTCGAGTTGCTTCTCGGCCGCCTCGCGCAGCACCCTGGTCCGTTCGCCTGCGTCGAGATCGAGGAACCCTGCCGGCAGCGGCACGTTCTCCTGGTCCCGCAGCTTGGGGTCGGGAACCGGCTTGCCCTTCTTCTCCAGAGCGGGCGACGAAGCAGAGGTCCCTGCCGCCAGGCCGGTCAGCTCGCCGAAGAGCCCGTGGCGCGGGGGCCCGATCATGGTGTTGACCGTCGACCCGTCCCGGATGAGCCCCGGGCCGGCCTCGAAGCGCCGGTCGCATGTTCCCTCACACCAGGTCTCGTGGATCCGATGCTCGAGCGCCTTGACCGTCGCCGCCTCATCAGCCTCACCTGCGACGACCACGTCGTCCCACGTCCCGCCGCGAGTCGCGATCCACGTGCCCCGCTCCTCGTCGAAGCCGACGTCGTAGTGCGTCTGGTCGACGCCGAGGTGCGCCTCCCACCCGTCGTACTCGGACGAGAGTGGCAACAGGTGGCTCCGGTTGTCCGGCAAGCATCCGTGGCCGGTATATGCGTCGAACAGCCGTGCCCTAAACACGTCCTCCGAGTCAGCCTGGACGCCGAGGAGCCGCTGCAAGTCGGTAGTCTCGCCGCCGTCCGCCTCCAGGCGATCCAGGACGGCCGATGTCAGCTCCCAGCGCGGCCGCAGCGGCCGCTCGACGGTGATGCGCTGGAACCCGAAGGTCTCGCGGGTCAGCACCTTCACACGTGGGTCATCGGCGTACTCCCCCAGCGCGCCGCCGTACAGCTGGACGATCTGGGTGATCGCGTCGGCGGTGAGCTCCTTGCGCTTGTCGCCGAGCGACTTGCGCATCTTCGTGCCGAGCTCACGGGCGTCGACCAGCTTGACGAGGCCGCGATCGGCTGCGGCCTTGTCGTTGGTGAGGATCCAGACGTAGGTGGAGATCCCGGTGTTGTAGAACATCTGGTCCGGAAGGGCGACGATGCCCTCGAGCCAGTCGTTCTCGAGGATCCAGCGGCGGATCTCCGACTCCCCCGAGCCGGCCTGACCCGAGAACAGAGGCGAGCCCGAGAGCACGATGCCGACGCGAGAGCCGCCAGGCTTCATCTTGCTTAGCATGTGTTGCAGGAAGAGCAACGACCCGTCTGACACGCGAGGGAGACCGGCGCCGAAGCGACCGTCGAAGCCGAGCTTGGAGTGCTCGTCCTTGATCGGGGCCGCGTAGCCCTTCCAGTCCACGCCGTAGGGCGGATTGGCAAGGATGAAGTCGAAGCCCGGAAGAGTCGCGAAGGCGTCGGCGACGAGCGTGTTGCCGTTGGCCATCTGCTTGGGATCGATGTCCTGCATCATCAGGTCGGACTGCGCGATCGCCCAGGTCTCGTCGTTGAGCTCCTGACCGTAGACCTTCACCACAGCGCCGGGGTTGAGCTGCTCGATCTGGTGCAACGCACCCATGAGCATGCCGCCCGTGCCGGCGGACGGGTCGTAGACGGTGCGGACGGGCTTGGGATTCTCCGTGAGCTCTGCCGCGGTCCTGCCGGTGAGCATCAGGTGCACCATGAGGTCGATGACCTCGCGCGGCGTGTAGTGCTCACCTGCCGTCTCGTTGGACATCTCGGAGAACTTCCTCAGCAGCTCCTCGAAGATGTAGCCCATCGCCTCGTTGCTGACGATGCTCGGGCGCACGTCGAGGTCGGCGAAGTCAGCCAGGACGGCGTACAGGATCCCGGCCTTGTGCATCCGCTGAATCTTGTCGTCGATGTTGTACGCCTCCATCACGGCGTACGCGTCGGAGGAGAGGCGTCGGACGTATCCCGCGAGCGCTTGGTCGAGGTTCTTGTCGTCGCTCAGCATCGAGGCGATCGTCAGCGGCGAGGTGTTGTAGAAGCGCTGGCCCGCTACCCGCTTCAGGATCGCGTCCTGGCCGGGCCCGATGTCGCTCATCCCCTTGGCGGCGTCCAGGACGGCCTGCTTGGTCGGCTCGAGCACGGCGTCCATCCGGCGCAGCACCAGCAGCGGAAGCATGACGGAGCCGTACTCGTGCTGCTTGAAGGTGCCGCGCAGCTTGTCTGCCACCTTCCACACGAACGCGACCTTGTCCGAGAACCCCTGCGGTGCCATTTCTTCCCTTCGTCCACACAGTGCAACGGCAAACCTAACCTCTCGGATCTGCGGCCGACGGCGTTCGGAGCAACTTGACAGCCGGCCGGGCGAGAGGCGCGGGCCGCGCTCTCAACCCCACGGGCTTGAGCCCCCATCCCGTTGTCGGACCCTCCTGCTTGAGTAGGTCCATGCCCACCACCCAGCCCCTCACCGCCGCCGCCGTCGCGGCGATGCGGCGCGAGGTGCAAGTGGGGCTCGACGGCCCGAGCTGGCTCGACGACGCGGGGCGGTTCGACCTGATCCGCGCGCTCGAGGAGCTGGTCTGCACGGCCACGGCGGCGCAGGCCGCGCACGCCGCCGACCTGGCCGAGTCGGTCGAGGCGGACCATGAGGACCTCGGCGTCCCTGCCGCCAGAAGGGGTCAGGGTGTCGGCTCGATGGTCGCCCGCGCACGCCGCGAGTCCCCGCACCGCGGCCAGCGCCACCTCGGCCTGGCCCGTGTCGTGCAGCGCGAGCTGCCGCACACGTGGGCCGCGTGGCGCGCCGGCCGGATCACCGAGTGGCGCGCAACCGTGGTGGCACGCGAGACCGCATGCCTCTCACTCGAGCACCGGCTGGCCGTCGACGAGCTGCTGGCCGCCGACCATGACGCGTTCGAGGCGATGAGCGACCGGGAGGTCATCGGTCGTGCGCAAGGCGAGGCGGCCAGACTGGACGCGGAGGCGGTGACAGCCCGCCGGCGCAAGGCCGAGTCCGAGCGCCGGGTCTCGATCCGGCCCGCGCCTGACACGATGGTCTGGTTGTCCGCCCTGCTGCCGGTGGCGGCCGGCGTGGCGGCGTTCGCCGCGCTGACGCGCGATGCAGACACTGCCCACGCGCAGGGCGACCCGCGCTCGAAGGGCCAGGTGATGGCCGACGAGCTGGTCAGGCGCGCCCTCGGCGTCGACACGTCCGAGCACGCCGCGAGTCCCGCTTCCGCGTCCCGCTCCGTCGACCTCAACCTCGTGATGTCCCACGACGCACTGCTTGGCACAGCCGACGACGACGCTCGCCTCGCCGGGTTCGGACCGATCCCCGCCGAGCTCGCCCGCGAGATCGTCGCCGACGCCCTCGGCTCAGGCGAGGAGGTCTGGCTCCGCAGGCTCTACGCCTCGCCAACGACAGGCGACCTGGTCGCGATGGACAGCCGCGCCCGCCTCTTCCCTGCGGGTCTGGCCCGCTTCATCCGGCTGCGCGACCAAGTGTGCCGCACGCCATGGTGCGACGCCCCCATCCGGCACATCGACCACGTACGCCGCCACGCCGGCGGCGGACCCACGTCGAGCACCAATGGTGAAGGTCTCTGCGAGGCCTGCAACTACGCCAAGGAGTCCCCGCGCTGGCGGACGAGACCCGAGCCGGACGGCAGCGTGACCACCATCCTTCCGACCGGCCACAGCCACAGCAGCCGACCGCCACCGGTCGCGACGATCAGGCGCCGAGACGTGCCAGCCCTGACGATCGACTTCGTCCTCGCTGGCTGATCAGGTCGAGGAGCGTGATTGCCACACCCGGCCGCGATGACCGCCGCGAGCTGTTGCTGTTGTTCGTCCCCGCGCGCTCGGCCTGACGCTGTCCACAGGAGGCGTGCAGCTGGTGGCGCTTGTCCGCATCGGTGGCCGCAAGGCGACCGCGTTCGTCCGCGGTGCGCTGTGAGCCCGCCTCACTCGACCGGCAGGCCGAGCCCCCGCGCGATGAGCATCCGCTGGACCTCCGAGGTGCCCTCGCCGATCTCGAGCACCTTGGCGTCGCGGTAGAACCGGACGACGGGGTACTCCTCCATGAAGCCGTAGCCGCCGAAGACCTGCGTGGCGATGCGGGACGCGGTGACGGCCGACTCGGTGGTGTAGAGCTTGGCGACGGCCGCGGCCTGCTTGAAGGCACCCATCGAGACCGAGTGGCCGGCGTCCATGGCGTCCTTCATCGCGGCGGCCTTGTAGGTCAGCAGGCGCGAGGCGTCGAGCATGACCTGCAGGTCGCTGACCTGGAACGCGAGGCCCTGCTTGCGCCCGATCGGACCGCCGAAGGTCTGGCGCTCACCGGCGTACTGCAGCGACATGTCGAGGCAGGCCTGGATGCAGCCGACCGCGAGCGCGGCGATCGCGACGCGGCCGTCGTCGAGGGTGGCGAGGAACTGGGCGTAGCCGCGGCCGCGCTCGCCGAGCAGGTTGGCCTCGGGCACGCGCGCGTCGGAGAACGAGAGCGGGTGGGTGTCGGAGGCGTGCCAGCCGAGCTTGTCGTAGGCCTTCTCCGCGGTGAAGCCGGGGGTGTCGGAGGGCACGACGATGGTCGAGATCTCCGGGCGACCGTCGGCCCGCTCACCGGTGCGTGCGGTGACGGTGACCAGCGAGGTGATCGAGGAGCCGGAGTTGGTGATGAACTGCTTGGCGCCGTTGACGACCCACTCGCCGTCCTCCAGGACGGCCTTGGTCCTCGTCGCGCCCGCGTCGGAGCCGGCACCGGGCTCGGTGAGGCCGAAGCCGGCCACCTTCTCGCCGGCGACGAGCTCGGGCAGCCAGGTCTTCTTCTGCTCATCCGTGCCGTAGGTCAGGATCGGGTTGATGCCGAGCCCGACCGCGGCCTCGAGCGTGATGCCCATCGACTGGTCGACGCGGCCGATCTCCTCGATCGCCAGGCACAGCGAGGTGAAGCCGCCGTCCTCGCCGGCCATCCCGGCGCCGCCGAACTCCTCCGGAGCGGTCAGGCCCATCAGGCCGAGCGCACCCATCTTCTGGACCACGTCGGTCGGGAAGTGGTGGTCGCGGTCCCACTGCGCGGCGTGGGGCGCGATCTCGGCCTCCGCGAAGTCACGGACGCTGCGACGGAACTGCTCGTGCTCGGGGGACAGCTCGAAGGTCATGACTCGCAGAATAGCCGCAGAGGTTAGCGATCGCTAACCCTGCACGTGACCCACGTCGCAGTCGCCGTCCGTGTGACGTACGCGATTCCCGCGCGGCAGCCACCCCGGGCTAGAGTTAGGGCAGCCTAAGCAAAGTAAGGACGCCCTGTGACGACCTCCCCGCGACGCTCCGCCGCCCGCATCGGCGTGGCGCTGGCCAGCACCCTCCTCACCGCCTCGACCCTGTCGGGCTGCGGTGTCTTCAGCTCGCCCGACCTCGTCATCTACAACGCCCAGCACGAGCAGCTGCTCGACGAGATCGTGCCGATGTTCGAGGAGCAGTCCGGCCTCGACGTCGAGCTGCGCAGCGGCAAGGACCTCGAGATGGCCAACCAGATCGTCGAGGAGGGCAAGGACTCCCCCGCGGACGTCTTCCTCACCGAGAACTCCCCGGCCATGAGCATCGTCGACAACGCCGGCCTCTTCGCCGAGCTGCCCGAGTCGGCCACCGCGACCATCCCCGACGACTACGTCCCCGCGGACCGGATGTGGACCGGCTTCCTGGCCCGCTCCACCGTCGCGATGTACAACACCGACTCGATGACCGACGCCGACATGCCCGCCTCGATCCTCGACTTCGCCAAGCCCGAGTGGAAGGGCCGCGTCGCCTTCTCCCCCACCGGCGCCGACTTCCAGGCGATCGTGTCCGCGGTCCTCGAGCTCGAGGGCAAGCAGGCCACCGCCGACTGGCTGGCCGGGCTCAAGGCCAACGGCGTCGTCGTGCAGAACAACCTCGTCGTCATGCAGTCGGTCGACTCCGGCGAGGTCGACGCCGGCATCGCCTACAGCTACTACTGGTACCGCGACCGCGCCGAGAACGGCAGCGACTCCGACGGCTCGGCGCTGCACTTCTTCGGCGACCAGGACCCCGGCGCCTTCCTCAGCGTCTCCGGCGCCGGCATCCTCGCCAGCAGCGAGCACCAGGACGCCGCCGAGCAGTTCATCACCTGGCTCACCGGCACCGAGGCGCAGCAGGCGATGGCCGAGTCGTACGCCCTGGAGTACCCCCTCAACCCCGACGCCAAGCTCAACCCCGACATCAAGCCGTTCGACGAGCTCGAGCCCCCGCAGGTCGACGTGTCCAGCCTCAACGGGCCGGAGGTCACCGACCTGATGACCGAGGCTGGCCTGCTCTGAGCACGATGCACGACACCACCGGACGCCACACGCCGCGCCTGCTGCTCCTCGCAGGCGCGGTCGTGGCGCTGCTGGCGCTCGTGCCGCTGGGCTACGTCGCGACGTACGTCGTCGTCATCGGCCCCGTCGACCTCTGGCACCTGCTCGCCCGCCCGCGCATCGTCGAGCTGCTGACCAACACCGTCAGCCTCGCCCTCGCCTGCATGGCCGCCACCGCCGCGCTCGGCGTGGCGCTCGCGGTCCTCGTCGAGCGCACCGACCTCCCCGGCCGCCGCCTCTGGCACGGGTTGCTGGTCGCGCCGCTCGCCGTGCCGGCCTTCGTCAACGGCTACGCCTGGGTCTCGCTCAACCGTGACGTGCACGGCTTCAGCGGTGCCTTCGTGGTCGTGACGCTCTCCTACTACCCGCTGGTCTACCTCCCCGTCGTGGCAATGCTGCGGCGCCTGGACCCAGCGCTGGAGGAGTCGGCCTGGTCGCTCGGCCACTCACGCGCTCGCACCTTCCGCACCGTCGTGCTGCCGCAGCTGCGCCCTGCCCTGCTCGGCGGCGCGCTGCTCGTCGGCCTGCACCTCCTGGCGGAGTTCGGTGCCCTGTCGCTGCTGCGCTTCCCGACCTTCACCACCGCGATCTACGACCAGTACGGCTCGACCTTCAACGGTGCCGCCGCGACCGCGATGGCGGGCGTGCTGGTGCTGCTGTGCCTGGTGCTGCTGCTCGCCGAGCTGCGGATGCGGGGCGACCGCCGCTACGCCCGCGTGGGCCGTGGCGCCGCACGCGCCGCCGTGCCCGTGGCGCTCGGCCGCTGGCGCTGGCCGCTGCTCGGCGCCGCGACCGGGATCGTGGTCCTGGCCGTCGGGGTGCCGGCCTTCTCCCTGCTGCGGTGGCTGCTGGTCGGCACGTCGACGGAGTTCCCGATGGCCCAGCTCACCGAGGCCCTCGTCGCCACCGTCACCCTCGCGCTCGCCGGCGCCGCGCTCACCACCGTCGCCGCCATCCCCGTGGTCTGGCTCGCCGTGCGCCACCGCGGCTGGGCCTCGACCGTGATCGAGCGCAGCACCTACGTCGCCAACGCGCTGCCCGGCATCGTCGTCGGCCTGGCGCTCGTCGTCGCGTCGCTGCGCCTGGCGCCGGCGGTCTACCAGACCGCGGCGCTGCTCGTGGTGGCGTACGCCATCCTCTTCCTGCCGCGTGCCGTGGTGACCGTCCGCGCCGGGCTCGAGCAGGCCCCGGCCGTGCTCGACGACGTCGCGCACGGCCTCGGCCTGGGCCCGCTCGCCACCGCCCGCCGGGTCACCCTCCCGCTGATCGCGCCCAGCCTCGGCGCGGGGGCGGCGCTGGTCTTCCTCGCCATCTCCACCGAGCTGACCGCCACCCTCATGCTCTCCCCCATCGGCACCCGCACGCTCGCCACCGAGTTCTGGTCGGCGTCGTCGGAGCTGCGCTACGGCGCCGCCGCCCCCTACGCGCTGCTGCTCGTGCTGGTCTCCGTCCCGGCGACCGTGCTGCTGATGCGCACCGACACCCCTGCCACCCAGACGGAGAGGGTCCCCGCATGAACACCCCACGGCGTTCTTCTCCGCCGCTGCGCTCCCCCGAACAACGCCGCGAGGACCCCGCATGAGCTCCCTGAGCATCACCGGCGTCACGAAGTCCTTCGGCGCCACCCGTGCGGTCGACGACGTCACGCTCGACGTCCCGCACGGCTCCTTCACGACCGTGCTCGGCCCCTCGGGCTGCGGCAAGACCACCCTGCTGCGCCTCATCGCCGGTTTCCTCGCGCCCGAGTCCGGCAGCATCGCCTTCGGCGACACCGTCGTGGCCGGCGACCGCGTACGTCCGGTGCCCCCGCAGGACCGCCGCGTGGGCTACGTGCCCCAGGAGGGTGCGCTCTTCCCGCACCTCGACGTCGCGGCCAACATCTCCTTCGGCCTGCCCCGCGAGGCCCGCGCCACCCGCGGCGACGACCGCGTCGCCGAGATGCTCGAGCTCGTCGAGCTGCCCGCCGACTTCCGCCACCGCCGCCCCGACGAGCTCTCGGGTGGCCAGCAGCAGCGCGTCGCCCTGGCCCGCTCGCTGGCCCCCGCGCCGGCCGTCGTGCTGCTCGACGAGCCCTTCTCCTCCCTCGACGCCGGCCTGCGCGACAGCACCGCGCGGGCCGTGCGTCGCGCCCTGCAGGCCACCAACACCACCGCGCTCCTGGTCACCCACGACCAGAACGAGGCCCTCTCGCTGGCCGACCAGGTCGCCGTCATGCGGGGCGGGCGCCTGGTGCAGTCGGCGTCGCCGAGCGAGGTCTACCTCTCCCCCAGCGACCCGCAGGTCGCGGAGTTCGTCGGCCGCGCCGTGGTGCTGCCGGGCACCGCCCACGGCGACCGCGCCGCCTGCGCGCTGGGCGAGGTGGTGCTCACCAGCCCCGCCGAGGGCGAGGTGGCCCTCATGGTCCGGCCCGAGCAGGTCTTCGTCGACCTCGCGCACGCCGAGGGCGTGCGGGGCACGGTGCAGGAGGTCAGCTACTACGGCCACGACTGCGCGGTGCAGGTGCGCCTCGGCGACGGCACCCCGGTCCAGGCCCGGATGGCCGGCGTGCGCCACCCCGTCGCCGGCGACACCGTCCACCTCCGCGTGACTGGGCTGGTCCGGGCCTACCGGCCCGCGGGGTCGCCGTGACCGTCACCTCCACCACGCCGGGAGCCCGCGAGAAGCAGGCGACCACGGCGGTCCTCCCGCACGCCCACTTTGGTGACGCCGCGGCCGTCGTGGCCGACGGCGAGGTGCTCAGCCACGCCGAGCTGGCCCGCCGCGTCGCGGACCGCGCGCACGCGTGGGGTCCGGCCCGCCGGCTCGTCCTGGTCGAGGGTGCCAACGACCTCGACTCGCTCGTCGCCTACCTCGCCGCGCTCCAGCACGGACACGTCGCCCTCGTCGTCCCCGACGCCCGCCCCGCCCAGCGCGACGCCGTCGTCGCGGCCTACGACCCCGACATCGTGTGCGTCCACGGCGAGCACGACGACGTACGCCGCTCCGACAGCGCGCACGAGCTGCACCCCGAGCTCGCCCTGCTGCTGAGCACGTCGGGCACCACCGGCTCGCCCAAGCTGGTGCGCCTCTCCCGCGACAACGTCGCCGCCAACGCAGCCGCGATCGCCGACTACCTCGCACTGACCCCCGCCGACCGCGCGATCACCTCGCTGCCGCTGCACTACTGCTACGGCCTGTCGGTGCTGCACTCGCACCTCGTCGCCGGCGCCAGCGTCGTGCTGACCGGCCTCAGCGTGGTCGACGAGTGCTTCTGGGACCTCTTCCGCCGTGCCGGCGCGACCACGCTGGCCGGCGTCCCGCACACCTTCGACCTGCTGGCCGCCAGCGGCTTCGAGGAGCGCGAGCTGCCCACCCTGCGCCAGGTGACCCAGGCGGGCGGGCGCCTCGACCCCGACGCCGTACGCCGCTGGAGCCGCTCCGGGCGCACCCGCGGCTGGGACCTCGTCGTGATGTACGGCGCGACCGAGGCCACGGCCCGCATGGCCTGGCTGGCGCCCGACCTCGCCGAGGACCACCCCGGCTCGATCGGCGTGGCCATCCCCGGCGGCGAGCTGCGCCTCGACGAGTCGGTCGACGAGCGTCCGGGCGTCGGCGAGCTGGTCTACAGCGGGCCCAACGTGATGCTGGGCTACGCCGAGTCGCGCGGCGACCTGGCCCTGCCGCGGGTCACGACCGAGCTGCGCACCGGCGACCTCGCCCGCTGCGTCGACGGCCTCTTCGAGGTGGTCGGCCGGCGCAACCGCTACGGCAAGGTCTTCGGCCTGCGCATCGACCTCGACGCCGTCGAGCAGACCCTGCGCGCCACCGTCGACCGCCGCGCGCGGGTGGTGGCCACCGAGCGGATGGTGCACGTCTTCCTCACCAGCGGGCGCGCGAGCTCCGCGGCCCGGTCGCTGGCGACCAGCCACAGCGGGCTGCCGGCCCACGCTGTGCGGGTCACGGTGGTGCCCGAGCTGCCGGTGACCAGCACGGGCAAGCCCGACTACGCCGCACTCGGGGCGCTCGCCGACCTCGCCGAGCGCTCGGACGACCACGGCGGTCACCACGGCGGTCACCACGGCGGACACCAGGGCGGGGCCCACCCGGTGCGCGCCGAGGTCGTGCACGTCCTGGGTCGTCCCGACGCACGGAGCAGCGACTCCTTCGTCGACCTGGGCGGCGACTCGCTGTCCTACGTCGAGCTCGCCACCCGGCTCGCGGACCACTTCCCCGAGGGGCTGCCCGCCGGGTGGCACACCCGCAGCATCGGCGAGCTGGAGGAGCTCGCGGCCCGTGCGCCGGCAGCGGAGTCGCGACCGCGCCAGTGGGTGCGCGTCGACACCACCGTCGCCCTGCGGGCGCTCGCGATCCTGTTCGTCGTCGCCAGCCACGTCGACCTCGTCGCCCTCGAGGGCGGCGCCCACCTCCTGCTGGCCCTCGCCGGCTTCAACTTCGCCCGCTTCCAGCTCTCCGCGGCCGGTGGACCGCGCCGGCGGCTGCGCCACGGCCTGTCGGGGCTCGCGCAGCTCGTCGTGCCGTCGGTGATCTGGGTGGGCGGCGTCGCCCTGCTGCTCGGCACCTACGACCTCACCACGACCCTGTTCGTGCGCGAGCTGGTGGACGGCTCGGAGTGGGACGACCAGTGGCAGCTGTGGTTCCTGGAGTCGCTGGTCTGGATCACCGCCGCAGCCCTCGTCGCCACGTGCGTGCCGGCGCTGCACCGGCTCGAGCGGCGTACGCCGTTCGGGTTCGCGCTAGGCGTCCTCGCCGTGACCGCGGTGGCCCGCTTCGCCGACGTGGGCCTGCGGGCCGGACCCACCGAGCGCTACACGACGCTGGTCGTCGCCTTCTTCTTCGCGCTCGGCTGGGCCGGCGCCCGCGCTGACACCGGGCGCCGCCGCGTGCTCGTCTCGGTGCTGGCCGCGCTGCTCACGATCGGCTTCTTCGGCCAGCCCCACCGCGAGGCGATCGTGCTCGGCGGCTTCCTGCTCATGCTGTGGCTGCCACGTGTGGCGCTCCCCGCGCCCCTCGCACGCGCCGCGGGCGTCCTGGCCGGGGCCAGCCTCTACGTCTACCTCACCCACTGGCAGGTCTACCCCGCCCTCGAGGACGCCGGACACCAGTGGCTGGCGCTTGTGGCGTCGCTCACAGTGGGCATCGCCTACGCGCACGTCGTGCGTCCTGTCCATCAGGCAGTCGGACGCGCGGTGCTCGGGTCGCGGTAGCCTGCCGAGCGGTACGCCCTCCGGCTGCCCGTCGCCGCCCAGCCCCGTGTCACCGCCAGGAGTCCTCGCGTGAGCTTGAAGAAGGTCCTCATCGCCAACCGCGGCGAGATCGCCGTCCGCGTCATCCGCGCCTGCAAGGACGCCGGCATCGGCTCGGTCGCGGTCTACGCCGACCCCGACCGCGACGCTCTCTTCGTGCGCCTGGCCGACGAGGCACACTCCCTCGACGGCGCCACGCCGGCCGAGTCCTACCTCGACATCGCCAAGATCATCAAGATCGCCACCGACACCGGTGCCGACTCGGTGCACCCCGGCTACGGCTTCCTCGCCGAGAACGCCGACTTCGCCCAGGCCGTGATCGACGCCGGCCTGATCTGGATCGGTCCCCCGCCGGCCGCGATCGAGGCGCTGGGCGACAAGGCGAAGGCCAAGCACATCGCCGACCGCGCCAACGCCCCGCTCGCCCCCGGCACCAAGGACCCGGTCGCCGACGCCGACGAGGTCGTCGAGTTCGCCAAGGCCAACGGCCTCCCGGTCGCCATCAAGGCCGTCTTCGGCGGTGGCGGTCGCGGCCTCAAGGTGGCCCGCACGCTCGAGGAGATCCCCGACGCCTACGACTCCGCGGTCCGCGAGGCCGTCACGGCGTTCGGTCGCGGCGAGTGCCTGGTGGAGAAGTTCCTCGACAAGCCCCGCCACGTCGAGACCCAGTGCCTCGCCGACCAGCACGGCAACGTCGTGGTCGTCTCGACCCGCGACTGCTCGCTGCAGCGCCGCAACCAGAAGCTCGTCGAGGAGGCGCCCGCGCCGTTCCTCACCGACGCGCAGCGCGAGGAGCTCTACGCCTCTTCCAAGCGCATCCTCACCGAGGCCGGCTACCACGGCGCCGGCACGTGCGAGTTCCTCGTCGCCCAGGACGGCACGATCTCGTTCCTCGAGGTCAACACCCGCCTCCAGGTCGAGCACTGCGTCTCCGAGGAGGTCACCGGCATCGACCTCGTGCGCGAGATGTTCCGCATCGCCGCGGGCGAGGAGCTCGGCTACGACGACCCCGAGATCCGCGGGCACTCCATCGAGTTCCGCATCAACGCCGAGGACGGCGGGCGCAACTTCATGCCCGCCCCCGGCACCCTGTCGGCCTGGTCGCCGCCGAGCGGCCCCGGCGTACGCCTCGACGGCGGCTACGAGAACGGCGAGACCATCCCGGGCTCGTTCGACTCGCTCATCGCCAAGCTCGTCGTCACCGGCACCACGCGCACCCAGGCGCTCGAGCGCTCCCGCCGCGCGCTCGACGAGTTCGTCGTCGACGGCATGCCGACGGTGATCCCCTTCCACCGCACCGTGGTGCGCGACCCCGCCTTCGTCGGCGCCTCGACCCCCACCGGTGAGGGCGAGTTCACCGTCTACACCCAGTGGATCGAGACCGAGTTCGACAACCAGATCGAGCCCTTCTCGGGCGACCACGCCGAGGCGGACGAGCAGGGCGAGCGGCAGAAGGTCACGGTCGAGGTCGGCGGACGCCGCCTCGAGGTCGTGCTCCCCGCAGGGCTCGGCGGCCTGGCCGTCGGTGGCGGCAACGGCGGCGGGAACGGCGCCAAGAAGACCAAGCGGTCGGCGAAGAAGGCCGGCGCCGCGGCGTCCGGCGACGCCGTCACCTCGCCCATGCAGGGCACGATCGTGAAGGTCGTCGTCGACGAGGGCCAGGAGGTCGCCGAGGGCGACACCATCGTGGTCATGGAGGCGATGAAGATGGAGCAGCCGCTCAAGGCCCACCGCGCCGGCACGGTCACCGGCCTGCAGGCCGAGGTCGGCGCCACGGTCACCAACGGCGCCGTGATCTGCGAGATCAAGGACTGAGGCTCAGCCCCGCCGTCCACCGAGCGGTGCGTGAGGGGGATTCCAGACCACCGGAATCCTCTCCACGCACCGCTCGTCTGCGTGCCCTGGTGCGCCACGCCCGCGGGCGGTGAGTGAGGAGGATTCCAAACCACCAATATCCCCTTCACTCACCGCCTTGGCAGAAGTTAGGTAGCAAGCGCTCACTTTTTATGTGACACTTCCCCGGTGACGACCACTGCCGCCCGCCGGACGCAGGCCGAGCGCCGCGCGGGCACGATCACCGCGCTCCTCGACGCGACCGTGACGTGCCTGGCCGAGCGCGGGTACGCCGCCACCTCGACCGCCGCGGTCTGCGCCGGGGCGGGCGTGAGCCAGGGCGCGCTCTTCCGCCACTTCCCCACCCGCCAGGACCTGCTGGTCGCCACCGCCGAGCACGTCGCGACCCGCAACGTGGCCGCCTTCCGCGCGGCGGTCGACGCCGACGTCGACACCGTGGACGACGTGGTGGCGGTGCTGGGCCATCTGCGCTCGGTCGTGCTGTCCCCGGCCAACCAGACCTGGCGCGAGCTGCTCGTGGCGGCACGCGCGGACGCCGGGCTGCGGGCTGCGCTCCTGCCGGCGCGCGAGTCGCTGCAGGCGCAGATGCTCGACGCGGCCGCCGACCTGTGGGGCGACCGGATCCCGGCCGACGACCTCCCCGCGGTGCTCAGCATCGTGGTCAACATGCTCGACGGCCTGGCGTTCTCCGCGCTCGACCCCCGCCCCACGGCCGCACCCGGCCGCACCGTCGAGCGGGCGCTGCGCCTGCTCGCCGAGCTGATCGTCAGCCACTACCCCGAGGAATCGTCATGAGCCCCGACCCCAGCCCCGACTCCAGCCCCGACTCCAGCCCGGACTCCAGCCCCGACTCCGAGCCGGACTTCAGCCCCGACGTCATCGTCGTCGGCGCGGGCCTCGCCGGCCTCGTCGCGACCCACGAGCTCGCCCTGGCCGGCAAGCGCGTGCTGGTGCTCGACCAGGAGAACCGCGCCAACCTCGGCGGGCAGGCCTGGTGGTCGCTCGGCGGCCTGCTGTTCGTCGACAGCCCCGAGCAGCGTCGGATGGGCATCAAGGACTCCCCCGAGCTGGCATGGCAGGACTGGCAGGGCTCGGCGCAGTTCGACCGGCTCGGCGACGGCACCGACGGCCCGGGCCGCGGCGAGGACTTCTGGCCGCAGCAGTGGGCGAGGGCGTACGTCGACTTCGCGCACCGCGAGAAGCGCGACTACCTCCGCGCCCTCGGCCTGCGTTCCCTGCCGTTCGTCGGGTGGGCCGAGCGCGGCGACGGCCGCGCGACCGGCCACGGCAACTCGGTCCCCCGCTTCCACCTGACGTGGGGCACCGGCCCCGAGGTGGTGCGCATCTTCGCCGAGCCGGTCGAGCGCGCGGAGTCGGCCGGGCTCGTACGCCTCGCGTTCCGCCACCAGGTCGAGGAGGTCGTGGTCGAGGACGGGGCAGTCGTGGGCGTGCGCGGCACCGTGCTGGTCGACGACGACGGCGCACGTGGCGTGAAGTCGAGCCGCGAGGCCGCCGGCACCTTCGAGCACCGGGCCCCGGCCGTCGTGGTCACCAGCGGCGGCATCGGCCACAACCACGAGCTGATGCGCCGCAGCTGGCCGACCGAGCGGGTCGGGGCCGCGCCGACGCACATGATCTCCGGCGTGCCCGCCCACGTCGACGGCCGGATGCAGGGCATCGCCGAGGACGCCGGCGCGACGATGGTCAACCGCGACCGCATGTGGGCCTACGTCGAGGGCATCCACAACTGGGACCCGGTCTGGCCCGACCACGCCATCCGGATCCTCCCCGGGCCGTCGTCGATGTGGTTCGACGCGAGCGGCAAGCGGCTCGAGGGCATGTCAGGCGTGCCGGGCGCCGACTCGATCGGGGCGATGAAGCAGATCCTCGCCGCCGGCCACGACTACTCGTGGTTCGTGCTGACCCAGTCGATCATCGAGAAGGAGTTCGCCCTGTCGGGCTCGGAGCAGAATCCCGACATCACCGGCAAGGACCTGAAGTTCCTCGCCCGGACCCGGCTCGCCAAGGGTGCGCCGGCCCCGGTGGAGGCGTTCAAGGAGCACGGCATCGACTTCGTCGTGGCTGACACCCTCGACGAGCTGGTGAGGGGCATGAACGGCATCGCCCGCGGGCCCGAGCTCGACCCCGACCAGCTGCGCACGCAGGTCGAGGCGCGCGACCGCGAGGTCGACAACCCCTTCGCCAAGGACCTCCAGGTGATGGCGATCCACAACGCGCGGCGCAGCCGCACCGACAGGCTGATCCGGGTCGCGAAGCCGCACAAGATCCTCGACCCCGCCCACGGCCCGCTCATCGCCGTACGCCTCAACATCCTCTCCCGCAAGACGCTCGGCGGGCTGGAGACCGACCTCGACGGGCAGTGCGTCGCCGCGGACGGCACCCGGGTCCCCGGGCTGTACGCCGCAGGCGAGGTGGCCGGCTTCGGCGGCGGTGGGGTGCACGGCTACAACGCGCTCGAGGGCACCTTCCTCGGTGGCTGCATCTTCTCCGGGCGGGCCGTGGGTCGAGCGCTCGCGCGCTGACCGGGTGCGGGCTCTCGCCCACGGCCGCTCGCTGTCCGTGCCCGGGCTACTGGACGACCACCTGACCGACCATGCCCATCCCGGCATGGAGCAGGCAGACGAACGGATAGGTGCCGGCCTTGGTGAGCTTCACCGTGAACGCGTTCGGCGGCGGCCCGAAGCCCGGAGGCAGGATCACGCCGGAGCTCAGTGCTCCGCCCTGGAAGTTCGCCGGATCTCCGGTGGGCGCGAACGGGTTGGCCGGGGGCGGCCCGAACGTGATCGTGTGCGGGACCGGGAACGCGTTCCTCGACATGTCGAAGCTGACGCTGTCGCCGACCTTCACCACGATGCTGCCGGGACTGAACCGGTTGACCATCGCGGTCATGTCCGAGGCACCCACGAAGACGTGGTGGTTGTCGGCGGCACCCAGGGCGTCAGCCCACAGGTCGAGCCCGTGCTCGATGGCCGCGTTCGACGCCTGGACGGCCATCGCGTCGTAGTCGGCCTGCGTGTGCGGGTACGGCTTTCCCGCCTTGCGGACCACGACGACCGCCGACATGGCCTTGCCGTGGAGGTAGCAGAGGTAGTGGTACTTGCCCGGCTCGAGGAACTTCAGGTCGTAGGACTTGACCGCGTCGGGGAAGACGGCGTCGGGTGCCGGGGCCATGATCCCCGAGCTCCGGAACTGCCCCTTGCGGATCGTGTGCCTCGACGTGGGCGCCGTCATGTAGGTGATCGCGAGGTCGAACGGGACCGCGGGGTGCTTGGCGTCGACGAACGACACGGTGTGCGGTTCCATCGAGCGGGAGACCCAGTGCACCGTGTCGCCGGCGTTGATCCAGATCTTCTTGGGGCCGTACGCCATCGTCTGGATGGCGCCGGAGCGCGACTCGGAGCCGACCGTGACGTTCCAGGTCGTGCTCGTGGTGGGGGACGCGGCGTGGGCGTTGCTGGCCAGCAGGGCAGGCAGTGCGGCGAGCAACAGGGCGAACACCGCGAGGAACACCGAGGATCTCCTCGGTCGAGCTGACGTCGGGGACATGCTCACTCCTTCGCAGTTGACGATCCTTCCCACTGTCCTCGCGGCACGCGTCCTCGACAACGGTGGATCACTGCATGCATAGACCACCTCCGCCGGGGCCTCCCCGGCACGGGGCGCTACGCCAGCCCGACCGCCTCCGACAGGGCGGCGAGGTGGTGCTCGAACAGGTCGCCGGCGGAGGTGAACGTGTCGGGCCCGTACTGCCCGAACACCTCGAAGCCCACGCACCCGAAGAGTGCCGCCCACGCGAAGAGGCCGCGCGCGATGAGGGCGTCGGGGGCGGTGATGCCCATCTGCCGACGGATCCGGGCCAGGTCACGCGAGAGGCGCCGCGGCGCGACGGCAGCCTCGCCCACCGTCACCGCGCCGGCGCGCCAGGCGTCCTCCCAGACCTCCACCAGACGGACGACCACCCGCGTGCCGGGGCCGGTCGTCTGCTCGGCCGGCGCCTCGTAGCCCGGCACCGGGCTGCCGAAGAGCAGGGCGTACGTCGCCGGCTCCGCGAGCGCCCACGCGCGGACCGCGCGACCGATCGCGTCCAGGCGACCCCGGAAGTCGTCCCGCTCGACCGGGGCCAGTGCGGCGTCCACGGCGTCACCGAGCTCGTCGTAGCCGTCGACGACCAGGAGCGTCAGGAGCTCGTCGCGGCTGGCGACGTAGCGGTAGACGGCCGAGGAGACGACGCCGAGGTCGCGTGCGACGGCGCGCAGCGAGAGCGCGGCGGCACCGTCGGTCGCGAGGTGCTCGCGGCCGATGCGCACGATGTCGCGCATCGTCTGCTCACGCGCCCGGGCACGCGGGGAGGGAGGGTCGCCCATCCGTCCAGTGTGGCACATCCGCGAGCAGGTGTGACGGAAGAGAGCACCGCTCTTGCTTTTTTCTCGGGGAGGGGTCATGATGGACGCAACGAGAGCACCGCTCTCTCTTTCGAGGAGATCGCCATGAACCACCACGTCCACGTCGTCACCGGAGCCGGCCCTGTCGGCTCGACCGTCGCCCAGCAGCTCGCCGACGCCGGCCACCACGTGCGCCTCCTGACCCGCTCGGGCAGCGGTCCCGACCACCCGCGCATCGACCGCCGGAAGGTCGACGTCTCGCAGCCCGACGCGATGACCGACGCCCTCGAGGGTGCCGTCGCGGTGCACCACTGCATCCACGGGTCGGCGTACGACTCCCGCGTCTGGCGCGCGGAGCTGCCGGCCGCTGAGCGTGCCGTGCTCGAGGCAGCGGGGCGCGCAGGCGCCGTCGTCGTCTTCCCCGAGAGCCTCTACTCCTACGGGCGGGTCGACGGACCGATCACCGAGGACACCCCGCGCACGGCCACCACCGGCAAGCTCGGGGTGCGCACCGAGCTCCTGGCGCAGCGCGAGGCCTCGGAGACGCCGACCGTCAGCGTCGCCGCGTCGGACTTCTACGGTCCCGTCGTGCGCAACGCGCACGCCGGCGAGCGGCTGGTGCCGACCGTGCTCGCCGGTCGCACGATGCGGGTCCTGGGCAGCCTCGACCAGCCGCACTCCTTCACCTTCGTCCCCGACCTCGCCGCGGCGATGATCGCCGCGGCAGCCCGCGAGGACCTGTGGAACTCCTTCCTCCACGCACCCACCGCCGCACCCCTCACCCAGCGTCGGCTCGTGGAGATGGTCGCCGAGGCGGGTGGCGTCGCGGTGCCGAAGGTGGCGTCGATCCCGGTCGGGGTCCTGCGCGCGAGCGGGCTGCTGTCGCGCGAGATGCGCGAGCTGGCCGAGACCGGCTACATGTTCGACCGCCCGTTCGTGCTCGACTCCACCATCAGCGAGCAGCGCCTCGACCTCTCCCCCACCCCGCTGGCCGACGGGCTCGCCGCCACCGTCGCCTGGTGGCGCACGCAGGAGCAGCTGGCGGCTTGACCGGCGTACGGACGAGTAACCCGGCTCACACCCGCCACTCGATAGCGTTCGGCGCATGTTCTCCAAGGTGCTCGTCGCCAACCGTGGCGAGATCGCAGTCCGGGCACTCCGTGCCGCGCGTGAGATCGGCGCGCGCACGGTGGCCGTCTTCCCCCACGAGGACCGCTGGTCCGAGCACCGGATGAAGGCCGAGGAGGCCTACCAGATCGGCGAGGTCGGGCACCCCGTGCGGGCCTACCTCGACCCCGAGGCGATCGTCGAGGTCGCCGTGCGGTGCGGCGCCGACGCGGTCTACCCCGGCTACGGCTTCCTGTCGGAGAACCCCGCGCTCGCCGAGGCCTGCGCCGAGGCCGGCATCACCTTCATCGGCCCCAGCGCCGAGGTGCTCACTCTCACCGGCAACAAGGCCCGCGCCATCGCGGCGGCGAAGGCGGCCGGGGTCCCGGTGCTCGAGTCCGTGCCGCCGTCGACCGACGTCGACGAGCTCCTGGCCGCGGCGGAGTCGATCGAGGCGCCGCTCTTCGTCAAGGCCGTCGCCGGCGGCGGTGGTCGCGGCATGCGGCGCGTCGACGACCGTGCCGACCTGCGCGAGGCGATCGAGGCCTGCATGCGCGAGGCCGACGGCGCCTTCGGCGACCCGACGGTCTTCATCGAGCAGGCCGTGGTCGATCCCCGCCACATCGAGGTGCAGGTCCTCTCCGACGGCACCGGCTCCGACGGCGGGGTCATCCACCTCTACGAGCGCGACTGCTCGGTGCAGCGCCGCCACCAGAAGGTCGTCGAGATCGCCCCGGCGCCCAACCTCGACCCCGCGATCCGCGACCGCATGTGCGCCGACGCGGTGCGCTTCGCCCGCGAGATCGGCTACAAGAACGCCGGCACCGTGGAGTTCCTCCTCGACCCGTCCGGCAACTACGTCTTCATCGAGATGAACCCCCGCATCCAGGTCGAGCACACCGTGACCGAGGAGGTCACCGCCGTCGACCTCGTGCAGTCGCAGATGCTCATCGCCGGCGGCGCCACGCTGGCCGACCTCGGCCTCACCCAGGACTCGGTGGAGCCGCGCGGCTTCGCGCTCCAGTGCCGCATCACCACCGAGGACCCCGCCAACGGCTTCCGCCCCGACACCGGCAAGATCACGACCTACCGCTCCCCCGGCGGTCCCGGCGTACGCCTCGACGGCGGCACCACCTACACCGGTGCCGAGATCAGCCCGCACTTCGACTCGATGCTGGCCAAGCTCACGTGTCGCGGCCGCACCTTCGAGGCTGCGGTGCAGAAGGCACGGCGCGCGCTGCTCGAGTTCCGCATCCGCGGTGTCTCCACCAACGTCGGCTTCCTCCAAGCAGTGCTCGCCGACCCCGACTTCGCCGCCGGCGGCGTCACCACCTCGTTCATCGAGGACCACCCGCAGCTGCTGACCGCCCAGGTCGGCCGCGACCGCGCGACCAAGCTGCTCGCCTACCTCGCCGACGTGACGGTCAACCAGCCGCACGGCGCTGCCCCGGTCACGGTCACCCCGGCCAGCAAGCTCCCCGACCTCGACCGCTCCGGCCCCGTGCCCGACGGCACCCGGCAGCTGCTGCGCGAGATCGGGCCCGAGGAGTTCGCCCGCCGCCTGCGTGCCCAGGACCGGGTCGCGGTCACCGACACCACCTTCCGCGACGCCCACCAGTCGCTGCTCGCCACCCGCGTGCGCACCCGCGACCTCCTCGCCGTCGCCGACCACGTCGCCCGCACCACCCCGCAGCTCTGGTCGTTGGAGTGCTGGGGCGGGGCGACGTACGACGTCGCGCTGCGCTTCCTCTCCGAGGACCCCTGGGAGCGGCTGGCGGCGCTGCGCGAGGCGGTGCCCAACATCGGCCTCCAGATGCTGCTGCGCGGGCGCAACACCGTCGGCTACACGCCGTACCCGACCGAGGTGACCGAGGCGTTCGTCCAGGAGGCCGCGGAGACCGGCATCGACGTCTTCCGCATCTTCGACGCCCTCAACGACGTCTCCCAGATGCGGCCCGCCATCGACGCGGTGCGCGCGACGGGGACCTCGGTCGCCGAGGTCGCGCTCTGCTACACCGGCGACTTGTCGTCGCCCGGCGAGCGGCTCTACACCCTCGACTACTACCTCCGCCTCGCCGAGGAGATCGTCGACGCCGGGGCGCACGTGCTCGCCATCAAGGACATGGCCGGGCTGCTGCGCGCGCCCGCCGCCCGCACCCTCGTGACGGCGCTGCGTGAGCGCTTCGACCTGCCGGTGCACCTGCACACGCACGACACCCCCGGCGGCCAGCTGGCCACCCTCACCGCCGCGATCGAGGCCGGCGTGGACGCGGTCGACGCGGCCTGCGCCGCGATGGCGGGCACCACCTCCCAGCCCGCGCTGTCGGCGCTGGTCTCGGCCACCGACCACTCCGCGCGCGAGACGGGGCTGTCGCTCGCCGCCGTCAACGCGATGGAGCCCTACTGGGAGGCCACGCGCCGCGTCTACGCCCCCTTCGAGTCCGGCCTGCCCGCGCCGACCGGTCGGGTCTACCGCCACGAGATCCCCGGCGGCCAGCTCTCCAACCTGCGCCAGCAGGCGATCGCGCTCGGCCTGGGCGAGAAGTTCGAGCAGGTCGAGGACATGTACGCCGCGGCCAACGACATCCTCGGCAACGTCGTGAAGGTGACCCCGTCGTCGAAGGTCGTCGGCGACCTGGCCCTCGCGCTGGTCGCCGCGGGTGCCGACCCGGCCGAGTTCGAGGCCGACCCGGCGTCCTACGACGTCCCCGACTCGGTGATCGGCTTCCTCAGCGGCGAGCTCGGCGACCCGCCCGGCGGGTGGCCCGAGCCGTTCCGCACCAAGGCCCTGGCCGGGCGCACGTGGAAGCAGCCCAACGAGACCCTCACCCCCGAGCAGCAAGCCAGCCTCGGCACCGACCGGCGCGCCACGCTCAACGAGCTGCTCTTCCCCGCCCCGACGAAGGCCTTCCGCGAGTCGCGCGAGAAGTACGGCGACCTGTCGGCGGTGTCGACGATCGACTACCTCTACGGCCTGCGCCGTGGCGAGGAGCACCGCGTCCAGGTGCGTGAGGGGCGCGAGATGCTCTTCGGCCTCGAGGCGATCAGCGAGCCCGACGAGCGCGGCTTCCGCAACGTGATGGCCACCATCGACGGCCAGCTGCGCCCGGTCTCGGTGCGCGACCGCAGCGTGTCCGCCGACGTCGCCTCGGCGGAGAAGGCCGAGCCCGGCACCCCCGGGCACGTGGCCGCGCCCTACGACGGAGCGGTGACGGTGACCGTCGCCGAGGGCGACACCGTCGAGGCCGGTCAGACCGTGGCGACCATCGAGGCGATGAAGATGGAGGCCTCCATCACCGCGCCGGTCGGCGGCACGGTGCAGCGGCTCGCGGTGCGCGCCACGCAGGCCGTCGAGGGCGGCGACCTGGTGCTGGTGATCAGTCCTCGTTGAGCACGATCACGTCGGGGTCGGGCTCGGCGTACTCGGTGACGTCAGGCTCCTCGCCGGTGATGCTCGAGTAGACCTCGGCGGCTGTCGCGCGCATGCCGTTGATCTTGGGGTGGAAGGGCGCCGCGATGCCCGCGCGGAACCTCGGGCCGTTGATCCACGCACGGCCCTTGGCGCACACGTCGTGCCCGTCTGAGACCGCCGCCATGTCGACGTACGTCGCCCCTGCCGCGGTCGCGCCGCGGCGCAGCGAGGCGTTGAGGGCTCGGGCCACCTCGGCGACCGGGGCGAGCACGTCGGCGGACACGCCCACCGCGGCGCACGTGCGCTCGGCGGGCAGGATGTCGGGATAGCCGACGACGTAGACCGATGCGTCCGGCGCGACCTTGCCGATGCGACGCACCGCCTGCTCGATGCGGCCGGCCACCTTGCGGGCGTCGGCGCGCAGGTCGGCGACCGGGCAGTCCAGCCCGCGGCCGTCCTGGCAGTGGATGAGCGAGTCGTAGATGCCGAAGTCGTTGCCGCCCATGCCGAGGGTCACCAGGTCGGTGTCGGCTCCGACCGCGTCGAGCTGCGGCCCCGTGGGCTCGCCGTTGATCATCGTCATCGTGCCGTAGAGGTCCGCGGTCGTCGCGGCCGAGCAGGTGACGTCGGTGTAGCTGGCCACGTCGAGCCAGTCGGCGAGGAACGCCGGGTAGTTGTCGCGGGAGCGGGCGCACCCCTCGGGATCGGTGCGCATGGTGCCGATGAAGGGGCCGGCCGAGAACGAGTCGCCCAGGGCGACGTAGTCGATGTCGGAGGTGGTCTCGGTGTCGAGGAGGTCCGGCACGGCCTCGTCGCCCGACCCCGCGCTCGACTCGCAGCCGGTGGCGGCGAGCACGAGCAGGGCCAGGAGCGCGGCCAGTCGTCGAGCGTTCACTGGCGGGCCGGCCCGGTCTGCCGCGGAGCCACGGCGAAGGTGAACCAGTCGGAGTAGAGGCCGAAGGCGCTGCGCACGGTGTCGCCGTCGACCCGCGCGGTGCCGGCGGTGCCGACGAACGCCATGTCGTTGACCCGGCCGCCCCAGTCGCCGTTGCCGTCGCGTGCGCTCACCTCGATGGACGTGAGGTCGCCGATCTGGGGCCACTGCCGCTCGACCATCGTGTCGTCGATCGTCGCGGTCCAGGTGGAGTACTTCGGGTTGGCCAGCGCGTCGTAGGGGTCGGCCTGGGCGACGAGGTAGGGCATGGACCCGGCCGAGGAGAACCCGCCGTTGCTCGCGGAGAACTGGGTGAACGCGGGTCGGCCGTCGAAGTAGAGGCCCTGCCCGGCCGTGGCCCGGATGGCAGCGGTGGCGGCCGGGTGCTCGACGTCGGCGCCGCCGTAGACCTGGCACTGGCTGGTGTCGCAGAGGTCGTAGTGGCCCGCGGCCGGGTGCGAGCGCTCGAACGCGGCGTAGGTGCGGGCCGCGACCGACTGTGCACTCACCGCAGCCGGCTCCCACAAGGCGGGCACCTCCTGCGGCACGACGCCGCGCAGGTAGGCCTCCATGCCGACCTTGTTGACCGTCTGGCGCCTGCCCTGGCGCGACGACACCGACTGCAGCGTCCCGCGGTAGTCGTGGCGCGCGCCCGGCAGCACCAGCGTGAGCGGGCCTGCGGTCGAGGAGAACTCGGCCTCGCCGCGGATCCGCTTCCACGTGCGCCAGCGCCCGCCGGTGGTCCGCTGCACCAGGGTGTCGTCACCGCTGGCGACCAGGCGCCACTTCCGGGCAGCGAGCGCAGGGACGCGCCAGGTGCGCGCGCGGCGCAGGCTGCCGACGCGGAGACCGTCGCGGGCGACGACCTGGACGTCGCGCCCGGTGTCCGCGGTGATGAGCACGCGGACCTTGCCGGTGACCGCACCCCACGTCGTGCCGGGGTAGTAGAACTCGATGATCTGCTGCCACGTCAGCCCCTGCCCGGCCGCACCGTGGGCGCCGTACTGCGACAGCCCGTGGCCGTGCCCGTAGCCGTGCCCGGTGACCGTGATCGCGGTGCCGCCCGGCGTCGGCCACGTCTCGGCCTGGCGCCGACCGCTGGGGTCGGCCGCCTGCGCAGGCAGCGCGGACAGCACGAGCACCCCCGCCAGGACGGCGAGCAGCAGGCGCACGAGGCGTGGACGGACCATGGGTGGGCTCTCCCCGGGGAGACGACGAACAGAGTCCCCGAGACTACAGGCGGTGCGTGAACCTCCGCAGGCGAGTGCACAGACCCGGCCCCTCGGCACGTGGCAGACTCCGGACCATGTTCGGGGGACGGCGGCGACGCCGTGAGGAGGAGCTGGCCGCGCTGGACCGCTGGCGCGCCGCTCGACGGGTGATGGACGAGGACGTCACTGTGCTCGGGGAGCAGCTCCGAGACCTGCACGTCGACACCCTGGCCGACGACCTGGACCCGGTGGCCCGCGACCACTACCGCCGCGCGCTGGAGCACTACGACCAGGCCAAGCACCTGATGTCGACCAGCCGCAGCGTCGAGGACGTCATCGCCGTCGAGCAGGTGGTCGCCGACGCGCGCTACCACCGTGCCGCCGTGCTCGCCGTCCGCGACGGCGAGCCGTTGCCCGAGCGCCGCGAGCCGTGCTTCTTCGACCCACGCCACGGCCCCTCGATGCAGGACGTGCAGTGGACCCCACCCGGCGGTGCTGCCCGCTCGGTCGCGGTGTGCGCCGCGGACGCCCGGCGCCTCGCAGCCGGCGAGGCACCGCTCGAACGGCTCGTCCGGGTCGGCGACCGCTGGGTGCCGTGGCACCTCTCCGCGGGCGTCCGCGGCGCCGTCGACGCCGGCACCCAGCTCGCGCGGGGCTCGTCGCACGGCGTGCACGGACAGCAGAACCTCGCGCAGGTCTACCTCACCCAGGGCTTCGGCGGGGCCAACACCACCAACCCCCGACCTGACCTGACCCGCTGCGGTCGGGCTGTCGCACCCGCCTGTGACACTGGGCGGGTGCCCGAGGGAGACAGCGTCTGGAAGCTCGCCCGCCGGCTGGACCGCCAGCTCGCCGGCCACACGGTCGTGCGCTCCGACTTCCGCACGCCGAGGCTGGCCACGCGTGACGTGTCCGGTCGCACGGTGCTCGGCCACGACACCCACGGCAAGCACCTGCTGACCCGGCTCTCGGCGACCGCCGACTCCCCTGCGGCGACCCTCCACAGCCACCTCAAGATGGACGGCTCGTGGTCGACGCTCGCACCAGGGAAGCGGCTGCCGGGCCGGGTCCAGCCGCACGTGCGGCTGGTCCTCACCCTCGACGACGACCGCGCCGTCCACGGCATCCGGCTGCACGACCTCGACCTGGTGCCCACCGCCCGCGAGCACGACCTCGTGGGCCACCTCGGCCCCGACCCGCTGCGCGACGACTGGGACGCCGCCGAGGCCGTACGCCGCCTCGGCGCCGACCCGGCGACCCCGCTGGTGAGCGCGCTGCTCGACCAGCGGCGGATGGCCGGCCTGGGCAACCTGTGGGCCAACGAGCTGGCCTTCCTCACCGGCGTCAGCCCGTGGACCGCGGTGGGCGACGTCGACGTCGAGCGCCTGGTGGACCGCGCCGCGACGATGCTGCGTCACTCGGCCACCGTCGAGGGCGCCTACCAGGTGACCACGGGGTCGTCGGCCAAGGGCGACGACCACTGGGTCGTGGGTCGCCAGCGCCGCGGCTGCCGCCGGTGCGGAGGCCCGGTGAGCACCGTCGAGGAGATCGCCGGCGACGCCGCCAACCGCTGGTCGTGGTGGTGCCCGGCCTGCCAGCCGGGCCCCGGACCCGAGGCCCGGGTGCGGGCGGGCGTCGGGCCGGGTGCCGGCGTCAGACCCGGTGCAGGCGGCGGGCGGCCTCGGCGATCGACCCGCTCATCGACGGGTAGACGGTGAAGGCCTGCGCCAGCTGGTCGGCGGTGAGCGACTCCGCCACCGCGATCGACACCGGGTGGATCAGCTCGGACGCGCGCGGCCCCACCACCACTCCGCCGACCACGATGCCGGTGCCGGGGCGGCAGAACAGCTTCACGAAGCCGTCGCGCACGCCCTGCATCTTGGCGCGCGCGTTGCCGGCCAGGGGCAGCATGACGACCTCGGCGGTGATCTCGCCGGCGTCGACGGCCTGCTGCGACCACCCCACCGTCGCGATCTCGGGCGAGGTGAAGACGTTGGAGGAGACCTTCTTCAGGTCGAGCGGGGCGACGGCGTCACCGAGGAAGTGCCACATCGCGATGCGGCCCTGCATGGCCGCGACCGAGGCGAGCATGAGCACACCGGTGCAGTCGCCAGCGGCGTAGATGCCGCGGGCCGAGGTCCGCGACACGCGGTCCACGGCGATGAAGCCGCCGTCGTCGGTCGCCACGCCGGCCTCCTCGAGGCCGAGGTCGGCGGTGTTGGGCACCGACCCGAGCGCCAGGATGCAGTGGCTGCCCGACACGGTGCGCCCGTCGGTGAGGGTCACGGTGACGGTGTCGCCCTCGCGGGTCACCGACTGCATCCGCGACTGGCCGAGCACGTGCATGCCGCGGCGGGTCAGCACGTCCTCGAGCACCTTGGAGGCGTCGGCGTCCTCACCGGGCAGCACCCGGTCGCGGCTGCTGACCAGGGTCACGTCGATGCCGAGGGAGAGGTAGGCGCTGGCGAACTCGGCGCCGGTGACGCCCGAGCCCACCACGATCAGCTTCTCCGGCACCTCGGTCAGGTCGTAGACCTGCTCCCAGGTGAGGATCCGCTCGCCGTCGGGCTGCGCGCTGGGCAGCGTGCGCGGCGCGGCGCCGGTCGCGACGATGATCGCGTCGGCCTGCAGCGTCTCCTCGCCGTCGGCCGTCGTCACCGACACCGTCATGTCCGGCCCGAGGCGACCGCGACCGGTGAGGACACGTACGCCGTCGCGGTCGAGGCGGGCCGCGATGTCGCTCGACTGGTCGGCCGCGAGCTGCTTGACGCGGGCGTTGACCCGGGCCAGGTCGACCGAGATGGTCGTCGCGGCGTCACCCTGGTGGTCGTGGAAGTTGACCCCCAGCTCCTGGGCGCCTCCCATGTCGGTCATCAGCTCGGCGGTCGCGATGAGCGTCTTGCTCGGCACGCAGTCGGTGAGGACCGCGGACCCGCCCACGCCGTCGGTGTCGACGACGGTGACCTCGGCCCCGAGCTGCGCGGCGACGTGCGCCGCCTCGTAGCCACCGGGGCCACCGCCGATGATGACGATGTGGTCGACCATCAGAAGTTGATCATGTGGCCGGCGATGCCGTGGACGGCCTCCTTGACGGCCTCACCCAGGGTCGGGTGCGCGAAGACGTTGCGGGCGACCTCGTCGGCGGTGAGGTCCCACTGCTGGGCCATGGTCAGCACCGGGAGCAGCTCGGTGACGTTGGGCCCGATCATGTGGGCGCCGATGATCTCGTTGTGCTCGGCGTCGGCGACGACCTTGACGAAGCCGATCGGCTCACCGAGGCCCATGGCCTTGCCGTTGGCGCTGAAGGGGAACGACGCGGTCCTGACGTCGTAGCCCTTCTCCTTCGCCTGCGCCTCGCTGTAGCCGAACGAGGCGATCTGCGGGTTGCAGTAGGTCGCGCGGGGGACGAAGTCGAAGGCGACCGGCATGGTCTCGGCGCCGTTGATCGTCTCGGCGGCCACGATGCCCATTGCCTCGGCGACGTGGGCGAGCATCATCTTCCCGGTGCAGTCGCCGATGGCGTACACGTTGTCGACGTTGGTGCGACCGAAGTCGTCGATCTCGATCGCGCCGCGATCGGTGACAGTGACGCCGGTGTTCTCGAGGCCGTAGCCCTTCGTGCGGGGGGCGAACCCGAAGGCCGCGAGGAACTTGCCGGCCTCGAGCACTTGCTCGTCGCCACCGGCGGCGGGGGCCACGGTCACCTTGACGCCGGAGCCGGTGTCCTCGACCTTCTTCACCGCGGTCGAGGTCATCACCTTCACGCCGAGCTTCTTGTAGTGCTTGGCGAGCTCCTTGGAGATGTCGGCGTCCTCGGTGGGGACCATCCGGTCGAGGAACTCCACGATCGTCACGTCGACGCCGAAGTTGGCCATGACGTAGGCGAACTCCACGCCGATCGCACCCGAGCCGCCGATGATGATCGACTCGGGGAGCTGGTCGGTGAGGATCTGCTCCTCGTAGGTGACGACGTTGTCGCTCAGCTCGACGCCCGGCACGAGCCGCACGGTCGCACCGGCCGCGATGATGAGGTTGTCGAAGGTGTAGGAGGCCTTCTGGCCGTCCTTCTCGACGTCGATCCCGGTCGCGCTGGTGAGCGTGCCCCAACCGTCGATCTCGGTGATCTTGTTCTTCTTCATCAGGAAGTGGACGCCCTTGACGATGCCGGCGCTGACGTCGCGGCTGCGCTTGTGCGTCGGACCGAAGGCCATCGTGGCATCGCCCTCGATGCCGAACTTGGCCTTCTCGTGCTGGAGGGTGTGCGCGAGCTCGGCGTTCTTGAGCAGGGCCTTCGACGGGATGCACCCGACGTTGAGGCAGACACCTCCCCAGTACTTCTCCTCCACCACGGCCACCTTCTGGCCGAGCTGGGCTGCGCGGATCGCGGCGACGTAGCCACCGGGGCCGGCGCCGAGGACGAGGGTGTCGAAGTGGGTGTCGGTCACGGGTCCAGCCTAGTTGTCCGCCTCGGCGCCCGCCCACCCGAGGTCGGGGCTGGATATCGTGTGGCCCGTGACGCTCTACGCCGCCTACGGGACGAACCTCGATCCCGCCCGGATGGGCGAGCGCTGCCCGCACTCGATCCTGCAGTCCACCGGCTGGCTCACGGGCTGGCGGCTGACCTTCGGCGGCGAGGAGCACGGCTGGGACGGCGCTCTCTCCACGATCGTCCAGGACCCCTTCGAGCAGGTCTTCGTCGCCGTCTACGACGTCACGCCCGAGGACGAGCGCGCCCTCGACGGCTGGGAGGCCGCCGACACCGGGCTCTACCGCAAGACCAAGGTGCGGGTCTCCACGATGAACGGTGAGGTCGTGGTGTGGGCCTACGTCCTCGACGCCTACGAGGGCGGCCTGCCCTCGGCGTCCTACCTCGGCGTGCTCGCCGACGCCGCCGACGCGGCGGGGGCACCGGAGGACTACGTCGCCGCGCTGCGCCGCCGCGCGTGCCGCTCGACCGGGCTCTGAGGCACGTCCCCGCTCGTCTAGAGTTCGCGCCGTGACCCACGCCGCACCCGCCCCCACCCCCTACGAGCTCGCCGGCTCGGCCGCCGAGCGCCTCGCCGAGCTGACCGGCGTCGAGCGCCACGACATCGCCCTCGTCCTCGGTTCCGGCTGGCTGCCGGCGGTCGACGCGCTGGGCGAGGCGACCGCCGAGATCGACACCACCGACCTGCCGGGCTTCAGCGCCGCGGCCGTCGCGGGCCACAGCGGCAAGATCCGCTCCATCAGGAGTGGTGATCGCAACCTGCTGGTCTTCCTCTCCCGCACCCACTTCTACGAGGGCAAGGGCGTCGCCGCGGTCGTCCACCCGATCCGTACGGCGGCAGCCGCCGGCTGCTCCGCGATCGTGCTCACCAACGGGTGCGGCGGCCTCAAGCCCGGCTGGAAGCCCGGCCAGCCGGTGCTGATCAGCGACCACATCAACCTCACCGGGACCAGCCCGATCGTCGGCGCCAACTTCGTCGACCTGACCGACCTCTACAGCCCGCGCCTGCGTGCGATGTGCCAGGAGATCGACTCGAGCCTCGACGAGGGCGTCTACGTCCAGTTCCCCGGCCCGCACTACGAGACCCCCGCCGAGGTCCGGATGGCCGGCGTCATGGGCGGCCACCTGGTCGGCATGAGCACCACGCTCGAGGCGATCGCGGCACGCGAGGCGGGCATGGAGATCCTCGGCATCAGCCTGGTCACCAACCTCGCCGCCGGGCTGAGCGGCGAGCCGCTCAACCACGAGGAGGTCCTCGAGGCCGGCAAGGCCGCGGCCAGCCGGATGGGCGGCCTGCTCAGCCAGGTCGTCGCGAAGATCTGAGGTCGTCGGCGATGCGCGTGCTCGTCACCGGCGCCGCGGGCAGCCTGGGCCGCGCCATCACCGTCGGCCTCGACCGGCTCGGCCACGAGGTGGTCTGCCTCGACCTGGTGCCTCCCGTCGACGGCTCGCCGTTCGCGTGGCACGAGGCCGACTGCACCGACGCCGACGCGGTCGCCGCGGTCTTCGCCGAGGAGCGCCTCGACGCGGTCGTGCACCTCGCCGGCACGCCGGAGGAGGCCGCGCTCCCCGACGAGCTGACCTCGCACGTCATCACCACGGCGGCGCTCCTCGACGCGATGGTCGCGCACGACGTGCCGCGCCTGGTCTACGCCTCGTCCAACCACGCGGTCGGGCGCACCCCGCGCGCCGACGGCGAGCTGGGCGAGCACGTGCCACCGCGCCCCGACACCTACTACGGCGTCGCCAAGGTGGCCGCGGAGGCGTTGATGCGGCTGTTCGCCGAGCGCCACGGCACCGACGCCGTCGCGTGCCGCATCGGGTCGTTCCTCGAGGAGCCGACGAGCGTGCGGGGCCTGTCGACCTGGCTCTCCCCCGCCGACGGCGTGCGGATGGTCGAGGCCGCGCTCACCGCGCCGGCGCCGGGCTACGCCGTGCTCTACGGCGTCAGTGCCAACACCCGCGCCTGGTGGGACCTCGAGCCTGGCCGCCGGCTGGGCTACGAGCCGCAGGACGACGCCGAGGCGTATGCCGAGCGGATCGCGGCGGGCCCGGACGACGAGGCCGAGGCGGAGTTCGTCGGCGGCCCCTACGCGACCGCACGGCTGCACCGTCCTGCGCTGGGCTGACCCCGACGGTCCCGGCGCTTGACTTGGAGCGCACTCCAGGTCGGAGACTGGACGGGTGACCAGCCTGAGCATCGCCGAGGCCGCCGAGCAGACCGGGCTCACCGCCCACACGCTGCGCTACTACGAGCGCGACGGCCTGCTGCTGCACTCGGTCGAGCGCGCCCCCTCGGGCCACCGGCGCTACACCGACGACGACCTGCGCTGGATCCAGATGGTGACCCGTCTCCGCGCCACCGGCATGCCCATCCGCGACGTACGCCGCTATGCCGCGCTGGTGCGCGACGGCGACGGCAACGAGGCCGAGCGCCTGGACCTGCTGCTCGCGCACCGCGAGGTGGTCGAGCGCCAGCTGGCCGAGGTGAGCTCGCACCTGCGCGCGATCGACCACAAGATCGCTCTCTACGAGCACAAGGTCGCGCCATCGGCCTGATCCGGTGATCCGACCCGCCGCGGGCTTGACTTCGAGCGCACTGCAAGGCGAAGGGTGGGTGCCATGAGCATCCAGAAGCGACAGATCGGCACCACCTCCGCCCTGACCGTCTCCTCCCTCGGCCTCGGCTGCATGGGGATGTCGGAGTTCTACGGCACCCCCGACGAGCAGGGCGGCACCGACACCATCCACCGGGCCCTCGACCTCGGGGTCACCTTCCTCGACACCGCCGACATGTACGGCCCCTTCACCAACGAGCAGCTCGTCGGCCGGGCCATCGCCGGGCGGCGCGACGAGGTGCAGCTCGCCACCAAGTTCGGCAACGAGCGCCTGCCCGACGGCACCATGGTCGGCATCAACGGCCGTCCCGACTACGTCCGCTCGGCCTGCGACGCCTCGCTGCAGCGACTCGGCGTCGACCACATCGACCTCTACTACCAGCACCGCGTCGACAAGTCCGTGCCCATCGAGGAGACCGTGGGCGCCATGGCCGAGCTCGTCGAGGCCGGCAAGGTCCGCCACCTCGGGCTCTCGGAGGCGTCGGCGGCCAACATCCGCAAGGCCCACGCGGTGCACCCCATCACCGCGCTGCAGACGGAGTACTCGCTCTTCACCCGCGACCTCGAGGACGAGATCCTGCCCACGCTGCGCGAGCTCGGCATCGGGCTGGTGCCCTACTCCCCGCTCGGTCGCGGCCTGCTGACCGGCGCGATCTCGGCGGACACCGGGGCCGACGGCGAGCAGGACCGCCGCCGCTCCGAGTACTTCCCGCGCTTCCAGGGGGAGGCCCTCGACGCCAACCTCGCGCTCGTCGAGCAGGTGCGCGAGATCGCCGCGGGCAAGGGCTGCACGCCGGGCCAGCTGGCCCTGGCGTGGGTGCTCGCTCAGGGCGAGGACGTCGTGCCGATCCCCGGCACCAAGCGCGTGAAGTACCTCGAGGAGAACGTCGGCGCCACCGACGTCGACCTCAGCGCCGACGACCTGTCCGCGCTCGAGCAGGCCGTGCCGCGCGACGCCGTCGTCGGCGACCGCTACGGCAACATGGCCCACATCGACGTCTGAGCCCTGCCCTCGGCGAGGGTCAGGTCGCGGCGATACCCACCTGGCCCTCGCGGAAGGCGTCGACGAAGAGCGCGTGGTCCTGCCGGACCCGCTCGGCGTAGGCGATGCCCCAGTCGCCCAGCCACGTGACGAACTCGTTGCGACGACCATCGACCGAGGCGGCGATCGCCGCCTCGACGTCGAAGTCGACGAGGTCCTGCTGGCTGTCCTCGTCGGAGGCGCAGTGGATCTTCGCCGTGGCGCGACCGAGGAGGTCCACCACCGAGCGCATGTCGTCGGGCTCGTTGATCTCGCTCCAGTCGAGGTCGACCTCGTAGGGCGACACCTCCGAGACGACGTAGCCGACGCCGTCGATGCTCGTGTGGCCGAGCAGCGGGTCGGTGTGCACCTGCAGCGCCCGCTGGCTGACCACGGTGCGGTGCCCCTCGTGCTCGAAGTAGGCGTCGACCTCGCTGGTGTCGACGAAGCGGCTCAGCGCCGGCACGTTGGCCTGCTTCATGCTGAGCACCACGTCGTTGTCGAGCGCCTGGCTGTAGCCCTCGACCAGCACGTTGTACGCCGGCAGCCCGGCGCTGCCGATCCCGAATCCCGACTTGCCCACCACGTCGCGCAGCTCGTAGAACAGGTCGCGGTCGAAGCGCTTGGAGTCCGGGATCGTGTCGAGGTAGGCGCGGAAGGCGGCCACGACCGTGGCGCGCTCGTCCTTCTTCAGCCGGCGGGTGCTGCCGTCCTCGGTGAAGCGGCGTCGCCCCGCCTGCATGTGGGTCATGCCGTCGAGCAGGTCGGCGCGGCGCATCTGCCGGGCCTCGACCAGCGCCGTCAGCACGGGCCCGTCGGCCTTGTCGAGCCTGATCTCGAAGTCGTCGTCGGAGTCGGAGGCGACGTAGTGGTTGACCTGCGCGAGGTAGGACCGGGCGTAGCGGGAGATGAGCTTGCGGATGGCGTCCTCGGGCAGCGCCTTCTGCCACCCCACCAGCGCCAGGCTCGCGGCGAAGCGCTGGAGGTCCCACGTGAAGCGTCCGACGTAGGCCTCGTCGAAGTCGTTGATGTCGAAGACGAGGCGGCCGTCGGAGTTGAGGTAGGTGCCGAAGTTCTCCACGTGCAGGTCGCCGTGGATCCAGATCCGCTCGGCACCGTGGGCCGCCCAGTCGTCGGACTCGCCGGTGACGTCGTGGAAGAACAGGCAGGCCGTGCCGCGGTAGAACGCGTGCGGGTCACGCGCCATCTTGCGGTACTTGGCGCGGAACGCGACCGGGTCGGCGCGCATGAGGGGCGCGAAGGCGTCACGCAGCGTGTCGACGATCACCGCGGTGCGGTTCGCAGGAGCCATGTCCGCACTCTAGGGGCCGCCTCCTCGCGAGACGGGTCGCGCCGGCGCTCGGGGCGGGCCGCTAGGTTGGGCGCCATGGCAACCACTCAACTCGGCGACAACACCGTCAGCACCGTGGGCGAGCTCCCCGCGGTCGGCTCGCAGGCACCCGGCTGGGACCTGGTGGGACTGAAGTTCCAGCCGGTCACCGATGCCGATGCCGCAGGCAAGCGCGTCGTGCTCAACATCTTCCCCAGCATCGACACCGGCGTGTGCCAGGCGAGCGTGCGCAAGTTCAACGAGCTCGCGGCAGGCCTCGACAACACCGCGGTCGTCAACGTGTCGGTCGACCTCCCGCTCGCGCAGGCCCGCTTCTGCGGCGCGGAGGGGATCGAGGACGTCGAGGTCGCCTCGGCGTTCCGCTCCTCCTTCGGCCAGGACTACGGGGTCGCGATGGCCGACGGCGGCTGGCAGGGCATGCTCGCCCGCGCGGTGGTCGTGCTCGACACCGACCGCACCGTGCTCCACACCCAGCTCACCGAGACCATCGGCACCGAGCCCGACTACGACGCGGCGGTCGCTGCGCTCTCCTGAGCGGGCTTGCACGAGCGGTACGTGAGGCGGGTTCTGCGAACGGCGGACCCGCCTCACTCACCGCCGGGCGTCGTCACTGGCGCGAGGCCAGCCAGTCGTGCTCGGCCTCGGGCAGCACCCGCGCGTCGAGGAACACCGCGGCCAGCTCACGGTCGCCCATGGCGGCCCGGAAGAACATCGGCACCGTCAGCCCGTGCCCGGGCCGGTGCACCACCTCGATCGGGTCGTCGCGCTCGATGACCCCGGCCTCGCGGACGGCGAGGTAGGCCCCGGTCCGCCCGTGGTCGGCGAAGCGGCGCACCCACCGCGGCTCGGCCATGTGCAGCGCGAAGGTCGCGCACGGCACCCGCGGCCCGCACACCTCGAGCAGGGTCAGCCCGACCCGCCACTGCTCCCCCACCTCGGCTGCGTCGACGTCGAGCCCGCTGGTGGTGAGGTTCTCCCCGAACATCCCGTCGGGGAGGTCGCGGCCGAGCTCGCGGCCCCAGTGGTCGAGCTCCTCGCGGGCGACGGCGTACACCGCCTGCGTCTCGCCGCCGTGGTGCTTGCGGCTCACGATCGCGTCCCCCACCACCCCGCTGCCGAGGCCGCCGCGCTTGGGCCCGGGGTCGCGCACCTCGATGCGGTCGACCGGCCGCTTGCGGATGCCGCTCGGGCGCTTCATCCCCGGCACCGGCTCCGCGCCACCGAGGTTCACTGACAGGACGGTGGCGTGCACGGGGTGAGGCTAGTCGCCGGTGTGGCAGACCGCCTCGATGTTGTTGCCCTCGGTGTCGCGCACGAAGGCGGCGAAGTAGGCCGGGTGGTACTCCGGCCACAGCCGCGGCTCGTGCAACGACTCGGCCCCCGCGGCCACCGCCTCGGCGTGCCAGGCCCGCACCGTCGCCGCGTCGGGGGCGGAGAACGCCACGTGCACCTCGCGGTTGGGCCCCACGCCCTCGAAGGTGCTGATCCAGAAGTCGGGGCCGTCGGTGCCGTAGCCGATGGCCACCTCCACGTCCATGACCCGCCGGTGGCCGAGCACACCGAGGACCCGGTCGTAGAACGCAGCCGCCCGGGGCAGGTCGTCGCAGTTGATGCCGAGGTGATCGATCATGGGCAGATCCTGCCAGCGCCCGCCGACAGCGCGCCGGGATAGCGTGCGCCCATGACCGATCTGACCCCCTTGCTGGAGCAGGCGCGCGCCTGGGCCGCCGAGGACCCCGACGAGCAGACCCGCACCGAGCTGGAGGCCCTCGTCGCGGCCGCGGAGCGCGGCGAGGAGTCCGACCTGGCCGACCGCTTCGCCGGCACCCTCGAGTTCGGCACCGCCGGGCTGCGCGGCGCGCTCGGCGCCGGCCCCAACCGGATGAACCGCGTCGTGGTGACCCGCGCGGCGGCCGGGCTGGCGGCGTACCTCCTCGACACCGGCCACAAGGGCGGGTCGGTCGTGATCGGCTTCGACGCCCGGCACAACTCCGACGTCTTCGCCCGCGACACCGCCGAGATCATGACCGGCGCCGGGCTCAAGGCCCTCGTCATGCCGCGCACGCTGCCGACACCCCTGCTCGCCTTCGCGATCCGCGAGCTCGGCTGCGCGGCCGGCGTGATGGTCACCGCCAGCCACAACCCGCCGCAGGACAACGGCTACAAGGTCTACCTCGGCGACGGCAGCCAGATCGTGCCGCCGGCCGACAGCGAGATCGCCGCACGCATCGAGGCCGTCGGTCCGTTGGCCGACCTCCCCCGCGGGGACGCAGGCCGGCTGGTCAGCGAGGAGATCATCGACCGCTACCTCGACACCGTCGCCGGCCTCGCCGAGGACGGCCCGCGCGACCTGACGGTCGTCTACACCCCGCTGCACGGCGTCGGGGGCACCACGGTCGCGCAGGTGCTGGAGACCGCCGGCTTCGAGGCCCCCCACGTCGTGGAGCTCCAGGAGCACCCCGACCCCGACTTCCCCACGGTCTCCTTCCCCAACCCCGAGGAGCCGGGCGCGATGGACCTCGCCATGGCTCTCGCCGCCCAGCAGAAGGCTGACCTGGTCGTCGCCAACGACCCCGACGCCGACCGCTGCGCCGTCGCGGTGCCCGACGCCCACGGCTGGCGGATGCTGCGCGGCGACGAGGTGGGTGCCCTGCTGGCGCACCACCTGCTGGCGCGCGGTCGCACCGGCACCTTCGCTAACTCCATCGTGTCCTCGAGCCTGCTCGGCAAGATGGCCGCGGCCGCCGGCCAGCCGCACGAGGAGACGCTGACCGGATTCAAGTGGATCGGCCGCGTCGAGGGCCTGGCCTTCGGCTACGAGGAGGCGCTCGGCTACTGCTGCGACCCTGAGCACGTCCGTGACAAGGACGGCGTCTCGGCCCTGCTCCTGGTCTGCGAGCTCGCCGCCGAGGCCAAGGCCGCCGGGCGCGGGCTGCCCGACATCCTCGACGACATCGCCCGCACCCACGGCCTGCACGCCACCGACCAGCTCTCGGTGCGCTTCGACGACCTGTCGCACATCGCGGCCACCATGGAGCGGCTGCGCGCCACCCCGCCGACGGTGCTGGGCGGCCTCGCGGTGGAGCGGGTCGAGGACCTCTCCGAGGGCTCGGCACAGCTGCCGCCCACCGACGGCCTGCGCTACACCCTCGCCGAGGGCGCGCGCGTCATCGTGCGCCCGAGCGGCACCGAGCCCAAGGTGAAGTGCTACCTCGAGGTGGTCATCCCTGTCGGGGACGAGGACGTCGACGCCGCCCGGATCTCCGCGGCCGGCCGCCTCGACGCGATCAAGGCCGACCTGCGGGGCACCGCCTTCGGGGCCTGAGGTGCGCACCGCGGCACCGCTCGCGCTCGTCCTGGCCGCCGGCCTGCTCACGGCCGTGCCCGCCTCGGCGGCGTACGACGACGCGCCGCGCACGTGGCGGGTCGGTCCGGGTCGCGCGCTGACGACCCCCAGCGCGGCGGCCGCCGTCGCGGGTGACGGCGACACCGTGCTCATCGACGCCGGCACCTACTCCGGCGACGTCGCCACCTGGACGCAGGACGACCTGACCATCCGAGGCGTGGGTGGTCGCGCGCACCTGCGGGCCGACGGCCGGGACGCCCAGGGCAAGGCGATCTGGGTCGTGGTGGGCGACCGCACGCGCATCGACCGCATCGAGCTCAGTGGCGCCTCGGTGCCCGACGGCAACGGCGCCGGCATCCGGGCCGAGGGCACCGACCTCACGGTCACCCGCAGCTGGTTCCACGACAACGAGAACGGCATCCTCGCCGGCGCCGACCCCGACAGCGACGTCGTGGTGCGGCGCTCGCGCTTCTTCCGCAACGGCGCGGGCGACGGCTACACCCACAACCTCTACGTCGGGGCCGTCCGCTCGCTGACCGTCACCGGCAGCTGGCTGTGGGGAGCCGACGTCGGTCACGAGCTGAAGTCGCGCGCGGCGCGCACCACGATCGTCGGCAACCGGATCGACGACGCCGACGGCACCGCGAGCTACTCGATCGACCTGCCCGACGGCGGACTCGCCCTCGTCGCCGGCAACGTGGTCATCCAGGGTCCGCGCTCGGAGAACTCGACGCTCGTCTCCTACGGCGCCGAGGGCCTGACCCAGCCGTCCCACACGCTCCGGGTCGTCCACAACACCTTCGTCAACCGCCGCAGCTCCGGCACCTACGTCGCACTCGTCGCCGGCAGCCGCGCGATCCTGCTCGACAACCTGCTCGTGGGCCCGGGCGGGCTGACGTCGGGTGCGTCGGCGACCGCGCGCGCCAGCCGCCGCGTGGGCACCGGCGGCTTCGTCGACCCCGGCGCCGACGACTTCCGGCTGCTGGCCTCCTCCCCCGCCGTCGACCGCGGCGTGCTGGTGCCGCGGCGCTGGCGGCCCCTCTGGGAGTACGTCCACCCGGCGGGGCTCGCGCGACGGGTCATGGTGGGCCGCCCCGACCTCGGGGCATTCGAGCTGCGCTGAGCGGGTCAGCGCGCCGGGGTCAGACGAAGAAGCTCACGACCAGCAGGAGGGCGGCCGCCACGATCAGCGTGATCGGCAGCCGGGCCGGCTCACGGCGTACGGCGTCGGGCAGGGCGAGCTGCTCGGGCGACCCGGGGCGCACCCCGTGGCGGGTGCGGGCACGGTCGACGAGGTCGTGGAGGCGGCTCTCCACGAAGTCGACGTAGGGCATGCCCTCGACGGCCTCCCCGGAAGCAGCCGCTCGCCGACGCGAGGTGAGCGCCTTGCGCCACGTGCGCCCGACCACGGTCGAGACCCAGCGCCGGTCGTCGGCGCGCACGGCCAGCACCTGGCGCACGGCCATCTCCTCGACCGCGGCGAGCCTGATGTGAAGGGTCTCGGCGAGGTTGCGCATCACCAGGTGCTCGTCGGTCGCCCACAGCGCAGGACGCAGCATGGCGGCCCACGCGAGCACGCCGAGGAGCACCGCGAGGCCCACGACCCAGGCGGGGAAACCGTCGTCGAGGTAGACCAGCCCGGCCAGCGCGACGGCAGCGGCGATCGCCACCGCCAGCCATCCGGTCAGGCGGCCGCTGGTGGCGTGGAAACGCTCCACGACGGCGTCGTGGTCGTCCTGCAGGGATGCCATCTTCTCCTCATCCATTTGGGCAGACTTTGGCCCATCGGCGATTGCTCCGGTGATTCGGACCAACTCTATGCTGGGTCGGTGACAGCCACTTCCACCTCCACGGCGAGCAGCGCCTCGAGCCACGGTGCCTTCGACGACATCGTCGGCTCGGACTCCTCGCTGCGCCGATTCCTGCACGGCCTCCCCGGCGTCGACCAGGTCGGCTGCGAGGCCCGCGCCGCCGGGCTCGCCACGCGTTCGATCAAGACCACCGCCAAGGCCTTCGCGATCGACCTGGCCATCCGGATGGTCGACCTCACCACGCTCGAGGGCCAGGACACCCACGGCAAGGTCCGCGCGCTCGCGTCCAAGGCGATGCGCCCCGACCCGGCCGACCCGACGTGCCCCGCCACCGCCGCCGTCTGCGTCTACCCCGACATGGTCGCCACCGCCAAGCAGACGCTGGGCGACAGCGGCGTCAACGTCGCGGCCGTCGCCACCGCGTTCCCCAGCGGCCGCGCCGCCATGGACATCAAGCTCGCCGACACGCGCGACGCCGTCGAGGCGGGCGCCGACGAGATCGACATGGTCATCGACCGTGGTGCGTTCCTCTCGGGGCGCTACATGGACGTCTACGAGGAGATCGCCCAGGTCAAGCAGGCTTGTGGAGACGCTCACCTCAAGGTCATCTTCGAGACCGGCGAGCTGCAGACCTACGACAACGTCCGTCGCGCGAGCTGGCTGGCGATGATGGCCGGCGGTCACTTCATCAAGACCTCCACCGGCAAGGTCCAGCCCGCCGCGACCCTGCCCGTCACGCTCATCATGCTCGAGGCGGTCCGCGACTTCCGCGAGCAGACCGGGCAGATGGTCGGCGTGAAGCCGGCCGGTGGCATCAAGACCACCAAGGACGCCATCAAGTACCTCGTGATGGTCAACGAGATCGCCGGACCCGACTGGCTCGACCCCGACTGGTTCCGCTTCGGTGCCTCCACGCTGCTCAACGACCTGCTGATGCAGCGCACCAAGATGACGACCGGTCGTTACTCCGGTCCCGACTACTTCACCCTGGACTGATGGGAATGACCAACATCTTCGAGTACGCCCCCGCGCCCGAGTCGCGCGCGATCGTCGACATCAAGCCGTCCTACGGCCTGTTCATCAACGGCGAGTTCGTCGACGGCCACGGCACGTCGTTCAAGACGATCAACCCGGCCACCGAGGAGGTCCTGGCCGAGGTCGCCGAGGCCAGCGACGCCGACGTCGACGAGGCCGTCAGGGCCGCGCGCCGCGCGTACACCCGGGTCTGGTCGCGGATGTCGGGCGCCGAGCGCGCCAAGTACCTCTACCGGATCGCCCGCATCATCCAGGAGCGCGGCCGCGAGCTCGCCGTGCTCGAGTCGATCGACAACGGCAAGCCGATCAAGGAGTCGCGCGACGTCGACATCCCCGTCGTCGCCGCCCACTTCTTCTACTACGCCGGCTGGGCCGACAAGCTCGAGCACTCCGGCTACGGCTCGACCCCGCTCGGCGTCGCCGGCCAGGTCATCCCGTGGAACTTCCCGCTGCTGATGCTGGCGTGGAAGATCGCCCCGGCGCTCGCGTGCGGCAACACCGTCGTGCTCAAGCCGGCCGAGACCACGCCCCTGACCGCGCTGCTCTTCGCCGAGATCTGCCAGCAGGCCGACCTCCCGCCGGGCGTCGTCAACATCGTCACTGGCGCCGGTGACACCGGCCGCGCGATCGTGGCGCACCCCGACGTCGACAAGGTCGCCTTCACCGGCTCCACCGAGGTCGGCAAGGCGATCGCCCGCGCGGTGGCCGGCACCGAGAAGAAGGTCACCCTCGAGCTCGGTGGCAAGGCGGCCAACATCGTCTTCGACGACGCCCCGCTCGACCAGGCGATCGAGGGAATCGTCAACGGCATCTTCTTCAACCAGGGCCACGTCTGCTGCGCCGGCTCACGCCTGCTCGTCCAGGAGTCGGTCGCCGACGAGGTGATGACCCGCCTCAAGCGCCGCATGTCGACGCTGCGCGTGGGCGACCCGCTCGACAAGAACACCGACGTCGGCGCCATCAACTCCGCCGAGCAGCTCGCCAAGATCCGCGAGCTGTCGCAGATCGGCGAGGACGAGGGTGCCGAGCGCTGGTCCACCCCGTGCGACCTCCCGAGCAAGGGCTTCTGGTTCGAGCCGACGGTCTTCACCGGCGTCTCCCAGGCCCACCGCATCGCCCGCGAGGAGATCTTCGGCCCGGTCCTGTCCGTGCTGACCTTCCGCACGCCCTCGGAGGCGGTCGAGAAGGCCAACAACACCCCGTTCGGCCTCTCGGCGGGCGTGTGGACCGACAAGGGCTCGCGCATCCTGTCCATGGCCAACAAGCTGCGGGCCGGCGTGGTGTGGGCCAACACGTTCAACAAGTTCGACCCGACCTCGCCGTTCGGCGGCTACAAGGAGTCCGGCTACGGCCGCGAGGGCGGTCGCCACGGGCTCGAGGCCTACCTGAAGGGAGCGGACGCGTGAGCCGCATCGACGTGCGCAAGACCTACAAGCTCTACATCGGGGGGCAGTTCCCCCGCTCGGAGTCGGGCCGCTCCTACGTCGTCAACGACGCCAAGGGCAAGCTCCTCGCCAACGCCGCGCAGGCCTCCCGCAAGGACGCCCGCGACGCCGTCGTGGCGGCCCGCGCCGCCTTCGGTGGCTGGTCGGGCAAGACGGCGTACAACCGCGCGCAGGTCGTCTACCGCATCGCCGAGGTGCTCGAGGGCCGTCGTGAGCAGTTCGAGGCCGAGCTGCGCGCCGCCGAGGGCATCAGCCCCGCCAAGGCCCGCACCTACGTCGACGCCGCGATCGACCGCCTGGTCTGGTACGCCGGCTGGGCCGACAAGATCACCCAGGTCGTCGGCAACGCCAACCCGGTCGCCGGCCCGTTCTTCAACCTGTCCACCCCCGAGCCCAGCGGCGTCATCGCCGTGGTCGCCCCCCGCGGCGCCCTGCTCGGCCTGGTCAGCGTCGTCGCGCCGCTGATCATCACCGGCAACACGGTCGTGGTCATCGCCAGCGAGGACAACCCGCTGACCGCGATCACGCTCGGCGAGGTCATGGCCACCAGCGACCTGCCCGGCGGCGTGGTCAACGTGCTCACCGGCTCGCAGGCCGAGATCGCCCCGTGGCTGGCCTCGCACATGGACGTCAACGGCATCGACCTGACCGGCGTCGAGGACGCCGAGCTGGCCGTCGAGCTCGAGGTGGCCGCGGCCGACAACCTCAAGCGCGTACGCCGTCCCGCCCCCGACACCGACTGGCTCGTCGAGCCGGGCCTGGACCGGATGACCCGGTTCCTCGAGACCAAGACGGTCTGGCACCCGATCGGGGTCTGAGCACCCCGGCACCACCTTCGTGGAGCTCCTGAGCCGCATGCCGGCACAGGAGCTCCACGCCATTTCGGGGAACCCCACCGGTGCTACGTTCCCGGTCGTGGAGTCCCGGGCCGTCGACGTCGCAGGTGCACGGCTCCACGTCGGCGTGAGCGGCGACGGTCCGGACGTGGTGGTCCTGAGCGGAGGCCCGGGGTGCGTGCACTACCTCGAGCGCGACGGGCTCGCCGTGCCCGGTCATCGTTCGTGGTTCCCGGAGCCCCGGGGCGTCGGACGCTCCGGCGGAGGCCCCCACGACATGGAGCGGGCCGTCGCCGACCTGGAGGCGATCCGCGAGTCCCTGGGCGTGGACAGCTGGGTGGTGGTCGGCCACTCGTGGGGAAGCGACCTGGCAGTGCGGTACGCCGTCGACCGGCCGGCCGCGGTCACGGGCGTCGTGGGACTGGCCGGGCGGGGCCCGCAGCGCGACCGCACGTGGTCGGAGGCCTACGAGGCCGGGTCGCCGACCGAGCCGGCGGTCGAGATCGAGGTGGCCCGGGACGTGTGGGCCTCACTGAGCGAGTCCTTCACCGAGTGGATCCACCGCCCCGACCTGTGGAGCGGCCTGGCCGCCTGCGACGTACCCGTGCACCTGGTCGCCGCCGGCGCGGACGTCCGGCCGTCCTGGCCCCTGCAGCAGCTGGCCGCGCTGCTGCCACGTGGGAGGTTCTCGGTCGTGCCGGACGTCCCGCACGACTTCTGGGCGACCGACCCGACCGTCTGGGTGGCGACGGTGGCGCAGGCGCTCGCCGAGCTCTGAGCACTCCCCCGGCACGCGACGAAGGCCCCCGGAGATCCTCCGGGGGCCTTCGTGGCTGTGTGGGCTCAGCGGTTGAGCAGCGCCGAGGCGAGCACCCCGAGGATCTCGTTGGGGTTGTTCACCAGGTAGTTCTGGCCACCGGTCGCGGCCGCGATCTGCTCGAGCTCACCGGTGTCGGCGTCCTGCGAGATGCCGATGATGATCACCTTGACCGGCTTGGCGGGGTCGCGGATCGACTTCAGCTGGTTGACCAGCGAATCGAGCGAGAGCGAGCTGGAGTCGTCGCTCGCGCCGTCGGTGAAGATCACCACGGAGTTGAACCACGCCGGGTCCCACTTCTCCTGGGCGTACTTGTACGCCGCCAGCGTGGTGTCCATGACGCCGGTGCCGCCCCTGACCCGGCTGGCCAGCTTGCCGGCCTCCGCGCGCACCACGTCACCGTGGGTGCCCCCGCCCTCCGGGGCGTCGAGGCGGTCGAGGGTGGCGTACTCCTCGTAGGAGGCGCCGTTGTCGCCCCGGTTCTTGGAGAAGCCCCAGATGCCGATGCGGGCCTGGGCAGGGAACGCGTCGAGCGCCAGCTGGGAGGCCTGCACCGCGAGTCCGATGCGGGTCGTGTCACCCAGCGCCATCTTCATCGAGCCCGAGAGGTCGACCACCGCCAGGATGCTCGAGGGCACCGACAGCACGCGCCACTGGCGCAGGGTGTCGTCGGTGGTCTTCTGCGCCACCGTGCTCAGCACGGTCGCGTCGCCGAGGCCGATGTCGTTGGGCAGCGGCGCACCGTCGGGCCCGCGGAGCTCGGCGGCGGCGATCGCCTCCACCCCGGCGCTCGAGGTGAACCAACGGGTCATCGCGCGGCCGACGCGGGCCGACAGGTCGCCACCGGTGGACAGGATGTCCTTGGTGCCACGGTTCACGTCGATGAGCGGGTAGCGCAGCATCGGCACACCGGTCTTCGGCGCGACGAGGCTGAGCTGGTCATTGCTGCGTCGCGCGGCGAGGTAGGCCTGCTCGGTGGCCGGGACCAGCTGGGTGCTGGACGCGGAGATGGTCGTCAGGTCCGTCTCGTTGGTGCTTCCGGCCACGGCACGCTCGCCGTAGGTCTGGGCGACAGGGACGGTCTTCTCCTCGATGGACAGCGGCGTCTCGCCGGTCTTCTTCATCTCGGCGTAGGGCGCCAGCAGGGCGAGGGCCGAGGCGCCCTCGGCGCTCGGGTCGGCCATGGCCAGGCTGCCGTTGTCGAGCACGTCGGCCCACGAGTCGGGCGCCTTGGCAGACGGGCCGCCGATGAGGCCGACGGGCGTCTGGGCGAGCACGTTGGCGATCGGCGTGCCGGTCCAGCCGGCCGCGGTGAGCTGGCCCTTCCAGGTCGGGCTGTCGGGGATCCAGATCTCCGGCAGCTCCGCGTTGGGGTCGGCCAGGAGGGCGACGACGTCCTTCACGGTGCCGGCGGTGACCTGGATGTCGATGCAGGGCTCGTCGGCGTTGACGTCCTTGACGGCCGCCTTGACCAGGTCCTCCATCACCGGGGCGGTGGTGAGCGTGACCTTCTCGGAGACGCAGTCCGCACCCTCCGGTGTGTTGCTGTTGCCACGCATGGCGAAGAATGTGATCAGGCCGAGGACGAGCACGAGGGCGAGTCCGGCCAGCACGAAGGGGTTGCGGGAGCGGCCGGCGGCGGCTCCGGGGTGTGGCGCGGTTTCGGGCGCGCTCGAGTCGTCCTGACTCATGAGGTCCTCCCACAAGAACGTCAATCGGGGGTTTGGGTGAGACTAATCTCCACCCGGACCGTCCGTGGCCGAACGAGGAAATGAGTTCGTAACGATGAGCACAGCCCAGGTCGTCGTCCTGGCCGGCCCGAGCGGCGCCGGGAAGTCCCGGCTCGCCGAGCGCCTGGGGCTCCCGGTCCTGCGCCTCGACGACTTCTACAAGGACGGCGACGACCCGACGCTCCCCCGCATCACCCACGGCGCCAACGCCGGGCTCGTCGACTGGGACCACCCCGACTCGTGGCACGAGGCCGACGCGATGGCGGCGCTGCGCGAGCTGTGCGCCACCGGGCTCAGCGAGGTGCCGATCTACGAGATCGCGCAGAACGGCCGGTGCGGCTCGCGCACCGTCGGCCTCGGCCACAGCACGCTGTTCGTCGCCGAGGGGATCTTCGCCCCCGAGGTGGTGGCGGCGTGCCGCGACGAGGGCCTGCTGGCGGCCGCCTACTGCATCACCCAGCACCCGCTCGTGACCTTCTGGCGCCGGCTCAGCCGCGACCTGCGCGAGCACCGCAAGCCGCCGCTCGTCCTGGTGCGCCGCGGCTACGCCCTCGCCCGCGACCAGCGGCGCGTGGTGTCCCACGCGCTGAAGCAGGGCTGTCGTAGGGCCACGGGCGACCAGGCCTACGCCGAGCTCACCGCGGACGGACACCGCTCGCCGGAGTCGGCGTGAGGCCCCCGGCGTGAGGCTGCGCCAGCCCGACCGCCGCTCCTGCGGGGCCGCCGCGCTCGTGATGGCCCGTCGGATCGTGCGCCCCGGCTATGCCGCTCTCGTCGGCGACCAGTCCGTCTTCGCCCGCGAGACCATCACGCTGCACCGCCGGCTCACCTCGCTGGCCGACACCACCGGCGCCTGGCAGCTGCCGTGGCCGCGCGCGGTCGGCACCCCGCCCTGGGCGGTGGCCCGCGAGCTCGGCATCCTCACCGGCCTGCACTACTCGGTGCGGCAGGTGCGCGTCGGACGACGCGTGTGGCCGCTGCTCGAGCGCGCGACGCCGCAGCGTCCGGTGGCGGTGTTCGTGGGCGACCGCCTCCTGCCCCGCCACGTCGTGCTCGTGACGGGGATCGAGGCCGTTGGCGCCCGGACCTACGAGCCGTCGGCGGGCGCGGACCTGCTCGTGTCGTCCGGGCGCTGGGAGCGTGGCGACCTCGCCCTGGCCGGGTGGGACCGGCCGTGGCTCGTGGTCAGCCCCGCGCCTGGGCCATCAGCTCGGCGTAGCCCGGCTTGACGATGCCGTCGATGATCGCGAGGCGCTCGTCGAAGGGCAGGAAGGCCGACTTCATCGCGTTGATGGTGAACCACCGCAGGTCCTCGAGCGTGTAGTCGAAGGCCTCCACCAGGCCGTACATCTCCTGCGTCATCGACGTCCCGCTCATGAGCCGGTTGTCGGTGTTGACCGTGACCCGGAACCGGAGGTCGGTCAGCAGCCCGATGGGGTGCTCGGCGAACGACGTGGCCGCGCCGGTCTGGATGTTGGAGCTCGGGCACATCTCGAGCGGGATCCGCTTGTCGCGCACGTAGGCCGCGAGCCGCCCGAGGGTGACCGAGCCGTCCTCCGCCACGGTGATGTCGTCGGCGATCCGCACGCCGTGGCCGAGCCGGTCCGCGCCGCACCACTGGATCGCCTCCCAGATCGACGGCAGCCCGAAGGCCTCGCCCGCGTGGATGGTGAAGTGGGCGTTCTCGCGCTGGAGGTACTCGAAGGCGTCGAGGTGGCGGGTGGGCGGGAAGCCGGCCTCCGCGCCCGCGATGTCGAAGCCCGCCACCCCGCTGTCACGCCAGGAGATGGCGAGCTCGGCGATCTCCATCGACCGGGCCTGGTGGCGCATCGCGGTCAGCAGCTGGCGTACGACGATCCTGCCGCCGCTCGCGGCCATGCCGGCGTCGAAGCCCTCCTGCACCGCGGCGACGACCTCGTCGAGCGTCATGCCACCCGTCACGTGCTGCTCGGGGGCGTAGCGGACCTCGGCGTAGACGACGCCGTCGGCGGCGAGGTCCTCGACGCACTCACGGGCCACGCGGGCGATGGCCGGGCCGTTCTGCATGACCGCGACGGTGTGGTCGAAGGTCTCGAGGTAGCGCACCAGCGATCCGGAGTCGGCCGACTCCGCGAACCACGTCCCCAGGGACTCCGCGTCGCCGGCCGGGAGCTCGTGACCGATCTCCGCGGCGAGCTCGACGATCGTCTGCGGCCGCAGCCCTCCGTCGAGGTGGTCGTGCAGCAGCACCTTCGGTGCGGCGAGCACCTGCTCACGCGTGGGGAGCGGCTGGGTGCGGCTGGAGTCCTGCGTCGCGTCGTTCACGGGCCCATCCAACCAGCCCGGCTCACCGCCGCCTCCTGCGGACGCCGGTCCTAGGGTGGACCCATGCGCACCTTCACCACGCTCGACGACGTCGCCGCAGCCGCCGGGTCCGAGATCGGCACCAGCGAGTGGCTCGAGGTCGACCAGTCCCGCATCGACGCCTTCGCCGACGCCACCATCGACCACCAGTGGATCCACGTCGACGTCGAGGCGTCGGCCACCGGCCCGTTCGGCACCACGATCGCGCACGGCTTCCTCACCCTGAGCCTGCTCCCGCACTTCGCCTCGCAGGTCTTCCGCCTCGAGACGCCCGGCGCCCGGCTCAACTACGGCCTGGAGAAGGTGCGCTTCCCCGCGCCCGTCCCGGTCGACAGCCGGCTGCGGTCGCACGTGCGCTTCGGCGAGGTCCGCGACCTGCCCGCCGGCAAGCAGCTGATCGTGGAGCACACGGTCGAGATCGACGGCCAGGACAAGCCGGCGTGCGTGGCCCAGCACGTGGTGCTGCTGCTCGCGTGATCCCTCCGCGTCCGGGTCGAGGTCAGCGCGACAGCACCGCGCGCGCGAAGACGCCGAGGATGTCCTGCGGCTGCGCCGCGAGGTAGGCGTCACCGCCGGTGGCCTGCGCCATCTGCTGGAGGGCCGCCAGGTCGGCGTCCTCGCTGATCGCGATGCCCACGATCCGCACCGGGCGTTCGGGGTCGCGCAGGGCGCGCAGGTTCGCGAGCAGCCGGTCGAGCCCGATCGACCCCGGGTCGTCGTTGCGACCGTCCGTCATGAGCACCACGGCGTTGGAGTAGTTCGGCCGATAACTGCGCACGGCCTCTCGGTAGGCCGCGAGCGCGGTGTCGTAGAGGCCGGTCCCGCCGTTGGTCAGGCTCGGCAGCTCACGCGCGCGCTCACGCAGGGCGTAGCGCTGGGTCCGGCCGAAGCGCAGGTCGTCGAGGCGGCGGATCGGTTCGAGCACCCGCCAGTCCTGTCCCGGCGCGCCCTGGTCGATGGAGAAGACCCACAGCCCGACCCGCGCGTGGTCGGGGAGGAACGACAGCCCGATCTCCGCCGCGTCGGCCAGGAGGGACACCCGCGACCCGGTCCCCGCGTCGAAGTCCATCGACCCCGACACGTCCACGACGGCCAGGATCGCCGAGGGGATCGCGAACACCTTCCACGACTGCACTGCCGCGATGACGGCCTCGGCGGGCGGTGTGGGGAGGAATCGCGAGACATCGGCGCCGAGCTCGTCGGTCCGAGGCGACCGCGCAGGACGAAGGCCGTCCTCCTGCAGGGCCGCGCTGCCCTCCTCGCCGATCAGGTAGTCGACCAGCCGCCGGGCCAGCGCGCGCGTCTGACGGGGGGCATCGGCCGCTACGGCGAGCGGGAAGTCGAGCACCGGAGCACCCACTGTCGGGGTGAGGTCACGCACGAACCCCTGGTCCTGCGTGGTGGCGATCTCCTGCTCGGTGGTCACGACGAGGCGTCGTGAGAGCGGCTTGAACATCGTCGGACGCACCTGCTGGTCGGCGCCTCGTGCCCGTCGCGCCCCGTAGGTCTGGGCGAACGGGACCATGAGCTGCTGGGCCTCGGCAGTCGTGCGTCCCACCGCCCGCGCCTCGGCCCGCGGTGCCACCACGGCCAAGGTGCCCACAGTGGAGACCTGCGGGTCGGGAACGGACACGAGGCCGGAGGCCTCTGCGTCGCCCCAGGTGGGGAACCGCCGGCCCAGACGACCACCGACCAGCAGCACCGGGGTCCGCGCGACGCTGGATGACAGCACCCGTACGAGGCCACCGGCACCGAGGTGGGCCGGGCTCAGCCACAGGCGCGACTCCGGGATCCAGATGTCGGGCACGTCACCACCCGTGGCCACGCCGAGGGCGACGGCGCCGCCGGGCCGCATGCTCGGTCTGACCTCGGTGCACGGGCGCGCCACCTTGTCCACGGCGTCCAGCACCACTCCGTACAGCTCTGGCGCGGCGGCGACGTCGATCTTCAGGGAGCGGCCGCACACGTCCGGCACGGCGGCGGTCTCGTCCTGGCGGGCCCAGAACGCGTAGGACACGGCCCCGCCGACGAGCAGCCCGGTGACGAGCAGGAGGGCCACGAACAACGGCAGCCGCAGCCGCTCACGCGTCGTGCCTCCGCCGTTCCCGGTCGCCGTGCTCATGGTGACCCCGGACCATCCATGAAGCCTCCCCTGCTACTCCCGGGAGGCTAGGCCGACCAGGTGGGGGGTCCGGCCGGATCAGGCTCCAGACCCCCAGAGTTGGGGAACTCAGCCGATGCGGTCGAGCACGATCTCCCCGCGCGTGAAGCCGGCGCCGTCGCCGATGTCGTAGCCACCCTCGAGCGAGGCCAAGGCGCGGTCGAAGCGCTCGGGCTCGTCGGTGAGCAGCGTGAAGAGCGGCTGTCCCTCGGTGACCTCGTCGCCCGGTCGGGCGTGCCACACCACACCGGCGCCGGCCTGCACGGGGTCCTCCTTGCGGGCGCGGCCGGCGCCGAGGCGCCAGGCGGCCAGGCCGACGGCCATGGCGTCGAGCCGGGTCAACGTGCCGCCGGCCGGGGCCGTGACGACGTGCGACTCCCGCGCCTGCGGCAGCGTCGCGTCGGGGTCGCCGCCCTGGGCCCGGATCATCGCCTTCCAGGCGTCCATGGCGGAGCCGTCGGCGAGCTTGTCGGCGGGGTCGACGTCGGTGACGCCGGCGCCCGCGAGCATCTCGCGGGCCAGGGCCAGGGTCAGCTCCACCACGTCGGCCGGGCCGCCGCCGGCGAGCACCTCGACCGACTCCGCGACCTCGATCGCGTTGCCGGCGGTGAGGCCCAGCGGCGTGGCCATGTCGGTGAGCAGCGCGACGGTGTGCACCCCGGCGTCGGTGCCGAGGGCGACCATCGTCTCGGCGAGCTCGCGCGCGGTGGCGAGGTCCTTCATGAAGGCACCGCTGCCGACCTTGACGTCCAGCACGAGCGCGCCGGTGCCCTCGGCGATCTTCTTGCTCATGATCGAGCTCGCGATCAGCGGGATCGCCTCCACCGTGCCGGTGACGTCGCGCAGCGCGTAGAGCTTCTTGTCGGCCGGGGCGAGGCCGTCGCCGGCCGCGCAGATCACGGCACCGACGTCCTCGAGGATCGCGAACATCTCCTCGTTGCTGAGCGCCGCGCGCCAGCCCGGGATCGACTCGAGCTTGTCGAGCGTGCCGCCGGTGTGGCCCAGGCCGCGTCCGGACAGCTGCGGCACCGCGACGCCGCACGCGGCGACGAGCGGGGCCAGAGGGAGGGTGATCTTGTCACCGACACCGCCGGTCGAGTGCTTGTCGGCGGTCGGGCGCGAGAGCGTGGAGAAGTCCATCCGCTCACCCGACTCGATCATCGCGCCGGTCCAGCGGGCGATCTCGCGCCGGTTCATCCCGTTGAGCAGGATCGCCATCGCCAGCGACGACATCTGCTCGTCGGCGACCTCGCCGCGCGTGTAGGCGTCGATCACCCAGTCGATCTGGCTGTCGCTGAGCTCGCGCCTGTCGCGCTTGGCGAGGATCACCTCGACGGCGTCGTGTGCGGCCATCAGCGGGCTCCTTCGGTTCCGGCTCCGGCGAGCGAGGTGAGGTCGTCGGGTCCGAACGCGTCGGGGAGCACCTCGGACATGGGCTTGACCCCCGAGACGGTCCAGACCAGGAGGTCGCGCCCGCCGTGCTCGAAGAGCAGCTGGCGGCACCGACCGCACGGCATGATCACCTCGCCGTCGCCGTTGACGCACACGAAGTGCGTCAGCCGGCCCCCGCCGCTGGCGTGCAGCTGGGAGACCAGCCCGCACTCCGCGCACAGCACCACGCCGTACGCCGCGTTCTCCACGTTGCAGCCGGTCACCAGCCTGCCGTCGTCGACCAGCGCGGCGGCGCCCACCGGGTAGTGGGAGTACGGCGCGTAGGCGCGGCGCATCACCTCCACGGCGGCAGCCTTGAGCTCGTCCCAGTCCTGCTGATCCAACGGTGACTTCACGCCGCCACTATGGCGCATACGACGAGCCGCCGGTCTTTGGCAGGTATCGCCGAAAGATCTCCTGCACGTTTTATGTCTCAAACGCATTTCGGAAGTTCTGTTCTGCGTGACGCAGCCCTCACCGGGGGGCATCATGCTCAGCGAAAGCTGACCCCACCCCGGGGTGCACGAACTTGGAGGCATTTGTGTTGAAGACGAGGAAGGTCGTCTCGAGCGGCCTCGTGGCGCTGCTGGCAGCCGCGACCCTGGCTGCATGTGGAGACGCGCCCGCGAAGGACGACACCGGGAGTGGGAACGACAGCAGCGCTAGCGGCAGCGACGTGAAGCCGTGCATCGTCTCCGACGCCGGCGGTTTCGACGACAAGTCGTTCAACCAGCTGAGCTTCGAGGGCGCGCAGCAGGCCGCCGACGAGCTCGGCGTCAAGCTGACCCCGGTCGAGTCCAACAGCGAGAACGACTTCGCTCCCAACCTCGAGAGCCTGGTCGGCCAGGGCTGCAACGTCATCGTGACGGTCGGCTTCGCCCTCGCCGCGGCCACCAAGGACTCCGCCGAGGCCAACCCCGACATCGAGTACATCCTGATCGACGACTCCGCCGACGGTGGTGACGACGGCGCGACCTTCGACGGCAAGGCCGACCAGCCCAACATCAAGCCGCTGCTCTACAACACCGCCCAGGCCGCGTTCCTGGCCGGCTACGCCGCTGCCGACTACACCAAGACCGGCGTCGTGGGCACCTACGGCGGCATGCCGTTCCCGACCGTCACCATCTTCATGGACGGCTTCAAGCAGGGCGCGGAGTACTACGCCAAGGAGAAGAAGAAGGACGTCAAGGTCGTCGGCTGGGACGGCAAGAACGGTTCGTTCACCGGTGGCTTCGAGGCCAACGAGGCCGCGACCAGCACCGCCAAGCAGATCCTCGACCAGGACGTCGACGTGATCCTGCCCGTCGGTGGCCCGATCTACCAGGGCGCCATCACGGCCATCGAGGACTCCGGCAAGGACATCGCGATGATCGGCGTGGACGCCGACCTCTACGAGACCGACCCGACCACCCAGGACTACGTCATGACGTCGATCCTCAAGAACATGAAGGTCTCGACCTACGAGGCGATCATGGAGGCCGACGGCGGCGACGTCGACTACACCCCCTACGTCGGCACGCTCGACAACGACGGTGTGGGCATCGCCCCGTTCCACAACTTCGAGAGCAAGGTCAACCCCGACCTCGCCGACGAGCTCGACACCGTGAAGGCCGGCATCATCGACGGCTCGATCGAGGTCAAGTCCTACCTGGGCTGATCCCCACCACGCTCCACCACGGAGGGAGGCCGACGCTCGCGTCGGCCTCCCTCTCTGTTCTCCCCGCCGGGCCCCGAACGGCTTGCCAGTCCGACCCCGCGACCTTTGGCAGATGTCGGGGCAGTGGCCGGGCCCCTGTGACAGTTACCCTTCCCCGCGCGCTCTCGCGCCCGCGTACGCGCCCGCTCCGCGAGGCCGTCGTACGAGAAACCCGGTCCAGACCTGCGGACCCAAGCGACCCCTAGGATGCGATGCCATGAGACTCGTCCTGCGAGGCATCACCAAACGCTTCGGCAGCGTGGTGGCCAACGACTCCATCTCCCTCACGGTCGAGCCCGGCGAGATCCACTGCCTGCTCGGTGAGAACGGCGCCGGCAAGTCGACCCTGATGAACGTGCTCTACGGCCTCTACCGGGCCGACGAGGGCGAGATCGAGCTCGACGGCGTGGTCCAGCACTTCACCGGACCCGGTGACGCGATGGCCGCCGGCATCGGCATGGTCCACCAGCACTTCATGCTCATCCCCGTCTTCACCGTCGCGGAAAACGTCATGCTCGGCAACGAGACCACCGGCCTCGCCGGCAGCCTCGACCTCGAGGCCGCCAGCGCCCGCGTCACCGAGATCTCCGAGCGCTTCGGCTTCCACGTCGACCCCGACGCGCTCGTCGAGGACCTCCCGGTGGGCGTGCAGCAGCGCGTCGAGATCATCAAGGCGCTCTCCCGCGACGCCGAGCTCCTCGTCTTCGACGAGCCGACCGCGGTGCTCACGCCCCAGGAGACCGACGAGCTGATGGAGATCATGCGCCAGCTCAAGGAGGCCGGCAAGGCGATCGTCTTCATCACCCACAAGCTGCGCGAGGTCCGCGAGGTCGCCGACCGCATCACGGTGATCCGGCTCGGCAAGGTCGTCGGCGAGGCCGACCCCAAGGCCAGCAACGCCGAGCTCGCCTCGATGATGGTGGGTCGCCCCGTCGAGCTCGTCGTGCACAAGGACGAGCCCCGGCTCGGCGCCGACGCGCTGGTGGTCAAGGACCTGCGTGTCGTCGACGCCGCGGGCCACACGCACGTCGACGGCCTGAGCTTCACCATCCGGGCGGGCGAGGTGCTCGCCGTCGCCGGCGTGCAGGGCAACGGCCAGACCGAGCTGACCGAGGCCCTCCTCGGCCTCCAGGACGACGTGCACGGCTCGATCGAGCTCGACGGCGTGGAGCTGGTCGGCCGTTCGACGCGCAAGATCCTCGACGCCGGTGTCGGGTTCATCCCAGAGGACCGGCAGGTCGACGGCCTCGTGCCGGGCTTCACCATCGCCGAGAACCTCATGCTCAACCGCAGCTTCAGGTCGCCGTTCGTGAAGAACGGCTCGTTGCGCATCAGCGCGCTGCGTGACTTCGCGGAGAAGAAGCTCAAGGAGTACGACGTCCGCGCGCGCGACATCGACTCGCTGGCCGCCAACCTCTCGGGCGGCAACCAGCAGAAGGTCGTCGTGGCCCGCGAGCTCTCGCGCGAGCTGCGCCTGCTCGTCGCGGCCCAGCCCACCCGCGGCGTCGACGTGGGCTCGATCGAGTTCATCCACAAGCAGATCGTCGCGACCCGCGACAGCGGCATCCCCGTCCTGGTGGTCTCCACCGAGCTCGACGAGGTGGTCGCGCTCGCCGACCGCATCATGGTGCTCTACCGCGGCAAGGTCGTCGGCGTCGTCCCGGCCGACACCCCGCGCCAGACCCTGGGCCTCATGATGACCGGCGAACGCCCGAAGGACCTGAAGGACGTGGTCGCATGAGCGAGACCGACAAGCCCCAGCCCGACGACAAGCCCACCGACCAGCCCTCGTCGGTGAAGCAGGACGAGGCCCCCGCGTCAGGCCCCGACGCCACGGACGTCCACGTCGCCGAGGACGCCAGCGCGGCCCGGGAAGAGCGCTCGCGGTCAGTGCTGCACGAGATCGTCTCCGGCGACGCGCTCGCCGGCGTGCTCGCTGTGTTCCTCGCCGTCTTCGTCGGCTCGGTGATGATCGCCGCGACCGACCAGGGCGTGCGCGACACGCTCAGCTACATCACTGCTCGACCCTCCGACTTCTTCAGCGCGGTGTGGAACGCCGTCTCCGGCGCCTACAGCGCGATGTTCCGCGGCGCGGTCTACAACAACCTCGTCACCGACCCCGCGCAGCAGTGGCGCCCGCTGACCGAGACCCTCAAGTTCGCCGGCCCCCTGATCCTCGGCGGGCTCGGCGTCGGCCTGGCGTTCCGCGCTGCGATGTTCAACATCGGTGGCCGCGGCCAGATGCTGCTCGCCGGTGGCGCGGCCGCCTGGATCGGGTTCCGGTTCGACCTGCCGATGATCATCCACCTGCCGCTCGCCATCGCCGTCGGCATGCTGTTCGGCGCCCTGTGGGGCGGCCTGGCCGGCCTGCTCAAGGCCCGCACCGGCGCGCACGAGGTGATCGTCACGATCATGCTCAACTACGTCGCCTACTACTTCGTGTTCTGGGCCCTCACGAAGGAGTGGCTGCTCGCCACCCCGGGCTCGGTCAACCCCAAGTCGCCGCCGATGAAAGACACCGCGATCCTGCCCAAGGTGCTGGGAGACCGCTTCAACCTGCACCTCGGCTTCGTGATCGCGCTGGTCGCCGTCGCCGTGGTGTGGTGGCTGCTCAACCGCTCCACCCTCGGCTACCGCATCCGCGCCGTCGGCGAGAACCCACGCGCTGCCCGCGCCTCCGGCATCAACGTCGGGCGCACCTACACCGTCGTGATGATGCTGGGCGGTGCGCTCCTCGGCCTCGCCGGCGTCAACCAGGTGCTCGGCACCGTCACCAGTGGCGTCTCGGTCGACATCGACGCCGGCATCGGCTTCGACGCGATCACGGTCGCGCTGCTCGGACGCTCGCGCCCGCTCGGCATCCTCGCCGCCGGCATCCTGTTCGGCGCGTTCAAGGCCGGCGGCTTCACCATGCAGGCCTCGGAGAACATCTCCGTCGACCTCGTGCTGGTGGTCCAGTCGCTGATCGTCCTCTTCCTCGCCGCCCCGCCCCTGGTGCGCGCGATCTTCCGGCTCCCCGCCCAGGAGGCCAAGTGAGCACCACGACGGACCACCCGACCCCCGACACCGGAGGGCTCGCGCCCGATCCGGCCGTCGCCCCGACCAGGAAGGCCGGCACGCGCAAGGTGCCGACCATCCTCGCGGTGGTCACGCTCCTCCTCGGCCTGCGTCTCCTCACGACGTCGCGCTCCGGTGACACCACGTTCCGCCTGGCCGTCGACAGCGACTTCGCCAAGCTGCCCGACGCCGTCCTGCCCTCCTCGGCCACGGCGTGGATCATGCTGGTGGTGTGCCTCGCCCTGACCGCCGAGGCCGTACGCCGCATGCTGGCCCGCTCCCACCAGCCGCTCTGGCTGCCGATCGTCTTCGCGCTCGCGTGGATGCTCGGCTTCCTCAGCTGGGAGGCGGCCGGCAGCCGGATCTCCATCGTCAGCCTGCTCGCCGGCGCGATCGCGCTGGCCATCCCGCTGGTCTTCGGCGCGCTGGGCGGCGTGCTCGGCGAGCGTGCGGGCGTGGTCAACATCGCCATCGACGGGCAGCTGCTCTTCGGGGCCTTCGCCGCGTCGATCACGGCCTCGCTGACCGGTTCGCCGTGGGCCGGCCTGGTGGCCGCCACCGTCGCCGGTGCCCTCATCGCCCTGGTCCTGGGCCTGTTCGCGATCACCTACTTCGTCGACCAGGTCATCGTCGGCGTCGTGCTCAACGTGCTGGTGGTGGGCCTGACCAACTTCCTGTTCCGCCAGGTGCTCACGCCCAACGCCGAGTCGCTGAACTCCCCCGAGCGGATGCGCGCACTGCCGATCCCGCTCCTGGGCGACATCCCGCTGATCGGTCCGATCTTCTTCCGTCAGCCGGCACTGGTCTACGTGCTCTACGTGATCGTCGCCCTGGTGGCGTGGTCGCTCTACCGCACCCGCTGGGGCCTGCGGGTCCGCGCGGTCGGTGAGCACCCCAAGGCCGCCGACACCGTGGGCATCAAGGTCAACCGCACCCGCTACCGCACGATCCTGCTCGCGGGCGCGATCGCCGGTCTCGGTGGCGCCTACTACAGCCTCGTCTCGGTGTCGGGCTTCAACCGCGAGATGACCGGCGGCGCCGGCTACATCGCGCTGGCGGCCGTGATCTTCGGCAAGTGGGACCCGATCCGCGCCACCCTGGCAGCGCTGCTCTTCGGGTTCGCCCAGAACCTCGCAGGTGTGCTGTCGTCCATCGGCGCGCAGATCCCACCGCAGCTCCTGCTGAGCCTGCCCTACGTCATCACGATCTTCGCGGTGGCGGGCCTCGTCGGCCGCTCGCGGCCCCCCGCGGCCGACGGCGTCCCCTACCGACAACAGTGACGACCCCGTCCTGACGACGGACCCGCAGAGGGGCTCGGTGCGTCTGCACCGGGCCCCTCTGCCGCATGGTCTACTGGACCGCGCCCGGGGCGACCGGGGCCGCACCGCGCACGAGGGGGAGGTCCGATGGACGACACGGGCACGAGGGTGGACACGAGCGAGCGCTACGCGTCGTTCTTCACCCACCACCCCCACGCGACCTACTCGGTGGACGCCCAGGGCTACTACACCGACGCCAACCCCCTGGCGCTCGAGATGACCGGGCTCACCCTCGAGGAGATGCGGCAGGTGCACTTCGCCGCGGTCATCCACCCCGACGACCTGCACGTCATCCAGGGCGCCTTCGACGACGCCATGGCCGGCGACCCGCGGGTGGTCGAGGCTCGGGTGGTGCGGGTCGACGGGGAGGTCCTCCACATCCGGTGCACCGCCATCCCCCTGATCGTGGGCGGCGAGATCATCGGCGTGCACGGGGTCACCGAGGACATCACCGAGGCGAAGCGGCTCGTGCGCGAGCTCGAGGAGGCCAACCTCGCCAAGACCCTCTTCCTGGCCACGGTCAGCCACGAGGTGCGCACCCCGCTCGCCGCCCTCATCGGCGCCACCGACCTGCTCATGGCCTCCGACCTCGAGGCGGAGCCGGCCCACTTCGTCGACATGGTCCACCGCTCCAGCCAGCGCCTGGTCCACTTGGTCGACGACCTGCTCGAGTTCTCCGGCCTCGAGGCGCACCAGACGGTGCTGCACCCCACGCCGTTCGTCGTGCGCGAGCTCGTCGACGACGTGGCGCAGTGGGCCGGGCCGATGGCCCACGCGCGTGGCCTGACGATGACGGTCTCCGTCGACGACTCGGTGCCCGCCACGGCGGTCGCGGACCCCCGCCGGATCGCCCAGGTCGTCAGCCACCTGGTGCAGAACGCCATCACCTTCACCGAGCACGGCGGGGTGGAGCTGCGGGTCCGCGCGCGGCCCCCGGCCCCCGACCCCGGCGACGCCCACGCCACGGAGGCGTGGGTGGAGTTCATCGTCACCGACACCGGCGCCGGCATCTCGGCGGCGCACGTCGACGAGCTCTTCGAGCCCTTCATGCAGGCCGACCGCTACACCGTCAGCTCGCGGCGCGGCATCGGTCTCGGCCTGGCCATCTGCCGCGCGCTCGTCCAGCTGATGGACGGCCGCATGCAGGTCTCGTCGGCGCTCGGCGAGGGCAGCACGTTCACCTTCGGGCTGCCCCTCGGGGGCTGCTCAGAGCGCTGAGAGGGCGGTGACGGCCACCTCGGCCAGCACGCGCGCGGCGATGCCGGTCGCCGCCTCGTCGATGCGCAGGTTGCCCTGGTGCAGGTCGTACGTCGCTCCGCCGGGCGTGCGCGTGCCCAGCCGTGCCATCGCGCCGGGCACCGAGTCGAGGAACCACCCGAAGTCCTCGCCGCCCAGGCTCTGCGTGGTCGAGACGTGTCCCTGCGGGCCCAGGACGCGGTCGAGCGCGGTGCCGAGCAGACCGGTCGACACCTCGTGGTTGACCACCGGCGGGACGCCGCGCTGGTAGGTGACCTCGGCGGTCACGCTGTAGGGCGCGACGATCGCGGTGATCAGCTGGCGGATGAGGTGCTCGGCGTCGGCCCAGGCGACGGCGTCGAGCATCCGGACCGTGCCGGCCACGACACCGGTGTGCGGGATGACGTTGTGGGCAGAGCCCGCGCGCACCATGCCCCACACCACGCTGACCCCGGCGCGGGGGTCGAGGCGGCGGCTGAGGATGGCGGGGAGCTCGGTGATGACCTTGCCGAGGGCGAAGGTGAGGTCCTCGGTGAGGTGGGGCCGCGAGGTGTGGCCGCCCTTGCCGATCAGGCGCACGGTGAGCGCGTCGGCGGCGCCGGTCAGCGGGCCCTCGCGCAGGCCGATCCGCCCGACGTCGAGACTCGGGTCGCAGTGCAGGCCGAAGACGTGCGAGACCCCCTCGAGCGCGCCGCTGGAGATCAGGTGCAGCGCGCCTCCGGGCATGACCTCCTCGGCCGGCTGGAAGAGCAGCCGGACCCGGCCGGGCAGCATGCCCCGGGTGGCCACCTCGGCGAGCGCGAGGCCTGCCCCGACGAGGCCTGCGGTGTGGACGTCGTGGCCGCAGGCGTGCGCGACGCCCGGGTTGGTGCTCCTCCACGGGTCGGAGATCAGGTCGTCGACCGGCAGTGCGTCGAGGTCGGCACGGAGCGCCACCAGCGCGCCGCCGTGCCCGATCTCGGCCAGGACTCCCCCGCCCTCGGGCCGGGTGATGTCCCAGCCGGCGTCCTCGAGGGCGGACACGACCTTGTCGGAGGTGCGGTGCTCGGCCCAGCTCAGCTCGGGGTGGGCGTGCAGGTCGCGGCGCAGGCCGACGAGCTCGTCGGCGTACTTGTCGACGGTCTCGGCGATGACAGAGGTGGCAGACGAGGCGGGGAGGGATTCAGGCATAACCCTCCCAGTCTAGGTCGCGTCGGCGTCGTAGGCCGCGAGCAGCCGGTCCGCGGCCAGCGGGGCAGGCAGCTCGCCGGACAGCACCGCCCGTCGTACGTCGTCGCGCACCGCCGCCACGCCCGGCGAGGTGCGCAGCCGCTGGGCGAGCTCGTCGCGCACCAGCGCCCAGGTGAACTCCAGCTGCTGCTCGGCGCGCTTGCGCGCCAGCCCGTCGGTCCCGAGGTGCTCGCGGTGCTCCGCGACGCGCTGCCAGACGTCGTCGACGCCGGCGCCGGTCAGGGCCGAGCAGGTGACCACCGGCGGGGCCCACTCGGCGTGCCCGCGCACCAGGCGCAGGGCACCCGCGAGCTCGCGGGCCGCCACGCGGGCGTCGGCCTCGTGCTCGCCATCGGCCTTGTTGACCGCGACCACGTCGGCGATCTCGAGGATGCCCTTCTTGATGCCCTGGAGCTGGTCGCCGGTGCGCGCGATCGTGAGGAAGAGGAACGTGTCGACCATGCCCGCGACCGTCACCTCCGACTGGCCCACGCCGACGGTCTCGACGAGCACCACGTCGTGGCCGGCCGCCTCGAGCACGAGCATCGCCTGGGTCGTGGCGCGCGCGACGCCGCCGAGCGTGCCGGCGGTCGGCGAGGGCCGGATGAAGGCGCGCGGGTCGACCGCGAGCGTGGACATGCGGGTCTTGTCGCCCAGCACCGATCCCCCGGTGCGCACCGACGACGGGTCGACGGCGAGCACGCCGACGCGGTGCCCGGCGGCCGTGAGCCGGCCGCCGAGGCTCTCGATGAAGGTGGACTTGCCGACCCCGGGCACCCCGGAGATGCCGACGCGGGTGGCGAGCGGGAGGGCCTCCGCGGCGAGCTCCGTGAGCAGCTTGCGGGCGGCCACCCGGTGCTCGGGGCGCGACGACTCCACCAGCGTGATGGCGCGCGAGACCGCGGCACGCTGGCCCTCCCGCACGCCCGCGACGAGGGCGTCGACGTCGACCGGACGGGGCATCAGTCGCCCGACTGCTCCCGCAGCCTGGCCAGCAGGTCGAGCGCCGACTCGGCGATCACGGTGCCGGGCAGGAACACCGCGGCGGCGCCCATCTCCTTCAGCGTCTCCACGTCGTCGGGCGGGATCACGCCCCCGATGACGATCATGATGTCCGGGCGACCCTGGTCGGCCAGCGCCTGCTTGAGCGCGGGCAGGAGCGTGAGGTGGCCGGCGGCCAGCGACGAGACACCGACGATGTGCACGTCGGCGTCGACCGCCTGCTGCGCGACCTCCTCGGGCGTGGAGAACAGCGGGCCCACGTCGACGTCGAAGCCGAGGTCGGCGAAGGCGGTGACCACGACCTTCTGGCCGCGGTCGTGGCCGTCCTGGCCCATCTTGGCGACCAGGATGCGCGGGCGGCGGCCCTCCTCGGCCTCGAACTCCTCGGTGGCCTTCAGCACCGCGGCGACCTTGGTCCCCTCGGCGGTGCCTGCCTCGTCGCGGTACACGCCGCTGATCGTACGGATCACCGCCTGGTGGCGGCCGTAGACCTTCTCCAGCGCGTCCGAGATCTCGCCCACCGTCGCCTTGGCCCGGGCCGCGTCGACGGCCAGCGCGAGGAGGTTGCCGTCGAGGGAGCCTCCGCCGACCGGTCCGCGCTCGGCGGAGGCGGTCAGCGCCTCCAGCGTGCGGCGTACGTCGTCGTCGTCGCGCTCGGCGCGCAGCCGCTCGAGCTTGGCGACCTGCTGGCGGTAGACGTCGTCGTTGTCGACGCGCAGCACGTCGAGCTTGTCCTCCGCGGCGAGGCGGTAGGTGTTGACGCCGATGACCTTCTGGGTGCCTGCGTCGATGCGCGCCTGCGTGCGCGCGGCCGCCTCCTCGATGCGCATCTTCGGGATGCCCTGCTCGATCGCCGCCGCCATGCCGCCGGCCCGCTCGGCCTCCTGGATGTGGGCCCAGGCGCGCTCGGCGAGGTCGTGGGTGAGCTTCTCGACGTAGTAGGAGCCGGCCCACGGGTCGATCACCTGCGTGGTGCCGCTCTCCTGCTGCAGCAGCAGCTGGGTGTTGCGGGCGATGCGTGCGGAGAAGTCGGTGGGCAGCGCGATCGCCTCGTCGAGGGCGTTGGTGTGCAGCGACTGCGTGTGGCCCTGGGTGGCGGCCATCGCCTCGATGCAGGTGCGCCCGACGTTGTTGAAGACGTCCTGCGCGGTCAGCGACCAGCCCGAGGTCTGGCTGTGGGTGCGCAGCGAGCGCGACTTGGGGTTCTTCGGGTCGAAGTCGTCGACCAGGCGCGCCCAGAGCGCCCGGGCCGCGCGCATCTTGGCGACCTCCATGAAGAAGTTCATCCCGATGGCCCAGAAGAAGCTGAGCCGCGGCGCGAACTGGTCGATCGTCATGCCGGTGCCGAGGCCGGCGCGGATGTACTCCACGCCGTCGGCCAGCGTGTAGGCCAGCTCGAGGTCGGCCGTGGCCCCGGCCTCCTGGATGTGGTAGCCGGAGATCGAGATGGAGTTGAAGCGCGGCATCTTCTGCGAGGTGTAGGCGAAGATGTCGCTGATGATCCGCATGCTCGGCGCCGGCGGGTAGATGTAGGTGTTGCGGACCATGAACTCCTTGAGGATGTCGTTCTGGATGGTCCCCGCGAGCTGCTCCGGCTTCACCCCCTGCTCCTCGGCCGCCGCGATGTAGAGCGCGAGCACGGGCAGCACGGCGCCGTTCATGGTCATCGACACCGACATCTCGTCGAGCGGGATGCCGTCGAAGAGGGTGCGTGTGTCGTAGATCGAGTCGATCGCCACGCCCGCCATGCCGACGTCGCCGCGCACGCGCGGGTGGTCGGAGTCGTAGCCGCGGTGGGTGGCGAGGTCGAAGGCGACGCTCAGGCCCTTCTGCCCGGCCGCGAGGTTGCGGCGGTAGAAGGCGTTGGACTCCTCTGCGGTGGAGAATCCGGCGTACTGCCGGATCGTCCACGGCTGGGTGGTGTACATCGTCGGGTAGGGCCCGCGCAGGAACGGCGCGATGCCGGGCCACGTGTCGAGGCCGTCCAGGCCCTCGAGGTGCTCGGGGCCGTAGACCGGCAGGATGTCGATGCCCTCCGGGCTCGTCCACGGCTCAGCCGCGCCATCGCTGGTCGAGGAGGGACGGAGTCCCGTCACGAGACCCGCGCTGAGGTCCACGTCGGCGAAGTTCTTCGGGATGCTCACTTCGAGAGCTCCTCTCGGATCCGGGCGAGGAAGCCCAGGGCGTCCACCCCCATGGCACACGAGTCGTCGACGTCGGTGATCGTCCGCTCCCCCGGCTTGCCCGCCAGCACGACGTACGTCGCTCCTGCCGCCCGCAGCGCGGCGACGAGGTCGCCGCCCCACTCGGCGTACGCCGCGTCGGTGCCGGCCAGGCACACCACGGGCTGGCCGGCGTAGGCCGCCGTCACGGCCGCGACGCCGTCGGTGGCACCGGCCGCCTCGACGGCGACGCCGCCGGCGGCGAGCAGGTTGGTGGCGAAGGTGGCGCGCGCGGTGTGCGCGGCGATCGGGCCCATCGTGGCCAGGAAGACCGGGCGGGGCGCGGGCGCGGCCCGCATGTCCTCGTAGGCCCAGCCGTAGCGACGGACGTGGCGGTGCGACAGGTGCTCGCGCTCGGGCAGCGCCTCGGCGAGGTCGGGGAACTCCGAGACACCGGTCAGCGGGCGGGACCGGTCGGCGACCTGGGCGTCGCGCGCCGCGGCCACCTCCTTCACGCGCTCCTTCACCGCCGCGCGCGCCTCGTCGGTCAGCGCGCCCCCGGCGGACTCGGCGCGGCCGAGCTCGGCCCACCCGGCGGCGGCGAGGTCGTCGGTGAGCTTCTCGACGGCGTAGGAGCCGCCGGCCGGGTCGGCGACCGCGGCGACGTGCGACTCCTCGATGAGCAGCGACGAGGTGTTGCGCGCGACGCGGCGCCCGAGCGCGTCGGGCAGCCCGAGGGGCTCGTCGAAGGGCACGACCGTGACCGCGTCGGCTCCGCCGACACCGGCGGCGAACGCCGCGACGGTGCCGCGCAGCATGTTGACCCAGGGGTCGCGCGCACTGGTCATCGGACGGCTGGTGACCGCGTGGAGCACCATCGACGCGTCGCCCTCGACCCCGCTGGCCTCGAGGACCCGTGCCCAGAGCCGGCGAGCCGCGCGGAGCTTGGCGATCGTCGTGAGCTGCTCGTCGGTCGCGGCGAGGCGGAACTCCACCAGGCGGGCGGCGTGCTCGACGGAGAAGCCGGCGTCGGCCAGCAGCCGGAGGTAGGCGACGCCGGTGGCCACCGCCCAGCCCAGCTCCTGGGCGTCGCTGGCGCCCTCGTCGTGCAGGGCGGTGCCGTCCACGACGAGCGCCCGCACCCCGAGCTGGAAGGCCCGGCGGGCGAGGGGCGCGAGGAGGTCGCGTGCTGCGGCCGCATCGTCGCTCGCGCCTGCGGGGAGCATCTCGAGCGTCTGCAGGTCGAGGGAGAGGTTGGTCCCCGGGTGCAGGGCTCCGTCGACTCCTTCGAGGAAGGAGGCGAACGCCTCGACCTGCCCGGTCGAGGGGCGGTCGAGCACCACGGGCGCGAGGTCGAGCAGCACCCCGTGGAGCACGGTGGCCCAGTCGTGGGCGGACTCCCCGTCGAGGTGCAGCAGCACCGAGGTGGCGCCGTTCTCCAGGTCCTGCAGCACGGCCTCGTTGGCCGCCTTGTCGTCGATGACCTCCACCTGGGTGCGTACGTCCCAGGCGCCGGCGCGCTGCGGGCGCCCGGCTGTGGCGAGGCCGTCGAGGTCGGACTGCTGGCCGATCGGCGCGACGGCGATCCCGTCGAGGGTGGTGCGCGTCAGCGCGGACCACACGTCGGAGTCGGGGGCGTCCTCGGAGAGGCGGCGCGCCTTGCGCAGCACCGCCGCGGTCGCGGCCTCCCACGCTCCGGCGTCGTAGGTGTCGTGCTCGCCCACCAGGCGCAGCGTGCCCTCGGCCGGCTGCAGCTCCTCGGGCTCGTCGAGTCCACCCTCAAGGTCGGTCATGAGCGCAGGATATGGCGAGCGTCACCGCGCCGACACCGCCGCGACCTATGGGATAGGTCTCACGGCTCGGTGCGGCCCTCGTTGTCCTTGTTGCGCAGACCGATCTTGTCGCCCAGCCAGACGAGCGGGTCGAACTTCTTGTCCACGACGCGCTCCTTCATCGGGATGATCGCGTTGTCGGTGATCTTGATGCCCTCCGGGCAGACCTCGGTGCAGCACTTGGTGATGTTGCACATCCCGAGGCCGGCCGCGCCCTGGGCGAGCTCGCGCCGGTCGTGGGTGTCGAGCGGGTGCATGTCGAGCTCGGCGTAGCGCAGGAAGAAGCGCGGGCCCGCGAAGGACTCCTTGTTGTCCTCGTGGTCGCGCACGACGTGGCACACGTCCTGGCACAGGAAGCACTCGATGCACTTGCGGAACTCCTGGCCACGCTCGACGTCGACCTGCGCCATCCGTCGCTTGCCGTCGGGATCGCGCGGCCCCAGCTGTGCCGACGGCAGCTGCTTGGCCTTCTCGTAGTTGAACGACACGTCGGTCACCAGGTCGCGGATCACCGGGAAGGTGCGCATCGGCGTGACGGTGATCGTCTCGTCCTCCGCGAAGTCCGAGAGCCGGCACATGCACATCAGCCGCGGGCGTCCGTTGACCTCGGCGCTGCACGAGCCGCACTTGCCGGCCTTGCAGTTCCACCGCACGGCCAGGTCGCCGGCCTGGGTGCCCTGCACCCGGTGGATCGCGTCGAGCACCACCTCGCCCTCGGAGACCTCGACGGGGTAGTCCTTGACCTCGCCGCCGTCCTTGTCGCCGCGCCAGATCCGCAGCTTGAGCACATAACTCATGCGAAGTACCCCTTCAGCTCCTCGGGCATCTCGGGCAACGGCTTCTCGTGGAGGTCGACGCCCGTGCCCGCCTCGTTGAGGTTCACCACGAGGTTCTTGGTGCCCCACTCCGGGTCCGGCCCCGGGAAGTCGTCGCGGGTGTGCCCGCCGCGCGACTCCTCGCGGGCAAGCGCGGCCCTGGCGATGCACTCGCTGACGATGAGCATGTTGCGCAGGTCGAGCGCGAGGTGCCAGCCGGGGTTGTACTGCCGGTGGCCCTCCACGACCATCGTCGCCGCGCGCTGCTTGAAGACCTCGATCGCGTCCAGCGACTCCTCGAGCTCGGCGCGGGTGCGGATGATGCCGACCAGGTCGTTCATCGACTGCTGCAGGTCGGACTGGATCGTGTACGGGTTCTCGCCGCCCTCCACCTCGAAGGGAGCGAGCGCGCTGGCCTGCGCGGCCCTCACGTCGGCCTCGTCGACCCGCGGCCGCGCGCCGGCCAGCGAGGCGGCGTACGTCGAGGCGTGCTCCCCGGCGCGCTTGCCGAAGACCAGCAGGTCACCGAGGGAGTTGCCGCCCAGCCGGTTGGAGCCGTGCATGCCGCCCGAGCACTCCCCCACCGCGTAGAGCCCGGTGACCGCGCTCTCCTGGGTGTCGGCGTCGACCTCGACCCCGCCCATCACGTAGTGGCACGTCGGGCCGATCTCCATCGGCTCGGCGGTGATGTCGACGTCGGCGAGCTCCTTGAACTGGTGGTACATCGACGGCAACCGCTTGCGGATGAACTCGGGCGTACGCCGTGAGGCGATGTCGAGGTAGATCCCGCCGTGCGGCGTGCCGCGGCCGGCCTTGATCTCGGAGTTGATCGCGCGCGCCACCTCGTCGCGCGGCAGCAGCTCGGGCGGCCGCCGGTTGTTCTTCTTGTCGTCGTACCAGGCATCGGCCTCCTCGACCGTGTCGGCCGTCTCGGCCCTGAAGAACTCGGGGATGTAGTCGAACATGAAGCGCTTGCCCTCGGAGTTCTTCAGGATGCCGCCGTCGCCGCGCACCGACTCCGTGACGAGCAGCCCCTTCACCGACGGCGGCCAGACCATGCCGGTCGGGTGGAACTGCACGAACTCCATGTTGATGAGGCTCGCGCCCGCGCGCATGGCGAGCGCGTGGCCGTCGCCGGTGTACTCCCACGAGTTCGAGGTGACCTTGAAGGACTTGCCGATGCCGCCGGTCGCGAGGATCACGGACGGGGCGTCGAAGACGATGAAGCGGCCCGACTCGCGCCAGTAGGCGAAGGCTCCCGCGACCTTGTCGCCGTCCCTGAACACGTCGGTGACCGTGCACTCCATGAAGACGTCGATGCCGAGCGCCACCGCCCGCTGCTGCAGCGTGCGGATCATCTCGAGCCCAGTGCGGTCGCCGACGTGCGCGAGCCGGGCGTACTTGTGGCCGCCGAAGTCGCGCTGCGAGATCAGCCCGTCGTCGGTGCGGTCGAAGAGCGCGCCCCAGTCCTCGAGCTCCTGCACCCGCTCGGGCGCCTCCTGGGCGTGGAGCTGGGCCATGCGCCAGTTGTTGAGCATCTTCCCGCCGCGCATGGTGTCGCGGAAGTGGACCTCCCAGTTGTCCTCGGGCCAGCGGTTGCCCATCGCCGCGGCGATGCCGCCCTCGGCCATGACCGTGTGGGCCTTGCCGAGCAGCGACTTGCACACGATGGCCGTGCGCGCTCCCGCCTCGTGGGCCGCGATCGCGGCGCGCAGCCCCGCGCCACCCGCACCGACCACCACGACGTCGTAGTCGTGGCGCTCCATGCCGCCGGCCGCCTCGCCGGACAGCTCGTTGCCGGTCATCGGGTGCCGGCCGTTGGCGGCGCTCATGTCCGTCATCTAGAAGAACCTCAGATCCTGGATCGTGCCGGTGGCGAGCAGGAAGATGTAGAAGTCGACGACCGCGACGGAGAACAGCGAGTACCACGCCCACCGGCCGTGGCTGGTGTTGAGCCGCGAGACCCACGTCCAGAGCCGGTAGCGGACCGGGTGCTTGGAGAAGTGGCGCAGCCGGCCGCCCACGACGTGGCGGCACGAGTGGCACGAGAGCGTGTAGAGCCAGATGAGCACGACGTTGGCGAGCATCAGCAGCGTGCCGAGGCCCATGTGGACCCCGCTCGTCTCGCCGTCACCGACGGCGTACCGGCCCGGCATCGGGCGGAAGGCGAGCAGCACGTCGTAGGTGAGCACCAGCCCGACCAGCACCGCGGCGTACCAGAAGTAGCGGTGGGCGTTCTGCAGCAGGAGCGGCAGCCGGCTCTCGCCGGAGTAGGACCCGTGGGGCTCGGCGACGGCGCACGCGGGCGGGCTCAGCCAGAACGCGCGGTAGTAGGCCTTGCGGTAGTAGTAGCAGGTCATCCGGAAGCCCAGCGGGAAGACCAGGATGAGCAGCGCCGCCGACAGCGGCCACCAGCCGAAGGGCTGGCCGAAGTCGGAGGCCCCCTCGACGCAGTCGCCCAGGCACGGCGAGTAGAACGGCGAGAGGTAGGGCTCGGCGTAGTAGTCGCGGCCCATGAAGGCGCGGATGGTCGCGAACACGACGAAGCCCGAGAACACCACGAACGTCGCCAGCGGCTGCAGCCACCACCTGTCGCGGCGCAGCGTGCGCTCCTCGATGCGTGCACGGCCCGGGCTGGTCACTCCGCGGTCGGTCGTCGGCATACGTCCTCCAGAGGGTCCGGAACGGCGTCCGGGCGACACAGGCGACTATGGCGTGTGTCACAGTCCAGCGGAAGACAACGCGCCAAGGAAAACGTCACACGGCCTCGGCGCGTCGAGCGTGGGAGCCCCGCGCTACCGTGCTCTCGTGGCAACCCAACTCAAAGACTCTCGAGGGAACGCTCCGACCCTGGTGAAGGGCGCCCGGGCCTCCCGCACGACCATCGCGCTGAAGCTCGGCATGGCGATCAGCGGCATCATCTTCCTGGGCTTCGTGCTGGCGCACATGTACGGCAACCTCAAGGCGTTCGCCGGGCACAACGCGTTCAACGAGTACGCCGAGCACCTGCGTGAGATCGGCGAGCCGATGCTCCCGCACGAGGGCCTGCTGTGGATCCTGCGCGTCGGCCTCATCGCCGCTCTCGTGGTGCACGTCTACTGCGCCGTGGTGCTCTGGCGCCGCGCGGCGCGGGCCCGCACCACGAAGTACGTCGTGAAGAAGCAGACCGGAGCCACCCGCGCCAGCCTGCTCATGCGCTGGGGCGGCCTGACGATCTTCCTGTTCCTCGTCTGGCACCTGCTCAACTTCACCATCGGCAAGGTCAACGTGCAGGGCGGGGCGACCAACGACCCCTACAACCTGCTCGTCGACACCTTCGACGTGTGGTGGCTGACCCTCATCTACATCGCCGCCATGCTGGCGCTCGGCGCCCACCTGCACCACGGCGTCTGGAGCGCCGCCCAGACACTCGGCTGGACCGGCACCGCGGCCAAGCGCCAGCGGGCCAAGACGGTCGGCTTCGTCATCGCGCTGATCGTCACGGTCGGCTTCTCCCTCGTCCCGCTCGGTGTCCTCGCCGGCGTCATCACCAAGTAAGGGGTCTGCAGACTCGTGAGCCACGACATGGACATGCCCGACACCGTCACCTCGGCCGAGGCCTCGCCGTCGGGATTCCTCGACGGTGACTACGACGACGCCGTCGGCTACTACACGCCCGGCGACCCGGTCGTCGACACCAAGGCGCCCGACGGCCCGATCGCCGAGCGCTGGCAGAACCGCAAGTTCGAGGCGCGCCTGGTCAACCCGGCCAACCGCCGCAAGCTGTCGATCATCATCGTCGGCACCGGCCTGGCGGGCGCGTCGGCCGCGGCCACGCTCGGCGAGGCCGGCTACCGGGTGAAGTCCTTCTGCTACCAGGACTCCCCGCGCCGCGCCCACTCGATCGCGGCCCAGGGCGGCATCAACGCCGCGAAGAACTACAAGGAGGACGGCGACTCGGTCCACCGCCTCTTCTACGACACCGTGAAGGGCGGCGACTACCGCTCGCGCGAGTCCAACGTCTACCGCCTGGCCGAGGTCAGCACGAACATCATCGACCAGTGCGTCGCGCAGGGCGTCCCGTTCGCCCGCGAGTACGGCGGCCTGCTCGACAACCGCTCCTTCGGCGGCGTGCAGGTCTCGCGCACCTTCTACGCCCGCGGCCAGACCGGCCAGCAGCTGCTGATCGGTGCCTACCAGGCGCTCGAGCGCCAGGTCGCCGCCGGCACCGTGGAGACCTACACCCGCCACGAGATGCTCGAGCTCGTCACGGTCGACGGCAAGGCGCGCGGCATCATCGCCCGCGACATGGTCACCGGCGAGATCGAGACCCACATCGCCGACGTCGTCGTGCTCGCCTCGGGCGGCTACGGCAACGTCTTCTACCTCTCCACCAACGCGATGGGCTGCAACGTCACCGCCGCGTGGCGTGCGCACCGCAAGGGCGCCTACATGGCCAACCCGTGCTTCACGCAGATCCACCCCACCTGCATCCCGGTCTCCGGCTCGCACCAGTCCAAGCTGACGCTGATGTCGGAGTCGCTGCGCAACGACGGTCGCATCTGGGTGCCGAAGAACCAGGCCGACTGCGAGAAGGACCCGCGCGACATCCCCGAGGAGGACCGCGACTACTTCCTGGAGCGGATCTACCCCTCCTTCGGCAACCTGGTCCCGCGCGACATCGCCTCGCGCGCGGCCAAGAACATGTGCGACGAGGGTCGCGGCGTCGGCCCCGAGGTCGACGGCGTACGCCGTGGTGTCTACCTCGACTTCGCCGCCGCGATCGAGCGGCTCGGCCGTGCGGGCGTGGAGGAGAAGTACGACAACCTCCTCGACATGTACGAGCGGATCACGGGTGAGAACCCCTACGAGGTGCCGATGCGCATCTACCCCGCGGTGCACTACGTCATGGGCGGGCTGTGGGTCGACTACGACCTGCAGTCCACGATCCCCGGCCTGTTCGTGACCGGTGAGGCCAACTTCTCCGACCACGGCGCCAACCGCCTCGGCGCCTCGGCGCTGATGCAGGGCCTGGCCGACGGCTACTTCGTGCTCCCCCACACCATCCGCGACTACCTCGCCGACGGCCCGTTCGAGGAGATCTCCGAGGACCACCCGGCGGTCGTCGAGGCCCGTGAGTCGGTCAAGGGCCGCATCGACCACTTCCTGTCGGTCAACGGCACCCGCAGCGTCGACTCCTACCACCGCGAGCTCGGCAACATCATGTGGGAGTACTGCGGCATGGAGCGCAGCGAGGACGGGCTGAAGAAGGCCATCGACCTCATCCGCTCGCTCAAGGACGACTTCTACCGCAACGTGAAGGTCCTCGGCAGCGCCGAGACGCTCAACCAGTCGCTCGAGAAGGCCGGTCGTGTGGCCGACTTCTTCGAGCTCGGCGAGCTCATGTGCATCGACGCGCTCAACCGCCGCGAGTCCTGCGGCGGCCACTTCCGCGCCGAGTCGCAGACCGAGGACGGCGAGGCGCTGCGCCACGACGACGAGTACGCCTACGTCTCGGCATGGGAGTGGGCCGGCGACGACGCCGCGCCGGTGCTGCACAAGGAAGACCTCGTCTACACCGCCATCGAGATGAAGCAGCGGAGCTACAAGTGAACCTGACCCTGAAGATCTGGCGCCAGCCCGACGCGACGAGCGCGGGTGCCATGCACACCTACGAGCTCTCCGAGGTGTCCCCCGACATGTCGTTCCTCGAGATGCTCGACGTGCTCAACGAGCAGCTCAACGACAAGGGCGAGGAGCCGATCGCGTTCGACTCCGACTGCCGCGAGGGCATCTGCGGCACCTGCGGTCTGATGATCAACGGCGAGGCGCACGGCCCGGAGGTCACCACGACCTGCCAGCTGCACATGCGCTCGTTCTCCGACGGCGAGACGATCACCATCGAGCCGTGGCGCTCCGACGCGTTCCCGGTCGTCAAGGACCTGATCGTCGACCGCAGCGCGTTCGACCGCATCATCCAGCAGGGCGGCTACATCTCGGTCAACACCGGCTCGGCCCCCGAGGCCCACTCGGTGCCCGTGCCGCGCGACGACGCCATGCGCGCGTTCAACGTCGCCACCTGCATCGGCTGCGGCGCCTGCGTCGCGGCGTGCCCCAACGGCTCGGCCTCGCTGTTCATGGGTGCCAAGATCACCCACCTCGGCGAGCTCCCGCAGGGCCAGCCCGAGCGCGACAGCCGCGTGGTCAACATGGTCGCCCAGCACGACCACGAGGGCTTCGGCGGCTGCACCAACATCGGTGCCTGCACCGCTGCCTGCCCCAAGGAGATCCCGCTCGACGTGATCTCCCAGCTCAACAAGGACCTGCGCACCGCCATCAAGCACGGTCACTGAGCGGCGTACGACGAAGGGCCGGGGGGTCTCCCCCGGCCCTTCGTCGTCCCTGCTTCCTTGGAGCGGTGCGTGAGGAGGATTTCGAGACCGCCGAATCCGCCTCACGCACCGCCACCCCGGGTGTCTTCGTACGACGCGCCCGCGAGCGGTGCGTGAGGGGCAATTCGCGCCGGCAGATCCCCCTCACGCACCGCTCACGCGGCGCGCAGAAGGCGTACGACGTCGGCGACGCGTCGGAACAGGCTGTCCCACTGCTCCCCGAAGTCCGGCGGCGGACCGTCGTACCCACGGGCGACCAGGGCCTGGTGCACCAGCCGGACGGTGGCCTTCGGCGAGCGCATCCGCTCCTTGGTGATCAGCTCGTAGGGAACTGCGTGCCTGCGATAGAGCGCGTAGCGGTCGATGTCGGCAACGTACTGTGCGCGGTCGTCCTGGTGCTGACCGCCTTCGTACTCGACGACCTGTTCGTACTGGACGAACCGGAAGTCAGGCGTCAGCTCGACCCCGGGCGCCAGCTCGATCGTGACGTTGACGTCGGGGGCCGGCAAGCCGGCGAAGACGAAGAGCGTCAACAGCTCCGCCTCGGCCATCGATCTGCACCCACCGTCGAGGAAGGGCAGGACGTACGACGTCTCGACCACGCCGCGTCGCCACTGCTCCTCGGTCAGGATCTGGTCGAGGAGGTGCAGGTCGAGCGCCTCCTTGTTGAGCATCAAGCTGCCCACCTTGATGGCGTCCATCAGGCGCGATTCGGCACAGAACGCGACGAAGGCTGCTTCGGGGCTCACCCCCGCGTCGTCGCACGGAGGCATCTTGACGGTGCGGTGGAGGACCACGTCATGCAGCGCGAGGTGCAGGTCACCCTCCACCACGAAGTGCAACGGCCACCCGCTCCCCACCTCGAACCCGAGCTGGCGCAGCCGCGTCGTGCCGGTCGTCCGCGCGGTGTCCGGCAGCGCCAACAGTGCTGCCTCGACATGGTCCGCCCACGACATGTGGTGATCGCGATGGACGTACACGGCTTCGTGCAGTCGTCGGAACTGGACCCCCTCGAGGACATCACGAGTCACCCCGCCGGCCAGCGCAGCTCGACGGTGGATCGGGCCGTTGCGGAAGCGGTCAGGCACGGTCTTCATCTCGACATTGCGCCTCGCTGTTGCGCGTGCCGCGACCGCCGTACAGCAGTCCTGTGGAGAACGCCCCGTGGCAGGGAGGTGTGGGCGGTTAGTGGCACATGAGCTGCGCGCCTTCGAGCGGTGCGTGGCGGGGATTCCGTGCCGAACGAATGCCCCTCACTCACCGCCGACGGGCGTGTCCACGCAGACTCGCCGGACCATCGGTGGCTGAGGAGGGAAGCGGGACCTCCGAATGCTCCTCACGCACCGCTCGGGGCGGCGCGAGGAGGCGAGCGTCAGGAACGGCGGCGGCGTACGAGCGCGACCAGGCCGAGCATCGACGCGGCCCCCGCCGCGAAGGCTGCCTGCGGGGAGGCAGGCGACGAGGCGGGCGAGCCCGACGCGCGTACGCCGTCCGCTGCCGCCGCGAGGTCGATCCGCGGGCCCTCGGGCATGGCGTCGGTGGTCGCGGCCTCGGCGCGGGCGGCACGGGCGTCGGGAGAGGTCTGCGCCCAGGCCGCGGCGAGCACGACGACGCGGGAGAAGTAGTTGATCCAGACGACGAGGATGAGCGCGATGCCGAAGGCCTGGAAGGCGTCGGAGCTGGCGGTCGCCTTGAGGAGGTAGGTCGAGAGCTGCTTGAGGACCTCGAAGCCGATCGCCCCGAACACCGCGCCCGACCAGAGCGAGCGGCTGGGGGTGTTCGGCTGCGCGAGGAGGCGGAAGAAGGCGAAGAAGAGCAGGGCGTTGGCCGCCAGGCCGAGGACGAGCGCCAGGGCCCAGAACAGGACGCCCGCGACGACCCCGAGCTGGAGCGCGTCGAGGATCGGCCTCAGCAGCTTGGTGGCCACGCCCGACACGGCGACGCTGGTGACGAGGATGGCCCCGAGGGCGAGCAGCGCGAGCACGTCGCGCACCTTGCCGACGACGAAGTTCGGCTGCTCGCGCTCGGGCTCCTCGAAGACCGCGATCAGCGCGGAGCGCATGCCTGAGAGCCAGCCGAGTCCGGAGTAGAGGGTCAGCAGGATCCCGACGCTGAAGATGCCGGGTGCCGCCGACTGGAGCGTCTCCAGCGAGACCCCGCTGTCGCCGCCCACCAGACCGGGGAGCACCGAGTTGGCCGCGTCGACGAGCGTCGTCTCCGCCTTGGAGTAGACCTTCGCCACCTGGCCGAAGATGGCGAACGCCAGGGCCAGGATCGGGAAGAACGACAGGAACGCGAAGTAGGTGACGGCCGCGGCGAGCGCGCTGCCGTTGACGGCGCCGTAGTGCTCGATGGTGCGGACGACGTGGTCGACGAACGGCCGTCGCGCGCGCACGCGCTCGACGCGATCCTTGAGGCCCGAGACGAAGGACATGCTCAGCCCAGCCCGAAGTCGCGGGTGGGCTGCCAGCCCGCGGTCTCGTCGTGGACGTAGAGGCTGAACTCCTCGGCGGTGAACCGGCACTCGAAGCCGGCGAGCTCGGCGAAGGCACGGTCGAGAGCGGCGTCGTCGAGGTGGTGCGCGATGGTCACGTGCGGGTGGTAGGGGTAGTGCAGGTCGACCTCGAGCGGGCCTCGGCGTACGGCGCCAGCGAGCTGCTCGCACCCCGAGATGCCCTTCGCGACCGTCACGAACACCACCGGCGACACCGGACGGAACGTCCCGGTGCCGCGCATGTGGATGTCGAACGGCTGGATCGACCCCGCGACGGAGGACAGGTGGTCCTCCACCGCCTCGAGCGCGGACTCGTCGAGATCGGCGGGCGGGATCAGCGTGATGTGGGTCGGGATCCGCGCCGCGGTGGGGTCGCCGAGCGAGGCGCGATAGTCCTGCAGCTCGCTCGCCCAGGGCTCGGGGATCGCGATGGCTACTCCGATGGTGGGCACCTGACGACCCTAGCGTCCGGCCCGGGGCAGGAAGCCGACCTGCTCGTAGACGTCGCGCAGCGTCGCCTTCGCGACCTCCGTGGCGCGGTCGGCCCCCGCCTCCAGGATCGTCTCGAGCTCGGCCCGGTCCTCGAGCAGCTCGTGGACCCGGTCGCGGAACGGCGTCACGAAGTCGACCACGACCTGGGCCACGTCGGCCTTCAGGTCGCCGTAGCCGCGCCCGGCGTAGGAGGCGACGAGCTCGTCGATGCCGGCGCCGCTGAGGGCGGCGTGGATGTTGAGCAGGTTGGACACCCCCCGCTTGTTCTCCGGGTCGAAGCGCACCTCGGTCTCGGAGTCGGTGACGGCCGAGCGGATCTTCTTGGCCGAGACCTTCGGGTCGTCCAGCAGCCAGATGCACCCGTTGCCGCCGATGCTCTTCGACATCTGCTTCTCCACCAGCTGGAGGTCGTAGATCTTGGCGGTGCTCTCCATGATGTAGGGCTCGGGGAGGCGGAAGGTCTTCTTGAAGCGCTTGTTGAAGCGCCCCGCGAGGTCGCGCGTCAGCTCGAGGTGCTGGCGCTGGTCCTCGCCGACCGGGACGTACTGCGGGCGGTAGAGCAGGATGTCGGCGGCCTGGAGGATCGGGTAGGTGAAGAGCCCGACGCTGGCCGCGCCCTCGCCGCCCTTGGCCGACTTGTCCTTGAACTGCGTCATCCGGCGCGCCTCGCCGAAGCCGGTGAGGCACTCCAGCACCCACGAGGCCTGCGTGTGGGCGGGCACCTGGCTCTGCACGAAGATCGTCGCCCGCTCGGGGTCGACGCCGGCGGCGAGGAGCTGCGCGACGGACACGAGCGTGCGCTCGCGCAGCAGCTTCGGGTCGTGCGGCATCGTGATCGAGTGCAGGTCGGCGACGAAGAAGAAGGGGTCGAACTCGTCCTGCAACGTCACCCACTGCCGCAGCGCGCCCAGGAAGTTGCCGAGGTGGAACGAGTCGGCGGTGGGCTGGATGCCGGAGAGCACGCGGGGGCGCGCGGTCCGGTCGGCGGACGTGGAGGGGGCGGACATGCGCGTGATTGTGCCAAAGCGGACGGCGAGTCCCCGGCGTGGGTCCGGGACCCACCCCTGCGGGTGAAACGCAACGTGACGGACGTCACACAGCGCTGTGATGTGACTCACCAGTAGGTTTCGCGACGTGGCCGGGCGGTCCGGCCCGGGAGGGAACCCATCATGGGAGCACCAGCACGTCGTCGGACACTCGCTCGGGGAAGGTCGGTCGACACGGTCGCCAGCCCCCACAGCCGGCCCAGCCGGCTCCGCACCACGCTCACCACGCTGCTCGCCACCATCGCGGCCGCGGCGACGCTCACTGCAGCAGGTACGACGTCGGCGACCGCCGTCGTCCCCGAGCCGCCACGGCCGGCGTTCTACGAGACGCCCGCCACGCTGCCCACCGCCAACGGCTCGCTCATCCGCAGCGAGCACATGACGTTCCTGCTCGACCCGCTCGACGCCACCAGCCTGGTCCGCGACGCGAGCCGGATCCTCTACAAGACCACCAACCGCGCCGGGAGGGCCATCGCCGCCTCCGGGACGGTGCTGGTGCCCAACTCACCCTGGATCGGCGTGGGCTCGCGACCCGTCATCGGCTACGCGCCCGGCACCCAGGGCATGGCCGACCGCTGCGCCCCGTCGCGACTGTTCTCCGAGGGCATCGAGTACGAGGGCATCGGGATCGAGGGCCTGCTGCTGCGCGGCTACGCCGTCGCGATGCCCGACTACGAGGGCCTCGGCACCGTCGGGGTGCACACCTACATGGACCGGGTCTCGCAGGGCCGGGCCACGCTCGACGCCGTACGCGCCGCGCAGCGCCTGTCCGGCACCGGGCTCAGCTCCACCAGCCCGGTCGGGCTGATGGGCTACTCCCAGGGCGGCGGCGCGGCGGCGGCGGCGGTCGAGCTGGCAGCGACGTACGCCCCCGACCTACGCATCAAGGGGGCCGTCGTGGGTGCCGTGCCGGCGGACCTCGAGAAGGTCGCCACCAACCTCGACGGCGGGCTCTACTCCTCGTTCGCGTTCTTCGCCCTGCGTGGGCTCGCGGCGAGCTACAACAAGGACCTCACGCCCTACCTCAACGCGGCCGGTCGCGCGACGAGCGACAGCGTGGAGACCGAGTGCGTGTTCAACCTGCTCGACAACGCGTTCGTGAAGTCGTCGACGCTCAGCTACAACGGGCAGCCGATGTCGTCGCTGATGAGCGTGGAGCCGTGGAAGTCGATCGTCGCGGCCCAGCGGATCGGGACGATCAAGCCGACGTTCCCGGTGCTGGTCACCCACTCCCACCTCGACGACGTGATCCCGTTCGCCGTGGGCAAGACGATGGCGAGGTCGTGGTGCGACAAGGGCGCCAACGTCTACTTCTCCGCCAACATCGCACCGCTCCACGTCGGCGGCATCGTGCCGCAGACAGCCGAGGCGCTGCCGTTCTTCGAGGCCCGGTTCCTCGGCCTGCCGCAGCTCAGCAACTGCTGGCTGCTCTGAGCCCCTGACAGCCAGAGCCTCGACGAACGCAGCGAGCCCCGCCGGACCCACTCCGGCGGGGCTCGCTGTGCGTGCGGGTCGAGCTGCTCAGACGACCCAGCCCACGTTGTCGGCGACCAGGTCCGCAGCCGGGTAGATCCCGCGCAGCTCCTGGCGCCGCTGCAGCAGGCTGACCACGTCGCCCACGTTGCGGTCGGCGAGGTAGCGGCGGCGCTCCATCTCCGCCTCGATCTTCATCTCGTCCATGACTCCCCCTCAGGAAGATTTCGGGTGGCTCGATCCACCCTCATGGATTTGATCGTTACAAACCCGGGCTACGCAAGAGTTCCGTTCGTGTTAACTCCACGCAACATGAACGGGAAGAGCAGTCACCCCGGACGGGGTCAGGCGGGCTGCGCGTCGCGCTGGCGCACGTGCAGGCGTGCCGACACCAGCAGGATCGCCACACCGGCGAGCGACAGCACCAGGCCCACGAGGGCCGGGGCACGCAGCCCCCAGCCGGCGGCGATGACCACACCGCCGAGCCAGGCGCCGAGCGCGTTGGCAATGTTGAGCGAGGCGTGGTTCATCGCCGCGCCCAGGGTCTGCGCATCGCCCGCCACGTCCATCAGGCGCAGCTGCAGGTTCACGACCAGCACCGAGCCGAGCGTGGTGATGAGGAAGACGACCGGCAGCGCTGCCCAGCCGTGGGGCGCGGCGAGCCAGAAGGCGAGCATCGTGCCGGCCATGCCGACGCCGCCGATGATCAGCGACCGGAAGATCGACCAGTCCGCCATGACGCCGGCCAGCCAGGTCCCGGCCACCATGCCGAGGCCGAAGGAGAGCAGGAAGACCGCCACCGAGCGCTCCCCCAGCCCGCCCACGTCGGTGACGACGGGCGCGATGTAGGAGTAGACGGCGAACATGCCCCCGAAGCCGACCGCCCCGGCCAGCAGCGTCAGCCAGACCTGCGGCACCGTGAAGGCCGCCAGCTCACGGCGCCCGCTCGCCGCGGCGTCGCCCTGCACCGAGGGCACGAACCACACCACGAGGGCGAGCGTCACGACGGCCAGGCCGGCCGCGGACCAGAAGGCCGCACGCCACCCGAGCTCCTGACCCAGCAGCGTGGCTGCGGGTACGCCGAGGACGTTGGCGAACGACAGCCCGAGCATCACCTGCGACACCGCGCGCCCCTTGCGCGAGGGCCGCGCCATGCTGGCCGCGACGAGCGAGGCGACCCCGAAGTAGGCACCGTGCGGCAGCCCGGCGGCGAACCGGGCGAGCATCAGCTGCTCGTAGGAGCCGGCCAGCGCGCTCACGCCGTTGCCGACCGCGAACGCCGCCATCAGCGCGACGAGCAGCGCCCGGCGCGGCAGTCGAGCACCGAGGAAGGCCAGCACGGGGGCACCCACGACCACCCCGACGGCGTACGCCGAGATGACGTGGCCGCCGGTGGGGATGGAGACGTCCACCCCGGCGGAGATCTGCGGCAGCAGGCCCATCGTGACGAACTCCGTCGTGCCGATGGCGAAGCCGCCCATCGCCAGGGCGAGCACGGCGAGGCCGAAGTGGCGCGCCGTCACCGAGGCGGCGTCGGGGTCGCCCGCGGTCGGGTCGGCGGTCGGGTCGGTGGCGGGCGCAGTCGTGGTCATCACCTCCGACAAGGACGGGCCTGCGGGCATTGTTCCCCGCAGGCCCGTCCTGTGACGCGGGTCGCCCTCGTCAGAGCGCGGCGAGCGCGGCGTTGAAGGTGGCCGAGGGCCGCATCACCGCGGCGGCCTTCTCCGGGTCGGGGCGGAAGTAGCCACCGATGTCGGCAGGCTTGCCCTGCACCGCGAGCAGCTCCTCGACGATCGTCGACTCGCTCGCGCGCAGCGCGCCGGCCAGGTCGGCGAACGCGGCCGCCAGCTCGGCGTCCTCGGTCTGCCCGGCGAGCTCCTCGGCCCAGTAGAGCGCGAGGTAGAAGTGCGAGCCGCGGTTGTCGATCGTGCCGAGCTTGCGCCCGGGCGAGCGGTCCTCGTTGAGGAAGGTCTCGGTGGCGCGGTCGAGCGCGTCGCCGAGGAGCTTGGCGCGCGCGTTGTCGGCGTAGCCGGCGAGGTGCTCGAGCGAGGCCGCCAGGGCGAAGAACTCGCCGAGGCTGTCCCAGCGCAGGTAGTCCTCCTTGACCAGCTGCTGCACGTGCTTGGGCGCCGAGCCGCCGGCGCCGGTCTCGAAGAGGCCGCCGCCGTTCATCAGCGGGACGACGGAGAGCATCTTCGCGCTGGTGCCGAGCTCGAGGATCGGGAACAGGTCGGTGTTGTAGTCGCGCAGCACGTTGCCGGTGACCGAGATGGTGTCCTCGCCGCGGCGGATGCGCTCGAGGGAGTACGCCGTCGCCTCTGCCGGGGCCATGACCGAGATGTCGAGGCCCTCGGTGTCGTGCTCCTTCAGGTACTCGGTGACGAGCGCGATCAGGTTGGCGTCGTGCGCGCGGGTCTCATCGAGCCAGAACACCGCCGGGGTCTCGCTGGCGCGGGCACGGGTGACGGCGAGCTTGACCCAGTCACGGATCGGCTCGTCCTTGGTCTGGCAGGCGCGCCAGATGTCACCGGGCTCGACCGTGTGCGACATCAGCACGTCGCCGGCGGCGTTGCGCACCTCGACCGTGCCGGCCGCGGGGATCTCGAAGGTCTTGTCGTGCGAGCCGTACTCCTCGGCTGCCTTGGCCATCAGGCCGACGTTGGGCACCGAGCCCATCGTGGCGGGGTCGAGCGCGCCGTGGGTGCGGCAGTCGTCGATGGTGGCCTGGTAGATGCCGGCGTAGGACGAGTCCGGGATGACCGCGAGGGTGTCCTGCTGCTCGCCCGCGGCGTTCCACATCTGGCCCGAGGTGCGGATCATGGCCGGCATGGAGGCGTCGATGATGACGTCGGAGGGCACGTGCAGGTTGGTGATGCCCTTGTCGGAGTCGACCATCGCGAGCGAGGGGCCCTCGGCCAGGCCCTTCTCGAAGGCCGCCTTGATCTCCGCGCCGTTGTCGAGGGCGTCGAGGCCGCCGAGGATGCCGCCCAGCCCGTCGTTGGCCGACAGCCCCGCGGCGGCGAGGTCCTCGCCGTACTGCGCGAAGACGTCGGCGAAGTAGGCGCGCACGACGTGGCCGAAGATGATCGGGTCGGAGACCTTCATCATGGTCGCCTTGAGGTGGGCGGAGAAGAGGACGCCGTCGGCCTTGGCCTTGGCGACCTGCTCGGCGAGGAAGGCGTCGAGGGCCGAGGCGCTCATGAAGGTGGCGTCGACGACCTCGCCCGCGAGGACCTCGAGGCCCTCCTTGAGCACGGTCTTCTCGCCGCCCACGCCGACGTGGACGATGGAGAGGGTGTCGTCGCCGTCGAGGACGACCGACTTCTCGTTGCTGCGGAAGTCGTCGTGGCCCATGGTCGCCACCGAGGTCTTCGAGTCGCTGCTCCACGCGCCCATCGAGTGCGGGTGCGACTTCGCGTAGTTCTTCACCGACGCGGGCGCGCGGCGGTCGGAGTTGCCCTCGCGCAGCACCGGGTTGACCGCGGAGCCCTTGACCTTGTCGTAGCGGGCGCGGACCTCGCGCTCCTCGTCGGTCTGCGGGTTCTCCGGGTAGGCCGGGAGGTCGTAGCCCTGCGACTGCAGCTCGGCGATGGTCGCCTTGAGCTGCGGGATCGAGGCGGAGATGTTGGGGAGCTTGATGATGTTGGCCTCGGGCCTGGTGGCCAGCTCGCCGAGCTCGGCGAGGGCGTCGTCGAGGCGCTGCTCCTCGGTGAGCCGGTCGGGGAACTGCGCGATCACGCGGCCGGCCAGCGAGATGTCACGGGTCTCGACGTCCACACCCGCGGTCTTCGCGTAGGCGGCGATGATCGGCAGGAAGGAGTACGTCGCGAGCAGCGGCGCCTCGTCGGTGTGGGTGTAGATGATCTTGGCCATGGGACTCAACAGCTCCTGGTGATCGTTCTGGATGAGCGAACGGGCGGCATAACTCTTGACGTCAAGATACCTGACGGGGGGTCGCGCCGCGACTCGCCCACCCTCGCACCCGACCCACCGCGACGCTAGAGTCCTCACGACCGCCGCGGGGCGCGGTCACCAGAACTCTCGAGGGGGCTCGCCGTGAGCGACATCGTCCAGGACACTCCGACCACGGGGCAGAAGTTCACCGCAGAGGCGCTCGGCACCTTCGTGCTCGTCTTCTTCGGCTGTGGCGCCGCGATCATGAGTGGCGACTACGTCACGACGGGGCTGACGTTCGGGCTCACGGTGGTCGTGATGTCGTACGCCGTGGGTCGCATCTCCGGCGGGCACTTCAACCCGGCCGTCACCCTCGGCGCCGTGCTCGGTGGCCGGCTGCCGTGGAACCAGGTCGGCATCTACATGGCCGCGCAGCTGCTCGGCGGCCTCCTCGCCGGCGCTGCGCTCTTCGGGCTCAACCAGGGCTTCGACGGCTTCAGCGCCGAGGGCAACATGGCGCAGAACTTCTACGGCGACCAGAGCCCCGGCGTGCCCTTCGCGCTCTGGGCGGCCCTGCTGCTCGAGATGCTGCTGACGGCGGTCTTCCTGTGGGTGATCCTCGCGGTCACCGACGAGCGCAACGAGGTCAACGTGGCCATGGGCCCGCTCGCGATCGGCCTGTCGCTGGCGATGATCCACTTCGCCTCGATGAGCGCCACCGGCACCTCGGTCAACCCCGCGCGTTCCATCGGCGTCGGCGTCTTCGCCGGCACCGACGCGATCGTCCAGCTCTGGGTCTTCGTGGTGGCCCCGCTCGTCGGCGCTGCCGTCGCCGGCCTGACCTACCCGCTGCTCTTCGGCCAGGGCGCCACGCCCGTCGCCGGCTCCGGCCTCAACTTCGGCGGCGGTCGCCGCGGCCAGTTCGTCCCGGCCGGCTACGAGGCACAGTGGAACCAGGGCCAGCAGGGCGGCTGGGGCCAGCCCGGGGCCGCGTGGGGTGCTCCCCCGCAGCAGCAGTGGGGCCAGCCCGAGCCCTACCAGCAGCCGCAGCAGCCGCAGCCCGACCCCTACGCCGTCCCCCACGGCGCACAGCCGGCACCCGGCCAGTGGGGCCAGCCCGAGCCCTACCAGCCCCCGCAGGAGCAGCCGCCGGCCCAGCCGGGGCAGTGGGGCGCGCCGCAGCAGCCGCAGCCCGGGGCCCCCGGCCACTGGGGCAACCCCGACGGTGACGACGACGGCCGCACGCAGGTGCGCCGCCCCGACTGACCTACCGGTCCAGCACCGCCGTCCAGCCTGCGTCGAGGTCCTCGACGCTGACGAGGCCGACACCCTTCTCGTACACGCGGCGAGTGGTGGTGCCGGCCTCGTCCTCGTCCTGGGTGCGTGTCTGCACCATCGCGCGCGACTGGTCCTCCACCCGCGTGCTCTCCTCGGGCAGTCCCGGCACCAACCGCGTCAGCCAGCCGTCACCGAGCCGCGGGTGGGCCGGGACGGCGAGGCCCGCCTGCGCGCCGCCCTCGCCGGCGCGCCAGGAGCCCTGGCCGCGCGCACCCTCGTCGGCGCCGACGACCCACACGTTGCCGGCCGCGTCCTGCGCGTAGTAGCGGGTCGTGATGTCCTTCGCGCCGTCGATGTCGCTGGCCGTGGTGACGCCGGTCGCGGCCAGCCCCGCGATGTCCGTCGGGCGGTCGATCACCGCCATCTCGATCCACCCCAGGTCGGCGCCGTCGTCCTCGGTGACGTCGAAGCGCGCCGCGCTCCCGGGCTCGAGGGGGAACCACGGGTTGTCGACGCCGGCGACGAAGTCGGACGGGGCGGGGCTGGGGGTCGGGATGACGAGGCCGTTGATCCCCGGGGAGTCGTAGGGAGCCGGCTGGCCGATCCCGGCACAGCCCGACAGCGCACCCGTCGCGGCCAGGGCCAGGCCGAGCGCCGCCACGACCGCACGCGGACGTCGTACGACTCGGGGCATGGGCGCCAGCATGCCAGCCGCAGACCAGCGGACGGCGCCCGATCCGGCGCTGCTAGCGTCAGCGGGACAACCGAGACCATCACCACGAGGAGTACGACCGTGACCTCCGAACCTCTCAAGGTGGCCGTGACCGGCGCCGCCGGCCAGATCGGCTACAGCCTGCTCTTCCGCCTCGCCAGCGGCGCGCTCGCCGCGGACCGCCCGATCGAGCTGCGGCTGCTCGAGATCGAGCCCGCCCTCAAGGCGCTCGAGGGCGTCGTGATGGAGCTCGACGACTGCGCCTTCCCGCAGCTCGCCGGCGTCGAGATCGGCTCGGACGCCGAGAAGATCTTCGACGGCGTCAACCTCGCCCTCCTCGTCGGCGCGCGCCCGCGCGGCCCGGGCATGGAGCGCGGCGACCTCCTGTCGGCCAACGGCGCGATCTTCACCGCCCAGGGCAAGGCCCTCAACGCGGTCGCGGCCGACGACGTGCGCATCGGTGTCACCGGCAACCCGGCCAACACCAACGCCCTCATCGCGATGAGCAACGCCCCCGACATCCCGCGCGAGCGCTTCTCCGCGCTGACCCGCCTCGACCACAACCGCGCGATCTCGCAGCTCGCGGCGAAGACGGGCGCCTCGGTCACCGACATCAAGAAGATGACGATCTGGGGCAACCACTCGGCGACCCAGTACCCCGACCTCTTCCACGCCGAGGTCGGCGGCCGCAACGCCGCCGAGCTCGTCGGCGACCAGGCCTGGCTGGAGAACGACTTCATCCCGACCGTCGCCAAGCGCGGCGCCGCGATCATCGACGCCCGTGGCTCGTCGTCGGCGGCCTCCGCCGCGTCGGCCACGATCGACGCCGCGCGCGACTGGCTGTTCGGCTCGGCTGAGGGTGACTGGGTCTCGATGGCTGTCGCGTCGCAGGGCGAGTACGGAGTGCCGGAGGGGCTCATCTCCTCCTTCCCCGTCACCACCTCGGGCGGCGACTGGTCGATCGTCGAGGGCCTCGAGATCGACGACTTCTCGCGCGCGCGGATCGACGCCTCCACCGCCGAGCTGGCCGACGAGCGCCAGGCCGTCACCGAGCTCGGCCTCATCTGACCTGAGCGAGCACGACGGCCGGGACCCCGAGCGGGGGCCCGGCCGTCGTCGTCTCAGAAGCCGGGCTGGTCGGGGATCGAGCCCGCGAGGAAGATCAGCGCGCCGCCGAGCGCGACGAGGATGAGGGCGTCGAGCACCTTGTGGCGTACGGCGAGCATGCCGGCGTCGCGGGCCCGCAGCGCCAGCCGCACCAGGGCGGCGAAGACCAGCGCCCCACCCATCAGCCGGATGCCGGTGCGCCACTCGTCGAGGGCCACCAGCACCATCGCGGCGCCGACGGTCGCCAGGACCAGCAGGTAGAAGGCTCCCCCGATCGTGGAGGGGTAGCGGCGGGCGTCGTCGGGGCCGACCGGCTCGGCCGAGACGGGCTCGACCGACTCGGGCGGCTCGATGCGGTCGGAGTCGCCCACCTCAGCGACCGGCTGTCTTCTCGGCGATCTCGACAATGTTGCTCAGCAGCATCGCCCGGGTCATCGGACCCACGCCCTTGGGGTTGGGCGAGACCCAGCCGGCCACGTCCCACACGCCCGGGTCGACGTCGCCGGTGACCAAGCCGCCGACACGCGAGACGCCGACGTCGAGGACAGCGGCGCCCGGCTTGACCATGTCGGCGGTGATGATGCCGGGCACGCCGGCGGCGGCGACGACGATGTCGGCGCGACGCACGTGCGACGCGAGGTCGACGGTGCCGGTGTGGCACAGGGTGACGGTGGCGTTCTCCGAGCGACGGGTCAGCAGGAGCCCCAGCGGTCGACCCACCGTGATGCCGCGGCCCACGACGACCACCTCGGCGCCGGCGATCTGCACGCCGTGGCGGCGCAGCAGCTCGATGGAGCCGACCGGCGTGCACGGCAGGGGCCCGGCCTCGCCGAGCACGAGCTTGCCGAGGTTGACCGGGTGCAGGCCGTCGACGTCCTTGTCGGGGTCGACGCGCGAGAGCAGGGCGAACTCGTCGAGCCCGGTGGGCTGCTGGACGATGAAGCCCGTGCAGGCCGGGTCGGCGTTGAGCTCGTCGATGACCGCCTCCACCTCGGCCTGCGAGGCGGTGGCGGGCAGGTCGCGGCGGATCGAGGTGATGCCGATCTCCGCGCAGTCCTTGTGCTTCGCGCCGACGTACCAGTGCGAGCCGGGGTCGTCGCCCACCAGCACCGTGCCCAGGCCCGGCGTGATGCCGCGCTCGGCCAGCGCGGCGACACGCTGCGCGAGCTCTGCCTTGATGGTCCGCAGCGTGGCTGCGCCGTCCAGGGTCTGTGCCGTCACGCGGAGCAGTCTAGGGCCGCCGCCGGGGCGTTCAGACGCCGACGGGGGCGCCGATCCTGACCAGGTGCCGCTCGGCGGCCCGGGCCGCGGGGTGGGCGAGCGCCGCTGCCGCGACACCGATGAGGGCGATGACGATCCAGCCGGGCGTGCCGACCTGCAGGGCGAGGTAGGTGTAGAGCGCGGGGAAGATGATCGGCTCGATCTGGTAGCCCAGGCCCCACACGCCCTGGTAGTCGCCGAGGCGGCGGTGGTCGGAGAGCTCGCTGGTGAAGGACCAGTCGGCCGCCGACTGCCACAGCTCGGCGCCGGTGATGGTCACGTGGCCGATCCAGATCAGCACGATCGAGATCCAGCCGACCGTCTCGTGGGTCCAGGCGATCAGCCCGCACGAGACGATGAAGGCCCAGCCCGACCAGCGTACGGCGCGCAGCGACCCGTCGACCGAGTCCGCGACCCGGCTGGCGCGCACCTGCAGCAGCACCGCGAGCACCGTGTTGGTGCCGAACAGCCACGCGAGCAGGGCCTGCGGAGCGTCGGTGCGCTCGACCAGCCAGAGCGGCACCACGACGTTGAGCAGCACCTGGTTGGACGACAGCACGCCGTTGCAGATGCCCAGCACCACGAAGCCCGGGTTGCGCCACGCCGGCGGCGCGACCGTGGCCGGGTCGTCGCTCGCGGCGACCGGCGCCTGGCGCGCGATGACCGGCAGCACGGCCGCGATGAGGACGGCGTTGAGCACGAGCAGCCCGCCGGTGACCAGCGGGATGAGGCGTACGGCGCCGAGGCCCACGCCCAGCGCCACGCCGCTCGCGCCGGCGCCGAGCGTGTAGCCGACGTTGCGGGCGGCGCGCATGTAGGCCAGTGCGCGGACGCGTACGTCACGCGGGAAGACCGCGATCCGGTAGACGTTGCGCGCGTTGCGCCCGGCGGTCTCGACCACCGCCAGCACCGTCAGCATCGCCACGAACGACGCCATGCCGCCGATCAGCGGCCAGGCGAAGTAGAGAGCCGCCTCGACCGCGCTCGCCAGCGCCCACAGCGGCTTGGCCCCCACGCGGTCCGACAGCCGCCCCATCGGCAGCTGCAGCAGCAGCGTGACGCCGGCCGCGATCGACATGCCGAGGCCCACCTGGGCACCGGTCAACCCGACGACCTGGGTGAAGTAGACGGCCGTCCCGGTGAGGAACGTGCCGGTCGCGAAGGCCGACAGCACGCACTGCCAGACCAGGTCGCGTTCGAGCTTGGTCGGCGGCAGGATCCGGCTCCACCAGCGCACGTCGTACCCCCTCCGAGATGTCTCGACGTCAAGATATCACCGGCTGGGCGGTGGTCCACCCACATTTTCCGCCGGCCCCGAATGTGGCTGGGCCACCGCCCCAGGAGATCAGTGGAAGAAGTGGCGCGTCCCGGTGAGGTACATCGTCACGCCGGCCGCCTCGCAGGCGGCGACCACCTCGGCGTCGCGGACCGAGCCTCCGGGCTGCACGATGACCCGCACGCCGGCGTCGATGAGGATCTGCGGGCCGTCGGCGAAGGGGAAGAAGGCGTCGGAGGCCGCGACCGCGGAGGCGGCCCGCTCCCCCGCCCGCTCGACGGCGAGGCGGCAGGAGTCGACCCGGTTGACCTGGCCCATCCCGACGCCGACCGAGGCGCCGTCGGCGGCGAGCAGGATCGCGTTGGACTTCACCGCGCGGCAGGCGCGCCACGCGAAGGCGAGGTCGGCGAGGACCTCCGGCGACGCGGCCTCGCCCGTGGCGAGGGTCCAGGTCGACGGGTCGTCGCCACCCTGCTCCGACCTGGCGGAGATCACGTCGCGCTCCTGGAGCAGCAGGCCGCCGGAGATCGAGCGCACCTCGCTGCCACCGCGGGCGAGCGGGCCGCACTCGAGCACGCGGATGTTCTTCTTCGCCCGGAGGGCCTCGATCGCGCCGTCCTCGTAGCCCGGCGCCACGATGACCTCGGTGAAGATCTCCGCGACCTGGCGCGCCATCTCCACCGAGACCGGCACGTTGGTCGCGATCACCCCGCCGAACGCGCTGACCGGGTCGCACTCGTGCGCCTTGCGGTGCGCGTCGGCCACGTCGGAGGCGACCGCGATGCCGCACGGGTTGGCGTGCTTGATGATCGCGACGGCCGGCTCGTCGAAGTCGTACGCCGCCCGGCGGGCCGCGTCGGCGTCGACGTAGTTGTTGTAGGACATCTCCTTGCCGTGGTGTTGCGTGGCCTGGGCGAGCCCGGGGCCCTCGGGCAGGAAGCCGTTGGTGTAGAGCGCGGCGCCCTGGTGGGGGTTCTCGCCGTAGCGCAGCACCGTCTCCTTGTCCCACGTCGCGCCCATCCACGCGGGGAAGCCCGAGCCCTCGCTGGTGTCGGTGAGCACGTTGCCCATCCACGAGGCCACGTGGACGTCGTAGGTCGCGGTGTGCACGAACGCCTCGGCGGCGAGGCGCTGGCGCTCGGCCAGCGTGAAGCCGCCGGCGGCCACGGCGGCCAGCACGTCGTCGTACGCCGCGGGCGAGGTGACGATCGCGACGCTGGGGTGGTTCTTGGCAGCGGCGCGCACCATCGAGGGTCCGCCGATGTCGATCTGCTCGACGCACTCGTCCGGCGACGCGCCCGAGGCGACGGTCTGGGTGAAGGGGTAGAGGTTGCTGACGACGAGGTCGAAGGGCTCGACACCGAGCTCGGCGAGCTGCTCCACGTGGGAGTCGAGCCGGCGGTCGGCGAGGATCCCCGCGTGCACGCGGGGGTGGAGCGTCTTGACGCGTCCGTCGAGGCACTCCGGGAAGCCGGTCAGCTCCTCGACCCGGGTGACCGGGAGCCCGAGGGACTCGATGCGGGCGGCCGAGCCGCCGGTGGAGACGAGCTCGACGCCGGCGGCGTGCAGGCCGCCGACCAGGTCGTCGAGGCCGGTCTTGTCGTAGACGGAGACGAGCGCTCGGCGGATCGCGATGCGCATCGGGTCGGGCTGGACGGACTCAGAAGACACGGGACTCCTCGGTTGATCTCGAGTCGAGGGCACCCAGGCGTTCGATCCCCTCGCGCGTCACTCCCTGGTGGTGGCCCACCTGCGCCAGTCGTGTGGCAGCACACTACCGAGACGCGGGCCCGATGCGAACCCGGCGACCCTCCACCGTGATGCCGTCGCGGGCGATGCGCCCGACCTGCTCGACGAGCATGGCGCGCTCGGCGATCTTGATCCGCTCGTGGAGGGAGTCGACGTCGTCGTCCTCCTCGACCGGCACCGGCACCTGCGCGACGATCGGGCCGGTGTCGACCCCGGCGTCGACGACGAAGAGGGTCGCGCCGGTGACCTTGACCCCGTGCTCGAGGGCGTCGCGCGGCCCGTGCATGCCGGGGAAGGCCGGGCACAGCGCCGGGTGGGTGTTGAGGGTGAGGAAGCGCTCGAGGAAGTCGCCCGACAGCAGCTTCATGAAGCCCGCCGACACGACGAGGTCCGGCTCGAAGCGCTCCACCACCGTCGTGATCGCGGCGTCCCAGCCCTCGCGGGTCTCGAAGTCCGACACCTGCCGCACGAAGGTCGGGATCCCCGCCCGCTCGGCACGCGCGAGCCCCTCGATGCCGTCGCGGTCGGCGCCCACGGCCACGATGCGGGCGCCGTACGCCGGGTCGGCGCAGGCGTCGACGAGGGCCTGGAGGTTGGTGCCGGCTCCCGAGACGAGGACGACGAGGCGGGCGGGCTGGTTCACGACACGTGAGTCTAGTGAGTCCGGGCCCGGTGCGACGGCCCGGCAGCATCCGGCGGCTCACGCACCAGCCGGGCCGCGACCAGCGCCGCGATCGCCGTCGTCACCGGCACCGCGGCGAGGATGCCGAGGCCGCCCACGAGGCCGCGCACGACCTCCTGGGCGACCACCTCCTGGCTGACCGCGATGCCGAACGGCAGCGACAGCGCCGAGAACACCAGCATCAGCGGCAGCGTGGCCCCGACGTAGGCCAGCACGAGGGTGTTGACGGTCGAGGCGGCGTGCGAGCGACCGATGCGCATCGCCCGCGTGAAGAGCGACCGGGCACTGGCGTCGGGATCGACGTCGGCCAGCTCCCACACCGCCCACGTCTGCGTGACGGTGACGTCGTCCAGGACGCCGAGGGCGCCGATGACCAGGCCGGCGAGCAGCAGGCCGCTGAGGTCGACCTGGGCGGCGACCCCGGAGATGTACTGGCTGCCCTCGTCGACCACCCCGGTGAAGTGCCCGACGCGGGTGAACACCCAGCCGAGCACCCCGATCACGAGCAGCGACAGCAGCGTGCCGAGCATCGCGACCGTCGAGCGCACGTCGAAGCCGTGGGAGAGGTAGAGCGAGACCAGCATGATCGCCGCGGCGGTCACGACCGCGACGGCCAGCGGCGAGGAGCCCTCCATGATCGCGGGCAACGTGAAGACCGCGATCAGCACGAGCGAGTACGCCAGGCTGGCGAGCGCGCCGATGCCACGCCAGCGCGACAGCGCCAGCACGCCGACGGCGAAGAGGATCGCCAGCACCAGCAGGGGCGGGCCGCGGTCGAAGTCCTGGAAGGCGTACTGCTGGCCCGGCGGCGCCTGCTCGGCGTGGGACACGATGATCCGGTCGCCGACCACCACCTCCGGCGCCATCTCGCCGTAGGGCAGCAGCGCCCTGGCCTCCCCCGGCGCGCCCGGGCCGCTGAGCAGCTCGATGACGGCCGCGCGGCACCCCTCGACCTGCACCTCCTGCGGGCACGGCGCGAGCGCGGTGACCTCCGCGGTCCCGCGCTGCACGTCGGTGCCCGGCCCGCTGACCTCGAGCTCACCGTCGGGCCAGAGCACCGCGACCCCGATGACGGTGGCGAGGGCCAGGGGCCCGACGAGGAGAGCCATCAGCACCTTCAGCTGCCGTGGCACCGGTCCCAGCCCGGGACGGTCACCGTGGCTGTGACCAGCCCCCACGCGTCAGTCCTCGTCGACCACGAGGCGCGAGGAGCGCCAGAGCTGCAGCGCGACGAGCGAGGCGCCGAGCAGCGCACCGACCCCGCACGCGGGCACGGCGTGCACGAGCACGTCGGGCACGAACGGGCCGACGAAGCGCATCCGGCCCGGGCCCGCTGCACCGCCGGACAGCGACGCCAGCACCGCGAACGCCACCCCGGCCACCAGGCCACCGCCGCACCCGGCCAGCGCGACACGGTCCCAGGTCAGCGGGCGCGCGCGCAGGGAGCGATGGGCGGCGACGGCCGCGACCACCGACGGCAGGACCACGAGCGAGCCGACCCAGCCCGGCGGCGTACCGACCGCGGGGAGCGCCGCGAGCAGCGGCACGACGGGCAGCGGCCCGAGCACCACCACGCTCGGCGACACGACCGTGGCGCCCCCGACGGCGAAGCCGGGGCCGAGCAGCCACGAGCCGCCGAAGAGCACGGCGTTGGGCGCGAAGGCGGCGTTGACGAGGGCGTAGAGGCCGGCCTCGGACGGGCTCGGGTGCAGCCGGGCGGTCATCGTGGCCGCGTCGCCGAAGGAGAGCGCGAAGGCGACCACGAACAGGACGGCGGACACCGCCAGGAGGGCGACGAGGACGGCTCGCGCCACGGCGGCGCCCGCGCGCACGCTCGCCGGGGCGAACGCCGCCCAGATGGCGGCGCGGCCCGAGCCGACGGCGATCGCGGGGGCGGCCACCAGCGCCGTCATGGCCAGGGTCCAGGCCAGCACCCGCGGCACGGACGGGTCGGCGCCGCCGCCGGCGCCGGCGGCGAGCGTGGCCACCACGACCGCGACCACGGCGTAGCCGGCGAAGAAGGTGGCGACGGCGGTCGGCACCGTGAGGTCACGCTCGCCGTCGGAGATGCGGTCGGCGTCGGGGCCGTGGCCGGAGACCGCGTCGCCGACCCGGTGGCCCAGGCGCCACATCGACCAGGCCGAGACCGCGGTGAGGCCCAGCGGCACGAGGGTGACCCGCGCGCCCATGACGGTGAAGCCCGAGCCGTGCCCGGCGAGCCAGGCCAGGGCGCCCATCCGCATCCCGTCGCGCGGGGCGCCGTGGACGCCTGCGTCGGTGACGAACCAGCCGATCACGCCCACCGCCAGCAGCACCACGAGCGGGCCCAGCGCCGCCAGCACGCCCCCGAGGGTGGCGATCAGGACCAGGGGGCGCGGTCGGGCCGCGTCGACGCGGGCGCTGTCGGGGCGGGTGAGGAGCGAGGTCATGACCGGCCCATCATCACCCGCACGCAAGCACGGATCGTGCTCCCACGCCGCCCTGCGGAGCCGGGCGAGGGATGTGCGTCACGCCTGCCACTCCCGTACCGTGGAGCGGTCATGAGGAGCCCCGAGACCTTCGACGCCTACTACGTCGAGACACGCACCCGACTCCTGCACGAGGCCTATGCCCTCACCGGCGACGCGCCCGCGGCCCGTGCGGCCGTCCGCGACGCGTTCGTCGTCGCCTGGCACCACTGGCGCAAGGTCGCGCTCCTCGACGACCGCGACGCCTATGTCCGGCCGGTCGCCCTCGGCCGCGCCCGCCGCCGCCACACCGCGCGCATCTGGCACCGCGACAAGGCGCTCGACCCCGAGGCCCGCAGCACGCTCGACGCGCTGTCACGGCTGACCGCGCGCCAGCGCCAGCTGCTCGTGCTCAACGGGCTCTCCGCCCTGTCGCTGTCCGACATCGCCCGCGAGGTCGGGCTGCCGCGCGGCGACGCCGAGCGCGAGCTGCAGACCGCCACCTCCCAGTTCGCGCTGCACCGCGACGTGCCCACCACCGAGGTCCGCCGGCTCCTCCACGACCTCGCCGCACCGCTGGAGGACGTCCGCTGGCCCCGCGCGACCGTCATCCGTCGCGCGGGCGCAGCGCGACGGCGTACGCACACGGTGATCGGTGCCGGCCTCGCCACTGCGGCCCTCGTCGTCTCCGGCTCGCTGGTCGCGACCGGCTCCGGCGCCGAGCCCACCAGCCTGAGCGAGGAGAAGGCCACGGCCGGGGTCACCGTGCACGCCCCCGTCGACGACTCCGCCGGCCGCGAGATCATCGGCGAGGGCGCCCTGCTCTCCTCCACCCAGATGGCGCGCTTCGGCGCCGGGCTGGACTGGGAGGAGACCGCCACCACCGACAACCTGTCCGGCGACGGCCTGCTCGCCCCCTGCCAGCGCGAGCGCTTCGCCATCCCCGACGCCGACCGCGTCACCGCGCTGGCGCGGACGTGGGACGGCTCCGCGACGGTGAAGAACAAGAGTGCGCCGCGCGTCGAGTCGACCGCGGTGCAGCTCGTCGAGATGTCGCGCGGGCCGCGGCAGGCCACTCGTGCCTTCGACACCGCGTCGACGTGGTTCGCCGGGTGCTCCGACCCGCGCACCCAGCTGATGGCCACCCGCACCGTCGCGCGCGTCGGCGACGAGGCGCGGGCCTTCCGGCTCCGCTCGTGGGGCAAGCAGCCGGCGACCCTCACCGTCGGCGTGGCCCGCACCGGCAGCCTCGTGGTCACCCACGTCGTGCGCAGCCAGGGCCGCGCGGTCAGCGACAAGGCCGCCCTCACCGGCTTGGCCGCCGCGGTCAACGCGCTCTGCGGGTCAGAGGGCGCGGGCGCCTGCGCCGGACGCGCCCGGGCCCGCTCCACCGCGCCCCTCGACATCGGCACGCCCCCCGGGCTGCTGTCGGTGGTCGACCTGCCGCCGGTCGCTGCCGTGCGCGGTCCGTGGGTCGGCATCGACCCCGAGAAGGCGCGCACCAACTACGCCGCCACGCGGTGCGACCGCACGACGTTCACCGGCAAGGGGATCTCGCGGGCGCTGACGCGCACCTTCCTCTTCCCCGAGACGCCCAACGCCTCGCAGCTCGGGCTGACGCAGACGGTGGGCTCGATGGAGCAGTCCAGCGCGCGCACCTTCGTCGAGCAGGTCCGCGACCGCATCGCCAAGTGCGGACGCGAGAACCTCGGCACCACGGTGACCCCGCTCGTCTCGTCGTCGTCGAAGGCCACCGACCTGAGCGTGTGGTCGCTGACCATCGAGCTCAACGACCGGCAGTCCTTCCCGTTCCTGATGGCGATCGTGCGCGACGGCACCGCGGTGTCGCAGCTCGGCTTCGCCCCCGACCGCAACATGACGATGTCGCGCACCGACTTCGTCGCCCTGTCCCGCCGGGTCCTGGAGCGGCTCGAGGCACTCGACTCGCGCGGCTGACTCCTCCTCGGCGTGCCGAGGCAACCTTTTCGGCCTCCACGGTGTCTCAGGAGTCATGAGGCTCCGTCCCGCCCTGGCGTACGCCGCCCTGGCCTGCGCGCTCGCGCTCGCCGGGTGCGGCGACCGGGTGCTCGACGAGGCGTCGACGGTCGGCGCCGACGCCAGTGCCGCCGAGACGGGCCGCAGCACCGCGATCCCCGACGACTTCCCGCTCTCGGCCGGGATGGGTGGCCCGCAGGACACCATCGCCACCTCGCGCACCGGCACCGGCCTGCGCGACCTCGCGCTCTGCGGCACCTCGCCGCTGCGCGGCCTCGGCCTGCGCGACCGGATGGTCGCCGACAACAGCGGCGGCGAGTCGGCCAACACGCGCGAGCTCGTGCTGCTCGGCGACGCCGAGTCGGCCAGGCTCGTGGCACGGGCCTTCGCCGACCTCCCGTCGGCCTGTGACAACCCCGCCGTCAGCGGCGGCACCGCCACGCTGACCGAGGTGCGGGAGTCGCCCTTCGCGCCGTCGCCCGCGACGACGCTGCTGCAGACCTACACCCTCGACGGCCGTCCCGGCGACGGCGCGACGGTCATCCACGTCGTGCCGGTCGGGGCGGCGGTGCTGGTGACCTCGACCTACGGCCAGTGGGCACGCGACGACCTCGCCGACGCGGTCGCCTCGACCGTCGAGCCGCTCCGCGCGACCGTCGCCGCGATGGATGCCTTCGCGGTGGACGACGCGGCCTCCTCCGACCCGTCTTCCACCACTCCCACGTCGACCGCCCCGGAGCCCACCGGGTCTCCGGCCGCGGTCACCGCCGTCCCCGACGGCTTCCCCCTGGCGGTCGGGCTCGCCGACGACGACAGCGACACGACGCTGTCAGCCCCGTCGGAGGACGCCGAGGGGATGGGCGAGGTCGAGATGTGCGGGCAGGTGGTCTGGCCGGTCGACGGCACCGCGGGCGGCACCCGCAGGCTGGTCACCTCGGCCACCGGACCGGAGTACTTCGACGGGCGCGAGCTCGTCGTGCACGCAGACGAGGAGGTCGCCGCCAACGCGATGGCGGCCCTCCGGCAGGCTGCGCAGGACTGTCGTACGTCCGGCAACCAGGTGTGGACGGTGCTCGACGACGACACCGACCGCGACACCGTCACGGTGGGCCTCACCTACGCCGACGGCCTCGGGAGCTCAATCTTCCAGGTCACGCGGGTCGGCTCGGCACGCCTGATGGTCAGCACGTACGGTGAGGGCTCGCTCGCATGGCTGGACGAGCAGGCCGCCGGGGTCACCGCGACCACGGAGAAGATCGTTCCGGCGATGTGTGTGTTCACGAAAACGGGGTGTCAATAAGCATGTCCATTCCATCGACGCTGGCCAGCGCGGCCTGCCCGACCCTTCCCTCCCCCCGCCGCATCTCGGCGGCGGCGCCGGTGCGCCTGCTCGGCGCCCACGTGGTGTGGCGCGTGCTGTGGGAGGCACGACGGCCGGTGCGGCACGAGTCGCACCCGAAATCCAGGACGGCCCCGCAGGAAGACCTGCGGAGCCGTCTGGAGCTGAGCTAGTCGCCCAGAGGTTCGATCAGAGGTTCTTCAGGACCTCGCGCATGAGCTCGGCGGTCTCCGACGGCGTCTTGCCGACCTTGACCCCGGCGGCCTCGAGTGCCTCCTTCTTCGCCTGCGCGGTGCCCGAGGAGCCGGAGACGATGGCGCCCGCGTGGCCCATGGTCTTGCCCTCGGGCGCGGTGAAGCCGGCGACGTAGCCGACGACCGGCTTGGTCACGTGCTCCTTGATGTAGGCCGCGGCCCGCTCCTCGGCGTCGCCGCCGATCTCGCCGATCATCACGATCGCCTTGGTCTCCGGGTCGTTCTCGAAGGCCTCGAGGGCGTCGATGTGCGTCGTCCCGATGATCGGGTCGCCGCCGATGCCGATGGCGGTGGTGAAGCCGTAGTCCTTCAGCTCGTACATCATCTGGTAGGTCAGCGTGCCCGACTTCGACACCAGGCCGACCGGGCCCTTGCCCGCGATGGTGTGCGGGGTGATGCCGGCCAGCGACTCCTCCGGCGTGATGATGCCGGGGCAGTTGGGGCCGATCATGCGGGTGGACTTGCCCTCGAGGTAGGCCACGACCTCGGCGGTGTCGAGCACCGGCACGCCCTCGGTGATGACGACCAGGAGCGGGATCTCGGCGTCGATGGCCTCGATGCAGGCGTCCTTGGTGAAGGCCGGGGGCACGAAGGCGACCGAGACGTCGGCGCCGGTCTCCTTCATGGCCTCCTCGACGGTGCCGAAGACGGGGAGCTCCTTGCCGCCGAGCTCGACGGTCGTGCCGGCCTTGCGGGCGTTGACGCCACCGACGATGTTGGCGCCCGACTCGACCATGAGGGTGGTGTGCTTGGCACCCATCCCGCCGGTCATGCCCTGGACGATGATCTTGCTGTCCTTGTTGAGGTAGATGCTCATCTGTTCAGTTCTCTCTCTCAGGCCTGGTGGGCGAGCTCGGCGGCCTTGTCGGCCGCGCCGTCCATCGTGTCGACCTGGGTGACCAGCGGGTGGTTGAGCTCGTCGAGGATGCGACGACCCTCCTCGACGTTGTTGCCGTCGAGGCGTACGACGAGGGGCTTGCTCTCCTTGTCGCCGAGGATCTCGAGCGCGCCCTTGATGCCGTTGGCGACCTCGTCGCACGCGGTGATGCCACCGAAGACGTTGACGAAGACGCTCTTGACCTGCGGGTCGTTGAGGATCACGTCGAGGCCGTCGGCCATGACCTGGGCGTTGGCCCCGCCGCCGATGTCGAGGAAGTTGGCGGGCTTCACGCCGCCGTGCGCCTCACCGGCGTACGCGACGACGTCGAGGGTGCTCATCACGAGGCCCGCGCCGTTGCCGATGATGCCGACCTGGCCGTCGAGCTTGACGTAGTTGAGGCCCTTGTCCTTGGCCTTCGCCTCGAGCGGGTCGGCCTCCTCGCGGATCTCGAACTGCTCGTGGTCGGGGTGGCGGACCTCGGAGGCGTTGTCGTCGAGCGACACCTTGCCGTCGAGCGCCTCGAGCTTGTCGCCCTCGAGGCGGGCGAGCGGGTTGACCTCGACGAGGGTGGCGTCCTCCTCGACGTAGACCTTCCAGAGCGCCTGGACCATCTCGATGGCCTGGTCGCGCAGCTCGGCGGGGAACTTGGCCTCGTCGACGATCGCGGCGGCCTTCTCCGGCGTGACGCCCTCGAGGGCGTCGATGCGGATCTGCTTCACCGCGTCGGGGTTGGTCTTGGCGACCTCCTCGATCTCCACACCGCCCTCGACCGAGGCGATGCACAGGTGCGAGCGGTTGGAGCGGTCGAGCAGGAAGGAGAAGTAGTACTCCTCCACCGGCGGCGTCGCCGGCGTGACCAGGACGCGGTTGACCCGCAGGCCCTTGATCTCCATGCCGATGATGTCGCGCGCGTAGGACTCGGCCTCGTCAGCGGTCTTGGCGATCTTCACGCCGCCGGCCTTGCCGCGGCCTCCCGCCTTGACCTGGGCCTTGATGACGGTGACACCGCCCATCTCCTCGGCGGCGGCACGAGCGGCCTCCGGGGTCTCGGCGACCACGCCCAGCGTGGTTGCGACTCCGTGCTTGGCGAAGAGCTCCTTCGCCTGAAATTCCATCAGGTCCACGAGGTGACCAGTCCTTTTCGTTGCGAGCAGGGGTGGGATTACCTCTCGGCACCCTAGACCTCCGGAGCGGGGTGGCACGAGGTCGGGCGGGCGTGGTGGTGGTCACCCCGGGGCTACGTTGAGAGCCATGCCCTCCCCGACGTCTTCCTCGACCGGATCCGTCATGTGGTTCCGCCGCGACCTGCGGGTGCGCGACAACCCGGCGCTGCTCGCCGCGCTCGAGGAGGGACCGGCCACCGCGCTCTTCGTCCTCGACCCGGCGCTCTGGAAGGGCGCGGGGCCCGCCCGCCGCGCCTGGCTGGCGGCCAACGTGCTCGCCCTGGCCGACCGGATCCCGCTCACGATCCACCTCGGGGACCCGCGTGAGGTGGTGCCGCGGGTCGCGCACGGACGACGCGTGCACGTGTCGGCCGAGACCACGCCCTACGGCCGCCGCCGCGACGACGCGATCAGCGAGCAGGTGGAGCTGGTGCCCACCGGGTCGCCGTACGCCGTCGGGCCGGGGCTGGTGCTCAACGGCAGCGGCAAGCCCTACCAGGTGTTCAGCGCCTACGCCCGCGCCTGGCGCGAGCACGGGTGGGCGGAGCCGGCCACGACGCCCCGCTCCCCCGACCTCGCCCCCGCCGACTCGCACCAGAAGGCCCTCGACATGCTCGAGAAGGCCGTCGCCGACTGTCCGGTGGACCTGCCGGCCGCCGGCGAGGAGGGTGCGTGGCGGCGCTGGCGCGAGTTCCGCGACCACGGCCTGGCGGCGTACTCCTCCGAGCGCGACCGTCCCGACCACGACGGCACCTCGCGCCTCTCGCCCTACTTCCACCTCGGCGTGCTCCACCCGCGCTCGCTGCTCGCCGACCTCGACCCGGGCTCGACCTACGCCACGGAGCTCGCGTGGCGCGAGTTCTACGCCGACGTGCTCTGGCACGACCCGTCGTCGGCGTGGTCCGACCTCAAGCCGGCGCTGAAGGGCATGCGCTACGACGAGCCCGAGGACGCCATCGAGGCCTGGCGCACCGGCACGACCGGCTACCCCATCGTCGATGCGGGCATGCGGCAGCTGCTGCACTCCGGCTGGATGCACAACCGGGTCCGGATGATCACCGCCTCCTTCCTCACCAAGGACCTGCACGTGTGGTGGCCGGTGGGCGCCCGGCACTTCCTCGACCTGCTCATCGACGGCGACGTCGCCTCGAACAACCACGGCTGGCAGTGGGTGGCCGGCACCGGCACGGACGCCTCGCCCTACTTCCGGGTCTTCAACCCGGTGACCCAGGGCCTGAAGTTCGACCCGCAGGGCGACTACGTGCGCCGCTGGGTGCCGGAGCTGGCGCACCTGCCGGGCAAGGCGGCGCACGAGCCGTGGAAGTCCGACGTGGGCTACGAGCACGACTACCCCCGCCGCATCGTCGACCACGCCGAGGAGCGGACGGAGGCGCTCGAGCGTTACCAGGCAGTACGCGGATAGCGCCCGGCGGCCGCTCCACACGCGGGGTATGCGCGATTTCCCCAACTTTTTACCGAGCATTCCCCCAACCCGTGATCTATCCGTTACAGTCGTGCGCGGTCTTGCCGACCCGACCCCCCTGACCCGGCAGATTGGTAAATACCCCTATGGGCAACCACCGAGCGGAGCGCGCTCCCCAGCGACGCACCTCGGCAGCGGCAGTTCCCGTGCACGGCAAGCGCCGTGCCACGACGGCGCCGCGTCGCTCCCCGGTCCGACTGCCCTCCCTGCCCCTCGTGGCAGGAGTGGCGGTGCTCGCCATCTCCGGAGGCGCCGCCGTCTCGGCCACCGGCGCCGACACCTCCACCCTCGCCAGCTCCGGCACGTCGTCGCTCGACGCCACCGCTGCGATCGGCACGGCCGCCGGCCAGGCGCTCTCGCGTCGCGGCGCGGTCGTCAGCCGCGACTACACCCGCGGCTCCGACGTCGAGACGACCGATCCCGAGCTCGTCGCGCTCGCCGAGAAGCAGATGGCTGAGCGCGCTGCCAAGCTCGACGAGATGCGCAAGGAGGCGGAGAAGCAGGCGGCGAAGATCGAGGAGAACAAGTGGGTCCTCCCCCTCGCCAGCTATCAGATCACCGCGACCTTCGGCCAGGTCGGCCTCTGGGCCAGCTATCACACCGGCCTCGACTTCAACGGCAACACCGGTGACCCGATCATGGCGATCGCCAACGGCACCGTCACCTCGACCGGCTACGACGGCTCCTACGGCAACAAGACCGTCGTGACCCTCGACGACGGCACCGAGATCTGGTTCTGCCACCAGACCTCGATCTACGTCTCGGTGGGCGACCGGGTCAACGGCGGTGAGGTCATCGGCACCGTCGGCGCGACCGGTCACGTGACCGGGTCGCACCTCCACCTCGAGGTCCGCCCCGGCGGCGGTGGCCCGGTCGACCCGTTCCAGGCGTTCGTCGAGCACGGCATCGTTCCCTGATCGACTCGCGGAGCGAGTCGGCAGTCAGGGCACATCGAGCAAGCCCCGCGGCTGAGCAACGAAGTCGCGCAGAGTCTGGCGACCAAGGCGGGTCTCGACACGCCGAAGGAGAAGCTCTTCGGCGCTTCGCTTCTCAGAGCTTCTCCACCGGCGCGTAGCGCAGCAGCAGCCGCTTGACGCCGTCGGAGCCGAAGTCGATGGACGCCACCGACTTCTCCGCCACGCCGTCGACGGCGACGACGGTGCCCATGCCGAAGGAGTCGTGGAGCACCCGGTCACCGGGGGCCAGGCTGGGGATCTCCCGGGCAGGCTTGGCCTTGGCCGCGGCGTCCGCGCGCAACGCGGCCGAGGAGAAGTTGCGGCGACCGGCCTCGGTGGGCGCGCCGAGCCGAGCGGAGCCACCGGTGTGGTCGGGGCGACCCCAGCGGGTCTGCTCGGCGGCCGTACGCCGCCAGTCGACGAGGTCGACCGGGAGCTCGTCGAGGAAGCGGCTGGCCGGGTTGTGGCTGGGCGCACCCCAGGCCGAGCGGACCAGGGCCCGGGAGACGTAGAGGCGCTTCTGCGCACGGGTGAGGCCGACGTAGGCCAGACGGCGCTCCTCCTCCAGCTCGGGCTGGTCGCCCAGCGAGCGCTGGTGGGGGAAGACACCGTCCTCGAGCCCGGTGAGGAACACCACCGGGAACTCCAGGCCCTTGGCGGTGTGGAGCGTCATCAGGGTGACCACGCCGGAGTCGTCGCCGTCAGGGGCGTCGGGGATCTGGTCGGCGTCGGCGACGAGGGCCACGCGCTCGAGGAAGTCGCCGAGCCCGACCGCGACGGTCCCGGCCTCGACCTCGGCGGGGTCGGCGCTGGGGCCGGGCTGGGGGTCCTCCGCGAACTCGCGGGCCACGGCGACGAGCTCGGCGAGGTTCTCCACGCGGGTGCCGTCCTGCGGGTCGTCGCTCGCCTCGAGCTCGGTGAGGTAGCCCGAGCGCTCGAGGACCGACTCCAGGATCACGTCGGGCCGCTCACCGGCCTCGACCATCGACTGGAGCTCCTGGATCATCGCCACGAACGCCTCGATGTTGCGCAGGCTCCGGGTGGCCAGGCCCGGGGCGTCGGCCGCGCGGGTCAGTGCGTCCCAGAAGGTCGTGCGGTCGCGCTCGGCGAGGGCCGCGACGCAGGCCTCGGCCCGGTCGCCGATGCCGCGCTTGGGGGTGTTGAGCACCCGGCGCAGCGAGATCTCGTCGTCGGCGTTGACGAGCAGGCGCAGGTAGGCCAGCGCGTCGCGGACCTCCTTGCGCTCGTAGAAGCGGACTCCGCCCACCACCTTGTAGGGCTGGCCGGTGCGGATGAACACCTCCTCGAAGACCCGCGACTGGGCGTTGGTGCGGTAGAACACGGCCACGTCGGCGGGGCGTACGCCGGCGTCGTCGACGAGCGTGTCGATCTCCTGGCTGACGAAGCGGGCCTCGTCGTGCTCGTCGTCGGAGACGTAGCCGACGATGCGCGCGCCCTCCCCTGCGTCGGTCCAGAGCCGCTTGGGCTTGCGACCGCGGTTGTTGCCGATGACCGAGTTGGCCGCGGACAGGATCGTCTGCGTCGAGCGGTAGTTCTGCTCGAGCAGGATCGTCGTGGCGTCGGGGAAGTCCTGCTCGAAGTCGAGGATGTTGCGGATGTCGGCGCCGCGGAAGGCGTAGATCGACTGGTCGGCGTCACCGACCACCATCAGCTCGCTGGGCTCGACGCGCTCCCCCGCGACGTCGGCGTCGGCGCCGTCCTCGAAGGACTGTCCGCACAGCTGTTGGATCAGGCTGTACTGGGCGTGGTTGGTGTCCTGGTATTCATCGACCAGCACGTGGCGGAAGCGACGGCGGTAGTTCTCGCGCACGTCGGGGAACGCCTGGAGCAGGTGCACCGTGGTCATGATCAGGTCGTCGAAGTCGAGGGCGTTGGCCTCGCGCAGGCGGCGCTGGTAGTGCGTGTACGCCTTGGCGTAGGCCTCCTCGAAGCTGTTGCGGGCCTCCTTGGTGACGTCCTCGGGGTCGCGCAGCTCGTTCTTCTGGTCCGAGACCCAGTGCAGCACCGCGTTGGGCTGGTACTTCTTCGGGTCGAGCTCGAGGTCGCGCAGCACCAGGGTCATCAGCCGCTTGGAGTCGGCCGCGTCGTAGATCGAGAAGCTCGACTTGAAGCCCAGCCGGTCGATCTCCTTGCGCAGGATCCGCACGCAGGAGGAGTGGAACGTCGAGACCCACATGATGCGCGCCCGGTTGCCGACGAGCTCCTGCACGCGCTCCTTCATCTCGGCCGCGGCCTTGTTGGTGAAGGTGATCGCGAGGATCGAGCCGGGGTGGGCCTTGCGCTCGGTGATCAGCCAGGCGATGCGCCGCGTCAGCACCCGCGTCTTGCCCGAGCCCGCACCGGCCACGACCAGCAGCGGGGCCCCGGCGTGCATGACGGCGGCTCGCTGGGGGTCGTTGAGACCCTCGAGGAGGGGGTGGTCGGTGTGCTCGAAGAGGGCCTGGTCTGCGGGACTGTTCGAGGGGGTGTCAGTGCGGCTCATGTCCCACCCAGCCTATGCGCCGCGTCGGACAGCCGGACGTCCCCGTCCGGGGCTGTGGATCAGGCGTGCACGGGCGACCAGAACACCGCGACGGCGATGTTGACCAGCGTCAGCGCGAGCAGGCCGAGGTAGAGCCCCTTCGGGATGCTGGGCTTGCGCATGTTGGCCATCACCAGCACCAGGATCACCAGGCCGATGGCGAACTTCACGCCGATCTTCGCGTGGTCGGGCGAGCCGAGGCTCTCGAGCACGCCGACCAGCAGCAGCCCGGCCACGAAGGCCGTGCCGATGCCGTCGCGCATCAACGAGTTGACCACCTTCGGCTCCGTGCGCAGCTGCACGAGGAGCCCGCCGAGCAGGGCGGCGAAGCCGAGGATGTGGACGAAGAGCAGCACCAGCCGCAGGGTCTCCATGGCGGACACCCTAGCGAGGCGGTGCCCCGCGCTCAGACCCCCTCGAGGTCCGGCGTACGGTCCCCGGTCCCGCGGCTGCCGAAGAAGTGCTCGGCGAGGAAGAGCACCCCGCCGACGGCGAGCAGGCCCGCGCACCAGATCAGCGAGTGCGGGTCGTCGTAGACGGTGAACCCGAGGATCGCGAGGTTGCCCACGAGCCCGAGCAGCAGCAGCGGGGTGTTGGCCCGGAAGATGTCCTCGTGCTCGTCCTGGCCGCGCAGCCTGAGGCACGACACGATGACCAGCGCGTAGATGGCGAGCAGCAGCACGACGGTGACCGTCGCGAGGCGTCCGACCAGGTCGATGCCGCCACCGGAGGCGGTGACCGCGGTGCCGATCACGAGCAGCAGGCTCACCACCAGCCCGCTGAACAGCAGGCCCACCCACGGGCTGCGCCGCACCGGGTGGATCTTGGCGAAGATGCCGGGCACGACGTCCTCGCGGGCCATGCCGTAGAGGATGCGCGGCTGGGTGACGATGGTGACGAGCGTGGTGTTGGTGATCGCCACGAGGGCGATGATGGAGAACGCCTTGGCCATCAGGTCGGTGGAGAACGGCAGGATGCCTGCCTTGACCACCTCGAGGAGGGCCGCGTCGGAGCTGGCGAGCGTGTCGGTGGGCACGGTCAGCGCCGCGGCCATCGAGACCAGCACGTAGACCAGGCCGGCGACGAGCATGCCGCCGACGAGGGAGCGCGGGAAGGCCTTGTAGGGCTCGATGGTCTCCTCGGCGACGTTGACCGTGTTCTCGAAGCCGGTCATGGCGAAGAACGAGAACGAGATGCCGGCGAGCACCGCGAGCGCCGGGCTGCTGTAGTCCCCGCCGGTGTCGATCTGCGTCAGCACCCCGAAGTCGGCGTTGCCCTGCGCGATGTAGACGATGCCGATGATCATCACGATCACCAGGCCGGCCGCCTCGACGAAGGTCATCAGCATGTTGATGACCACCGACTCGGTGATGCCGATGTAGTTGACGACCACGAGCAGCGCCACGAACACCAGCGACACGAGCAGGGCGGGCGGGCCCGACCACAGCTCGGCGAAGTAGGAGGCGAAACCGGTGGCCAGCGACCCCGAGGCCGCCATGCTGGCGGCGAGGAACGAGACCGTGATGAGGAAGGTCAGCGGGCGGTTGCCGAAGGCCTTGTTGACGTAGAGCGAGGCACCGGCGGCCTGGGGGTACTTCGTCACCAGCTCGGCGTACGCCGCACCGGTGATGGCCGCGACCGTCACACCGAGGGCGAAGGCGATCCAGAACGCGCCGCCGACCGCTGCTGCGACGAGCCCGATGAGGACGTAGATGCCCGAGCCGAGCACGTCGCCCAGGGTGTAGAAGAACAGCAGGCGCCCGGTGATGGACCGCTTGAGCTCGCTGTCCTCCTGGTCCGGGCGGGAGATGGTGGCGGAGTCGGCCACGGTCGGCCTCGCTTCCCGAGAATGGGGGGTGTGGTCACCAGACCCCACCCCGTCAGGAAGGCATTGTCAAACGTCCACCACCCGTCCGGGGGCGGGCCGACATCCGGTCCGGGCCTAGAGCAACCGCCGGTCCGAGGCCCACCGGGTGAGCTCGTGGCGGCTCGAGAGCTGCAGCTTGCGCAGCACCGACGACATGTGGGTCTCCACGGTCTTCACCGAGATGAACAGCTCCTTGGCGACCTCCTTGTAGGCGTAGCCGCGGGCGATCAGGCGCATCACCTCGCGCTCGCGCTCGGTGAGCCGGTCGAGGTCCTCGTCGACCGCTGCGACGTCGATCGAGCCGGCGAACGCGTCGAGCACGAAGCCCGCGAGGCGCGGTGAGAACACCGCGTCGCCGCCCGCCACCCGCACGATCGCGTCGACCAGCTCGGGCCCGGTGATCGTCTTGGTGACGTAGCCCCGGGCGCCGCCGCGGATGGTGCCGATGACGTCCTCGGCGGCATCGGAGACCGAGAGCGCGAGGTAGAGGGTGTCGTGCGAGGGCTGGCGGCGCATCACCTCCACGCCTCCCCCGCCCGGCAGGTGGACGTCGAGCAGCACGACCTGCGGACGCTGCTCGCGCACCACCGCGACGGCGGCGTCGGCGTCGGGCGCCTCGCCGACGACCTCCACCAGTCCCGCTCCGCTCGACGCGAGCTCGGCACGGACACCGGCGCGGAACATGGCGTGGTCGTCGACGAGGACGACCCGCACGGGCCCGGCAGTAGGGGTGGTGGCGGACGGCTGGCTCATCGGTGCTCCTCGGTCGGGGCCTGGGAAGAAGGGGTGCGCGGCATGTGCAGGCGCACCTCGGTGCCCTCGCCGGGGGCCGAGCGTACGTCCGCGCGACCGCCGTGGCGCGCCATCCGGTCGACGATGCTGCTGCGCACGCCCTGCCGGTCGCTGCGCACCGCGTGGACGTCGAAGCCGGCGCCGCGGTCGCGGACGAAGACGTCGACCGCACCGGGGGACGTCTCGGCGTAGACGTCGGCGCGCTGGGTGCCGGCGTGCTTGGCGACGTTGACCACCGCCTCCCGCGCAGCGTGCACCAGCGGGCGCAGCGCCTCGTCGAGGGCGCAGTCGCCGACCGTCACCACGTCGACGACCACCGGGTGCTGCGACTCCACGTCGGCCGCCATCTCCTTCAGCGCGCCCGCGAGCGTGGTCGCGTCGGCGCTCTCGGCCTCGAAGAGCCACTGGCGCAGGTCGCGCTCCTGCGATCGGGCCAGCCGCGCGACGCTGGTGGCGTCGTGGGAGTTCTTCTGGATCAGCGCCAGGGTCTGCAGGACCGAGTCGTGCAGGTGGGCGGCCATGTCGGCGCGCTCCTGGGTGCGCACCCGCTCGGCACGCTCGGCGCCGAGGTCGTCGACCAGGCGCAGCGCCCACGGGCCCACGACGATCGCCAGCCCGACCAGGCCGAGCAGCCCGGCGACCAGCACCGGCACGGCGAAGGTGGCCTTGCCTGCGGCGACCGCGAAGACGATGAGGGCGGCCACGACCAGGCCGAGGCCGGCCGCGATGCGGGCGTACGCCGCCCAGCCGCCGTTGCCGAAGACGGCGCGGAAGGGGTCGATGCGACCGGAGGTGTCCATCCACCTCTCGCGCTGGGCCTCGTCGGCCTGCCGCCACAGCAGCGCGATGCCCGAGACGCCGAGGACCACGGGCCAGAAGAGCGCGCCCTGCCCGAAGATCCCCTCGACGCCGAGCACCACACCGAGGAGCAGCGCGCCGAGGGCGATGGCCGGGCCGGCGTCGCGCAGCCGTGAGCGGCGCCCCGGGCGGCGGCCGGTGCGGCTGGCGCTCTCGAGCCCCGGTGCGGCGACGTCGAAGCGCTGGTCGGCCGGCAGGAACATCCACAGCCCGGCATAGAGCAGGAGGCCGAAGCCACCGAGGAACGCCGTCGCCACGAAGAAGCCGCGCACCCACAGGACCGGGAGCGCGAGGTGCTCGGCGAGACCCGCCGCGACGCCGCCAACGATCGGCGCGGACAGGTCGCGGAACGCACGGCGCGGCTGGCCGGCACGGGGTGGAGGGATGGTCGTCATCGTGCGTCCATCGTCGCAGGCACGCGCTCGCGCGACCATGAGGACAGACCCCGAGCCGACCCTGAGCCCGCCCCCTGTCGAGCCGGTGCGGATCAGGGCTGTCCCCGATGGTGCCGGGGGTGGAGGACGACGAGAGTGGAGCCATGGACGAACCCCGCACCACCCCCACCGCCGACGCACCGGCCGCTCCCCCATCGGGGCCGCGGGTCACCCGTGAGGAGATGAAGGACCTCGGCCGGCTGCGCCGCAGCGTGACCGACCGCCGCGTCGCCGGCGTGGCCGGCGGCCTCGCGCGGCACCTCGACGTCGACCCGATCATCGTGCGGGTCGCGCTCGTGGTGTCCTCCTTCTTCGGTGGCGCCGGCCTGGTGGCCTACGTCGGCGCGTGGGTCCTGGTGCCCGAGGAGGGCACCGACGACGAGCCGCTCGGCCTCGACCGGCGCAGCAGGTCGCTGGCGCTCGCCGGAGTGGGCGTGCTGGCCCTGCTCTGCGCGATCGGCGACTGGGCCGGAGCCTTCTGGTTCCCCTGGCCACTGGCGATCGTCGCCGCGGTCGCCGTCTGGTTCGTCAACCGCAAGGACCGGTCGTCGCGGGGCGTCGGCCAGGACACCGGCTACGGCTACGGCTATGGCTACGGGTACGACACCGGTTACGGCGCCGAGCCGAGCTCCGCCGCGGCGTCGACGTACGCGCCGACGGCGTACGCCCCTCAGGTGCGGCGCCAGCCCCGCAACCCGCGCCGCCGCGGGCCGATCCTCTTCTTCTTCACCGTCGCCCTGATCGCTCTCTCCGAGGGGGCCCTGGGGGTCGTGGACCTCGCCGGTGCGGCGGTCGCCGACAGCGCCTACCCCGCTCTCGCACTGGGCATCACCGCGCTGATGCTGCTGCTCGGCGCCTTCTGGGGCCGCGCGGGCGGCCTGATCGCACTGGGACTCGTCGCTGCGCTCGCGACCGCTGCGACCACCGTCGGGACGACCGTCGGCGAGGGACGTCACGACTACGCACCGACCAGTGCCGCCGCGGTGGACGACAGCTATGAGTTCGGCGGCGGCCGCTTCACCCTCGACCTCTCCGGCGTCACGGACGTGGAGGCGCTCGACGGGCGCGACATCACGATCGACGGCGTGGGCGGGCGGGTCGAGGTGATCGTCCCCGACGGCGTCGACGTGAGCGCCACCAGCCAGGTCGTCGGCGGCGACAGCCGGATCTTCGACCGGCACGCCGACGGCTTCGACACCACGCTCCGCGGCTTCCTCGACGGCGGCGACGAGGTGCCCGACATGACCATCAACATCGACCTGGTCGCGGGCGAGGTCATCGTCCGCGAGGCGGCGTGAGGAGCAGTGCCATGACTGACGACACCTACGACACCGACGTGTACGGCTACGACGAGCCGATGGTCGGCCCCCTCGACGCCCCGGAGAGGCCCTCGGGGCGCCACCCGGTCAACATCGCCCACCTCGTGATGGGCGTGGCCTTCGCCGGCATGGTGCTGGTGTGGGCGCTGGTCCAGGGCGACGTCGTCGGCACCGACGAGCTGCACTGGCTGGTGCCGGTCCCGTGGCTGGCGGCCGGCGGAGCAGGTCTCTTCGCGACCGTCTGGTCGTCGCGCCGCCCCTGACTCCTATCCGTCGGCCTTCGTCAGGATCGGGGTCCCCGCGGCGTTGTCCTGGAGGAGGGGAGCGGGGGAAGGAGAACGTCGTGGGGTGGTCTCGAGTGAGCTGGCGGGCAGCGCGAACCACCGCAGGGCGTCGAAGTCGGCGTCGAGGTGCGCGGTGTCGGACCAGTCCGGCGGCGAGGCGGCGGCCATGATCGCGCGGGCCTCCTCGAGGTGCTCGCGGAGCACCGAGACCGGTGCGGTCGTCGCGTGCGCGGGCCACGTCATGGCGCCGTCGTCGGCGTAGGTCACGTCGGCCAGGCGCAGCGGCGGCTCGACGGCACCGGTGCGGTGGTGCCACAGGCCGGTCAGCGGGTCGAACGTGTAGTCGCCGAGCAGCCGCCAGCCCTCGCGGGCCACGAGGCGCACGGCCTCCACGACGTAGGTGAAGACCGCTTCCTCGACGAAGTAGTTGAAGTTGACCCGCACCCAGCCGGGCTTGATGCCCTCGCAGCCGCCGGCGATCTGGGCCTCGAACTGGTGGCTGCGGTCGAGGTCGATGTCGAGGAGGCGGTGGCCGTAGGGGCCGGCGCACGAGCAGCCGCCGCGGGTCTGGATGCCGAAGAGGTCGTTGAGGAGCGCGACGACGAAGTTGTGGTGGAGGTAGGCCCCGTCGGGAGCCTTGATCACGAAGGAGACGATCGAGAGCCGCTGCGCCTCGAGGTTGCCGAGGATCTGGATCGTCGGCTCGGCCACCCACGCCCGGACGGCGCGCTGGAGCAGCTCCTCCTCGTGGGCCTGGATCGTCTCGACGCCGACGGCCTGCTTGAGCTGGAAGACCAGCCCGGCGCGGATCGACTCCACGATGGCCGGGGTGCCGCCCTCCTCGCGGTGGGCCGGGTCGTCGAGGTAGCGGTGCTCGGTGGGGTTGACGTACATGACCGTGCCGCCGCCGGGCACGACCGGCACCCGGTTGGCCATCAGCTCGCGGCGCACGACGAGCACGCCGGGGGTGCCGGGGCCGCCGATGAACTTGTGCGGGCTGATGAAGATCGCGTCCTTGTAGGACGTGCCGGGGCCGAACATCTCGATGTCGACGTAGGGCGCGCAGGCGGCGAAGTCCCAGAAGCTCAGGGCTCCGTGCTCGTGCAGGAGGTCGGCGACGCCCTCGGTGTCGGTGACGATGCCGGTGACGTTGGAGGCGGCGGAGAAGGAGCCGATCTTGAGCGGCCGGTCGGCGTGGCGCTCGAGCTCCTCGCGGAGGTGGTCGAGCGAGACCCGGCCGTCGGCGTCCTCGTGGATGGTCACGACGTCGGCGATCGTCTCGCGCCAGCTCACCTCGTTGGAGTGGTGCTCGAAGGGTCCGATGAACACCACGGGACGCTCGTCAGCGGGGATCTGCTCGCTGAGGTGGTAGCGGTCGTCGAGCGTGCAGGGGATGCGCAGGCCCAGGATGCCGATGAGCTTGTCGATCGCCGCGGTGCTGCCGGAGCCGCAGAAGACCACGACCGTCTCGTCGTCGCCGCCGACGGCGTCACGGATGATGCGTCGCGCGTCCTCGCGCAGACGGGTGGTTTGCAGCCCGGTGCCGCTCGCCTCGGTGTGGGTGTTGGCGTAGGCCGGGAGCACCTCGTGCCGGATGAAGTCTTCGATGAAGCTCAGGCTGCGCCCCGACGCGGTGTAGTCGGCGTAGGTCACCCGGCGCGGCCCGTAGGGCCCGTGCATCACCTGGTCGTCCCCGATGACGGAGGCGCGGATGCGCTCCAGGAGTGCGGACGAGGTGGGCGAGTCGTGCGTCACGCGTCCGAGAGTACGCCGGTGCGAGGGGCTGGCTCGCAATCGTGGGAGGCCGCCCCTCGCACCGCGTGTGGCCAGCCGGCCAGCGTGCGTCGAGGACCGCGGCGACGAGGTCCGGGTTGTCGCTGAAGATGCCGTCGACACCGGCGTCGAGGAAGGCGCGGGCCTCGGCCGCGAGGTCGCCGGGCGCGTCGGGGTCGGTGCCGATGCGGAAGTTCGTCGCCATGAACTGGTTCTCCCGGCGCAGGGTCCACACGTGCACGACCAGGTCCTCGGCGTGGGCGTCGGGGACGACCGCGCTCGGCACGGTGGTCGCGCCCGCGGTGCGCGGCAGCACGCGGTCCTTGTTGACCCCGATCCCGTCGGCGTAGGAGGCGATCCACGCCACGCCCGCCGGCGTGAGCAGGTCGGTGTAGGTGCGGGGGTCGCCGGCGGCGGTGAAGTCGTAGGGCGCGCCGCTGCCGTCGACGAGCTGGGCGAGTGGCACCTCGACCATCGTGTCGAGCTCGCGCAGGTTGGCGGTCTCGAAGGACTGGATGATCACCGGGTCGTCTGCGTCGTCCCAGTGCCGCTTGGCCAGCGCCGCGACGAGCGGCTTCTCCAGGGAGAGGCCGATGGAGTCGAAGTAGGTCGGGTGCTTGGTCTCCGGGTAGACGCCGACGCCCTCGCGGCGCGCCAGCCTGAGCACCTGGTCGAAGGTCGGGATCCGCTCCTGGCCGTCGTACGCCGTGTTGTCGGGGCGCACTGCGGGCAGGCGCTCCTTGGCGCGCAGCGTGCGCAGCTCGCGGTAGGTGAAGTCCTCGGTGAACCAGCCCGTGACCTCGCGGCCGTCGATCACCTTCGTCGTGCGCCGGTCGGCGAACTCGGGGTGGTCGGCGACGTCGGTGGTGCCGCCGATCTCGTTCTCGTGGCGGGCGACGAGCACGCCGTCCTTGGTGGAGACGAGGTCGGGCTCGATGTAGTCGGCGCCCTGGGCGATGGCGAGCTCGTAGGAGGCCATCGTGTGCTCGGGGCGGTAGCCCGACGCGCCGCGGTGGCCGATCAGAACCGGCTCGACGAGCGACGGCTCGGCGGCGTCGGCGGGTGCGGCCGTGGCGGGCGCCGAGGCCGGCGCGAGGAGGGCCGCAGTGGTCAGGGCGAGCGCGGCGGCGGACAGGTGGACGGTCTTCCGAGAGGTCATGGGAGGAGCCAACCGGTGCGACGAGACGGTGGACCCGCCTGACGGTGAATGGTCCGTGACGTCTCAGTGACCGGCTGCCGCCAGGTCGCGCCGCCGGGCCGCGCACGCCTCCTCGGGGTGGTCGGTGATCACCCCGTCGACCCCTGCTGCCAGGAGGGCGGCGACCTCGCCCGCCATGTCACCGAGCGCGGCGGGGTCGGAGCCTCGTCGCAGGTCGGTGGGCAGGAAGCGGTTCTCGGCGCGCACGGTCCACACGTGCACGGTGAGGCCGCGGCGGTGCGCGTCACGGACGAGCGTCGACGGCGCGCCCATCGCGCCACCGGGATCGCGGGGCAGCACGAGCGAGCGGTGCGCCCCGACGCCGTCGGCGTAGTCGTCGATCCGGTCCAGCGCCTCCGGCGTGGGTCGGTCGTGGGCGTGCAACAGCTGCACGACCGACAGCCGGGTGCGCGCGGCCAGCCGTCGCAGGATCGCGGGCTCGAAGGACATCAGCGTGACCCGCGCCCACGGGTGGTCGAGGTGGTGGCGGGCCAGGTCGCGCAGCAGCGGCTCGTCGAGCGGCAGCCCGATCGTGTCGTGGTGCGCGGGGTGCTTGAGCTCGAGCATCACCCCGACCTGACGACCGCGGCGCGCCGACTCCACGCCGACCATCGCCAGCACCTCGTCGAGGGTCGCGACGCCCTCGGTGCCGTCGTACGACGTGTTGGCGGGCCGGGTGGCGGGCATCCGCTCCCGGGCGGTGAGGGTCCGCAGCTGCGCCAGCGTGAGGTCCTGGACGAACCAGCCCTCCTGCTCCACCCCGTCCACCACGAGGGTGCGGCGCAGGTGGGCGAGCCCGGCACGCGACGCGACGTCGGTCGTCGTGCTGAGCTCGAGGTCGTGGCGCGCGACCAGCACGCCGTCACGCGTCGACACCAGGTCCAGCTCGATGTCGTCGGCGCCCATCCGGATGGCGGTGCGGTAGGCGCCGAGCGTGTGCTCGGGACGGTGCCCGCTGGCGCCGCGGTGCGCGACCACGGCGGGGGTGAGGACCAACGACGAGGTCGCGCCCCCTGCGTGCTGGCTCGCCTCGCGGGTCACCGTCATGCCTCCACCGTGCCGGGCGCGTGCGACCGGCGGGGGACCTCAGGGTGAATGGCGCATGATGACCGCGTGACGCTCCCGAGCTTCCCGACCCTGACGTCCCTGCCCGCTACCGATCACCCCGACCTGGTCGGTGCCACCGTCGCCGCGGCACTCGCCGTCTGGCCCGGCGCGGGGAGCCTGGCCGTGGTCGACATCGACCCCGACCTCGCCGACACCGCGGCCATGAGCGAGGCCTACGGGATCCCGATGACCGCCAGCGGGAACTGCGTCGTGGTCGCGGGCGCGCGCGCCGGCGACGAGCGGATCGCGGCCTGCGTGGTCCGCGCCGACACCCGCGCCGACGTCAACACGCTCGTGCGCAAGATGCTGGACGTCCGCAAGGCGTCCTTCCTGCCGATGGAGCGGGCGGTCGCCGAGACCGGGATGGAGCACGGCGGGATCACCCCGCTCGGGCTGCCGGGCGGCTGGCGGATCCTGGTCCACGACGCCCTCCTCGAGGAGCCGGTCGTGGTGATCGGCAGCGGCGTACGTCGCTCCAAGCTGCTGGCGCCGGGCGCGCTGCTGGCCGACCTGCCGGGCGCCGAGGTGGTCGAGGGGCTGGGTCGCTGAGGGCATGACGCGACCTGCTCCGGGTACGGGCCGCACACCATGCCGCACGCACGCCTGATCCCGGTCCGTACGCCCGACTCCCCCGAGGGCGTCGTGATCGTGCTGCACGGCGGGGGCAGTCGGGGGGAGCAGGCGATGGTCAGTCCCACCCAGCTGTCGGTGCTGCGCATGGTGCCGGTCGCGCACCGCATCGCCCGGGCGGGCCGTTCGCGGCTGGCCGTCCACCGGCTGCTCAACTCGCACCGCGGCTGGGACACCCGCGCGACCCCGGTCGTGGACGTCGCGTGGGCGCTGGACCAGGTCGCCGACCAGCACGGCGACGTGCCGGTCGCGCTCGTGGGCCACTCGCTCGGTGGGCGTGCCGCGCTGCTGGGCGGTGCCGCTCCGCAGGTCCGCTCCGTGGTGGCCCTCAACCCGTGGGTGCTCCCCGGCGACCGGGTCGACCTCGCGGGGCGCCGGGTCCTCGTCGTGCACGGCAGCGAGGACCGCATCGCCCTGCCCTCGCGGTCCGCGGAGATGGCGCGCCGGCTCGCGAGGAGCACGTCCGTCGGCTACGTCACCGTGCCCGGGGCACGCCACGCGATGCTGCGCCACGGCCGCACCTTCGAGGCGTACGCCGCCGACTTCGTCACCGCCACCCTTCTCGGGGAGCCGCCCCGCACACCCACCGTGGCGGCGGTCCTCGACGGCGATGCCTTCGTGGACGGCTGACAGCACTTAACCATTCGTGGGCAGGGCCCTCCACGACCTACTGTCAGGCCAGTGAGAACGCTGCCCGTCGCCGACCCCGGGACCCCGGACCATCGCTCCCCCGGTCGGTTCCTGTGGTGGCTGGCCCGCCAGCAGTGGCACACCCTCCTCGGCGGGATGGCGTTCGGCATCGTGTGGATGTCGTGCCAGGCCGTGCTGCCCGCCGTGCTGGGTCGCGCGATCGACCGCGGCGTGGCCGCCAAGGACCAGCAGCAGCTGCTGCTCTGGGCCGGCGTGATGCTCGTCATCGGCCTGCTCCAGGCGGTCACCGGGATCATGCGCCACCGCTTCGCGGTCACCAACTGGCTCACCGCGTCCTACCGGATCGTGCAGCTCACGAGCCGCCAGTCGGTGCGCCTCGGCGGCTCGCTGCCGCGCAAGGTCAGCACCGGTGAGGTGATCGCCATCGGCACCACCGACCTCGACCACATCGGCAACGTGATGGACGTGACGGCCCGCTTCGCCGGTGCGATCGTCTCGTTCTTCCTGGTCTCCGCGATCCTGCTCAGCACGTCGGTGCAGCTCGGACTGGTCGTGCTGGTCGGCGTGCCGCTGCTGCTGCTCGTGATGGGGCCGATCCTCAAGCCGCTCCAGGCGCGCAGCGCCACCGAGCGCCAGATGCGCTCCGACCTCTCCAACACCGGCACCGACATCGTCGGCGGCCTGCGCGTCCTCCGCGGGATCGGCGGCGAGGCGGTCTTCCTCGACCGCTACCGCCGCGAGTCCCAGGCCACCCGCACGGCCGCGGTCGACGTCGCCAAGCTGCAGTCGGTCCTCGATGCCCTCCAGGTCTTCCTGCCCGGGGTCTTCGTGGTGCTGGTCGTCTGGCTGGGGGCCCGATCGGCCGTCACCGGCGACATCTCCGCAGGCGAGCTGGTCGCGTTCTACGGCTATTCCGCGTTCCTGATGCTGCCCCTGCGCACGGCGACGGAGTTCGCCAACAAGCTGATCCGCGGACGGGTCGCCGCGTCGCGCGTGTGCCGGGTGATGGCGCTCGAGCCCGACGTCGTCGAGCCCGCCTGCCCGGCCGCTCCCCCGGCGCCGGGCTCGGAGCTCCACGACGCGCGCACCGGCCTGCGGGTGCGCCCCGGGCTGCTCACCGCGATCGTCTCCGACCAGCCCGACGACTCCGCCCTGCTCGCCGACCGCCTGGGCCTGTGCGCGGCGGAGCAGGACGACGAGGTCTCCCTCGGAGGCGTGCCACTCACCTCGCTGCGCCACGCCGACGTCCGCGAGCGGATCGTCGTGTCCGACACCGGGGCCGCCCTCTTCGCGGGGCGGCTGGCCGACCGGATCGACGAGCGCGGCAACGGCGACGTCGAGAAGGCCCTCTTCACCGCCTCCGCCGAGGACATCCTCGAGGCGCTCCCCGACGGCCTCGACTCCGTCGTGACCGAGAAGGGGCGCTCGTTCTCCGGAGGCCAGCGCCAGCGCCTCGTGCTGGCCCGCGCGCTCGCGGCCGACCCGGAGGTCCTGGTGCTCGTCGAACCCACCAGCGCCGTGGACGCCCACACCGAGGCGCGGATCGCGGCCCGGCTGCGGGCGCACCGCGCGGGTCGCACCACGGTCGTCACGACGGTGAGCCCGCTGCTGCTGGACGCCGTCGACGAGGTGGCCTTCCTGGTCGACGGCCGCGTCGTCGCCGTCGGCACCCACACCGACCTGCTGTCCGAGGTCGCGGCCTACCGCCGCGTCGTCGTACGTGACGTGGAGGCGGTCGTATGAGCGTCACCACCCGTCTGCCGATCGCGGACGGCCGGGCCGTACGCCGCTACGTCGGCCATGTCGCGCACCGCCACCCGCGCCTGCTGTGGACCGCACTCGGCCTGCACGTGCTGGCCGCGCTCACCGCCCTGGCCGCACCCCGCCTCCTGGGCGACCTCGTCCAGTCCGTCGAGGAGGGCACGACCGCCTCGCACGTCGACCGGATCGTCGTCCTCCTCGCGATCTTCCTCGTGCTGCAGTCGGTGCTGACCCGTTACGCGCGCTACCGCTCGCAGGTGATGGGCGAGCTGGTGCTGGCCGAGCTGCGTGAGGACTTCGTCGCCAACACCCTCGCCCTGCCGGTGGGCACGGTCGAGGCGGCCGGCTCCGGCGACCTGCTGACCCGCACGGGCTCCGACATCGACCGGCTGGGCTGGTCGGTGCGGTGGGCGCTGCCCGAGTGGACCATCGCCGTCGTCTCCGCGATCCTTACCTTCGCCGCCGCCCTGAGCGTCGGCTGGTGGGTCGCGCTGCCGTGCCTGCTCGCGCTGCCGCCGCTGGTGGTCGGGCTGCGGTGGTACCTCGCCCGCGCCAAGGACGGCTACCTCGCCGAGACCGCGTCGTACTCCCAGATCACCACCACCCTGTCGGAGACCGTCGAGGGCTCGCGCACCGTCGAGGCGCTCGGCCTCGGCGAGAAGCGCGTCGAGCTGTGCGACGACGACTGCGCGAAGTCCTTCACCGCGGAGAAGTACACGCTGCACCTGCGCACCGTCTTCTTCCCGAGCATGGAGCTGAGCTACCTCCTCCCGGTGGTCGGCACGCTGCTCTTCGGCGGCTGGCTCTACACCCGGGGCCAGGTCTCGCTGGCCGAGGTCACGACGGCGACGCTCTACGTCCAGATGCTCATCGACCCGGTCGACCGGATCGTGTCCATCCTCGACGAGCTCCAGCTCGGCGCGGCCGCCCTCGCGCGGCTGCTCGGCGTCGCGCAGGTCCCCGACGACCGGACCGTCTCAGGCCGGGTGCCGGACTCGGAGAAGCTCGACGCCGAGGACGTGCGCTTCTCCTACGTGGAGGGGCGCGACGTGCTGCACGGCATCGACCTCGACGTGGGCGTGGGCGAGCGCATCGCGATGGTCGGTCCGTCCGGGGCAGGCAAGTCGACGCTAGGTCGACTCCTCGCGGGCATCCACCCGCCGCGCACGGGATCGGTGACCGTCGGCGACGTCGGTCTGGTCGAGCTCCCGCTCGGCGACCTGCGCGGGCACGTCGCGCTCGTCACCCAGGAGCACCACGTCTTCGTCGGCACCCTGCGCGAGAACGTCGTGCTCGCCCGGCCGGGGTCGTCCGACGACGCCGTACGTGCCGCGCTCGGCGCCGTCGACGCGCTCGAGTGGGTCGACCTGCTGCCGGCCGGTCTCGACACGCTCGTCGGCTCCGGGGGTCGGGCGGTGACCGCCGCCCAGGCACAGCAGATCGCCCTGGCCCGGCTGGTGCTCGCGGACCCTCACACCCTCGTGCTCGACGAAGCCACCTCGCTCATCGACCCGCGCGCGGCGAGGCACCTCGAGCGCTCGCTCGCCGCGGTGCTGGAGGGACGTACGGTCATCGCGATCGCGCACCGGCTCTTCTCCGCCCACGACGCCGACCGCGTCGCGGTCGTCGAGGACGGCGTCATCTCCGAGTTCGGCTCGCACGACGACCTCGTCGCCGCCGGAGGGTCGTACGCCGCGCTCTGGGAGTCGTGGCACGGGACGAGCTGAACCCGCTGACCGTTGTCGGTGGGCGCTCCTAGCCTCGGGGCCATGACCACACGCACCTGGGTCCTGGTGGCCTCCCGCGACCACGCCCGGCGCGGCCTGGCCGACGGCTTCGTCATGGCCAACCACGGCAAGCGGGCGCCCGTCGCCCGCATGGGGGTGGGCGACCGGATCCTGCTCTACTCCCCGACCACGACGTACCCGAAGGGCGAGCCGCTCCGGGCGATCACCATCGTCGGCGAGGTCACCGGCGAGCAACCCGAGCCGAGCACGGTCATCGAGGGCGGGTTCCGGCGCGCCGCGCGGCTGCGGGAGATCGAGCCGATCCCGCTCGAGCGGGTCCGCGACCACCTGCCGGTGGCGAAGATCCGGTTCGGGTTCTTCGAGCTGGACGCCGACGACGCTGAGGTGATCTGGTCGATGGTTGCACCGTGACAGTTCCACTGTCACGATTGGCGCATGCGCCTGGCGACCCTCCTGATGTACGACGGCAACCCGCGCAAGGCGGCCGACGACGTCGTCGCGCTGGAGCGGGCCGGCCTCGACAGCGTCTGGGTCGCCGAGGCCTACGGCTTCGACTCCCCCACGCTGATGGGCTACCTCGCCGCGAAGACCGAGCGGGTCCAGATCGGCTCGGGGATCCTCAACATCTACTCCCGCACGCCGGGCGCGCTGCTGCAGACCGCGGCCGGCCTCGACAACGTCAGCCAGGGTCGCGCGATCCTCGGCCTGGGTGTCAGCGGGCCGCAGGTCGTCGAGGGCTTCCACGGCGTGCCGTACAGCAAGCCGATGGCGCGCACCGCCGAGGTCGTCGACATCATCCGCCGCGGGCTGAAGCGCGAGCCGCTGAGCGCCGACGGGGTCTTCCACCTCCCGCTGACCAAGGCCGACGGCGCCGTCACCGGGCTCGGCAAGCCGCTCAAGCTGCTCACCCGGCCCGAGCGCGACACCATCCCGATCTGGATCGCCTCGCTCGGGCCGAACAACGTCGAGCAGACCGCGGAGATCGCCGACGGCTGGATCCCGCACCTCTTCCACCCCGAGCGCGCCCACCTCGTGTGGGGCGACGCGCTCGCCGCGGGCAACGCTAAGCGGCTCGAGGGGCTCGCACCGCTGCAGGTGATGGCCGGCGGCATGCTCGCCATCGGCGAGGGGCCCGAGACCAAGGCGCTGCTCGACTTCGCCCGGCCGGTCTTCGCCCTCTACGTCGGCGGCATGGGCGCCAAGGGCAAGAACTTCTACAACGACGTCGCGCGCGCCTACGGCTACGAGCAGGAGGCCGAGGAGATCCAGGACCTCTACCTCGCCGGGAAGAAGAAGGAGGCCGAGGCGCTCGTGCCCACCGAGTGGCTCGAGGCGGCCAACCTCGTCGGCCCGGCGTCGTACGTCAAGGAGCGCATCGCCGCCTTCGCGGAGGCCGGCGTCACCGACCTCAACGTCACACCGGTGAGCGACGACCCGGCCGCGACGCTCGCGCAGGTGAAGGACTGGGTGTCCTGAGCCGCCTGCACGCGCCGCGCCGCTACGCCAACCTCCACCGGATCCGGTCGCTGGACCCGGAGGTGGACCACGACGAGATCCTGCGCCTCACCGCCCGCTTCGAGTTCCCCTGGGACTACAGCCAGGGCACCGGCATCGCCTTCCTGCGCGACTACGGCATCCCCTCGATCGCGGAGCTGCTCGACCGCACCCGCGAGTTCGCCGCCCACGGCGTCAAGCGCTACGACGACACCATCCTCATCGGCGACGAGGCGACGCTCGAGGGCATCGACTCCCCGCGCTCGCACGCCGCGCTGCGCCGGCTGAACCGCATCCACGGCCACTACGACATCTCCGACGACGACTTCGCCTACGTCCTCGCCACCACCATCGTCGGCCCGGTCCGCTGGATCCAGGCCTACGGCTGGCGTCAGCTCGACCCGCACGAGCTCACCGCGATCGCCAAGGTGACCACCCGCTTCGGCGAGCTGATGGGCCTCAAGCACCTGCCCACGACGTACGACGGCTACCTTGCCCTGCTCCTCGCCCACGAGCAGCGGCACTTCGCCCACACCCCGGCCGCCACCCGGCTCGCCGAGGCGTCCATCGCCATCGCGCGGGAGATCGCGCCCCCTCCCCTGCGGCCGCTGCTGCCACGGGTGACGGTCGCACTCATGGACGAGCCCCTGCGCGCCGCGCTCGGGATGCCCCGCCAGCCGCGGTGGTTCGTCGCGGCCGTGCACGGAGGGCTGCGGCTGCGCGCCCGGCTGCTGCGGCTCGCGCCTCCACGCCGCACGGCGTACGTCCACCGCCCGACCACCTACCCCGGCGGGCACCGGCTCGAGGACCTCGGTCCCCTGTCGATGCTCGACGAGCTCAACCGGGCGTCGTCATGACGCGCCGTTCACCAGGGTCGGTCGAGGAGCCCGGCCACGCCGCGTTGCTGCTCGCCGAGCTGGGCGTCGAGGACGAGCAGCGCGCCCGTCAGCGCCGGGGTCGCCCACTGCAGCCAGGCCAGCGTCCGGCGAGCGTGCTCGGCCACCTCGGGCTCGCGCGGGTGCCCGTCCTCGCCGCTCGCGTCACCGAGCCGCTTCCCGTGGTAGTACGCCGCCGCCGAGGCGGCCACCGCTGCGCCGGTCAGCCCGGTCTTGGCGACCACGGCTCCCGAGGTCGGCGGGTGGGACACGACACGGTGACGGTTGTCGGCCAGGATCGCGAGCCCGCTCAGGAGGTGCAGCCCGATGGCGGCACCCTGCACGGGACCCCAGCGCTCCCACCCCGTGCCGGAGACCTCGACGCGCTCGCGCTCGGTGTCAGGCTCCCGCGACGCGGGGTTGAGCCCCACCGCGCCGAACAGCGAGCCACCGAACCAGGCGGCGTTGGTGACCAGGTGGGTCGCGCGGACTGCCGTGCTGATGAATGCCATCCGACCAACGTAGGCACGCCGCACCGACGTCGCCTCACCCCGCCGGGGAGTCCCAGCTCCCTGACCCACCGCACCGCACATCGGAGGAACCATGCCTGAGCGCCCCACCATCCTCGAGCAGGAGCACGAGGACTTCCGCGCGGTCGCGCGCGCCTTCTTCGAGCGTGAGGTCGTGCCCCACCATCCCGCGTGGGAGGAGGCGGGCATCGTCGACCGCGAGATCTGGCGCAAGGCCGGCGAGCGCGGGCTGCTGTGCTTCGACGTGGACGAGGCGTTCGGCGGGCCAGGCATCAAGGACTTCCGCTACAACATGGTGCTCGCCGAGGAGTCCGCGCGGGCCGGCGCCTCCGGCCCCGGCTTCGCCGTGCACACCGACATCATCGTCCCTTACATCTCCTCGCTCGGCACCGACGAGCAGAAACAGCGCTGGCTGCCCGGGTGCGTGTCCGGCGACATCGTCACCGCGATCGCGATGACCGAGCCGGGTGCCGGCTCGGACCTGCAGGGCATCCGCACGACGGCCGTCGACGCCGGCGACCACTACGTCCTCAACGGCTCGAAGACCTTCATCTCCAACGGCATCCTCGCCGACCTCGTGATCGTCGTGTGCCGCACCGACCCCGACGCCGGGCACCAGGGGATCTCCCTGCTGGTGGTCGAGCGCGGGATGGAGGGCTTCGAGCGCGGCCGCAACCTCGACAAGATGGGCCTGCACGCGCAGGACACGGCGGAGCTCAGCTTCACCGACGTACGCGTGCCGAAGGACAACCTCCTCGGCGCGGAGGGATCCGGCTTCGTCGCGCTCATGGAGAACCTCCCGCAGGAGCGGATCTCGATCGGCTGCATCGCGGTCGCCGCCATCGAGCACGTCCTCGACCTGTGCCTGGCCTACGCCAAGGAGCGCGAGGCCTTCGGCAAGCCGATCGGCAAATTCCAGCACAACCGCTTCGTGCTCGCCGAGATGGCGACCGAGGCCCACATCGCGCGGGTCTTCATCAACGACTGCGTGCTGCGGCTCAACGCCGGCCAGGTCGACACCGCGCTCGCCTCGATGGCGAAGTGGTGGACCACCGAGCTGCAGAAGCGGGTCGTGGACGCGGGCGTGCAGCTGCACGGGGGCTACGGCTACATGAACGAGTACCCGATCTCCAAGGCCTACACCGACTCGCGCATCCAGACGATCTACGGCGGCACCACCGAGATCCAGAAGGAGATCATCGGGCGCATGCTGGGGCTGTGAGCTCAGGCGTGCTCGGCGCGGTAGCGGACGAGCAGCCGGTCCAGCAGGGCCTCCAGCTCGGCGGCGAGCTCGTCGTCGAGCGAGGTGAACGACCAGGTCGCACGGCCGGTGCGGCAGGCCCTCAGCTCCGGCGAGGCGAGCGCGACGTCCTCGGGCCAGCGGTCGGCCACGACGAGGTAGAGGCCGACGTGGCGGCTCGCGCGCTTGAGCGCGGCGAAGTAGTCGTGGCCCTTCGCGCCGGGCCACCCGAGCGACGCGGCGCCGTAGATCGTGCCGTCGACGAGCTCGGTCCGGTAGCGGTCGAGCACGCGCCGCAGCCGCGCCTCCACGTCGTCCAGGTCCGTCGCCACCACGACCTCCTCCGGTCCTGAGCGTAGCGCCGCGCACCGGCGCGGCGCCGGCCTCGGCCCGGTCGGCCGAACCGGTCGCCGGACGTCCGCAAACGCCCCTACTGTGGCGCCATGACGGACTTCACCGAGCAGGACCTCGACGGATCGACGTTCACCCGGGTCTCCCTGCGCGGCGCGCGCTTCGAGGGCGTCCACCTCACCGGCGCGAGCCTGCGCGAGGTCGACCTGAGCGGCACGCGCGTGCGGGCGGCGTACGTCGATGGCGTGCGGATGACCGGCGTCGAGGTCAAGGACCTCGAGATCTACGGGGAGATCGTCCGGCTCGTGGTCAACGGGATCGACGTCGTGCCTCTCGTGGAGGCCGAGCTCGCCCGCCGGATGCCCGAGCGCGCGCTCATGGCACCGAGCGACGTCGCCGGCTTCCGGACGGCCTTCGAGACCATGGACCGCCTCTGGGGCGAGACGATGACGACCGCCCGCGCGCTGCCCGTCGAGAGCCTCTACGAGTCGGTCGACGACGAGTGGTCCTTCATCGACACCCTGCGGCACCTCGGCTTCGCACACGCGTGCTGGGTCGGCGGTGTGGTGCTCGCCGACCCGAAGCCGTGGCACCCGCTCGACCTGCCCTGGGACGAGGCGCCGGAGCACGAGGGCGTGCCGTGGGCCCGGCGTGCCCGGCCCGAGCTGCACGAGGTGCTGGCCCTGCGCCGACAGCGCCGCGCGACGGTGGCCGAGGTGCTCGACGGCGTCACCGACGCCGGGCTCGCGCGCAAGGTCCGGTCGGCGACCCCGTTCCTCACCGACGCCGAGGACCTCACCGTCGCCGACTGCCTGCGGGTCGTGCTCAACGAGGAGTGGGAGCACCGGCTCTACGCCGAGCGGGACCTGGCGACGCTGGCAGGTGGCTGACCCCGGGTCAGCCCAGTCGCTGTGCCAGCGCGCGCCCCAGCCGGGCGCCGGAGAGCCAGGCGGTCTCCACCTTCGGCGAGGGACCCCACCCGTCGCCGCAGACCCCGACGAGCCGGCCGCGGCCGTCCACGAGGGCGTACGGCTCCTCCCGCTCGCCCACCGGCCGCGCGAACGTCCAGCGGTGGACGTGCACCTCGTCGGTCTCGGGCAGGTGCAGCACCCGGCGCAGGCTGTCGAGGACCGCCGGTGCGGCCCCGGCCGGATCAGCGAGGTGCTGCGCGGCCAGCTCGGGCGTGGAGTGCGCGACGAGCACGGGGCGGTCGTCACCGCGTCGGCGGCCGTCGTCGGCGACCCAGGACAGGTGCCGGTCGTCGTTGACGAAGGCACCGTCGAAGCGGCCGGTGGGGCTGACGTCGTCCCACGTGCGCTCGGACCACAGGGCGGCCACGGCGATGACCGGCTCCCAGTCGCGGTCGAGGACCTCGGCCGCCGGGTGGCCGTCGCAGAGGCGACGCGCCTGCGGGTCGGGCATGGCGAGCACGACCACGTCGGCGTCGACCTCGTCGAGGCCACCCACCTCCTGCCGCTCGACGTCGAGACCGGCGGCGAGGTCCTCGACCAGCGAGCGCAGGCCGCCCGGTGCTCCCCACCGGACCGGTCCGGTCTTCGACCCGGCCGGCCCGTCGCCGAGCACGGTGAAGGTGTCGGTCCACTCCCGCGCCAGGCCGCGGGCGGCCCAGTCGCGGACCACCGCCGCGAATCCGTCGTCGGAGACGGTGAAGTAGGACGCGCCGAGGTCGACCCGGCGCTCCCACAGCCTGCGCGAGGCCATCCGGCCACCGGGCACGTGCCCGCGATCCAGGAGGCGTACGCCGATCCCCGCTGCTCGCAGCTCGCGGGCGCACGCGACTCCCGCGAGGCCGGCGCCCACGACCACCACGTGGTCGGTCTCGTCGCTCATCGCGCCTCCTCCAGCACGGCCTCGGCGGCGCGCTGGCCGCTCACCAGCGCGCCCTGGATCGAACCGGTGTCGCGGTGGTCGCCGCAGACGACCAGGTCACCGACGCGCACTCCTCGCCGGTCGGAGAACGGCGCGGGCTGCACGGGCAGCGCCTGGGGCACCTCGTGTCGGGCGACGACCTCCCACCCGGTCGGGTCGGCACCCAGCAGCTCGCCGGCGTGGCGGCGCGCCGAGCATTCGTCGGTGTCGCGAACGGGCCCCAGCAGCGCCGACCCCTGCACCAGGTGGCGACCGGGAGGTGCGTAGGAGGGCGCCGCCCGCGAGACCACGGCGGCGTTGACGAGCGGCCCGGTGGGTGCGACGCGGGCGTCGACGTGGAGCAGGTCGCTCGCCGGTGCGTCCGGTGCCGACCACCACGTCGTGACGACCCCTTTGCTGGCGGGCGTGGCGAGACCGGTGAGCTCGGCTGCCTGCGCCGCGCCGGTCGCGACGACGACGTGGCGCGCCGACCAGGACCCTGCGTCGGTGCCGACCGACGTGCCCGACACCGTGCGCACCCGTTCGCCGAGGCGCACCCGGTCACCGAGCCGCGCGGCCAGCTGCTCGGGCAGCGCCTGCATCCCCCGGGCGGGGAGGGCGGGCACGCCGCGCACGAACATCCAGGTGAGCAGCAGGGCGAAGTGGTCGGCGGTGCTGCCGTCGTCCTCCAGCAGCACCCCGGCGAAGAAGCGGTCGACCACCCGGCGCAGCCGGCCGTCGAGGCCGGCGCCGTCGAGGGCGGTGCGCCGGTCGACGTCAGCGCGCGAGCCGAGCACCTCGGCCAGCTCGCGGCCCGGCCGCGGTCGCAGGAGCGGTGCGGCCCACCGGGCGAGAGCAGCCACCTCGCGGGGGCGACCGGCGACCCCGCGCAGGGTCTGCGGCACGAGCCGGGGCTCGCGCAGCGGGTGCGCCAGCACGCTGAGCCCGTGGTCGGTGCGCGCTGCGACACCGGCGCCGAAGGGCTGGAGCGCGAGGGCGTCGACGTCGACCCAGCGGCGTACGGCGGGGTAGGCGGGGTTGAGGAGCTGGAAGCCGCGGTCGACGAGGAACCCGTCGACCCGTTCGGTGCGGATCCGGCCGCCCACGGCGTCGGCCGCCTCGAGCACGACCACGTCGCGGCCGGCGTCGGCGAGCGCCTGCGCGCACCTCAGCCCGGCGAGCCCGGCTCCCACGACCACGACGTCGGCATCCACGCCGCCGACCCTAGGTCGCCCCACCCAATCGCCTACCCGATCCGGGGTATTTCCGTGGCAGGCGTGGGCGCGGGGCGCCAGCCGACGTACGACGTGTGACGACGGGGTCCCCGCGCGTGCGGTGACGGACCCGCGAACCCACGAGAGGGGCACGAGATGTTGCGTTCGGTCCGGAGGAAGGTGGGCGCGGTCGCAGGCCTGCTGGCGCTGTCGGGAGCGATGGTGGCGGTCGCGCTGCCGTCGGGGGCGGCGCCGTCGGCGCGCTCGAAGGTCGATCCGCGGGCCAACACCCTCGGCGTCCAGGTCGTGCGATTCGCACCGGGCACCAGCCCGGCGGCGATGCGCCGGACCGTCGCCGACGCGGGCGCCCAGGTGCTGACCGACCTGTCGCAGCTGGGCGTGCTGGCCGTGCTGCCCAAGAACCCCGCCACGTTCGCCGCTCGGGTCGGCGACGCGAGGGGTGTGCGGGCCGTGTGGTCCGACCGGGTCAACCAGACCTCGGCGTTCACGCCCGACCCGCTGCACGACCTCGACTCGTGGGCCGGACAGGACGCCCCGGGGGTGCTCCAGTGGGAGGACGACCGCGACGGCGTGCGAGCGGCGTGGAACACGACGCGGGGTGACGGCATCAAGGTGGCGGTCATCGACTCGGGCATCGACCCCATGCACCCCGAGCTGCGGCCCAACGTGCTGTTCGTCGACAACACCATCCCCTGCAACCAGCTCGTGCAGACCTTCGGCCCACTGGCCGGTGGCTACGGCTGGATCCACGACTGCTCCAAGTCCGACACCGACGGGCACGGCACGTGGGTGGCGAGCAGGATCGTCGGTGACGACAACGGCATCGGCAGCAACGGCATCGCCCCTGACGCCAAGGTGATGGGCTACAAGGCGCTCGCGACGGGCTTCGGCGGCCTCACCACCTGGATCGTGGACGCGATGGTGCAGGCGTGCGACAACGACGCCGACGTCATCAACATGTCGCTCGGCGGCTACGACGACCCCAACGACCCCGACTTCGCCAGGGACAACGCCGAGGACTACTTCCTGTGGGCCGACGCGGTGAGCTATTGCCGGTCCAGGGGCACCACCATCGTCGCCTCCGCGGGCAACGAGCACGTGCGCAACCTGCGCCAGACCGTCACCCTCACCGGCTTCTCCGGCACCCGGACCTTCACCGGCGCGGGCGTCGTCTCCAGCGCCCTCGACGAAGGCGTCAACGCGTTCCCCGGCGACACCACGCTCGAGAAGTACGGCAACGACTTCCGGGGCATGCTCGAGACGCCGGCCGGCGTGCCGGGCGTCATCATGGTCTCGGCGAGCAGCAACGCGATCGCGCCCTCCGAGGGCAACGTGCTGCCGGCCTTCACCCCGCCCGCGGCCGTCCAGGGCACCCTCGACAACCTCGCCTACTACTCCAGCTACGGCGAGCGGGTGGACGTCAGCGCACCCGGCGGCGCCCGGAAGTACGGCGTGCCCCGCTTCGACACGCGGCCGGGCACCGACGTGCTCGCCGGCGGGTGGGGCCAGCTCGGGGCGACGGTCAAGAACGGCGACATCTGCCGCACGATCGGCGGACCGGCCGACTTCGCCTGCTTCACCCTGGGCGGTCAGACGACCTTCGGCTGGTTCCAGGGCACGTCGATGTCGTCGCCGCAGGTGGCCGGTGTCGCCGCACTGGTGATGGCGGCCCACCCCGACCTGCAGGAGCACCCGGATGCCGTCCTCGCGCGCCTGCGGGCCACCGCGCGGACCGACGTGGTGAACCACACCGGCAAGAGCTCGCCGAGCACCGCAGCCGCGTGGGACGGGACGCCGTGCACCGTCGGCTACTGCCACGTGACCTTCACCCAGTCGCCGACCGAGCCCAACGCCATCCCGTTCGCGTGGGCCTACGGGGCCGGGATGGTCGACGCAGCCGCAGGGGTCTCCTGAGCCGGACCCGGCCGGCGGCCGTCGCCGCCGGCCGGGTCAGCCCTCGCGCCGCTCGTGCAGCCGCTGCTGCGCCTCGGCCAGGAAGGCCAGGCAGGGTGCGTCCTCACCCGGGTGCTTCTCGACGAGGTGGAAGGTCCAGCGGTCCATGGCGGCCATGAAGCCGTTGTCACCCCCGGCCCGGTGCGTGGACCAGGCCCGGTGCCCGCGCGCCGTGCACGTGGAGCAGCTGATGCGGTAGAGGAACTGCTGGTCGCCGTCGAGGTCGATCTTCACCTGCGCGAGCGGGCCCGCCTGCTGCGCGGCCTTGCGCTCGCGCGCCGACCTGCTCGCCACCATGGGCGCCCCGCCCTACAGCTCGACGTCCTGCGGGACCACCCGCAGGACGCTGACGGTGCCTGCCTCGCGACCCACGACGACCTTCACGCCGTCGAGCCGCTCGAGCGAGGCGCGTACGTCGTCGACCTCGAGGTGGGTGTCGACCGCGATGTCGGCGTCGCGGACAGGCACCGCCGTCGCCGGCCAGTCCTCGGAGTCGACCTCGAAGGGGTCGAAGTCGGTCTGGGCCGCCGACCACAGCTGCAGCGCGGACTCGGCGACGATCTCGTCGGTGGTGGACTCGGGGCTGGAGTCGGGGCTGGAGTCGGGGCTGGAGTCGGGGCTGGAGTCGTCGGGAGCCATGCGTCCGAACCTACGCACCCGCGTTGCGACGCGCACGGGTGGGTACGAGGCCGGACACGGACCGGACGCACCATCCGGACGCACCACCCACCAGAGGAGGCACCATGCGCATCGTCGTCACGGGCGCGAGCGGCAACGTCGGGTCGGCCCTGCTGCGCCGCCTCGCAGCGAGCGGCGACCACGATGTCGTGGGGGTCGCCCGCCGGCGCCCCGAGCCGGTCTGGCCCTTCGACACCGCCAGCTGGGTCGAGGCCGACCTGACCAGCGACGACGACACCGACCTCCTGCGTCACGCGTGCCTCGGCGCCGACGCGGTGGTGCACCTCGCGTGGGGCTTCCAGCCGAGCCACCGCGAGGACCGGCTCGCGGCCCTGGGCGTCGGAGGCACCGGCCGGGTCCTCGAGGCGGTGGTGGCCACCCGGGTGCCGCACCTCGTGCACATGTCGTCGGTCGGCGCCTACTCCCCCAAGCGCGACGACACCCCCGTCGACGAGGGCTGGCCGAAGGAAGGGGTGCCGACCTCGATGTACAGCCGGCACAAGGCCGCGGCCGAGCGGATGCTCGACGACCTGGAGGCACTGGCCCCCGACCTCGTGGTGTCCCGGATGCGCCCGGGCATCGTGGGCCAGCACACCGCCGGCAGCGCACTGCTGCGCTACGGCCTGCCCGCCGTGGTGCCCGCGGCCGTGCTCGACCACGTCCCGGTGCTCCCCCTCGACCGTGGTCTCACCGTGCCGATCGTGCACGCCGACGACGTGGCCGATGCCGTCGTGCGGGTGCTCGGGTCCCGGACGCCCGGAGCCTTCAACCTCGCCGCGCCGTCGCCGGTCACCGCGCACGACATCGCCGACGTGCTCGGCGCCCGGCTCCTGCACGTGCCGTCCGCCGCGGTCCGCGCGGCGGTGTCGTCGAGCTGGCACGCGCGCCTGCAGCCGGTCGACCCCGGGTGGGTGGACCTGGGCTTCGCCGTGCCGCTGCTCGACACCACGCGCGCCGCAACGGAGCTGGGCTGGTCGGCCACCCACGAGGGACTGACCGTGCTGGCCGAGACCATCGAGGGCATGCGCACGGCTGCCGCCGACGCCTCGCCGGTCCTGCGGCCGCGCTCGGTGGTCGCCTCGATGGGCCGCTTCCTGCAGCGCGGTCCGGTCAGCAGCCGTCCGCGGCCGTGACCACGCGCGCTTGACTGCTCGCATGGCGACCCGACTGCTCCTGCTGGCCGACACCCACCTGCCGCGCCGCGCGCGCGACCTCCCCGAGGAGGTCTGGCAGGCCGTCGACGAGGCCGACCTGGTGGTGCACGCGGGCGACTGGGTCGAGGTCGACCTCCTCGACCGGCTCGAGGCCCGCGCCCGTCGGCTCGTCGGGGTCGTCGGCAACAACGACCACGGCGTGCTGCGCCAGCGCCTGCCAGAGGTCGCTCGCGCCGAGGTGGACGGCGTACGCCTCGGCGTGGTGCACGAGACGGGTGCCGCAGCGGGCCGCGAGCGGCGGATGAGCGAGCTGCACACGGGGCTCGACGTGCTCGTCTTCGGCCACAGCCACATCCCGTGGGACACCACCACCGACTCCGGCCTGCGGCTGCTCAACCCCGGGTCGCCCACCGACCGTCGGCGCCAGCCGCACTGCACCTTCATGACCGCGACGGCGCGCGACGGCGCGATCCACGACGTCGTGCTCCACCGACTTCCTCCGCGCACGTAGACGCCCGCCCGCGCGGGCTATGGAAACCGGCGGGGCATCCGGACATGATGTGACCCCCGCCACATCCCCGCGTCCTGGAGGCTGCATGTCCCACGAGATCCCCGCCGACGTCGCCGCAGTCCGCGAGGACTACGAGGCGCGCATCCTCGGGCTGCACATGCCCGCCGTGGTGCGCCAGGCCGCGGAGCGGTTCGGCGACCAGCCGGCCTTCTCCGACCGGTTCGACGTGCCGGATGGCCAGACGTGGTCGACCATCAGCTGGGCGCAGACGTGGGAGCAGACCCAGCAGGTGGCCGCGGCGCTCATCGACCTCGGGGTCGAGAAGGGCGAGCCGGTCGCGATCATGGCGGTCAACCGCACCGCCCACACGCTCGTCGACTACGGCACGATGACCGCCGCGGCGGTCCCGATGTCGATCTACAACACCCTCGCGCAGGACCAGGTCGCCTTCATCGCCGCCGAGTCCCGCCCCGTCGTGGTGGTCCTCGAGGACCACGACCGCTACCAGCGCTGGGAGCGCGCGCTCGCCGACGTCGACTCGATCCGCCACGTCGTGATGCTCGCCGACGCCGACCGCGTCGACGACCCACGAGTGATGACGTGGGCCGACTTCCTCGCCCACGGCTCCGACACGAGCGGGGTCGAGGAGCGGATGGACCGGATCACCCCCGACCTCGCGGCGACCTACCTCTACACCTCCGGCACCACCGGCAACCCCAAGGGCGTCGTGCTGACGCACCACAACGTGATGTACGAGTCGGTGTCGACGCTCGACGCCGCCGGCCTGCACGACCAGCAGCGCACCATCAGCTACCTCCCGCTCGCCCACATCGCCGAGCGGGTGCTGGCGACGTACGGCCCTCCGTTCCTGGGCAACCACGTGCACGCGATCCCCGACCCCGCCGGGCTGCTCGGAGCGCTCGGCGAGGTGCACCCCACGGCGTTCTTCGGCGTCCCGCGGGTGTGGGAGAAGATCAAGACCGGGATCTCGGCCAAGCTCGCCGAGGACCCGGACCCCGACAACCAGAAGCTCGTCACCGACGCGATGGCCGCGGGGCTCGCATGGACGCAGGCCCACGAGTACGGCAACGAGATGACGCCGGAGGTGGAGGAGGCCTACGCGAAGGCGGACGGGGCGATCCTGGCGTTCCTGCGGCTGCTGCTGGGGCTGGACCAGGTGCGGTGGGCCGCGAGCGCCGCAGCGCCGATGCCGCTGGAGGTCGCGAAGTTCATGGGCGGCCTCGGGCTGCAGGTCTTCGACGTCTACGGCATGACCGAGACGACGGGCGCCTTCACCTCCAACGGCCCCGGCGCCTTCAAGCTCGGCACCGTGGGCCGGCCCAACCCCGGCATCGAGGTGCGCCTGGCCGAGGACGGCGAGATCCTGTGCCGCGGCCCGGTGAACACGCCCGGCTACTACAAGCAGGAGGGCGCCACCCGCGCGCTCATCGACGAGGACGGCTGGATCCACACCGGCGACATCGGCACCGTCGACGACGACGGCTTCTACTCGATCATCGATCGCAAGAAGGAGCTGATCATCACCTCGGCGGGCAAGAACATCGCCCCGTCCAACATCGAGAACTACCTCAAGGAGTCGCCCATCGTCGGGCACGCGATGGCTTTGGGCGACGACCGCTCCTACGTCGTCGCGATCCTCACCCTCGACGGCGAGATCGCCCCGATCGTGGCGGCGAGGATGGGCATCGAGTTCACCGACCTCGCCGACCTGTCGACCAAGCCGCAGATCCGCGCGATGGCGCAGGCCGCGGTCGACAAGGCCAACGAGCGCCTCTCGCGTCCCGAGCAGGTCAAGGCCTGGGAGCTGCTGCCCGACGAGTGGACCGCTGAGTCGGAGGAGCTCACCCCCACCCTCAAGCTCAAGCGACGGGTCGTGAAGACGAAGTACGCCGACGTGGTGGAGGGCCTGTACGGTCCCTCCGCTGGTTGAGGTGCGAGCGGAGCGAGCCTCGAGACCTCGTCCCTTCGACCTGCAGGCCCATCGCGGCGGGGCCGGGCTCTGGCCCGAGAACACCCTCGAGGCCTTCGGCCGCGCCCTCGCGCTGGGGGTCTCGACCCTCGAGCTCGACGTCCACCTGACGGCGGAGGACGACGTGGTCGTCGCCCACGACCCGGCGCTCACCGACGCACGGCGCATCCGCGAGCTGACGCGCGCCGACCTGCCGCCGTCCATGCCGCTGCTCCGGCAGGTGGCCGCGCTCCTCGACGACCGTGGGGCCGCTCCGGTGCGGGTCAACCTGGAGATCAAGTACGACGCGCTCGACGCCTCCGGGCTGACCTCGCGCGAGGCCTTCGTCGCCCGGGTCGTCGACGCGCTGCGCATCGACGGGCTGGTGCAGCGCACGAGCATCCAGTGCTTCGACTGGGGCGTGCTGCGACGGGTGGGCGACGCCGAGCCGGGGCTCGCCCGCAACCTGCTCGTCTCCCCGAAGTACCTGGGACCCGGCGACGACGGCCCGTCGCCCTGGTTCGACGGCCTCGCGGTCGGCGCCGACTTCGTCCGCACCGCCGCCGCCCAGGGGTTCTCGGCGATCTCCCCCGTCCACGGCTCGCCGTTCCGCGCCGGCGTCGACGACCCGGCGTACGAGCCCTTCGTGACGGCAGCGCTCGTCGAGGAGGCCCACGGGGTCGGGCTCACCGTCATCCCCTACGTCGTCGACGACCCGGCGACGATGCGCCACCTCGTGCGGACGGGGGTCGACGGGTTGATCACCAACCGCCCCGACCTGCTGCGCGAGGTGCTGGCGGGCGAGGGACGCGAGCTCCCGACGCCCTTTGCGGGATGAGGCAACCCCCGGGCGGTGCCGGACGTCTCCCCAGCATGAAGACCTTGCCCCGGGCCGCCCTCCTCGCCGCGACCACCCTTGCCCTGACGTCCTCCCTCCTGCCGTCCGTGCAGGCATCCTCCGAGCAGGTGCCGCGCACCGTGCTGGACGTGCGCGACCTCGACCAGGGTGAGCCACCGGCCCTCGCCTGGACCGAGCGCACGGCGGGCAGGACCGTGGTCCACGGGCCCGACGGCACGACCACGCCGGTGCCCAACAACGTCGTGGAGCTGGCGCCGATGGGCTCGGGCTACGTCGTCCAGACGGCGCTCAACCGTCCGACGACGGTGCGCTGGATCGGCGCCGACGGCACCCCGGGGCGCCGCGAGTGGCGCACCGGCGCTGGGCTCGCAGTGTCGCCGCTGGGCAGCGTGGTGGCGTTCGCCGGCCGGCGCGGGCGGGTGTGGACGATCGACCAGGAGGGTGACCGGGTCTTCCGCTTCAACCCGGTGCCGGTCACCGGCACCGCGCACGCCGCGGTGGTCGCCGGCGAGAACTGCAAGGAGGGCGAGGGCGACCCGGGCACGGGCTGCTCGATCGCCGTCAACGGACCGCGACGCGCCTTCTACACGACCTCGCACGGCATCGTGGACCGCGTGCCCCGGCTGCGCCAGGTGACCACGGGTCGGGCTCGGTGGATCGGTGGCATCACCTCGTTCAGCGAGATGGGCTCGTGCAGCACGATGATGCGTCGGCTGTCCGTGAAGTGGTCCACCTGCGACAACCAGCTCGGCGACATCGCTCTCGACAACGGCCACGTCATCGGCACCCCGGCCTACGCCGACGGCTTCGGCCCGACGACGCTCGACCTCCTCTCCATGACCGACGGCAGCACGGTCCGCAGCTTCACCCACTCGCGCACCGGCCACTCGGCGACGTACTTCGAGGAGGTCTGGGAGGACGCGGGGCACGTGCTGGTCGTGACCTACCAGGAGGGCGAGTGGGCCGTCGTCCGGCTCGGCGTCGACGGCTCGATGGAGTACGCCGTCGCCCCGCGACGCGGGTCGATGGACCGCGCCTTCCCGTTCCAGCTCCAGACGAGGTGAGGCGCACCAGGGCGCACCCTGTCTAGACCTCGGGGCATTCACCGATGCGCGATGTCGGCCCCGGCTGTTGTGCTGGACGCATGCATCGACAGATCGCAGGCTCGCTGACGGGCCGCACCACGAAGTGGCTCGTCCTGGTCGCCGTGCTGGTGCTGACCGTCTTCATGGGGTTCTTCTCCAGCAAGCTCACCTCGGTCCAGGACAACCAGGCCTCCTCGTGGCTGCCCGGTTCCGCGGAGTCGACGAAGGTCCTCGACGAGCTCTCGCAGACGGTGGACCCCAACGACATCCCGACGCTCGTCGTCTACCACCGCGACGGCGGGCTGACCGACGCCGACCGTGCGGCCATGGAGGCCGACGGCCCGGAGATCGCCGACCTGAAGGGCGTGACCGACGCCGGCGTGCTGACCCCCGCTGCCGCGGAGGCGGCACGGGCGCAGGGCGCCCAGGTGCCCACGCTGGTGTCGGAGGACGGCGAGGTGGCCTACCTCTACTTCGTGCTCAACTTCGGCTCCGACGGGTGGAACGCGATCCCCGACGCAGCCCAGGAGATCCGCGACATCGCGACCCTCGACGGCGGCGAGGTGCACCTGGCCGGCTACGGCGGCCAGGCGGCCGACTCCGCAGCGGCCTTCGAGGGCATCGACACCAACCTCATCCTGGCCACCCTCGCCGTGGTGATCGTGATCCTGCTCTTCACCTACCGCAGCCCCATCCTCTGGCTGCTGCCGATCCTGTGCGCGGTGTCGGCCAACTTCATCGCGACCGGGCTGGTCTACCTGCTCGCGAAGTACGCCGGTCTCACCGTCAACGGCCAGAGCCAGGCCATCCTGAGCATCCTCGTGATCGGCGCCGGCACCGACTACGCCCTGCTGCTGGTCGCGCGCTACCGCGAGGAGCTGCGCCGCCACGAGGACCGGCACGAGGCGATGGCGTTCGCGCTGCACCGGGCCGCGCCGGCGATCTTCGCCAGCGCCGCGACGGTCGCGGTCGGCATGCTGTGCCTGTCCTTCGCCGAGCTCAACTCCACCGCCGGCCTCGGGCCGGTGGCCGCGATCGGCGTCTCGGTCACCATGCTCGTGATGATCACGCTCCTGCCGGCGCTGCTGGTGATCTGCGGACGCTGGGTGTTCTGGCCCAAGCGACCGTCCTTCCGTAGCCCGGAGCCCACCTCCGACGGCCTCTGGGCGCGGGTCGGGCGGCGCATCAGCCGTCGCCCGCGCCGGGTGTGGGTGGCCACCACCGGCCTGCTGCTCCTGGCCTGCCTCGGCCTCTTCAGCCTCGACACCTCCGGGCTCTCGACCGAGGACACCTACACCAAGGAGTTCGACTCCATCAAGGGACAGCGCCTGCTCACCGACCACGGGCTGGCCGACAACTCCAACACCGTCCAGGTCGTCACCGCCACCGACAAGGCCGCCGACGTCGCGGCCGCGCTCGAGGGCATCGACGGCCTCGCCGCGCCCGGTGAGGCCCAGCCCCTCGCCGAGGGCCGGTCGTGGTTCCAGGCGACGATCAACGCCGACATCTCCTCCAGCACCGCGGCCGACATCGTCAAGGCGTCCCGCGACGCCGTGCACGCGGTGGACGGCGCGGACGCCCTCGTCGGTGGCGGCTCGGCGTTCTACCTCGACACCAAGATCGCGTCGGTGCGCGACAGCTGGGTGATCATGCCGCTGGTGCTCGCCGTGGTCCTGCTGATCCTCATCGGGCTGCTGCGCGCGGTGCTCGCACCGGTCATCCTGATCGCCACCGTGGTGCTGTCCTTCGGCGCCGCCCTGGGCATCTCCGCGCTGCTCTTCGAGCACGTCTTCGGCTTCGCCGGCTCCGACCCAGGCTTCCCGCTGTTCGCCTTCGTCTTCCTCGTCGCGCTCGGCATCGACTACAACATCTTCCTGATGACGCGCGTGCGGGAGGAGACCGTCACCCACGGCACCCGCAAGGGCGCACTCATCGGGCTCGCCTCGACCGGCGGTGTCATCACCTCGGCCGGTGTGGTGCTGGCCGCGACCTTCCTCGTGCTCGGGTCGCTGCCGCTGGTCTTCCTGGCCGAGCTGGGCGTCGCCGTGGCGCTGGGCGTCATGCTCGACACGCTCGTCGTCCGCTCCGTGCTCGTGACCGCCCTCAACCTCGACCTCGGCGGCAAGATCTGGTGGCCGAGCCGGCTCGACAGCGCCGACGTACCTCTCACCGAGGCGGAGGCGCGGGCGCCGCTGGAGACCGTGCACTGACCCCCGGTCAGCGACCGGCGGTGGGCAGCGTCAGGATCTCGGCGCCGTCCTCGGTGATCGCGACGGTGTGCTCGCTGTGCGCCGTACGACACCCGGTCGCGCTTCGCAGCGTCCAGCCGTCCTCGTCGGTGACCAGCTCGTCGGTGTCGACCATCACCCACGGCTCGAGCGCGAGCAGCAGGCCCGGTCGCAGCTTGTAGCCGCGGCCGGGGCGACCGTCGTTGGAGACGTGCGGGTCCTGGTGCATCGTGGTGCCGATGCCGTGACCGCCGAACTGCATGTTGATGGGGTAGCCCGCGTCGCGGAGCACCGAGCCGATGGCGTGCGAGAGGTCGCCGATGCGCGCCCCCGGTCCGGCGGCGGCGATGCCGGCGGCCAGCGCGGTGCGGGTGGTCTCGATCAGCGCGACGCTCTCGGCGGGCTGGGTGTCGCCCACCACGAAGCTGATCGCGGAGTCGGCGGCGACGCCGTCGAGGCGGACGGCGAGGTCGAGGGTGAGCAGGTCGCCGTCCTCGAGCCGCTGGTCGCGCGGGCGGCCGTGCAGCACGGCGTCGTTGACCGAGGTGCAGACGTAGTGGGCGAACGGACCGCTGCCGAAGGACGGCGCGTAGTCGACGTAGCACGACTCGGCGCCGGCCTCGCGGATCATCTCCGCGGTCCACCGGTCGAGGTCGAGCAGGTTGGTGCCGACCTCGCTGCGCTGCTGGAGCGTGTGGAGGATGTCGGCGACGAGGGCGCCGGTGCGGCGGGCGCGGTCGACCTGGGCGGCGGTGAGGATCTCGATCATCGGATGCCCAGCCTCGCACAGTCCTTCTGGGTGGAGCCGTCGCACAGCTCGTCGAGGGTGATCACGCCCTGCCCCACGAGCACCGAGGTGAGGGTGTCGATGGTGACGTCCTGGGCGGGGTAGAGCCAGGACTCGGTGCCGTCCACGTCCTCGCCGTCGGTGAGGGGGTCGCCGGCGAGGAACGCCACGGCCACGTCTGCGGCCTGCTCGCTCATCTCGCGGGTCGGCACGTAGGTCATGGTCGTCTCGTCGCCGAGCACCAGGTTGCGCGCGGCCTGGAGGTCCGAGCCCGGCTGGCGCACGACCTCGCCGCGCTCCAGGCCCACGAAGGCCTCCGCCGACGGCACCGCCTCGCCGAGCGCGACGACCGGCACCTCGCGGGCGGTCAGCGTCTCGAGGTCGGCGGCGTCGACGGGCACCACGACGACCACGTCGGCCGACGACGCCTCGGCCTGCCGAGCCTGGCTCTTCTGGGTGCTGGCGTCGCCCTCGGCGTCGTACACGCGCACGCGGCACTCGTCGCACGTCGCCTCGACGCGCTCGGTGAAGGCCTCGGCGTCCACCGTGCGCGAGGTGTCCGCGCCGTCGGCGACGAGGAGGGCGATCGTCGGCTCGTCACCCGTGCAGCCGGCGAGGAACGGGGCGACGACGGTCAGGGCGAGGGCGAGGAGGCGGGCGCGGAACATCGCGAGGACTGTATCGCTGGCCCCCGGCCGCCGGAGGCCGTGGCCCTCAGTGCGTCGGCGGGCGCTTGCGCTGCGGCGCGGGACGGGTGGGGTCGTCGTCGGGACGTTCGACGTCCGCCGGCACCACGATCGGCTTGAGCCGTGCCCAGCCGAGGAACAGCGCCGCCACCACGACCAGCGCGAGACCGGTCCAGAGGTTGGCGTTGACGTCGCCTGTCTTGTCGGGTGCCTGGTCGGCGAAGAGGCCGGCGAGCGTCAGGATCACGCCGTAGACGCCCAAGAGCGCGCCGATGATGTTGCGGATGTCGAAGGCGCCGGCCTTGTGGGGCGCACCGGTCTGCTTCTCGTCGGACATTGCGGGCCCCTCTCTCAGAAGGCGACGTTGAGGACGATGACCATCGCGAGCGCGATGCCGGCGAGCGGGACCGTGCGACGCCACCACGGCATGGCAGCCTCGTCGGGGTCGGTGCGGTCCTCGCGGGGCGTCTCGGAGTAGACCAGCCCCCTGAGCTCGGAGACCGGCTTGGGCTTCGTCACGAGCGAGACGACGACGCTGAGCACGATGTCCACGACGAAGGCCGTGGACGCGGCGAGGAACGCCGCCCCCTGGCCCGGCAGGTCGATCACGCCCGCGGCGGCGAGGCGGTCGACGGCGACCGCCGACAGCGTGCCTGCCACCAGGCCGACCCAGCCGGCCGTGGGCGTCATGCGCTTCCAGAACATGCCGAGGATGAAGGTGGCGAAGAGCGGTGCGTTGAAGAACCCGAAGAGCGTCTGGAGGTAGTCCATGACGTTCGTGTAGCCCATCGCGATGCGGGCGGTGAAGATCGCGATGACGGTGGCCGCGACGGTCGCGAGGCGACCGATGCGCAGGTAGTAGTCGTCGCTGTGGTCCTTGCGGATGTAGCGCTGCCACAGGTCGTAGGAGAAGACGGTGTTGAACGCCGAGATGTTGGCCGCCATGCCTGCCATGAACGCCGCCAGCAGGCCGGCGATCGCCAGGCCGAGCAGCCCGTTGGGCAGCACGTCGCGCATCAGCAGGAGCAGCGCGTCGTTGTAGGCCACGCCGTCCCCGGACGCCCCGCCCGACGGCGTACCGCCGTTCTTGAGGTCGACCATCTCCTGCACGAGGACAGCCGAGATCATGCCGGGGATGATCACGATGAAGGGGATGAACATCTTGGGGAAGGCGCCGATGATCGGCGTCTTGCGCGCCGAGGAGATCGAGTTCGACGCCATCGCGCGCTGGACCTCGACGAAGTTCGTCGTCCAGTAGCCGAAGGACAGTACGAAGCCGAGACCGAAGACGATGCCGATGACCGAGAGCAGCGAGGAGTCGAAGCCGGAGAGCGCCTGGCCGGGCCACGACTCGAGCTGCTGCGAGGCCGGCGCCACCGCGGCGTCGGCCGGCGCGTTGTGGGCGGCGGCGGTGATCTTGTCGGTGAGGCCGCCCCAGCCGCCCACGCGGTGGAGGCCGATCAGCGTCAGCGGGAGCAGCGAGGCGACGATGACGAAGAACTGCAGCACCTCGTTGTAGATCGCCGCGCTCAGGCCGCCGAGGGTGATGTAGGACAGCACGATGGCGCCCGCCACGACGAGGGCGATCCAGATCGGCCAGCCCAGCAGGGCGTGCACGATCCCGGCGAGCAGCGCGAGGTTGACGCCCGCGATCAGCAGCTGGGCGACCGCGAAGCTGATGGCGTTGACCAGGTGGGCCCCGGTGCCGAACCGCCTGAACATGAACTCCGGCACCGAACGGACCTTGGAGCCGTAGTAGAACGGCATCATCACGACGCCCAGGAACAGCATCGCGGGCACGGCGCCGACCCAGAAGTAGTGCACGGTCGGCAGGCCGATCTCCGCACCGTTGGCCGACATGCCCATGATCTCGACGGCGCCGAGGTTGGCCGAGATGAAGGCCAGGCCCGTCACCCACGCCGGGAGCGAGCGCCCGGAGAGGAAGAAGTCGATGGAGTCCGACACCGAGCGCCGCGCCATGACGCCGATCCCGAGGACGAAGCCGAAGTAGATCGCGACCAGCAGGTAGTCCAGCCAGTTGGCGTCGATCAGGGTGTCCGAGCTCACGCATGCCTCCCGAGGTTCAGTTGGGCCACGGTCAACCTAGACCTGCGCGTCTCCCGATGCGAACACCCCTACGGTCAGCCGCGGCTCAGGCTGTCTCCCACAGGCCGACGAGGTTGTCCTCGGTGTCGGTGAAGTAGGCGGTGAAGCCCATCTCGCCGACGGGGGTCCGGCCCCGTACGACCGCGCCACCGGCCTCCTCGACCTTGCCGAGCGCCTGGTCGATGCTCGCCACGTCGACCACGATGTTCGGCCCCGTGCCCGGGAAGTCGGCCGTCCGCTCGAACATGCCGCCGTTGATGAACCCCGGCTCCGTGGCCCCGCTCTCGGGGTCGGTGGGCCCGGTCATCACCATCGTGTAGCCCAGGTCCTGCATCGGCACCAGCTGCCAGCCGAACGCTGCGCCGTAGAAAGACCTGGCGCGGTCCCCGTCGTCGTACGGGATCTCGAAGTGCACCACCCTGCCTGACATGCGCCCTCCTCGGAATCGGATGACCTTCCAGTGAACGCCGCGCGCTGCGGGGGGTCAATGCCCATCGACGACCGTGGCAGGGTGGTGGCCATGCGCCGCACCTCCTCGGGCCGCACGGTCGCGCTGCCGGTCGTCCTCGGTCTCGTGCTCGCCGTCGCGCCCACGCTGGCTGCCGGCTTCACCGTCTGTGGTGTCTCGGGCTGCTCCGGGGGCGGTTTCGGCCGCTCGACCGACCCGGGCACGACCCCGGCTGCTCCTGGTCGTCGCGGGCGTCGTCGCCGCACTGCCGCTGGCCGTGCTCGCGGTCGTACGCCGCAGCGCTGCGCTCACGCTCTCGGCCGTCGGCCTCGCCGTGGCGAGCACCTTCGTCGCCGGGCTGGTCGTCGGCGCCGACCTCCACGGCTGTCCGCGCGGGGTGTCAGCGGAGGCGTGCCAGGAGCAGGCACGGCCTTGACCGAACCTCCGGCATCCCTGCCCCCTCGCCGGGCGGCGACCGTCGGTGCCTCCAACTAGAATCGATCACATGATCGACGCACTGGCAGGACCCCGACAGGCTGAGGTAGACACCCTCAGCCCCGCCGGCCTGCTCGCCTCGATCCGGACCTCGCGCGAGATCGAGAATGCCGAAGCCGCCCGACAGCTCGACCTCGCCGCCCGCTGGGCCGACCTCCACCCGCCCGAGTCGATCCACTCCGCCGCAGCCTTCACCGTCCCCGGTTCCGAGCACGAGGAGCCGATCGCCGGCGACGGCTGCCCGCTGGTCGCGGAGTTCTGCATCGCCGAGCTCGGCACCGTCCTCGGCATCTCCACCACCGCTGCGAAGAAGCTCATCGGGCACGCCCTCGAGCTGCGTCACCGCCTCCCGCGCCTGTGGGTGCAGGTCCAGTCAGGGCGGGTGCCCGCCTGGCGGGCTCGGTCAGTGGCCGAGGTGACCATCCACTCCGCCCCCGCTCTCACCGCTGGCGCAGCGGCGTTCGTGGACGCGCAGGTCGCGGCGGTCGCGGGGAAGATCGGCACCGCGCAGCTCGACCGACTCGTCGCGGAGACGATCAAGCGGTTCGACCTCGCCGAGGCCGACCCGGCTGCTGATCCGGAGGACGGCTACCTGTTCGTCGACCCGCGCCACGTCACGATCCACGACCAGGACGTGCACTTCGCCGGCACCGTCCGCGTCGAGGCCGAGGTCGGGCTCGCTGACGCCATCGACCTCGACCGCGCGCTCGCCCAGGGCGCCGCGACCCAGAAGGCGCTCGGCTCGACCGAGTCCTTGGACGCCCGACGCGCGACCGCGCTGGGCGACCTCGCCCGGACCCAGACCGCGCTCGACCTGTTCTCCCAGGACCACACCGGTCCTGAGGACTCTGACGGACTGCCGGCGGCGCGGGAGGTCGTGCTGCACGCGCACTTCGACGCGAGCGTCGCCCGGGACGGATCCACGGTCTTCGGTCCTACCGGACGCCTCGAGGAGCGCCAGCGGCTCCTGCACGCGCACTTCGACGCGAGCGTCGCCCGGGACGGATCCACGGTCTTCGGTCCTACCGGACGCCTCGAGGAGCGCCAGCGGCTCCTGCTGCTCGACCATCTGCAGTCCTGGTGCGGCGACTCCCGCACCAAGATCACCATCAAGCCGGTCATCGACCTCAGCGTTGAGCAGTCCACTCCGGCGTACGCCGTCCCCGACCGGATCCGCGAGCAAGTGGTCCTCCGAGACCGCACGTGCGTGTTCCCCTGGTGCGGCCGCAAGGCGCGTGCCTGCGACATCGACCACGTCATCGAGTTCGACCACGACGCCGACGCAGACGGTCGCCAACAGCCCGGCCCGACGACGACCTCCAACCTCGCCGCTCTCTGCCGAGTCCACCACCGCCTCAAGACCCACTCCGCCTGGCGCTACAACATGGTCGAGCCCGGGGTCTTCGAGTGGACCTCACCCCACGGCCACCGCTACCGACGCGACCGGCACGGGACCACCGCGCTCGACCCGCCCGAGCCTGCGCCACCGTCCGTCTCGGGCCAGCACCTCTCGAGCCGGCGCCGACCATGACCTCGCCCCGCATCCCCGGTGGCGGGGCCACAGGCACGTCCCGGCACTCAGGTGGGCACCCAGGGCGACACCAGATGCGGACTGCCGAGTTCCGGGCGTCGCTTGCCGGCTAGGGCTGGACCGCGAGGTAGCGCACGTCGACGGTGAAGCTCGAGACGTCGACGGAGTCGGTGCCATGGGTGGAGAAGCTCCACAGTGCTGCCGGGTCGCGCTGGGGGAAGCCGTCGGTCACGTCCTCGGCGAGTCCTTCACCCCAGCCGGGTTCCTCGACCCACGCCGACTGTCCCGACGTCCCCTTGACGATCGAGGTCGTGGGGTTGGGGGCCGGCGAGTGCGTCCCGTACACGACCAACGTCGCGGTGTCGGGCTCCCCGGCCGTGGTCGGTGCTCCGGTGAACGCCACCCGTACCGCTGCCAGGCCCCGCACTCCGGTGGCCTCGGGGACCTCGAGCATGTGCGAGGCGACCGCGACCGCCTGGGTCTGCAGATTGATCGGTGGGGTCGCGCACTCGGCCGACCGGTAGCTCAGCCCGCCGGGGAACAGGCCGCTGGCGACGACCCGACCGCAGTACGTGTAGTCACCGCAACCCATTCCACCGTCGTAGTCGCACGGCCCCACGACGGACGCGTCGGGTGCGACCGTGACCGTCTTCTCCTGCCACTCGAGCTTGTCAGCGGAGACCCAGATCCTGACCGCGTCGGTCCGGCCGGTGTTGCCGGCCTTGTCCTGCCCGACCACGACTGCGGTGTAGCGGCCGCTGGGCAACGGCTTGCCTCCACGCACGGCGGCCCACTCGACGGTGCGGCCGTGCCCGTACAAGAAGCCGTTCGTCGAGCGCCGCGGCTCGGCGACGTCCGCGCGAAGCACCACACGTCCCTTGCCGTTGCGGATGACGAGCTCGAGCGAGGTGAGCTTCTTCTCCTCCGAGTACGCGGCGAGGTCGAGCGTGTCAGTGACGACGGTCGTGCGCGGGAAGACGCGGGCGGGTGCCCCGAGCTCCGCGCCGTAGGTCGGCGCGCCCAGCTCGGCCCAGAAGGTCGTGTCGACCTGGACCTTCTTGTAGGCGCGGGCGGCCTGACCGGTCGGGGCGTGGTCGTAGACGCTGACGACGTAGCGCTGGTCCATGAGCCGCTTGCCGGACTGGTTGCGACCGTCCCAGGTCCACTCGTGCGTGCCGGCGGCCTGCTTGCCGAGGTCGACGGTGCGCAGGTGGTGCAACCTGTCGTCTGCACGGCTCACGGCGAGGTAGACGTGCGTCTTGTCCGGGACCCGGTAGCGGATGCTGAGCGTGTCCTTCACTCCGTCGCCGTTGGGTGAGAAGCGGCTCGTCGCGCTGATGCGCCAGCCGTTGCCGGCCGCGTCGGCCGGCGCGACGACGGCGAGGGCCGGCGTGGCGAGAAGGGCGAGACCGAGAATGGCCCGGGCGAGACGACGTACCACTGGTGCTCCTGCCGTTGAGGTGCAGCGCGGACCGCGCCGTCGAGTAGACGCGCACACACGCGAGAAAGTTCTCGGAGCCTTTGTCGACGCGCATCCTGCCCCGCCACAAATTGAGCAGATTCGCGCGCACACCGACCCGTGGACGACGACCTGGGCCACGCTCGGGCCATGGCAGAGGTGCAGGTCGAGTGGTCGCCCTGGAGCAGCACGCTGGGCAACGTCGCTGACGACTTCGCCGCGCGCGCCCTCGCACATGAGGTCTGCCGGGACCGGGCGCGCCCAGGCACGGCGGTGCACCACCACCACGCGCACTCCGCGACGTTGTGGCGCCAAGCCGAGAGCAGCCTCCGGGCCAAGATGGCGGAGCTCGACGCAACGGCGTAGGGCTCTGCTTCGCGGACCGTCGAGGGCGACGGCGTGTGATCTGATCGGCACGTGCCGACACCGGAGGAGATCACCCGCCACCACGCGCCGAGCGAGGTCGTCCACGTCGGCGCGCACCCGACGGGATACGTCGTACGGATCGAGGAGCCCGATCCTTCCTGGCCGCAGCGCTACTCCGAGCTCGAGGACCGGATCACCGCGGTCCTCGGCGAGCGCCTGCTCGCCATCCAGCACATCGGCTCCACCTCCGTGCCCGGCCTCCCTGCCAAGCCGATCATCGACATCGACGTCGCGGTCGACGACCCCACCGACGAGACGGCGTACGTCCCCGCGCTCGAGTCCCTGGGCCTGGTCCACTGGCTCACCGAGCCGCACTGGCACGAGCACCGGATGTTCAAGATGCTCAGCGAGCCTCGCGTCCACGTGCACGTCTTCGGACCCGACTGTCTGGGCTTCGGCATGCGCTACAACACCGTCAAGGAACCCGTCGTGCGCGAGATCTACGACCGGATGTTCCGCGCCGCCGGCCTGCTGTGACTCACTCCCACTCGATGGTGCCCGGGGGCTTGGAGGTGATGTCGAGCGTCACCCGGTTGACCTCGGCGACCTCGTTGGTGATGCGCGTGGAGATGCGCTCCATCACCTCGTAGGGAAGGCGGGCCCAGTCGGCCGTCATCGCGTCCTCGGAGGTGACCGGGCGGATCACGACGGGGTGGCCGTAGGTGCGCCCGTCACCCTGGACGCCGACCGAGCGGACGTCGGCGAGCAGCACCACCGGCATCTGCCAGATGTCGCGGTCGAGGCCGGCGCGGGTGAGCTCCTGGCGCGCGATCGCGTCGGCGCGGCGCAGGATGTCGAGACGGTCGGCGGTGACCTCGCCGATGATGCGGATGCCGAGCCCCGGGCCCGGGAACGGCTGGCGCCACACGATGTCGGCGGGCAGGCCGAGCTGCTCGCCGACGAGGCGCACCTCGTCCTTGAAGAGCGTACGCAGCGGCTCGACCAGCGCGAACTCGAGGTCCTCGGGCAGGCCGCCGACGTTGTGGTGGGACTTGATGTTGGAGGTGCCGGCCCCGCCGCCGGACTCGACGACGTCGGGGTAGAGCGTGCCCTGCACGAGGAAGCCGACCTTCTCGCCCTGCTCGGCGGCCTCGCCCAGCACCTCGACCTCGGCGGCCTCGAAGGCGCGGATGAACTCGCGACCGATGACCTTGCGCTTCTCCTCGGGGTCGGTGACCCCGGCGAGCGCGGCCAGGAAGGTCTCGCGGGCGTCGTAGACGTGCAGGTTGACCCCAGTGGCGGCGACGAAGTCGCGCTCGACCTGCTCGGCCTCGCCCTCGCGCAGCAGGCCGTGGTCGACGAAGACGCAGTGCAGCCGGTCGCCGATCGCGCGCTGCACGATGGCCGCGGCCACCGCGGAGTCGACGCCGCCGGAGAGGCCGCAGATGGCGATCCCGCTCTCCCCGATCTGGTCGCGGACCCGCTCGATCTGCTCCTCGGCGATGTTGAGCATCGTCCAGGTCTGGCGGCAGCCCGCGATCTGGTGGAGGAAGTGCTCGAGCACCTTCTGCCCGTGCTCGGAGTGCAGCACCTCGGGGTGCCACTGCACGCCGGCGAGGCCACGGTCGACGTCCTCGAAGGCCGCGACCGGCGTGACGTCGGTGGACGCGAGCACGGTGAAGCCCTCGGGCGCCTGCGCGACCGAGTCGCCGTGCGACATCCACACCTTGTGCTCGGCCGGGATCCCCTCGAGCAGCGTGCCGGGCTCGGTGACGGTGACCGGCGTACGGCCGTACTCGCGGGCGCCGGTGTGCGCGACCTCGCCGCCGAGGCCCTTGGCCATCAGCTGGAAGCCGTAGCACATGCCGAAGACCGGGACGCCCGCGGTGAAGACGCCGGTGTCGATGCCGGGGGCGTCGTCGGCGTAGACGCTCGACGGGCCGCCGGACAGGATGATCGCCTTCGGCCCGCGCGCGAGCATGTCGGCCACGGGCATCGTGTGCGGCACGATCTCGGAGTAGACCCGCGCCTCGCGCACGCGCCGCGCGATGAGCTGGGCGTACTGCGCGCCGAAGTCGACGACGAGGACCAGGTCGTGCTCTGCAGGCTGCGTCACGCGCGGAGTCTATCGAGGCGCGGTCCCCCGCCCGAAAGCGCACCGGTCGCCGAAATCGCCGCAGGGCCTGATCGGGGAGGGAGGGTGATCAGGCCCTGCGACTTGTGTCCCCGCCACTGACGAACAGTGCCGAGATCGAAGGACCCGGCCCTTGGGAGGGAGCATGACTGCCGGGGCCCTCACCCCGCCCAACGACGCCTGCGGGGGGTGGTTACGGGCCCCCGCGAGGTCTTTTCAGCTGACCCCGACGATCGGCAGCCGCAACGCCCCCGGAGCGGCCTCCGGGACCACCGGGTTCTTGGGCTCGACGGGCGCCAGACGGCGGTACGCCGACCCCAGTGCGGGCCGCGGGTCGGGCTCGCCCTTGTTGGGCCAGAACGCCATCGCCCGCTCGGCCTGCGCGGTGATCGTGAGCGACGGGTTCACCCCCAGGTTGGCCGAGACGGTCGAGCCGTCGACGACGTGCAGGCCCTCGTGGCCGTAGAGCCGCTGCCAGGGATCGACCACGCCGGTCTCGCGCGAGTCGCCGATCGTGCAGCCGCCGATGAAGTGCGCGGTCAGTGGTCGGTTGAACGCCTCCCCCACGTTGGCGCCCGCGGTGCCGCCGAGGACGTCGGCCATCCGCCGGGTCGCCTCGTAGGCGATCGGGATGTAGGTCGGGTTGGGCAGGCCGTGGCCCTGCTCGCTGGTCATCCGCCAGCCGAAGCGACCCTTGACGCCCTTGGTGGTGATCGAGTTGTCGAGGGTCTGCATCACCAGCGCGACGATCGTGCGCTCGGACCAGTGCTTGAAGTCGTAGAGGTCGAAGGCCGTGCGGCGCTGCGCCCACAGCTCCTTGAGCCAGGTGCGCACGCGCGAGCGGCCCGGGATGTCGTCGGCCAGCACGGTCTGCATCAGCGCCATCGCGTTGGAGCCGTGGCCGTAGCGGCAGGGCTCGATGTGGGTGACCTCGTCGGGGTGCCACGACGACGTGATCGCCACGCCGCGGGTGTAGTCGACGGAGGTGTCGGGCGCGAGCGCGCCCAGGATCGCCTCGGAGTTGGTGCGGGTCAGCACGCCGAGCCGGTCGCTGATGCCGGGCAGGTCGCCCTCGCCCTTGAGCTGGTGGAGCAGCTTCTGGGTGCCGAGCGCGGCGGCGGAGAAGACGACCTGGTCGGCGGTGAACGTCTTCACGGCCGTACGCCGCGACAGCTTGGCCTTGGTCCAGCGGGTGCTGACCTCGTAGCCGCCGCCGGCGCGGGGGCGTACGCGCGTCACCGTGGTCAGCGGGTGCACGACGGCACCGGCCTGCTCGGCGAGGTGGAGGTAGTTCTTCACCAGGGTGTTCTTGGCGTTGTGCCGGCACCCCGTCATGCACTCGCCGCAGTTGAGGCAGGCGTTGCGGGCCGGGCCGGCGCCGCCGAAGAACGGGTCGGCCACCTCCTCGCCGCCACGGGCGTCGGGACCGCCGAAGAAGACCCCGACCGGGGTCGGGTGGAACGTGTGGCCCACCCCCATGTCCTCCGCGACCTGCTTCATCACCTCGTCAGCCGGCGTGTGCAACGGGTTCTGGACCACGCCGAGCATCCGCTTGGCCTGGTCGTAGTAGGGCGCGAGCTCGGCCTTCCAGTCGGTGATGTGGGCCCACGACGGGTCGCGGTAGAAGGCGTCGAGCGGCTCGTAGAGCGTGTTGGCGTAGACCAGCGAGCCGCCGCCGACACCCGCACCGGCCAGGATCATGCAGTCCTTGACCATGTCGATGCGCTGGATGCCGTACATCCCCAGCGCCGGTGCGAAGAGGAACCGCTTGGCGTCGAACGACGTCGCCGGGAAGTCGTCGTCCTCGAACCGGGCGCCCGCCTCGAGCACGCCGACCGAGTAGCCCTTCTCGACCAGCCGCAGCGCCGTGACGGAGCCACCGAAGCCGGAGCCGATGACCAGGACGTCGTAGTGCACCGGCGTGCTCGTGCGGGAGGCGTTCATGCTCGCCCCAGCTTGTTGAGCAGCCGCAGGGACGCGGTGAGCACCTTGGCGTTGGTCTCCTCCGACATCCCGAGCATCGGCGCGATGGGCACCAGGCGCTGGGTGGCGACGGACTGCGCCTCGGTGTAGCGGTGGATGCCCTCCGCGCCCTGCCGGCGCCCGACCCCCGACTCGCGCATGCCGCCCATCGGGGCGCCGAGCGAGCCGAACGTCGCGCCGTAGGCCTCGTTGACGTTGACCGTGCCGCACCTGATCCGGCGCGCGAGCGCGCGACCACGGGCGCCGTCACGGGTCCAGATCGAGGCGTTGAGGCCGTAGCTCCCGTCGTTGGCGCGCGCGACCGCCTCGTCCTCGCCGTGGAAGCGGTAGAGCGAGACGACCGGGCCGAAGGTCTCGCGGGCGAAGCACTCCATGTCGGCCGAGACGCCCTCGAGGATCGTGGGCTCGAAGACGAAGGGGCCGAGGTCGGGGCGGGCCTTGCCGCCCGCCAGCACCCGCGCGCCCTTGGCCACCGCGTCGTCGACGTGCGCGGTGACCGCGTCGAGCTGGGCCTGGGAGATCAGCGACCCCATGTCGACGCTCCAGTCGAGGCTGGCCCCGAGCGTCAGGGCCTGGGTGCGGGAGACGAAGGCGTCGACGAAGCGGTCGTAGACCTGGTCGGCGACGAAGAGCCGCTCGGTCGAGACGCAGAGCTGCCCGGCGTTGGAGAAGACGCCGCGCACGGCGCCCTCCGCGGCGCGCTGCACGTCGGCGTCGCGCAGCACCAGCATCGGGTTCTTGCCGCCGAGCTCGAGCGAGCAGCCGATCAGCCGGTCGGCACACTGGCGCGCGATCAGCCGCCCGGTGGCGGTCGAGCCGGTGAAGCAGACGTAGTCGGCACCCGCCACCACGGCGCCGCCGACCTCCGGGCCGGGGCCGGCGACGACCTGCCAGAGCTCGGCGGGGAAGCCCGCCTGGTCGAGCAGGCGGGCGGCCAGCAGCGCGGTCAGCATGGTCTGGGCGTCGGGCTTGGCCACCACGGCGTTGCCGGCCAGCAGCGCAGGCAGGCCGTCGCACAGCGCCATGGTGAGGGGGTAGTTCCACGGCGAGATGATGCCGACGACGCCCTTGGGCACGCGGCTCACCTCGGCCCGCGTGAGCAGCGGGAACATCCCGCCGACGCGGCGGGTGTCGAGGTGCTCGTGGGCGGTGCGCGCGTAGTAGCGCGCGGTGAGGGCGAGGTGCGCGACCTCGAGGTAGGCGTCCTTGCGGGCCTTGCCCGACTCCCACACCACCAGGTCGATCAGCTCGTCCTGGCGGTCGAGCAGCAGGTCGTGCAGCCGGAGCAGTGCGGCCGCGCGCTCGTCGAGCGAGGTCGCGGCCCACGACACCTGCGCGCGGCGGGCGCGGACGAAGGCCTCGGCGACGTCCTGGGTGCTCGACTGGGGCACGTAGGCCAGCGGGGCGCCGCCGATCGGCGAGGAGACCGCGTGGGTCTCCCCCGTCGTGCTGACCACGCGACCGGTCAGCCCGGCGACGTAGGACCGGTCGAGGGCGTACGCCGCCGTGCTGTCGTGCTCGGGGTCGGCAGGCCCGTCGCCGGCCAGCGGGTCGGGGTGGCGGTCCGGGCTCGAGGCAGGGCTCTGCTCACTCATACCCGGAGGGTAGGTGGCCGCCGGGAGCGTTGCTACCGGATGGTCGCTTCATCCCAGCATTTGACACTTCGAGCAGTTTTGTCCAACCGCGGCTCAGTGCTGGACGACGACCTCGATGCGCTGGAACTCCTTGAGCTCGGTGTAGCCCGTGGTCGCCATCGCGCGCCGCAGCGCACCGACCAGGTTCATGGTGCCGTCCGCGGTGCGCGACGGGCCGAACATGATCTCCTCCAGCGTCCCGACCGGCGCGAACTCGACGCGCTGGCCGCGCGGGAGGTCGGCGTGGGTGGCCTCGCTCCCCCAGTGGAAGCCGCGACCCGGCGCCTCGGAGGCGCGGGCCAGGGGCGAGCCGATCATGACGGCGTCGGCACCGCACGCGATCGCCTTGGCGATGTCGCCCGAGCTGCCGATGGAGCCGTCGGCGATGACGTGGACGTAGCGACCGCCCGACTCGTCGAGGTAGTCGCGGCGGGCTGCCGCCACGTCCGCGACCGCGCTGGCCATGGGCACCGCGACGCCGAGCACCGTGCGGGTGGTGTGCGCGGCGCCTCCACCGAAGCCGACCAGCACGCCCGCCGCGCCGGTGCGCATCAGGTGGAGGGCGGCCTGGTAGGTCGCGCACCCGCCCACGATGACGGGGACGTCGAGCTCGTAGATGAACTCCTTGAGGTTCAGCGGCTCGGCCTGGCTGCTCACGTGCTCGGCGCTGACCGTGGTGCCGCGGATGACGAACATGTCGACGCCGGCATCGACGACTGCCTTGACGTGCTCCTTGGTGCGCTGCGGCGAGAGCGAGCCGGCGACGGTGACGCCGGCCGCGCGCACCTCCTTGAGCCGCGCGGTGATCAGCTCGGGCTTGATGGGCTCGGTGTAGATCTCCTGCATCCGGCGCGTCGCCTCGGACCCCTGGAGGCCGGCGACCTCCTCGAGCAGCCCGGTCGGGTCGTCGTAGCGCGTCCACAGTCCCTCGAGGTTGAGCACCCCGAGGCCGCCCATCTGGCCCAGCGCGATCGCCGTCGACGGCGACATGACGGAGTCCATCGGCGCGGCGAGCACCGGGATGTCGAAGCGGTAGGCGTCGATCTGCCAGGCGGTGCTGACCTCCTCGGGGTCGCGGGTGCGCCGCGAGGGCACGATCGCGATGTCGTCGAAGGAGTAGGCGCGGCGACCGCGCTTGGCACGGCCGATCTCGATCTCGGTCACGCACTCAGCCTATCGGCGCGTGCGGATCAGCCCGTGACCGCGGCGTCGATCGAGCGGCGCAGCCACGCGGCGTAGCGCTCGCGCGTCCAGCCCAGCTCGGCGGCGAAGACCAGGTAGGTCTCACCGCGGGTCAGCACGACGACCTCGTCCACGGCGTCGGGACGCACCGGGCCGGGCGCGAGGAGAGGGACGACGGCGCGGATGATGTCGACGTGCCCGCCCCGGGCGGCCCCGAGGATGGTCCGCATGCGCTCGTCGTCGGCGGCCCCCTGGTTCATCGCCGGCAGGAAGGGCGCCATCGGCTCCACCGAGTCGCAGACGAAGTCGACGAAGCGGTCCAGACGCACCTCCCGGTCCGGCTCGTCACCGAGCCGGAGCCCGGCGTACGCCGCCGGCAGCGACGCGCTCCTGCCGAACGACGCCGAGCGCACCGCCTCCATGAGCAGCGCCTGCTTGCCGCCGAAGGTCTTGGTGACGTACTCGGGCGAGACCTGCGCCTCCCGCGCGAGCGCGGCGATGGTCGTGCCGGACCAGCCGTGGGCGGCGAAGAGCCGCGAGGCGGTCTCGACGACGTGGGCGCGTCGGCGCTCAGCGGCGGCGCGGCGCCCGCTCGCGTCGTAGGTGCGGCGGCCCGGGGTGGCGACATCCCCCGTCGACGCCCGCCCTGGAGCGGGCGTCGACGTGGGCGTGCTGGCCGGTCGTGGCGTGTTCGTCGCGTTCGCGACGGACCCAGCCCCACGCCCGCTCACCACCGGCCACCCCCTGTTTGGTTACGACTGCACAGTAGCCAATTGGTCCAGACCACGTTGACGATTCCGCACACTGGTCTGGACCAGCCGCGTCAGGCGCCGGAGTAGTTGGGCGCCTCGACCGTCATCTGCACGCCGTGGGGGTGGCTCTCCTTGAGCGAGGCCGAGGTGATCCGGACGAACCGGCCCTTGTCCTGCAGCTCGGGGATGGTGCGCGCCCCGACGTAGAACATCGACTGGTTGAGCCCGCCGACGAGCTGGTGGGCGACCGCGGACAGCGGGCCGCGGTAGGCGACCTGGCCCTCGATGCCCTCGGGCACGATCTTGTCGTCGCTGGCCACCTCGGCCTGGAAGTAGCGGTCCTTGGAGTAGGACTTCTTGCCGCGGCTGCTCATCGCGCCGAGCGAGCCCATGCCGCGGTAGGACTTGAACTGCTTGCCGTTGACGAAGACCACGTCGCCGGGCGACTCCTCGCAACCGGCGAGCATCGAGCCGACCATCACCGCGTCGGCACCGGCGACGAGCGCCTTGGCGATCTCGCCGGAGTGCTTCATGCCGCCGTCGGCGATCAGCGGGACACCGGCGGGCTTGGTGGCCAGCGACGCCTCGTAGACCGCGGTCACCTGCGGCACGCCGACGCCGGTCACGACGCGGGTGGTGCAGATGGAGCCCGGGCCGACTCCGACCTTGACCGCGTCGGCGCCGGCGTCGACGAACGCCTGGGCGCCCTCACGGGTCGCGACGTTGCCGCCGATGACCTGCACGTGCTTGGTCGCCGGGTCGGACTTGAGCCGTCGCACCATGTCGAGCAGCAGGTGCACATGGCCGTGCGCGGTGTCGGCGACGAGCACGTCGACCCCGGCCTCGACCAGCGTGGTGGCCCGCTCCCACGCGTCGCCGAAGTAGCCGATGGCCGCGCCGACGAGCAGCCGGCCGTCGGCGTCGTACGACGCGTGCGGGAACTGCTCGCCCTTGACGAAGTCCTTCACCGTGATCAGGCCGCCGAGGCGCCCCTCGCCGTCGACGAGCGGGAGCCGCTCGCGCTTGTGGGCGCGCAGCAGGGCGGTGGCGTCCTCGCGGGAGATGCCGATGTCGCCGGTGATCAGGCCCTCGCTGGTCATCACCTCGGTGACCTTGGTCGTGGCCCACTCCGCGACCGGGGTGAAGCGCAGGTCGCGGTTGGTGATGATGCCGAGGAGGTGGTTGTCGAGGTCGACGACGGGCAGTCCGGAGACGCGGTACTCGCCGCAGAGGCGGTCGAGCTCCTCCAGCGTCGCGTCGGGGCCGATCGTCACGGGGTTGGAGATGATCCCGGTCTGGGTGCGCTTGACCAGGTCGACCTGGCGGGCCTGGTCCTCGATCGAGAGGTTGCGGTGGAGCACCCCGATGCCGCCCTCGCGGGCCATGGCGATCGCCATCCGCGCCTCGGTCACGGTGTCCATCGCGGCGCTGATGAGCGGCACGCGGATCGAGATCTCGCGCGTGAGGCGCGTGGTGGTGTCGATGTCGCTGGGCGCGAGGTCTGACTCCCCCGGCAGCAGCAGCACGTCGTCGTAGGTCAGGCCCAGGGCGGCGAACTTCTCGGGGATCTCCACACCGCCATTCTACGGGCGGGCCGGGGATGCTCTGGGACAGTGTCGCCATGGGCTTCTCCCGCGTGGTCTGGCTGGCAGCCGTGGCCGCGTTCGTGGCCCGCTTCCCCTCGCTGCTGTGGCCGCTGCGCCCCGACGAGGCGGGCTTCCTGCTGGTCGCGCGCTCGTGGCACCCCGAGCCGGACTCGCTCTACGGGCACTACTGGGTGGACCGCCCGCCGCCGGTCATCTGGCTCATCCGCGCGACCGACGCGGTCGGCGGGGCCTACACGCACCGGCTGGTCGGCGCGATCGGCTGCGCGCTGCTGGTGCTGGCCGCGGCCGCGGCGGCGCGGGAGGTCGCGCGCCGCGCGGGTGTGCCGGACCCCTCCGCCGTCCACCGGCTCACGGGCTGGGTGGCCGTGGCGACCGCAGCCCTCGTGGGCAACGCGCAGATCGACCCGGTGGCCGCCAAGGGCGAGCTGTTCGGCATCCCGCTGGTGCTCGCCTCCTGCTGGCTCTCGCTGCGCGCCGTGCGACGCGTCTCCCACGCCGACGCCTTCTGGGCCGGCCTGCTCGCGATGCTCGCGGTCGGGATGAAGCAGAGCATCGTCGGCGGGCTGGTCTTCGGGGGCGTGCTGCTGCTCGGCTCGGTGCTGGCGCGCCAGCTCACCGGGCGCGTCGTCCTGCGGTGCGCCGCCGCTGCCGTTGCGGGCGCCGCCGTGCCGGTGGTGGTGGTCGTGGGCTGGGCGGTCGCGAGCGGCGTACGGCTCGGGGAGCTGTGGTACGTCACGGTCACGTTCCGCTCCGACGCCAGCCGCGTCATCGCCGACCAGGGCTCGCACGGCGCGACCAGCCGGATCTCGGTGCTGCTGCTGGTCTTCCTCGGCACCGGGATGGTGCTCGTGCTGGCGAGCCTCCTCCTGCGCCTGCCCGCACTCGTGCGCCACGACGCGGTGCTGGCCGCCTCCGTCACGGCCGCGGTGGGCGTGGACCTGCTGGCCGTCGCGGTGAGCGGCAGCTTCTGGACGCCCTACCTCTTCGTGCCGATCCCGTCGCTGGTCCTCGCGCTCGCCGCCGTGCTCGCCCGCGAGCACCTCGACCCCGCGCCGCACCGCACCACGCTCGTCGCCGTGGTAGCGGTCGTCGTCTCCAGCGCGGTGGCCCTCGTCGGGTGGACCGGCGCCTGGGTCGCGGGCCGGGTGCCGGTCGAGGTGCGCACCGGGGAGGCCATCAACGCCGCCGAGCGCCCCGGCGACCGCGTGCTCGTCTACGGCGGCCGCGCCGACATCCAGTGGGCGAGCCGGGCGAGCTCGCCCTACCCCTACCTGTGGTCGCTGCCGATGCGCACCCTCGACCCGGGCCTGGACGACCTCGAGTCGGTGCTGACCGGCAGCGACCCGCCGACCTGGTTCGTCGAGGCCACCTTCATCAACACCTGGAGCGAGCTGGGCACCCGGCCGATCGAGCGCAACCTGATCCGGAAGTACGAGCTCGTGGGCACCGCGTGCGACCGCTACCGCGTCTACCACCTCAACACCGTCGACCCGGCGCACCTCGACGTCGACTGCAGCACGCCCTACCGCACGATCTGGGGCGAGTGAGGGTGCCGCGTGCAACCTCCGGGCGCCCCCACCACGTTGGTGGGGGCATGGAGCAGAGCAGTGCGTGACGAGGCGGCCTTCGTCGAGTTCGCGCAGTCGGCCCGCGACCGCCTGCGGCGCACGGCCTACCTGATGTGCGGCGACTGGGACCAGGCCTCGGACTTCGTCCAGGAGGGCCTGGTCCGGGTCTACGTCCGGTGGCCGCGGCTGGTGCGCAACGGCGGCGAGCTGGCCTATGCCCGCAAGGCGGTGACCAGCGCCTTCCTCGACCACGCGCGACGCCGGTCCAGCACCGAGCGCCCGCAGGAGGCCGACCCCCCGGCGGCCTCCGGCGAGGACGTGGCGGCTGCGGTCACGACGCGGGCGGCGCTGATGTCGGCGCTGGCGGACCTGCCGCCGAGGCAGCGCGCCTGCGTGGTGCTGCGCTACTTCGAGGACCTCTCCGTGGCCGACACGGCCGCGCTGCTCGGGTGCACCGAGGGCACCGTCAAGAGCCAGACCTCACGCGCACTGTTCTCGCTCCGCGCCGTCTTAGACGACTCGCCTTCCGGCGACCTGAGCGAAGGAGCCGTGTCATGGTGAACGAGCTGCGCGACCTGATGCGCGACGCTGTCGCCAGCCCACCGCACGACCACGGCGACCCGGCCGGGCTGGTGGCAGCAGGGCGCCGGCGCGTCCGCGTGCGGCGCACCGTGGCCGTGGCCGCCACCTCCCTGGCGGCCGGGGCGATCGCGCTCAGCTCGGTGGCGTGGCTCGACCCGAGCGCGCCCGACCCGGCCGCGGCCGGCGTGCCGCACGCGGACGGGCCCACCATCTCGCTGTCCGGGGCCCGCCCCGCCGTCGTGGGCACCGACTACCGCGAGCTGGCGACGTACACCAACGAGGACCTCGAGTCGGACAACGGCGAGTACTTCGACGGCGTCACCGACGACGGGCTGGTGCTCCTCCGCGAGGGCGCGACGGTGACGCGCCATCGCGAGCGCTTCGCCCTGCTGGACCCCGCGACGGGCGAGAAGGAGTGGCTGCCGGACCGCCCCGGCGCCGGCCAGCAGTCGTGGGCGCTCGAGCTCGGCGAGGACCGCCTGGTGCTGATGCGCCTGGTGAACGACGACGGGATGGCGGTGCGTCCCGAGGTCGACGTGCTCGACCGCACGAGCAGCACCTGGCGCAGCGTCCGCTGGCCGACGCTGCCCGCCCAGGACGACTTCCCCACCGTGCGCATCGGCCCCGACGGCCGGGTCTGGGCCACCGTGCTGACCAGGCCCGGGCGCGTCCCCGACGGCGGGTGGCCCGTCGGGCCGGACGGGGAGGCGGACGACGCCGACGCCGAGGGGTCCGTGGGCTCGCTCTGGTCGATGTCGATCACCGACCCGGGCGACGTGCGCGACGAGGGCCTGCAGGTCGGCGACTTCGGCTTCGACGGCGACCGCCTGGTGTGGACCGACTCCTCCAACGGCGCCGCCGGCGACGTGCACGTGCGTGACCTGTCGACCGGGGAGGAGACGTCCTTCGACCCGCGCCTCGGTGCGCGGTGCAACCTGCTCGGCCTCGACGTGGCGGGCGGTCGCATCGCGATGACGCAGTACTGCGGCACCTACGACGGCGGCGTGCGCGACGACCGGGTGCAGGTCGTGACCACCGAGGGCGAGCAGGTCGTGACGGTCCAGGCCAGCGGCGTCGACGGCGGCGACCTGGTGGCCGGCGGCGACTACCTCACCCTCACCGCGTACGACCGGGCGACGGGCGGCACCTACCTCTACGACTTCGAGGACGGACGGCTGCTGCGCCTCGGCGAGGGCATCTCGAGCTGGAGCGTCGCCACGGGCCCGACGCCGGGCGACCAGCTCCTCTGGACGACCCCCGCGGGCCGGAAGGTGGCGACGTTCGGGCGCAGCGGAGCGACCGCGCACCTGGGCGAGATCATCCGCTGACGCCCGCGCACCGGGGAGCCACAGACGGCGACGGCCCGCCCCGCCGTGAGGCGGAGCGGGCCGGACGAGCCGTGGCTGGTGTCAGTGACTGGGGTCAGTGACCGTGGCCGTGACCGTGGCCGCCCGCGGCGGCGGGCTCCTCGTCCTCGGGCTTGTCCACGATCAGCGTCTCGGTCGTGAGCAGCATCGCGGCGATGGAGGTCGCGTTGACGAGCGCCGAGCGGGTGACCTTGACCGGGTCGATGACGCCCTGGGCGACCAGGTCGCCGTACTCCTCGGTGGCGGCGTTGTAGCCGTTGCCGACGCCGAGCTCGCGCACCTTGGACGTCACGACGTAGCCGTTGACGCCGCCGTTCTCGGCGATCCAGCGCAGCGGCTCGTCGGCCGCCTTGCGGACCACGCGCACGCCGGCCGCCTCGTCACCGGTCAGGCCGAGGTTGTCCTCGAGCACCGACACGGCGTGGATGAGCGCGGAGCCACCGCCGGGGACGATGCCCTCCTCGATCGCGGCGCGCGTCGCGGAGACGGCGTCCTCGATGCGGTGCTTCTTCTCCTTCAGCTCCACCTCGGTGGCGGCGCCGACCTTGATCACGCACACGCCGCCGGCGAGCTTGGCGAGGCGCTCCTGGAGCTTCTCGCGGTCCCAGTCGGAGTCGGTGTTCTCGATCTCGGCCTTGATCTGGTTGACGCGGCCCTCGACGGCGACGCTGTCGCCGGCGCCGTCGACGATCGTGGTGTTGTCCTTGGTGATGACGACACGACGCGCCTGGCCGAGGACCTCGAGACCCACCTGGTCGAGCTTGAGCCCGACCTCGGGGGCGACGACCTGGCCGCCGGTGAGGGTCGCGATGTCCTGCATCATCGCCTTGCGGCGGTCACCGAAGGCAGGGCTCTTGACCGCGGCGACGTTGAACGTGCCGCGGATCTTGTTGACCACCAGTGTCGAGAGCGCCTCGCCCTCGACGTCCTCGGCGAGGATGAAGAGCGGCTTGCCGGTCGCGATGACCTTCTCCAGCACCGGCAGGAGCTCCTGGATCGAGGAGATCTTGCCCTGGTGCAGCAGGATGTAGGGATCGTCCAGCACGGCTTCCATCGACTCCGGGTCGGAGACGAAGTAGGCCGAGATGTAGCCCTTGTCGAACTGCATGCCCTCGGTGAACTCGAGCTCGGTGCCCATGGTGTTGGACTCCTCGACCGTGATCACGCCGTCCTTGCCGACCTTGTCGAAGGCCTCGGCGAGCAGGTCGCCGATGTGGCTGTCACGGCTGGAGATCGTGGCGACGGACGCCATGTCCTCGCGGGACTCGACCTCGCGGGCGGCCTCGCGCAGCGCGTCGCCGACGGCCTCCGCGGCGGCGTCCATGCCCCGCTTGAGACCCATCGGGTTGGCGCCGGCCGCGACGGCGCGCAGGCCCTCGTGGACCATCGCCTGGGCGAGCACGGTGGCGGTGGTGGTGCCGTCACCAGCGATGTCGTTGGTCTTGGTGGCCACCTCCTTGGTGAGCTGGGCACCGAGGTTCTCGAAGGGGTCGTCGAGCTCGATCTCGCGCGCGACGGTCACACCGTCGTTCGTGATGGTCGGCGCGCCCCACTTCTTGTCGAGGACGACGTAGCGGCCCTTGGGGCCGAGCGTCACCTTGACGGCGTTGGCGAGGGCGTCGACGCCGCGCTCGAGGGCGCGGCGGGCGTTCTCGTCGAACTCCAGGATCTTGGGCATTGCTGAGCCTCTCTAGAAATCAATGAACCTGACGTGCCTGGTGCCCGGCCGGCACGGGGCCGGCCGGGCTGCCAGGTGCGTCAGGAGACGACGGCGAGGATGTCGCGGGCCGAGAGGATGAGGTACTCCTGGCCGGCGTACTTGACCTCGGTGCCGCCGTACTTGCTGTAGATGACCTTGTCGCCCACCGCGACGTCGAGCGGGACGCGGTTGCCGTTGTCGTCGATGCGGCCGGGGCCGATCGCCACGACCTCGCCCTCCTGGGGCTTCTCCTTGGCCGTGTCCGGGATGACCAGGCCGGAGGCCGTGGTCTGCTCGGCTTCGAGCGTCTGGACGACGATGCGGTCCTCGAGGGGCTTGATGTTGACCGACACTTCGGATCAACCTCCACTTTCTCTGCACGAGATTCTTCAGGATCCCGGACTCTGGTGGTCCGGGGCTCCCAGGACGTGGGCTCGCGGTCCGGCGGCACGCCGTCGCGGGGGTCGTGCCAGGCTCGCGAGCGTTGGCGCTCTCGGGTCGAGAGTGCCAGAACAGACGCTAGCACTCTCCCCAATCGAGTGCTAGCCGGTCCGGCGACCGGGCCGCAGCGCCCGCCCTGACAGGATGCCGGGGTGGAGATCGAGACGCTGGACTGGCTGCAGACCCCCGACGGCGAACGCCTCCTGGCCCACGCCTCGCAGGCCTGGGCCGACCACGCGGGTGACCCAGTGCGGGTCGCGAGCGTCGTACGTCGCCTCGAGACCGACCCGGAGAAGGCGGCCGCCGCGACGACGCAGGTCCAGCTGCGGCTGCGGGCCGCCGCCAAGTTCGGCGAGGCGGCCGCGCAGATGTTCTTCACCCCCGACGCGCTCGAGCAGGCCACCCGGACGCGGGTCGCCGACCACCGCGCCGCGCGCCTGGCAGCCGCCATCCCCGGCGGGAGCGTGGTCGACCTCGGGTGCGGCATCGGTGGCGACCTCGTCGCGTTCGCCCGCGCGGGGCTCGTGGCGGCGGGCATCGACCAGGACCCGGTCCGCGTCGCCATGGCGCGCGCCAACCTCGCCGCCCTCGGGCTGCCCGGCGCGGTCCAGGTCGCCGACGCCACCACCGTGGACGTGAGCGGCTTCGGCGCCGCCTTCGCCGACCCGGCCCGGCGCGGCGGACGCGGTCGGGTCTTCGACGTCGACGGCTGGACGCCGCCGTGGCCGTGGGTGCTGCAGCTGCTGCGCCGTCGCGCGCTGGTGAAGGTCGCGCCGGGCATCGGGCACGACGTGGTGCCGGCCGGCGTCGAGGCCGAGTGGGTCAGCGACGGGGGCGAGGTGAAGGAGGCCGTGCTCTGGTCGCCCGACCTGTCGACCACCGACCGGCGCGCGACCGTCATCGGCGCGGCAGGCCTGGCGACCCTGACGCAGGAGGACGACCCGGGCGCCGACGTCCGCGCGGTCGGCGCCTACCTCTACGAGCCCGACGGGGCGGTGATCCGCGCAGGCCTGGTGACCGCGGTGGCCGCCGGGGTCGGCGGCGGCCTGCTCGACCCGCACATCGCCTACGTCACCAGCGACGACTCGTTCCGTACGCCGTTCGCGCGGGGCTACCGCGTTCTCGAGCACCTCCCCTACCGCGAGAAGCAGCTGCGGGCCGCCCTGCACGAGCGCGGCATCGGGCGACTGACGATCAAGAAGCGCGGCGTGCAGGTGGTGCCCGAGGAGCTGCGCAAGCGGCTGGCGCTGCGGGGCGAGGCGGAGGCCACGGTCGTGCTGACCAGGGTGGCCGGGCAGGGCACCGCGTTGCTGGTCGAGCCGTTCTGAGGCCCGCCGGTCCTGAGCGCCCCGTCAGCAGCCCTCACGGGCCACGCCTGCGACCTTGACCGGCAGACGACCGGGTGCGGGTGCCGCGCCGACGAGCACGTCGACCAGCGCGTGCATGGCGCCCGGGCTGTCGCCGTAGGTCGCGATGCGGGTCGGTGCGCCGACCCGCCCCAGGACCCATGGGCTGTCGGTGGCGACGGCGACGGTCGCGTCGACAGGTGCGTCGTGGAAGCCGGTGAACCCCACCTGGGTGCCGGCGGCGAGCCGCGCGTCCTCCCGGGCGCTCCAGGCGTCGAGGCGCCGTGTGCGACGGGCTTCTGCGCGCTCCCACCTGGTGACGCGCTTGTTGAAGGCCCGCTTGGTCTCCCGCTTCTTGCGCTCGGGGCGCGGTGACGCATCGGTGAGGTCTGCGGGCGGGGAGCGCCGGAGCAGCACGGTGATGCCGGCCGCCTGGGCCGCCGGGACGAACGCTCCGACCGCGCCCACGTCGCCGTAGGCGTGGACCACGTCTCCGACGAGCCGGCCCGCGCAGGGCCCGTCCGTGACCGTGATCGCTGCCGCCGACAGCTCGCGCGAGGCCGACCGCGCCGAACCCACCGGCCGGCCCTTCGCACCGGCGAGGTGCGTGAGCAGCGCGATCTGGCGGGCCGCCGCCTGCTCCAGGCGCCGACGCGGGAGCGCGCCGGTGCGCACCGCCCGGACCAGCGCTGCCCGTGCCACCGCCGGCGAGGGCGGCATCAGCAGCACGTCGGCCCCGGCCCGGACGGCCTGCACCGCGGTGCGTCGCGGATCACGACCGCGCGTCACGCCGGCCATGTCGAGGGCGTCGGTGACGACGAGGCCGGCGAAGCCCAGCTCGTCGCGCAGGAGGCCGGTCACGACGGGGCGCGACAGCGACGAGGGGACGCCGGGGTCGACGGCGCGGACGTCGATGTGCCCGACCATCACCGCCGGGAGCCCCGCCTGCACCGCGCCGCGGAAGGGCACCAGGTCGCTCGCCTCCAGCGCCTCGAGCGACTTGGTCTGCACCGGGAGGGTGAGGTGGCTGTCGGCCGGCACCGAGCCGTGGCCAGGGAAGTGCTTGATCACCGGCAGCACCCCCGCATCGGAGAAACCTCCGGCCGCGGCGACGACCTGCTCGGCGACCGTGGCCGGTCGCGACGACGCCGAGCGCGAGCCGATGGTCGGGTCCCCCGGTCCGGAGGTCACGTCCGCGTCGGGCGCGAAGTCGACGGTGAAGCCCAGCCCGCGCAGCTCGGACCCGCTTCCGGCGTACGCACGCCGGGTCAGGCTCGCGTCGCCGGCCGCGCCGGCACTCATGAAGGCCGGGAACCGGGTCGCGGCGCCCCGCAACCGCTCGACGACACCGCCCTCCTGGTCGACGCCCAGGAAGAGCGGCCACCTGCGCCGCACCTGCCGGGTCAGCCTCGCGTTGACGCTCGCGACCTGGGCAGCGGAGGTCACGTTGGCGTCGAAGGCGATCACGCCGCCGAGGTGCAGGTCGCGCACCATCTGCACCGGCGCCGCGGTCCCCTGCCACTTCGCGACGATCACCTGCCCCGCCAGCTCCTGCAGCCGCATGCGCCCGACGACGGTCGCAGCGCGGTCCATCTCGCTGCGCTCAGGACCCCAGCCCTCGCTGAGACCGAGCTTCTCGGAGGGTGACGGAGGAACGGTGGGCGTGCTCGTCGCGGTGGCGTCCCCAGCCGCGCCCGCGCCACCCCGGACGGACGGGTCGTCCGCCCCGGTGCAACCCACGAGCGAGACCAGGAGACCCCCGGTCGCCAGCAACGCCGTCCCGCGGCCCGGCGCACCACGTGACCTACCGCGCGGGACCCTGGACAGCATCCGCTCATGGTGGCACGCGCGCTGATCAGCGTCCGTGGCGGTCCGGGCGCTCCCACGACTGCACCTCCACGTCGTGCTCCGGCGACCCGGACGGATAGAGGTAGGCGCACCCGATCACCGCGCCGCTAGAGGGCTCGAGGGCTCGAGAACCGTGAACGTGAATCCGCGCCGCGCCTCGAAGTCAGCCGCGTGCCGCCCGAGGTCAGCGAGGTTCTCGCTCGACGTCATGCCCGCGACCGGCGGCCAGCTGCCGTCGGGATAGCCCGGGGTGGACCTGATGTGCTCCACGCTGGAGGACCAGGCCGCGAGGTCCGAGTCGTTGTGCTGCGGCCCCAGCGGCTCGAGCCGGAACTCCGCGGTCACGAGCCGGGTCGGTGGCACGAAGCCGGTCGGTGCGAAGTCACTGCTCATCCTGCGACCGTAGGCGCGCTCCGGTCTCCACGCTGCTCGACATGAACCGGCGACCCACGCTCGCGGCTGAGTCGGTCAGCGACTCAGACCGCAGGCGCCCCGACTGTTGCGCCTGAGTCGGCGAGCGACTCAGTCGAGAGCGGCGGAACGGTAGGACGCGGGCGAGGGCCCCTGCCCTGGGGTTGTGGATGACAGCGGGGCGTTTGTCGGTGCCGGCAGCTGTGATGGATGGACGGCACGGGCCAGACGACACGACGGCGGACAGACGGGTGCACCAGGACATGACGATGCTGGACGGGACGACGCAGGACGGGACGACGCAGGAGGCATCGGCGTACGACAGCGCGACACCGGGAGGGGGTGCGCCGGCCATGCGGACGATGGACGAGTGGACCCCGGGCTGCGGGTGGAGCGCGGACGAGGTCGAGTGGTACCTCATGGGTCCGTTCGAGGGCGGCGTGCCCGGGCTCGTGCGCCGCGTCCGACGCATCCTCGACGTGTCCCAGCGCGGGCTGGCGGCCCTCATCGGGGTGTCTCAGTCGGCGGTGGCGCGGTGGGAGACGGGCCGCACCAGCCCGCGGGTCTGCGTGCTCGAACAGCTGCTGGGGCTCGCCGGGCTCCGCGGCACGGTGAGCGACGTCGCGAGCGGCGAGGTGGTCGAGCCGATGCGCGACGACGGCGCCCGCGACCGGGGCGGGCGGCGCTACCCCGCACACGTCGACCTTCGGGTGACCGGCTGGTACGTCCCGCGCGGGCTCGACTGCACGGCCGAGGCGGGCCTGTGGCGACGACGCTCGCGTGCACGGAAGGACCCGGCGGTCCGTCACCACACCTCGGCCTACCTGCGCTGGCGCGCGCGCCACGCCCTGGGCACGCCGGTCGACCACCCGGCGGACTTCCAGCTCGTGGCGGAGGCGGAGCACCTCGACGAGGCCAGGTCCGCCGCGCTGGCTGCCCATGCCGGTTGGTCGCGCCCCCGGGCGGCGTAGGACCGGCCGCCCGGGTCGCGACCCGACGTCACGCGCCGAGGGACTCCTTCTCGGCGCCGATCGTGGTGTCAGGGCCGTGGCCGGTGTGGACGACCGTCTCGTCGGGCAGGTCGAAGAGGCGGCGCCTGATCGACTCCTCGATGAGCTCGGAGTCGCTGTACGAGCGCCCGGTCGCGCCCGGTCCGCCCTGGAAGAGGGTGTCGCCGGTGAAGACGCACCCGAGGTCGTGGACGTAGAGGCAGACCGCGCCGGGCGCGTGGCCCGGCGTGTGGATCACGGTCACGGCGGCACCGCCCACGGTGAGGTTCTGGCCGTCGGCGAGGTCGACGTCCCAGAGCTCGGCGCCCTCCTCGTCCCCGCCGTGCGTGAGCTCCCAGAGCGGACGGTCGTCGGGGTGCAGCAGGATCGGGGCACCGGTGGCGACGCGCAGCTCGGGCGCGACGCGTACGTGGTCGTCGTGCGCGTGGGTGCACACGATGGCCTTCACCGTCCTACCGCCGACGACCTCGAGGATCGCCTCGACGTCGTGGGGAGCGTCGATGACCAGGCACTGGTCGTCGTCGCCGATCACCCAGACGTTGTTGTCGACCTGGTGGGTCTCCCCATCGAGGCTGAAGGTGCCGGAGACGACGGCGTGGTCGACGCGCAGCGAGGTCACAGGACCACCACCGAGCGCAGCACCGAGCCTTCGTGCATCTTGTCGAACGCGGCCTCGACGTCGTCGATCCCGATCTCCTCGGTGACGAACGCGTCCAGGTCGAGCCGGCCCTGCTGGTAGAGGTCGACCAGCATCGGAAAGTCGCGCGAGGGCAGGCAGTCGCCGTACCACGACGACTTCAGCGAGCCGCCGCGGCCGAAGACGTCGATGAGCGGGATCTCCGGCACCTTCATGTCCGGCGTCGGTACGCCGACCAGGACCACGGTGCCGGCGAGGTCGCGCGCGTAGAAGGCCTGCTTCCACGTCTCGGGACGGCCCACGGCGTCGATGACGACGTCGGCGCCACCCTCGTGGCCGGTGCCGTCCGGCGGCGGCGTCAGTGCACGGATCGCCTCGACCGGGTCGGTCTCCTTCGAGTTGACCGTGTGGGTGGCACCCATCTTCTTCGCGGTCTCGAGCTTCCGCTCGTCGATGTCGACGGCGATGATCTTCGAGGCACCGGCCAGGGCCGCGCCCGCGATCGCGGCAGCACCCACGCCACCGCAGCCGATGACGGCGACGGTGGACCCGCGGCCCACGTTGCCGGTGTTGATCGCCGCTCCCAGTCCGGCCATCACGCCGCAGCCGAGGAGGCCGACAGCGGCCGCGCGGGCCGAGGGGTCGACCTTCGTGCACTGGCCCGCCGCGACGAGCGTCTTCTCGGCGAAGGCTCCGATGCCCAGGGCGGGCGACAGCTCGGTGCCGGCCAGCTCACCCTCGGCCAGCGTCATCTTCTGGGTGGCGTTGTGGGTGGCGAAGCAGTACCACGGCTCCCCGCGGTCGCACGCACGGCAGCTGCCGCACACGGCCCGCCAGTTGAGCACCACGAAGTCGCCCGGGGCCACCGAGGTGACGTCGGGGCCGACGGCCTCGACCACGCCCGCGGCCTCGTGGCCCAGCAGGAACGGGAAGTCGTCGTTGATGCCACCCTCGCGGTAGTGCAGGTCGGTGTGGCACACGCCGCAGGCCTGCACCTTCACGACGGCCTCGCCGGGTCCCGGGTCGGGGACGTTGATGGTGGTGAGCTGGACCGGCTCGCCCTTGGCGAGCGCGACCACGGCCTTGACCTGCTGCATCGGTGACTCCTCTGGGTGGGGGGTGCGACGAGCCTTGCAACGCGACCCAAACAGATGCAACCCCGCACGAGGCAGTCGCGTCCTCATCCCGACACGCCACACAGGAAACCGAACGGGGGTGCAGGTTGACCACGACACTCGTCGACATGGGAACGCAGGACCGACGCCGCGACAAGGACGCCGACTTCTCGGCGTACATGTCCGCGCGCCAGCCGGCGCTCTACCGCACCGCCTACCTGCTCGCCGGCGACCACGCCGGCGCCGAGGACCTGCTCCAGAACGCCTTCGCCAAGCTCTACCTGTCGTGGGACAAGATCCGCGACCGGGAAGCCCTCGACGGCTACGTGCGCCGGATCATGGTCAACGAGAACAACTCGCTGTGGCGTCGCGCCTGGAAGCGCCGCGAGCACACCACCGACACGATGCCGGAGACCGGCACCCACGACGCGTACGACGACGGCATGGGGGGCCAGGTCTGGTCGTTCGTGCAGACGCTGCCGCCCAAGCAGCGCGCGGTGGTCGTGCTGCGCTACTACGAACAGCTCAGCGAGGCCGAGATCGCCGATGTCCTCGGGATCTCGCCGGGCACGGTCAAGTCGCAGGCCAGCCGCGCGCTTGCTGCCCTGCGCGCCCGCGCCCCCCAGTCGCTCAACCCCCACGAGTCCGGAGACGAGGCACGATGAACACTCCCCTCGAGGACCGCGTCCACGACGCCCTGCACCGCACGGCAGACCCGCTGCAGCGCGCCCCCTTCACCGTCGGCGACGTCCGCACCCGCGCCCGCCGCATCCAGCGTCGCCGGGCCGTCGCGGCAGGGGCCGCCGTTGCGGCGGTGCTCGCCGTCGCCGTGCCGTTCGGGCTGACGATGACCGGGCCCGCGCAGCGCACCGAGGTCCCGCCCGCCACGCAGACGCCGAGCTACGTCGGTCAGGTGACGATCGACCCCCGCAGCGCCGAGGTCAGCGCGACGCCCGCCGGGGTGCCGCTGCTCGACCTGTCCGTCCCGTCGGTCTCCGCCGGCAGCGCCCAGCTCGACCTGCCCAAGCCCTACGAGCAGCTCACGCCCTACCGGGACGGCTGGATCGGCACGCTCAACGTCGACGGCGACTACGTCGTCGACGTCCTCGACGACTCGTTCACGGTCCTCGACGAGACTCCCGGTGCCAGCCCACTGGTCGTCTCCCCGGATGGCCAGCGGGTCGCCTCGACCTTCGACGCCGGGGACCACTGGTCGGTCATCAACAGCGACGTCGCGGGCGAGGAGCTCGAGCGCCCGTGGGCGTCGGTCCCCGATGGACCGGTCGGCACCGTGGTGACGCCGGTCGGCTTCGTGTCCGCGGACGAGGTGCTCGTCTCACGACTGGACGGCGGCGACGGGACCTTCTCCTACTACCTCGCCGACGGCGACCAGCTCGAGCCGCTCCCTTGGCTCGACCAGCCGACCAGCGCGTCGCCCGTCACCGGGACGATCGCCGCCCAGGACGACTCGTGTGCGGCCGTCCTCGACGCGCACAGCTCCTCGGGCGCAGCGCTGTGGCGCACCTGCGACCACGTGCTCGGCCCGTTCAGCCCGGACGGCTCCCTCGTGGTCGGCTTCACCCCGACGCCCGGCGGCGACTACCCCGGTCTGTCGCTCCTCGACGCCGCCACCGGCGCGAGCCGCGTCGACTTCCGGGTCACCATGCCGAAGCGCCACGTGGTGGGCATCGCCTCGCAGGTGGTGTGGGAGGACGACGAGCACCTCCTCGCCGTCTACACCGACAACGCCGACCAGTACGTCGTACGCCTCGGCGTGGACGGCAGCGTCGAGCGCGTCGCCGGACCGGTCACCGTCGAGTCGGGCGAGTACGCCCTGCGGCTGACCCCCGGCGACGTCGGCTAGTCGAGGTCGGTCTTGAAGCTGGCGAGCAGGCTGTCGATCACCTGCTGCTGCTCCTCCTCGCTGAGGGTCTCGGGGTAGGCGTCGACGTAGATGGTGATGTCGACCAGCCACGCCGAGTCGAGGAACATGATCCCGAAGTCGTGCTTGATCTCAGAGGGGTCCGTGGTGGTGTCGATGACGTGCCAGGCGCTGTACTTCCCGCCCGCGACGACGTCGTCCTGACGGACCTTGACCTTCGGGCCGCCGTGCTCCTTGATCCACTCCTTCGCGAACGCGTCGAGGGACCTGGCACGGGTCAGGCTGGGGGCGAACGACAGCGAGCTCTGACCGTCGTTCCAGCCCTGCACGATGCCGTAGTCGTTGAGGTGCTTGTAGGTCGAGAGCGCGCGCATGCTGGCTCCGGGGACCTTGACCAGGCCACCGTCGGCGGGCTCGACGACCTCGGTGGTCGGGACCTCGACCGGCGAGGGCGACTCCGAGGCGCTGGTGGAGGACGTGTCCGGCGGGCTGTCACCGGCCTCGGGGTCGTCGCTCGACGAGCCGCACCCGGCGAGCAGCGTGAGCAGGACGGTGGCGGCCGCGAGCGAGCACCGACGAGTTCCCCGAGACGTCATGACCCGGAGCGTAACGGCCGGCCTCGACAGTGCTCGCGGCAGCGGATCGTCATAGGGTGGTTTTGGTTCTGTGATCAGGGGGAAAGGACAGACCATGCTGCCGTTGGAAGACCGTGAGCTGCTCAACCAGACGATGGTCGGGCTCAACATCGATCCCGAGACCGTGTCCTCGCTGCTGGCGTCGTTCGACAAGGCCGCCGAAGGCGTCGCGTCCAACCCGGTGATGCCCGTGCAGAGCGCCTCCTTCGGCGACTCCTACACCGGTGGCTACCGCCTCGGCACCAACGCCGAGATGGCCCACCAGGCGGTCGCGCAGGCGCTGCTCGACATGGCCGCCGGCCTGCGCCAGATGGCCTCGGTGTTCGGCGAGTTCACCCTCGACGTCGCGAAGACCACCGAGCAGACCACTGCGACGATGCAGCGCATCCAGGCCGCCACCGACTGCGTGGCCGCGCCGACCTTCAGCGCCGACCAGTGCTCGCTGCCGACCGAGGAGGGCTGAGACCATGACCAAGGGACCCCGACGGATCGTCCTCGACCAGTACCTCGACTCGGCTGCGGAAGGCGTCATCAAGAACGCCGGACGCGACTGGAAGGAGAAGGCCGACGACCTCCAGGAGCTCGGTGACGCGTTGAAGCAGGCGGCCCAGCAGGCCGAGCTCCGCATCGGCGAGCAGACGCTCACCGGGCCGGCCATGCGGGCCAGCATGGAGGAGATGTCGACCGCGATGGTCACCAAGTCCGCCCAGCTGCGGGCCGCCGGAGAGGCGCTGCGCGTCGTCGGCGTGCAGATCGCCGACACCCGCGAGGCACGCGACTCGATGAAGGACCTCGGTGAGAAGCCGGCTCCCTACCAGGCGCCCGCGGGCACACCTGGCGTCGAGCTCAACCAGGACGAGATCCAGGCGCAGGCCGACGCCTCGGCCGCCCGGCAGGCTGAGCGCTCCTCGTGGCAGACCGCCTACGACAAGCAGGAAGCGCGCTCGCTGGCGCTCACCAAGGACATGGACGCGGCGTTCCTCGCCGCGATCCCGCCGATGCAGGAGATCCACGGTCAGCAGGACCCGACCGAGCCTCCGCCGGACGTGCCGTCCGGCCCCGGTGGGACCTACCTCCCCGGCACCGAGGCGCCCGCGCCCACGGGCGGCGGCGGTGGTGGTGGCGACGGGAGCCAGGGCCACCTCGTCCTCCAGCACCACGGGGAGCTGGTGATGGAGCCCACGGAGACCACCACCCCGACCACGCACCCGCCGAAGAACCCGATCACTGTCATCGAGACGTGCGAGTGGCCGCCGCCGGTGACCGAGCCGCCGACCCACGTCCACACCACCCACCCCGAGACCGGGTCGACGACGCCCTCGACGACCGTGTCGGGCACCTCGCAGAGCGGCGTGACCTACCAGGGCCCGAGTGCCGGGACGTCGATGACGTCGTCCTCGGGCGGCGCTCCCGGCACCTCGGCGGCCGCGCTCGGCGCCGCAGGTGCGGCCGGCGGCGCCAGCGGGATGGCCGGCTCGATCCGCCCGGGCTCCATGCCGGCCGCCGGCACGGGCTCGGCCCGCGCGATCGGCTCGACGTCTCGCGCGGGCGCACCGGGAGCGCTGTCGCGCACCGCCGGCTCCTCGAGCAGCGCGGCACGCAGTGCGGGCAGCGCGTCGAGCCGCGGCGCAACCGGGTCGTCCCGCGGCGCGGCCGGTGCCCGCGGAGCGGGCGGGGGGTCGGGCTCGCGTGGCTCGAGCGGGGCCCGCGGCGCCGGTGGTGCCGGTGGACGCGGCGGGCGCAAGGGCGAGCGCGAGCAGGTCTCCGACCGCGACCGGCTCGTCTACGACCAGGACTGGCTCGGCGACGACGACGTCGCGCCGGGAGTGCTCGACTGAGGCCCACCTGCCACAGCCGCGCGTGATGCAGGTCCCCGCTCCCGGGCGGGGACCTTCGTCATTCCCGGAGGAAGGCTCAGGCCACGACGGTGGTGATGGGCTGGGAGGAGTCGGCCGGCAGGTCGAGCAGGGAGGGCGTACGCCCCCGCGCGACGAGCTCGGCGCCGAGCGCGGCGACCATGGCGCCGTTGTCGGTGCACAGGCCCGGTCGCGGCACCCGCACCCGGATGCCGGCAGCGGTGGCGCGCTCCTCGGCCATGGCCCGCAGCCTGCTGTTGGCCGCGACCCCGCCGCCGATGAGGATGTCGTCGATGCCGCGGCTGGTCGCTGCGTCGATGGCCTTGCGCGTCAGCACGTCGCAGACCGCCTCCTGGAACGACGCGGCCACGTCGGCGACGTCGATGGTGGCGCCGGCACGCTGCTGCGCCTCCACCCACCGCGCGACAGCCGTCTTGAGCCCGGAGAAGGAGAAGTCGAAGCGGTGCCGCTCCATGTCGCGACGGCTGGTGAGCCCGCGCGGGAAGTCGATGGCGACGCTGTTGCCGCTGCGCGCCTGCTTGTCGATGTGGGGGCCGCCGGGGAACGGCAGCCCGAGCAGCCGGGCCACCTTGTCGAAGGCCTCCCCCGCCGCGTCGTCGATCGTCGAGCCCATCGGCTCGACGCCGACCGTGACGTCGGTGACCTCCAGCAGGCTCGAGTGTCCGCCCGAGACGAGCATGGCCAGGCACGGCTCGGGCAGCGGGCCGTGCTCGAGCTGGTCGACCGCGACGTGGGCGGCGAGGTGGTTGACGCCGTAGATCGGCTTGCCCAGGCCGAGGGCGAGGGCCTTGGCGCTGGCCACCCCCACGAGCAGGGCGCCGGCCAGGCCGGGGCCGCTCGTGACGGCGATGGCGTCGACGTCGGAGAGCGCGATCCCGGCCGTCTCGGCGGCGCGCTCGATCGTCGGGACCATCGCCTCGAGGTGGGCGCGGCTGGCGACCTCGGGCACGACGCCGCCGAAGCGGGCGTGCTCCTCGACGCTGCTGGCGACGGTGTCGGCGAGCAGGGTGTGGCCGCGCACGATGCCGACCCCGGTCTCGTCGCAGGAGGTCTCGATGCCCAGGACCAGCGGCTCGTCAGTCATGCGGGGTCGCCGTCTGCGCACGGGCCGCGCCGGGCAGCCAGCGGCACATGACCAGCGCCTCGGACCCGTCGCGGTAGTAGTGGGGTCGTACGTCGATGACGCTGAACTGCCGCGCGACGTAGAAGCCGAGCGCTGCGGCGTTGGAGACGCTCACCTCGAGCAGCATCCGCGAGGCGTCCTCGGTGTCGACGAGCAGCTCGTCGAGCAGGCGGGTGGCCAGGCCGCTGCGCCGCGCCTCGGGGCGTACGCCGATGCGCAGCAGGTCGACGATGTCGCCGGCGGTCATCGTGACGGCGTAGCCCGAGAGGTCGTCGGCCACGACGAAGCGACGCCCCGGACCCTCGATCTCCTGGCGGATGAGCGTCTCGCCCCAGGCGTCGGCACCGAAGAGCTCCTGCTCGAGCGCGGCGAGGGCCGGGAGGTCGGCCAGGACAGCGGGACGGATCACGAGACAGGCTTTCTGGGAGCGCCGGCGACCGCGTCGGGACGACGCAGGTAGAGGGGTTCGGGGTCGAGCAATCCTACGAGCTCCGCGCTCACGCCCGCGGCCAGCCAGGCCGCGCTCGGCCGCTCGGGCGCGACCGCGTGCGGGAAGTGCTCGGGGTAGAGCAGCGGACCCGCGCCGGCGACCGGGGCGTCGGTGGCGACCTCGGCCGGCTTGGTGACCACCGGGCCCTCGAGGCGGCGCCCGTCGGCGTCGTAGGAGGCGAGGTAGACCTCCTTGCGCCGGGCGTCGGTGGCGACGAGGAAGCCGCCGTCGACCGCGCCGGTGCCGACGACCTCGAGCGCGACGGCGTCGAGCGAGCACACGCCGTAGACGGGGAGCTCGAGCACCATGCCGAGGGTGCGCGCGGTGACGACGCCGACGCGCAGGCCGGTGAAGGGGCCCGGACCCACCCCCACCGCGATGGCGGTGAGGTCCTGCCGCACGATGCCGGCGTCCTTCAGGCACCGCGCGATCAGCGGGGCGAGGTGCTCGCCGTGCTTCATCGGCGCGTCGGAGGAGTGCTCGACCACCACCCGGTCACCGTCGTGGAGGGCGACGGTCACCAGCGGGGTGGCGGTGTCGAAGGCGAGGAGCACGGCGTCGAGGTTACTGTCCGACGACCCAGCGCAGGCAAACGCGGCGAGGATCGAGCTCGTCGTCGGCCGGGGCGTCGCCCACGGCCCGCTCGATGACCACCTCGAGCCGTGAGTCGGCGAGCGACTCAGCGAGTCCCGCGCCCCACTCGACGACGGTGACGGCGTCGTCCAGGGACGCGTCGAGGTCGAGGTCGTCGAGCTCGTCGAGACCCCCGAGCCGGTAGGCGTCGACGTGCACGAGGTCGGGCCCGCCGGTTAGGGAGGGGTGGACCCGGGCGATGACGAACGTCGGCGACGTGACGCCGCCGCGCACCTGCAGGCCGGTGCCGAGGCCCTGGGTGAAGGTGGTCTTGCCGGCGCCCAGCTCGCCGGTGAGGACGACGAGGTCGCCCGCGGCCAGGCTGCGCCCGACCCGCTCCCCCAGCGCGCGCATCGTCTCGGCGTCGGGGGCCTCGAAGTCGGTGTCGAGGGCGAGGGACAGCTCGACGTAGGGCGTGGAGCGTCCGGTCTCGACGAAGCCGTGGCGCTCCCAGAAGGCCACCGTCTCCGGCAGCTCCTCGCGGGCGACGACGACGAGCGCGGCACGACCGACGGCTGCCTGCTTCGCGGCGCCGACCAGGGCGGTGGCCACGCCCCGCCCCTGCGCCGACGGCACCACGCCGAAGCGGCGGAGCACCAGGCCGGCAGGCACCACGTCGAGGACCGCGCAGCCCACCGGGGCGTCGTCGATCGTCGCCAGCAGGCCGCCGCGCACGGCCAGCAGCCGGGCGATCGAGTCGACGTCCTCCCCCAGCGCGTCGGCCGGCGGGTCGAGGGGCGGGCGCGCACCGAAGGCCTCGCGCACCACGGCCAGGACGTCGGGGGCCGCCTCGGGACCGACACGGCGTACGACGACGCTCATGGCTGCTCCTCCCCGTGGGCCTGCGCGAGCGAGATGAGGTCGTCGAGCTCGGCGGTGACCTCCTTGTGGCGCTCGAGCAGCACCATGTGCCCGGCGCCCTCGACCTCGAGGAGGCTGGAGCCGGGGATCTTGCTGTGCAGCTTGCGGCTGTGGCCGACCGAGGTGATCTTGTCCTCGGTGCCGCAGATGATCGAGGTGGGCACTCGGCTGAGCGGCTCGAGGTGGTCGAAGTGGTCGAGGGTCGCGAAGGCGGGGTAGAAGTCGGCCACCACCGCGAAGGGGGTGGCGTTGAGCATCGAGTAGACGAACTCGACGTGGGAGGCCGGCACGTCGTCGCCGAAGGCGTAGCGGTCGGTCACCACGTCGGCGACCGCGTGGCCCCAGACCCGGGCCAGGTCGACGACCTTGTGCCCCCGGTCGAGGGTGCGCACCGCGCGGCCCACGAAGCGTCCGCCGAGCCCGAGCGGCAGCATCGGGAACAGGATGCGGCCCGGGTCGAGCCCGCCCGCCGTCGTCGAGATCAGTGCGGCACCCACCACGGTGTCGCCGAAGAGGTCGGGGTGCTGCTGGGCCAGGGAGATCACGCTCATGCCCCCCATCGAGTGGCCCACGACGACGCAACGCCCCGGCACCGTGTGCTCGATGACCCGGCGCAGGTCGTGGCCGAGCTGCTCGATCGTGCAGTGCTCCTCGCCGGAGCGCGCGGACCTGCCGTGGCTGCGCTGGTCGTAGAACACGGTGCGCACCTGGCCGCGGTAGGCCGCGCGCTGGAAGTGCCAGCTGTCGAGGTTGAGGGAGTAGCCGTGGACGAAGACCACGGTGAGGTCGTCGTCGGTGGCGGGTGCTCCTCCGAATTCCTCCGGCTCGTCGATCTCGACGTGCAGGTCGACCGCGTCGTCCGTGACGACGACGCGGCGCGCGCTGTGCAGAGCGCCGAACTCGACCTGCTCGCCGGCCGCGCGGTTGCCGATGACGCGGTTCTGCCGGGCGATCCCGACGGCACCCGCGGCGGCGGCGAGTCCCGCCGCGCCGACGACGGTGCCGAAGATGCGTCCCTTGATGCTCACCGGTCTCCTCCTGCGGTCTCGTCGGCGTCGACGAAGCGCCGCGACAGGCGTCCGCCCACGCGCGTCACGATCTCGTAGCTGATGGTGCCGACGGCGTCGGCCCAGTCCTGGGCGGTGGGCTCCCCGAGGTCACCGGGGCCGAAGAGCACCACCTCGGTGCCCGGGGGCGGCAGCTCGCCGTCGAGGTCGACGACGAGCTGGTCCATGCAGACCCGGCCGCGGATCGGGCGACGCGAGTCGCCGACCCACACCGAGGCGGTGTTGCCCGCCGCGCGCGGGATCCCCTCGCCGTAGCCGGCGGGCACGACGCCGACGGTGGTGTCCTCCGGGGCGTGCCAGGTGTGGCCGTAGGAGACGCCCTCGCCGGCGGCGACCTCCTTGCTCATCAGCAGGCGGGCACGCACGGTCATCGCCGGGCGCAGGCCCAGGCGCGGGCTGACCCCGGGCGCGGGGTCGAGACCGTAGGTCGCGATGCCGCACCGCACCAGGTCGAAGTGGGCCGAGGGCCGCAGGATCGCGGCCGCCGAGTTGGCGAGGTGGGCGACGTCGGGGTCGAGGCCGGCCGACGCGGCGAGCGACAGGGCGTCGCGGAAGGCCGCCTCCTGCGCGTCGTTGGCCGGGTGGGCGGGCTCGTCGCTCGCGGCGAGGTGCGACCAGATGCCGCTGACGGTGATCCGGCCCTCGCGCTCGAGGTCTCCGGCCACCGCGAAGAAGTCGTGCCACGCGGCGCGCGGCGCACCGCCCCGCGACAGCCCGGTGTCGACCTTGAGCTGCACGCGCGCCGGGCCGACGGCGGCGATCTCCTCGAGCTCCTCGACGGAGTACGCCGTCACCTCCACCCCGGCGGCGACCGCGGCGGCGAAGTCGTCGCCGGGAGCGCTCAGCCAGCACAGCAGCGGCCCCCGGTCACCCGCGGCGCGCAGCGCCAACGCCTCGTCGATGGTGGCGACGCCCAGCCAGTCGGCCCCGGCGTCGCGCGCGGCAGCGGCCACCTCGACCATGCCGTGGCCGTAGCCGTCGGCCTTCACCACGGCCATCAGCGCGACCGGGCCGTCGACGGAGACGAGGTCCTTGAGGATCCGCACGTTGTGGCGCACGGCAGCGAGGTCCACCACGATCTCGGCGCGCGCAGGCACGGGATCGCTCATGCCATCGATCATCCCAAACCTGCGAGCGTCTCGCGGACGACCTGCGGGATGTGGACCGCGACCCGGCCGGCCGTCAGCGGCCCGCCGGCGGACGCCCGCGTGGCCGCGGCACCATGCACCCACGAGCCCACCGACGCGGCGTCGTAGGGCTCCAGGCCGGCCGCGAGCAGCGCGCCCACCAGCCCCGCGAGCACGTCCCCGGCTCCGGCCGTGGCCAGCCACGGCACACCGGTGGTCGTCGCGCGCACCCGGCCGGCCGGGTCGGCGACGAGCGTGTGGTGGCCCTTGAGCAGCACCACGCAGTCCCAGCGGGCCGCGGCGTCACGGGCGAAGCCGAGCGGTGCGGCCTCGACCTCGGTGCGCTCGACGCCGAGCATCGCAGCGAGCTCGCCGGCGTGCGGGGTGAGCACGCTGCCGGGCAACGGGCCGTCGACGTGCTGCAGCGCGTCGGCGTCCACCACGAGCGGCACACCGTCGGCGCGGGCCTCGGCGAGCATCGTCGCCGCGTCGTCACCGCCGCCCGGACCGACGACCCACGCCTGCACCCGACCGGCGCCGACGACCTCGGGGTGGGCGCTGCGCACGGTGTGCGCGATCGCGTCGGGCCCGACGTAGCGGACCATGCCGACCAGGCCGGTGTCGGCACCGGCGACCGCGAGCAGCGCGGCGCCGGGATAGGTGCCCGAGCCGGCGCGCACGCCGACCACGCCGCGGGAGTACTTCTGGGCGAACGGGCCCGGTCGCGGCAGCAGACGTCGTACGTCGTCGGGCTGGAGCGCCGCCACCACGGCCTCACCGAGCGCCTCGTCGTCGAGGCCGAGGTCGACCAGGTGGAGCGCTCCGCACGCCGCGGAGGCGGGGTCGACGAGGTGGGCGACCTTGTGGGTGCCGAAGGTGACCGTGAGGTCGGCCCGGACGTGGGGCCCGTCGAGCCGGCCGGTGTCGACGTCGACGCCCGACGGCACGTCGACCGAGACCACGGGCACCCCGGCGAAGCGCTCCAGCGCCGCGACCGAGGCGGGGTCGAGCCCCGGGCGACCGCCGATGCCGACGATGCCGTCCACCACCACGTCGAGGGCGGGGTCCAGGGCGTCGAGGTCCCGGGTGGCGCGGCCGCCGGCGGAGCGCAGGGCTCGCAGCCCCGCCTCGTGGGCCCGCTCGGAGAGCAGGAGTGCCTCGACCCGCGCGCCCCGTCCCGCGAGCCTGGCCCCGGCCCAGAGCGCGTCACCGCCGTTGTCACCCGGTCCCACGAGCAGCAGGACGCGGCGCCCGTAGGCCCCGCCGAGCAGGTCGAGCACCGCGGCGGCCAGGCCGGCGGCGGCCCGCTGCATCAGGGCGCCGTCGGCCAGCGCGTCCATGGCGGCGCGCTCGGCACGGCGTACGTCGTCGACGGCATGCGCCCGGAGCACGGCCTAGCCCTCCAGCACGACGACCGCGGAGGCGATGCCGGCGTCGTGCGAGAGCGAGACGTGGACGTGCGCGACCCCCAGCGCATCGGCCTGCGCCGCGACGGTGCCGCGGATCTCGAGGCGAGGCCGACCGGTCTCCTCCGAGACGATCTCCGCGTCGTGCCAGGCCATGCCGACCGGTGCACCGAGCGCCTTGGCCATGGCCTCCTTGGCGGCGAACCTCGCCGCCAGCGAGGCGGGCGGACGCGTCGCCTCGGCGTCGGTGAAGAGCCGACCGCGCAGGGCCGGCGTGCGCTCGAGCGACTGCACGAACCGGTCGATGTCGACCACGTCGATGCCCACGCCGATGACGGGCACCGTCACTCCACCGTGACGGACTTGGCGAGGTTGCGCGGCTGGTCGACGTCGTGGCCGAGCTGGGTGGCCAGCTCGCACGCGAACAGCTGCAGCGGCACCACCGCGACGAGCGGCTGGAGCAGCACCGGCACCTGCGGCAGCGTGATCAGCACGTCGGCGTAGGGCGTGATCGTGGTGTCGCCCTCCTCGGCCAGGCACAGGGTGCGGGCGCCGCGCGCACGCACCTCCTGGATGCCGCTGAGCATCTTGTCGTGGAGCTGGTCGCGGCCGCGGGGCGGCACGACGCACAGGATCGGCAGGCCCTCCTCGACCAGCGCGATCGGACCGTGCTTGAGCTCGCCGGCGGCGAAGCCCTCGGCGTGGAGGTAGGCGATCTCCTTGAGCTTGAGCGCACCCTCGAGGGCCACGGGGTAGCCGGCGTGGCGGCCGAGGAAGAGCACCGAGCGGCTCCCGACGTGGTCCCGGGCGAGGGAGTAGACCTCCTCGGACTTCGCCAGCACCGTCTCGATGTGGGCCGGCATCTGCTCGAGCTGGTCCATCACCTGCGAGATCTCGTCGCCGTAGCGGGTGCCCTTGACCTGCGCGAGGTAGAGCGCGAGCAGGTAGCAGGCGACGAGCTGGGTGAGGAAGCCCTTGGTCGAGGCGACGCCGATCTCCGGGCCGGCGTGGGTGTAGATGACGCCGTCGGACTCGCGCGGGATCGTCGACCCGTTGGTGTTGCAGATCGAGAGCACCTTCGAGCGCTGCTCGCGCGCGTGGCGGATCGCCTGGAGCGTGTCGGCGGTCTCGCCCGACTGGCTGATCGCGACGACGAGGGTGTCGCTGGTGAGGATCGGGTCGCGGTAGCGGAACTCGCTGGCGAGCTCGACCTCGACCGGGATGCGGCACCAGTGCTCGATGGCGTACTTGGCCACCATGCCGGCGTAGAACGACGTGCCGGCCGCGATGATGATGATCTTGTCGACGTCGCGCAGGTCCTGGTCGGACAGGCGCATCTCGTCGAGCTGCAGCAGCCCGTCGGCGCCTCGGCGCCCGAGCAGCGAGTCGGCCACGGCGCGCGGCTGCTCGAAGATCTCCTTGCGCATGAACCAGTCGTGGCCGTCCTTCTCCGCAGCCGAGAGGTCCCAGTCGACGTGGTAGCGCCGGCCCTCGGCCGGGGTGCCGTCGAAGCCCGAGACGCTGACGCCGTCGCGGGTGATGGTCACGACCTGGTCCTGGTCGAGCTCCATGGCCTCGCGGGTGTGCTCGATGAAGGCCGCGACGTCGGAGCCGAGGAAGTTCTCCCCCTCCCCGATGCCGACGACCAGCGGCGAGTTGCGCCGGGCGGCGACGACGCGGTCGGGGTCGTGGGCGTCGACGGCGACGAGGGTGAAGGCACCGCGCAGCCCGCGGCACACCTGCTGCATGGCGACGGTGAGGTCGACGCCGGTCTCCAGCTGCTCCTCGAGCAGGTGGGCGGCGACCTCGGTGTCGGTGTCGGACGCCATCTCGACGCCCTCGGACTCGAGGCGGCCCCGCAGCTCGGCGAAGTTCTCGATGATCCCGTTGTGCACCAGCGCCACGCGACGCGCGCGCCCGAGGTGGGGGTGGGCGTTGCGATCGGTCGGCGGTCCGTGGGTGGCCCAGCGGGTGTGGCCGATGCCGGTGGTGACCTGCGGGAGCGGCGACTCGGCGATGGCCTTCTCGAGGTTGGCCAGCTTGCCGGCGCGCTTGTCGGAGACGATCGCCCCGTCCTGCACCAGGGCGATCCCGGCGGAGTCGTAGCCCCTGTACTCCAGGCGCCTGAGGCCCTCGATCACCACGGCCTCGGCCGGCTTGTCACCCACATATCCGACGATTCCGCACATGGCCGGGGAGTCTATCGGCAGGCCGCTGCACGCCTGCGGCCCGTCGCGGTGCCACAATCGCACCCATGTCCGAGGTCGCGTCGCCCTCCAACGGCGGGTCCAACGGCAATGAGGCCTCCCCCTACGTCGAGCTCGAGCGAGCCGCGTGGGCCCAGCTCGCCGGCACGGCCGAGACCGCGCTGACGCCCGAGGAGGTCGTGCGCCTGCGCGGGCTCGGCGACCAGCTCGACCTCCGCGAGATCGAGCAGGTCTACCTGCCGCTCTCGCGCCTGCTCAGCCTCTACGTCGCGGCCAACTCGCGCCTGCACCGCGAGCAGGAGGAGTTCCTGCACCGCGTCACCCCGCCGCGTACGCCGTTCGTCATCGGCCTCGCCGGGTCGGTGGCGGTCGGCAAGTCGACCACCGCGCGCGTGCTGCAGCAGATGCTCGCCCACTGGCCCGAGCACCCCAACGTCGCGCTGGTCACCACCGACGGCTTCCTGCTGCCCAACGCCGAGCTCGAGCGCCGCGGCCTGCTGCACCGCAAGGGCTTCCCGGAGTCCTACGACCGCCGGGCGCTGCTGAAGTTCGTCATCGACATCAAGTCCGGCCGCGACGAGGTCGAGGCACCGATCTACTCCCACCTCGTCTACGACGTCGTGCCCGAGGAGAAGGTCGTGGTGAAGCGGCCCGACATCGTGATCGTCGAGGGGCTCAACGTGCTGCAGCCCGCCCGGGTGCGCGAGGACGGCCGCACGGGGCTGGCGGTCAGCGACTTCTTCGACTTCTCCGTCTACGTCGACGCCGCCCTGGCCGACATCAAGCGGTGGTACGTCGACCGCTTCCTGCGGCTGCGCGAGACGGCCTTCCGCGACCCGGCGTCGTACTTCCGCAAGTACGCCGCACTGTCGCACGACGAGGCCGTCGACCAGGCCACCCGCATCTGGGACTCGATCAACGAGCCCAACCTCGTGCAGAACGTCGCCCCGACCCGCTCGCGCGCCAACCTCGTGCTGCGCAAGGACACCGACCACTCGGTGCGCTACGTGCGGCTGCGCAAGCTCTGAGTCGTAGGCACCTCTGCGCACGGGTCAGGAACCGGGCTCCCGGCCGAGCCCGGCCCGCCGCGCGCGGGCGATCGCCTCCGCACGGTCGGCGACCCCCAGCTTGCCGAGGAGCAGCGAGACCTGGTTGCGCACGGTCTTGTCGGACAGGTGGAGCTCGCGCGCGATGCGGCGGTTGTCGAGCCCGCGGGCGACGAGGTCGAGCACCTCCCGCTCGCGGTCGCTGAGCTGGGGGAACAGCTCGCGGCCAGGCTGGGCGGCCAGGCCGTCGAAGAACGAACCCAGCCGCGCCGCCACCGCGGGGCTGAAGACCGCCCCGCCGCCGGCGACCGTCGTGACCGCCTGCACGAGGTCGGCGCGTCCTGACCCCTTGACGACGTAGCCGCGCGCACCGGCCCGCATCGCCGCCACGATGGCGTCGTCGTCGGCCGACATGGTGATCACGAGCACGCGGGTCGTCGGCGCGGCGGCGAGGATCGCCCGGGTGGCGTCGATGCCCGAGCCGTCGGGGAGGTTGAGGTCCATCAGGACGACGTCGGGCCTGAGCGTCGCGACGGCGTCGAGCGCCTGCGCCACGTCGTGGGCCTCTCCCACCACCTCGAGGCCCGGCGTGCCGGACAACGCGGCCCGGACTCCGTCGATGAAGAGCGGGTGGTCGTCGACGATGAGCACCGACGTGGACGGGTCGCCCATCACAGGTCTCCTACGGAGTGGGGAAGCACGGCAGTCACGGTGGTGCCGCGCTCGGAGGAGAGGGCCTGGAATGAGCCGCCCACCTCCTCGGCACGGCGCTGCATGGAGGCCAGGCCCAGGCCTGAGCTGGAGGTGTCGGTTCGCGCGTCGAGCCCGATCCCGTCGTCGGACACCTCGAGCGTGATGCCGTGGGCGTCACTCACGCGGAGCACGACGTGCCGGGCACCGGAGTGCCGGGCGGCGTTGGCGAGCGCCTCGCCCGCGATCCGGTGCAGCGCGACCTCGACGGCGGGATCCGCCCGGACGTGCGGGGCGACGTCGACACGGACCTCGAGCCCCGGCACCCAGATGCGATCGGCGAGCGCGGCGAGCGCCCGCGGCAGGCCGAGCTCGTCGATGCCCGCCGGACGTAGGCCGTCGGTGACGGCGCGGACCTCGGCGACGGCCCCCGCCACACCGGCGCCGGCCGACTCGAGCAACCGGGACACGTCCTGGTCGTTCGTGAGGTCGGACGCGGTCTCCACCTGCAGCCGCAGGCCGGCGAGGGTCGCGCCCAGCCCGTCGTGGAGCTCGCGGCGCAACCGGAGTCGCTCGTCCTCGCGGGCCGCGACCAGCGCCTCACGACTGCGTTGGAGCTGCCGGTGCAGCTGGAGCGCCGCGATCGCGGGCGAGACCTGGTCCGCGATGCCGCGGACCACCGCGTCGTCGCGCTCGTCGAGGGTCCGCTCACCCGTGCGGCGCCACACCTCGAGCCGTCCCACGACCTCGCCGCGGTGGCGCAGCTCGAAGCCGGAGGCGGCATCGGCTGGCCCCGGGTCTCCCGCCACGGCCACGACCGGGGTGCTCCCCTCCATCACCAGCCGCACCTGCGCGGCGGGGAGTCGCAGCGACTCCACGACGGTGTCGCACACGACCTGCGGCACGACCGCCACGTCGAGACCGGTGCGGGTCAGCCGCGCCGCGAGCTCGGCCGTCACCGCGAAGGGATCTGCGCGGTCCCCGTAGAACAGGCGGTCGACGCCGGAGGTGAGGCGGCGGCCGAGCGGCTGGAGCACCACACCGGTGAGTCCGGCGGCGAGGGCGGCACTGAGTGCTGAGCGGTGCTGCGGAAGTGCCTGCAGCACAGTGAAGAGCGTGAGGTATGCCCCTGCCAGGCAGACCGCCAGGCTGGCCGCCACCAGGGCACGCGCCACGGCGGTGTCGAGGTCGTACAGACCGTGCCGGGTGACGGCGACGCCGATCGCCACCGCGACGAGGCCTGCGGCGACCGCCTGCGCCACCACGTCGAGTGGCGTGGGCAGCACGCCCTGGGCGGCCGTGACCGCGGCCAGCACGGCGGCGGCGACCAGCAGCACCACGACCTGCCGGCGACGCAGCCCTCGCGCCCGCACCAGCCGCACCACGGGCGAGGCGAGGGCGAGGACCCCGGCCGGGAGCAGGACCACCGCGCCGACGACGGTGAGGAGGCGAGAGGCGGGCAGGTGGACGACGGGCTTGGGCAGTGGCACCTGGCCCGGGAACGTCTCGGGGTAGAGGCCGATCCCGACGGTCAGCGCCAGCGTCCCGATCACCGAGGCCGCGGCTGCCCACCGCCAGGCCCGGCCGGGGAGCAGGCCGTCGGGGTAGAGCAGCGGCACGAGCGTCAGCAGGGGGACGAAGCCCGGTACCCAGATGGCGCCCTGAACCTGCACGGCGACCTGCACGACGAGATCGTCTGCGTGCGCGCGCGAACCGCTGGCGAGGCAGACAGCGGTGGTCAGGGCTGCGACGCCGGAGCAGGCGCCCGCCACGAGCAGCACCCGGGCCAGTGCGCGGGCGCCGCGTCCGAGGTTCGACGCGGTCAGCATGACCACTGCCATCACCGGGAACGCGATGCCCACCGTCGCGTCGACCGGCACCTGGGCGGCGGGCACCAGGCCCCACGACCCCGAGGCCGACACGAGGAGCAGCGCCGCGAACGCACCCACGACCCCCAGGGCAGCGACCGCGAGGGAGGGAACCGAGCCGCGCAGCGGGCGATCGGGACGCGCCCCGAGGACGGTGTCTTCGGGGCGCGGCGCGGTCAGCACGTTGCGGAGTGTAGGTCGGGTCGGCACCGGGCCGGGTCAGTTCCGCGACAGCGAACGGCGCCCGGCCAGGTCGGCGAGTCCGGTCACCGCGCCGAGGACGAGCAGACCGCCGTGGACCGGGGCGCCCTCGCCCAGCGCGAGTCCGGCACCGCCGAGGACGACCAGCGCCAGGGCGACCCAGCGCACCGAGCGCCGGGCCGCGGGCAGCAGCGCGGCCAGCAGGCCCATGGCAGCGAGCGTGAGCGCGATCCACGCCTGGTCGAAGAAGTGCGGGTTGGAGGAGTGGAACCCGGTCGTCGCCGCGTCCTGCAACGCCAGCTGGTCGATGGCGTACGCCACCAGCAGGGCACTGCCGACCAGGGCGAGCGGGGCGAGCAGCGGGTCGATCCGCAGCGGCAGCCGCAGCCGGGGGCGCGCGGGCAGGGCCGCCCAGAGCAGGGCGCCGGTGACCGTGACCACCGCGACGAGGAACGGGGCGCCGCCGCCGGGGGCGAGCGTGGCTGCGACGACTCCGGTCCCGATGAGCACGAGGTGGTGCAGACCGGTAGCGGCAGCGGGCCGACGACCGCGCCAGCCGGCGCGGAGCATCAGCACGATGGGGACCAGCCAGAGGGCGAAGAGGATCTCCCCCTGCCCGGTGAGCTGGTGGTAGCGGTGCTCGGACAGCTCGCCGGTGAGGAGCATCCGGGTGATGTTGAGGGTGAACACGGTGGGCAGCGCGCAGTTGAGCAGACCGACGAGCACGAGGACGGCTCGGCGGCTGCGGCTCGGGACCGGGAGGGCGGTGGTGGCGGACGGCGTGTGGGTGTCGATGAGTGTCATGCCCAGGAGCGTGCTGCTCCCGTCGTCCCGGGCGCAGCGGACCGATGTCCCGACCCTGTCCCGGGATGACGGGAGCCGTGGGCTCAGGCGGTGGCGGCGGAGAAGCGCTGGCGCCGGTGCTGCGGCTGCTCGATCTCGTCGACGAGCACGACCGCGTAGTCCTCGGCGCTGATGAAGTCACCGGCGGGGGTGTCGAGCGAGGTGGCGTAGGAGCCGGTGCGCTCGCCGGGCGCGATGACCGGCGCCGGGCTGACGAAGGTCCAGTCGAGGGAGTCGGGCGCGGCGCGGAAGAGGTCGAGGGCGGCGGCGCCCGAGGTGGCCTCGGCCTTGTACTCCTCGGGGAAGTCGTCGGTGTCGAGCAGCCGGGTGCCGTCCGGGGTGAGCAGCGAGCCCGCGCCTCCGACGAAGAGCACGCGTGCGTCGCCGGCGTTCGCGATCAGGGTGGCGACGGCGTCGAGCCACTCCTGGTGGGGCGCACCGGTGCGGCTGGGGCCCGTCGCGGAGACGATGACGTCGTGCGAGGCGGCCGCGTCGCGCACGGCAGCGGGGTCGGCGAGGTCGCCGCCGGTGGAGCGGCTGAGCCCGGTCACCTCGTGGCCGCGGGCCGTGGCCTCGGCGGCGAAGCGGGTGCCGACCATGCCGGTGGCGCCGAACAGTGCGATCTTCATGGGAGGTCCTTCATGGGTCGATGGGGGGAACGACTGCCACGGTAACCATTGGTAACCAAGCACTTCAACGTGCTATAAGTACCTCGTGGTAACCATAGAGCCCCAGGCGACCCGCGGCGACGCGTTCGACCCCGAGTGCCCCACCCGCGTCGTGCTCGACCGCATCGGCGACAAGTGGACCGTCCTGGTGATCGCCTCGCTCGAGGGGGGGAGCCTGCGCTTCAGCGAGCTGCGCGCCCGCATCGGCGGCGTCGCGCCGAAGGTGCTCACCCAGACGCTGCGCGCGATGGAGCGCGACGGGCTGCTGACCCGCACCGTGCACGCCCAGGTCCCGCCGCGCGTGGACTACGAGCTCACCCCGCTCGGGGCCTCGCTCACCGGACCGATCGCCACCCTCACCGACTGGGCGGAGACGCACCTCGCCGTGATCCTCGCCTCCCGCGAGGACTACGACACCGCGTTCGACGCGCGCTGACTCACAGCTTCTTCTGCAGCTCCAGCAGCGTCTCGATCGTGCGATAGCCCAGCGCCTCGTTGACGGCGTTCATGTGCGTGTTGACCTCGGCGTTGGACGTGTCGACGCGCTCCAGCGTGGGGTACGCCGCCAGCACCAGGTCGTGCGTGGCGAGCTTGAGCGCCAGCCCGAGCCGGCGCCCGCGGTGGGCGGGGTCGACGATCGTGATGCCGACCTGCGCGTGCTCGTGGTCGGTGTCGTCGACGCGTACGTCGGAGACACCCGCCACCGCGCCGTCCGCGGCGATCGCGAGCGCGGTGTGCACGTGGCGGCCGGTGGCGACCTGTCGCTGCTCGGCGGCCCGGATGCGCTCGGGCGTCCACTCCGAGGTCGTCAGGTCGAGCTCGCCCAGCGGCACCTCCGACATGAGCATCCCGAGCAGCCGTCCGAAGGAGTCGAGGTGCTCCTCGGGGCACACGGTGTCGAAGGTGACGACCCGGTAGCCGTCGGCGCGCACCGCGGCCGCGAGCGCGTCGCGACGGGCGAGGTAGTCCCCCGTGGCCAGCTCCTTGATCGACTCCCGGCTGGCGACGTCGTAGCCCATCGCCCGCGCGAACGCCTCGGGCACGCCCGCGCCGCCCGGTGGGAGGTAGGCCTCGCTCTGCAGCGTCGTACGCCCGTCGCCGGCCGCCACGACCTCGAGCTCGTCGGCGAGGCGGCGACCGGTGCCCTCGCGGGTGCGGTCGGGCCGCACGAACGCGAACGCCATCGCGGCGTGCAGGTTCTCGCGCAGCGTGCGGGTCAGCAGGCCCGCGCCCACCATCTCGCGGCCGTCGATCGCGCCGAGCAGCGTGATGCCCCGCTCGGGGTTGTCGGCGGGCAGGGCCACGCGGCTCTGCTCCCACAGCGGCCACGGCTTCCCGGGGCGGTACGCCGTGGCCGCGTGCCCGACCTCCCACCACGCCCGCAGGGCCGCCTCGTTGCGCGGGTTGATCTGCTCGATGTCGACCACGGCGGCGACCCTAGTGCGGCAGGTCGTGGACCGTCATGGGGATTGCGGGTGCGGACCCGCAGTCCTCATGACACAGAGGGCGGGGCAGCGACCTCAGAGCGCGAGCTGCTGCTTCACCACGTCGGCGAGGCGCGAGGCGACGCCCTGCGCCTCGTCATGGGTGGGTGCCTCGACCATCACGCGCACGATCGGCTCGGTGCCCGAGGGGCGCAGCAGGATCCGGCCCCGCTCCCCCAGCGCGGCCTCCTCCTCGGCGACCGCCGCGGCGAGCACCGCGTCCTCGTCGGCGCGCGACTTGTCGACGCCGGAGACGTTGAGCAGCACCTGCGGCAGGCGCGTCATCACCGAGGCCAGGTCGGCCAGCGAGCGGCCGGTCGTGGCCATCCGCTCCATCACGTGGAGCGTGGTGAGGATGCCGTCGCCGGTGGTGGCGTGGTCACTGAGGATGACGTGGCCCGACTGCTCGCCGCCGAGGGAGTAGCCGGAGACCTTCATCGCCTCGAGGACGTAGCGGTCGCCCACCTTCGTCTGGCGTACGCCGACGTCGTTGGCGCGCAGCGCCTGCACGAAGCCCAGGTTGCTCATCACCGTCGCGACGACGGTGTCCTTGGCCAGGCGTCCCTGGTCGCGCAGCGAGAGCGCGAGGATGGCGAGGATCTGGTCGCCGTCGACGACGTTGCCCTCGTGGTCGACCGCCAGGCACCGGTCGGCGTCGCCGTCGAGCGCGAAGCCGGCATCGGCGCCGTGCTCGAGCACCGCGGCCTGCAGCGACTCCACGTGGGTCGAGCCGCAGCTGTCGTTGATGTTGAGCCCGTCGGGGTCGGCGTGGATCGCGACGACCGTCGCGCCGGCGTCCTCGAGCGCCCGCGGGCCGGCGGCGTGCGCGGCACCCTCGGCGCAGTCGAGCACGACCTTGAGCCCCACCAGCGGGTGGGTGATCGTGCCTTCGAGGTGGGCGGCGTACTCCTCGACGGCCGTGTCGTAGACCGTCACGCGGCCCACGTCGCCACCGGTGGGCCGCTCCCACGGCTCGCCCATGCGTCGCTCGATCGCGATCTCGATCGCGTCGTCGAGCTTGTGCCCGCCGCGGGCGAGGAACTTGATGCCGTTGTCGGGCATCGGGTTGTGCGAGGCCGACAGCATCACGCCGAGGTCGGCGCCGAGGCGCTCGGTCATGTAGGCCACGCCCGGGGTCGGCAGCACCCCCAGGAGCAGTACGTCGACGCCCGCGGACGCCAGGCCCGCGACGACCGCGGCCTCGAGGAACTGCCCGGAGATGCGCGTGTCACGCCCGACCACGGCGACGGGGCGGTGGCCCTCGAACTCGCCCCGGTCGGCCAGGACGTGCGCGGCGCAGACCGACAGGTCCAGGGCCAGCTCGGCGGTCAACGTGTCGTTGGCCAGGCCCCGGACGCCGTCCGTGCCGAAGAGTCGCGTCATGGCCCGGGAGCCTACGTGGCCCCCGGGCCATGACGCTTCCCCCATCCCCCGTCTACTTGAGCGCGAAGTCCGCCGAGGTCGACGACCCGTCGGCGGTCGTCAGGGTGACGCGGTAGCACGAGGCCTTGCCGCTCGACGGAGTCGCCCAGTTCTGCACCCACTGCGCGCCCGAGGCGTCGTAGCGGAGGCTGGTGCTGCCGGTGGTGCCGAACTCGTCGACCGCGGCAGCGAGGTCCGAGCCGTCACAGCCCACCTTCTTCGCCACGAAGGTCGCGCCGATCCCCGACGTCATCGCCGTGGTGCCCTTGAAGACGTTGAACTTCAGCGGCACGGTCGAGCCGGCCTTGACGGTGTTGACCACCGTCGCCCCCATCGTCACCGGCTTGTAGAAGCCGTCGGAGCGCCACGCGGCGACCGTGTAGCTCCGTGTGTCGGTGGCGACGTTGCCGGCCTTGTCGGTGGCAGTGGCGACCTGGGCGCCGGAACCGACGGCGGTGGGGCCGGCGGTGACGGCGCAGGGGCCGACCAGGCCCGACGTGGGATCGCTCGCCACGCAGGTGGCCGCCGCCGGCACGTCGCCGAAGTTGTAGGTCGCCTGGTGGACCGGGCCGCCCGTCAGCGTCAGCACCGGCGGCGTCGCGTCGCGCTTCACCGTGGTGCTCACGCTGTCGGTGTTGCCGGCATCGTCCGTGGCCGAGCAGGTGTACGTCGTCCCGGTGCTGTCCTCGCCCAGGGTGACCTTGTCGCAACCGGCGCTGCTCGTGACCCCGGAGGTCGGGTCCACGACGGCCCACGTGACGTCGACGTCGCCGGTGAACCACGCGGTTCCCTTGGTCCGGCCCGTTGCGGTCGGCGTGATGCTCGGTGCGGTGGCGTCAAGGTCGACGAGCGCCGAGGCCTGCGCCACGTTGCCTGCCGCGTCCGTCGCGGTGCAGGGGAAGGTGTGGCGCCCGTCGGCCGTGACCGTGCGGTCCGCGCACCCCACGACGGTTCCCAGCCCCGAGAAGCCGTCGGAGACCGTCCAGTCCAGCACCACCGGGCCCCGGTACCAGCCGTTGTCACCCTCGAGGCCGGCGCGCGTGAAGGAGACGTCGGGCGCAGAGGCGTCGCGCTTCAGGTCCACCGTCTCACTGGTGCCGTTGCCCGCGCGGTCGGTCGCCGTGCAGGTGTACGTCGTCCCCGCGCTGTCCTCGTCGAGCGTGGTGGCACCGCAACCGGTGGTGCTCGCGAGGTCCGAGGTCGCGTCCGAGACGGTCCAGGTGACCTCGACGTCGCTGGTGTACCAGCCGCCGCCGCCGAGCGTGCCGCCCACGTGGGAGACGACGAGCGGGTCGGTGGCGTCGCGCTTGACCGTGGCCGACGCCGTGGCGGTGTTGCCGGCGAGGTCCTTGACGGTGCAGCTGAACGTGCGTGAGGCAACGTCCTCGGTGAGGGTGGATGCGCCACAGACGGTGGCGAGGTCGACGCCCGAGGTGTCGTCGCCCGCCTTCCAGGAGACGGTGACGGCACCGGTGTACCACCCGTTCTGTCCCAGGTCACCGACGACGACCGGCTCGAGCGTGGGCGGGGTCGCGTCACGCTTCACGGTGACACTCACCGGGCCGGCAGTGCCGCCGGTGCTCGTGGCGGAGCACGAGGAGGTCAACGAGCCGTCGGTGGTCAACGCTGTGTCGGCGCAGCCCTGCGCGGTGAACGCGGACTCGGGGTCCGACACGGTCCAGTCGATCCCCACGTCGGTGCGGTACCACCCGTTGGCGCCGTCGGGCTGCGCAGGGGTGAGGACCTTGGTGATCACCGGCGCCGTGGTGTCGGCGGGGGTGCAGTCGACGACGTTCCAGCTGAAGGTCACCGATGCGTCGTTCGAGGTGGTCGTCACCGACGCGCCCTGTCCGCTCGCGGTGTAGGTGACGCCGACCGTCCGCACTCCTGTCGCGGCGTTGGCCGGGACCGTGAGCGAGACCGACGCGTCCCCGGCGTCGATGAGCGTGGCCGGGTTCAGCGTGGTCCAGTTGAACGGTGTCGTCACGGACGTGCTGCCCAGCGTCATGCCTGAAGGTTGGGAGGTCGGGGTGACCGTGACGTTGGCCGTATTGCCCCAGACCTGGCCGTTCGTGGCGCTGCCGGTGCGCTTCAACGCGAAGCCGACCGATCCGGTGGCCGTCGCGCCGCGGCAGACGTTGCCGAGCGAGGCGACACCACTGACGAGGGTGTCAGCCGCGACGGTGTCGGCGTGCGCGGCCGGCGCCAGGCCGGCGGCCACGAGGGCGGCGAAGGCGAGGCCGGCGGCCCCCCGGTGTAGAAGTGTCATGAAGATCCCCCTGGGTGCGTGGTGCACCCCCACGGCGCACGTTCGCGACGCTAGGCAGGAACCGAGAGGCGTGTGACCGGCTTCACACCACCTTGACGAGACCTGTGGTGATGCTGGCGGTTTGACGGTTGGACCTCACCCCCAGGGGTGGGCCCCGGGACGGCACAGGGCCCGCACCGCCTGACGGCAGTGCGGGCCCTGGGGGCAGGTCGCCATGCGACCCGGTGGATCAGCGCTTGCTGAACTGCGAGGCCTTGCGGGCCTTCTTGAGACCGGCCTTCTTGCGCTCCACGACGCGGGCGTCGCGGGTCAGCAGACCGGCCTTCTTCAGCGCCGGGCGGTTGGCCTCGACGTCGATGGCGTTGAGCGAGCGGGCCACGCCGAGGCGCAGGGCGCCGGCCTGGCCGGCGATGCCGCCGCCGTGGATGCGGGCGATCACGTCGAAGCGACCCTCGAGCTGCAGCTCGACGAACGGCTCGTTCGCGATCTGCTGGTGCAGCTTGTTGGGGAAGTAGCTGTCGAGCGTGCGGCCGTTGATGGTCCACTCGCCGGTGCCCGGGACGATGCGCACGCGGGCGACGGCCTCCTTGCGACGGCCGGTGGCCGCGCCGGGGGCGATGGTCGCCGGGCGGGCCGGGGTGTCCGCGGAGGCGTCGCTCTCGGACGTGTAGGCGACGCCCTCGGCGTCGGTCTCGAAGGTCTCCTCGACCTCGGTGGTGTTCTCAGTCATCTGTGAGTCCTCAGTCGTCACTGGGAGATCTGGGAGATCTCGAAGGGAGTGGCCTGCTGGGCCAGGTGCGGGTGGTCGGGGCCGGCGTAGACCTTGAGCTTCTTCAGCATCTGGCGACCGAGCTTGTTCTTCGGGAGCATGCCCCACACAGCCTTCTCGATGGCCTTGCGGGCGTCCTTCTCGAGGAGCTCACCGAACGGGGTGGCCGAGAGGCCGCCCGGGTAGCCGGAGTGGCGGTAGGCCATCTTGGTGGTCTTCTTGGTCCCCGACAGCGACACCTTGGAGGCGTTCACGATGATGACGAAGTCGCCCATGTCCATGTGAGGAGCAAAGGTCGGCTTGTGCTTGCCGCGGAGGAGGTTCGCGGTCTGGACGGCGAGGCGGCCCAGGACCACGTCGGTGGCGTCGATGACGAGCCACTCACGCTGGATGTCAGCGGGCTTGGGGCTGTACGTGCGCACGGCGGTATCCCGTTCTGGTTCGTTGGTCCCGGCCCTCGGACGAGGGCCGATCGTGGTGCAGCGGCTTCTGACGAACACGGCCCGGATCGCTCCCCCCTCAGGAAGGATGACGTCCGGATCTGCACCCGCACCCAGAAGGAGCGGACGCGGCAGGAGTCGCGACCAGCAAGGTTACGGCGCGCCGAGCGTGGGGGTCAAAACGGCGGGGCAGCACAATGACCGCGTGCGCAACGGTGGCGTCTCCTTCTGGTGGCAACAGGTCGGGCTGCCCGTCCCGACGGACCGGCTGGACGGCGACGCGCGCTGCGACGTGGCGATCGTCGGCGGCGGGCTCACGGGCCTCTGGACGGCCTTCTACCTGCACGAGGCCGACCCCACCCTCGACATCCGCGTCGTCGAGGCCGAGTTCGCGGGCTTCGGCGCCTCGGGGCGCAACGGCGGCTGGCTCTCGAGCGAGCTGGCCGGCAGCGCGACGACGTACGCCGCCGTGGCGGGCGAGGACGGCGTCGCGCGGCTGCGCGCGGCGCTGCGCGGCACCGTCGACGAGGTCATCGACGTCGCGGCGCGCGAGGGCGTCGAGGCCGACATCGTGCGCAGCGGCGTCCTCTACGTCGCGCGGTCGCGCGCGCAGGCCCAGCGCCTGGGTGGCGAGCTCGACGCGGAACAGGTGGCGCAGCGGATCCGGGTCGCCGGCGCGGTCTCGGGGCGGTTCGACCCCGACTGCGCACGGGTGCAGCCGGCCAGGCTGGTGTCGGGCGTGGCGCGGGTCGTGCGGGAGCGGGGCGTGCGCATCCACGAGGACACCCGGGCCGTACGCGTCGAGCCGGGGGTGGTCGTCACCGAGCGCGGCACGCTGCGCGCCCCGGTCGTGCTGCGCTGCCTGGAGGGCTTCACCGCCGGGCTGGCCGGCCACCGCCGCGACTGGCTGCCGATGAACTCCGCGATCGTGGTCACCGAGCCCCTCACGCCCGGCCAGTGGGACGCGATCGGCTGGGCCGGCGAGGAGCTTCTCGGCGACGAGGCGCACGCCTACTGCTACGCCCAGCGCACCGCCGACGGCCGCATCGCGCTGGGCGGGCGCGGCGTGCCCTACCGCTTCGGCTCGCGCACCGACATCCAGGGGCGCACGCAGGACTGGACGGTCGAGTCGCTGCGCTCGACGCTGACCACCCTCTTCCCGTCGCTGCGCGGCATCGCCCTCGACCACGCCTGGTGCGGCGTGCTCGGGGTGCCGCGCGACTGGAGCGCCAGCGTGGCGTACGACCCCGCGACCGGGCTGGGGCACGCCGGTGGCTACGTCGGGTCGGGGCTCACCGCGACCAACCTGGCCGGGCGCACCCTGCGCGACCTCGTGCTCGGCCACGACACCGACCTCACCCGGCTGCCGTGGACCGGCCACCGGGTGCGCCGCTGGGAGCCGGAGCCGCTGCGGTGGCTGGGCGTGCACGCCCTCTACCGCCTCTACCGCGCCGCCGACCGCCGCGAGGACGCCGGCCTGGCGCGCACGAGCCGCGTCGCGCGGGTGGCCGACCGGGTGGCCGGGCGCTGAGGTGGCGCAGCCCACAGGGGGCGGGACGGGCATGGACACCGGTTCGCGCTCGCGCGCGTACCGCGGCTAGGTTGGACGGACCCAAGACGTACAAAGACGTATGAACAGGAGCCCTCGTGACCGACGTAGCGGCCAAGGATTCACTGACTGTCACCGACAACAGGACCGGTCAGCAGTACGACATCGCGATCACCGACAACACGATCGCCGCCAAGGACCTCGGGCAGATCCGTCTCACCGACGACGAGCCCGGCCTGGCCACCTATGACCCCGGCTTCGTGAACACCGCCTCGTGCCGCTCGGCCGTGACGTTCATCGATGGCGACAAGGGCATCCTGGAGTACCGCGGCTACCCGATCGAGCAGCTGGCGGAGAAGTCCAACTTCCTCGAGGTGGCCTACCTCCTCATCCACGGCGAGCTGCCCACCAAGGAGCAGTACGACGCCTGGGTGCACGAGATCACCTACCACACGTTCGTGCACGAGAACGTGAAGTCGTTCATGCACGGCTTCCGCTACGACGCGCACCCGATGGGCATGCTGATGGCCTCCGTCGGCGCGCTGTCGACGTTCTACCCCGACGCCCGCAACATCAGCGACGCCGACAACCGCCACATGCAGATCGTGCGCATGATCGCGAAGATGCCGACCCTCGGCGCCTGGTCGTTCCGCCACGCGCAGGGCAAGCCGTTCGTCTACCCCGACAACGACCTCGGCTACACCGCCAACTTCCTCTCGATGCTGTTCAAGATGAGCGAGCAGAAGTTCGAGGCCGACCCGCGCCTGGTCAAGGCCCTCGACGTGCTGTTCATCCTGCACGCCGACCACGAGCAGAACTGCTCGACCAACGCGGTGCGCTCCGTCGGCTCCTCGCAGGTCGACCCCTACTCGGCCGTCGCGGCCGGTGTCGGCGCGCTCTACGGCCCGCTGCACGGCGGCGCCAACGAGGCGGTCCTGCGGATGCTCAAGCGCATCGGGTCGAAGGAGAACATCCCCGCCTTCATCGAGGGCGTGAAGAACGGCAACGAGCGCCTGATGGGCTTCGGCCACCGGGTCTACAAGAACTTCGACCCGCGCGCCACGATCATCAAGAAGGCCTGCGACGACGTCTTCGAGGTCACCGGGGTCAACCCGCTCCTCGAGATCGCCAAGGAGCTGGAGAAGATCGCGCTCGAGGACGAGTACTTCGTCAAGCGCAAGCTCTACCCCAACGTGGACTTCTACTCCGGCCTGATCTACGAGGCCTTCCAGTTCCCGCCGGAGATGTTCACCGTGCTCTTCGCCATCGGCCGTACGCCGGGCTGGCTGGCGCAGTGGGCCGAGCTGGTGCAGGACAAGGACCAGAAGATCGCGCGCCCCAAGCAGATCTACACCGGTGACCGCGAGCTCACCTTCGTCCCCGCCTCGGAGCGCTGGGCGTAGTCACGCACGCACGACGAACGCCCCCGGCCACAGCGGCCGGGGGCGTTCGTGCGTGCGGGGGTCAGCGCTGGAAGACCGCCGTCGTGCGTGCCGGCACCGTGACCGCGTCGGCGGCGACGGTGCTGCCCCTGACGACCGGGTCGGTGCCGGATGCCTGCACGTCGTGCAGCGTCCAGCCGGCTCCCGTGCCGGTGACGGTCTGCGCCTGCGGCGAGGCGTTGAAGACCACCAGCACGCCATCACGGTCGGGGTCGGCGTCGGCGCCGACGGTGTCGTCGACGAGCATCGCGATCACGCCGGGCTCGGCGTCGAGGAAGGACACCTTGGCCTGCACCTGCTCGAGGCTGCCGAGGCGGAACAGTCGCGACGACGTACGGATCCGCAGCAGGTCCTGGGCCCGCGCGTGGGCGGCGTCCATCGCCTCGGGGCCGGGGTCGAGCGCCGGGTCGGCCAGCAGCGGGCGCATGAAGCCCCACTTGGCCTCGTTGTCGGCGCGCAGCGGCAGGCCCGAGCCGAAGGTGTTGTCGCGGCGCTGCCAGTCGACCCGGTTGAACCAGTCGCCGGAGTCGTAGGAGTTGCGGTCCAGGCTCTTGGAGCGGAGCAGGTCGGTGCCGGCGTGCCAGAACACCACGCCCTGCGAGAGCGCGACCGTCGACAGCGAGAGCGTGTTCATCCGCACCCGGTCGGCCATCGACGTACCAGCGGGGAGCTTGAGCGCCAGCGAGTCGTAGAGCGTCTCGTTGTCGTGGGCGTCGACGTAGGTGACCGTCTCGGCCGGGTCCGCGGCATAACCGGCCGGCTGCCCGTTGTAGTCGACCTCCGAGCCCGCGACCTCCTCGCCGGTCTCGGAGGACCGGAAGCGGAAGTCGGCCAGGTTGCCGGCGAGCCCGAGCTTGACGAGGTCCTCGAGGTGGAGGAGGTCCTCGCGCTGCTCGTCGGCGGTGCCGTTGACGGCCGCGCCGTTGGGGTCGGTGAACAGCCCGGAGCCGAAGCCCTGCACGCGCGGGTCCTCGTCGAACGGCCCTCCCCCGCGCACGGCGTCACGCAGCCGGTCGCTGAAGGAGCCGATGCCCGAGCCCGCGAGGTTGCGCTGGGTGGCCTGGGTGAAGCGGGCGTCGTCGGCGACCTCGCCGAAGTTCCAGCCCTCGCCGTAGAGGTAGATCGCCTTGCCGTCGACGCCGTCCCGCTCGACCGTGAGGTCGTCGAGCGCGGCGCGCAGGTGGGTCATGTTCGCCAGCGAGTGGTGGCCCATGAGGTCGAAGCGGAAGCCGTTGACGTGGTAGTCCCGGGCCCAGGTGAGCACCGAGTCGATCATCAGCTTCTCCATCATCCGGTGCTCGGTGGCGGTGTTGGAGCAGCAGGTGGAGGTCTCCACGGCGCCCTTGGCGTCGAGGCGGTGGTAGTAGCCAGGGACGATCCGGTCGAGGACGGACTTCGGGTCCTGGCCGCTCGCGGCGGTGTGGTTGTAGACCACGTCCATCACGACCTGGAGGCCGGCGCCGTTGAGGCCCTGCACCATCCGGCGGAACTCGACGGTGCGGCGGGGGCCCTCCGGGTCAGTGCTGTAGGAGCCCTCCGGCGTCGTGTAGTGCAGCGGGTCGTAGCCCCAGTTGAATCCGTCGGTCGGGCGCACCGCCTCGACGCACTCCTGCTGCCGCTCGGAGTCGCGCGGCAGCGAGGCCAGGTCGCAGGAGGGCACGGCCTGCTCGCCGCGACGCTCCTCGATCGTGGCGATGTCGAAGACGGGCAGCAGGTGCACGGTGTTGAGGCCGGCGTCGGCGAGCCGGCGCAGGTGACGCATGCCGGCGGTGTCGTCGTGGGTGAAGGCGAGGTAGGTGCCGCGCTCGGCGGCGGGCACGGTCTCGTCGCCGATGGAGAAGTCGCGCACGTGCAGCTCGTAGACGTTGCGGTCCTCCGGCTGTGCGATGACCGGCGCCTTCGTGCGCGCCCACCCGGCCGGGGCCAGCGCCGGGTCGGCGAGGTCGACGAGCACGGACTCCTGCGAGTTGGTGGTCAGCGCCAGCGAGTAGGGGTCGGTCACCCGGTTGGTGACCACCGCCTGCACGGACGGCGACCACACCTTCACCTCGAAGGTGTAGCGCGCGCCCTTCCACGACGCGGGGCCCGAGACCGTCCAGGTGCCGTCACGCCGGCGCTCCATGGGCACCCGACGTCCGGCCACCACGGCCGCCACGTCCTGCGCGGTCGGCGCCCACAGCGCGAGGGTGGGCCGGCGCCCCGACCACGTGGGCCCGAGGTCGGCGTCGGCGGCGTCGGCGTACACGTCGTCGAGCACGCCGGGCACCTGCACGCCGGTGGCGTCGTGCAGCGCGCCGCCCTGGTCGTACGACGCCACCGCCAGCTGGCCGGTGAGCATCTCCGGCACCTGCTTGAGCGCGCTGCGGTCGAGGCGGAACGCCTCGTAGCCGGCCAGGTGCGGGAAGTCCGCGAGGACGTCGGCGGGCAGGCCGGCCGGGTCGTAGGTCAGCGGCACGCTCGAGCCGCCGGTGACGGCCTCGGCGTCGACCGCGAGGTCGCCGGCGCCCGACCAGTGCAGCCGGTAGCGGCGCGACGCGGGGTCCGACACGTCCCAGGCGAGGAGGTCGCGGCGCAGCCACTGGGCGCGCGCCTTGCCCAGGTCGGGGGTCGACCCGGCGGAGCGGGTCGAGACCTGCAGCCGGTGCGTGGCCACGTCATAGCTGAACACCACCTGGACTCCTCCCGAGCCGACGTCGAAACCGATGTTGGCGCCGTCACGCACCCCGTCGGCACCGTAGTTCTCCGCCCACGACAGGCCGTGGGCGACCTTGGTCTCGTAGCTGCCGGCGGGCAGGGTCGCGGCGAGCGTGTAGGTGCCGTCGCCGTCGAGGTCCTTGAGCCAGCCGCGCATGCAGGCCGGGTCCCAGTCGCCGGGGCAGCCGAGCTCGGACTGCATGCTGCCGGCCAGGGTCAGGATGGGGCCGTTGGCGTCGCTGGTGACCCAGTGCGAGGCGTGGTCGTAGTAGAAGCTCACCGCGCGCGTCGCGTCGACCCGCACCGGGATGTCGGCGCCGCCGGGGACACCGCCGGCGCCGTAGTTCTCCGTCCAGGCGCCGTCGATGGCGGCCTTGTAGGCGTAGTCACCGGCCGGCAGCGTGACCGTCCGCTTCCACACCAGGTCGGCGGGGTCGAGCGACATCTGCGCCTCGGCGCAGTCGGGCTGCCAGTCGCCCGGGCAGCCCATCTCCGAGTTCAGGCTGCCCGGCACCGACACCGCACCGGGCTGGGTGACGGGGCCGCCCTCACCGCCGCCGTCGGGCGTCGGCTCGGCCTCGGGGTCGCCGACCGTGGCCCACGACGAGGCGACCGACAGGTTGCCGCTGCTGTCGCGCAGGACCGCGCGGTACTCCAGCAGCGAGCCCTTCGGCATCGCGGTGACGTCGTGGAAGACGCGGTAGGGAGCGTTGTCGTCGGTGCCGAGCGCGGTCCAGCCGTCGGCGCCGGCGGGACGCCACGCGACCGTGACCTCGTTGAAGCCGCCATCGGGGACACCGACGGTGATCGGCGCCCGGCCGCCGACGACGCCGCCGGCCGACGGCTTCTCGAGGTGGATCGCCGGCGCGGCCTCGCGCTCGGGCAGGGTGCCCGCGGCGCGCCACACCACCGCCGACAGCGGCGGCACCGTGATCGACGTACGCCCCTCGGCGTCGGTGCGCAGCGACTGCTTCGTGGCCGGCCAGACCTGCTTGAAGGTGCCGCGCCGCATCTCGGTGCCGATGGTCACCGTCTTGGCGGTGGTGGCGTTGTTGAGCGCGACGACGAACTCACGCTTCTCGTCGGCGTCGATGCGGCTGAAGGCGTAGACGCCCGCGCCGTTGGAGGCGTAGCGGTGCAGCTGTGCGCCGTCGGCGAGCGCGGGATAGGTCCGGCGCAGCCGCGCCAGGTCGCGGATCGTGGTGTAGAGCGGGTGGCTGGTGTCGTAGTTGTCGACCACCGTCGTGGCGTCGGTGCCGATGAGGTCGTTGTCGTTGTAGGAGTCGACACGGCTGGCGAACATGTCCTCGCGGGCGTCCTTGTCGCCGCCGTCGCCGACGAAGCCCTGCTCGTCGCCGTAGTAGACGACCGGCTGGCCGCGGGTGAGGAACATCAGCGAGTGGGCCAGGCGGTCGCGCTGGAGCACGTCGCCGCTGTCCTTGAGGAACGTGCCGATCCGGCCCATGTCGTGGTTGCCCAGGAAGGTCGGCGAGGCGTACGCGTTGGAGTCGGTGTCGGTGTAGAGGTCGTCGGCGGCGTAGAAGTCGCGCAGCCGCGTCGTGGCAGCGCCCTTGGCGAAGCCGGTGCCGACGTCCTGGAAGCCGAAGTCGAGGGTGGCGTCGAGCCGGCCGGTGGTGCTGAAGCGCGAGAGCTGGGCCGGGTCGGCGTCGTAGACCTCGCCGAAGGCGAAGAAGTCGTCGTTGCCGATCGCTGCGGCGTGGTCGCGGATCGCGGGGGCGAACTGCTGCCAGAACTCCATGTTGACGTGCTTGGCGGTGTCGATGCGGAAGCCGTCGATGCCGAGGTCGACCCACGCCTCGTAGACGTCGGTCATCCCGTCGACGACGTCGGGCTGCTCGGTGAACAGGTCGTCGAGGCCGACGAAGTCGCCGTACGTCGACGACTCGCCGGCGAAGGTCGAGTCACCGCGGTTGTGGTAGTTCGTCGGGTCGTTGAGCCAGGCCGGCGCCTTCACCGTGCGGTCGGCCTCGGAGCGGAACACGGGCGTGTAGGGGAACGACGTCTCTGCGTCGAGCTCGGGGAAGTCGTCGCCGCCGGCGTAGTCGCGGTCGTCGAAGGGGTTGCCGGCCGCGTCGCGGTAGGGCTCGGCGTCCTTGCCGACGTAGCCGTAGCGCTGCTCGGAGTAGTCGATGACGTCGGCCGTGTGGTTGGTGATGATGTCGAAGAAGACCTTGATGCCGCGCTGGTGCGCCTGGTCGATGAAGGCCTCGAGCTCGGCGTTGGTGCCGAAGTGCGGGTCGATGCGGGTGAAGTCGGTGACCCAGTAGCCGTGGTAGCCCGCGCTCGCCTGGTCACCGGTGCCCTGCACCGGCCGGTTCTTGAAGCTCGGGGTGAGCCAGATCGCGGTCGTGCCGAGGCCGGAGATGTAGTCGAGCCGGTCCGACAGCCCCGCGATGTCGCCGCCGTGGAAGAAGCCCTTGTCGGTCGGGTCGAGCCCGGTGCTCATCCGGTCGCCGGACAGACCGCCCGCGTCGTTGGTCGGGTCGCCGTTGGCGAACCGGTCGGCCATCACGAAGTAGAAGTTCTCCCGGGTCAGCGGGCTGCGCAGCGAGGTGCCGGCGAGCTGCCGGTCGGCGTCGGTGGGGGTGGCCGAGGGTCGCTCGGCGGGCGCGAACGCGATGCGGTGGCTGGCGTCGTCGTAGGTGAACTGCAGGCGGGCGGTGTGCTCGAGCACGAGCGGGAGGTTGGCCCCTCCCGCCTCGCCGCCGGCGCCGTAGTTCTCCTCCCACGACCCGTTGATCGCGACCTTGAGCTCGTAGGACCCGGCCGGGACGTCGGCGGTGAGCGCCCAGGTGCCGTCGTCGGTCAGCGAGAGCCCCGACGCGGCGCAGCCGGGCGCCCAGTCCTGCTCGCAGCCGAGCTCGTCCTGCAGGCTGCCCACGAGGGTGACGGTCGTGGGCGGCTCGGCGCGGTGGTCGGCCTGCGCGGGGGCGGGCAGCGCCACCAGCGAGGCGAGCACGGTGGCGAGGCCCGCCAGGGCAGCAGGGACGGAGGATCGACGCACAGGGACTCCCGAGAGGTGGTGGCCGCCCCGGGCGGCCGAGCAGCGTGGCGGCCGTCACACTAGGCGGAACCTGGCAGGTCTTGCAACGCCTGCAAGATCTTTCATCGGCGCCCCGCGTGCGGAGGCCCCGATCTTGCAGCCGCGTCGGCGCTGCCTCGCGGCGCCACGAGGTTTCTGGACTTCCCAGCACGTTCTCAGCGCATCCACAGGGTCGCGACGCATCGTCGAAGACATGAGCGACGGACCCTTCCACCAGCACCAGCCCGCAGGGCCGGACCCCCGGCCCGAGTCCCCCTTCCAGCAGCCGCACCAGTGGTCGAGCGGACCGGGGGGACCGGGTGGGCCGGGTGGGCCGCTCGCCCCCCAGCCCGAGCCCCGGCGCCGGCGCTCGGGCCTGGCCGCCGCGGTCGTCGCGACCTCCCTCCTCGTGGGCGGCGGCGCCGGCCTCGGCGGCGCGGCGGTGTGGGACGCCACCCACGACGAGCCGGTGAGCGCGGCGGGTGCCGCCGCGACCACGACCTCGACCGTGTCGAGCCGGACGCAGGCGCCGGCCGCCGACGGGTCGGTGGAGTCGGTGGCGCAGAAGGTGCTGCCCAGCGTGGTCAAGATCGACGTCAGCGGCCAGCAGGGCGAGGCGTCGGGCTCCGGCATCATCCTGACCTCCGACGGCACCATCCTCACCAACAACCACGTCGTGGAGATGGCCCAGGGCGGGGGCTCGCTGAAGGTGTCCTTCGACGACGGCAGCAGCGCGGACGCCGAGATCCTCGGCACCGACCCGCTCACCGACACCGCCGTCATCAAGGCCACCGACGTCTCCGGCCTCACCGCCGCCACCATCGGCAAGTCGGCCAACCTCGGCGTGGGCGAGGGGGTCGTGGCGATCGGCTCCCCCTTCGGCCTCGACGCCACCGTCACCAGCGGCATCGTCAGCGCCCTCGACCGCCCGGTCAACGTCGGCTCCGACGACCAGGGCAACTCCACGACCTACCCCGCCATCCAGACCGACGCCGCGATCAACCCCGGCAACTCCGGTGGCCCGCTCGCCGACATGACGGGCGCCGTGGTGGGCATCAACTCCTCCATCCGCACCGCCGCGTCGCAGTCGCCGTACGGCTCGTCGGGTCAGTCGGGCTCCATCGGCCTCGGCTTCGCGATCCCGATCGACGAGGTGATGCCGATCGTCGACCAGATGGCCAAGGGCGAGACGCCTACGCACGCACGCCTCGGCATCCGGATCACCGACGACGCCGCGGGCGCCAAGATCGCCGAGGTCACCGCCGGCTCCACGGCCGCCGAGGCCGGCGACGTGATCACCTCCGTCGACGACCACCGGATCACGGGCGCGGACTCGCTCGTCGCGACGATCCGCTCCTACCGCCCGGGCGACCAGGTCACCGTCACTTGGAACCGGGACGGCAAGACGCAGGACGCCACCGTGACCCTCGACAGCGACGCCACCGCGAGCTGACGCCTCGCCTCGTCAGGCCGGCCGCGCCATGATGGTGCGGCCGGCCTCGTCGTACGTCGGACCGGTCATCGGACAAGCCCCGGAACAAGGGAGTCGCATGCAGCTCGAGCTCAGCCCCGCCGACGCGGAGTTCCGCACCCGGATGCGGGACTTCTTCACCACGAAGGTGCCGCAGGAGATCCGCGACGCCGTGCTCGAGGGTCGTCACCTGACCCGCGACCAGATCGTGGAGAGCCAGCGCGCCCTCAACGCCGAGGGGCTCGCGGTGCCGCACTGGCCCACCGAGTGGGGCGGCCAGGACTGGACCGACCTCCAGCGCCACCTGTGGCACGAGGAGATGCAGCGCGCCGGGGTGCCGATCCCCCTGGCCTTCAACGCCTCGATGATCGGGCCGGTGCTCGCGCAGTTCGGCAGCCAGGAGCAGAAGGAGCGCTTCCTGCCGGCGACAGCCAACCTCGACATCTGGTGGTCGCAGGGCTTCTCCGAGCCCGACGCCGGCTCCGACCTGGCCAGCCTGCGCACCACCGCGGTGCGCGACGGCGACGACTGGGTCGTCAACGGGCAGAAGACCTGGACCACGCTGGGCCAGCACGGCGACTGGATCTTCACCCTCGTGCGCACCGACCCGGAGGTGAAGAAGCAGGCCGGCATCTCGATGCTGCTCATCGACATGACCAGCCCCGGCGTCGAGGTGCGACCGATCGAGCTCATCGACGGCGGCCACGAGGTCAACGAGGTCTGGTTCTCCGACGTGCGCGTGCCGGGCGACCTGCTGGTCGGCGAGCCCGGCCAGGGCTGGACGATCGCGAAGTTCCTGCTCGGCAACGAGCGCGTCGGCGTCGCCCCGGTGGGCGCCACCAAGCGGGCGCTGGCCACCCTGAAGAAGACGGCCGCCGCCCAGATGGACGACCCGCTCGTGCGCGCCCGCGTGGCCGAGCTGGAGAACGAGCTGCTGGCCCTCGAGCTCACCGCCCTGCGCGTGGTGGCCCACTCCGCCGGCGGGGAGCCGCACCCCGCCTCGTCGGTCCTCAAGCTCAAGGGCACCGAGCTGCAGCAGGCCGTGAGCGAGCTCGCGCTCGACCTCGCGGGGCCCGCGTCGCTCGCCGCGCGTGCCGACGACGACTCGCCGCAGGAGGGCTGGGCCCGCCGCTCCGCCCCGACCTACCTCAACCTCCGCAAGGCCTCGATCTACGGCGGGTCCAACGAGATCCAGCGCCAGATCATCAGCCGCACGATCCTGGGACTCTGAGGGGCCCGGAGAGGACTGACATGGACTTCACCTACGACGACGAGCAGCAGGCGCTGCGCGAGTCCGTGCGCGGCCTGCTCGCGACGGCGTACGCCGACCACGACGCGCGGCGCCGCGCGGTGGCCGAGGACCCCGGCTTCGACCGCACCCTGTGGGGCCGGCTGGCCGAGATGGGCGTGCTGGGCCTGCCCTTCAGCGAGGACCACGGCGGTGTCGGCGCCGGCCCGGTCGAGATCGGCATCGTGTGCCGCGAGCTCGGCCGCGTGCTCGCGCCGGAGCCCTACCTCGCGAGCGTGGTCCACGCCGGCGGCCTGGTCGCGGCGGTCGGCACGCCGGAGCAGAAGGCCGACCTGCTGGGTCGCCTGAGCGCCGGCGAGATCGTGCTCGCCGCGGCCGACACGTCACCGGGTGGTCGCTGGGCCGCGCAGGCGGACGGCGTACGGGCGAGCGAGTCGGGCGACGGGTGGACGCTGTCGGGCGTGGCCGACCCCGTCGTCGGCGGCGCCTTCGCCGACCACCTCGTCGTGACCGCCGCGCTGCCGGACGGCGGCACCGGCGCCTTCGTGGTCGACGCCTCCGCCGCGACGGTCACCGGCTACGCCGCGGCCGACCTGACCCGCGCGGCGAGCGTGCGCTTCGACGACAGCGCCGCGACGCCGCTGGGCCAGCCGGGACGCGACCTGACCGCGAGCATCGCCACCATCAGCGACCTGACCCGGATCCTGGGCGCCAACCAGGCGCTGGGCGTGATGGAGAGCCAGGTCCGCGCCACCACCGACTACCTCAAGACCCGCAAGCAGTTCGGGGTCACGCTCAACACCTTCCAGGCCCTCACCTTCCGCGCCGCGGACATGTACGTCTCGCTCGAGCTGGCCACCAGCGTCGTCGACTGGGCGACCATGACGATCGCGGGCGGCGACCGCGACGCGGTGGCCGACGCCGCCGACCGCGTCGGCCTGCAGGTGAGCCGGGCCGGGCGCCACATCGGGCAGGAGGCCATCCAGCTCCACGGCGGCATCGGCATGACCGCGGAGTACGCCGTCGGCGTCGGCACCGCGCACCTCGAGGTGCTCGACCAGTGGCTGGGCAACGGTCCCCACCACCTCCGGCGGCTCTCCGAACGGGTCACCGACCACGACCTCGTGGAAGCACTGTCGTGAAGGGGCTGGGCTGATGGACCTCTCACTCTCCGAGGAGCAGCAGGCCTTCCGCGACCTCGCACGCGACTTCCTCGAGCGCGAGGCGGTGCCGCACCGGATGCGGTGGGACCACGACGAGTCGGTCGACCTCGCGATCGTGCCGAAGATGGCCGAGCTCGGCTTCTTCGGCCTCACCATCCCGGAGGAGTACGGCGGCGTCGGCGGCGACTACATGACTTACTCCCTCGCGATGGAGGAGCTCGGCCGCGCCGACTCCGCACTGCGCGGCATCGTGTCGGTGAGCAGCGGCCTGGTCGGCAAGTCGATCCTGTTCCACGGCAGCGAGGAGCAGAAGCAGGAGTGGCTCCCCCAGCTCGCGGCCGCGACGAAGCTCGGCTGCTTCGGCCTCACCGAGCCCGGCACCGGCTCGGACGCCGGCAACCTCACCTCGCGTGCCACCCGCGACGGCTCGGACTGGGTGATCGACGGCCAGAAGCTCTTCATCACCAACGGCACCTGGGCCGACGTGGCGCTGGTCTTCGCCCGCACCAGCGACGACGGCCCGCGCGGCGTGACGGCGTTCCTCGTGCCGACCGACTCCCCGGGTTTCACCGCACGCACGATCACCGGCAAGCTCGGGCTGCGCGGCCAGGCCACGGCCGAGCTGTTCCTCGACGGCGTACGGGTGCCGGACGCGGCGCGCCTCGGCGAGGTCGGACAGGGCTTCAAGATCGCGATGGGCACGCTCGACAAGGGCCGCCTCGCCGTCGCGTCGGGGTGCGTCGGCATCGTGCAGGGCTGCCTGGAGGCCTCGGTGGCCTACGCCACCCAGCGCACGCAGTTCGGGAAGCCGATCGGCTCCTTCCAGCTCGTGCAGGACCTCATCGCCGACATCTCCCTCGACGCCGATGCGGCGCGGCTGCTCGCCTGGCGGTGCGCCGACCTCATCGACCGCGGTGAGCCCTACGGCGTGGCCGCGTCCAAGGCCAAGCTCTATGCCTCCGAGGCCGCGGTGCGGGCCGCCAACAACGCCGTGCAGGTGCACGGCGGGGCCGGCTACGTCGACGACTTCCCGGTCGCGAAGTACCTCCGCGACGCCCGCGTGATGACGCTCTACGAGGGCACCTCGCAGATCCAGAAGCTCATCATCGGGCGGGCCGAGACGGGGATCAGCGCCTTCGGCTGACCGGCGCCGCGGCTCAGTGGTCGCGCCAGCGGTAGCGCCGCTCGGGGCGGCCCGACCCGCCGTAGCGGTGCTCGACCACCGCGGCCCCGGTCTCGACCAGGTGCTCGAGGTAGCGCCGGGCGCTGACGCGGGCGAGTCCGACCCGCTCACCGCACTCGGTGGCACTGATGCTGCCACCGCGCGGACCGGACGCCTCGCGGAGCGCGCCCACCACCAGTCGCAGGGTCGGACCGGCCAGGCCCTTGGGGAGCGGCTGCTCGCGCGTCGGGCCACCGGATCGGCCGAACAGCTCGTCGACCGCGACCTGGGCGACCGTGCCGTCGGCTCGCACGGCGCCGTCGAGCGACTCGCGCCGACGCCGGTAGTCGGCAAGCCGGGCGACGAGGTCGTCGCGGCCGAACGGCTTGATGAGGTACTGCACGGCGCCGCCCTGGAACGCGGCGCGCACGGTCGAGAGGTCGTTGGCGGCACTCAGCACCATGACGTCGCAGCCCAGCCCGGGGGCGAGCATGGCGTCGAGGAGGTCCTCGACCGTGCTGTCGGGCAGGTAGAGGTCGAGCAGCACCAGGTCTGGCGCGAGGTCGGCGACCGCCTGCACGGCCTGGGCGGCCGTGGCGGCCACGCCGACGACGGTGAAGCCCGGCGCCGAGCTGACGTAGCCGCGGTGCACCTTGGCCACCATGAAGTCGTCGTCGACGACCAGCACCCGGATCTCGTCGGTCACGCCGTCGTCCTCCCTTCCTTCGCGCCCGTGGGCAGGAGCGCCACGAACCTCGTCCGTCCGTGCTCCGTCCGCACCCGGATGGTGCCGCCGCGCTGCTCGCAGGCCATCCTGCACAGCGCGAGGCCCCAGCCCCGCGCCCGCTCGGCCTCGCCCTTGGTGCTGAAGCCCGTGTCGAAGATCCGGGCCGCTGCACCGGGCGCCAGACCGGGGCCGTCGTCCTCGACCTCGACGCGGACGCGACCGGCCTCCTCGACCACCAGCAGCCGCACCAGTCCCTCCGGGGGCTCGACGGCGTCGAAGGCGTTGTCGAGCAGGTTGCCGACCACGGTCAGCAGGTCCTCGGTGAGGTCTGCGGCCAGGGTGCCGGCGCGACTGTCGTGCTCGAGCTCGAGGCGTACGCCCTTCTCCGCGGCCTGGCTCCCCTTGGCCACCAGGAGCGCCGCGAGGGGCCGGTCGTCGATGCAGCGGAGCACGCGGTCGGTCCAACCCTGCCGGGCCGCGCGCTGGCTGGTCAGGAAGCCGGCGAGGTCGTCGTACTCTCCGAGCTCCACCAGCCCGGCGACGGTGTGCATCCGGTTGCTGAACTCGTGGGCCTGCGCGCGCAGGACGTCCGTGGTGTCGCGCCAGGCGGCGACCTGGCGGACGAGCTCGACCTGCTCGCTGCGGTCCCGCACGGTGGTGACCCAGCCGAGCTGCTCGCCGGCATGGACGGCCGGCATCTGGTTGAGCACCAGCATGCGACCCGACCGGGCGACGGGCAGGTCCCCCGCCGGGTGCTCGCCGCGCAGCACCTGGCCGACCAGCGGGTCGAGGTCGAGGTCGTCGGTCGAGCGGCCGACGGCGTCGTCGGGCAGGGAGAGCAGGCGGGAGGCCTCGTCGTTGACGACGGTGATGCGGCCGTGCATGTCGACGCCCACCACTCCCTCGCGCAGTCCGTGGAGCATCGCCTCGCGCTGCTCCACCAGGCCGCGGATCTCGCGAGGCTCGAGCCCGAAGGTGACCTGCTTGATGCGCCGTGAGATCAGCAGGCTGCCGACGAGGCCGACGGCCGCGCCGACGAGGACGTAGGTGAGCAGCGCTGGTGCGGTCGCACCCAGGCGCCGCCACCACGGCGGGTAGGGGCGGGCGATCGTGATGGTGCCGACGCGGTCGCCGATCGCGATGCCGTCCGACGCGGTGGCGGCCAGCACAGGCACCGAGGCCGTGATCAGTCGCGGGCCGTCCTCGTCGACACCGGTCACGGTGCCCTCGCCCTGCGGGCCGGGGAGGGTGCGCGCGGGGTCGGAGGCATACCTCACGCGACCGGCGGCGTCGCGCACCACCACCGCTGCGGCGCCCGACACGCTGCGGATCCGCTCGGCCTCACCCGCGATCCCGGCGTCGGCCCCACGCGCGAGGGAGAGCTGGAGCACCGAGGTGCCGGCGACGGTCTCGGCCGTGCTGAGCGCCCGCCTGGTCTCGACCTCGCGATAGGCCGCGTCGTCGTAGACCGCGAGGACGGGGGTCACCCCGAGCACGGCCAGGAGCACGGCGGCGGCCTGGAGGGCCAGCATCTGGCCGGCCACGCTCGCGCTGCGCCGCATCACCGCTCCTCACCAGCCCGGGACGTCGCCCGCGCGACCGTCGCGTCCCGATCCCTCGACGACCGGGCGCGGTACTAGATTGTCATGGTGCTGACCCGCCGGACCCTGCTCGGCACCGGGCTCGCCCTGCCACTCGCCGCCGCGGGGCTCTCGGGATGCTCCCGCAGCACCCCCGACCCGCTCCGGCTGATGGTGCCCAACGCCCCCGGTGGCGGCTACGACACGACGGCCCGGGTGCTGGCCGGCGCCATCAACCAGGGGCGCGAGGACGCCGCGGCCGAGGTCTTCAACCTGGCCGGCGGCGGTGGTCTCGTCGGGCTCTCGCGCCTGGAGACCGAGCGGGGCAACCCCGACCTCATGATGATGATGGGCCTCGGGGTGGTCGGCGCGGCGCTGGCCGCGACGCCCCGCCGCACGCTGTCCCGGACCACGCCGCTGGCGCGCCTGATCGGCGAGTCCGAGATCCTGCTGGTGCGCAGCGAGTCGCCGTACGACACCTTCGGCGAGCTCGCGGCCGCCTGGACGCAGCACCCGGCGCGCGTGCGGGTCGGCGGCGGGTCGCTGCCCGGCGGGCCCGACCACCTCGCGACGTACGCGCTCGCCGCGGCCATCGACGTGCCGGCGAGCCGGGTGCGCTACAGCAGCCACGACGGCGGCGGTCCGCTGCTGACCGCGCTGCTGCGCCGTGACGTCGACCTCGCCGTCACCGGCGTGCTGGAGACGATCGACCAGCTGCGCAGCGGCTCGGTGCGAGCGCTCGCGGTGACGAGCTCGCGGCGGGTGATCGACGGCGTGCCGACGCTGATGGAGCAGGGCGTCGACGTGGAGTTCGAGAACTGGCGCGGCGTGCTCGCGGCGCCGGGCCTGGACGCGGGGGCCGCCGACCGGCTGGTCGACCTGCTCCGCGCGGGCGTCCGGTCCCAGGCATGGGAGGCGGCGGCGCGGCGCAACGGCTGGACCTCGCGCTGGCTGGCCGGGGAGGAGTTCGGCGACTTCCTGGTCGAGGAGGAGCGGCGGACCGCCGTCCTCCTCGCCGGGGCCGGCCGGGAGGACGCGACCGGCTGAACCGTGGTCGTGTCCTCCCACGCCGACTCAGTCCTCGTCACCGAAGGCCAGGCGCTTCCCGGGGCGTCGACCCCGCGCGAGCGCGACGATGCGCGGCAGCTGGGGCAGCGCGAACGCAGCCAGCGCGAGCAGCAGGATCACCAGGGTGACCGGACGGGTCCAGAACACCGAGAGGTCGCCGTGCGAGCTCACCATCGCGCGCCGGAACTGCCGCTCCATCTCCGTGGCGAGGATGGCACCGAGGATGGTCGGTGCGATCGGGAAGTCGAGCTTGCGCATGACGAACCCGAGCACGCCGATGGCGATCGCGATCGTCACCTGGGTGGAGTTGCCCGAGGAGGCGTAGATGCCGAGCGAGGCGAACACCAGGATGCCGCTGTAGAGCACCGGGGTCGGCACGCTGAGGACCTTCACCCACAGGTTGATCAGGGGCAGGTTGAGCACCAGGAGCAGCACGTTGCCGACGAACAGGCTGGCGATCAGCGCCCACACCAGGTCGCCGGAGGTGGCGAACAGCTGCGGTCCGGGCTGGATGTTGAACTGCTTGAACGCGGCGATCATCACCGCTGCCGTCGCCGACGTCGGGATGCCGAGGGTCAGCAGCGGCACGAGGACACCGGTGAACGAGGCGTTGTTGGCCGCCTCCGGCCCGGCGACGCCCTCGATGGCGCCCTCGCCGAACTCCGCGCGCCCCTTGGACCGGTTCTTCTCCCAGGAGTACGACAAGAACGTCGGCAGCTCGGCGCCACCCGACGGCATCGCGCCGAAGGGGAAGCCGAAGGCAGCGCCGCGAAGCCACGGTCCCCACGAGCGTCGCCACTGGGCGGGCGTCAGCCACAGGAAGCCCTTGGGCCGGTCACCGAGGCCGATGACCGCGTCGTGGCCGTCGCGCGGACGGTTGCTCAGGACGTACAGCACCTCGCCGACGGCGAAGAGGCCGATGACGATGAGCACGTCCTCGATCCCGCCGAAGAGCTCGGAGGACCCGAAGGTGAACCGGGTCTGGCCGGACTGCGGGTCGAGCCCGACCAGCGCGAACATCATGCCGAGCATCAGCGAGACCAGGCCCCGCACGACCGAGTGGCCGACGAGCGCGGTCACGGTGGCCAGCGACAGGATCATGATCGCGACGTAGGACGTGGCCTGGATCGACACGGCGGCATCCGCGGCCGGCTTGGCGACCAGGGCCAGCAGCACCGTGGAGATGATCGCGGCCACGAACGACCCGATCGCGGACGTCGCCAGCGCGGCACGTGCCTCGCCGCGCCTGGCCATCAGGTTGCCCTCGATGGCCGTGGCCACCGAGGCCGACTCCCCCGGCGTGTTGAGCAGGATCGAGGTCGTCGACCCGCCGTACATCGCGCCGTAGTAGATGCCGGCGAACATGATGAACGCCGGGATCGGGTCGTCGAACTGGGTCGCGACCGGCAGCAGCAGCGCGATCGTCACGGCCGGCCCGATGCCGGGCATGACCCCGACGAGCGTGCCGAGCGTGACGCCGACGGCCGCGAACAGCAGCGCTGACGGCGACAGGACGGTCGCGAAGCCGTCCATCAGGGCGCCGATGTCACCCAAGGGGGATCACCCCCTGCGGGAGGCGCACGGCGAGCAGCTGCGTGAAGAGCACGAAGATGCCGAGCGAGAGCCCGACGCCGACGACGAGGTCGCGCTTCCAGGCCCGCGAGCCCAGGAGCCACGACCCGACGACGAACAGCACGAACGTGGACAGGATGTAGCCCACTGGCTCGAGCACGAAGCCGTACGCCAGGAGCAGCCCGATCATGCCCGCGACCCGGGGCAGGTCGCCGAACGCCTCGCCGTCGCGGACCCGACCGCCGAGCAGGTGCCCGACCTGCTGGGCGAGGTAGACCGCCGCGAGCGCGGTGAACGTGATCGTGATGACGGCGGGGAACAGCCGTGGACCGCGGACCAGGTCGCGCCCGACCTCCACCGTGAACGCCTCGCGCACCATCACCAGGCCCAGGACCACGAGGAGGACCCCGGCCACGACCGGCGCGACGGCGCCGCGGTGCGGCTCCTCCGCGGTCAGGTCGGGCGCCGCGGCGGGGTCGCCGGTGGTGCCACCGGCGACCCCGTGCGTGGCGCGAGGCTCGTGGGTCACAGCCCGAGCTCGTCGTAGATGCCGGCGACCCGGTCGGACTCGGACTCGAAGTAGGAGGTCGCCTCGTCGCCGGTCTTGTAGAAGTCGGCCCAGCCGTTCTCCTCCAGCGCGTCCTTCCACGCCTGCGAGTCGTGCATCTCGTCGAGCAGGTCGGTGATCGCCTGGGCGTCCTCGTCGCTCACGTCGGGCGCCGCGACGACACCACGCCAGTTGGCGAAGTCCACGTCGTAGCCGGCGTCCTGGAGCGTGGGCGCCTCCTCGCCGGCGACGTCCTGGGTCTGGGCGGTGCTGATCGCCAGCAGGCGCAGGTCACCCGAGGCGATCTGCTCCTCGAACTCGCTGACGCCGGAGACGCCGACCTCGACGTCGCCGTTGAGCAGGCCGGCGATGGCCTCGCCGCCGCCGTCGTAGGGCACGTAGCTCATCGCACCGGCGTCGCCGCCGGCCTTCGACATCAGCTCGCCGACGACCATCTGGTCAGAGCCACCGGCGGAGCCGCCACCGAACGTCACCGAGTCAGGGTCACCGGTGTAGGCCTCGACGACGTCCTGGATCGACTGGTAGTCGGAGTCGGCGGGGACCACGAACGCCTCGGCCTCGCTGGTGAGGGTGGCGATCGGGGTGCTGTCCTCGAGGGTCACGTCGGAGCTGGCCTGCTCGAGAGCGCCGTACATGACCAGGCCGGTCATCATCCAGGAGTACGGGTCGCCCTTGTCGCCCTGGAGCTTCGCGAGGCCGGTGGCACCGCCGCCGCCCTCGACGTTGGAGACCTGCACGGAGTCGTCGACGAGCTCGTCGCCCTCGAGCACCTTGGCCATCGTGCGGGCGGTGGTGTCCCAGCCGCCACCGGCGCCGGAGGGGACCATGAACTGGATGCTCTCGCTGGGGAAGCCTGCTGAGCCACCGCCGTCGGAGCTGCTGCAGCCGGCGCTGGCGAGCACCAGCACGGCGACGGACGAGAGCGCCGCGAGGCGGCCGGCGGGACGGGTGGGAAGGGACACGGTTCCTCCTGAAGGGATGTGGTGTGACGGGCGTCACCGTAGGAACGCCGTCCTCCCCGTGTCTGCGTTGCGGTCACCGAGGGCGTTGTGGTCTTTGCGGTCACGCTCCCGTGCGCGTCGACAGCAGCTCGGCCAGCGACGTCGAGATCCCGTCGGCGAGCACCTGGAGGTCAGGCGCGGTGTCGTAGTCGCCGGTGATCCCGAAGGTCAGGGTGTCGCGGTAGGAGAACATCGCCACCCCGATCCGCACCCGGTCGGCGATCGGCACGTAGGGCAGCATCGCGACCGCCTCGCGGCCCAGGGCGTACAACGTGGTGCGCGGCCCGGGGACGTTGGTGGTGACCGTGGCGACGTGCCGCTGTGGCAGCCGCAGCCCGAGCCGGATCCCCCACGAGACCGGTGCGAACGGCGCCAGCCCCGCGGCCGCGGTCATGCTGCCACCCGCCTCCGGCTCGTGGCCCGCGCGCAGCTCGCGGATGCGGTCGCGGACCGCCAGCAGCCGCTCCACCGGGTCGGCGACCTCGACCGGGAGCCAGGGCAGCATCAGCGAGACGCGGTTGTCGACGATCGACTCCGCGCCGGGCGCGCGCGTCGAGACCGGGACCAGCGAGCGCAGCGCGTGGGCGACCGGCTCCTCCCCGCGCGACATCAGCAGCTGCCGGAAGCCGCCGCTCACCGCGGCCAGGGCGACGTCGTTCACCGTGACGCCGTGGCGCTGCCGAACCGTGCGCACGTCGTCGAGCGAGACGTCGGTCCAGGCGTAGCGCCGGCTGCCTTCCAACGGGCCCATCAAGGAGGTGCGGTCGACCGGGCGCAGCGCCGGGAGCATCGTCAGCAGGCCGCGGGCGGTGTCGCGGGAGGTGCGCGCGAGCCGACGGGGGTGGGCGAGCGAGCCGAGCGCGGCGCGGGCGATCGTCAACGGCGCGGTCGTGAGGCGCCACGCCGCACCGGCCGCCGCGGACGACGTCGACGGCGGGCCTGCGGGTGCCCAGTCGTCCGCGACGGGCGGACGCGGCGTCGGGGTGGGGTCGAGCACCAGCTGGTAGAGGTCGGTGCCGGAGACGCCGTCGGCGACGCTGTGGTGCAGCTTGGAGAGCAGGCCCCAGCGCCCGTCGGCGAGGCCCTCGCAGAACCAGTACTCCCACAGCGGCCGGTCGCGGTCCATGCGCCGCGACATCACCCGGCTCATCAGTCGGCCGATCTCGTCAGGCCCACCAGGTGCCGGCAGCGCGGTGTTGCGCACGTGCCACCGCAGGTCGAAGCCCGGGTCGTCCACCCACGCCGGCGCAGCGAGGCCGAGGGGCGCGGTCGCGAGCTTCTGGCGGTAGCGCGGGATCAGCGGGAGCCGTCCGGCGATGTGGTCGACGAACTCGTCGAAGGACGGCGCCGGGCCCTCGAAGACGGCCATCGACCCGATCGCCAGCGAGGCACGGGGGTCGACGTCCTCCGCGTCGAGGAAGGCGGTCGCCAGCGGGGTCAGGCGTTCCATCGCAGACCTCCTCGCGTGCCGGCTCCGCTCCCCAGTCTCGGGGCGCGCGGGTGTGCCCACCAGCGCCCTTCGGCCCGCCCGGCCGGGGCCGATGGACCTGAGGCCGGGCATCCGGATCAGGGACCGCCGGCGATGGTGCGGCGTACGTCGTCGAGGTCGAGGTCGAAGGGCCCGATGCGGGTGAGCACCCACGACGCGCCCCGGTCGACCCAGGGGGCGGGGTCCTGGTCGGGCTGCAGGTCCACCACCACGTCGAAGCCGGGCGCGGGCTCGTGCGCGGCGAGCAACTCGCTCACGGTGTCGAGGTCACCGGGCCCGTCGAGGCCGATCACGAAGAACCCGTCGTAGGCCGCCGCGCGTCGCAGCGGCGCCCGGTTGCCGAAGCGTCCCGCGAGCCAGATGGGCACGCGGGGCGCGGGGCGGAAGCGCACGTCGCGCGCGACGTGGTGCTCCCCGTCGTGGTCGACGGCCTCGCCGGACAGGAGGCCGGTGAGCACCGCCAGCCCGTCGTCGAGCATCCGTCCGCGCACCTTGGGGTCGGCCTCGTCGCCGAACGCGCTGAACTCCCCCACCCAGTCGTCGCCCAGCCCGAGGCCAAGCACGAACCGCTCGCCCGACAGCACCGCGAGGCTGGACGCCTGCCGGGCCAGGACCTGCGGCCGGCGCCGCGGCAACGGGGTCACCATCGGCCCGAAGACCATCCGCTCGGTGCGCATCGCGATCGCCGCGCAGCAGGTCCACGGGTCGGCGATGTCGGTGACGCGCTCGCCGTAGAGCAGGTGGTCCCAGACGAAGAAGCCGTCCCAGCCCGCCGCCTCCGCCTCGGCAGCCAGGTCGCCGATCAGGCGCGGGTCGGCGAGGGCGTCGAACGGGGCGACGAAGAGGCCGCGGCGGGTGGTCACGGGGTCATTGCAGCACGTCTCAGCCCAGACGCTTCTGGAAGTCGCCCAGCCACGCCACCGGGCGGAAGCCGAGCGCCTCGTTGACGCCGATCATGTGGGTGTTGACCTCGGCGTTGTAGGTGGTCAGCCGCACGATGTCGGGCCGCTCGCGCTGGAGCAGGCGCAGGTTGGCGACCTTCACGGCGACGCCGAGCCGGTGGCCGCGGTCGGCGCGGCGCACCAGCGTGCCCCATTGGTAGGCGCGTCCGGGCTCGTGGACGGTCGTGGCGAGGTCGGTGTAGGCGACCACCTCGCCCGACTCCGACAGCGCGACGGTGTTGTACTTCGCGCGCCCCTGCCGCGCGATGCCTGCCTCGCGCTCGCGCACGACGTCGACGCTGACCACCTCCGGCTCGAGGTCGAGCTCACCGGTCGGCGCCTCGGTCGCGAGGCTGGAGGTGAGCTCGGCCCAGCCCTCGACCAGGTCGTCGGGCACCGGGCCTGACCAGGAGTGCAGGGTGTACGTCGGGTGCGCGCGCGCCGCGTCGTCGGCGAGGGACGCCAGCACCTCGTCGTCGACCGGCAGCCGCAGCTCGCGCTGCACGTCGGTGAGCGCCAGGTCGTAGCCGTGCGCCCGCGCGAAGGAGGGACCCGATGCGCCCTCGCCGGTGGGACCCACGGTCGAGGGCCACCCGACCAGCCCGGTGGTGGTCCGGCGCCCACGCCGGCGCGCGGCCGCCTCCACGACCTCGAGCATGGCCGATCCCAGCCCGCGACGGCGGTGGCCGGGCAGGACGTGCACGGCGAGCTCGGCCAGCTGGGTGTTGTCGAGCAGGGGCGTGCGCATCCACCCCGCGGCGACCACCTCTCCGTCGAGCCGCCCCGTCCAGCCGCCCGACCAGGCGTGGGAAGCGGTGCGCTGGACCATCACGCGCAGCTCCTCGACCTGCCACACGGACGCCGCCGCGTCGAGGTCGTGCCGCTCGGCGGTGGCGTAGACGTGGTGCCACGCCTCGAACGTGTCGTCGTCGAAGGGGTCGAGCTCCTCGACCACCAGGGCCTCGGTCGTGCTCATCGCGCGCGGGCCACCCGTCCCTCGTGCCACACCGGCCCGTCGGACTCGTAGACCTCGCCGTCGGCGCCGTAGACCAGGAACCGGTCGAAGCCGCGGGCGAACCACCGGTCGTGGGTCACCGCCAGCACGGTGCCCTCGAAGGCCTCGAGCCCGGCCTCGAGCGCCTCAGCCGACTGCACGTCGAGGTTGTCGGTGGGCTCGTCTAGCAGGAGCAGCGTCGCCCCGGACAGCTCGAGCAGCAGGATCTGGAAGCGCGCCTGCTGGCCGCCGCTGAGCGACTCGAACCGCTGCTCGCCGGCGTGGGCGAGCTCGTAGCGGTCGAGCACCCGGCTGGCGGCCTCGCGGCCCATGCCCGCGCGGCCGTCGGGCGTGCCGTCGCCGCGGTGCAGGATCTCCAGCAGCGTGCGCCCGAGCAGCTCGGGGTGCTCGTGGGTCTGCACGAACCAGCCCGGGCGCACGCGGGCGCCGAGCCGGGCCGAGCCCGTGTGCGGCACGGGCGCCGGAGGGTCCCCGACGGGACGGTGCTCGACGTCGGGGTCGCTGCCCCCCGCGGCGAGGAGCCGGAGGAAGTGCGACTTGCCCGACCCGTTGGAGCCGAGGACGGCCACGCGCTCGCCGTACCAGACCTCGAGGTCGAAGGGTCGCATGAGGCCGGTGAGCTCGAGGTCGGTGCAGACCACGGCCCGCTTGCCCGTGCGGCCGCCCTTGAGGCGCATCGTCACCTGCTGCTCACGCGGCTGCTCGACCGGCGGACCGACCTCCTCGAACTTCTTGAGCCGCGTCTGCGCCGCGCGGTACTGGCTCGACATGCCGTCGTTGTACTCCGACTTGATCTTCAGCCGCAGCACCAGCGCCTTGATCTTGGCGTGCTCCTCGTCCCAGCGCCGGCGCATCTCCTCGAAGCGCTCGAAGCGGTCGCTGCGCGCCGCGTGATAGCTCGCGAAGCCGCCCGGGTGCGTCCACACCAGGTTGCCGGCGCTGCCGAGCTCGACGGTGACGATGCGGGTCGCGGTGTTGTCGAGCAGCTCGCGGTCGTGGCTGATGAAGAGGATGGTCTTGGCCGACTCGCGGATGCGGCCCTCGAGCCAGATCTTGCCGGGCACGTCGAGGTAGTTGTCGGGCTCGTCGAGCAGCAGCACCTGGTCGGGCCCGCGCAGGAGGTACTCCAGCACGAGCCGCTTCTGCTCCCCTCCCGACAGCGTGCTGAGCAGCCGGTGCCGCGCGCGGTCGAACGGCATCCCCATCGAGGCGGTCGTGCACACGTCCCACGTCACCTCGACGTCGTAGCCGCCGGCGTCGGCGTAGTCGGAGAGCGCCGTGGCGTAGGCCATCTGGGTCTGCTCGTCGTCGGTGTCCATCAGCGCGAGCTCGGCCGCGTCGACCGCCGCAGCAGCCGTACGCACCCGCTCCGGCGCGACCGACAGGAGCAGGTCGTGGACGGTCTCGTCGCCACCGCCGTGCCCGACGAACTGCCGCATCACCCCGAGCCCGCCGGAGCGCGTGACGACGCCGGCATGGGGCGTGAGGTCGCCGGTCACGATCCGCAGCAGCGTCGTCTTGCCCGCTCCGTTGGCACCGACGAGCGCGACCTTCTGCCCGTCGCCGACACGGAAGCTGACGTCGTCGAGCAGCACCCGCCCGTCCGGCAGCTCGTAACGCACTCCAGCGACATCCACGTGACCCACGAGGAGTGATTGTCCCCTGTCGTACGTCGCTGCGTCTCCGGGTTATCCGCGCGAGCGAAGCGAGCCTCGAAACCACGCGCTCGTCTGGATGGGCCTTGACCGAACCTCCGGCCTCCCTGCGGTCCTCACCAGGGCGACTGTCGGTGGGACCAACTAGAATCAAACGCATGATCGACGCGCTGGCAGGACCCGGAAAGGCTGAGGCAGACGCCCTCGGCCCGGCCGGCCTGCTCGCGTTGATCCGTTCCCGAAAGGACGATGAGGACCGTGCGGCGGCTGACCAGCTCGACCTCGCCGCCCGGTGGGCCGACCTGCACCCGCCGGAGTCCATCCACTCCGCGGCCGCGTTCACCGTGGCTGGGTCGGAGCACGAGGAGCCCATCGCCGGCGACGGCTGCCCCCTCGTCGCGGAGTTCTGCATCGCCGAGCTCGGCACCGTCCTCGGCATCTCGACCACCGCGGCGAAGAAGCTCATCGGCCACGCCCTCGAGCTCCGCCACCGACTCCCGCGGTTGTGGGCGCAGGTCCAGGCAGGGCGCGTGCCGGCCTGGCGGGCACGGCTCGTCGCCGAGACCACGATCCACTCGTCCCCCGCCCTGACCTCCGACGCGGCCCGCTTCGTCGACGTCCAGGTCGCCGCGGTCGCCGGGAAGATCGGCACCGCGCAGCTCGACCGCCTCGTCGCGGAGACCATCAAGCGGTTCGACCTCGCCGCCGCAGACCCCGTCTCCGACCCGGAGGACGGCTACCTCCACGTCGACCCCCGCCACGTGACGATCCACGACGAGGACGTGCACTTCGCCGGCACCGTCCGCGTCGAGGCCGAGATCGCGCTCGCCGATGCCCTCGACCTCGAGAACGCCGTCGCCCACGGCGCCGCCGCCCAGAAGGCCCTCGGGTCCACCGAGTCCCTCGACGCCCGACGGGCTGCCGCCCTCGGGGACCTCGCCAGGACGCAGACCGCGTTCGACCTGTTCTCCGAAGGACCCACGGGCGCCACGGCAGAGGACGGCCTTCCCGCGGCTCGCGAGGTCGTGCTCCACGCCCACTTCGACGCCAGCGTCCGGGACGGGCAGACCGTCTTCGGTCCCACCGGTCGTCTCGAGGAGCGCCAACGCCTTCTCCTCCTCGACCAGCTGCAGTCGTGGTGCGCCGACTCCCGCACGAAGATCACCGTGAAGCCGGTCATCGACCTCGCCACGGACCTCTCGACGCCGGCGTACGCGGTTCCCGACCGGATCCGTGAGCAAGTGGTCCTCCGGGACCGCACGTGCGTGTTCCCCTGGTGCGGGCGCAACGCGCGGGCCTGCGACGTCGATCACGTCGTCGAGTTCGACCACCAGGCCGACGCGGAAGGACGCGAACAGCCCGGCCCGACGACGACCTCGAACCTCGCCGCGCTCTGCCGATCCCACCACCGCCTCAAGACCCACTCGGCCTGGCACTACGAGGCGACAGCACCAGGCATCTTCGAGTGGACCTCACCCCACGGCCACCGCTACCGCCGCGACCGCACCGGCACCACCGCACTCGACCCACCCGACCCCGGTCCGCCGCGGATCCCGCAGCAGCGCCGACCATGACCCCGCCCCGCACCCCGCCAGCCGCGAGCTGACGGGGCCGCAGGCGCGATGTCGACCACACCCTGCGCAGCGGTTCCGGATGTCGGGAATGCGTCCTTGGGCCACGGCCATCCCAGCAGGCAAGAGGGAGGGACGGGGTTCCGCCGGAGGGTGGAAGAAGCGCTCGGAAGAACACCCCTCCTCCTCGATCACATCCATCCACTCGAACGTGCTCGTCGCGGCAGGTCCGGATGATCTCGGTTCGTCGGTCGGGCACGGCCGGTGCAGTGGACCTAGGTTGTCGCACATGAAGCGACTTGCGGTGGGCGCCGCGCTGGTGGTCGTGGCGGCCGCCTGTCTGGGCGCGCGGGTCATGTGGGTGCACGACACGTTCGGCGAGTGGGGAGTGAGCCCCGCATCGCCGCCCCTCCGCATCTCGACGCTCGGTCGAGATTACGAACGCAGCGAGCTCAGTCCGCTCACCGAGGCGCCACCGGGGTTCCGTCAGGTCGACACGACCGACCGCGGCACCGTGTTCTCACCGATCGAGGCACCCAAGCCGTCGCCTGTCGTCGTCTATCTCCAGGACGATGAAGGGCGCGTGTGGTCCTACGCCTTGGTGGGCGGCCCCTAGCCGCCACGCACACATCCGGCCTGCTGAGCGTGCAGGCTCGTTAGCGTGACGCCATGCGCATCGTGCTCTTGGGGGACAGCCATCTCGCGAGGATCCGCCGAGACCTCGCGATGATCGGCCCGCACGAGCGCAATGCGGCAGAGGGAGGGGCCTGCGCGCTCGACCTGGTCGCGCAGGCGCGGACGGCGGCGGTCGAGCAGCACGACGTGGTCGTCGTGTCGGTCGGCACCAACGACGCCGCGCCACGCCGCCAGGTCCCGACGGCGGCGTACGTGCGAGCGCTGCTCGACTGCACCCGCTCCGTGCCTGCCCGTGGGTGGATCTACCACGCGCCACCGGGTGTCGACGAGTCCCGCCTGGGAGGAGCGTGCGGCCGGACCAACGCGACCATCGACGCGTACCGCGACGCAGCGGTCACCGCCTGCGACGAGGCAGGCGTCCGAGTCGTCCGCACCGAGCGCGTCATCGAGCCGCTCGGAGCGCGCGCCTTCGTCAGCGACGGCCTGCACCTGGGCGGAGCGGCGTACGGGCTGGTCCTCCCCGCGATCGCCGAGGCCGTCCGGGCCGTCGCCTGACGTCAGGGCAGGCGGTCGAGGTCCAGCACCCGCAGCGCCTCCGGGGTCAGCTCGCGCTCGGTCCCGCTCACGAACAGCCCGTTCCAGCCGTCGCAGTCGGCACCCGTCACGGCCGTGGCGACGTACGCCCCCTGCCTGAGCAGGGCGATGCGCGAGAGGTCGAGCTCCGTCGGGCAGTCGACCTCCACGGTCTTGCGTGGCGAGGAGAAGATCGCTGTGTCCGCAGCCTCCAGGTCCGGGCCAACCACCCGTCGGCTCGCCGTGAGCTGGTCGTCCGGGCCGTAGCGGCACAGGGAGAGGGCGTCGACGCCTCCGGTCCCCTTCATCGCCTCCGCCTCGCCGAGCATCGCCGGGCAGCCGTTGGGGTCGGCGCCGTCGAAGCGGTGCACCGAGTCGACGACGCGTCGCGTGGTCTCCCGGTCGGGGGTGACCACCGTGACCACCAGGTCGGCGCCGTACCAGACGCCCAGCCAGGCGCCGTCGGGATACATCGCCTGGTCGACGCCGTCGGTGTCGTACTGCCACACCGCGCCGCTCTCGACGACCGGGTCATAGGTCGCCGAGGACCCGATCGTGACGCCGTAGCCCTGCGCGGGTGTGCACGCGATGGCGATGGCGAGCGTGTCGGGCCGCACCACTCCGGACCGGTCGGCCGGCGCTCCCGAACCCATGCACCAGTCGGTGACGCCCCCGTAGCCCCAGTCCGCCGGCACCTCGAGGGTGAGGTCGTGCCACGACTCGGCGCGGTAGCCGTCCCCCGCGCCGACCGCTCGCGACGCAGTCCCCCCGTCGGCCACCCCGCCGGACCCGTCCGTGCCGGGCCCCAGCGCGGTGAGGCCGACGGGCACGGCCGCGGCGAGGACGGCAGCAGCAGCCACCGCCCAGGTCGTACGCCGTCGACGCAGGCGCCGCCGCGCACCGTCGGCGAGCCCCACCGCGGGCGCCGGCGCCCCGGCCCGCTCGAGGAGCGTGTCGCGCAGCCGCGACTCGAAGTCAGTCATCGTGCTCTCCCATCTCGAGCCGCAGCGCGGCGATGCCGCGGGAGACCCGCGAGCGCACGCTGCCCTCGCGCACCCCGGTCAGGTCGGCGATCTCGGCGTAGTCCAGGTCCTCGTAGAAGCGCAGCACGATCGCGGTGCGCTGGTCGGCGGGCAGCCCCTGGCAGGCGCGCCACATCCGGTCGCGCTCCTCGACGCTGCAGCCGTCGGTGACCGCGTGGTCACGGACGGCCTCGACCGGCACCTCGCGCCGGCGGAACTTCCGCCACCGCGACACGTGCGCGTTGACGACCATGCGCCGCACGTAGGCGTCGGGGTCCTCGACGCCGGAGATGCGCGACCACCTCGGAAGCGCCCGCGACAGCACGTCCTGCACCACGTCCTCGGCGTCGGCGCGGTTGCCCGTGAGCACGGTGGCGAGGCGCACCAGCGCCGGCCCGCGGGCGGCGACCCATTCGTCGAAGTCCACCACGACCGCGCGGCCCCCTCCGACGTCGTACGTCACTGTCATGCCCTGTCAACGCTGCCCGAGCCGGGTCTGTTGCGAGCAGTCTCACGCACCCGTCGGGTGGCGCACCCACACGTTGGGCTCGACGTAGACCGCGGTGCCGTGCTCGGCGTCGCACAGCACCGGCGCGAGCGCGCCCGGGACGACGACCGGGCCGGTGCGGTCGAAGGGCAGGCCCGTCCACTCGCGCCACTCCTCCACCGTGCCCGGGATGACCATCGAGCGCGGCGCGACGCGGTCGATGCGACCGCCGGCGCGCACGTGCACGCGCAGCCACGGATCGACGGGCAGGCCGTCCTCGCGGGTGCGCACGGCGTACGCCGTCATCGGCTCGTGGACGTCGTCCTTGCCGTTGGGCCGCACCGGGGCGAGCAGCTCGGGGAAGCCGAGCCGGCCCGCGTTGTCGCGCAGCGCCGCCAGCATCACGTTCGAGAGACCGGCGCGCTGCAGGGCCGGTTCGACGGCGATCTCCGCGGCGGTGATGGCGTTGGGCGTGTCACCCCAGATCCGCGTGAGCAGCGCACTGCGGAGCGCGAAGTCCCAGCCCGCGTCGGGCAGGTCGCCGTCGGGGAGCGTGAAGGGCGCGCTGAACGCCTTGGCCACGATGCGCCCGGTTGCGTCGAGGCCGACGAGGACGCACTCGAGGAAGTACTCCCCGAGGCAGGAGTAGTACGAGTTGCCGATCGGGTCGTGCTTCATGAACTCAGGCCACGACGTCTCCATGTCCCAGAAGACGTCCATCAGGTCCGGACGCGATGCGAGCGTCACGATCTCGAGGTCCATGCCGACCATGGTCCTCGCGCCCGCAACCGCTTTCAGAGCCGCTCGGCGACCCGCCGCGCGGCCACCTGGAGCACCTCCCAGGCGGTGGAGAAGGGCGGGGCGTAGGCCAGGTCCATCCATGCCAGGTCGTCGACACTGCCGCCGGCCCAGAGCACGGCGGCTGCGGCGTCGATGCGCTTGCCGGCACCGTGCCCGCCCACGACCTGCACGCCGAGGAGGCGGCGGCTGGCCCGGTCGGCCATCACCCACAGGGTGATCGGCTCGGCCTCCGGCATGTAGCCGCTGGCGGTGGTGCCCTCGGTGACCACGACCACCGGGTCGAGCCCGGCCGCCTCGGCGTCGGCGCGCGAGAGCCCGGTCCGGGCGACCTCGAGGTGCACCTCGTCGAGGGAGAACCGGGTGATCGAGGTGTCGACCATGCCGTCGAAGGACAGCGTGCCGCCCGCCAGCGTGTCCCCCAATGCGCGCCCGTGCTTGGTGGCGTACGTCCCCAGCGGCCGGAACACCCAGCGGTCGTCGAGGCGGCGGCGCACCTCGCAGCAGTCACCGGCCGCCCACACGTGCTCGCCCACCCGGCCGTGCGGATCGGGACGCAGCGCGCCGTTGTCGGCCATCTCCAGGCCCGAGCCCTCGAGGAAGCCGGTCGCGGGCCGCACGCCGATCGCGACCACGACGAGGTCGGCCTCCCGACTGCCGCCGTCCCACCGCACCCCGGTCACCCGGTCGCCATCGGTGTCGAGCCCGGTGACCTCGACACCCAGCACCACCTCGGCGCCCGCCTCGCACAGCGCCAGGTTGACCCGGTCGGCCATCTCGTCCTCGAGCATCGACATGCCGCGCCCGCGCGTCAGCACGGTCACCCCGAAGCCGTGGCGCAGGGCGGCCTCGGCCACCTCCACCCCGACGTAGCCCGCACCGACGACCACTACGTGCGCGCCGTCGCCGGCCTCGGCGAAGCGCTCCAGCCACGCCGCCCCGTCGTCGAGGGTCTTCACCGGCCCCACCCCGGCGAACGCCGTCCCGTCGGGGCGCAGCGCCCAGTCGGGCACGACCGCCGGCGCGCCCGTGGCCACGACGAGCTCGTCGTAGCCGATCTCCTCGCCGTCCGCCGTCGTGACGGTGCGGCCGTCGAGGTCGGCGCCCACGACCTCGACACCGAGGCGCAGGTCGATGCCCGCCTCGCGGTGCGCCTCGGCCGTCCGGGCGACGAGGTCGTCGCCCGAGTCGACGTCGCCGGCCATCCAGTAGGGGATCCCGCAGGCGCTGTACGACGTGTGGGACCCGCGGTCCAGCACCGTGACCGCCAGCTCGCGGCCGGTGCGCCGTGCGGTGCGCAGCGCCTGGTGGGCCGCGGACATGCCGGCTGCGTCCGCGCCGACCACGACCACGCGCCTCGGGGCGCTCACTCCTCGCTCTGCTTCGCCCAGAGGTTGATGCCCGACTCGACCGCGTGGCGGTCGATCTCGGCGAGCTCGTCGGAGGTCAGCGGCGGGCCGGAGAGCGCGTCGAGGTTGGTGTCGAGCTGCTCCACGCTCGAGGCGCCGATGACCGCGCTGGTCACCCGCTCGTCGCGCAGCACCCACTGCAGGGCCAGCTGGGCGAGCTTCTGCCCGCGGCGTTCGGCGATGCCGTTGAGGGCTCGCACCCGGTCCAGGACCGCCTCGTCGAGCCCGGTCACGGTGGAGTCCTCGCGTGCGGCGCGCGAGTCGGGTGGCACGCCGTCGAGGTAGCGGTCGGTGAGCAGGCCCTGCGCGAGCGCGGAGAAGGCGATGCAGCCCATCCCCTGCTGCTCGAGCTCGTCGAGCAGCCCGCCCTCGACCCAGCGGTTGAGCATGGAGTAGGACGGCTGGTGGATCAGCAGCGGCGTGCCGAGCTCGCGCGCGATCGTCGCGGCCTCGCGGGTCTTCTCCGGCGAGTAGGACGAGATCCCGACGTAGAGGGCGCGACCGGAGCGCACCGCCGTGTCGAGCGCCGTCATCGTCTCCTCCAGCGGGGTGTCGGCGTCGAAGCGGTGGCTGTAGAAGATGTCGACGTGGTCGAGCCCGAGGCGGCCGAGCGACTGGTCGAGCGAGGCCAGGACGTATTTCCGCGACCCGCCACCCTGGCCGTAGGGACCGGGCCACATGTCGTAGCCCGCCTTGGTCGAGATCACCAGCTCGTCGCGGTAGTGCGCGAAGTCGTCCCTGAGGTAGCGCCCCAGGTTCTCCTCGGCGCGGCCGTAGGGAGGGCCGTAGTTGTTGGCCAGGTCGAAGTGCGTGACCCCCCGGTCGAAGGCTCGGCGCAGGATGGCGCGCTGGGTCTCCTCGGGACGGTCCGTGCCGAAGTTCTGCCACAGCCCGAGCGAGAGCGCAGGCAGCCTGAGCCCGCTCCGCCCGCTGGGGCGGTAGTGCATCCCGGAGCCGGCGTCGTACCTGTCGGGGGCAGCTTCGTAGGCCATGACCCCATCCTGCCCCGTGCGCGGTCGGGACGGTGCCGGGGTGCAGTCGGGACGATTCCCCATGGCGGGCCGTGGCGCGGGGGCGTTCACTGGGGGCATGGCCACCTCGTTGCGCGGCACCGCCCTCCGTCTGGTGCTGACGTCCGCGCGTCGCGTGCCGTCGGGCATCCGGTTCCCTCTCGAGCGCGACGGGGTGGACCCGGTCCCCCGGCTCGCCGCGAGCCGGGGTCGCGACGGCGTGGTCCCGCTGGCACGCCTCCTCGGCACGCGCGTGTGGCTGGTGACGGGGTACGACGCCGCGCGCTCGGTGCTCGCCGACTCGGGGTCCTTCGCCAACGACGTACGCCACCTGATCGGGCGCCAGGACCGCGCGCCCGCCGAGCGCATCGGCGGCCTGGGCATGACCGACGACCCCGACCACGCCCGCCTGCGCCACGTCCTGGCCCCCTCCTTCACCCGCCGCCGGGTCGCCGACCTCCAGGACGACGTGGACCGGGTGGTCGCCGCAGCCCTCGACGACATGGCCGCCCACGGGCCTGAGGTCGACCTGGTGGAGCGCTTCGGGTTCGCGGTGCCGTTCGGCGTCATCTGCGACCTGCTCGGCATGCCGACCGTCGACCGCGACGGCTTCCGGCGGCAGGGCGCGGCCCGCTTCGACCTGCGCGACGCAGGCTCGGGCATCTTCGACACCGCGGCCGGCACCCGCCGGTTCCTCATCGACCTCGTCGCGTCCGAGCGGCGCGCCCCGCACCTGCCCGACGGGCTGGTCGCCCGGATGGTCACCGAGCACGGCGACGCCCTCGACGACGTCGAGCTCGGCGGCCTCGCCGACGGCGTCTTCCTCGGCGGCTACGAGACCAGCGCGAGCATGCTGTCCCTCGGCACGTGGGTGCTGCTGCAGCACCCGGCGGCGTGGGCGACCCTTCGACGCGGCGACCCGCGCGAGGTCGACGGCGTGGTGGAGGAGCTGCTCCGGTTCGTCTGCCCGGTGCAGGTCGCGTTCCCGCGCATCGCGCGCCGCGACGTACGCCTCGGCGAGCACCTCGTGCGGCGCGGCGACGTGGTCGTGGTGTCGCTGACCGGGGCCGGGCGAGACCCGTCGCGCCACGCCCTGCCCGAGCGCTTCGACCCGCTGTCGCCGTCCGCCGGCACCCTCGCCTTCGGCCACGGCCTGCACCGCTGCGTGGGCGCCGAGCTCGCGCGGCTGGAGCTGCGCACGGCGCTGGTCGCGCTCGCCCAGCGCTTCCCCGACCTGTCGCTGGCCTGCGACCCGGCCGACCTCCGGTTCACCGAGCTCGCCATCGTCCACGCCGTGGAGGCGCTCCCCGTACGCCTGGGCTGAGCCGGTCCCCTCAGCCGCGGCGGGTCTCGAGGACCCGGAACCCCTTGCTGCTCGCCAGCCGCTGCGTCGGCCACCCCTGGTCGGTGAGCCAGCGCTGGAGCGAGTCGCCGCCGAGGTTCTTGCCCACGACCATCACCATCCGCCCCGCGGGCGAGAGCCGGGGAAGCCAGGTGAGCAGCAGCTCGTGCAGGGCCTCCTTGCCGATGCGGATCGGCGGGTTCGACCAGATCTCGTCGAAGACCTGGTCGCTCGGCACCTGCTCGGGCAGGCACGCCACGAAGCGCGAGCCCAGCCCCGCGGCGCGGGCGTTGTCGTTGGCCAGCAGCAGCGCGCGCTCGTTGACGTCGACGCCGATCACCGACGCCAGGGGCACCGCTCGGGCGATCGCCAGGCCGATGACGCCGTAGCCGCAGCCGAGGTCGAGGAACTGCCCCTGCACGGGCGGCTCGAGCTCGCGGAACAGCACCGCCGTCGCGTGGTCGAGGTGGCCGCGGCTGAAGACCCCCGACCCGGTGTCGAAGCGCATCTCGCTGCCCCACAGCTCGGCGGTGAAGCTCTCCCGCTCGAAGGGCACGGCAGGGTCGGCGGAGAAGTAGTGCTCAGGCATCGATCGCCTCTCGTCGGGCTCGGGCTCGGGCGGCCTGGGCGGCCAGCTCGGCATCGTCGGGGTAGCCGACCTCCTCCAGCACGAGGCCGTGCGGGTGGATCACCCTCACGCCGGCGTCGCGCCGGCGGCCCGCCATCACCTCGGCCGGCCACGTCGCGGGCCGGCGCCCCTCCCCGACCTCGATCAGGCTGCCGACGAGCGCACGGACCATGTTGTGGCAGAAGGCGTCGGCGCGCACGGAGCCGACGGCGATGCCGGACGCGTCGCGCGCCCAGTGGAGGTCGAGCAGCGTGCGCACGGTGGTGGCGCCCTCGCGGCGCTTGCAGAAGGCGGCGAAGTCCTGGAGGCCGAGCAGCGGGGCGCAGGCGTCGTTCATCGCCTCGAGGTCGAGCGGACGGGGCCAGGCGAGCACGTGGCTGCGCACCAGCGGATCGGCCAGCCCGGGCGCGTCGGCGATGCGGTAGGCGTAGCGGCGCCAAGTCGCGGAGAAGCGGGCGTCGAAGCCCTCGGGCGCCTCGCTCACCCGCCGCACGCGCAGGTCGGGCGGCGCGATGCCGTCGACGCGGCGTGCCAGGGCATCGAGAGGCGTGTCGCTCGACCGGCCGGCGGAGGCCTCCACCACGTCACGGTCGACGTCGAGGTGCGCCACCTGGCCGCGCGCGTGCACGCCGGCGTCGGTCCGCCCGGCGACCGTGACGCGCACCTCCGGCAGCCGCAGCGCGGTGGCCAGTGCCTGCTCGAGCTCGCCCTGGACCGTACGACGACCGGGCTGGGCGGCCCAGCCGGAGAAGTCCGTGCCGTCGTAGGCACAGTCGATCCGCAGGCGCACGGGGCGATCTTAGGCGTTCGCCCCGAGCGCCCGGTTAGTCTGGTGCATGGTCTCGCTGCGTGGCACCGCCCGGCTCGCCGTCCTCCTCCTCGTCCTCCCGCTGTCGCTGGGGGCGACCGGGGCAGCCGAGGCTGCGTGGTCGGCGTACGCCGACGGCGCCCCGGGCGCGCACGCCCGCGCGGCCGACACCGACACCGACGGCGACGGCGTGCCCGACGCCGGTGACGGGTGCCCGACGGTCGCGGCCGCCACCCCCACCGGCTGCCCGACGGTCTCCCGCTCGGCGTCACTGCGGTGGCTCGCCGGCAAGCACCGGCTGCAGCTGCGGGTGACCTCGGAGGTGTCCGCGTGCTCCTCCCGCGCCCGGTTCGTGCTGTGGCGGGTGCGGCCGCACGCCGACTTCAAGCAGCTCGGCGGCAACGTGTCCTACGCCGGTCGCGCGCGGCTGAAGGTCCCCCGCGGGGCGCGCTACTACGTCACGGTCGCTCCGTCCTACAGCCCGGGGGTCGCCGAGTGCGGGAAGGCCACGACCCGCACCGTCCGCGTCCCCTGACCTTGTTCAACCAGATGGTTGACAATCGCCTTCCCTCGGCCTAGCCTTGTTCAACCAGTCAGTTGAACAAGGAGGTCGTCGTGGCCGACCAGCTCTCCCGCGTCTTCGCCGCCCTCGCCGACCCCACCCGCAGGGACATGGTGGCGCGCCTCACCGGGGCCGACCACACCGTCGGGGAGCTCGCCGAGCCCTACGACGTCAGCCTCCAGGCGGTGTCGAAGCACCTCAAGGTGCTCGAGGACGCCGGCCTGGTCAGCCGCACCCGTGACGCGCAGCGCCGCCCGGTGCACCTCGAGGCGGAGGTGCTCGACCTCATGACCGCGTGGATCGAGCGCTACCGCCGCCGGGCCGAGGAGCGCTTCGCCCGACTCGACTCGGTGCTCGCCGCCATGCAGGACGACGCGGAGGGCCCCACCCAGCAGGAAGGAACCGCATCATGACCACCACGCAGTCCACCCCGACCCACCGCTACCCCGAAGCCGCCATCGAGCCCGACGCCACGGTGCCGGCCATCCACATCCGCCGCGACTTCACGGCCACCCCCGCGCAGCTGTTCCGCGCCCACACCGACCCCGCCCTGTTCGCCCAGTGGGTCGGACCCACCGACATCGGCGCCGACATCACCCACTGGGACGCGCGCGACGGCGGCAGCTGGAGCTACACCGCGCGGGGCACGGGCGGGCGAGAGGAGTTCGAGACGTCGTTCCACGGCTGCTTCCACACCGTGCGCGAGGACCGCATCGTGCAGACGTTCACCTGGGACGGCATGCCCGACGGCGTCGCGCTCGAGACGCTGACCTTCGAGGACCTCGGTGACGGCCGCACCCGGCTCCACGCGATGAGCCTGTGCGACTCCTTCGAGGACCGCGACGCCTGGCTGCGCAGCGGCATGGAGACCGGTGTGAACGACGGCTACGCCGCGCTCGACCGCATCCTGGCCGAGGGCTCCGTCTGATGGCGCTGCCCGACTCCCCCGCCGAGCGCCACGCCGTGGTCGCAGCAGAGCTCTCCCGGCTGGTCGACGCCACCACCGACTGGGCCGCGCCGGCGCCCGTCGCGGGCTGGACCGCCCGCGACGTCGTGGACCACCTCGTCACCTGGCTGCCCGGGTTCCTCTCCGCGGGCGGGGTGACCCTCCCCGCCGGTCCGGCCGCCGCCGACGACCCCGCGGCGGCCTGGCACCACCACGCCGACGCCGTACAGGCACTCCTCGCCACACGCGGCGACGAGTCGTTCACCCACCCCTACGTCGGCACCCACCCGCTGGCCCGCGCGATCGACCAGTTCTACGTCTCCGACGTCTTCATGCACTCCTGGGACCTCGCCCGCGCGAGCGGCCAGGAGCCCCGCCTCGACGACGACTTCGCGGCCCAGCTGCTCGAGGGACTGCGCTCGATGGAGCAGGTGCTGCGCGACTCCGGGCAGTACGGTCCCGCCGTGCCGGTCCCCGACGACGCCCCCGTCGTCGACCGGCTGATGGGGTTCATCGGCCGCGACCCCGCCCGGCCCGCGGCCTGACGCTCGTCCCGGGCGCCACACTGCAGCACCTGGGGTCCTCGCCTGCCCTGACTCATCTCAGCGGTGCTCCAGCCACACTTCGCGACCGGCGGATTCAAGCGGTGGATGCAACACCGGTTGGTTTTGGTGGGTTTGACAGTAGTTCGTCGAGTGCTTGTGCTGGTGTCCTCCAGCCGAGGGTCT
>NZ_LMSM01000009.1 GCF_001428125.1 Nocardioides sp. Soil774 | reverse complement strand
CCAGACCCCGCAAGACCCTCGGCTGGAGGACACCAGCACAAGCACTCGACGAACTACTGTCAAACCCACCAAAACCAACCGGTGTTGCATCCACCGCTTGAATCCGCCGGCGGAAGAGGTGGCTGGGCCACCGCTGGATCAGCTCTTGCCGTGAGCCTTGGCAGCCTGGCGGTCGGCCTTCGCCGCGTCACGGGCAGCCTTGCGGTCGGCCTTCGCCGCGTCGCGGGCAGCCTTGCGGTCGGCCTTCATCGCGTCACGGGCAGCCTTGCGGTCGGCCTTCGCCGCGTCACGGGCAGCCTGGCGGTCCGCCTTCGCCGCGTCACGGGCAGCCTTGCGGTCCGCCTTGCCGGGGGCCGTGGTCGTGGTCGCCTGCTGCTGCGTCTCCTGCTGGGCCACCGGGGCCGCAGCGGGTGCGGGCGCGGCCGCGCCGGTCGAGGCCGCCTCGGGCGCAGGGGCGCTCTTCGCAACCGGCTGGACCTGGGGGGCGGCGGCAGCCGCGGTGAGCGGCTGCGCGGTCAGCTCGGCGGGGATCGGTGCCGCTCTCGGCTCCGGGGGCGCGACAGGCGTCGCCACCGCACGGGCATCGGCAGCGGGCGTCGCGATCGGTCGGCCGGGCCGGAAGACGTCGTCGATCCCGAAGCCCTTGCCGATGGACAGGCTCATCAGGACGGCGCAGAGCACCGCCACGAGAGCGAACCCCACGAGCGGCCGCTTCTGGTCAACCCCCACCGGGTCCCCTTCCCACATGCTGACGAGACGCCAGTGTGTCCGGGTCATGACGCGTGATCACAGCCGATGGCCCGGAATAGTCCGAAATGACTAGTGCGGACCAGTCACTTCGGGCTACGGGGAGCGCTCAGGCCGACTTCTTCTTGCGGCCCTCGGCCTCGCGCAGCACGAGGGTGGGCGCGACGTCGTCCTCGACGGTCTCGCGGGTGACGATCACCTTGGCGACGTCGCCGCGGGAGGGGACGTCGTACATCACGTAGAGGAGGACCTCCTCGATGATGGCGCGCAGGCCGCGCGCGCCGGTGCCACGCTCGAGGGCGGCGTCGGCGATCGAGTCGATGGCCTCGTCGGTGAACTCGAGCTCGACGCCGTCGAGGTCGAAGAGCTTCTGGTACTGCTTGACCAGCGCGTTGCGCGGCTCGGTGAGGATCTGCACGAGCGCCTCGCGGTCGAGCTTGTTCACGCTCGCGATCAGCGGCAGACGGCCGATGAACTCGGGGATCAGGCCGAACTTGGTGAGGTCCTCGGGACGCACCTGCGCGAGCAGGTCGTCGGCGTCGCGCTCGGCTGCGCCGCGCACCTCGGCGGTGAAGCCGAGCGACTTCTTGCCCACGCGCTGCTCGATGATCTGCTCGAGCCCGGCGAAGGCGCCACCCACGATGAACAGGATGTTGGTGGTGTCGATCTGGATGAACTCCTGGTGCGGGTGCTTGCGACCGCCCTGCGGGGGCACCGACGCGGTCGTGCCCTCCAGCATCTTGAGCAGCGCCTGCTGCACGCCCTCGCCGGAGACGTCGCGCGTGATCGAGGGGTTCTCCGACTTGCGGGCCACCTTGTCGATCTCGTCGATGTAGATGATGCCCGTCTCGGCCTTCTTGACGTCGTAGTCAGCGGCCTGGATGAGCTTGAGGAGGATGTTCTCCACGTCCTCGCCGACGTAGCCGGCCTCGGTCAGCGCCGTGGCGTCGGCGATCGCGAACGGGACGTTGAGCATGCGGGCGAGGGTCTGGGCGAGGTAGGTCTTGCCGCAGCCGGTCGGACCGATCACCAGGATGTTGGACTTCGCGACCTCGACCACGTCGTCCTTGGCCTTGCCGCTCACCGGTTGGAGGCCCGCCTGGACGCGCTTGTAGTGGTTGTAGACGGCCACGGCGAGGGACTTCTTGGCGTGCTCCTGACCGATGACGTAGGAGTTGAGGAACTCGAAGATCTCCTTGGGCTTCGGGAGCTCCTCGAGGCTGACCTCCGAACCCTCCGCCAGCTCCTCCTCGATGATCTCGTTGCACAGCTCGATGCACTCGTCGCAGATGTAGACGTTGGGTCCAGCGATGAGCTTCTTCACCTGCTTCTGGCTCTTTCCGCAGAAATTGCACTTCAGCAGGTCGCCGCCGTCACCGATTCGTGCCACGAGTCGTGTCCTCCAGTCTCGCCGGGTGGGGATCCCGGCGTTCAACACCTTGCACTGCGCTGCCTTGCGACGAGCCCCATGACGGTACCCCGAGCCGGCCCCCAGCGGGGGCCGGACACGGGATGTCAGGGGCCGTCATTTCCGCACCTCAGGTGAGGGCCGGGACGCCCTTGCGGGACTCGATGACCGCGTCGATCAGGCCGTACTCGACCGCCTGCTCGGCGGTGAGGATCTTGTCGCGCTCGATGTCGCGGCTGACCTGGTCGATGTCCTTGCCGCTCGAGTCGGCGATCATGCGCTCGAGGAGCTCGCGCATCCGCAGGATCTCGTTGGCCTGGATCTCGATGTCGGAGGTCTGGCCGAAGGTGCCCTCGGTGTAGGGCTGGTGGATCAGGATGCGGCTGTTGGGCAGCGCCATCCGCTTGCCCTTGGCGCCGCTCCCGAGCAGGATCGCGGCCGCGGAGGCGGCCTGGCCCAGGCACACGGTCTGCACGTCGGGCTTGATGAACCGCATCGTGTCGTAGATCGCGGTGAGCGCCGTGAAGGAGCCGCCGGGGCTGTTGATGTAGATGCTGATGTCGCTGTCCGGATTCATCGTCTCCAGGCACAGCAGCTGCGCGATCACCGCGTTGGCGACGTCGTCGCTGATCGGGGTGCCGAGGTAGATGATGCGGTCCTCGAAGAGCTTGGCGTAGGGGTCGATGCGACGGAACCCGTAGGAGGTCCGCTCTTCCCACTGGGGGATGTAGTAGTTCATGTCGTCAGTCCTTGGTCCGGGCCGGGCGGCCCTCGTCGGCGGCTTCGCGGGCGCTGGTGATGACCTGGTCGACCAGGCCGTACTCGACGGCCTGCTCGGCGGTGAACCAGCGGTCACGGTCGGCGTCGGCGATGACCTGCTCGACGCTCTGGCCGGTGTGGTCGGCGATCAGCTCGAGCAGCACCTTCTTGATGTGCAGCGACTGCTGGGCCTGGATCTTGATGTCGGAGGCGGAGCCACCCATGCCCGAGGAGGGCTGGTGCATCATGATGCGCGCGTGGGGCAGGGCGTAGCGCTTGCCCTTGGTGCCGGCGCACAGCAGGAACTGGCCCATCGAGGCCGCCAGGCCCATGCCGACGGTCGCGACGTCGTTGGGGATGTAGTTCATCGTGTCGTAGATCGCCATGCCGGCGTCCACCGAGCCGCCGGGGCTGTTGATGTGGAGGAAGATGTCGGCCTCCGGGTCCTCGGCGGAGAGCAGGAGGAGCTGCGCGCAGATCGCGTTGGCGTTCTGGTCGCGCACCTCCGAGCCGAGGAAGACGATGCGCTCACGGAGGAGGCGCTGGTAGATGTGGTCGTCGAGGCCATACATCCCACCGGCGCCGTTCATCTCGGGCGAGAGGGCTGGGCTGGAGTTCTGGTTCACGCTGGCGACACTAGCCGGAAGGTCGGACACTTCCACGCGCTGACCCGCTCTGTTCGCCCACAGCGGATTCCGCGAGCGAGACCTCCGCGAGCACCTCGCGGAAGACCCGCCAGCGCTCCGCACCGACCCGCGCCTCGCACGCCTGCTCGAAGTCCGCGAGCACCCGGCCGGACCGGGCGAGCGCGTCCCGCCCCCGGCGGGTGATGCGTACGCGTCGTGCCCGGGCGTCGTGGTCGGCGACCGCGACCTCGACCATGCCGAGCGAGGCGAGCTGGCGCACGAACTGCCCACACCCCTGCGTCGTCATGTCGACGCACTCGGCGAGCTCGCTGATCGTCAGCCCCTCGGGCGGCAACCACTCCAGCACCCGCAGCTGGGAGGGCCGCAGGTCGGGCGCATCCCGGGCCAGGAGCTCGCGCAGCCGCGAGAAGACCATCCCCATCATCATGGGCAGGTGCGGCTCCGCCGCCGGGACCCTCTTGACGACCGTCATGAAAGCAACTTACTTTTTCATTTCATGAAAGCAACTTTCGCGCCGCCGCCGCCGAACCGGCGCGAGGTGCTCGGCCCGGACGACGTCACCGACGCCGCACTGGAGGCGGTGCTGGCCGACCTCTGGCGCGTCCGCGCCGTCACCCTGCTCGAGTCCACCGCCGAGCCCGTCGCCTACGACGTCCCCTCCATCCTCACCGGCGCCCGCACCTGGGTGCGGGGCACGGCCGAGGTCGACGGAGCCGCTCGCGCGTTCACCCTCTTCGTCAAGCGGGTGCACCACTGGCGCCACTCACCGGCGTTCGCCTTCCTGCCCCCCGAGCTGGCGCAGTGGGCCGCCACCACCGTCCCGTGGCGCGCGGAGGTGCTCTGCTACGGCTCGGACCTCGCCGAGCGCCTGCCCGACGGCCTCACCATGCCGCGGGCCCTGCACATCGACGACCGGCCCGACGAGACGGCCGTGCTGTGGCTCGAGGCCGTCGAGCACGACGACGCGCCGTGGGACCGGACGACGTACGTCGAGGCGGCGCGGCTCCTGGGCCGGCTGGCGGGCAGCGCCGAGGTCGGCGACCTCGCCGACCTCGACCCGCAGGAGTGGCACATCCACTACTTCGTCGAGGGGCGCATCGCCCACACGGTGCTGCCGGGGCTCTTCGACGACGCCACGTGGCGACACCCCCTGGTCGCTCCCCACTTCGGCGACCTGCGGACGCTCCTGCTCGGGGTGGCGGGCCACCTCGACGCGCTGGCGGCCGAGTTCGCTGCGCTCCCCCACCGCGCCGCACACGGCGACGCCTGCCCCAACAACCTGCTGCGGCACCCGGACCGTCCCGGCTTCACGCTGATCGACTACGGCTTCTGGCGCTCGCAGCCGGTCGGGTTCGACCTGTCGCAGCTCCTGGTCGGCGACATCCAGGTCGCGCGGCGCGACGCCGACGACCTGCCCGAGCTGGCCGAGGCCTGCCTGACGGCGTACGCCGCCGGGCTCGCCGACGAGGGGCTGGAGGTCGCGGACGACGTCCTGAGGCGCTCGCACGCGGTGAGCCTGATGCTGTTCAACGGATTGCCCAGCCTGCCCACCGAGATGGTGGCCGAGGCGGACCGCCTCGAGGCCGGTGACGGGCTGGGCGAGGAGCAGCGACACGCGTGGGACCACTGGTCGGCGCAGCGCGCCGGTGTCGCGCGCTACGCCCTCGACGTGCTCGCGCGGACCGCCTGAGCGAGTTCCGGGGGGACTCAGGGGGGACTCCGGGGGTCTGGTGGAAATGAGGACCGGCGCCCACCCGAGGGGTGGACGCCGGTCCGGGCGCGTGCGGTGGGGCTCAGGCCTCGTCGTCCGCAGCGGCCTCGTCGCTCGCCTCGGCGGCGGTCTCCTCGACCGGCTCGCCGATGGTGCCGTCGGGGCGCAGGTTCTTCAGCTCGACCACGTTGCCCGAGGCGTCCTTGACGGTCGCCGCCTCGACGATCGTGGCCAGCGCCTTGCCGCGCAGGATCTCCTGCACGAGCTCGGGGATGTGGTTGTGCTCGAACATGTGGTTGGCGAACTCCTGCGGGTCCTGCCCGGACTGCTGGGCACGGCGCACGAGGTGCTCGGAGAGCTCGGCCTGGTCGATGCCGAACTCCTCCTTCTTGGCGATCTTGTCGAGGATGAACTGCGCGGCGACGGCGTCACGCACGCGGCGGTCGAGGTCGGCCTCGAACTCCTCCTGGGTCTGGCCCTCGTCCTCGAGGTACTTCTCCATGGTGATGCCGGCGAAGCCGAGCTGCTGCTCGACGTTGGCGCGACGGGCGTTGAGCTCGTCGGTGACCATCACCTCGGGGAGCGGGATCTCGACCTTCTCCAGCAGGGCCTCGAGCACGGCGTCGCGCGCGGCGGCGGCCTGCTCGAGACGCTTGCCGCGACCGAGGCGCTCGCGCACGTCGGCGGTGAGCTCCTCGGCGGTGTCGAACTCGGAGGCGAGCTGGGCGAACTCGTCGTCGTACTCAGGCAGCTGCTGCTCCTGCACGGCGGTAATCTTGACGGTGACCTGCACGGGCTCGCCGACCAGGTCGCCGCCCACGAGCTCGGAGTCGAAGGTCTTCTCCTCGCCGGCGCTGAGACCGGCCAGGGCCTCGTCGAGACCGTCGATCATGCCGCCGCGGCCGACCTTGTAGGACATGCCGGTGACCTCGCCGCCCTCGACGGCCTCGCCCTCCTTGGCCGCGACCAGGTCGATGGTGACGAAGTCGCCGTCGGCGGCCGCGCGCTCGACCGGCACGAGGGTGCCGAAGCGCTCACGGAGCGCCTCGACCTGCTCGTCGACGTCGGCGTCGCTGATCTCGATGTCCTCGACGCTGGCCTCGAGGCCGTCGTAGGCCGGGAGCTCGAAGTCGGGCTTGACGTCGACCTCGGCGGTGAACTCGAGGGACTCGTTGTCCTCGAACTTGGTGACCTCGATCTCGGGCTGCGCGAGCGGCTCGAGGTCGTGCTCCTGCAGCGCGGCCATGTAGGACTGGGGCACGACGGCGTTGATCGCCTCGTCGAGGACCGGACCGCGACCGACCTGGCGGTCGATGACCGCCGGCGGGACCTTGCCGCGGCGGAAGCCGGGGACGTTGATCTGCTTCGCGATCTTCTGGTACGCCGCGTCGAGGCTCGGCTTGAGCTCCTCGAAGGGCACCTCGACGGTCAGCTTGGCCCGGGTCGGGCTCAAGTTCTCGACGGCGCTCTTCACAAATGTCTCCTGATGCAGATGGTCGGGGGGACGTGCGGCATCGCCAGGGCTCATACACCCGACGACCGCAAACCACCAGAGTCTATCGAGGGCGCCACCACACGCCGAATCACGCCCTTCGAGGGGTCGGGGCGACAGGACTCGAACCTGCGGTCTCCTGCTCCCAAAGCAGGCGCGCTAGCCACTACGCTACGCCCCGCCAAGCCGGCTCCGGGCCGCCCGTGCGGCGGTCCGGCACCTGCTTGGAGCGGATGACGGGAATCGAACCCGCGTAGCCAGTTTGGAAGACTGGGGCTCTACCATTGAGCTACATCCGCGCTGCACCGCGGCGTCGTCGACGCCGGTGCGGGAGTCATGGTGCCACACGCGCGGGCGCCGCCCACACTCCACGTCCGGAGCCGGCCCACGAGGGTCAGCGCCGGTGCACCAGCAGCAGCGCGCGGTCGTCGTTGCGCGAGCCGAGCGACTCGACCAGACGCCTGGCCCCGCCCTCGAACTCCCCGCGCAGCAGCCGCTCGGCCTGCCCGAGCATCCGGTCGATGCCCAGACCGATGTCGCGGGTGCGGGTCTCCACCATGCCGTCGGTGTAGAGCAGCATGGCGTCGCCATGGCGCATCACCCCCGACACCGCCTCGAACGTGGCGCCGTCGATGAGCCCCAGGACCGGCCCCTCGGAGTCGAGCACCTCCCAGCGCCCCGACCCGGCGTGGCGCAGGGCGGCCGGCGGGTGCCCGGCGCTGCGGATGTCGTAGTGGCCGGTGGCGAGGTCGAGGGACAGGTGGATCGCGGTCGCGAACCCCTCGTCCCAGTCCTGGCGCAGCAGGAACGTGTTGGCGGCGGTGAGGAACTCGGCCGGCGGCAGCGCGCTCAGCAGGCCGCCGATCGCGCCGGAGAGGAGGAGCGCCCGGGTGCCGGCGCCCTGGCCCTTGCCGGAGACGTCCACGACCGCGACCTCGAGCCGGTCGCCCACACGGGAGGCGACCACGAAGTCGCCCGCGAAGGGGGTGCCGCCCGCGGACCGCAGCTCGGCGGCGGCGTACCACTCGTCGGGCAGCGCGGGGATGCCGCCCTGGCGCAGGATCCGGTCGCGCAGGTCGACGAACATCGTCTCGCCCTGGATGCCGGCGACGCCGAGGCGCGAGCGCCGGAACGACGACATCAGCACGAGGAAGCCGAGGCCGAAGATCGTGATCACGGTGAGCGAGATGCGCACGTTGATGTCCTGGCTGGGCACGACGCCTGCGAGCACGGCGAGCACGAACACCACGAACCACGGCAGGTGGCGCGGCCCGAGCATCAGGCTCGACACCACGAGGGGCACCAGCAGCAGGTTGAGCGGCACCTCGTCGAAGAGCCAGATGGCCGTGCCGATGAGCAAGGTGCTGAGCACGAGGAGCACCAGCACCCGCGACCCGCGCGGCACGACCCGGTTGAGCAGGCCCTCCAGGCGCTGGCGCACGTCGGGGCGGGGCCGCTGCGCGCGAGCAGCACTCATGGCCGGGCTCCTCGCGACGTCGTGGTGTCCTTGGACGCAGACTGTACGGCGCGGGAACGGAACGTGGGCTGACATCGCGGACACCAGAAGCTGTTGCGTCCGGCGAGCTCCGCGGTGCGGACGGCCGAGCCGCACAGCAGGCACGGCATGGCGGTGCGCCGGTAGACGTAGACCTCTCCCCCGTGATCGTCCTTGCGGGGCTCGCGGCCCATCGCCTCGGGGGTGTGCTCGGGGCGCACGGTGTCGATCCGCCCGGTGCGCACGCCCTCGGCCATCAGCTCGACCAGGTCGGCCCACATCGCACGCCACTGGCCCACGCGCAGCGTGCTGCCCGGACGGAGCGGGTGGATGCGGTGACGGAAGAGCACCTCGGCGCGGTAGACGTTGCCCACCCCCGCCAGCACCTTCTGGTCCATGAGCAGGTCGCCGATCGGCCGCGGACTGCGCGAGATCCGGCGCCAGGCCACCTCGGGGTCGGCGTCGGGGCGCAGCGGGTCCGGCCCCAGCCGCCCCAGCACCTCCGCACGGCGATCGGGGCCGATGAGGTCGCACACGATGGCGCCGCGCAGGTCGGCGTACGACGTCCCGCGGGGGTCGCCGTCACCCGCGGCCACCAGCCGCAACCGCACCTGGCCGACCGGTGCTGGCACCTCCTCGACACCCGCGTGCACGTCGAAGGTGCCGATCAGCCCCAGGTGGACGTGCACGAAGCGCTCGGCCTCCAGCTCGACGAAGAGGTGCTTGCCAGCCGAGTCCGCACCGAGGAGGCGGGAGCCGTCGACCAGCGCGGCGTCGGCGGCGAAGCGTCCCTGCGGCGAGGTCACCTGCACCACCCGCCCCGCGAACGCGGCGGTGAGGTCGTCGGCCAGCCGGCGGAGGGTGTGGCCCTCAGGCATCCGTGCGGTCGTCGGGTTCGCCGGCGGGACCGCGCAGGGCCGACTCGGGCAGCGGCGGCAGCTCGTGCGACTCGTCATACGTCGTCAGCTGGCCGATGCGGCGCACGTGGCGCTCGTCGCCGGGGAAGGAGGTGGTGAGGAAGACCTCGACGAAGCGGGTCATCTCGTCGACCGAGTGCATCCGCCCGCCCACCGAGACGACGTTGGCGTCGTTGTGCTCGCGCGCGAGCACGGCGGTCTCCTCCGACCACACGAGCGCGCACCGGATGCCGGTGACCTTGTTGGCCGCGATCTGCTCGCCGTTGCCGGATCCGCCGATCACGACGCCGAGGCTGTCCTGGCCCTCGGCGCGCTCGGCGGCGACCGCCTCGCCGGCCCGGAGGCAGAAGACGGGGTAGTCGTCGAGGGCGTCGTAGACGAACGGGCCGTGGTCGACGGCCTCGTAGCCGTGGTCGACCAGCCAGTGCAGCAGGTGGTCCTTCAGCTCGAGGCCGGCGTGGTCGGAGCCCAGGTGAACGCGCATGGGAAAAGTCTGGCAGAGCGCGCCGACGGTCGTGAACGTGAGGTGGAGGCGCCGAACCTGCCCTGTGCGGACGCCGACCACTGTCGGTGGCTCCTGCCATGATCAGAACACGTTCGAGATCACGGAAGGGGAGGTGGATGACGGCGCAGCAGACCACCAACACATGGCAGTGCGAGGACCTTCACGCGCTGGCTGACCTTCTCGCCGACCTTGTCCCGGCTGACCTTCCGGTCGAGCATCTCGACCAGCTCGAAGCCCTGGAGCGGATCAAGGCCGCCGCCTCGGCAGCCCAGGTCGCGGTCACTGCGACCTTCGCCGACACCTGTGACAGCGAGGACGCGCCAGTGTCGGGGCGTCGTACGCCGCCGCGGGCGATGTCGATCGGCGCCGAGGTGGCGCTGTCCACCCTGGCCAGCCCCCACGCGGGCGAGCAGCGGGTGCTGCTGTCGCGCCGGCTGCGTGACGACCTGCCCCTGACGCTTGCTGCGCTCGCGCGCGGGGAGCTGACCGAGGACCGGGCCTTCGCCGTCGCCCGCGAGGTGGCCCACCTGGTGCCCGAGCAGCGCCGCGCGGTCGACGACGACCTCGCCTCACGGCTGGCCGGCCTCGGCGACGTGCGGCTGCGAGAGACCGTGCGTCGCTCCTGCCTCACGATCGCGGCCGAGGCAGAGACCCGGCGATACCACCGAGCTCGCGCCGACCGCCGCGTCACGTCACGCCGGCACGACGACGGCACCGGCCGGCTCACCGCTGTCCTTCCTCTCGAGGTCCTCGCGACGGTCCGCTCCGCCCTCGACGCCGCCGTCGCGACCGCCCGCACCGACGGCGACCCGCGCACCGCAGGCCAGGTCCGCGCCGACACCCTCGCCGCTCGGATCACGGGCCGCGACCCCGCCAACGACGCACCGGCCGTGCGGGTCAACCTCGTCGTCGGCGTCGAGTCCCTCCTCGGCGACGGCACCGAGCCCGGCCTGATCCCCGGCGCCGGCCTCCTGCCGGCCGCCTTCTGCACTGACCTCGTCCGCCGCGCGAGCGCCGCCGCCAAGGCCAGCCTCCGCCGCCTCTTCGCGACACCACACGAGCGGGCCCTCGTGGCGATGGAGTCCAGCAGCCGTCGTTTCGACGGCCTCCTGGCCGAGCTCCTCACCCTCCGCGACGGCGGCACCTGCCGCACTCCCGGCTGCAATGCCGCGATCCGCCATCTCGACCACGTCGAGGGCGCCGCCGCGGGCGGCGCCACCCACGCATCCAACGGCCAAGGGCTCTGCGAGCGCTGCAACTACCTCAAGGAAACCCCCGGCTGGACCTCCTGGGTCTCCCAGACGCCACCAGACGCCCGCCATGAGGTCCATGGCGTCACCCAGCACCTCCGCATCCTGCGATCCACCGCCCCACCCCTGCCCGGAGGGCCAGCCGGAGGCTGGGACTATTCACCCTGCGAGCTCCGGCTCGCGAGCAGCTTCACTCTGGCGTCGTAGGCGCGTCCTGCCTGCCGAACCTGGCCAGGCAGTGCCACAACCACTTCACCGCCTGCGGGTCGTGGTCGCCACGGCTGGCCGCCGCGGCGAGCCGGGCGGGGGTGAGCGTCGTCAGCCAGGGCATCGATGACCGTGGAGACGCCGGAGCGCCAACCGGGGTTGGAAGTGCACGGTCATGCGCGGGGCCATGCGTCGACCGTTCCCGCTCAGATGAGGTGCTGGTCGAGCCACCCGGCGACCTGGCGCACCAGCGGCTCGGAGGCAGTGAAATGCGCGTGCCGCCAGAAGCCGTGGACCTGGCCCAGGCAGCGGATCCCGACGGTCTCCACGCCGGCCTCCGCGACGCGGCGGGCCAGCTCTTCCCCCTCGTCACGCAGCGGGTCGTGCTCGGCGGTGGCCACGAAGGTGGGCGGGAGGGTGTGCAGCCGGTCGGACAGCAGCGGCGCGAGGTCGGGGTCGTCGTAGTCGGCCTCGCTGCGGGCGTAGTGCTCCCAGTACCACCGCGCCTCGGCCCGGTCGAAGCCGGACTCCGCACCCTCGCTCCACGAGGCGAAGCCGGCCCGCGGGTCGAGGAAGGGGTAGACCAGGGCCACCGCCCGGAAGAAGCCCGGGTGGCGCAGCGCGGCGACCAGGGCGAGGTTGGCGCCCGCGGAGTCGCCGTGGGCGGCGTACGGCCCCGGGAGGCCGGTGCGGCGCAGCCACCCGACCACGGTGTCGAGGTCGTCGGGGGCGGCGGGGAACTTCGCCTCGGGCGGGCGGCGGTAGTCGACGCTCAGGACCTGGCGCCGCAGGCGGTTGGCGAAGCGGCGGCAGACGCCGTCGTGGACGTCGATGTCGTTGAGCACGAAGCCGCCGCCGTGCGCGTGGACGACGAGGCCCGGGACGGCGTCGGCCGGCGTGTAGAGCCGGCAGCGCACACCGTCGGCGTCGACGTCCGCGACCGCGGCGACGTCCTCGCGGGGCAGCGCGAGGTTGGCGAGCCGGACCTCCTCGCGGTGCGCGGCCAGGTCGAAGCCCGGCGCGCCGAGGTCGGGACCGGCGTCGGCTTTGACCGCCGCGCGCACCTCGGGGTACATCACCGCGGGCTCAGCGCGACATGAGCGCGTCGAGCGCGACGGCGACCGCCGCCGCGACCCGGAAGTCGACCCGCTCGTCGGGGACCGTGACGCGGTAGCGGTCGCCGATGGACATCTTGCGCTCCACCGAGAACAGGGCGTTGCCCTCGGGGTCGACGAAGTCGAAGTGGATCGGGATGAAGTCGACGTCGGTGAAGCGGCGCAGCAGGCCCACCACCTGGTTGCGCTCGCGGCCGGTGCCGGTGTAGCCCGGGCCCTCGACGTGGAAGGTCGAGCGCAGCAGCGAGGCGCCGAAGTCCTTCTTGAAGAAGCCGATCTGGGCGCCCGACTCGTCGGTGATGTCGTAGCCGGCGTTGAGGTCGAGCTTCTTGCGGGCCTTGAACCCGAAGACCGCGCGCGACCTGCCCGCGTCGGAGAAGAAGGTGACCTGCTCCTTGAAGGCCATCCGCTTCTGCTCGGCCAGGGCCATGAGCCGCGTCGGGTTGCCGGCCGCGTCGGACTCGGAGACCTCGTAGCGGTTGATCATCATGGTGAGCTTCTGCTTCACCACGAAGTGCGGGAGATACATCTCAGCGCTCATCTGGACAGCTCCTCCTCGATGATCGACGGGTCGAGCTTGGTGAAGACCGGCGTCGGCTTCTCGATCTTCGTGCCTGCCACCACCGGACGCGACTCCCACGCGGGGGTCGAGGAGTACTCACCGGTGATGATCGAGTACGACGTGTGGCCCGCGCCGTTGCCGGGCTCGAGCTCGTCGACCTGCTCGACGCGGGGCATCGGCATGAGCTCGCCCTCGCCGCCGAGCACGGCGTGCACCTTGTTGGCGGCGTGCGGCAGGAAGGGCGCGAGCAGCGTGTTGCAGTCGCTCACGCACTGCGTGGCGACGTGCAGCACCGTGGCGAGCCGCTCGCGCTGCGACTCGTCCTTCATCTTGTAGGGCTCGGTGACGGTGAGGTACTTGTTCACCTCGCCGACCACCCGCATCGCCTCGGCGACGGCAGCGCGCAGGCGGTGCTTCTCGATGAGGCCGCCGACGGAGGCGAAGCCGTCGCGCACGGTGGCGAGCACCTGCTCGTCGACCTCCTCGAGCGGCCCGGCAGCGGGGATCTCGCCGAAGCTCTTGGCGACCATGGTGGCGGTGCGGTTGACCAGGTTGCCCCAGCCCGCGACCAGCTCGGAGTTGTTGCGGGTCACGAAGTCGGCCCACGTGAAGGCCGCGTCCGAGGTCTCGGGGCCGGCCGCGCAGATGTAGTAGCGCAGCGCGTCGGGGCCGTAGCGGGCGAGGAAGTCACCGACGTAGATGACGTTGCCGCGGCTGGTGCTGAACTGGGAGTCGCCGAAGGTCAGGAACTCGCTGGAGACGACCTCGGTGGGCAGGTTGAGCGTGCCGAACGTCCCGGGGTCGCCGCCCTTGTCGCCCTGGCCGTTGTAGGCCAGGAGCTCCGCGGGCCAGATCTGGGAGTGGAAGACGATGTTGTCCTTGCCCATGAAGTAGTAGGACTCCGTCTCGGAGTCGTTCCACCACTCACGCCACTTGTCCGGGCTGGTCCCCTCCTTCTCGGCGAGCCGGCGGGCCCACTCGATGGACGCCGAGAGGTAGCCGATGACGGCGTCGAACCAGACATAGAGGCGCTTGGTCGGCTGGTCCTCCCAGCCGGGCACCGGGATGCCCCAGTCGATGTCGCGCGTCATCGCGCGCGGGCGGATCTCCTTGAGGATGTTCTGGCTGAACTTGATGACGTTGGGGCGCCACAGGCCCGTCGCCTCGCGCTGGTCCAGCCACTCCGCCAGCGCCTCGGCCAGGGCAGGCAGGTCGAGGAACCAGTGCTGGGTGTCGGTGAACTCGGGCGTCTCGCCGTTGATCTTGGAGCGCGGGTTGATCAGCTCGGTGGCGTCGAGCTGGTTGCCGCAGTTGTCGCACTGGTCGCCGCGCGCCTCGGCGTACTTGCAGATCGGGCAGGTGCCCTCGATGTAGCGGTCGGGCAGGGTGCGACCGGTCGACGGGCTGATCGCGGTCTGGGTGGTCTTCTCGACCATGTAGCCGTTGCGCCGGCAGGTCTCGAACATCTCCTGCACCACGGAGTAGTGGTTGCCCGTGGTGGTGCGGGTGAACAGGTCGTAGGACAGGCCCAGGCCGCACAGGTCGTCGACGATGACCTGGTTGTACTTGTCGACCAGCTCGCGCGGCGCGACGCCCTCGTTGTCGGCCAGCACCAGGATCGGGGTGCCGTGCTCGTCGGTGCCGCTGACCATCAGCACGTCGTGGCCCGCCATCCGCATGAAGCGGCTGAAGACGTCGGAGGGCACGCCGAAACCGGCCACGTGGCCGATGTGGCGCGGGCCGTTGGTGTACGGCCAGGCGACGGCAGACAGGACACGAGTCATGGGCGCAAGCCTAGTGACCGCCCGCCACCCGGTCTCCCCGGGTGGCGGCGGCGGGACACCGGTCGGATCAGGAGAAGTCGAGGTCGCCGGTCCGCGAGCGCTTGAGCTCGTAGAAGTAGGGGAACTTCGCCAGGGCGACGGCGCCGTCCCACATCTCGCCGGCCTCCTCGCCGCGCGGGATCTTCGACAGCACGGGGCCGAAGAAGGCTGAGCCGTTGATGTGGATCGTCGGGGTGCCGACGTCGTCGCCGACGGCGTCCATGCCTTCGTGGTGGCTCTTGGCCACCAGCTCGTCGAGCGAGGCGTCGTCCCAGGCCTCGATGAGGTCGGCCGGCAGGTCCACGTCGGCGAGCGAGGCGGCGACCATCTCGCGGTCGAGCTCCTCGCCGTTGTTGTGGCGGCGGGTGCCGATCGCGGTGTACCACCGGCCCAGGGTGGCGTTGTCGAAGTCCTCGGCGATCTTGATCGCGACGCGGACCGGCTTCTCCTTGCCGGCGAGCATCTCGCGGTAGCCGTCCGGGATGTCCTTGTCCTTGTTGAGGTAGGCCAGCGACATCACGTGCCACTGCACGTCGATGTCGCGGACCTGCTCGACCTCGGTGATCCAGCGCGAGGTGATCCAGGCGAACGGGCAGAGCGGGTCGAACCAGAAGTCAGCAGTAGCCATGACTGGCACAAGTGCTCACGCGCCGTCGGTATTCCACCGCCCCGGTGGCAGGATGCGCTGCATGCCTGGAACCAACCTCACCCGCGACGAGGCCGCGACCCGCGCCTCCCTGCTGGACGTCACGTCGTACACCGTCGACCTCGACCTCACCAGCGCCACCCGGCCCGACCAGGGCACGTTCGTCTCCGTCACCACCCTGGAGTTCGCCTGCCGCCAGCCCGGCGCGAGCACCTTCGCCGACCTGGTCGCGCCGACGGTCCGCGAGATCACGCTCAACGGCCGCAGCCTGGACCCGGCGACGGCGTACGCCGACAGCCGCATCGCGCTCGACGACCTCGAGGCGACCAACACGCTCGTCGTCACCGCCGACTGCGCCTACTCCAACACCGGCGAGGGCCTGCACCGCTTCGTCGACCCGGCCGACGACCGGGTCTACCTCTACAGCCAGTTCGAGGTGCCCGACGCCCGCCGCGTGTTCACCACCTTCGAGCAGCCCGACCTCAAGTCGGTCTTCACCTTCAACGTCACCGCGCCGTCGCACTGGGTCGTGGTCTCCAACGCCGCGACGCCGGAGCCGCGCGAGCTCGAGGGTGGCGCGTCGGTGTGGAGCTTCCCGACCACCAAGAAGATGTCGACCTACATCACCGCGATCGTCGCCGGCGAGTACCACGGCGAGTTCGACACCTACGAGGGCAAGTTCGGCACCATCCCGCTGGGCCACTACTGCCGCCAGTCGCTCAAGGAGCACATGGACACCGCGGAGCTGGTGAAGCTGACCAAGCAGAGCTTCGCGTTCTTCGAGGAGCAGTTCGACTACCCCTACCCCTTCGGGAAGTACGACCAGCTCTACGTCCCCGAGTACAACGCCGGCGCGATGGAGAACGCCGGCTGCGTGACGCTGCGCGACGAATACCTCCCCCGCAGCCGCCAGCCGCGCTCGTTCTTCGAGTTCCGCACCTCGGTCATCACCCACGAGATGGCCCACATGTGGTTCGGCGACCTGGTGACGATGAAGTGGTGGGACGACCTCTGGCTCAACGAGTCGTTCGCCGAGTGGGCCTGCTACTGGTGCGAGGCCAACGCCACCGAGTTCGACGACGCCTGGACCGGCTTCGCCAACGCGCGCAAGCAGACCGGTTACCGCGCCGACCAGCTGCCCTCGACCCACCCCATCGCGGCCGACAACGTCGACCTGCACGCGGTCGAGGTCAACTTCGACATGATCACCTACGCCAAGGGCGCCTCGGTGCTCAAGCAGCTGGTCGCCTGGGTCGGCCTCGAGCCCTTCCTCGAGGGCCTGCGCGCCTACTTCAAGGAGTGGGAGTACGGCAACCCGGAGTTCAAGGACCTGCTCGCCACGCTCGAGAAGTCGTCGGGACGCGAGCTGCAGGGCTGGGCGCAGGAGTGGCTGCAGACCGCCGGCGTCAACACGCTCGCGCCGTCCTTCGAGCTCGCCGAGGACGGCACCTACGCCTCCTTCGCGGTGGCGCAGACCGCTCCGGCCGACTGGCCGACGCTGCGCCGCCACCGTCTCGGCATCGGCCTCTACGACGAGGTGGGTGGCCGTCTGGTGCGTCGCGACTACCTCGAGATCGACGTCGAGGGCGCCAGCACCGACGTGCCGGAGCTGGTCGGGACCAAGCAGCCGGCGCTGCTGCTGCTCAACGACGAGGACCACGCCTACGCCAAGATCCGCCTCGACGAGCGGTCGCTGGCCACGGCGATCTCGGCGCTGTCGAGCTTCGAGGACTCGCTGCCGCGAGCGCTCGTGTGGGGCGCGACCTGGGACATGACGCGTGACGGCGAGATGCGCACGCGCGACTGGGTCGACCTCGTGCTCGCCAACATCGGGCAGGAGTCCGACGCCTGGGCCGTGACGCGCATCCCGGCGTCGACCGCCCTGGCCGTGAACTCCTACTCCGACCCCGCGCACCGCGACGAGCTGCGGGCGACCTGGGAGACCGGGCTGCGCGAGCTGCTGCTGTCGGCCGAGGCCGGCAGCGACCACCAGCTGACCTTCGCGCGCTCCTACGCGGCCGCTGCACGCAGCGACGTCGCGCTCGGCGAGCTGATCGGGCTGCTCGACGGCTCGTTCGTCGTCGAGGGGCTCGCCGTCGACCAGGACATGCGATGGGTGCTCATCACCGCCCTCGCGCGTGCCGGTCGCTTCGGTGACGCCGAGATCGACGCCGAGCTCGAGGTCGACAAGACCATCTCGGGCCAGGAGATGGCCGCCGCGGCCCGGGTCTCGCAGCCCACCGCGGAGGCCAAGGAGGCGGGCTGGAACGCGATCCTCGACCCGGCGACGCCCAACGAGACGATGCGCGAGATGGTGTTCTCGATCTTCCGCTACGGCCAGGAGGACGTCACCGAGCCCTACCTCGAGAAATTCCTGACCGCGGCCGGCACCGTCCTCGACAGCCTGGGCTTCCACAAGGGCTCGGCCGTCCTCGAGTTCGGCTTCCCGCGGCCGCTCGGGTCGGAGGCGACGCTGGCGCGCCTCGACGAGTGGCTCGCCGACAACGACGCACCCAAGGGCGCGCAGCGCTACGTCGGCGAGGCGCGGGCCGAGATCGCCCGCTCCCTCGCCGCCCAGGCCTGCGACGCGAGCTGACCTGCAGCACGCACGACGAAGCCCCCTCGACGCGGACGTCGAGGGGGCTTCGTCGTGGTGGAGCGGGCAGGTCGTGCCCGGTCGGCTCAGGCGTGCAGGGTGTTCTGCGGCCGGGCGTGCTCGGCCAGCATCGCGATGCCGCGCTGCAGGCCGGCCAGCAGGTTGCCCGAGGCGAACTCCGACGTCATGGCCAGCACGGCCAGCTCCACCTCGGCGTCGGTCAGGTGACGGCGTACGTCGCCGCCGGTGACCACCTCGGTGACGCGACGGCGCGGGTCGACCATGATCAGCACGCTGCGCGCGGGCGCGACGAGCCGGTTGTGCAGTCGCGTGGCCCACGCGCGGGTGTCGTCACCCTCGACCGGACCGACGTAGACGGAGAACTCGAAGCGGCACGACTGCTCCGCGACGCGGATGGCCTTGTCGAGGGCGAGCCGGTCGCCGTCGTCCAGCGGGTCACCAGCTGCCACTGGCGCCACCCGCCCGCGAGTCGTCACCGTCGGCCGCGGGGAGCTCGGCGACCCCCTGGCGGGGACCGCCGATCCACTGGCCCTCGCCACCGGAGTGGTCGGGCAGCAGCTTCTCGCCGCGCACCATCGCCGGGAGGTAGACCGCCAGGGCGATCAGCACGAAGAGCAGCAGCGGGGCGCCCAGCAGCAGCATGAGCGCGTGGAGGCCGTCGACGTCGTTGACCTCGGCCCAGCCCTCGGGCACGTCGGCGTGCGCCGGCGCGGCCAGCAGGGCCAGCAGGGGCGCGCTGGACAGGACGGCGGCGCGGCCGGTCCACCTGGAACGGGAGCGCCTGGAACGGGTCGAGGGGCTGACGGGCGTGGTCACGGGCTGAAGCCTATCGCCCATACTGGCGGGCATGCCTCACCCCCTCATTGCCCCGATCATCCACGTGACCGAGGTCTCCGGGAGCGGAGCCAACCCCCTCATGACGTGCTCGAGCGACGAGCAGCTGTGCACCTGGGTCCTCGAGCGGACCGGCAACGCGCAGCTCGCCACGGTGACCGACTGGATCGTCGGCAAGCCGAGCGCCCTGGTGGGACTGATCCTGATCGGACTCCTGGTCCGGTGGCTGCTCCACCGGGTGATCGACCGGGTCGTGAAGCGGGCCGAGGTCGGCATGCTCCCCAACCGGCTCAGCCGCGCCATCGCCGGCGGCAAGGTGGGCGCCGCGCTCAACCTGCGCGAGGACCCGGGCTACACCCGGCGCGTCCAGCGTGCGGCGACGATGGGATCGCTGCTCAAGAGCATCGTGAGCGGTGTCATCTTCACCGTGATCGCGCTGATGTTCGTCTCCGAGCTGGGCTACGACATCGCGCCGCTCATCGCCAGCGCCGGCATCATCGGCGTCGCCCTCGGCTTCGGCTCGCAGACGCTGGTCAAGGACTTCCTCTCCGGCATCTTCATGATCTTCGAGGACCAGTACGGCGTGGGCGACGTGGTCGACCTCGGCGAGGCCTCGGGCACCGTCGAGGCAGTGAGCCTGCGGGTGACCCGGCTCCGCGACGTCAACGGCACCGTCTGGTACGTCCGCAACGGCGAGATCCTGCGCGTGGGCAACATGAGCCAGAACTGGGCACGCACCGTGCTCGACGTGACCGTGGGCTACACCGAGGACCTCGTGCGCGTGCGCCGCGTGCTCGAGGAGGTCGCGCGCGACCTCTGGGAGGACGACGACTTCAAGGGCCTGATCATCGAGCAGCCCGAGGTGTGGGGCGTGGAGTCCCTCGGCGTCGACGGCATCGTCGTACGAGTCACCCTGAAGACCGCACCCATGGAGCAGTGGGGCGTGGCGCGGGCGATGCGCGAGCGCGTGAAGGCGCGCTTCGAGCACGAGGGGATCAACCTCGCGGTGGCCCAGCGCGTGCTGTGGCAGGAGAGCGCTCCGTCAGCGGCCTCCGTCGAGGCCACCGAGGACGTCTAGCCGCTGCTGGCCCCCGGCGGTCGTCGCCCCCGACCGCCGGGGACAATGGGAGGCGTGACCACCACCTTCTACGACGAGATCGGCGGCGAGCAGACGATCCGCGCGATCGTGCACCGCTTCTACGAGGGTGTGGCCACCGACGAGGTGCTGCGGCCGATGTACCCCGAGGAGGACCTCGGCCCGGCCGAGGAGCGGTTCGCGCTCTTCCTCGTGCAGTACTGGGGCGGCCCGTCGACGTACTCCGAGACGCGCGGGCACCCGCGCCTGCGGATGCGGCACGCTCCGTTCGAGGTGACGCCCGCGGCCGCCCAGCGCTGGCTGGTGCACTTCCGGGCCGGGCTCGACGCCGCCGACCTCACGCCCGAGCAGGACGAGCGCTTCTGGGACTACGTCACCCACGCCGCCCAGTTCATGGTCAACACCCTCGAGCAGGCCTAGGTCCCGGTGCCCGCACCCACCAGCGACCGGAGCTCGTCGGGCACCGGCGCCGGGCGACCGGTCGCGCTGTCGATGCACACCCCGACCACGCGAGCACGCGCGAGCACCTCGTCGCCGTCGCGCACCACGGACTCGAAGACGACCGACGTGGTGCCGATCCGCGACACCCACGTGCGGCAGTCGTAGGGCTCGGGCCGGAAGAGGATCGGACGCCGGTAGTCGACGTCGGTCTGCGCCACGACGAGGTGGTGGCCCCCGCCGAGCTCACGCCCCTGGGAGACCATGAGCTGGATGCGGGCCTCCTGGAAGTACTCGAAGTACTTCACGTTGTTGACGTGCCCGTAGACGTCGACGTCGCTGAAGCGCACGTGCACCGGGTAGTGGCCCCCCGGGACCTCGACGACCTCCGGCGGGGCCGGTGGCCGCACGGGCTCGTCGGGCTCGAGCAGGCGCGCGAGCGACGACTTCTCCTCGGCGTGCAGGCGCCGTGGGCGCTCGGTCGCGAAGACGTAAGGCGTCAGCACGGTGCGCGCCCGCAGGTAGACCGTGCGCTCCCCCGCCTCGTCCTCGGCGAAGACCTCGTAGCCCATGGTGAAGCTCGCGGCGCGGATCTCGGTGACCCAGCACTCGATCGAGACCGGGTCGGGGCCGAAGGTCAGGGAGGAGACGTAGGTGACCTCGTGGCGCACCACCACCACGCCCTCGGCCAGGTCGTCGGCCCTCGCGCCCGGGGAGTGGGTGCGGAACATGTCGACCCGCGCCTCCTGGAGGTAGTCGACGTAGGTGACGTTGTTGACGTGGCCCAGGAGGTCGAGGTCGGCCCACCTCAGCGGGCAGCGGTAGAGATGACGCACGCCCCGATCGTCGCAGAGATGCGCGGTCGGGGCGTGGGCCGGTGCGGCAGTCTCGCCGCGGGAGCTCAGTGAGCGAAGTGCAGGCGGCCGTAGTAGGCCGGGATCGACTCGCGGCGGACCTGGCGGTCGCGGCGCGTCTCGCGGAGGGCGGCGGGGAGCGCGACCGCGGCCAGCGCGACAGCGGCGAGGGCGGCGATGCCGACGACGACGAGGAGGGTGATGACGGCGGTGGGGTCGAGGAGCTGCATGGTCGGTTCCTTTCCATGACCGTAGGATTTCTACGTATGTAGAAGGCTACTCTTCTACATACGTAGTGCAAGTCCGCGCGGTAGTGTCCTGCGTCACCGACGCGAAGGCAGGAGGCACGAGGCGTGAGTCCGGACCGCGAGGAGCTGTCTCCCCGTCGGCGCGAGATCCTCGCGGCGGCGACGACCGTGCTGGCCCAGCAGGGCAACCGCGGCCTGACCCACCGCGCGGTGGACCGGGAGGCCGGGCTGCCCGAGGGCAGCTCGTCGGCGTACTTCCGCACGCGGGAGGCGCTCATCGGCGCGCTGGGCGACTTCGTGGCCGCCCGGCTCGCTGTCGACGTGCAGGCGCTGGGGTCGCGCCTCGCGTCGTGCCCCGGTGACCACGAGCGCGCCGTCAGCGAGGTCTCCCGCCTGTTCTCGCGGTGGCTGGACCAGCCCGACCTGCTTGCCGCCCGGCTCGAGCTCAGCGTCGCGGCCACCCGCGACCCGAGCCTGGCGGAGCGCTTCGCGCTGTGGCGCGCCGACCTCGTCGGCATGGTGCGTGACGTGCTGGCGCGGTCGGGCAAGGACGAGGGCGCCTCGGCCGAGACCCTCGTCGCGGCGCTCGACGGGGTGCTGCTGGCGTCCCTGCTGCTGCCCGCGCGCCGCCGGCGCGCCTTCGTCGGCGAGAGCGTGGAGCAGCTGCTCGCCGGGCTCGGCACCGGCGCCGACCCGGCATGAGGTAGGCCACACGGTCACACCCACCGCCGCGGCGACCGTCGGACTAGGGTGCCGGGAGACCGTTCGACCTTTCGAGTGACCGGAGTTCTCCATGCCCGAGGCAGTGATCGTTTCCGCAGCCCGCACCCCCATCGGCCGCGCCAACAAGGGCTCGCTGAAGGACTTCCGTCCCGACGACCTGACGGCCCTGGCCGTGCAGGCGGCGCTCGACAAGATCCCCGACCTCGACCCCACGACGATCGAGGACCTGCTCCTCGGGTGCGGCCTGCCCGGCGGCGAGTCGGGCAACAACATGGCCCGCGTGGTCACCACCCTCCTCGGGCTCGAGGTCCCCGGCGCCACCGTCACCCGCTACTGCTCGTCGTCGGTGCAGACCACGCGGATGGCGTTCCACGCCATCAAGGCAGGCGAGGGCGACATCTTCGTGTCTGCCGGCGTGGAGACCGTCTCGCGCTTCGCCAAGGGCACCTCCGACCACATCCCCGACACCCGCAACCCGCTCTTCGCCGACGCGGGCGCGCGCACCGACGACTACGCCAAGGGCGGGAAGGACTGGCACGACCCGCGCGAGGACGGCCAGCTCCCCGACATCTACATCGCGATGGGCCAGACGGCCGAGAACGTCGCCCGCCTGCGCGGCCTCGACCGCAAGGAGCTCGACGAGTTCGCCGTGCGCTCGCAGAACCTGGCCGAGAAGGCCATCGCCGACGGCTTCTGGGCGCGCGAGATCACGCCCGTCACGCTGGCCGACGGCACGGTCGTGACCCAGGACGACGGCCCGCGCGCGGGAGTGACGTACGACGCCATCGCCGGCCTCGACCCCGTCTTCCGCCCCGACGGCGTCGTGACCGCGGGCAACTGCTGCGCGCTCAACGACGGCGCGGCCGCCGTGGTGGTCATGAGCGACACCAAGGCCGCCGAGCTCGGGCTCACCCCGCTCGCGCGCATCGTCTCGACCGGCGTGTCCGGCCTGTCGCCCGAGATCATGGGCCTCGGCCCGGTCGAGGCCACCAAGAACGCGCTCAAGCACGCCCAGATGAGCATCGGCGACATCGACCTCGTCGAGATCAACGAGGCCTTCGCCGCGCAGGTCGTGCCGTCCTACCAGGACCTCGGCATCGACCTCGACCGCCTCAACGTCAACGGCGGCGCGATCGCGGTGGGCCACCCGTTCGGCATGACCGGCGCCCGCCTGCAGAACACCATGCTCAACAGCCTCGACTGGCACGACAAGTCGACCGGCCTGATCACCATGTGCGTCGGCGGCGGGCAGGGCATGGCGATGATCCTGGAGCGGCTCTCCTGAGCCGTTCCGGGGTCCTCCCCCACTAGGCTGCCGCCCATGACCACCACGGGGGAACCACGCTGGCTCGACGACACGCAGCAGCACTCGTGGCGCGCCCTGATGATGGGCATGACGCTGCTGCTCGAACGCCTCGACGACGACCTGCGCCGCGAGTTCAGCATGTCGCTCACCGAGTACGAGGTGCTGGTGCGGCTCTCGGAGCGCCCGGGCCGCGCGATGCGCATGGCCCAGCTCGCTGACGCCATGGCGCACTCGCGCAGCAGGGTGACCCACACCGTCGCGCGCATGGAGGCGGTCGGCTACGTCACCCGCGGCACCACGCCCGAGGACGGCCGCGGCGTCGTGGCGACCATGACCGACACGGGACACGACCTGCTCGTGCGAGCCGCTCCGTGCCACGTCGAGAGCGTGCGGCGCAACATCGTCGACCTCGTCTCCGAGGACGACTTCGCCGCGGTCGGCCGGGTCTTCGACCGCGTGGCCGACCACCTCGTCACTCGGCACCCGGAGTCGGAGATCCGAACCCCGTGACCGCTCAGTCGCGCGTCAGGCGGCGGTGCGTGACGCGGTGCGGGCGAGCGGCCTCGATGCCGAGCCGCTCGATCTTGTTCTCCTCGTAGGCCGCGTAGTTGCCCTCGAACCAGAACCACTGCGCCGGGTCCTCGTCGTTGCCCTCCCAGGCCAGGATGTGGGTCGCGACGCGGTCGAGGAACCACCGGTCGTGGGAGGTGACCACGGCGCAGCCGGGGAAGTCGAGCAGCGCGTCCTCGAGCGAGGACAGGGTCTCGACGTCGAGGTCGTTGGTGGGCTCGTCGAGGAGCAGCATGTTGCCGCCCATCTTGAGCGTCAGCGCGAGGTTGAGGCGGTTGCGCTCACCACCGGAGAGCACGCCGGCCTTCTTCTGCTGGTCGGGGCCCTTGAAGCCGAACGACGCGACGTAGGCGCGGCTGTTCATCTCGAAGTTGGCGACCTTGATGAAGTCGAGGCCGTCGGAGACGACCTCCCAGACGTTCTTGTTGGGGTCGATACCGCCACGGCTCTGGTCGACGTAGGAGATCTTGACCGTCTGGCCCACCTTCAGCGTGCCCTCGTCGGGCTGCTCCTGGCCGGTGATCATCCGGAAGAGGGTGGTCTTGCCGACGCCGTTGGGGCCGATGACGCCGACGATGCCGGCGCGCGGCAGCTTGAACGAGACGTCGTGCATGAGGGTGCGGCCCTCGAAGCCCTTGCCGAGCTCCTCGGCCTCGAGCACGATGTCGCCGAGGCGCGGACCCGCGGGGATGTTGATCTCCGAGGTGTCGATCTTGCGCATCCGGTCGGCCTCGGCCGCCATCTCCTCGTAGCGCGCGAGACGCGACTTGCTCTTGGTCTGGCGGGCCTTGGCGTTGGAGCGGACCCACTCGAGCTCGCGCTCGAGGACCTTGGCGCGCTTGGCGTCCTTCTGGCCCTCGATCTTGAGGCGCTCCTTCTTGGTCTCGAGGTACGTCGTGTAGTTGCCCTCGTAGGGGTGCGCCTTGCCGCGGTCGAGCTCGAGGATCCACTGCGCGACGTTGTCGAGGAAGTAGCGGTCGTGGGTGACGGCCAGGACGGCGCCGGGGTAGGACGCGAGGTGACCCTCGAGCCACTGCACCGACTCGGCGTCGAGGTGGTTGGTGGGCTCGTCGAGGAGCAGCAGGTCGGGCTGCTGCAGCAGCAGCTTGCACAGGGCGACGCGTCGGCGCTCACCACCCGACAGGTTGTCGACCAGCACGTCGGGCGGCGGGCAGCGCAGCGCGTCCATGGCCTGGTCGAGACGGCTGTCGATGTCCCAGGCGTTGGCGTTGTCGAGCTCGGTCTGGAGGTTGCCGGTCTCCTCCATGAGCGCGTCCTGGTCGGCGTCGGGCTCGCCCATCTCCATGTACGCCTCCTCGAGGCGCTTCATCTTGCCCTTGATCTCGCCGACGGCCTCCTCGACGTTCTCCAGGACGGTCTTGCCCTCGCTCAGCGGCGGCTCCTGCTGGAGCATGCCGACGGTGGCGTCGGGGTCGAGGATCGCGTCGCCGTTGTTGGCGTGGTCGAGCTGCGCCATGATCTTGAGCAACGAGGACTTGCCCGTGCCGTTGGGTCCGACGACGCCGATCTTGGCGCCGTGGAGGAACGAGAGGGTGACGTTGTCGAGGACGACCTTGTCACCATGGGCCTTGCGCACGTTGCGCAGTGTGAAGACGTACTCAGCCATGCGGGCGAGCCTACGGGGAAGCGCACCCGCGCCGACAATCGCGCCCCGACGCTCCCGGCGCCTCCGGCGTCAGGCGGCCTGGGGCTCGGCGGCGACCGCGGCCGGCGCCGGCTGGACCTCCACAGGCCGGTCCTCGGCGCGCACCGGGCGGGTGAAGACCGAGGTGCCGTGGGACAGGTCGTGACCGACCGAGGTGGCGACGACCTCGAAGCTGGTCTGCGGCTTGCCGTCGCGCTCCCACACGTCGGCGACGAGCCGTCCGTGCACGACGACCGGGTCGCCGCTGTGGAGCGAGTCGGCCACGTGGCGCGCCAGCCGGTTCCACACCTTGACGGTGTGCCACGACGTGGTGCCCTTGACCCACTCGCCGTCGCGGAAGCGCGTCGGGGTGCAGGCCACACGGAACGAGGCGACGTGGCGCTCCTCGCCGACCTGGCGCAGGGTGACCTCGCCGCCGATCCAGCCGGTCAGGGTGATCTGGGTGTCGTACATCTCGTGCCTCCTGTGAGGGCGGCGGTCGGTCCGCCGCGATCACCCAAGGCTCGGCAACCGCACCGACACGTGCAGCCCGGACGGAGGCGCGCTTGTGGAGGACGGCCACTCAGGCGCCCCTGTGGACGCCAGGTGGTGCGCGATGGTCAGCGCAGGGCGGCGGAGAGCCCCTCGCGCACCTCGGCGTAGGACGCGAGCTCGGCCTGGATCGGTGCGACCACGAGCTCCGCGGACACCTCCGAGATGGCGTCGCGCAGCCGCTTGTCGGCCGCACGGGCGCGCTTGCGCGCGGTGAGGGCCACGAGCCAGCGGCACACCAGCGCAAGCAGCACGCCGAGGAGGACTCCCCCGAGCAGCAGCAGGGTCGGGACGGGGAACGCCCCCACCTCGGGAGTCGGCGGCTCGGGGAGGCGGGCGTAGGACCCCAGCGCCAGCAGGGCCAGCCAGCCGGCACCGACGAGGGCGGTGACGATCAGGACGTACTGCAGGACCCGCACCAGCCCGGCCCACACCGGGATCTTCGCCGCGCCGAGGTCGGTGGTGCCGACGGCGCGGTCGAGGCGGTCGCCCAGGTCGGGCAGACGTGAGACCGACGCGGTGCGCACGGCGGTCGCCCAGGCGGGCGCCATGGGTTCGCCGACCTGGTCGGCCAGCTTGCGCACCTCGGTGTCCACCCGCGCGCGCTGGACCCCGCTGGCCTGAGGCACCGACGTCCGGGACTGCCCGCTGAGCTGCTTGCCCGCCGAGCCGAGGTCGAGGTGGAGCCGCTTGAGCGGGTCGGGCTTGAGCCGGGAGAACCAGGCGGTGACCGGCCAGCCGGTCGCGCGGTTGGCACGCAGGCGGGTCGAGTCGGCCACGGCCTTGACGACGGTCGGCACGCCGGCCGCGTCGGCGAACGCGTCGTCGAGCGCCGCGACGCGCTCCTTCGACAGCGTCGGCGCCTTGCCGGTGCCGGTCGCCTCCTGGAGGCGCTGGGCGGCGGACTTCACGTCGGCCTCGAGGCGCGAACGCGTCACCTTCTTGGCCGCCACCCGCTCGGCGACCATCCCGCGCAGCTCGTCGATGCCCCAGCCGTGGCGCGCGCTCACCGGCAGCACCGGGACCCCGGCCAGACCGTCGGCCTCGAGGAGGCGGCGTACGTCCGCGACCATGCTGTCGCGCCGGTCCTCCGCCACGGTGTCGATGTGGTTGAGCACCACGAGCATCACGTCGCGATGCCCGGCGAGCGGCTTGAGGAAGCGGTCGTGGATGGCGGCGTCGGCGTACTTCTGCGGGTCGAGGACCCAGACCAGCATGTCGGCGAGCTGCACCAGCCGCTCGACCTCGAGGTGGTGCGAGACCTCGGTGGAGTCGTGGTCGGGCAGGTCGAGGAGCACCACGCCGCGCAGCTCGGCGTCCTCGTCGCCCTTGCTGAGCATCGAGTCGCGGGTGACCTGGTGGCGCGCGGGGATGCCGAGCCACTCCAGCAGCTCCTCGGCGCCCTCCTTGCCCCACACGCACGCGGTGGCCCACGACGTGGTGGGACGGCGTACGCCGACCGCGGACAGCTCGAGGCCGCTGAGGGCGTTGAAGGTCGAGGACTTGCCCGACCCGGTCGCACCGGCGAGCGCCACCACGGTGTGGTCGGCGGAGAGCTTCAGCCGGCTCGCGGCGCGGGCGGCGACCTTCTCGGCGTCGTCGACCACGGCGTCGTCGACACGACCCCGCGCGGCGGCGGCGGCGCGCTCGAGCCCCTCGACGCGGGCGCCGATGTCAGAGCTCCTGGTGACCAGCTTCTTGGCCCCTTCGAGCAACGACGTCATGACTCCCTCACGGTGTGGGTGGTGCGGTCCAACAGGTCAACCCTAGGGGGCGGCGTCCTCGGCGCCCGAACCCTGACCCTCGCCCTGGGGCTGGCGGGTCGCGGCGTAGCGCAGGTCGTCGACCTTGCGGGCCGCCGAGCGCATCCGCTCGGGCGCCTCGGGCGAGACCTCCAGGCTGTCGAGGAGGTCGGTGTAGCGGCGCCGCTCGGCGTCGAGCAGGTCGCTCATCGACGCCTCGAGGCGCAGGCGCGCGCGCTCGGCCAGCGTGCGGACGGCCTGGTCGCCGAAGACGGCCTCGAGGAGCTTCTGCCCCAGGACGGCCGAGCCGCCGGCGATGCCCGCCTCCGCACCGGTGACCCCGGCGGTGTGCGCGAAGACCACGACCATGAGTGCGACCGAGAGACCGTTGACGCCGAAGGCCAGGAACCGCGCCGTCGAGCGCTTGTCGGCGCCCTCGGTGCGCACCATCTCCAGCACGTCGTCCTGCCAGTCGCGCACGGCCCGCTCGGCCCGACGGCGGAAGTCGCGCGAGGCGCGGCCGAGGTCCTCACCGGCGTCGCGCAGCAGGATCTGACCCGCCGCGGTGCTGCGCCACGACGCCTCGGCACGCTCGGCGGCGGCCTCGGCGTGCTCGAGGATCAGCGTCTCCAGGCCCGACTCGACCGCGACGGTGACGCGCTCGGCCTGCTGGGGCTTGCCCTTCACGGCGTTGACCACCCGGTCGCGGATCCAGCCGACCCGCGTCTCCAGCGACTTGAGCAGCTCGCCGGTGCCGACGAACTCCTGCCACCGGGCGAGCACCTCGCCGCGCAGCAGCGTGCCGTCGGCCGAGGCCTCACCGACCGCGGTCACGGCGCGGTCGTAGGCGGAGTTGGCGTCCTCGCGCAGGCGGCGTACGGCGTCGACCTGCTCGGTGGCGGCGTCGGCGACCGTGTGCGTGCGGCGCCCGAGGGTGCGGATGGCGCCGTCCAGGGTCTGCTGGACGACGGCGGCGCGGGCGTCCTGGTCGTCGGCCAGCGCCTGCAGCCAGCTGCGGATCTCGATGACCGACTCCGAGGGCAGCAGCCCCATCTCGGAGACCCCGCCCTCCTCGACGGTGAAGAGCGGGGAGTCCTTGAGCCCGCGGCTGGCGAGCATCCGGGCGAGGTGGGTGGCGATGGTGTCCACTGCGTCGGGCGGCGTGCGGTCGAGCACGATCGCCACCGCGGCCGAACGCTCGGCGGCCTTGCGCAGGAAGTCCCACGGCACCTGGTCGGCGTACCGCGCCGCGGACGTCACGAACAGCCACAGGTCGGCCGCGGCCAGCAGCTGGGCGGCCAGCACCCGGTTGCGCTCCTCGACGGAGTCGATGTCGGGTGCGTCGAGGATCGCCAGGCCGGGAGTCATCGCGGGCGAGGCCACGAGCTGCAGCGCCTCGGGGTCGTTGGTCTGGCGGCTGACGCGCTCGAGCTCGGGCAGCAGGCGGTCCTGGCCGAACCACTTCGCGTCGTCGGGGTGGTGCACCAGCACGGGCGAGCGCGTCGTCGGGCGGAGCACGCCGGGGATGGTGACGCGGGTGCCGACGAGGGAGTTGACGAGCGTCGACTTGCCGGCGCCGGTGGACCCGCCGACCACGGCCAGCAGCGGCGCGTCGAGGGTCATCAGGCGCGGGATGACGTAGTCCTCGAGCTGGTCGACCATCTCGGCGCGCGAGGCGCGCTGCTCCTCGGCACCCGGCAGCTCCAGCGGCAGCCGCGCCTCCTGGAGCGCGCCGCGCAGCCGCACCAGCGCGGTGACCATCGCGGTGGTCGTGTCCGGCGTACGACGACCCGGGAACGGGGTCTGGTCCGGGGTCTGGTCCGGGGTCTGGTCCGGGGTCTGGTCCGGGGTCTGGTCGCCCTCGGGCTCGCTCATCGGGTGGGTACCACCTGTCCGGGGAAGGAGATGAAGGGGCGGATCGTCCGCAGCTCCTCGACGTGCTGCTGCCCGCGGACCGCGAAGTCGGCGGGAGCCGTGCCGCGCAGGTAGCGGTGGTGGAGGTAGCCGAGCTCGATGGCGGCGGTCTGGTAGGCGCGCATGCCGCGCTCGGCCGGCGCGCCACCGTGCTGCCGGGCCCAGCGGCGGGCGTGCCGGCGAGCGCGGAGGTCGACCAGCCACGGGATGTCGGTGGCCGGCAGCAGGCCGCGGTCGGCGGCGTCCTGCAGGGCCGCGGCGAGCAGCGGGCGCTCGGAGCGGCGGCGGTAGACCGCGAACGCCACGACACCGAGCAGGGCGGGCAGCATGAGGGTGCCGTAGACGACGAAGAAGTGGCCGGTGCCCGACAGGGTCGAGGAGTTCCACAGCCCGTGCAGGAGGGCGGCGACCGCGAATCCGGCCAGGGGCGCCAGGACGCGCACGGGCAACCGGCGCGAGGAGATCGCCAGCCCGACACCGATTCCGGTGAACGCGGTGAACAGGGGGTGCGCGAACGGGCTGATCAGGCAGCGCACCACGAACGTGCCGGTGAGGGCCTCGGTGCCACCGGGGCCGAGCCCGTCGGTGCCGTCGTAGGCGGCGGCGAGGTAGAGGATGTTCTCGGTGAAGGCGAAGCCGATGCCGACCATGCCGGCGTAGACGATGCCGTCGAGGACGCCGTCGAGCTCGTGGCGCCGCCACCACAGCAGCAGGAGGAGGAAGGCGCCCTTGGTGGCCTCCTCGGTGACCGGCGCGACCACCGCGAGGCTGTCGCGCTCGGTGGCGCCGCCGACCAGGCCGATGCCCTGGAAGACGAGGGCGGCCGCGGTGGCGACGAACGCGCCCCACAGCAGTCCCGCGACGAGCAGGCCGCGCGGCTCGGGCTCGTAGCGGTCGAGCCACATGAAGCACCCGACCAGCGGACCGACCGGGACCGCGGCCAGGAGGGCCGCGAGCGCCAGGGAACCGGGGGCACCGGAGAGGGCGACGACCAGCGCCATCGCCAGGCCGCCGAGCAGCACGAGGACGCCCACCACGACGGTGAAGGCGACACTGTCGCGACGGCCTCGTTGCATGGCCCGACCCTAACGGAGCAGCGCCGCCCGACCCCGCTCGGCGCACCCCTCCGGGCGTACAGTGACCGCGTGAGCGAGCCGACTGCCGAGACCCCTGCCGAGACTCCCGCCGACCAGCCGAAGACCGAGTCGCACGACCCGGCCGTCCCCGCTGCCTACGCCGCCTTCATGCGCGAGGGCTGGGGCGAGCGGGACCTCGACGTGCCCCGGCACCCGGTGGCCGAGTGGGCCGCGGCCCGCCGCGCGCGCCTCGCCGAGGCGTTCCCGGGCGAGCGGCTCGTGCTGCCCGCCGGCACCTACAAGGTGCGGGCCAACGACACCGACTACCGCTTCCGTCCCGACACCGCGCACACCTACTTCTCCGGCAACCAGACCTCCGACGCCGTGCTGGTCGTCGAGGACGGCGAGTCCGTGCTCTACGCGCGCCCCCGCTCGGAGCGCGACACCGACGAGTTCTTCCGCGACCGGCAGTACGGCGAGCTGTGGGCCGGGCGTCGCCCGTCGGCGCAGGAGATCTCCGACTCCCTCGGCATCGAGGTGCGCCACGTCAAGGACCTGCCGTCGTTCGAGGACGACCGCAAGACCCGGGACATCACCACCGACGCCGACCTGGCCCGCGTCGCCGACGAGCTGCGGCTGGTCAAGGACGAGTGGGAGGTCGCCGAGCTGCAGGAGGCCTGCGACATCACCGCCCTCGGCTTCGAGGACTCCGTGCGCGAGTGGGACCGGGCCCGTGAGTTCGGCGAGCGCTGGATCGAGGGCACGTTCTTCCGCCGCGCCCGCGCGATGGGCAACGACATCGGCTACGACTCGATCTGCGCCGGCGGCTCGCACGCCACCACGCTGCACTGGATCGACAACACCGGCGCGATCGAGCCGGGCAGGCTGGTGCTGCTCGACATGGGCGTGGAGGGTCGCAACCTCTACACCGCCGACGTCACGCGCACCCTGCCCGTCGACGGCACCTTCACCCCGCTCCAGCGCGACCTCTACGACCTCGTCCTCACCGCGCAGCAGAAGGGCATCGACGCCGTACGCCCCGGCGTGCCGTTCCTGGCCGCGCACAACGCGGCCATGGAGGTGCTCGCCCACGGCCTCGAGGACCTCGGCCTGCTGCCGGTCTCCGCGCAGGAGGCCCTCGACCCCGAGTCCAAGGTCTACGCCCGCTGGACCCTGCACGGCACGTCGCACATGCTCGGGATGGACGTCCACGACTGCGGGCGCGCCGCCACCGAGATCTACCCCAAGGGCGACCTCGCCGAGGGCATGGTGCTCACCGTGGAGCCGGGCCTCTACTTCCAGGAGGACGACCTCCTCGTGCCCGAGGAGCTGCGCGGCATCGGCATCCGCATCGAGGACGACATCCTCGTCACCGCCGACGGCAACCGGAACCTCTCGGCCTCGCTGCCCCGCACCTCGGCCGACGTCGAGGAGTGGATGGGCCGCCACACCGCTGGGTGATGGACTGCCACCACTACGACGCCTTCCGCTGCCGCTCGTGCACGCTGCTAGAGGTGCCGCGCGCCCGTCAGCTCTCCGACAAGGAGGCGCACGCCCGGTCGCTGGTCGACGCCGCGTCGTGGTCGCCGACCGTCGCCGGGGCGGAGGCGGGCTTCCGCAACAAGGCCAAGATGGTCGTCGGCGGGACCGTCGAGGCACCGACCCTCGGCATCCTCGACCGCGACCTCGCCGGGGTGGACCTGCGTGACTGCGGCCTGCACTCGCCGGGCCTGACGTCGGCCCTCGACGTCGTCGCCGGGTGGATCAGCAGCACCGGGCTGACGCCGTACGACGTCGCGGCGCGCGCCGGCGAGCTCAAGCACGTGCTGCTCACCGAGTCACCCGACGGCGAGCTGATGCTGCGCCTGGTGGTGCGCTCGACCGCCCTCGAGGCGCGGGTCCGCTCGCGGCTCGCCACCTTGCTCGAGGCCCTGCCGCAGCTGCGCGTGGTCACCCTCAACGTCCAGCCCGAGCACAAGGCGGTGCTGGAGGGCGAGCGCGAGATCGTGCTCACCGGCGACGACACGCTGCCGATGCGGCTCGCCACGGGGGTCACGCTGCGGCTGGGGCCGCGCTCGTTCTTCCAGACCAACACCTTCGTTGCTGAGTCCCTCTACGAGCAGGCCCGCGCCTGGGTCGAGGGGCTCGACGACGTGCAGACCGTCTGGGACCTCTACTGCGGTGTCGGCGGCTTCGCGCTGCACCTCGCCGCGCCGGACCGAGCGGTGCTCGGGGTGGAGGTCTCGCCCGACGCCGTCGCGGCGGCGAGCACCACGGCGGCCGAGCTCGGGCTGGCCGCGGACTTCGTGGCCGGTGACGCGACGGCGTACGCCGTGGGCGCGGGCAGCGTCCCCGACCTCGTCGTGGTCAACCCACCCCGGCGCGGCATCGGGCCCGACCTGGCCGGCTGGCTCGAGCGCTCGGGCGTGCGCCACGTCGTCTACTCCTCGTGCAACGCCGAGTCGCTGTCCCGCGACCTCGCGCTGATGCCGTCGCTGCGCGCGGTCGAGGCGCGGGTGCTCGACATGTTCCCGCACACCACCCACTACGAGGTCATCGTCCTGCTGACCCGGTGAGGTTCAGGGGTCGCACCGCACCGTCACGGAAGGTGCAGCCCTCCGTGCGGCCGCAGGCGGTACCAGCGGAACCCGTAGCCCTCGAGGCTCACCTCGACCGAACCTGCACCGGTCGCCACCTCCGCCTGGCTGAACAGGTCGACGAGCTCACGCGTCTCGTCGAGCCCGTCGACCGGGAGGTCGAGCACCACCGCGTCGGCGCCGAGGTTGTGGACGGCGACGACGGCGACGTCGTCGAGGTCGCAGCGGTGGGCGAACACGCGGCTGTCGGGCTGCTCGATGAGGGAGAACTCGCCCCACCCGAGCTCGGGGCACATCCGGTAGGTGCCGATCAGGGTCCGCATGTAGCTCCAGAGGGAATCGGCGTCACGGCGCTGGTCGGCGACGTTGACGTGGGCGGGGCCATAGCCGTCCGGGACCACGCGTTGCACCAGCTTGCGCGGCGCCGCGGAGGAGAAGCCCCCGTTGCGCCCGGATGTCCACTGCATCGGGGTGCGCACGGCCATCCGGCCCTCGGCCGCGAGGTCCTCGCCCATCCCGATCTCCTCGCCGTAGTAGAGCGTGGGGGTGCCGGGGAGGGTGAACAGCAGGCTGTAGGCCATCCGGATGCGGCGGGGGTCGCCACCCATCATCGGGGGCAGGCGTCGCTTGAGGCCCCGGGCGAACAGCTGCATCTCGGGGTCGGGGCCGAAGGCCGCGAAGACCTCCTCCCGCTCGGTGTCGCTGAGCTTGTCCAGCGTGAGCTCGTCGTGGTTGCGCAGGAAGGTGGCCCACTGGCAGGTCCGGTGGATCTCCGGCCGCGCCTGCAGGGCCTCCACCAGCGGGGCGGCGTCCCCCCGGGCCAGGGCCAGGTAGGTGGCCTGCATGCCGATGAAGTCGAACTGCATCTGCAGCTCGTTGCCGGCGTCACCGCCGAAGAACTCCCGCTGCTGGGGGTGCGGGAGGTTGACCTCGCCCAGCATCATCGCGTGACCGGCACGTCGGTTGACGAACGCGCGGATCCGGCGCATGAGCTGGTGCGGGTCGACGGCCAGGGCTGGGTCGCCCGCGTTGTCGGCGTTCTGCTCCAGGAAGGGGATCCCGTCGACCCGGAAGCCATCGAAGCCGAGCTCGAGCCAGAAGCCCACGATGCGCAGGATCTCCTCGACCACCCGGGGGTTGGCGAGGTTGAGGTCAGGCTGGTGCTTGTAGAAGTTGTGGAGGTACCACTCCCCCGTCCGCTCGTCGAGCTCCCAGATGGAGTCCTCCTTGTCCGGGAACACCACGAGCTTCGAGGTGTCGGGCGGCTCGGTGTCGCGCCACACGTAGTAGTCACGGAACGGGTTGTCCTTGCTGCGGCGCGAGGCCTTGAACCACGGGTGCTGGTCGGAGGTGTGGTTGACGACCAGGTCGGCGATGACGTTGATGCCGCGGTCGTGCGCGGTGCGCAGCACCTCGACGAGCTGCCCGTGGTTGCCCAGCCGGGGGTCCACGCCGTAGAAGTCGACGATGTCGTAGCCGTCGTCGCGGTCGGGGGTGGGGTAGAAGGGCATCAGCCACAGACAGGTGACCCCGAGCTCGGCGAGGTAGTCGATGCGCTCGGCCAGGCCGGACAGGTCGCCGATGCCGTTGCCGTCGAGGTCGTAGAAGGTCTCGACGTCGAGGCAGTAGACGACGGCTGTCTTCCACCACACGTCGCTGGTCTCGGTGATCTGCATGTCAGCTCCCTGGGTCGGTCGTGTGGGGTGCGGCAACGGTCGCCGGGACGAGGTCCGCGCCCCGCAGCTGCGGCAGGACCTGCTCGGCGAAGGTGTCGATGAAGCGCTCCTGCTCCTGGCCCACGTGGTGGAGGTAGAGGTCGTCGAAGCCCAGCTCGGCGTACTCCGCCAGCCAGGCCGCGTGCTGCGCCGGGTCGGACGACACCAGCACGGCTCGTCGTACGGAGTCCATCGTCACGTGCTCGCCGACCTCGTCGAAAGCCGCCGGGGTCTCGAGGTCCCAGGGCACGTCGCCGCCCAGCACGTTGGTGCGCCACTGGTCGAAGGCGATCTCCTCGGCACACGCCTCGGTGGGAGCCCACGAGAGGTGGACCTGGAGCGCGAGTCGGCCCCGTCCCCCGTTGTCGCGGTACGCCGCGACGAGACGTCGCAGCGTGTCGTGGGGCTGGTTGATGGTGACCAGGCCGTCGGCCCACGCGGCCACCCGTCCCGCGGACGCCACGCTCACAGCCGGACCCACGAGCAGCGGAGGCTGTTCGGGGACGTCCCACAGCCTCGCCCGGTCGACCCGCACGAGGCCGTCATGGCTCACCTCCTCGCCTGCGAGGAGGCGGCGGATGACGTCGACGCACTCCTCCAGCCGGCGGGTGCGCTCCTCCTTCGCCGGCCACCGGTCGCCGGTGACGTGCTCGTTGCTCGCCTCCCCGCTGCCGAGCGCGACCCAGAAGCGACCGGGGAACATGACGGCGAGGGTCGCGATCTTCTGGGCGTGCACCGCGGGGTGGTAGCGCTGGCCCGGTGCGGACACGCAGCCCAGCCCGAGGCCGGTGGTGGCCAGCGCAGCTCCCAGCCACGACCACGCGTAGCCCGAGTGGCCCTGACGGGCGCTCCAGGGCCCGAGGTGGTCCGAGCACATCTCCATGTCGAAGCCCGACCCCTCGGCGTGCTGGACGTCGCGGAGCAGGTCCCGTGGCGAGATCTGCTCATGGGAGGCGTGGAAGCCGATCCGGGTCATGGACCCACCACAGCGCAGCGGCGCCCGGCTGGCAACCGGTCACACCTGCGCCGGGGTGACCTGCCTGCTGGTGGACGGGTCAGCCGCGGTGGACCTTCGGGCCGAGCGCGATGCGGTCGCGGACGTCGCCGGCACGCTGTGCGTCGTCGGCGAGGACGGCGACCTCCTCCACGCCTTCAGCGTTGGTCGCGGTCGTCAGCACGGCGACACCCACGCCGACGCGGACCCACCGAGGGCCTCCGAGGCACGACGCGGGGATGGTGACGGTGACGCGCGACGACGCGCGGTCGCCGACGGCCCGCAGCCGCGGGCACTCCACGGAGCGCCCACGGCGGGTCATGTCGGCCTTCGGCCGGTGCCCGAGGTCGTCGGCCTCCACCTCGAAGGTCCCCGTGGGCGTGCGCACGCTCAGGACAGCGAAGTGCTGCTTGTCGCGGCCGAGCTCGCGCAGGTCGACACGCACCCTCAGGCGGCGCTGGGCGTGGTCGACCACGGTGCGTACGACGTCCGCTGTCAGGTTGTCCGGCGTGGGCACGAGGTTGGCCAGGTCGCCCTGGCCCTCCTCCGTCGGCCCGACGGTCACGACGTCCGCGACCGCGTCGTCCGTCGTCAGCTGCTCGGCGTGCGCCGCGGTGGGCAGGAGCAGGACGGCGGGCGCGAGGGCGGTCAGCAGCCGCGTGGCGAGGCGGAGGGACATGCCGCCGACCCTAGTCAGGCGGCTCCTGACGTGTGACCCGAACCACGGAATCCGCGGCCGCCATGACCTGTTGTGCCGATCGTGAGCACCCCCACGACCGTCGGCGACCTGCTGACGCAGCGTCGAGCCGTCGACCTCGTGCGCACCGGGAGCGCGCTCTGTCGCTCCACCAGCGCCGTCGACTGACCTCCCTGCGTCCCCGGCCCGCGTGTGCGCGGCGCCGCTCCGAAAGGTTATCTTTTCAGTATGAATACTTTTGTTACGGAGACCGAGAAGCCCACCCGCTTCCGGCTCCCCTCGTTCGGCGTGCAGGTCCTGACCGGACTCGTGCTCGGCGTCGTCCTCGGTCTGGTGGCCCGCAGCATGGGCGCGGACGGCGTCGACGCGGCCACCGGCGAGGTGGACCCCAACTGGCTCACCGAGACGCTCAGCACGATCGGTGGCACCTTCGTCACGCTCCTGCGCGCGGTCGTCCCGCCGCTGGTCTTCCTCGCCATCGTGGCCTCGATCGCCAACCTGCGTGACGTCACCGGCGCGGCGCGGCTCGCCTGGAAGACGCTGGCGTGGTTCGCCACGACCGCGCTGATCGCGGTGTCGATCGGCATCGTGCTCGGCCTCGTGCTGCGCCCCGGCGACCACACGAGCGTCACCGCTGACGCCGCCTCCGCGCCGGGCACCACCGGGTCGTGGCTCGACTTCCTGACCGGTCTCGTGCCGGCCAACGTGCTCGGCCTCGAGGGCTACGACAACGGCGACGGCACCGTCGGCATGTCGTTCAACGTCCTGCAGATCCTCGTCGTCGCGATCGCGATCGGCATCGCCACGCTCAAGGTCGGCGAGGCGGCCGACCCGTTCCTGTCCTTCGTGCGCTCGGCGCTCGCCGTCGTGCAGAAGGTGCTGTGGTGGATCATCCTCCTCGCCCCGATCGCCACGGTCGGCCTGCTCGGCAACGCGGTCGCCAGCTACGGCTGGGACGCGCTCGGCTCGCTCGGCATGTTCACCGTCGCCATCTACGCAGGCCTCTTCCTCGTCCTGCTCGGCGTCTACCCGGCGCTGCTGCGCCTCAACGGCCTGTCGGTCAAGCAGTTCTTCTCCGGCGCCTGGCCGGCCATCTCGCTGGCCTTCGTGTCCCGCTCGTCGGTCGGCACCATGCCGGTCACCGAGTCGGTCACCGAGCGCAACCTCGGCGTGCCGCGTGCCTACGCCTCATTCGCGGTGCCGCTGGGCGCGACCACCAAGATGGACGGCTGCGCCTCGATCTACCCCGCGATCTCGGCGATCTTCGTGGCCCAGTTCTTCGGCCTCGACCTCTCGATCACCGACTACGTGCTGATCGCCTTCGTCTCGGTCATCGGCTCGGCGGCCACGGCCGGCGTCACCGGCGCGACTGTCATGCTCACGCTGACGCTCTCCACCCTCGGTCTGCCGCTCGAGGGCGTCGGCCTGCTGCTGGCGATCGACCCGATCCTCGACATGGGTCGCACCGCGGTCAACGTCACCGGCCAGGCACTGGTGCCGACCCTGGTGGCCAAGCGTGAGGGAATCCTCGACCAGGCGGCGTACGACGCCCCGCGCGGGCGTGGAGCGTGGCGCGAGGACGCCGAGACCACGGCCCGTCCGACCACCGCGGCGACCGCGGCCTGAGGCGTCCCGCCCGGCCCTCCGCACACCGGAGGGCCGGGATTGGGATACTGGCCGGGCTTTGCCCCCGTGGCGCAATGGATAGCGCAACGGCCTTCTAATCCGTTGGTTGCAGGTTCGAGTCCTGCCGGGGGCGCCCACCGCGGTCGCGTCCGCGACACGCGGCCCGGCCTCCCCCGCACGGCCGCGGCTCGACGTCAGGATGTGACACAGGCCCCGCCACGTATGAGGTGACGGGGCCGAATCCTTTTCCGGCTGGCGGGTACGAGCACCACTCATGCACTCATGAGAGGGGCTCCACATGACCAACGACATCGGCCAGGGTCTGCTGACCGTGCTCGGGGTCCTCGCGGGCATCGCCACACTGCTGTTCCTCGTGGCGGCGATGGACCCGACCAACGTCGCGCGCGAGAAAAGGTGAGACCCCGGCAAGTATGAGTTGCCGGGGCCTCGCGTCTTCGGGACCGAGGTCCGTCCGACACCTCAGTTCTACGCCTGCGGGAGGCCCCGGACAAGGGCAGCGGCCGACATATCCGGGGGATGTTCGCGCGACACGGCGTGTCGGGTCCGACACGCCGGGTCAGGCGGTCGGCAAGTCCTCGGAGAGGCCCGTGCCGGCGGCGTACGCGTCGATCTCGGCACCGATCCGCGACTTCACCTCGTCGGGGGCGAAGGAGGCCTCGACCGCCGCGCGAGCGAGCTCGGCGACCCCGTGCTCGTCGAGGTCGAGGAGCCCGGCGGCGACCTCGTGGTCGTGGTTGAGCGTGGTCGCGAACATCGGCGGGTCGTCGGAGTTGATGGTGACGCGTACCCCCGCGTCGACGAAGGCACGCAGCGGGTGGTCCTCGATGCGGTCGACCGCGCGCGTGGCGATGTTGGAGGTCGGGCACACCTCGAGCACGACGCCCGTGTCGGCGAGATGTGCCAGCAGCTCGGGGTCCTGGGCGGCCGAGACGCCGTGGCCGATCCGCTCGGCGCCCAGCAGCCGCAGCGACTCCCAGACCGTCTCGGGCCCGGTGGTCTCCCCTGCGTGGGGCACCGACCGGAGCCCGGCAGCGCGCGCGGCGGTGAAGTGCTCCTCGAACTGCGCACGCGGCACCCCGATCTCGGGGCCGCCCAGGCCGAAGCCCACCAGGGCGTCCGTGCGGTGCTCGAGGGCGTACTCCAGGGTGGCGTCGGCCGCGGGGATGCCGGACTCACCCGGGATGTCGTAGATCCAGCGCATCACCAGGCCGAAGTCGCGCTCGGCCGCCACGCGCGCGTCCTCGATGGCCTCGGTGTAGGCCTCGATCGCGATCCCGCGCAGCACCGAGGTGTACGGCGTGCAGGTGAGCTCGGCATAGCGCAGGTTCTGCCCCTCCGCCATCTCGCGCGCGACCTCGTAGGTCAGCAGCCGCACGTCCTCGGGCGTGCGCACCAGGTCGACGACGGAGAGGTAGACGTCGATGAAGTGCGCGAAGTCGCGGAAGGTGAAGAACTCGCGCAGCGCCTCCAGGTCGGCGGGCACGCCGGCCCCGGGGTGGCGCGCCGCGAGCTCGGAGACGATCCGCGGCGACGCCGACCCGACGTGGTGGACGTGCAGCTCGGCCTTGGGCAGGCCGGCGATGAAGGACGTGAGGCTCACGCCCCGCAGTGTGGCAGCCGGGCCGGGTCAGCCCACCATCTCCGCGGCGATCTGGTCGATGGTCTTGCCCTTCGCCGGATCGCCGTCGATGAGCACCGTCGGCGTGGAGTTGACCCCGGCCTTGGACGCCGCCTCGCCGGCCGCGTCGACCCAGCCCTCGAAGGCCATGTCCTCGATGCCGGGGCGTACGTCGGCCTCGGTCGCGCCCGCCTCGACGGCGAGGGCGACGAGCGCGTCGTCGTCGGGGAACGGACCCTTCTCCGAGGGCTGGTTGTCGAAGAGCAGGTCGTGGAACTTCTTGGCGACCTCCGGGCCCGACGCGTCGAGCACGACGGCGAAGGCGTTGGCCGAGCGCGGGGAGTAGTCGTCGATGCCCTCGAGGAACGGCAGCGGTCGGTACTCCACGCTGACGTCGCCCGCCTCCACGGCGGCGTCGAGCCGATCGCGGACGGTCTTCTCGAGCTGGCCACAGAACGGGCAGAGGAAGTCCTCGTAGACCACGACCTCCTTGGGAGCGTCGGTGTCGCCGATCACCAGGCCGTAGCTGGCGCTGGCACCCGAGGGCGGGGTCGTCGGCTTGTCGGACCCGAGGTTGCTGATCAGCAGGTAGCCACCGATGACGACCACCAGCACGCCGGCGACCAGGCCGTAGCGGGTGAGCTGCTCCTTGCGCTTGGCGGCCTTGCGGCGCTCCTCGGCCTGCGCGCGGGCCCGCTCGGTCCTGGCGCGCCGGGCGTCACGCTTGGCAGCGGTCGCCGCTTTGTCGTCAGCGGTCCTGTGCGAGGTCTTCTTCTGCGCCATGGAGGCTTCCTTCTGCGTCGAGCGGATCTGGGTCGTCGTCGGTGGTCGAGCGGAACAGGACGGAGTCGAGCGCCCAGCGCGAGCGTGGCCGCGCGACCAACCACGCGGACAGGGCCAGAAGTCCCACGTCACGGGCGATCTCGCCCGGATACTTCGCCGCCGCGTCGGGGATCTCGCCCCCGCCGCCGAAGCACCCGCAGTCGATCGACAGGCCGCGCGCCCAGGCGCTCGAGATGCCGATGATGAAGGCGGTGAAGAGCAGCGCGGACACGACCGAGGTGCCGCGCACGAGCACGCCGACGACCAGGCAGAGGCCGATCACGACCTCGACCACGGGCAGCAGGTGCCCGACGGTGGGCACGACGGCCTCGGGCAGCAGGTCGTACGCCCTGACCGCGCGCACGCTGTCGGCGGGGTGGGGCAGCTTGAGGGCGCCCGCGACGATCCACACCCCGCCCGTCACCAGGCGCGCGACGAGCCCGAACCAGTCCTTCACACCCCCGAGGTTAGGAGGTCAGCCTGAGTCACCCCTGAGAGGCATGCCGCGGGGGCGGGCCGCCGAGGGTCGGTAGGGTGCCGGACGTGAACGACAGACTGGTGTGGATCGACTGCGAGATGACCGGCCTCGACCTGGGCGCCGATGCGCTGATCGAGGTCGCGGCCCTGGTCACCGACTTCGACCTCAACGTGCTCGGCGAGGGCGTCGACGTGATCATCAAGCCGTCGCAGGAGTCACTGGACCAGATGGTCGAGTTCGTGCGGAGCATGCACGAGAAGTCGGGCCTGCTCGAGGAGCTCGACAGCGGCACGACGCTCGCCGACGCCGAGGAGCAGGTGCTGGCCTACATCAAGGAGCACTGCCCCGACGGCAGCCGCCCGCCGCTGGCCGGCAACACGGTCGCGACCGACCGGGCGTTCCTCGCCCGCGACATGGTCGACCTCGAGTCGTTCCTGCACTACCGCATCGTCGACGTCTCCTCGATCAAGGAGCTCTCGCGCCGCTGGTATCCCCGCGCCTACTTCGCGGCCCCGACCAAGCGTGGCAACCACCGCGCGCTGGCCGACATCCAGGAGAGCATCGAGGAGCTGCGCTACTACCGCGAGGCCGTCTTCGTGCCGCAGCCCGGCCCCGACAGCGCGCGGGCCAAGGAGATCGCGGCTCGGCACGGCGGCCGGCTGACCGGCCTCGGCGACGACATGGGTGCCGATTCCGGCACCGATTCCAGCCCGACGGACTGAGTGCCCTACACTTCTCGTCGTCCTCGCTCATCGGGCGAGCGGACATGGTGGGTATAGCTCAGCTGGTAGAGCGCCGCCTTGTGGTGGCGGATGTCGCGGGTTCAAGTCCCGTTACTCACCCCAAACAGATCGAGCCCCTGACCTGCAGCGATGCGGTCAGGGGCTCGATCCGTTCCACCCCGTGCCCCCCAATTGGGGGGCAGATTGGGGGGCACCGCAGGAATCTGGGGGGCAGTGACGGGGTCGTTTGCCCACCCTCAGACCCGCCGCACGGTGAAGCCGGTCAGCACCACCAACCGACCGGAGAAACCATCATGTGGATCGAACAGCGCGGCCAGCAGCACCGGGTCTACTGGCGCAACCAGAACGAGACCGGACCCAAGAGGTCCTTTCACCCGTTCCCCACCCGCGACCATGCCGAACTCTTCCGCCAGCTCGCCCGCACCAGCAGCCTCTCCGGGGCGCTGGCGTGGTTGCACAACCCCAGCGACGAGGTGCTGGACGAGCTGCTCGGCCGGCGGCCGAAGCCCGCCCCGCAGGACACCTCCACCGCGACACAGGCCGTCGTCGGCGTCGTGCCGTCCACCACCGGGGTCGGGGAGCGCTACGACGCGCGCGTCGGCGTCACCTTCGCCCACCTGTGGCAGCGGTTCCTCGACATCCAGCGCCACCTCGAGGGGTCCACGGCAGAGCTCTACGAGATGTACGGGCGCATCCACTTCCTGCCGTTCTTCGGCGACACCGACCTCGGTCTGATCCAGCGCACCGAACCGCTGCGCGTCTCCGACGCCCTCACCGGTGCGGTGTACGTCGACCACTGGGTCGACCTGATGCTCACCAAGCCGCGGCTGAACAATGCGCTGCGGCCGATCAAGGACTCCAAGCTGAGCCACAAGTACATCCGCAACGTCCACACCGTCCTCAAGCAGGCACTCCAGCTCGCGGTCGACCAGCGGCCGGCGCTGCTCGAGATCAACCCCGCCCTACGAAGGCGCCGAGAACGACCTTGTCGTCCTCCCAACCGGCAGGCGCCGCTGCCAGTAGCGCACGGGCGTCGTCCGCGGTCGGTGGGCGGCCTTCGACCCGCTCGACGTAGGCGGAGTCGGAGTCGATCAGGTCCTGGACGGCGGGGAAGTCTTGCGCCCCAAGTGGAAGTAGAACCACGCCGGTCACGGTCGGCTCCTCGGCCCTGGACTGAATGCGAGCGGCCGACAGGACCCTGTCACGCGCTTTCCCGGGTGGTGGTGGGCCGCAGAATGCGTGCGATGAGGTCATCGAGCATGGCTTGCTCTGGTGGCCAGGGGAACGCGGGGACGGCGTCGCGTAGCGAGATGTAGCCGTGGAGGGCGACCCAGAGCGCGACGGCTGGTTCGAGTGGCGATCCGCCGGCAGTGTCGGGGTGCCGGGCGACGGCGTCCACGAGTCGGCCGAACGCGGCTGCACCGACGAGCTCGTCGGTGGGTCGGGTTTCGTTCATGCTTCCTGCCTCTCCAGTGCGGTGGCGGGCGAACATCACGCGGTAGCGGTGCGGTCGGGTCGTGGCGAACGTCAAGTACGCGGCGCACGCCGCGGCCAGGTGGTCGGAAGCTTCGACGTCGGTTGTCGCGGCCACGAGAACGGCGTCGAGCTCCGCGAACGCATCCGCGATGACGGCCAGCAGGATCTGATCGCGGTCGTCGAAATGGCCGTAGATCGACGGGGTCGCGATGCCGACCTTACGGGCCACGGCCCGCAACGTGACGGCGTCCTCGCTCCCGGTCTCTTCGAGGACCGCGGCCGCGCCGGCCACGATCTCGGGCCGCAGCTTCGCACCCTCGCCACGGCGGTTGGGCTTCCGAGAACTTGTCATGCGAATCACTTTACACCTGTTAGGCAACGGCTCTAACCTAACAGGTGTAAGCCAACAACCTGGGAGGAAAGATGGAACACGAATTCGACGTCTTGACTGGCATCGAACGAAGCGTGCAGATGGTGGGGCGCCTCGTTGCAGGCATCCGCGAGGAGGAGTGGCCAGCAGCTTCGCCGTGCGAGGAATGGTCAGTGCGCGATGTGCTCAACCATGTGGTGGGCGGGATGCGGATCTTCGTGGCGGAGCTAACGGGCCGCGCGCCGGAAGCTGAGCATGAGGCGGACTGGCTCGGACTCGACCCCCAGGGTGCGTTCACCGAGGCAGCCGAACTGGACCTTGCAGCCTGGCGTGGGTCAGACGCCATGGCCGGGATGGTCACGATCTCGCTGGGCACGCTGCCCGCGAGCTTCGCAGCGGTCATCCACCTGCTCGAGCTCGTCGGCCACGGAGTCGACCTCGCTGTCGCCACCGAGCAGATCGACCTGCTCGACGAGCGCCTGTGCGAGGACGTCCTCGAGCTCCTCGCAGGCATGGGTGGCCTGGATGCGTACCGGGTGCCGGGCGTGTTCGGCTCCGAGGTGCAGGTCGACTCGGACGCTCTGGCGCACGCCCGTCTGGCGGGCTATCTGGGCCGGCACGCCGTACCGGCGCCAGCGTCGGTCGCGAGCTGGGAAGTGGTGGCCACGTGAAGGCCCCGGCTACCGCGGAGTCTCAGGTGGCCGCGACGGTTGAGGGGCCGGGCCTGGTGCGGGTCGTGACGCTCACCGATGCGGTCGTGGCCATCGCCATGACGCTGCTAGTCCTCCCGCTCGTCGAGGTGGCCGGCGAGGTGGACACCGCACACGTACGCGCGCTGCTCGCCGACCATGGCGACCTCCTGTTGTCGTTCGCGGTCAGCTTCGTGGTCATCTACGTGTTCTGGGCAGCGCACGGCACCGCGCTGCGACGCGCGGAGCTGATGGACGTCGAGCCGCGCGGACTGCGGCAGCTGAACCTGGGCTGGCTGCTGGTCCTCGCGTTCTTGCCGTTCCCCACCGCCGTGGTCGGCAGGGACCTCAACACCACCTCCGCACCCATGTACATCGGCACCATGCTCACCCTGTCCGCTCTGACGTCGCTGATCGTCAACGTCGTCGACCGGGCCGTCGGGCCACCACGCCGCGCCGGCTGGGCCTGGGCAACGACGAGCGTGTTCGCCGCCTGTACCGCACTCAGCGTCTACAACGCCGACCTCGGCATGTTCGCGCTCCTCGCGCTCGCGGTCGTGCGGATCGTCGAGGTCCGCACCGAGTCCGCGCTAGATCCTTCATCGCCCGTTGCTGCCACCCCAAGCCCTACACCAACTTCCACGCCCGCTTCCGCCACCACCGCACACCCCGCCCCAGCTGTGAGGCCGGACGACCGGCCCACCCACACCAGAACAGGAGCCACGTCATGACCGCGCCACAACCCATTCGTCACGACCACCCGTCCGCAGACCCCACCAGAAGCGGAGACACCGACGCACGTCGATGGTGGGCCGGATCAGCGCAACCGGTGTGGACCGCGGTCGCACTGGTCCTGGCTGTCGACCTGATCGCGGTGAGCATCGGCGTCGCCGGCGAACGACTGGCTCCCGGAGGTGGCGACACTGGCGCGCTGATCCGGCGTCTGGTGGCGGTCCTCTTGGTCGCCGCCGCTGCTGTCGCCGTCGTGGGTCGCGCCAAGGCGTGGCGCGCGACCGCCGCCGCCGGGCCGGCCAGCTGGCGCGACACGCGACTGCTCCTCGTGCCTGCGCTCGTGGCCCTCGTCCCGCTGACCACCGGACTGAACATGCCAGCCACGTCCACGGTTGCTGTGCTCGTCGTCGGGTACGCCGCGACTGGCGTGTTCGAGGAACTGTGGCACCGCGGCGTCGTCCTCGACGCGTTGCGTCCGGTCGGGTTGCGACGTGCCGCACTCATCGGCGGCGCCCTGTTCGGTGTCAGTCACCTCACCAACGTCGCCTTCGGGCAGCCGCTGGCGATCTCCCTGGCTCAGTCGGTCGGCGCGTTCTGCTTCGGAGTCGGGTTCTCCATCCTGCGTTGGCGCACCAACGCCGTGTGGCTCCTCGCCGCCGTCCACGCCGTCGGGGACCTCATGTTCCACATCACCAACCTGCACGGCGGGGCCTTATGGGGCGTTCTGGTCGGTCACGACATCGCGATGCTGCTGTGGGGACTGTGGTGCCTGCGCGGTCTACAGCGCGACGACCCCCACGACGGTCACACCAGTGCCCAGAGCCTGCACAGCAAGCAGAACCTCCAGAGTGCCGGCGGTGCGGCATGAGTGTCACCCAGTACCTGCTGAACGCCGCCCTGCTCGTCCTGGTGCTCGGCACCAACCTCGGGCGACGGGTCGCGGCCCCGCGCCGGCTGCTGTTTCCGGTCGCGCTGGTCGCAGTCGCAGCCGTAGTCCTGCTGCGGTCGGTGCCAACCGCCGGCAACGACGTCCAGCTCGAGCTTGCCGGGGTGGCGGCCGGGGTCACCGCCGGAGCCCTGGCCGGCATCGTGATGAGGGTCGAACGCGTCGGCGCGCGAGCGTGGACGGTCGCTGGGGCCAGCTACGCGGCCATCTGGGTCGTGGCCATCGGGGGCCGGATCATGTTCGCGACCGCGGCGACCGGGCCGTTCGCCACCGACATCGGCCTGTACTCGATGCGGCACCACATCACGGGTGCCGACGCATGGACGACAGCGTTCGTGCTGATGGCACTCACCATGGTCCTCACCCGAGTCGCCGTCACCACCCTGAAACTCCGCCGCCAGGGGCGAGAGGACCGTAGCGAAGGCGGGGACGAGCTCCTACGGTCAGCAGGGTCGGGGTCGTCCGCACCCGTGGGCTCGTGAACGTCCCGATCGCCGCTGACGGCAGGTCCACAGGGTCCAGTGGGTCCGCTGAGTTGGCGGGGCACGTCGCGCTCGTCACCGGCGGCACGTCAGGCATCGGTCTCGCTGCGGCCCGGGCGTTCCTGAGCGCAGGCGCTGCCGTCATGATCTGCGGACGCTCGCCTGAGCGCGGAGAGCAGGCAGTGCACGACCTGGCCGCTCATGGCGAGGTGACCTTCACGCAAGCCGACGTCACCGACGAGCGGTCGGTGCGACACCTTGTCGAATGCACGCTGCACACGTTCGGTCGGCTCGACCACGCGTTCAACAACGCCGCCAACACCGAGGCCGCAGGAACCAGCGACGCGTTCACCGACATGACGCTTGACGAGTTCGAGGGCATCGTCCGCGCCAGCCTCACCAGCGTGTGGCTGTGCATGAAACACCAGCTCCCCGCACTGACCAAACACGGCGGCACCATCGTCAACACCTCATCCAAGGACGCTGAACTGCGACTGCCCGGAACCGGCAGCTACGCGGCAGCCAAGGCCGGCGTCGAGGTCCTCACCGTCACCGTCGCGAAGGAGTACGCCGAGCACGGGGTGCGAGTCAACGCCGTACGCCCGGGAGCTATCGCGACCCCGATGCTGGAACGCAACCTCAGCGAGGCCTCCCTAGACGAGCGCCAAGCACGGGTCGAACGCTACGAGGCCCTCATCGCCATGCGTCGCCTCGGGCGCCCGCACGAGGTAGCCGACGCGGTGCTCTGGCTCAGCTCACCCCGATCCTCCTACATGACCGGTCAGATCGTGACGGTCGACGGATGCCTGACCGTCTAAGCGGGGTGAACCTGGTCGTGGACTGGGCCACACCACAACTGGGTGACGGCGTGGATTCCTCGATCTGGAGTTGTTGCGCCATGTCCCGTTGGTGAGGACGTTCGCGGCCAGAGTCAAGACGAGCTCGCGGTTGGTCGGGTCGACGTGGTGGTCCTGCTCGACCCACTGCAGCAGTCCCTCCATGGTCCCCATCACAGCCGCTTCCTGCTACTCGGGGTCCGGTGATGTCGGCGGGCCCTGGCGCGGCGACACCTCACGGGGCGACTATTAGTACCTGGGGGGCGGCGGCCTTCATGCGGGTGTTGAGCCACGTCAGCTGGCGTGCGGTCTGCGCGTTGGAGCGCGTGGCGACGTTGAGCAGCTCGTGGTCACGCAGCCCTTGGGCTCCTTGGGCGATGACGGTCCAGGTGGTCTGCACGAGGGTGGCCAGGACGTGGAGGTCTTGGAGGTCACGCAACAACCCAACGTCACCGTCTCGGCTCTCGGCGAGCCCGGCGGCGTGGAGGCGTTCGGGTTCGTCGACGTCGGCTTCACCGTAGCGCTCGATGATCGGTGCCAGTGCCGTGCGGTGCTCGTCGGACCAGCTGGCGAGGAGGCGGCATGTGTGGAACACGTCGGCCGCCCGGGCGTGGCCCTCGGCGACCGTGCGGAAGGAGTCGGCGAGGGTCTGTTCGCTGTGGTCGGCCAACCCGATGTAGGTGGTGAGATGGGGCATCACGACGCTCCACAGGCTGGGTCGAGCGGATAGGTCGGGGTCTCGGCAAGCGTGGTGCTGGTGGTCGGCCCACCACCTTGGGTGGGGCGCGGACGGCGCCGGCGTGCGCCGTCACGCTCCGCCGGGGCGGAGGCCCCCGTGGTGGGGGCAGGAGCCGGGCCGTCGCTTGCGCGCAGGCGGGTCACCTGGCAGGCGGCGGTCTTGAAGGCCGGTTGCTTCGACACCGGGTCCCAGACGGTCATGGTGAGCTCGTTGGCGAGCCGGTGGTTGGCGTCGTCGTGTCCACCCCCGTCCGCGGCGGCCGGCTCCCAGTGGCCGTAGTGGAACGGCGCGAACACCGCGCCCTCCATCACCTCGCCAACCCTGGCGCGGACTTCGATGGCACCGCGGGGGGACTCCACGCGTACCCAGTCGCCTTCGGCGATGCCGCGCGCATCTGCGTCGGTTGGGGAGATCTCGACCCACGCGTCTGGTGCCGCCCGGTTGAGGTCGCCGGAGCGGCCGGTCTTGGTGCGGGTGTGGAACTGGTACACGGTGCGGCCGGTGGTGTACCGCAGCGGGAAGTCGGCGGACGGCTCCTCGTGTGGTGGCGTGTACGGCGCGCCCTTGAGGAAGGCCCGTCCGGCGGGGCGCATGGCGCGGTGTTCTTGTTCGGTCACGGTGCCGCCGGTGATGAGGTCGTGACCGTAGGTCTCGCAGTAGTCGGTGTCGGTCGGGAAGACGGCCTCGGCGTACAACCGGTCGGTTCCGTCGGGGTGCTCGTCGTTGACCGGCCACGGGATGCCCGTGGGTCCACGCAGCCTGTCGTAGGACAGGCCGGTGTAGTCGACCGGCCGGCCGGCGGTGATGGCCGCCCACGCGTCGAAGGCCTCCTCGGCTGTTCGCCACCCGAGCAGCGGCTCACCGGACCGGTTGGTGAAGCCCATCCGGTCGGCGTACATCAAGAAGATGTCGAGGTCGCTCTTGGCCTCCCCGGGCGGGTCGACGGCCTTCTCGGACAGGTGGACGGTCCGGTTGACGTTGGTGAAGCAGCCGGTCTTCTCACCCCATCCGGCGGCGGGCAGGACGACGTCGGCGAGCTCGGCGGTCTCGGTGAGGAAGAGGTCCTGCACCACCACGAAGCACTGGTCGCCTTCGAGGATGCGGCGAATGCGCGCCGACTCGGGCATCGACACGGCGGGGTTGGTCGCCGAGATCCACAGCAGGCCGATGGAACCGGTCTCGGCGTAGGAGAAGATCTGCATGGCGTGGGTGGGTGGCGCCCAGTGCGGGATCGTCATGGCGTCGACGTCCCAGGCGTCGGCGAGCTGCTGCACGTGGTGGGGGTTGTCCCAGTTGCGGAAGCCCGGGAGGTCGCCGTCGGCGCCGCACTCGCGGTTGTTCTGGGCGGTGGGCTGGCCGTTCATCTGCAGGATGCCGGCTCCGGGGCGACCGAGCATGCCGCGCAGCAGGTGCAGGTTGTGCACGGCGACGGAGGCGGCCGTGGCCTGGTGGGACTGGTAGAAGCCCTGCAGGACGGTCGAGAGCACCGCCTCGCTCTCGCCGAAGATCCGCGCCGCCCGGCGCACGTCGTCCGCGGCGACGCCGCAGATGTCGCCGACGTGCTCGGGGGTGTAGGGCTCGACCGTGGACCGGAGGTCCTCGAGGCCGAGCGTGTGCGCGGCGACCCAGTCCTGGTCGACCCACCCGTTGACGAGGAGCTCGCGGGTCAGGCCGTTCATCAACGCGAGGTTGGTGCCGACGCGCGGCGCGAGGTGCACGCCGCCGGTGCGCTCGGCCTCCATCGCGACCAGGGTTCGGCGTGGGTCGACGCACACAATCCTCGGCGGGTCGTCGCCGCGCGTGCGGTCGAGGATGCGTGCCCAGAGGACGGTCTGGGTCTCGGGCATGTTGTGGCCGTACAGGAAGACCGCGTCGCAGTGCTCGATGTCGGTGTAGGACCCGGGCTGGCCGTCGGCGCCGAAGGACTCCTTGAACGCCGCGGCACTGGTCGCGGTACACAACCGGGTGTTGCCGTCCATGTGAGGCGTGCCGATGCCGGCCTTGCCGATGACGGCGAGGGCGTAGTACTCCTCGAGGAACAGCTGCCCCGAGGTGTAGAAGCCGTGGCTCAGGGGCCCCTTGGCGTCGAGGATGGACTTCGACCGGTCCACGATGCGGCCCATGGCGGTCTCCCAGTCGGTCTCGACGAGTCGACCTCCCTCGCGCACCAGCGGTCGGGTCAGCCGGTCGCCGGAGTTCGCCCACCGGGTCGACCCGTAGAGGCCCTTGGGCCCGAGGCGGCCGTGGTTGACCACGTCGGTCGCGCGGCCTCGGACGCCGACCATGCGGCCGTCCTTGACCGCGATGTCGACGCCGCAGCCGTTGCTGCACAGCAGGCAGGCCGACTGCACCCAGGAGTCGACACTTCCCTCATCGACCCCCGGGTCGAGGAACTGGTCCACTCGCGCAGGCCACACCGTCCCTTTCGTGTGCGGCGTACGAGCTCCGTAGATGTCGGCGATCCGGTCGCTCACGTCCATTCCTCCTTCGACACCCCAACACTTTGCATGCCCTAGCGCATACACTGCGAGTGTGGCACGGCCTGACAAGGCCGGTCCACCCCGCGGGGGTTACCCACAGCGGACACGGGCCGATGACGCATTGAGCAGAACGGAGCCATGAAGATGACCGACGCAGAAGCTGCCGCCGTGGCGTTCATGACCGCCAGCCGAGCGCTGCTGGGCATGTCGTTGCGGTCCGTGGCGGCGGCCCCGGTTCCGTTGACGGTCCCCCAGCACCGGCTGCTCGTGCTGGTCTCCGCCGACGGTCCGCGACGTATCGGGACCCTGGCCGCCGACCTGGGTGTGAACCAGTCGAACGCCAGCCGGCTGGTGGCTCGCCTGGTCGATCAGGGCCTCGTGCGGCGGGTCACCGACCCGGCGGACGGCCGGGCCTCGGTCGTCGAGGCCACTGCTGAGGGGCGGCGCGTCCTGGACGCGGTCAGCGAGCACCGGCTGCGCGAGCTGCGGGCGGTCGTCGCGGCGATGCCCGTTGAGAGCTGGGCGCCCGCGGTGGAGGTGCTGCACGCGTTCAACGCGGCAGCGCACGAGGCCGAGGCTGTGCCGGCGGGCACCGATGGGGAGGGCCGATGAGGGCCCTGAGGGTGCAGCCGGGAAGGTCCGGGTCGCTGCGGGTGGAGGACGTGCCGGACCCCGCACCAGGCTCGGGCGAGCTGCTCGTGCGGGGGCTGGCGGTCGGCGTGTGCGGCACCGACAAGGAGATCGTTCGCGGTGACTACGGCTGCGCTCCGCCCGGACAGGACCGGCTCGTGCTGGGCCACGAATCCCTCGGTCGCGTCGAGCAGGTGCCTTCGGGCAGCTCGTTCAGCCGCGGTGACCTCGTCGTCGGGGTGGTGCGCCGTCCGGACCCGGAGCCGTGCGGGGCGTGCGCGGTCGGCGAGTGGGACATGTGCCGCAACGGTCGCTACACCGAGCGCGGCATCAAGGAGCTGCCCGGCTTCGGCAGCGAGTGGTGGACCGTGCCCGAGCGGTATGCCGTGCGTGTGAACGACCGCCTGGGCCTCGCTGGGGTCCTGACCGAGCCGACCAGCGTGGTGGCCAAGGCGTGGGAGCAGGTGGACCGTGTCGGTGGGCGAGCGTGGTTCGACCCACGCACGGTGCTCGTCACCGGCGCGGGACCCATCGGGTTGCTGGCAGCGATGCTGGGTGTGCAACGCGGCCTCGACGTGCACGTCCTCGACCGAGTCGACGACGGTGTCAAACCCGACCTGGTCCGCGACCTCGGGGCGACCTACCACCACACGAGCGTCGACCGGGTCGTCGACCGGGCACGACCCGACGTGGTCATCGAGGCCACCGGGGCCGGATCTGTCGTCTTCGACGCGATCGCCGGCACCGCGTCCTACGGCATCGTCTGCCTCACCGGGGTGTCGCCGCGCGGACGGGACCTGACCGTGGACGCGGGCGGACTCAACCGCAGCCTCGTGCTGGAGAACGACGCCGTCATCGGCTCCGTCAACGCCAACCTTCGCCACTACCAAACCGCCGCCGAGGCGCTCGCCGCCGCCGACCGGGACTGGCTGCGCCGGCTCATCACCACGACCGTCCCGCTCGACGAGGCGGCCTCGGCGTTCGATCGGCCGGGCGAGGACGTCAAGGTCGTCGTCACCCTCGAGGACGGAGTCGTCTGATGTGGACGACCGTCGGGTACGCCGCCGGCGCCTCACTGCCGTTGCTCGCGGGTGCCATCGTCGGGGTGCGGTGGCAGCCGCCGCAGCGACTGGTGGCCTCCGTCCTCGCCTTCGCGGCCGGCGCGCTCATCGTGTCGACGTCCTTCGAGTTGTTCGAGCCCGCCTACGAGGGCGGCGGCGCGTGGCGCGCCGGGCTGTCCTTCGCCGCGGGTGCGCTGGTCTTCGTGGTCGCGGACACGTGGCTCGACCGTCGTACGTCGGGCAGCGCCGCCGGGCTGGCGCTGCTGGCCGGGGTCACGCTCGACGGCATCCCCGAGAACACGGCGCTTGGGGTCTCACTCAACAGCACAGCCAGCTTGGCGCTGCTCGTCGCGGTGTTCGTCAGCAACTTCCCCGAGGCCCTGGCCGGCGCGCGGAGCATGCTGGAGCGCGACCGCAGCCCGAGGTTCGTCGTCGGAGTGTGGAGCGCCGCGACCGTGCTGCTTGGTGGGGCCGTGTTCGCTGGGCGGTACCTGTTCGCCGGCGCGGACCCCTCCACCTTGGCGTATCCGCTCGCCTTCGCGGGCGGTGCGGTTCTGGCCTCCGTCATCGACACGCTCGCCCCCGAGGCGTTCGGTGACGGTGGCCCAGCCATCGCCCTGGCCAGCGCCGCAGGCTTCGTCACCGGCTTCCTGCTGAGCCTCTGACACCGGAGGCGGCCTCTGTGTGCAGTAGCGGACCGACGCGTCCACCGGAGCCGGCTGATGCGTCGAACGAAGTCACCCGGCAGACCTCGACAGACCTCGGCACTGGCAGCCCAAGCTGGCGTGCCCGGCAAACTCAGCTGAAGGGCGCTACGGGGCGGTGACCACGTCGACGTCTGCGTACGGGCCCTTCTTCGCCTCGACCGGGACGAGCATCTGGACGAGTTCACCGTCGGTGACGTCCAGCGTCAGCTCGACGAACGACCCCACGGACAGGTGGTCGGCTGGCACGGACACGGGCGCCTCGTGGGCCAGGTGCACGGGTTCGCCCGGCGGCAGGAGGACCACGTCGGTGAGCAGGGCGGATCTGCGGGGCACTCCATCGCTCTTGACGGTGGCGCCAGTCAGCGCGTGTCGCCGGTTCTCGGTGTTGAGCAACGTGCCGACGACTCGTCCGTTCCTGTCGCCGTCGACCACGATGGCCACGCCCAGGGCGTCGACCTGTTCGGTACGGGCGTTGCTGCCGATCGAGGGGTGGTAGGACTTCGCTTCGACCGGGGCCTCCACCGAGCACCCGGAGAACAGCGCCGGACCTAGGAAGAGTCCCCCGATCCACCGTGCTTGTCGGGCCCCGCGCATGCGTGCTCTCTCGGCAGGTCGCCGGTCGTCGGCTCGAGTGGTTCGGGTGGTTCGCACCTGAGCCCTCCTAGGTTTTCGACACGTCAACGAGGAACTGCTCCGCAGCCTGCGGGGTGTCCGCCGGGTAGATCTTGGCGACGTGGGTTCCGACGACGCGCGGCATCGCGCGACCGTCTCCGCGCTCGCCTGCCGGTGCTTCGACGGTGAACACGTCCTTTCCGTCGGGGTCCATCAGGCGCAGCTCGTAGCGCGAGTCGCTCTCGTTCTCGAGGACGATGGCGACGACTTCACCGGCTTCGGCCTCCCGGTCGGGTGAGGCCTCGACCCGACCGTCCTTGGACACGTGGAACCGCAACGTCGGAGGGTTGAGGGGGACGTCGTTCTCCGCCCGCTCGCTCAAGGGCGCCGCGCCGCTCACACCCTCCTGGCCGCAGGAGGACAACAGGCCGGCGAGGGCCACGCACACGACCAGCATCACCACCGTGAGCCGATGTCGTGGACCGGTGTGGCCGTGGCCGTGGCGGTGGCGGTGGCGGTGGAGGTGGCGGTGGCGGTGGGGACGCTGTAGGCCCGGTTCGTCCATCAGTGTGCGGTCGTTCATCTCGGCGCGAGGCATGTCTCCACCACTACCAAGACCCCGGTGAGACAGACGCCGTTCCGAAGGTCCGCCGGCACTGTTTCCGGTCACAGCGACCGCGCCGTATTGCCCACGAGGACACCGGCCGAGCGTGAAGGTCACGACGTCGTAACCATTCGGTGACAGCTGATGAACCGGGCCCGCTGCGGTTGGTTCAGCTCGACCGAGGGCAACGCGCTGCGCTCTACGGTGCCCCTTGCCGTTGGGCCTCGACGTGGCCCCACTCGCGGTTCGTCACGGGTCCGGCGGGCCCGGTTGGAGTCAGTCATCATCGTGGTCGCGGACGATGAACTCGAGTCGACCGGACTGGTCGGTGCGGACGTCGAGCACGCTGTCAGCGAAGCGCAGGGCGGCGATGGGTGCGAGGTAGACGCGAGCACCGTCGTGCTCGACGACCCGGTCCATCTCTTGGGGGGCGGCGGCGCGCCTCACGGCGAAGGTGGGACGGTCGCTGCGGCGGCTGATGCGCAGGCCCGGGACCTCCGCGGTGGTTCCCGAGCTCGAGATCTGGCGCACCGCTTCGTGTGCTTGGTGGGTGAGGGTGAACATGGGTCGCTTCCTTTTCTCGGTCGTGGACTTCCTTCGTGTGTTAGCTGGCTGAGAGGTAGGGGCTTGCGGGGGCTTGCGGGGGCTTGCGGGGGCTTGCGGGGGCTTGCGGGGGCTTGCGGGGTGGTGGTCGGTGGACCAGGGGGCGGGCTCCTTGGCGTGCTGCGGGGCGCGTTATCCGGCGCGGCCGATCGTGAACGCGGTCAGGAAGCCCACGGTGGCGAGCAGACCGGCGTAGAGGTGGGTGCGCTCGAACGCCTCCGGAATCATGGTGTCGGCGACCATCGTCAAGATGGCGCCGGCCGCCAGCGCGGTGATGACGGCGACCACCTGCGCCGAGGCACCTTGCAGGAGGAGGCAGCCCAAGAGCCCAGCGACGCCGCTGGCGAGGGCGACACCGCCCCAGACACCGAACACGTAGCGCGCTGACCGGCCGCTGCGTTTCATGCCGGCTGCGCTCGAGAGCCCCTCGGGCAGGTTGGAGATGAAGATCGCCGCGAGCACGGGGATGCCGACGCCGTTACCGCCGAGCAGGGAGAGCCCGAGGACGACGGACTCGGGGATGCCGTCGAGCAGCGCACCGATGGCGATGGCGGACCCGCTGCCGTCGTGGTCCTGCTCGCTCGGCTGCTGGGTGCCGGAACGCTTGCGGTGCCGTGCGCCTCGCCTGGCCAGGACGAGGTTGGCCAGCAGGTAGGCGACGGCGCCAGCCAGGAAGCCGACCACGGTCGCCAGCAGGCCTCCGCTTCGTTCCGCCTCGTCGACCAGGTCGAACGCGAGGGCGGAGATGAGCACACCAGCACCGAAAGCCATCACCGAGGCGACGACGCGCTGAGGCACGGCGGTCAGCCAGGCGACGAGGGCGCCAACGACCAGCGCACCCCCCGCGACGAGGCCCCACAGTCCCGCTTGCGCCCAGATCGGCATGTCAGCAGGAAGGTCGCAGGAGCAGTGCGGTGCTCAGGGAAGGTTCGTTCAGCATGGCGGTCTCCTTGCTCGTTGCGTTACTCGTTGGCTTGCTCGTTGGGCTTGCTCGTTTGTTGGGGGTGTCGGCTCGCCGGGAGGACTGGGCGTGATGCGACAGCTGCCGGGCGTCGCGCGGGGCGGGACAGGCGGCGTGGGCGGGAACTGCGGCGAGACCGAGAGGTGGTGGGGAGGTGGTGGGGTCGTCCGACGTCGACATCGGCGCCATGCCTGGGGCTCGCCGCGGCGGATGAAGTCGCACCTTGTGTCCCTTCCCTCATCGTGCTTTCGTTGCGTCACAGCATACATGCCGTTGCGCATCGAATGGGAGGGCCGCATGACCGGAGCAACAGTGGATCCGCGGACAGTGGTCGTGGGTCGATGACGCGACGAGCGACCGGTGAGGTCATCCACCCGGTCCCGCAGGTGCTGCGTCAGTACGCGCTCATCGCCGACGGCGAGCGTGGCGCCCTGGTGGGGCCCCGCGGGGACATCGCGTTCATGTGCGCACCGAGCTGGCACGACGACGCGGTGTTCTCCAGCCTGCTGGGCGGCCACGGCGGGTACGGCCTGAGCCCTGCGGACGACCGGTTCGTGTGGGGCGGCTACTACGAGCCGGAGACCTTGATCTGGCGCAGCCGATGGGTCTCGACCAACGCCGTGACCGAGTGCCGCGAAGCGCTCGCGTTTCCCGGCGACCCGCACCGGGTCGTGCTGCTGCGCCGGATCGAAGCAACGCTAGGCGTCGCCCACGTCCACGTCGGGCTGGATCTGCGGGCGGACTTCGGCGCCCGGACGATGACGGTAGCTCGCAGCGAGGACGGGCACTGGCACGGTCACTCCGGCGAGCTCGCCTACCGATGGACCGGTTCCACCGAGCACGCCCACCTGGAGGACGGGCGACTCGTCCTGGACCTGGTGGTACCCGCTGGCGAGTCCCGCGACCTGGTGCTCGAGATCTCGCGTGGCGAGCTCCCCCGGCGGTTGCCCGACCCGGAGGAGCTGTGGGACCGCACTCTGCGCGCGTGGCACGAAGCGACTCCCGACATGAGCGCTTCCGCGACTCCGGGAGCATCCAGTCATTCCTATGCCATCCTGCGCGGCCTCACGTCCAGCACTGGTGCGATGGTTGCGGCCGCCACCACCTCGCTGCCGGAGCGCGCCGCCCAGGGGCGCAACTACGACTACCGGTACGCCTGGATCCGCGACCAGTGCTACGCCGGGCGAGCAGCAGCCATCATCGGTGACCACACGCTGCTCGACAGCGCTGTTGAGTTCGTGTCCGAGCGCGTACTCGCGGACGGCCCGGACCTGCGGCCCGCATACACGGTGACGGGAGGTCGGGTCCCAGACGAGCACGACGTCACGCTTCCGGGATACCCCGGGGCCCCGGTGCGGACCGGTAACTGGGTCAACCATCAGTTCCAGCTCGACGCGCTCGGTGAGGCGCTGCTCCTGCTCGCCGCGGCCGAGGGCCGCGGCCGGCTGCACGACGACGGCCGCCGCGCCGTCACCACGCTCGTCGAGGCCATCCGCAAACGTGACCAGGACCCCGACGCCGGGATCTGGGAGATCGACGATCGCCGGTGGGCCCACTCAAGGCTCATGTGCGCCGCCGGCCTGCGAGCCGCCGCAGATGCGCCGACTCTGGGCAGCCACGGCGACGACGCTGCTACGTGGCGCCGACACGCCGAGGAGCTGATCACCTCAGCTGACCGGGACTGCCGGCACACCTCCGGACGGTGGCAACGTTCACCTCTCGACGACTCCGTCGACGCCGCGCTTCTCCTGCCCGGCATCCGAGGCGCAGTCGTCCCCAACGACCCCCGCAACCTCGCGACCATCCGGGCGGTACTGGAGGAGCTGACCGATGACGGTTTCGTCTACCGGTTCCGCCACGACGACAACCGCCCACTGCACGAGAGTGAGGGTGCGTTCGTCCTCTGCGGGTTCTGGCTCTCGCTCGCCCTCCTCAACCTCGGCCGACGAGAGGACGCGCTGCGCTGGTTCGAGCGCAACCGCGCCGCCATGGGCCCCCCGGGCCTACTGGCCGAGGAGTACGACGTCGTCCAACGACAGCTGCGCGGCAACCTGCCCCAGGCCTTCGTACACGCCCAACTGATCGAGACCGCCCACCGCCTGGGTGAGGCCGGTGTGAGCTCGCACGGCTTTCAGGCCCGCGCCAGGTGAGCGGCCCGCCCCGCAAGGAACCCAACACACGACTCCCCCAGGAGGAGCAGATGGAACTCAAGAAGAGCCCACGCATTGTCGTCATCACCGGAGCATCCGGTGGCATCGGCCGGGCCAGCGCCCGCCTGTTCGCCCGCGAAGGCGACCACGTGGCGCTGCTCGCGCGTGGCAGCACCGGTCTGCAGGCAGCGGCGCGTGAAGTCCGTGACCTCGGCGGCGACCCGTTGACCATCACGGTGGACACCGCCGACCATCACGCCGTCGAGCAGGCCGCAGACCGGGTCGAGGCTGAGCTCGGCCCCATCGACGTGTGGGTCAACGACGCGTTCACCTCGGTGTTCGCACGCTTCGTCGACATCGACCCCGAGGAGTTCCGTCGCGTCACCGAAGTCACCTACCTCGGCTTCGTCAACGGCACCCGCGCCGCCCTGACAAGGATGCTGCCCCGCGACCGCGGGGTGATCGTCCAGGTCGGGTCCGCCCTGGCCCACCGCGGCATCCCTCTCCAGTCCCCCTACTGCGGCGCGAAGCACGCCATGTGGGGGTTCCACGAGTCACTGCTCACCGAGTTGCGCCACGAGCACAGCAACGTCCACGTCACCTCGGTCGCCATGCCGGGCGTCAACACCCCCCAGTTCAGGTGGGTGTCGTCCCGACTGCCCATGCAGGCCCAACCAGTCCCACCGTTCTACCAACCGGAGGTCGCTGCTCGCGCCGTCCTCTACGCCGCGGCACACCCTCAACGGCGGGCGTACTGGGTGGGCGCCACCACCGCCGCCACCATCGTGGCGAACCGTGTCGCAGGGGGACTACTGGACCGCTACCTCGCCCGCACCGGCGTGGCATCGCAGCAGACGGACACGCCCCGCCCCGCCGACCAGAAGACCAACCTGTGGGAACCGGTCGACGGCGAGGACGGTCACGACCACGGCGCCCACGGAGTCTTCGACGACCGTGCCATCGCGCACTCGCCGCAGCAGTGGGCCTCGCAGCACCGCCGTGCCCTCGGCGTCACGGCCCTATCGCTCGCCGGCGGGCTCGCCGTACGCGCAAGGAGGACGGCATGAACAGGACTTGGCGTCTGGTCGATGTTGTCCGGCTCGGTCTCGGCCTGGTGAACCTGACCCGTCCGGAGGTGGCACTGCGACTCTGTGGAGGACGAACCCAGCAGCACGAGCGCGCGGCGGTCCGCATCCTGGGAGCCCGCTACCTCGCCCAGTCGGTCATAGGCCTCGCTGCCTCTCGGTTGCAGCAGCGGGCCCCGGTATCGAGCGAACGTCGACCGTGGGTGCGGGAGTTGGACGTCGCTATCGAGGTGACGCATGCCGCCAGCATGGTCGCCCTGGCGGCGGTCTCACCGAAGCGCAGGTGCCTCGCACTCGTGAGCGCGGTCACGGCCCTGGGCTTCTCAGCGCTCGACGTGCAGGAGGTCCGGCGATGACGACACCCCGACCCCTGCAGCGCGGCGCCGACATAACCGCCGACGCCGCAAGCTCCCATGCCGCAACACCCGGTGGTCGGCGGGCCCGGCACCTGGTCCGGCCCCGTTGGGTCTGGGGCGGACTCATCGGAGCCCTTAGCGGTGCCGTCGTCCTAAGTGTCGGCGTGGTGCTGCTGTCCGGACCGCTGTCCGTGACGGGCACCGTGATGCTGCTCCTTGGCGTGGGGTGCAGCGTCCGCGGTGGCGTGCTCTACGACGCCGTCTCGGGGTTCTCTCCGCGTCGAGAGCTTCGGCAGGTCCGCGACGGCGTGGTGCACCCAGGGGTCGCTCCCGGCGAGATGGTCAACACGGACCGGGCCCATGCCGACGCGGCCGCAACTAACCAACGCACCCGCCGCCTGGAGGACGCTGCCCACCATCCCGCGAAGGCTCACTGGGCTCCCGTCGCAGGCTGGATGTGCATGCTCATCACAGCAACCCTTGTCGTCTCCCAGTGGAACCTCGTGGCTCACAACGCCACCGGCGCGAGCAACAGCTTCCGCGACACAGGGTGGGCCATCCTCCTCGGCCTCTCCGGACTGCGTGTCGCTGTGGTCCCCGGTCGGCACCGCATCGCAGCCGCCGTCATTCTCATCTCGGGACTCGGGCTGGTCCTTGGCGGCATGCTCGCCGAGCACGACCACCTGAGGCTGCAGCTGGTGGAGGTCACCTGCGGTTGCCTCGCGGGAGCCTGCGCGCTCGCCGCGCACCTGTCCCCGTCGACGCCGAGGTAGCCATGATAGGTGTGCGCGTGCCACGCCGCCGCCGACGCCGCATGCATTGCGAGGACCACCACCACAAACCTCGACCCGGTCCTCGAGGCTGCGCTCGACGCCGAGGTTGCTCGGCTGGCCGCCACCAAGAACCTGGTGCTCGCGTTGCCGGCGGTGACGGCGTTCTGGAACGGTCTCGAGCGGGCGTTGAGCGGGTGGCGGAGCCGCAGCAAGGGCCGTCATCAACTGTACGAGGAGCTGGTGTGTCAGCTTGAAGGCGCTGGGGCGCGCGTCCTCGTGCGGGTCGCGGGCTCGGTGCCTGCCGGGCCTGTACCCGGAAACAAAAACCCGATGAACGGCCGGCGAGGCAACGCCGAGTTCAGCCTTCAGCCGCGTGTTGGACTCACGGGACCAAGCGCCCAGACGAACGCGGCCGCGCAAGTCACGACCCGCCGCTAGGCATCCTCTTTCCGCCTTGCCGCATCCTAGGCGCGTACCGCCATCTCGGCGAGGTCCCGTCGGAACCACCTCGTCCCGTCCACGCCGGTGACGTACGGCAGCCGTCCGCGACGCGCGCGTTGATGCACCACCCAGCCGCCACCGACACCCATCTCCGCTGCAAGGTCCTTGGCGAGCACCCACTCAGGGTGGTCGTCAGGAGGTTGTGGCTCCTTCGGCGCCGGCGGTAGGGACAGCAGGCGCGCACCCTCTGCGCGCGCATCCCGCAGCGCCTCCACCTCCGAGCGCCTCAGGCTCGGACGCCGCCGGCGCCTGACATGAGCAAGATCATCACCACCCACGTCACCTTGCACGCACCGGTCGAGGACGTGTGGGAGACCCTCACCACCCTGCCGGCATACGGCGAGTGGAACCCGTTCATCACCTCAGCGTCCGGCATGCTGGCGTTCGGCGGACGTCTCGACCTGACGATCCATCCGCCCGGTGGTCGGCCGATGAGGTTCAAGCCCTGGGTCACCGCCGTGGACGAGCACCGGTACGTGGAGTGCCTGGGGCGCGTCGGCATGCCCGGCGTCTTCGACGGCCGGCACCGCTGCACACTCACGCCGTTGTCGGGTGGCCGGACGCTGCTGCAGCAGTCAGAGACCTTCAGTGGGGCGCTCATTCCATTCCGGCGCGCAGTTGCTTGACCGCACCCGTGTGGGGTTCGAGCAGATGAACGAAGCGCTGGGACTCCGAGTTGGCAGACCGCGCCCTCACCCGCCGGAAGCCCCGGCTTCAGTGAATTGACCGCCGACCGCGGCCGACACACCGGGTGTCCTTGAATCACGATGACGGTCGAGACGGGGCCCTTCCGCTCACCGACGCGGCAGAGATGCGAGCGAGCGGAATCGAGCAAGCTCATCCTCTGAGATGTCCACGGTGATGGCCCTCGCGATGACGGCGTCTGGTTCTACAGGGTGCTCACCCCCGGTCAGCTCCGTTGCGGTGACGGGGACCTCGGCGCGGCTGTTCGCCTGCCGCCCAGACAGTAGGTCGGGCAGCATCCGTCCGATCTGGAGGATGTCGTCGTAGGTGAACCAGACTCCCCTCTGCCGCTTGCCGGGCTTCCCGGTGCGTTGGTGGGGCACTGCCCTCTTCGACACCAGGCTCTTGAGGATGGAGTCCTTGACCTTGAGCATCTCGGCTGCCTCCTGCCGGGAGTAGCAGCGGAGGGTCTTGAAGTCGTCGTCGATGCTCGTCATGGCGGCGACCGTCCGCCGTGGCCGCGCGGGCGCAATGGGGGGCAGCTTGGGGGGCAAACGCACCGCTCAGCACCGCTTGCAACCGCTCGAAACCGCTGGCGACCGCTTGGATCCGCAGGTAGATTGCGGGGACTCTGGCCACGCGGCCAGGACCGGCTCGATGGCGGGTTCAAGTCCCGTTACTCACCCCAATGGATCGAGCCCCCGGCCTGCAGGCCGGGGGCTCGAGTCGTTGTCGGAGGAGTCACCTCACCACTTGTGCATGGTCCCGTGCTCGATGTTGTAGTACATCCCGATGTGCGTGTAGAAGTTCATCGCGCCGAACAGCAGGAAGACCGTTCCGCCGACGACCCAGGCCCACACGGCCCAGCGCATCAGCTGCGGGCGGTCGGTCCAGAGCGCGATGGCGAACAGCAGGGCGCCGAGGGCGACGATCCCCCAGAGACCTCCGAGGAAGAGCGCCTCGAGGACGGGCAGGTGCCCGAAGCGACCGCTGATCGGCTCCACCGCGGGCGCAGCCCCGAGCTGGAAGCGGACGAAGGCGATGGCCAGGACTGCCATGGCGAGCCCGAGCGCTCCGACGAAGATGCCGACCGGCTTGAAGGCGGCCAGGGTGGCACCGTTGGCCTCCCCGACCGGGCCGGCGTACAGCGTCCGGTGGCGCCAGAGGTAGACGGCTGCGAAGAGCAGCAGGGCCCCGAACCCGGCCGCGGGCTGGCCGAAGGCGATGTTGGCGTACTCGAATCCGTTGCCCCCGAACGGCCACGTGACGGTGGTGTGGATGCCGAGGGCCAGCAGCAGGACACCGGTGACGGCAAAGAAGCCGGCCCAGCCCTCGCTGTCGATGTGCTTGCCCTTGATCAGGTGTGCCAGGAATGCGGAGAAGCCCAGCAGCCCTGCGCCGGCGGTCAGTGCGACCAGCTCGTTGTAGACGACCACGTCGCCCACGCTCCTTTCGTGCCCGTGCGGGCACTGCTCGTGTGGATGCGCCCGCCGCGGACGCCGCCGGAGGAGCGGCAAGGCGAGCTGTTCCTACAAAACGCTACGCATAGCGTTTTGATTCCTTGAGCCGCATCGTTGGGCATCGAGCCATTTCCGATACACTAATCGTGTCGTAACTCAGGCCTGGACGGGCCTCTCATCTGAAAGTGGTGGTGCACGTGCCCAGCGTCGAAGTGATCGCCTTCATCGCCGTGGCCCTCCTCGCCGGGGGCCTGACGATGGGTGGCGTCACGCTCGTCTACTTCCTGGACAAGTGGCGGGTCGAGCCGCCGGCGCCGCCTGCGCACCAAGCTGCGGCGGCCCGGCGCGCGAGTCCGTTCGACGAAGCAGCGTGACCCGTGCATCCTGTGATGGTCCTCGTCGCCTCCGGCGTCGCGGCGCTCGTGACCTACGCCGTGGTGCTCCTGCTGCTGCACGCCGCCGACGTCGGCACCCACGACCACACCCCGCCCAGCGACCGGAGGCCGCGTGACCGCTGCTGACACCTCCCCGGAGTCGCACCCCTCGTCCGGGCGGCCGGGTCGCCCACGCGAGGCGGCGCTGGACGAGCGCGTGCACGCGGCGGTCCTGCAGCTGCTGCGCGACGGAGGACCCGCCGCGGTGACGATGGACCGCGTCGCCGCCACCTCCGGGGTCGCCAAGACATCGATCTATCGCCGCCACCCCAACCGTGGTGCACTGCTGACCGCAGTCCTGACCGTGGCCATCGGCGCGCCACAGGTGCCGCAGGAGGGGTCGGTCCGCGACAAGATCCGGTTCGCGCTCGAGCAGGCCTGGCACCAGATGGGTGTGGTGCTCGGCCGCGGCGGGCTCGCCGCCATCGTCGGCGACAGCGACCCCGAGTTCACCGGGCTCTTCCGGGCCGCGCTCGGACCCTACGTCGACATGCTCGTCACCCGCATCCGCGACGACGTGGACGCGGGGGCCCTCCGGGAAGGACTCGATGCGGACGGCGTCGTGAGCCTGATGGTCGGTGCCTACCTCGGCGAGCTCGTCCTCCACGGGGAGGTCGCGCCCGGGTGGCTGGACCGCAGCCTGGAGCTGATCTGGGTGCTGATGAGGCCCGGGTCCAGCGGCGCCTAGCCCACCGCAGTCAGCGGCGGCGCTGCGGCACGTGCAGCGGCAGCGGGTTGCCGCGGATCGGGTTGGCCTCGGCGACCTTGTCCATCGAGTCGACGATGTTGCGCAGGTTGATGATGAGCGCGCCGTAGATCGGCCACTCGGGCGAGCGCTCGGTGGACCGCAGGTCCTCGGTGAACACCTCGAGGCGACGGCGTACGTCGAGCAGTGCCTGCGGGTCGGCGTCGCCGGCGGCGCGACCGGCGTCGCCCAGCATCGAGATCCACGGGTCGGCGAAGGCCGCGCCCCACGTCTCCTTGTGCGCCTGCTGGCCGCCGAGCGTGCGCGCCAGGCTGCGGATCTCGGCCACCGACTGCTCCATGCGCCTCAGCAGCTCGTGCCAGCGCTCGGGGTTCTTCATCTCCCGGGCCTGTCGGCGCGGGTTCATCCGGGCGCTCTCCTGGGCCTGGCGCACCAGCGACCAGGCGTGGTCGAGGTCGGCGTCGAGGTCACGCGTGCGGTCGATCCAGCCGGTGACGTCCTCCTCCTGGCAACCGTCACCGAGCCCGCCGGCGATGTCGACCAGCAGCTCGCCGATGCCGTCGTCGATGCGATCCATCGCCTCGGCCGCCGTACGCCGTCGCAGCGGGGGCCACACGAGCACGTTGACCAGCAGGCCGACCGCGACGCCGATCCCGCTGTCGAGCAGCCGCGAGATGAGCATCGCGTCGCTCTCGAAACCCGTGGTGAGCACCACGAGACCGGTCGTGGCGATGGTGGTGGCCTCGGCGCCCAGCCACGGCACCGCGCCCAGGAGGAGCGCGACGACGAGCAGCAGCGCGATGGCGCCGGTCGTCAGCCCGAGGGTCTCCCCCACCGCCGTGGCCAGCAGGACCGCGACCACCGTCGCCGCCACCTGCTGGGTGCCCTTGGAGAAGGTGCGGTAGACGGTGGCGTGCACCACCAGCAACGCCGCCCACGGGGCCAGGAACGGCTGCGGCAGGTCGAGCACGCTCGCCGCGACCACCCAGGCGGCGACGGCGGCGAGCACCGTCTTGGCCAGCTGGAGGACGTCGTTCCACCAGATGGGGTCGCTCAGTCGTCGGTCGATTTGTTCCCTCATGCTCACGTGCAGCCCTCCCTCAGGCGTCTCCCTCAGCGCTCGACACTACGGGGACGACAGGCTCGGGCCGATCTCAGGCGAGGGACAGGAAGAGCTTCTCCATCTTCTTGACGTCGACCCCGTCGACGCCGTCGCCGGCGACCAGGCACTGCTGCAGGCCGCTCGCCACGATGGCGAAGCCGGCCCGGTCCAGCGCCTTCGAGACGGCGGCGAGCTGGGTCACGACGTCCTCGCAGTCGCGCCCCTCCTCCAGCAGGCGCAGCACGCCCGCCAGCTGGCCCTGGGCGCGCTTGATGCGGTTGATGACCGGGGTCATCTCGGTGGGGTCGAGCTCCATCAGTCCTCCTGGGACAGGGCGGCGAGGGCCGCGGTCAGGCGTTGCTTGGCGTCGGCGGCCACGGTGTCGAGCGCGCCGGCACCGGCCAGGCCCATCATCGCGTCGGGGTCGAAGGCCTCGACGATCGTCGTGGCATCGTCCACGGAGCGGACGACCACGTTGCACGGCAGGACCGCGGCGATCGAGGGGTCGACCTGGATGGCCTCGTAGGCCAGGGGCGGCCGGCAGGCGCCGAGGATGATCTGCGGCGGCAGGTCGACGTCGAGCTTGGCCTTCATGGTGGCCGCCAGGTCGATCTCGGTGAGGATGCCGAAGCCCTGGTCGGCGAGCGCGGTGCGGGTCGCGGCGACGGTGTCGTCGTACGACATCGCGACGGTGGTGCTCAGCGTGTAGGTCATGCCCTCATCCTCTCGCGCTCGGCCTCGGCGGCGCGCAGCGCGGCCTCGACGTCGAGCGCGCGCACCGAGGCGATCAGCTCCTCCAGCGCGGCGGCCGGGAGCGCGCCGGGCTGGGAGAAGACCAGGACGCCGTCCTTGAACGCCATCAGCGTGGGGATCGAGGTGATCTGGGCGGCACCGGCCAGCGCCTGCTCGGCCTCGGTGTCGACCTTGCCGAACACGATGTCGGGGTGATCGGCCGAGGCCTTCTCGTACACGGGGGCGAACTGGCGGCACGGGCCGCACCAGGACGCCCAGAAGTCGACGAGCACGATCTCGTGCGCGGTGACGGTGGACTCGAAGTCCGCCGCGGTCAGGTCACGGGTGGTCATGGGTGGCTCCTTCTCATCGTGGTCGGGGAATACCCCCGGGGGTGTTTTGCCTTCAGCGTACATACCCCCTAGGGTATTCCTCAACACCGAGGAAGCCCACGACCGGAGAGGAATCGCATGTCGCACCAGACGCCCGAGATCTCGATCGAGGACTACGCCGCCGAGCGTGAGGACGGCACGACCGTCGACGTCCGCGAGCGCGGCGAGTACGCCCAGGCCCACGTGCCCGGCGCCCTGCTCGTCCCGATGGGCCAGCTCGCCTCGCGGCTCGACGAGCTCGACCGCTCGTCCCGCGTCCACGTCATCTGCGCCTCCGGCAACCGCTCGAAGGCCATGACCGACCTGCTCGTCGCCCAGGGCTTCGACGCCGTCTCAGTCTCCGGCGGCACGCAGGCGTGGATCGCCTCCGGCCGCGCCGTGGGGATGGGTCTGTGATGAAGGACCTCACCGTCGTCGCCATCGAGACCCCGACCCTCGGCGACCGCAGCTATCTCGTCCACGACGGCGAGGTGGCGCTGGTGGTCGACCCGCAGCGCGACATCGACCGCGTGCTCGACCTGCTCGAGCAGCACGACGTGCGCCTGACCCACGTCTTCGAGACCCACATCCACAACGACTACATCACCGGGGGCCTCGCCCTCGCCGAGCGCACCGGTGCCCTCTACCTCGTCAATGGCGAGGACGACGTGTCCTTCGTCCGCACCCCCGTGGCGGACGGACAGGTCGTCGAGGTGGGTGGACGGATGCGCATCACTGCGCTGGCAACCCCCGGCCACACGTTCACCCACCTCTCCTACGCCCTGACCGACGCCGGCCAGCGCGACGCCGACGGCGTCGACCGTGCGATCGGCGTCTTCTCCGGCGGGTCGCTGCTCTTCGGCGCCACCGGCCGGCCCGACCTGCTCGGGCCCGAGCACACGCACGACCTGGTGCGCCACCAGCACGCCTCCGCGCACCGGCTGGCCGACCTGCTGCCGGACCAGGCCGAGGTCTACCCCACCCACGGCTTCGGCTCGTTCTGCTCCGCGACCCAGTCGGAGGCCACGTCGTCGACGATCGCGCAGGAGAAGAAGTCCAACCCGGCCCTGACCCAGGACGAGCAGACCTACGTCGACGAGCTCCTCGCCGGCCTGGGCCCCTGGCCGGCGTACTACGCGCACATGGCGCCCGCCAACGCGAGCGGTCCGTCCGAGCCCGACCTGTCGCCACCCGCCCTCGCCGACGCCGCCGAGCTGCGCCGCCGCATCGAGGACGGGGAGTGGGTCGTCGACCTTCGCAACCGCACGGCCTTCGCTGCCGGGCACGCCCCCGGGACGCTGAACTTCGGCCTCGACGGCGGCTTCGCGACCTACCTCGGGTGGCTCGTCACGTGGGGCACCCCGATCACGCTCCTCGGCGAGACCGCCGACGACGTGGCCGCGGCCCAGCGCGAGCTGGTGCGCATCGGCATCGACCGCCCCGCGGCGCACGCCACGGGCGGCCCGGAGGACTGGAGCGACCGGCCCCTGAGCTCGTTCGCCACCGCGACCTTCGCCGACCTCGCCCAGGTGCGCCACCACCGCGAGGTGGTCGTGCTGGACGTACGCCGTGCCGACGAGCACGACGCGGCCCGCATCGACGGCGCGGTCAACGTCCCGCTCCACGAGCTCGCCCAACGCCTCGACGAGGTGCCCGCGGGCGAGGTCTGGGTCCACTGCGCCGGCGGCTACCGCGCCTCGGTGGCGGCCTCGATGCTCGACGCGGCCGGACGGTCGCTGGTGGCCATCGACGACTCGTTCGACAACGCCGAGTCGGTCGGGCTGCACCTGGTGGGGCCCGCGGCGTGAGCCTCGCACTCGTCGCCGCCCTCGCCGCGGGCGCGCTCATCGGGCTGAGCCTGGGCGCGCTCGGCGGCGGCGGGTCGATCCTCGCCGTCCCGGTGCTCCTCGCCCTCGGGGAGTCACCGGCCCAGGCGACCACGGGCTCCCTCGTGGTCGTCGGCATCACCTCCCTGGCGGGGGTCGTCACCGCACGCCGGGCGGGCAACGTGCTGCTCGCCCGGGGCGCGGCGTTCGGCGCCGTCGCCATCGCGGGCGCCGTCGCCGGCGCCCGGGCCTCGGCTGCAGTCCCGGAGCCCGTGCTGCTGGCGTCGTTCGCCGCGCTGATGCTGGTCGTCGCGACCCTCATGGTCATCCGGCAGGTCCGGGCCCGCCGCGGCGACGGCGCGCGTGCCGCCGAGCCCCGTCTCGACGACCCCATCATCACCTTCAGCCCGACCTTCATGTGCCAGTGCCCGCGCGCGCTCAAGGTGCTCGTGACCGCGACCGCGGTCGGGCTCCTCACGGGCTTCCTCGGCGTGGCCGGCGGGTTCCTCGTCGTCCCCGCCCTGACCCTCGCCCTCGCGCTCCCCATGACGTACGCCGCCGGCACCTCGCTGGTGGTCATCACGATTACCAGCGCCTCGGCCTTGGCGACCCGCGCCGGCACGGGCACCGCGCCCGACTGGTGGCTCGTCGCCGCACTCACCGTCACCGCCGTCGCCGGCTCGGTCGCGGGGGCCCGCCTCGCGGCCCGCACCGACACCCGGCGCCTCTCCGCAGCCTTCACCGGCCTGGTCATCCTCGTGGCCGCCTGCACCGCCGCATCCGCACTTCCCGCTCTCGTCTGAGGCAGGATCACCCCCACCGAAGGAGACACACCATGTGCCGACCCGTCCGATGCAAGACCTGCGGCAAGACCACCTGGGCCGGCTGCGGCCAGCACGTCAGCCAGGTCAAGGCCGGCGTGCCCGCCCAGCAGTGGTGCAACGGCCAGCACACCGCTGCCGAGAAGCAGCAGGCGCAGGGCAGTCGCGGCGGGTTCCTGTCCCGCCTCTTCGGTCGCGACTGAGCGCGACGTCGGGATCCCCGGCTGACCGGGCATCCCTGACGGACGGATTGGCAGTGACGTCAGGGGTGGTAGACGGCCCGGTGCGGTCGCGGGTTCGCGAGCAGCACCGGGCAGCCTGCCTCGCGCAGCACGGCCCTGGCCACCGGTCCGATGTGCGACCCGACCGGCACCAGCGGGTCGTGGCGGCCGATCACCAGCAGGTCGGCGTCCTTCGAGGCCTCCAGGATCGCCTCGATCACGCGACCGGGGTGCACCTGCACGTCGGCGTCGATCGCGACCGACTCGTCGCCCATCCGGTCGAGCGCCGCACGCACCTCGGCACGCGAGCGCTCGGTCCAGCGACGGTGGTCCTCGCTGCGCGGCGGCAGGTCGGTGTCGTACGTCGGCCACGACCAGGCGTGCACCACGCGCAGCGACGCGTCGCGGGCGCGGGCCTCCGCGATCGCGGTGCGCAGCACCTCGTCGGAGCGCTCCGGGACGTCGACGCCCGCGACGACGACCTGGTGCCCCTCCGACGGCGACCAGCCGCTCGGCACGGCCACCACCGGCACCGGGAGGTGCGCGGCGACCCCGCCGGCGACGGTGCGGTTGACGATGCGCGAGAGCTTGGACAGGTGCCGGTGCTCCAGCACGACCATCCGGGCGTCGCGGCCGGCCTCGACCAGCACGTGCACCGGTGCACCGCGCCGCAGCTCGTGGGTGACCGGGACGACGCCGTCGACAAGGTCCTCGGCGTGCTTGACCGCGAGCTCGAGCACCTCGCGGCCCCACTTCTCGACGTCGACGTCGGTCAGCAGGGCGTTCTCGGGTCCCGGCGGCGCGACGTGCAGCGCGTGGACGAGGTGCAGCCCACAGCGCGCGCGCACCGCCTCCTCCGCGGCGAACGCGAGCGCCGAGTCCACCTCCTCGGGGCCGACACCGACGACGATCACGGGGGTGGTGGCGGGGCTCTGCTGGGTCATGACGTCCTCCTCGGATGGGTCCGGCAAGGTCCACTCTTCGCCGACGCCGCGCCGGCTGCGAGGGCCCTTGGACCCGACAGGTCGCGGCAAATGACCCTGCTGCGCCGCTGCCACCACTGCGAGGCTGGAGGCGAACCTGAGGAGGTCCGCATGCGTGCGTTGCAGCTGAAGTCCTGGAAGAGCGACCCGGTGCTCACCGACGTGCCCGTCCCCGAGCCGGGACCGGGCGAGGTGCTGGTGCAGGTGGGGGCAGCGGGTGCGTGCCACTCCGACCTGCACCTCATGCACGAGTTCGAGTCCGGCACCCTGCCCTGGAGCCCGCCCTTCACCCTCGGCCACGAGAACGCCGGCTGGGTGCACACCCTCGGCGAGGGCGTGACCGGGCTCGAGGTGGGGCAGGCGGTGGCCGTCGTGGGCGCCTGGGGCTGCGGCACCTGCGCGCACTGCATCGACGGCCTCGAGACCTACTGCGAGCGACCCGACCTCGCGCCCGTGCCGGGCGGCGGGGGCGGTCTCGGCATGGACGGCGGCATGGCCGACTTCCTCCTCGTGCCCTCCGCGCGCCACCTCGTGCCGCTGCCCGACGGGCTGGAGGTCGTCGACGCGGCGCCCCTGACCGACGCGGCGCTCACGCCCTACCACGCCGTACGCCGCTCGCTCGGCAAGCTCGGCCCCGGGACCACGGCCGTGGTCATCGGTGTCGGTGGGCTGGGGCACCTCGGCCTGCAGGTGCTCAAGGCCGTCACCGCCGCCCGCGTGATCGCGGTCGACGGACGCCAGAGCGCCCGCGCGCAGGCGTCCGCGCTCGGCGCCGACCTCGTGCTCGAGCCCGGCGAGGAGACCGCGACCCGGATCCGCGAGGCGACGGGAGGTCGCGGCGCCGACGTGGTGCTCGACTTCGTCGGCTCCGACGAGACCCTGGCCACTGCGGCGGCCAGCATGCGCCAGCTCGGCGACCTCACCATCGTCGGGATCGCCGGCGGGACCCTGCCGGTGTCGTTCTTCGGCCTCCCCTACGAGACCAGCGTGCAGACGACCTACTGGGGCAACCGCCGCGAGCTGGTCGAGGTGCTCGACCTGGCCTCGCGCGGCCTGCTGCACGCGGCCACCACGATCTACCCGCTCGAGGACGCCGTGTCGGCGTACGACGACCTCGCCCACGGGCGGGTGACCGGGCGGGCCGTGATCGTGCCCAACGACACGTTCACCGGCTGAGCCGCGGTGCCGTCACCCGACGGCACCCCACCCAGGGTCTACCTTGGCCCGGTGACCCACAGCTATGACGTCGTCGTGGTCGGCGGCGGCCACAACGCCCTCGTGAGCGCCGCCTACCTCGCCCGCGCCGGACTGTCCGTCGTGGTGCTGGAGCGACTCGGCCACACCGGCGGGGCGGCGGTCTCCGTGGAGCCCTTCGCGGGCCTGCCCGCGCGGCTCTCGCGCTACTCCTACCTGGTCAGCCTGATGCCGGAGCAGCTGATGGCCGACCTCGACCTCGACGTGAGGCTGGCCTCGCGCAGCACCGCGTCGTACACCCCCTGGGTGCGCGGCGAGCGCTCCGGCGGGCTGCTCGTCGAGCGCCCGGAGGGCGAGGCGACGCGGTCGTCGTTCCGCGAGCTCACCGGCGGCGACGAGGAGTACGCCGCGTGGCAGGCCTTCTACGCCGAGGTCGGCAAGCTCGCCGAGGTCGTCGCCCCGACCCTGATTCAGCCGCTCCCCCTCGAGCGCGACGTCCGCGCCCTGGTCGACGAGCGGATCTGGGACGAGGTCGTCTCCGAGCCGCTCGGGCGGGCGATCACCGCGCGCTTCGCGGACGACACGGTGCGCGGCGTCGTGGCCACCGACGCGCTCATCGGCACCTTCGCCTCGATGGACGACGCCTCCCTCATCCAGAACCGCTGCTTCCTCTACCACCTCATCGGCAACGGCACCGGCGAGTGGCGCGTGCCGGTCGGCGGGATGGGCGCCGTCACCGACGCCCTGGCCCGGGCGGCCGTCGAGGCGGGCGCGGAGATCGTCACCGGCGCCGGCGTCAGTGCCATCACGCCCGGCGCGGACGGCGCCGAGGTGACCTGGCACGACGGCACCCGCGAGCACTCGGTCACCGGGCGCCGGGTGCTCTCCGGGGTCGCCCCGTGGGTGCTGAGCATCCTGCTCGGCGAGGGCGAGGACCCCGCGACCAAGCCGGCCGGCTCGCAGCTCAAGATCAACTTCCTGCTCGACCGCCTGCCGCGGCTGGCCTCCGGCGCCGACCCCGAGGTCGCCTTCGCCGGCACGCTCCACCTCGGCGAGGACTACAGCCAGCTCGAGACGGCGTACGCCGCTGCCGCCGCCGGCCGGGTGCCCGACCCGATGCCGGGCGAGGTCTACTGCCACAGCCTCACCGACCCCTCGATCCTGGGTGAGCAGGCCGGTGCGGCGCACACGCTGACCTACTTCGGGCTGCACACCCCCGCCGCCCTTTTCGACGCCGACCACGGTGCCCGTGACCTGGCCGTGCAGCGCGCGATCGCCTCCCTGGACGCCGTGCTCGACGAGCCGATCGCGAGCTGCGTGGCCCGCGACGCCGACGGCAACCCGTGCATCGAGGCCAAGGTCCCGCAGGACGTCGAGAAGGACCTCGCGATGCCCGGCGGCCACATCTTCCACGGCGACCTCGAGTGGCCCTGGGCACCCAACCGATCGCGGCTCGAGACCCCTGCGCAGCAGTGGGGCGTGCAGACCCAGCACGACTCGGTGCTGCTGTGCGGGTCGGGTGCGCGCCGCGGTGGCGCGGTCTCCGGCCTGGGTGGGCACAACGCGGCCCAGGCGGTCCTGGCCGGTCTCTGACCTCGATTTCGCCTGCTGGTCGCGACGTTGTAGTGTTCTACTCGCTTCACCGCCTGCGCCATTAGCTCAATTGGCAGAGCAGCTGACTCTTAATCAGCGGGTTCGGGGTTCGAGTCCCTGATGGCGTACCACCCGCACCACGACCGAGGCCCTCCACGCAGAGATGCGAGGAGGGCCTTCGTCGTTCCTGCCCCCGGCGCCCGCCCGGTCGACTAGCCTCGCAGCACCCACGGGCCACCCCGAGCCCCAGGCGAGAGGACCCGCCCGTGCCGTTCAGGACGCTCCCGACTGCGCTCGCCTGCGCCGCGACGCTGCTCACCGCGGGCCTGCTGCAGACTCCCGCCGGGGCGCTGACACCCGACGTCGACACGGCCGCGCTCCCGACGCGGGTGGAGGCCGCGCGGACCACGGGCGTGCTCAGCCTGCGCCCGGCCCTCAGCCAGCCCGGCAAGCGCCCGACCACCTCGTCGTCGAGGACGCAGGCGCTGGCCGTCTTCCGCCACACGAGCACCGGACGGACGGTCGCGCTGCAGCGCGAGGACGGCGCGGGGTGGCGGACCGTCGGCCGCGCCCGGCAGCACCGCAGCGGGTCCACCCTCTTCACCCTCCCCGACACGACCGGCCACTACCGCGCGGTCGTGCTGTCGCGCAGCGGGTCGGTCAGCGCGACGACCAACACGGTGCGCGGACGCGCGTTCACGACCCTGTTCAAGGACGAGTTCTCCGGCACGAGGGTCGACACCTCGAAGTGGTCGGACCAGCCGACGCTGGCTCCGGCCTACATGCGGATGTGCTCGACCCTGTCCCGCCGCGTGCGCACCGTCGGCGACGGCGTGCTCAACCTCGGTGTCGCACCCGACCCCACCCGCGCGGACCGCCCCTGCACGTGGGAGCTCAACGGCAACTCGGGCTCGCACCCCTACATGTGGAACACCCAGCTCTACACCGGTGGGAAGTTCGACTTCACCTACGGCTACGCCGCCGCCCGGATCAAGATGCACCTCGACAAGGGCATGCACACCTCGTTCTGGCTGCAGCCGTCCGACTGGTACACCCCGGGACAGCCCGCCAAGGGCACCGAGATCGACGTGGTCGAGTTCTTCGGCCGCACCAGCCGCGACTCCACCATCGGCTCGTTCGTCCACTGGTACGACACCGCCAACGAGCACCACAAGCTGGGCGGGTTGTTCCCCCACGCCAACACGCTCAAGAAGGCCGCCGAGACGTGGTCGAGCGCCTACCACGTGTTCAGCGTGGAGTGGACGAAGGACGCCTACGTCTTCCGGGTGGACGGCCGCGAGTTCTTCCGCGAGACCCAGGTCGTCTCCCGGGCACCTGAATACCTGCTGCTGTCGATGCTGACGTCCGACTACGAGCTGGAGAAGCTCACGCCGGCCACGATGCGCCAGCGCGCCAAGGTCGACTGGGTGCGGGTCTGGTCGCACTGACCGTCGGCCCGTCCGGTCCCGGTGTCACACGAAGGTCGGGAACGTCGGCTCCGGCAGCGGGCCGGTGCTCGCGTCGCGCGCCGCCTCGTAGCCGGCGGCCACCTCGACGAGCGTGGCCTCCGAGCCAGCGGTCCCCCAGAACGACACCGCGACCGGGAGCCCCGCCGCCAGCTCGGTCGGCACGGTGACGAGGGGGTAGCCCGCGACGGCCGCGGGGCCGCTGCACGACCCGCCGAAGTGCTCGGGGTTGACCAGGTCGATCGGGTGCGCCGGGGCGTACGACGGCGTGACGAGGGCGTCGAGGTCGTGGGCGCGCAGCACCGCGTCGATGCCTCCCTCACGCGTGGCAGCCACGCCGCGAGCCCGGGCAGCGAGGTGCTCGGGGCTGCCGGCCAAGGGCCCGTCGAGGGCCTTCTCGAAGAGCGACTGCCCGAAGTGGGCGAGCTCGGTGTCGGGGTGCGCACGGTTGAAGGCCACGACCTCCTCGAGCGTGCGCGGCACGTCCCCCGGCCGGGTGGCGAGGTAGTCGGCGAGCCCGGAGCGGAGCTCGGCCAGCAGCACGAGCAGCTCGTCCTCCCACACCTGGTCGGGGAGCTCAGGCAGGTCGGTGGCGTCGACGATGGTGGCACCCTCGGCGGCGAGCAGCGCGACGGCCCGCTCGGCGGCGGCGTCGGCGTGCGTGGAGTAGGCCCAGTAGGTCGCGCGCGGCACGCCGAGCCGCTTGCCGGCCAGCCGGCCGGGGACGGCGTACGACGCGAAGTCGCGGCCGTCGCCCGCGAGCACCGTCAGCAGCGCGGCGGCGTCGCGCACCGTGCGCGCCATCGGGCCGGGCGAGTCCTGCGACGCCGAGATCGGCACGACCCCGTCGGTGGGCACGGTGCCGACGGTGGGCTTGATGCCCACGCAGCCGTTGAAGGCGGCCGGGCAGGTGATCGAGCCGTCGGTCTCGGTGCCGACGGCGAGTGGCGCGAGGCCTGCGGCGATGGCCGCGCCGCTGCCGGAGCTGGAGCCTCCCGCGGAGCGGTTGAGGGCGTAGGGGTTGCGGGTGAGGCCGCCGTGGGCGCTCCAGCCCGAGGCCGACGACTCGTCGCGGATGTTGGCCCACTCCGACAGGTTGGTCTTGCCCAGCACGACGAGGCCCGCGTCGCGCAGGCGCTGCACGAGCGCGGCGTCGCGCGAGGGCGGTGGGGCGTCGGCGAGGGCGAGCGAGCCGGCGGTGGTGGGGAGGTCATGGGTGTCGATGTTGTCCTTGACCAGCACGGCGCGGCCGTGCAGCGGCCCGCGGACCCGACCCTCGGCGGCCTCACGGTCGAGCAGGTCGGCCTGCTCCAGCGCTCCCGGATGAGGGGTGCAGATCGCGTTGACCAGTGGCTCGACGACCTCGGCGCGGGCCAGGAGCGCCTCGACCTCGGAGCGGGCGCTGGCGGGTGTGTCGGCGGGCATGGCCCGATCCTCCCTGTCGGTGCCTGACGCACAGGAAGCCGGCCCCGAAGGACCGGCTCCCTGTGGTGACGCAGGACTACTTCGTGAAGAGGCTGACTCCACCCGGGCCGACCAGGAGGCCGACGATGATGAGGACGATGCCCATCAACACCTGGCCCCGGACCAGCGAGACGATGCCTGACACCACAAGGATGACGGCGAGGATCCACAGCAGCAAAGCCATGTCATGCTCCCTTCGGTTGAGCCTCCAACGTAGCCACATCGGGTCGGCGCCGAAAGTCGGACACACCCTTTCGGATAGCGGACGTCGGCCGGGGTTCAGCCTTCCCCGCGCAGCCGAGGCGGCGTGAAGTTCTCCGGGTGGAAGCCGGTCTTGTCGGCGTAGAACTCGCGCAGCACGTCCATGTCGGCGCGCACGTCGCCGGTGGGGTGGAACGTCGGCCCCCAACCGACGGTGCGCGAGGGGACGTCGAGGAAGGCGAGCGTGATCGGCAGGCCCGTCTGCTGCGCGATGCGGTAGAAGCCCGACTTCCAGAGCTCACCGCGCGAGCGGGTGCCCTCGGCGGCGATCCCGATGAGCCACGGGTCGCCGCCCTCGGACTCGGCGAGGAGCTGCTTGATGGTCGCCGCGGGGTTCTTGCGATCGAGCTCGACCGCGCCGGTGCGACGCAGCAGCCAGCCGAGCGGGCCGACGAAGAGCTCCTGCTTGACCAGCAGCCGGATCGTGATGCCGTAGCGCCACGCCAGCAGCATGGTGAGCACCCAGTCCCAGTTGGAGGTGTGCGGCGCGCCGACCAGGACGCCGCGCTCGGGCACCTCGCCCACGGCCTTCCAGCGGACGGCACGCAGGGCGAGGCCGGCGACCTTACGACGCAGCACGGGCACGTCCTTTCCTGCGCTCGCGCGCGAGGTCCCACAGGTAGTGGTCGAAGTCGACCTCCATCGTGTGGCGGGGTGAGGAGTAGAACTGTCGGGTGTCACGCCGGTGCTCCTCGGCCATCTGGCGGCGTACGTCGGCAGCGCTGGGTGGGGCGTAGTCGCCGCGCAGCGTCTCCGCGATCCAGGCCGCCTGCGCCTCGGCCAGCGGCATGACGGCGCCGATTGGCTGGAGCAGGCCCAGGAAGTAGAGGCCGGGCAGGTCGGGGTGGACCGCGCGCTTCCACAGCGGCAGCTCGTTGTCGCGCGCGGACACCAGCTCGGGTGCGAGGAACGGGAAGCTGACGCGGTAGCCGGTGGCCCAGATGACCAGGTCGGCCGCGGCGCTCGTGCCGTCGACGAAGACGACCCGGTCGCCGTCGAGGCGCTCGATGGCCGGGCGCGCGGTGATCGCGCCGGCGGCGAGCCGCTCACGGATGCGCTCGGACTGCACGGGGTGCGACTGGCCGGGCTTGTGGGTCGGCGCGGGCAGGCCGTACTTCGTCATGCTCCCCGCGGTCGTGGCGCCGATCCGCAGGCGCAGCGCGGTGACCCACCACGGCACCCAGCCCGGCGGCAGCAGGCCCTGGTCGCTCGGCTTGCCGAGGAACCACTTGCGCAGCACCCACTCCGAGCGCCGCACCGACCACGTCGTGGTGCGCGCACGCTCGGAGGCCTCGACGGCGATGTCCATGGCGGAGTTGCCGGCGCCGACGACCACCACGTCGCGGCCCGCGAGCTGATCGCCGCTGCGGTAGTCGTGGGAGTGCATCTGCTCGACGTCGAAGTCGCCGGGGTAGGCCGGCTCCGGCCAGCGCGCGTCCCAGTGGTGACCGTTGGCGACCAGCACCGCGTCGTAGGTGCGGGTCTCGGTGCCGCCGGGACCGCTGACCCGCACCGCCCAGCGTCCGTCCGCGGTGCGGGAGACGTCCTCGACGGTCGTGTCGAAGGTGATGGTGTCGCGGAAGCCGAAGTGGTCGACGTAGTCCTCGAAGTAGGCGCGGACCTGGTCGTGGCGCGCGTAGGCCGGGTAGTCCGCCGGCATCGGGAAGTCGGAGTAGGCCATCCGTGGGCACGAGGTGTTGATCTCGAGCGTGTCGTAGCACGCCGACTGGCCGTTGGAGTTGTCGAGGACCCAGGTGCCCCCGATGTCGCCCCCCTTCTCGAAGCAGTCGAAGCCGATGCCCGCGAGGTAGAGGTGCTTGGCCGCGGCGATGCCCGACGACCCGGCGCCGATCACGCACGCCCGCGGCAGCGACGGGTCCACCGGCACGGGGGTCGCGACCGCCGGGGCCCGGTGCGCCTGCTTGACGAGGTAGGCCATCAGCGCTCCTGGGGAGGGATCAGAGGTAGAGACCGGTGGACCCGGCCTCGAGCCGCTCGGCGGCCACGGCGTGGACGTCGCGCTCGCGCATGACGACGTAGACCTCGCCCTGCACCTCGACCTCGGCCTTGTCCTCCGGGTCGAAGAGCACCCGGTCGCCCACCTCGACGGCGCGCGCGTGCGGGCCGACCGCGATCACCCGCGACCACGCCAGGCGGCGCGCGCCCATCGCGGCGGTCGCCGGGATGACGATGCCGCCGCTCGATCGGCGCTCCCCCGCCTCCTGGTCGAGCTCGACGAGCAGGCGGTCGTGCAGCATCTTGATCGGGGCGGTCTGGGAGCCCCCGGTCATCGTGCTCAGCTCGCGACCTTGCGCACGACGGCGAGCAGCACGACGACACCCACCACCGCGCCGGCGACCTTGAGGATGTTGTCGGTGCGCGGGGCGCCGGTGTCGAGGTCGACGAAGTGCGACTTCACCGTCGTCACCTGGCGCCCGACGATGGTCTTGGGGTGGGCGCGGTAGGCGAGCTGGTCGATGGTCGAGGCCAGCCGCTGACGCGTCTCCTCGATCTCGCGCTCGAGCGCGCTCATGTCCTGGGTCACGGTGGCAGGCTACCAACGCGGCGCGAGGCCCTCCGGCGCGGACCGGGCGGCCACCACCTTGTTGCACATGACATGCAATAACATCGCAGGGTGAACAAGCCGTCGCGCACCTGGTCCGACACCGACCGGCGCCACATCGCCGCCATGGCCGCGGTCGTCGTCACGCTCAACGCGGTGGGCTGGGGCGTGCTCGTCGCGGTCGTCGCGCCGCAGCGCTTCGAGGTGGGCAGCGCGGGCGTCTTCGGTGTCGGCCTGGGGGTCGCGGCGTTCCTCCTCGGGGCGCGGCACGCCTTCGACGCCGACCACATCGCCGCCATCGACAACACCACCCGCAAGCTCGTCGGCGACGGCTCCCCGGCCACCACGACCGGCTTCTGGTTCGGGCTGGGCCACTCGAGCGTCGTCTTCGGGCTCAGCCTCCTCCTCGCGATCGGCGTACGAGCGCTCGCCGACCCGGTGCGCGACGAGGGGTCGGTGCTCCAGGGCACGCTCGGCACCGTCGGCACCCTCACGGCCGGCACCTTCCTCATCGTGATCGGCCTGATGAACCTCAGCGCGCTGATCGGCATCGTCCACGCCTTCCGGCACCTGCGCGCCGGGACGTTCGACGAGGAGCACCTCGAGCACCACCTGCACAACCGCGGCTTCCTGGCCCGCATCTTCAAGCGCACCACCCAGCGGGTCACGCGGGCGCGCCACCTCTACCCCGTCGGGCTCCTGATGGGGCTCGGCTTCGACACCGCCACGCAGATCGCGCTGCTCGTCCTGGCGGGGGGCACGGCGGCGTTCGCGCTGCCCTGGTACGCCGTGCTGACGCTGCCGGTGCTCTTCGCCGCCGGCATGGTGCTCTTCGACTCCATTGACGGCGTGCTGATGAGCCGCGCCTACTCGTGGGCCTTCCTCAAGCCGATCCGCAAGATCTACTACAACTTCACCGTCACCATCCTGTCGGTGACCGTGGCGCTGTCGATCGGCCTGCTGCTGCTCGTGCAGCTCGCGTCCGACTGGGTGCCCGGCCTCGGCTGGGCCGGCGAGATGGACCTGGAGTACGTCGGCTTCGGCCTCGTGGCATTGTTCGTCCTCGTCTGGGGCGCCAGCGTGGCGTACTACCACCTCGCACGCGTCGAGGACAGGTTCGAGGAGCAGCTCGAGAAGGGACTCGCATGACCGACCGACTCACCACCGGGGACACCGCACCCGACTTCACGCTCACCAGCGATGCCGGGGAGCAGGTCACGCTCTCGGACCTGCGTGGGCGGAAGGTCGTCGTCTACTTCTACCCCGCGGCGATGACCCCCGGCTGCACCAAGCAGGCCTGCGACTTCTCCGAGTCGCTCGACTCGCTGCGCGGCGCGGGCTACGAGGTGCTCGGCATCTCCAAGGACAAGCCGGCCAGGCTCGCGAAGTTCCGCGAGCGCGACTCCCTGACCCTCACCCTGCTCTCCGACGAGGACCTCGCGGTGCACCGGGCCTACGGCGCCTTCGGAAGCAAGTTGCTCTACGGCAAGGAGGTCGAGGGCGTGATCCGCTCGACCTTCGTCGTCGACGAGGCCGGCGCGATCGAGCTCGCGCAGTACAACGTCAAGGCCACCGGCCACGTCGCCAAGCTTCGGCGCGACCTAGGGTTGGACTGAGCTCCCCGGGGTTCCAGCGCCCGTAGCCCAACAGGCAGAGGCACACGGTTTAGGTCCGTGACAGTGTGAGTTCGACTCTCACCGGGCGCACCCAGCAGGCCTCAGCCCGCTGACAGGTCCGCGGCGACGTACGGCGCCAGCTCGCGCAGCGCGCGGCCCCGGTGGGAGATGCGGTCCTTCTCCTCGGGCGTGAGCTCGGCGGAGGTGAGGTCCTCGGCGTCGTGCTCGTCGGCGACGAACACGACGTCGTAGCCGAACCCCCCGCTGCCCCGCACCTCGCGGATGATCCGTCCGTCCATGCGGCCCTCGACGACCCGCTCGCGCCCGTCGGGCATCACCCACGCGATCGCGCAGGTGAAATGCGCGCCACGGCGCTCGTCGGGCACGTCGTGCAGCTGGTCGAGGAGGAGCTCGTTGTTGCGGTCGTCCGACTTCGGAGGCCCCGACCAGCGCGCTGACAGCACGCCGGGCATGCCGTTGAGGGCGTCGACGCAGAGGCCGCTGTCGTCGGCGATCGACGGCAGGCCGGTCGCCGCGACCCCGGCACGGGCCTTGAGCAGCGCGTTGCCGGCGAAGGTGGGCTCGTCCTCGACCGGCTCGACGTAGCCCTCGAGGTCGGTGATCCCGAGCACCTCCACGCCCGCCACGTGCTCGGCCAGGATCCGCTGCATCTCGCCGATCTTCTTGGCGTTGGCCGAGGCGAGGAAGACCTTCATCGCGCCACCTTCATCGGGCCAGGGCCTCCTGCTGCATGCGGGTGAGGTCGGCGCAGCCCTTCTCGGCCAGCGCGAGCAGCGCGTCGAGCTCGGCGCGGTCGAACGCGGCACCCTCGGCGGTGCCCTGCACCTCGACGAACTTGCCGTCGCCGGTCATCACGACGTTCATGTCGGTCTCGGCACGCACGTCCTCGACGTAGGGCAGGTCGAGGCGCGGGACGCCGTCGATGATCCCGACGCTGACCGCCGCCACCGACCCGGTGAGGGGCTCGCCGGTCAGCGCGCCGTTGCCGCGCAGGTGCGCGACGGCGTCGGCCAGGGCGACGTAGGCACCCGTGATCGCGGCGGTGCGGGTGCCGCCGTCGGCCTGGAGCACGTCGCAGTCGAGCACGATCGTGTTCTCCCCGAGCGCCTCGTAGTCGATGACCGCGCGCAGCGAGCGGCCGATCAGGCGCGAGATCTCGTGGGTGCGCCCGCCGATGCGGCCCTTGACCGACTCGCGGTCCGACCGGGTGTTGGTGGCCGCCGGGAGCATGGCGTACTCGGCGGTGACCCAGCCCAGCCCCGAGCCCTTGCGCCAGCGGGGCACGCCCTCGGAGGCCGACGCGGCGCACAGCACCTTGGTGCCGCCGAACTCCACGAGCACCGAGCCGGCCGCGTGGTCGAGCCAGTGGCGGGTGATGGTGATCGGCCGGAGCTCGTCGTCGGCGCGGCCATCCTCACGGGGGGTGGCGCGCGGTGCGGGGTCGGGTGCGGAAGTCATGGCACGACCCTAGACGCGACAGAGCCGGGTCCGGTCACCCCCGTGTGTTACCGGACCCGGCTGCAGGTCCCTCCCCAGCGACGTCGCCATCGGTGCACGACCCCGCCCCGCGTGGCTCCCCCACGCGATGGTGGGACAAGCCTGCTGGTCAGGGGCCACCTGACGCATCGGTCCTCGGACGGGTGCCGGCAGCGCCCGGGATAGGACCAAAGTAGGAGTGTGGATCGCTACCCTGAACGCCGTGGAGACCTGGCCCCGCCCCTCGGAGACGCAGCCCGAGCTGACCTGGGCCTCCCACGCGTGGCGCTACGCGCTGTGCGTGGTGATCTCGGTGGCGGTCTGGCAGTCGGTGGCCGCGACCGAGTGGCGCGAGCAGCGCCAGCTCTTCGCCGCCGAGGTCGTGCTCGGCGTGGCCTCCTACGTGCTCGTGCACGTCCGCCGGCGCGCCCCTGTGCCGATCGCCCTCGCCATCGCCGCGATGAGCGCCCTCTCCGGCATCGCCGCCGGCCCGGCCACCCTGGCCGCCGTCTCGGTGGCCACCCGTCGCGACTTCAGGGAGGTCGCGGTCGTCGGCTCGGCGAACTTCGTCGCCGCGCAGGTCTACACGACCCTGGCCCCCTTCAGGGACACCGACCCGGTCATCACCACGCTGGTCAACCTCGTCGTCAACGCCGGGATGATGGGCTGGGGCCTCTACATCGGCTCGCGGCGCGAGCTCCTCTGGACCCTCCGCAGCCGCGCCGAACGGGCCGAGCGTGAGCAGGAGCTGCGCGTGGCCCAGGCCCGGTCCACCGAGCGGACCCGCATCGCGCGCGAGATGCACGACGTCCTCGCCCACCGGATCACCCAGGTCTCCATGCAGGCCGGCGCCCTCGCGTTCCGCGACGACCTCGGCCCGGAGCGGCTGCGGGAGGGCCTGACCCAGATCCAGGGCCAGGCCAACGACGCGCTCCGCGAGCTGCGCGACGTGCTTGGCGTGCTGCGCGAGGACGACTCCGGGGTTGCCGCCGCGCGCCCGCAACCGACGTACGACGACATCGCGGCGCTCGTCGACGAGGCGAGGACCCTCGGCCTCGACGTCGACTTCGCCGACGAGGTCGACGCCAGCACGCCGGTGCCGCCGGCGACCGGGCGCACCGTCTACCGCATCGTGCAGGAGGGCATCACCAACGCGCGCAAGCACTCCCCCGGCGCGGTCGTCGCGATCCGCTCCTCGGGCGACCCGCACTCGGGCATCACCGTGCGGCTCGCCAACCCGCTCGGCCCACCCGGCCCGCTGCTCGACGGCCCGGCGCGCGACAGCCGCCGCCCGCGACCGACCGGGGCTCCCGGGGCCGGTCTGGGGCTGGTCGGCCTACGCGAGCGCACCGAGCTGCGCGGCGGCCGGCTCGACCAGCGCACGGAGGGCTCCACCTTCGTGCTGGAGGCATGGCTACCGTGGACCGCATGATCCGGGTGCTGCTGGTGGACGACGACCCGCTCGTCCGCTCGGCGCTGACGCTGATGCTCGGCGGGCAGCCCGACATCGACGTGGTGGGCGAGGCCCCCGACGGTGAGGCCGGGGTCGCACTCGTCGCCCAGCTCGACCCCGACGTGGTGCTGATGGACATCCGGATGCCCGTCATGGACGGCCTGCGCGCCACCGAGGTGCTGCACGAGCGCCCCTCACCGCCGTCGGTGGTGGTGCTCACCACCTTCGACGCCGACGACCACGTGCTGCGTGCCGTCGCGGCGGGCGCCGACGGGTTCCTGCTCAAGGACACCCCGCCGGGCGAGATCGTGGGCGCGATCCGCACGGTCGCCGCCGGAGACGCGATGTTCTCCCCCTCGGCGACGCGCCGCCTCGTGTCCCGCGTGCGCGACCTGACCGCGGGCGACCGTGCCTCGACGGCCGGGGACCGGCTGACCGTGCTCACCGAGCGCGAGCTCGAGGTCGCGGTCTGCGTCGGCCGCGGGCTCAGCAACTCCGAGATCGCCTCCGAGCTCTACCTCTCGGTCCCCACGGTCAAGTCGCACGTCTCGCGCCTGCTGACCAAGCTCGGGTGCACCAACCGGGTGCAGGTCGCGATGGTCGTCCACGACGCCGGTCTGGTCTGAGCCTCCGGCTCACACGTCGTACGTCGACCCGGCGCGCGCCAGCGTGACCGGGCCGGGCCACTGCCCCCGGGCCTCGGCCTCGGCGTCGGCCGGGTCGTGCCACGGCGGCACGTGGGTGAGCACCAGGCGGTCGACGCCGGCCTGGGCCGCGGTGCGGCCGCAGTCGGCGCCGGTCATGTGCAGGTCGGGCGGGTTGTCGTCGCCGGTGCGGAACGACGCCTCGGCGAGCAGCAGGTGCGCGCCCTTGGCGACCTCGTCGAGGGCCGGGCACGGCCCCGTGTCGCCGGAGTAGGCGAGCGTGCGACCGCCGGCGCTCACCCGCAGCGCGTAGGCGGTGACCGGGTGCACCACCTCGCGCGCCTCGATGCGGAAGGGGCCGACCTCGACCGGGACGCCGTCGTAGGCGCGGAAGTCGAACTCCTCGGTCATGCCGGGGTCGACGGGCAGGTCGTAGGCGCGCGCCATCCGGTCCGCGGTGCCGGCCGGGCCCCACACCGGGATCCGCGGCTGCGGGCCGGTGGGGTGGTACTTGCGCATCACGTAGTAGCCGCAGAGGTCGAGGCAGTGGTCGGCGTGGAGGTGGCTGACCAGGACCGCGTCGATCGTCAGGGGGTCGGCGTAGCGGTGCAGCTGCCCGAGCGCGCCGTTGCCGAGGTCGAGCAGGACCCGCCACGTGCGGCCGTCGTGCTCGGCCTCGAGCAGGTAGCAGCTGGCGGGCGAGTCCGGGCCGGGGTATGAGCCCGAGCAGCCGACGACGGTGAGCTTCAACGCACACCCCCGGCGAACTGGGTCGCGCTCAGCAGCTCGGAGCCGAGGAAGCGACGCCCGGTGGTCGCGAACTCCTCCGGGCTGCCGGTCGTCGAGAAGGTGTAGACGGGGTCGCCGCCCTCGCGCATCAGCCCGGTGCGCGCGAGCATCTTGTAGACGTCCTTCGCGCACTCCTCCGCCGAGCTGACCAGGGTCACCTGGTCGCCCATGACGTAGGAGATGACACCGGTCAGCAGCGGGTAGTGGGTGCAGCCGAGGATGAGCGTGTCGACGCCGGCCGCCACCAGCGGGTCGAGGTAGTCGTGGGCCGCGGCGAGCAGCTCCTCGCCGCCCGTGACGCCCTGCTCGACGAAGTCGACGAAGCGCGGGCACGCGGCGATGTGGAGGTCGAGGTGCGGCGCCGCGGCGAAGGCGTCGTCGTACGCCATCGAGCTCGCGGTCGCGCGGGTGCAGATCACCCCGACGCGGTCGTTGCGCGTGGCGGCGGCAGCGCGGCGCGCGGCCGGCAGGATCACCTCGACGACCGGCACGTCGTAGCGCTCGCGCGCGTCGCGCAGCATCGCCGCGCTCGCGGAGTTGCAGGCGATGACGAGCGCCTTGACGCCCTGGTCGTAGAGGTGGTCGAGGCACTCGAGGGCGTATTCGCGGACCTCGCTGATCGGCTTCTGCCCGTAGGGCTGCCGGGCGGTGTCGCCGAGGTAGACCACCGACTCGTGCGGCAGCTGGTCGATGACCGACCGGGCGACCGTCAGCCCGCCGAAACCGGAGTCGAAGATGCCGATCGGGGCATCGGCGGAGATGGGCGGCACAGGAAGCAGGCTAGGCGCTCGGGCCGTCAGTGGTCACGCTGTCGGGGGCGTCGGGCCGGTCACACCGGGTCGCCCGGGTTATCGTCACCCGGTGCCTCGTCGATCCCGCGTGACCGCGTCCCTCGTCTCCCTGCTCGCCTCGGCGAGCGTCGTCCTGGCCGGCGCGCCCGCCTGCGCGGTCGTCGCCCCGGACGACGTGGCCGGTGCCGGTGCCCCCGCCCGCCGCGCCGACTCGGAGTCGGTGCTCGCCATCTCCATCGACGGGATGAGCGTCGCCGCGGTGCGCAAGCTGGGCCGCAAGGAGCTGCCCAACCTCTACCGCTTCATGCGGGTGGGCGCCTCGACGATGAACGCGCGCACCGAGCGCGAGATGACGGTGACGCTGCCCAACCACACCGGCATGGTCACCGGTCGGCGCATCGAGGCCGCGAAGGGCGGCCACGGCGTCACGTGGAACGACGACCGCCCCACCCCGAGCACGGTGCAGGCGGCGGCCGGCCACGACGTGGGGTCGGTGTTCACCGCGGTCGACGCCGCCGGCGGCTCGACGGCGCTGTTCGCCGCGAAGACCAAGTTCAGCCTTTGGCAGCGCTCCTGGCCCGACGCGATCGACCGCACCACGATCGACCTCGACAACTCGGCGCTGGTCGACCAGCTCATCGCCGACCTCCCCGTCGACCGCGACTTCCGGTTCCTGCACCTGTCACCGCCCGACGTCGCCGGCCACGCGCACGGCTGGATGTCGAAGCCCTACCTGCGCGCCGTGCGCCAGTCCGACAAGCTCGTGGGACGCGTCGTGAAGGCGGTCAACGCCGACCCCGCCCGCCGCGCGGGCACCACGATCCTGCTCACCAGCGACCACGGCGGCCACGGTCCGTCGCACGACGACGCCACGCTCCTCGACGACTACCGGATCGTCTTCATGGCGCGCGGCTCCGCGGTGGACCACGGCGTCGACCTCTACGCGATCAACCCCACCTACAAGGACCCCGGCACCCGCCGCACGGTCTACGGCATGCGGCGTCCGCCGGTGCGCAACGGGATGATCGCCAACCTCGCGCTCGACCTGCTCGACCTGCCGCCCGTCGAGGGCAGCGAGTTCGACGTCGCCATGGACCTGAGGCTCACCTCACCCAACTGAGCCCGGCCGGCCCGGGGGTCAGGCCCAGAGCTGCCCGTCGAGGGCGTCCTCGGCCTCGTCGACGGTGCCCTCGTAGGCGCCGGTCGAGAGGTACTTCCAGCCGCCGTCGCACACCACGAAGGCGATGTCGGCGCGCTCGCCGGCCTTGACCGCCTTGGCGGCCTGGCCCAGCGCGGCGTGCAGGATCGCGCCGGTGGAGACGCCGGCGAAGATGCCCTCGAGCTCGAGCAGCTCGCGCACCCGGCGTACGGCGTCGCGCGGGCCGACGCTGAAGCGCGAGTCGATGAGCGAGGCGTCGTAGAGCTCGGGCACGAAGCCCTCGTCGAGGTTGCGCAGACCGTAGACGAGCTCGCCGTAGCGCGGCTCGGCGGCGACGATCCGCACGTCGGGCTTGGCCCGGCGGAAGAACCGCGAGACGCCCATGAGCGTGCCGGTCGTGCCGAGACCGGCGACGAAGTGGGTGATGCCGGGGAGGTCGGCAAGCAGCTCGGGGCCGGTCGTCTCCTCGTGCGCGAGGGCGTTGGCCTCGTTGCCGTACTGGTAGAGCATCACCCAGTCGGGGTGCTCCCCCGCGATCTTCTTCGCGACCCGCACGGCCTCGTTGGAGCCGCCCGCGGCGGGCGAGGACACGATCTCCGCGCCCCACATCCGCAGCAGCTGGCGCCGCTCCTCGGAGGTGTTCTCCGGCATCACGCACACGATGCGGTAGCCCTTGAGCGTGGCGGCCATCGCCAGCGAGATGCCGGTGTTGCCGCTGGTGGGCTCGAGGATCGTGCACCCGGGGCGCAGGGTGCCGTCGGCCTCGGCCTGCTCGATCATCCGCAGGGCCGGGCGGTCCTTGATGGAGCCGGTCGGGTTGCGGTCCTCGAGCTTGGCCCAGAGGCGTACGTCGGGGCTCGGGGACAGCCGCGGCAGCCCCACCAGGGGCGTGCCGCCGACCGAGGACAGGAGGTCGTCGTAGCGGGTCACGGGGTGAGGATCAGCCTCCGGCGACCGCGGGGAGCACGACGACCTGGTCGCCGTCGCCCAGCGGGGCCTCGAGGCCACCGATGAAGCGCACGTCCTCGTCGTTGATGTAGACGTTGACGAAGCGGCGCAGGTCGATGGAGCCGGCCTTGTCCTCGACGAGGCGCTCCTTGATGCCGGGGTGGCTGCCCTCGAGGTCGTCGATGAGCGCGGACAGCGTCTCTCCGTCGCCCTCGACGGACTTCGCGCCGTCGGTGTAGGTGCGCAGGATGGTGGGGATCCGGACCTCGATGGCCATCAGGGGGTGCTCTCTTCCTGGTTCGTCTTCGGTGTCTCCGGGGCCGTGACCGTGACGTCCTCCTCGGTCACGACGCCGTCGATGATTCTGTATGACCTGAACTCCACAGGGCCGTCACTATTCCCGTGCTCGCGTGTGCTGACGAGCACGTAGTGGGCGTTGGGCTCGCTCGCGAGGCCGATGTCGGTGCGGCTGGGATAGGCCTCGGTCGCGGTGTGGGAGTGGTAGACGACCACCGGCTCCTCGTCGCGGGCGTCCATGTCCTTGTAGAGCGCGAGCAGCTCGGTGGAGTCGAACTCGTAGAACGTCGGGCTGCCGGCGGCGTTGACCATCGGGACGAAGCGCTCGGGGCGGTCGCTGCCCTCCGGGCCCGCCACGACGCCGCACGCCTCGTCGGGGTGGTCACGCTTGGCGTGCGCCACGATGGCGTCGTAGGTCTCCTGGGCGATCCTCAGCACGCGCTCCAGCCTAGGCAGGCCGTCGAAGTGCCCCGGACGCGTCTCACGACCTAGTCTTGACGTCGAGAGATCCGGGGGAAGGAACACATGTCGCTGCACGAGGCTCCGCCGCTGACCAGGCGGGGCATCCCGCTCGAGCGCGACCTGCAGGTCCTCGCGCTCGGCTCCTTCGCCAACCGGTTCGGCGCCGGTGCCGTGATGACGACCAGTGCGCTCTACTTCACCCGCCAGGTCGGCTTCTCGGCCGCCGAGGTGGCGCTCGCGATGTCGGTCGCCGCGATCGTCGGCATCGTGGTGCAGGTGCCGGCCGGCCACCTCGGCGACACCCGCGGCCCGCGGCGCGTGCTCACCTGGTTCATGGTCGGCGCAGCACTGACGAGCGCGCTCCCCGTGCTGGCCCGTACGCCGTGGCAGCTGGCGCTGCTGCTCGGTGTCCTGTCGCTCTTCGAGCGCTCGGCCGGCTCGGTGCAGCAGGGCGTCATCGCCCAGCTCGCCACGGGCGGGCGAGGCGTGCTCTTCAAGGCCTACCTGCGCGCGGTCACCAACACCGCGATCGGGCTGGGCTCGATGTTCGGCGGCGCCGCGCTGGTGATCGACGAGACGTGGGCCTACGTCGCGGTCTTCGTCCTCAACGCGGTCTTCACCGGGTTCGCCGCGTGGAACAGCACGCGACTGCCCGAGCTGCCGCGCTACGTCCGCATCGAGGGCGAGCCCCGGCTCGCCGTGCTGCGCGACTGGCCCTACGTGGTCGTGGTGGCCCTGACCGGGCTGTTCTCCATCCACTTCTTCGTGATGGAGCTCGGCCTGGCGCTCTACATCTCCGAGCGCACCTCCGCCCCGCCCGTGATGGTGGCGGTGCTGCTCATCCTCAACACCGCCTGCGTCGCTCTCTTCCAGGTGCGCCTGTCACGCCGTGCCGACTCCGTGGATGCGGGGGCCCGCGCACTGGTGCGCGGCGCGGTCTGGATCGCGGCCGGATTCGCGATCGTGTCGCTCGCCGACCGCGGCGACGCGACGTTCGCGATCGCCGTGCTCCTGGTCGGCTCGGTGGTGCACGTGGTCGGCGAGATGATCGGCTCCGGCGGCCAGTGGGGGCTCCAGATGGGCCTGGCCCCGCACGAGCGGCAGGGGCAGTACCAGGGCTTCGCCGGTCTCGGCTTCAGCGTGATCGCCGTGGTCGGGCCGCCGATCGTGACGCTGCTGTGCGTCGACCTGGGTGAGATCGGGTGGCTGGTGCTGGCCGCGATGATGCTGGTCATCGCGCTGGTGTCGGTGCCGGTCTCGCGCTGGGCGCTCGCCTCCCGCGAGCGCTACGGCGTGCTCACGCACTCGGGTTAGCGAGGGTCTGGCGCCGCCGCCAACTGACCGCCGGGCGACTCGAGCGGACCATCGGCCGCTCGACGTCCGCCATGCCGTGCGTCAGGCAACCACCGCGGTCGACCAGTGGGCACCCAGCGACCAGTGCGTGACTCGAGCGGACCATTGGCCGCTCGACGTCCGCCATGCCGTGCGTCAGGCGACCACCGCGGTCGACCAGTGCGCGCGCACCAGCGACCAGCGCGTGACTCGCGCGGACCATTGGCCGCTCGACGTACGCCATGGCTGAGCGTCACACCCGGATCGCTGCGGGGACCCCGTCGGAGAAGACCTCGGGCGTGGCCGGGAACGACTCGGAGACCCCGAGCGAGTGGCGTACGGCGGACCACGCGGCGGCGCACGCGTCGAGCAGGTCGTCCTCGCCGAAGCCGGCCCCGCGGAACCACGGCGGCGCGACGATGCCGTGAGCGGCGAGCGCCTCGCGCCGAGCCCGTACGCCGTCGGAGTCCTTCTTGCTCGGCAGCACCGGGCTGCCCGCCATCCGCGCGAAGCTCAGCTCGGGGTGCACCTCGACGACCTCGACCCCGGGTCGCGAGCGCACCCACGCGTCGACCTGCAGCACCTTCTCCCGCAGGGCGTAGGCCTGCGCGCTGACGCTGGTGCGCCCGCCGGTGGCGGCGAGGTTGGCCTCGCGCGCGGCGGCGTACGACTCCGCCTCGAGTGCGGCGCGCACCGGCGTGGAGAACAGTGACGACGACTTGCCCACCAGCTGCTTGCGGGCCTCGCTGTCGGCGAGGCGACCCGAGGAGTCGGGCAGCCCGATCGGGATGTCGATCGCGACGACGTCGACGGGGACGGTCTCGCGCACCAGCGCCACCAGGCCGGCGATGGTGGCGTCGACGAAGACCTGCGCGCGGCGCTCGCGGTCGAGCACCACCCCGACCCAGCCACCGGGGCACGCGTCGACCCCGAGCACCGGGGCGTCCGGGGCCAGCAGCGCGGGGGGCTCGACGTCGTCCTGGCCCTCAGGTGCGACGAAGCGCGCCTCCCGTTCGCCGCTCAGTGCCGCGTCGATGCGCGCACGCATGAGCCCGGACATCGGCGGGAGCCCGTCGACGGGCCACCAGCGCACGTCGCTCGACTCGTCGTCCGCGACGTGGGCCTCGCCCTCGAGCCAGGTGCAGGCGAAGGTGAGGTCGAGGTAGGCCGCGCGGTCGCCGTTGGCGTGGACGACCTCGGGGTGGGCGTCGGTCGAGGCGAGCCGGTCGACGCGGACCCGTACGCCGGTCTCCTCGGTCACCTCGCGGGCCGCGGCCACGGCGGGCTCCTCGCCCGGATCGACGATGCCGGTGACGGGGGTCCACGCGCCGTTGTCCGACCGCCGCACCAGCAGCACCTGGTCGCCGCGGCGCACGACCGCGGTCACGGCCGGGAGCCACAGCGGGTGGTCGCCGCCGATCTTCTCCCGGACCGCCACGATGAAGTCGGGGACCGGGCTCATCGGGCCGTCACGACATCAAGGCCTCGACGATCGTCTCCTGGAGGTAGCCGACCCACTCGTAGATGTCGTGCGCCTGGGCGCGCGGGTCGTCCTCGGGCAGGGAGTGCCAGTAGTCCTCGTCGCCGGCCTCGACCCCGAGCCGGGTGGCCAGCGCGAGGCGGATGTCGGTGAAGGCACGCATCCACGTCTCGGCCTCGTCGGGCGTCAGCTCGACGTCGATCACGAGCCCGTCCTCGGTGAGCTCGGGCGGCAGCCCGGCCTCCTCGAGGACGTCGATGATCGAGCCCGAGGCGGCCGCCTTGCCGTCACGCAGCCCCGACTCGGTGAAGCGACGGAAGTCCGCGGCCGCCTCCTCGTCGTCGGGGTAGGCCGTGGGGAACAGCCGCGCCAGGACCGGGTCCTCGGGGATCGTGGTGGCGCCGGAGAACTCCGACATCAGCGCCTCGAAGGCGTCGGCGGTGGGGGCGGCCGGCTCGGCGCGCTCGTTGCGCAGCAGCTCGACCATCTGCGAGGCGAGCGAGCGCAGCAGGTCGGCCTCGAAGCCGGTGAACGTGGTGATCACCCGGTCGGAGCGGTGGTGGTGCTCGAAGCCGCTCACGTCAGGAGGCCTTCTCCATCGTCGCCCACAGGCCGTACTCGTGCATCGCCTGCACGTCGCGCTCCATCTCCTCGCGGGTGCCGGTCGAGACGACCGAGCGGCCCTCGTTGTGCACCTCGAGCATCAGCTTCTCGGCCTTGGCCTTGTCGTAGCCGAAGTACTTCTGGAACACGAACGAGACGTAGGACATGAGGTTGACCGGGTCGTCCCAGACCAGGGTCACCCACGGCTTGGCCAGGAAGGTGATCTCGTCGGGGGTCAGGGTCGGCTCGACCTCTACGGGACTGGCGGCTGACACGGGGCCATCGTGGCACAGTGTCGGTCGTGACCGGCTCCCCCCGTACGTCTGCAGCACTGCTGACCGACCACTACGAGCTCACCATGGTGCAGGCGGCCCGGCAGGCCGGCACGGCCGATCGGCGGGCGGTGTTCGAGCTGTTCGCGCGCCGCCTGCCCCAGGGTCGCCGCTACGGCGTGGTCGCGGGCGTGGGCCGGGCGCTCGACGCGATCGAGGCGTTCCGCTTCGACCCCGCGACGATCGCCGCGCTCGAGGGCGTGGTGGACGCCGACACGCTGGCGTGGCTCGCCTCCTACCGCTTCTCCGGCGACGTCTGGGGCTACCCCGAGGGCGAGGCCTACTTCCCGCACTCCCCGCTGCTGGTCGTCGAGGGCACCTTCGCCGAGGCCGTGCTGCTCGAGACCGTGCTGCTCTCCATCTACAACCACGACTCCGCCATCGCGTCCGCCGCGTCGCGGATGACCCTGGCGGCCGGCGCGCGGCCGTGCATCGAGATGGGCTCGCGCCGCACCCACGAGCAGGCCGCGGTCGCCGCCGCGCGGGCGGCGTACGTCGCCGGCTTCGAGGCCACCAGCAACCTGGCGGCGCGCGCGGCCTACGGCGTTCCGTCGACCGGCACCTCCGCGCACTCCTTCACGCTCCTGCACGACCAGGAGGCCGACGCGTTCCGCGCCCAGGTGCAGACCCTCGGCGTCGGAACGACCCTGCTGGTCGACACCTACGACGTCGCCGAGGCCGTACGGCTCGCGGTCGAGGTGGCCGGCACCGGGCTCGGCGCCGTACGCCTGGACTCCGGCGACCTCGGCCTGGTGGCACGCGAGGTGCGCGCCCAGCTCGACGGGCTCGGCGCCACCTCCACCCGGATCGTGGTGACCAGCGACCTCGACGAGCACGCCATCGCCGCACTCGCGGCCTCGCCCGTCGACGCCTACGGCGTCGGCACCCAGCTCGTCACCGGCTCGGGGCATCCCACCTGCGGCTTCGTCTACAAGCTGGTCGCGCGCGAGGGCGAGGACGGCGAGATGGTGTCGGTGGCCAAGCGCTCGAAGGACAAGGCATCGGTCGGCGGGCGGAAGTACGCCCTGCGCCGCCGCTCCGCAGGCGGCACCGCCCAGTCCGAGGTGGTCGGCATCGGTGAGCCGCCGACAGACGACGGGGACGACCGGGCGCTGCTCGTGCCGCTGGTGCGCGGCGGCGAGGTCGTCGGCCGCGAGACGCTCGCGGAGGCCCGCACGCGCCACCGCGCCTCGCTCGCCGAGCTGCCGCGGGCGGTCACGATGATGTCGGCGGGCGAGCCGGTGATCCCGACGGTGTTCGAGGGTCTGTGAGCGGTCCCCCACCGCCGAGGCCGCTAGATTGACGTCCATGGCACGAGCGCTGATCGTGGTCGACGTCCAGAACGACTTCTGCGAGGGCGGGTCCCTCCCGGTCACCGGGGGCGCGCGGGTGGCGTCCGACATCGGCGAGCTGCTGCACCGGTGGCACTCCCGCGCCGAGGGCGCGCCGGCCTACGACGTCGTGGTGGCCACGAAGGACCACCACGTCGACCCCGGCCACCACTGGTCGGCCAAGCCGGACTTCGCCGAGTCGTGGCCGGTGCACTGCAAGGTCGGCACGGAGGGCGCGGGCTTCCACCCCAACCTCGACCCGCAGCCCTTCGACGAGGTGTTCTACAAGGGCGACTACGAGGCGGCGTTCTCCGGCTTCGAGGGGCGTACGTCGTCGGGCGAGGCGCTCGCGGCGTGGCTGCGTGAGCGGGGGGTCGAGGCGGTCGACGTGTGCGGGATCGCGACCGACCACTGCGTGCGCGCGACCGCGCTCGACAGCGCGGTCGAGGGCTTCGAGACCCGCGTGCTGACCGCCCTGTGCGCCGGGGTGGCCGAGGAGACCACGGCTGCCGCGATCACCGAGATGAGCAGCGCGGGCGTCGAGATCGCCTGAGTCGTCAGGCGCCGGTCAGCACCACTTCTCGGTGACGGTCCGCAGCACCTTGACGGTGCGAGCGGTGCCCTCGCCGAGCGCCTTGAACTCCTTGCTCGCCAGGAGCCGGGACGTGTGCACACCGCCCTCCAGCAGCACGTAGGCAGCCCGTCCGTCGACCACCACGCGCTCGCCGTCCTTCTCCAGCGCGTGCACCGCGTCCACCGCGGCGGCCGACGGGGCGGTGGCGTAGAGCGTGACGTAGTGCTGGCCGGCCGGGTCGTGCTCGGCGTGCAGCTCCTCGGCGCGCGACGTGAGGGCGGCGAGGTCGGCGGCGGTGAAGGCGACGGTCGGCACCGCGAAGCCCGCCTCGGCGGCGTACGCCTGCTCGAGCGCGGACTGCACCTTGGCGACGGACCGCGCGGAGTGGGTCAGTCGGACGTTGCCGGTGTTGATGTAGGTCTCGACATCCGTCCCGCCCGCGGCCTCGGTGGCCGCGCGGATCGCGTCCTTGGGGAACTTGCGGGTGGCGCCGAGGTTGATCGCGCGCAGGAACGCGACGTAGGTGGGCATCAGCCGATCATGCCCGAGCGGGAGCCGCTCAGGGGCGCTTGCACTGGCTGGGCGGGGTGACCGCGGAGTCGAAGACGTGCTGCGGCGGCTGGATGGCCGAGCCGTCCTGCGACTCCTTCATCGTCATCGCCCACCAGCCGGCCTTGCGGGTGTCGATCTTGGCCAGCTCCTTGGCGGGGACGTCGTTCCACATGTTCAGCACGTCGACGCCGACCTCGATGAGGTGGCCGTGCGGGGTGATGACGGCCTTGGCCTCGATCCCGTCCAGCCCGGAGGGGACGTCGGGGAAGAGGCCGCGCGGCATGCCGGTGATCACGTCCTGCGCCGGGATCCCGACGCTGACGCCGTCGCCGGCGAGGCGGATCGCGCGAGCGGAGGTGACCGGCCAGGTCGGGTCGAGGTCGGTCGGGAGCGCCCAGCTGCGGGCCTCGGTCGCGTCCTCGGTGATGTCGACGTAGCAGGTGTCGGCGTTGGGGCCCCACGCCTGGCTGTTGAAGTAGGTGCGGCCGTTGACCACGAGGTAGTCGACCTGCTGGGCATCGCCGTCGATCACCGAGTCCATCGAGAGCTCGCTGTAGCCCGTGGAGGGGCTGAACCGGCCGTCGAGGTCGAAGATGCGCTTGCCGCCGTTGTCGGGGTTCTTGGTGAGGAGCTGGCCGTGCCACTCCACGATGCCCATCTTGTCGACCTGGGCGACCAGGGCGTCGAGCTGCTCGCCCTCCAGGAGGACGTCACCGCCCTTGGTGGTGGCGGCCGTCCCCGAGCCGCCACACCCGCTCAGGGCGAGGAGGAGACCGGCTCCGAGGGCCCCGGCCCATGCTGCGCTGCTGCGACGTGCCACTGGGTTTCCCCGTTCAAGGTCCGTGACGAGCGACGTGCTCGATCCCGCCCGGCAGCCTAGGACTGCTCGAAGGAACCTGTCAGGGAAACCGAAGATCTGCCTCAGGTCGCCGCCATCCACCGCCGGGCCGCGACCACGACGGCGTCGGTGAGGTCGGTGACCAGCGACGACCCCAGCCGCCAGTGCTGCCAGAACAGCGGCACCTCCGGGCGACGCCCCGGCACCAGCTCGACCAGCTCGCCGCGCGCCAGCTCCTCCGACACGTCCGACTCGGGCAGCAGGCCCCAGCCCATGCCCACCCGCACGGCCCGGTCGAACTCGCGCACCGACGGCACGTAGGTCGCCGGCGGCGCGAGGTGGCGGCGGGTGACCCGGCGCACGAAGTCGTGCTGCAGCGAGTCGCTGCGGTCGAAGGCCACGATCGGCGCCTCGGCGAGCGCGGCCGACCCGACGCCGTCGGCGAAGTGGGCCTCGTGGAAGGCGCGCGTGGCGACGGCGGCGTAGCGCAGGCGCCCGAGCCGCACGACCCGGCACCCCGGCACCGGCTTGGGCTCCCCGGTGATGGCGGCGACCACCTCGCCGCGCCGCAGCCGCTCGGCGGTGCGGGTGTGGTCCTCGCGCACCACCTCGAAGACCACCCGGTGCCGTGACTGCACGTCCGCGAGGGCGTCGACGAACCAGCCGTAGAGGGCGTCGGCGTTGACCGCGATCGGCAGGGAGGCGTACGCCGTGCCGTCGCCGTCGTCCTCCTCGACGAGCTCGGCCACGGCCTCGCGCTCCAGGAGCTCGGTCTGCATGGCCAGCCGCACGAGCACCAGTCCCGCCTCCGTGGGCTCGAGGGGCTTGACCCGGTGCAGCAGCACGCGGCCGATCCGGGTCTCCAGCGCCTTGATCCGCTGGCTCACCGCGGAGGGGGTCACGTGGAGCTCGCGGGCCGCCGCCTCGAAGGTGCCCAAACGCACGGCGACCGCCAGTGTGCGCAACGCCACGGGATCGAGCTGGGTGATGTCTTTCATACTTAGACATCCTAATGATTCGTCAGAATAGTTCGCTGGATTGAACCACCGAGCCGACCTAGCGTTGTCTGCATGTTCCAGGTCGCACTCACCGGTCTTCTCACCGGCCTCGCTCTCATCGTCGCCGTCGGCGCGCAGAACGCCTTCCTGCTCCGTCAGGGCATCCGCGGCGAGCACGTCCTCCCCATCGTGCTGACGTGCCTGGTGTCCGACGTCGTGGCGATCACCGCCGGCGTCGCCGGTCTCGGCGTCGTGCTCGAGCGCTGGCCGTCGGTGCTGCCGGTGGCGCAGGTGCTCGGCGGGCTCTACCTGATCGCCTTCGGCATCCACGCCGCGGTGCGGGCATGGAAGCCCACCGCCCTCACCACCGAGGGCGGTGCGGCCCTGACCCCGGCCAAGGCGGTCCTCCTCACGCTCGCGCTGACGTGGCTCAACCCGCACTTCTACCTCGACGCCGTGCTCATGCTCGGCACGGTCGCCAACAGCTTCGGCACCGACCGCTGGTGGTTCCTGGCCGGCACGCTGCTCGCGAGCCTGCTGTGGTTCTTCGGGCTCGGCTACGGCGCCCGGCTCCTGCGCGACCTCTTCGCCCGCCCCTCGGCCTGGCGCGTGCTCGACTCCGGCATCGCGGTCCTGATGGGCGCGCTCGGGGTCGGGCTCCTCGCGCACTGAGGTGACGCGGGTCGACCTGCACGCACCGTTCTGGTTCGGCGCGGGCGCGGTCGGCGTGGTCAACGTCGTGCCGGCTCGCGCACCATCGCCGCGGCTCTGGGCGCGGCGCCCGACGCGCACGGCGTCGCCGAGGCCGAGAGCGAGCTCGTCGGCGACCTGGCGTAGTAGCGTCGGCACCGTGCCGTGCGACTACTGCGGGGAAGAGTTCGACCCCATCTCGACCAGGTGGCTGTGCCCCCACTGCCACATGAAGGCCAACTGCTGCGACGGCGCCCCGCTCTAGTCCTCAGCGAGGGCGAGGCCCTGCTCGGCCAGCGCCTCGCGCAGTCGGGTGATCGCGATCGGGCCCACGCCGTGCATCGCGGCGAGCCGTCCTGGCGAGTACGTCGCCACCCGCTCCAGCGTGGTCACGCCCGCCTCCCGCAGCGCGCGGGTGGCGGGCGCCCCGATCGTGCGGGGCAGCGGCGTCCCCTCCTCGCGCGGCGCGCGCACGCGCGGCGAAGGGAGGCCTGCGTCGACGACCGCCTCGCCGCGGGGTGAGAGCAGGTAGCCGATCGCGAGCGACTCGGTGAGCCCGAGCTCCTTGAGCTTGCGCACGTCCTTCTTGAAGTCCTGCGTCTCGCGACCCACCCGCGCCGCGAGCTCGGGGGCCCGCACCCCTCCGTTGAGGTCGATCAGGTCCAGCGTCTCGCGGGTCCACGGGCCGGACGACGACGCGGCGTCGAGCCGGTCGAGGCGCGCGTTGATGGCCGCGATCCCGGCGGCGTCAGGCACGGTCGAGCGCAGCGCCTCGCGCGGGTCGGGACCGGCGTACGCCAGCCCGATGCGCCAGGTGGGGTCGTCGGGCCGCGCCGCCAGCGCCTCCCTGAGCGCGGCGAGCGAGGGAGCCCCGGCCCGCCGGGCGTTGTCGGCGCGCAACGCGGACACGCTGACCTGCTCGACCGAGGTCACCTCCACGACGCCCACCGACGTACGCAACCGGGTGCCCACGACGACCCGCGGCCGGGCCCACCGACGGAAGGCCAGGTCGATGGTGCCGGCCCTGATCGCGGCCAGCTCGGCCGGGCGGATCATCATGGGAGCACCTTCTCAAATCTGCGGAGCGGTGCGTGAGGAGGACTTCCCGTCGCTCGGATCCCCCTCACCCACCGCCCAGCGGCGCGTCGTACGGCGACACGCACGCGGGCGGTGCGTGGGGAGGAATCCGGTGGCCCGGAATCCCCCTCACGCACCGCCCGGGCGAGGGAGAGATGCGGAATCAGAGGTTGCCGCGCGCGTCCTGCTCGCGCTCGATGGCCTCGAAGAGCGCCTTGAAGTTGCCCTTGCCGAAGCCGAGGGAGCCGTGGCGCTCGATGAGCTCGAAGAACACCGTGGGCCGGTCGCCGAGGGGCTTGGTGAAGATCTGGAGGAGGTAGCCGTCCTCGTCCCGGTCCACCAAGATGCCGCGCTTCTGCAGCTCCTCGATCGGCACCCGCACCTCGCCGATGCGCGCGCGCAGCGCGTCGTCCTCGTAGTAGGAGTCGGGGGTGTTGAGGAACTCCACGCCGTTGGCGCGCAGCGCGTCGACGGTGGCGAGGATGTCGCCGGTCGCGAGCGCGAGGTGCTGGGCGCCGGGCCCGTCGTAGAACTCGAGGTACTCGTCGATCTGCGACTTCTTCTTCGCGATCGCCGGCTCGTTGAGCGGGAACTTCACGCGGTGGTTGCCGTTGGCCACGACCTTCGACATGAGCGCGGAGTAGTCGGTGGCGATGTCGTCGCCGATGAACTCGGCCATGTTCACGAAGCCCATCACCTTGTTGTAGAAGGTGACCCACTCGTCCATCTTGCCGAGCTCGACGTTGCCGACGATGTGGTCGAGGGCCTGGAACAGCCGCTTGGGCTGTTCGGCCTTCTTCTCCCAGCGCGGGGCGACCGCGACGTAGCCCGGCAGGTAGGGGCCGGCGTACGTCACTCCGTCGACGGTGCGCTGCACGAGGGTGTGGCGGGTCTCGCCGTAGGTCGCGATCGCCGCCACGCGCACCGAGCCGTGCTCGTCGGTGACGGTCTCGGGCTCGCGCAGCACGGTCGCGCCGGCCTTGCGGGCCTGGGCGATGCACTGGTCGACGTCGGGCACCTCGAGGGCGATGTCGACGACGCCGTCGCCGTGGCGGGCGTGGTGGCCGACCAGCGGGCTGTCGGGCGACACCGCGCCACTGAGGACGAACTTGATCGAGCCCGACTTGAGCACGTACGACTTGTGGTCGCGGGTGCCGTGCTCCGGGCCGGCGTAGGCGATGAGCTCCATGCCCCACGCCGAGGCGTAGTAGTGGGCGGCCTGGGTGGCGTTGCCGACGACGAAGCAGATCGCGTCCCACCCGGTCACCGGGAAGGGGTCGGCGTCGGCGTCGTACTCCACGAGGCCCACGAGCTGGCGCAGCTGCTCCAGCGACAGGTCGGCCTTCATCTCGTCCACGGTCAGGGCGCCACCGGTCGAGGCGATGTCAGTCGTCATGCCCCGAACCCTGCCAACGCTCGGCAAGATGTGCAACAGTACGCCGAAACACTGGACAACCTGCACAACCACAGGGGCACAGATGGACGAGATCGACGGCAAGGTGATCGAGCTGTTCGCCGGCGAGCCACGGCTCGGCGTGCTGGAGGCCAGCCGCCGGCTCGGCATCGCCCGCGGGACGGTCCAGGCGCGCCTCGACAAGCTGTCGGCGGCCGGCGTGATCACGGGCTGGGGCCCGGACCTCTCCCCCGAGGCGCTCGGCTATCCCGTGACGGCCTTCCTGACCCTGGAGATCCGCCAGGGCTCGGGCAGCGCCGGCGGCCACGACGCCGTCGCGCGGCACCTCGGCGAGATCCCCGAGGTGCTCGAGGCCTACACGATCACCGGCGCGGGCGACATGTGGGCCCGCGTGGTGGCCCGCTCCAACGCCGACCTCCAGCGCGTCATCGACCTGGTGCTCACCGAGCCCGCGATCGACCGCTCGACGACGGTGATCGCGCTCGCGACCCAGATCCCCTACCGCGTGCTGCCGCTCGCGACGACCGCCGTCACTGGTCCACGCGCATGATCAGGCAGGTCGACGTGGCGTGGGCGACCAGTCGGCCGGCGCCGTCGGTGAGCTGCGCCTGACCCAGGGCCGTACGCCGTCCACGCTGGATCACCGTGCCCTCGCAGGAGAGCAGCCCGGACTCGACCGTGACGGGGCGCAGGAACTTCACCGTCAGGTCGACCGAGGTGTAGACCTCGCCGACGGCGAGCGTGGTGTGCACCGCGCAGGCGGCAGCGGTGTCGAGCAGCGTCGAGATGACCCCGCCGTGCACGGTGCCGAGCGGGTTGTAGTGGAAGCCGGCGGCCGGCATCTCGACGACCACCCGACCCGCCTCGGGACGCAGGTCGGTGAAGCCGAGGGTCTGCATGATCGGCGGCGCCGGGAGCTCGCCGTCGCGCATCGCCTGCAGCTGCTGCAGCCCGTCGAGCTCGAGCAGCCGCGCGAGGTCCACCTGACCGGGCGTCGCCCAGCTGAAGGTGCGGGACTCGGTCGCGAACGTCGACGCCTCAGTCTGTGTCATGGACCCAGCATGCGGCTCCTTGTCTGAGTCTGTCAACTGGACCTAGCATGGCGACGTGGCCACTCCCCCCGCCCTCGCCTGGTCGACCGACAACTGCACCATCGGTCGCGCGATGGCCGTCCTCGGCGAGCGGTGGACCTTCGTGGTGGTGCGCGAGGTCGCCAACGGCATCCGGCGCTTCGACGACGTGCGGCGCCACACCGGCATCCCCCGGCAGGTCCTCACCGACCGGCTCGCGCTGCTCGTCCAGCACGACATCCTGCGCCGCGAGGCCTACCGCGAGGAGGGGCAGCGCGAGCGCCATGAATACCGGCTGACCGACAAGGGCTTCGAGCTCTTCCCGGCGATGGTCGCGATCGCCGAGTGGGGCGACCGCTACTACGCCGACGACGACGGCCCGCCGGTGGAGTTCGCGCACCGCGACTGCGGGGCACCCGTCGCGGTGTCGGTGCGCTGCGAGGCGGGACACGACGTCACCGGCCCGCGCGACGTCGTGAGCCGGCCCGGCCCCGGGGCGCGTCCCTTCGCGGGCTGAGGCCTCAGCGCAGCCGCTCGGCGACCTCGCGCGCCGCGGCGACGACCTGCGGGGCGACGGCGTCCTCGTCGATGGCGCCGTCGAGGGTGACCACGCCGACGCTCGCTCGCAGGCCGTCCACGCCCAGCACCGGGGCGGCGAGCCCGCGGGCCCCAGACTCCAGCTCCCCGCTCGTCACGGCGTACGCCGGACCGCCCGCGTCGAGCAGGGCGATGGCCTTGCCCGCCGCCCCCTGCGACAGCGGGTGGCGGGCGCCGACCCGGTAGGCGACGTGGAAGTCGGTCCACGTGGGCTCGACGACCGCCAATGCCAGGGCCTCGTCGCCGTCGGCGACGGTGAGGTGCGCGGTCGAGCCGATCGACTCCGCCAGCCGGCGCAGCACCGGCATCGCGAGGTCGCGCAGCAGCGGCTGCACGCCGCTGGCCAGGTGGAGCACCCCCAGCCCGACGAAGAGCCGTGAGCGCGCGTCGCGGCGCACCAGCCCGTGCTGCTCCAGCGTGCTCACCAGGCGGTGCACCACGGTGCGGTTGACGTCGAGGCGTCCCGAGAGCTCGGTGACCGTGAGCCCCTCCGGGCTCTCCGAGAGCTCCCTCAGCACCCGGAGGCCGCGGTCGAGCGTCTGCGAGGTCTCCGAGGCCATGTCACGACCCTAGTGGGGCGCGACCCGCCTCAGGAGGTCTGCCGCATCGCCCACTCGCGGATCCGGTTGATCCGCTCGTGGAGCTGCTCGGCGTTGGCCACGGCCGCGGGCGGGCCGCCGCACTCCTTGCGCAGCGCCGAGTGCGTGATGCCGTGGGCCTGCCCGGTGCGGTGGTGCCACGCGGCGACGAGGCCGTTGAGCTCGCGGCGCAGCACGCCCAGCTGCTGGTGGGTGCTGAGCTCGGCGACGGACTCGACGACCCGGTCGCCGCCGCCCTCGGCACGCTGCTTGCGCGCCCGCTCGCTCTGCCGCGAGTGCAGCAGCTCGCGCACCTGGTCGGGCTCGAGCAGGCCGGGGATGCCGAGGAAGTCCATCTCCTCCTCCGAGCCGGCGTGCACCTCGCCGGAGTGACCGAACTGCGCACCCTCGTAGAGGACGTGGTCGAAGGACGCGGTGGAGCCGAGCGCCTCCCACGACATCTCGAGCTCCTCCGACGTGCCCTCCTCGGCGTTGGCCTGGGCGAGCAGGTCGTCCTCGGCGGCGAAGATGTCGTCGTCGTCGGTGACCCGGCGCCCCAGCACGTGGTCGCGCTGGGCCTCCATGTCGGAGGCGAACTCGAGCAGGTGCGGCACCGACGGCAGGAAGACCGAGGCCGTCTCGCCCCGCGAGCGGGCGCGCACGAAGCGCCCCACCGCCTGGGCGAAGAAGAGCGGCGTCGAGGTCGTGGTCGCCCACACGCCAACGGCCAGGCGCGGCACGTCGACGCCCTCGGAGACCATGCGCACCGCGACCAGCCAGCGCTTGTCCGACTCGGTGAAGGTGGCGATCTTCTTCGACGCGCCCTTCTCGTCGGACAGCACGACGGTGGGCGACTCGCCGGTGATCTTCTTGAGCAGCCCGGCGTAGGCGCGCGCGGTCTCCTGGTCGCTGGCGATGACCATGCCGCCGGCGTCGGGGACGTGACGGCGTACTTCCGACAGGCGCGTGTCGGCCGCCTCCAGCACCGCGGGCATCCAGGACCCGCGCGGGTCCAGGGCCGTGCGCAGCGCGTGGGCGTGCATGTCCTTGGTGAGCGGCTCGCCGAGGCGGGCCGTGATCTCGTCACCGGCGCGGGTGCGCCACTGCATCTCCCCGGAGTAGGCCATGAAGAGCACCGGGCGCACGACGTGGTCGGACAACGCGTGGGCGTAGCCGTAGGTGAAGTCGGCGACCGAGGTGGGGATGCCGTCGTCGGCGGGGGCGTAGGTGACGAACGGGATCGGGTTGATGTCGGAGCGGAAGGGTGTGCCGGTCAGCGACAGGCGCCGGGCGGCGGGGTCGAAGGCCTCGCGCACGCCCTCGCCCCACGACAGCGCGTCGCCGGCGTGGTGGATCTCGTCGAGGATCACCAGCGTCTTGAAGCGCTCGGTGCGGATGCGCATCGCGAGCGGGTTGACCGCGACCCCGGCATAGGTGACCGCGATGCCGACGTAGTCGTCGGAGGTGCGGCCCTTGCCCGCGGAGAACGCGGGGTCGATCGGGATGCCGGCGCGCGCAGCGGCCTCGGCCCACTGGGTCTTGAGGTGCTCGGTGGGGGCCACGACGGTGATGCGGTCGACGACGCGACGGCTGAGCAGGTCGGCGGCGACGGTCAGCGCGAAGGTCGTCTTGCCGGCGCCGGGCGTGGCCACGGCGAGGAAGTCGCGCGGCTGGCGGGACTGGTAGAGGTCCATCGCCGCCTGCTGCCAGGCACGCAGCGAGGGCGCGGTGCCCCACGCGGCCCGGTCGGGCCAGGCGGGAGGCAGCGGCGCGTCAGGGCGCCCCGTCACGCCTCGGGACCCGAGCCGTCGCCAGAGCCGCCGGGCTTGTCACCGGGCTTCATCGAGTCCCAGATCTCCTTGCACTCCGGGCACACCGGGAACTTCTCCGGGGCACGCGAGGGCACCCACACCTTGCCGCACAGGGCGATCACGGGAGTGCCCATGACCATCGCCTCGGTGAGCTTGTCCTTGGGGACGTAGTGGGAGAACCGCTCGTGGTCACCCTCGTCCGTGGGGACCGTCTGACGCTCTTCGATCGTCTGACTACCCGGGGAGAATCCGATGGTGCTCATGATGGGAGAGCCTAACCCGGCGATCAGTTGAGGTCCGGATCGACGGGCCGGTTCAGGTGCCAGGCGAGCATGCCCGGCTGGCGGCGCATCACGTCGCGCCGCAGGACGGCGGGATCGTCGCGGAACGCGTCGGACACCTCGCCGCCGACGACGTACCAGCTGCCCTCCTCGACCTCGCCTTCCAGCTGTCCGGCGCCCCACCCGGCGTAGCCCGCGAAGACCCGCATCGCCGACAGCGAGCCGTCGATGAGCTCGGTCGGGGTGTCGAGGTCGACGATCCCCATCAGCCCGGCGACCTGGCGCCACCCGACCGGGGGGTCGCCCGGGTCGCGCAGCCGCGCGACGGCGAGCGCGCCGTCGGTGCCCACGGGACCGCCGCGGAAGAGCACCTCGGGGGCGTTGACCACCTCGCTCCAGGGCTCGAGCACGTCGGCGACCAGCACCTGCGAGGGGCGGTTGAGCACCACGCCGAGCACGCCCTCGTCGGTGACGTCGAGCAGCAGCACCACGGTGTCGACGAAGTTGGGGTCCTGCAGCGCCGGCGTCGCCACCAGCAGCATCCCCGCTGCGAGCTGCATGTCCTCCACTATGGCCGATCGCCGATCAGGCGGCCAGCACCGCCTTGAGGCGCTGCACCAGCGACGGCGTGGCGGAGGCGGGACGCTTCGCGCCCGGGACGTACGACGTCCGCGCGGCGGCCTCGATCGCAGCCCCGACCCGTCGGGCGGCCTCGCCCGGGGCGCTGGCGCGGCCGGCCATGAGGGCCAGCATCTCGTGCTCCTTGCCGGTCGCCACGGCGAGCACCCGGGCCATCTCGGGGCCGGCGGGGTGGGCGAGGTGGTGGTCGATGATCGCCCGCGTGCCGGGCATGTCCTCGGCGGCCCGCAGCCAGGCCACGGAGACGGCGTGGGCGAGGTCGAGCGGCTGGTCGGCGAGCTCGCGCTCGACGTGGCCGGCGAGTCGGGTGTGCCAGCGCAGCTGCAGGGCGCCCAGGAGCGTGAGGTCGTCGCCGAAGGTCTCGGTGACGCCCTCGACGTCGAGGGGCAGGTGGCCGTCGAGTCGGGTGTCGGCGGCGCGGATCACCTCGCGGAGCACGTCTCCGCGTCGGTGGTGGGACGTCCAGGTCATGGCGGTCTCCTCGGGTTACATACCGACGGTACGTACTTTCAGTATGCCCACGCTGCGCTCCCGTCTCCAACCGGCCCGCGCGTGAGTCCGGTCACCTAGGCTGCGCCCATGTCTTCCGACGCCACCAAGCGCGCGCTCGTCGACGTGGCCGAGCAGCTGTTCACCGCGCACGGCTACACCGCGACCTCGCTGGACGCCATCGTCGCCGGGGCCGAGGTCACCAAGGGCGCGCTCTACCACCACTTCAGCGGCAAGCAGGCGATCTTCGAGGCTGCCTTCGAGCGGGTCGAGTCGCGCGCGACCGCCGGCATCGCGGTCGCCACGGAGGGCCACGACGACCCGTGGGAGAAGGCGCAGGCCGGGCTGCGCGCCTTCCTCGACGCCGTGCAGGAGCCGGCCTACCGCCGGATCGTGATCTCCGACGGCCCGTCCGTGCTCGGCCACGAGCGCTACCGCGAGCAGGAGGAGCGCTCGACGTACGCCATCCTCGACGAGATCGTGCGCTCGGTGCTCGGCACCGACGCCTATGACCTCGACGAGCAGCTGCTCGACACCTTCACCCGCATCTTCTTCGGCGCGATGTCGGCAGCCGGGGGCGCAGTCGCGGTCAGCGACGACCCGGCAGCCGCGGCCGCCCGGGTGGAGGCGGCCATCGGCTTCATCCTGGCCGGGCTCCAGCAGCTGCTGGAGTCAGGGGCTACTTGGCGAAGCTGACGTCGCCGTTGACCGCCGGCACCAGCTCGACCCACACGTGGCCGGCCGGGACGGTCAGCTCGCCGCCCTTGGTGGCGAGCTCGATCGCGCCGGTCAGGCCGTCCTTGGTCCAGGTGCCCTTGACCACGCGACCGCCGTGGAACAGCAGCGCGGCGCCCGTGCCCTCGAACTTGGTCTCGGGGACGGGGTAGCCCGCGGGGTCGCGGTAGCCCGCGTCGCCCACCTTGACCCGGAGCACGAGCACCGAGTCGGCCGGGAACTGGTCGCCCTGGGCGGCGTAGGAGTCGGTGTTGACGTAGCCACCGCCCTGGAACTGCCAGCTGGTGGAGTGCGCCCCGAAGTCGGCGGTCAGCGTGCGCGCCTTGGCGCCCTTGGGCAGGTCGGCCTTGGTGCCCCACGGCAGGTAGGGCGGCGGCTCCTCGTCGGTCTTGAGCCGCTTGGAGATGTCGGCGAGGTGGGCGAAGAGGTTGTAGGGGGCCGAGCGCGTGTTCTCGCGGTAGACGCCTGCCGCGCCCTCGGTGATCCACGGGATGCCGGCGCCGTTGATCCGCTTGATCGTGATGGGGGCGGCGCCGCTGGTGACGACCGTCGCGCCCTCGGGCACGATGCCGATGTCGCTGGCGCGCATCGAGCGCACCGGCCCGATGTCGGCCGGGACCTTGGAGTAGAAGAACGCCGCCAGGCGGGTGTAGCCGCCCTCGACGAGCTCCTCGACCACCATGTCGGCCGAGCCCAGCCCGACCTGCGGCGCGCTGGAGGAGGTGTTGTCGACCTTGGTGACAATGACCGGGTGCTGGGGGGCGTTGCCGGTGCGCTCGAGCCCGGTCAGCGGCCAGTACGTCGGCTCCGGCGGCTCGCTGGTCGCCGAGGAGGTCGGCTCCGAGGGAGCGGCGTCCGCGGGCGCCTCCTCCTCGTCCCCGCCACCGCAGCCGGCGAGGAGGAGCGAGGCCGCGACGAGGGCGGCCACGACCGGCTTGGACGAGAGGGGGTGGAGGCGGTGACGCACGGGGGGAACTCCGATCGAGCGGGGGAACTCAGGGGAAAAGTGTGGCGGCGCGCCCACCCCGTTCGGGGAAGGCGCGCCACAGGGTAGATCAGCGACGCAGGTGGATCAGAAGCGCCGCTGGGTCAGCGGCGCAGGGTGCCGCCGAACCACGCCGACGTCCACGGTGCGGCGATGCGCACGCGCTGGCCGGATCCCGGGGAGTGCAGCATCACGGCGTGGCCGTGCGACCAACCGAGGAAGATCGCCGCGTGGTAGACCCCGCCGCTGCCGTAGAAGAACATCAGGTCGCCGGCCCGCAGGTCCTGCTTGGCCACCCGCCGCACGGCACCCGCCTGGGCGCTGGAGGTGCGCGGCACCGAGAAGCCGGCGCGGCGGTAGCTGTAGTAGATGAGGCCGGAGCAGTCGAAGCGGTCGGGCCCGGCGGCGCCGTAGGCGTAGGCGTCGCCGCGCTGGTGCATGGCGATGTCCTTGGCGCCGATGACGCGGGCGGCCACGCGCCTGGCGGCCGTACGCGTCGTGGTCGTGGTGGTGGACTCGATGCTGTCGCCGGAGCCGGAGGCGGCGTCGGCCGGCAGCGCGGTCATGGTCGAGGCGGTGACGCCGAGTCCGGCGAGGGCGAGCGCGAGGGCACGCACCGTGCGAGGGGTCGCAGGCATGGAGGGTGGTCCTTTCCCACGCCTGTGAGGTGAGCTGTCGGGTTAGGGCTGGAAGGTGCCCCGCCACCAGGTGGTGGCTTCACCCCGAGCCGACTCGTGCCGCAGCACGGGCCGGCGTGGAACCTGTGGGTCCCCCACTCCTGCCCTCGATCTTCTCGGGGGGCCGCTCCGGACGGGCAGGACTCGGCGTAGCCCGGGCGGGTGTGTCGTGATGTCGATGGCCGCCACCAGCAGGAGGGCCCGAGCCGTCCCGTGGGTCTCGCGACCGCCGTCCAAGGTAGGCACGCACCACGCCCGGGCGCAACACGACCACGGCCCCGACCGGCGCGTGCGCGCGGTCGGGGCCGTGACGTCGGTCTCAGGATCCGGCTCAGCCGAGCTTGCGCCCACCGTCGACGTAGAGGGTCTGGCCTGTGATGAAGGACGCATCGTCGCTGCAGAGGAACGCGGCCGCAGCGGCGATGTCCTCGGGCTGGCCGACGCGGCGCACCGGGGTGGCCTCGGCGTTGAGGCGCTGCAGCTCCTCGGGCTCCATCTTGAGCCGGCGGGCGGTCGCGTCGGTCATCTCGGTGACGATGAAGCCGGGCGCGATGGCGTTGGCGGTGATGCCGTAGGGGCCGAGCTCGATGCCCAGGGTGCGGGTGAGGCCCTGGATGCCCATCTTGGCCGCCGAGTAGTTGGCCTGGCCGCGGTTGCCGAGCGCGGAGACGCTCGAGAGGTTGAGGATCTTGCCGTACTTCTGCTCCACGAAGCGCGACTGCGCCGCCTTCGTCATGTTGAACACGCCCTTGAGGTGGACGTTCATGACGAGGTCCCAGTCGTCCTCGGTCATCTTGAACAGCAGGTTGTCGCGGGTGATGCCGGCGTTGTTGACCAGGACGTGGATCCCGCCGAGCTCGTCGACCACGCGCTGCACGGCAGCCTCGGCGGCCGCCGAGTCGACGACGTCGCAGCCGATCCCGACCGCCTTCGCCCCCTCGGCCAGCTCCAGGCGGCCCGCGGCCTCCTGCGCGGCGGCCTCGTCGAGGTCGAGGATCGCGATCGAGGCGCCCTCGCTGGCGAAGCGCTGGGCGATGCCGAAGCCGATGCCTCGCGCTGCTCCGGTGATGACGGCGACACGGCGGTCGAAGCGACCCATGTGGACTCCTTGAGGTCGAGGTGCGGGATCAGGACGGACGGTCCTGAGGCTACCCACCGACGTACGCCGGACGGCACGGGTGGGCAGTGGTCCGGTCCACCGGGACCCCGGTTGGCTACCGTGTGCACATGGGTCGGGGGGAGTTTCGCGCCGCCGCCGTCGTGGCGGCCGTCATGGCGGTGGCTGCAGCGCTGGTCGCGTGGGAGCACCACCTGCCCCTGCGCGACCCCGACGGGGCCAACATGCCGACCTGGTTCCGGCTCCCGGTGATCGTCGCCTCCGCCGTGGCGCTCGACGTGGTCACCCGGTGGTTGCTGCTGGCCCGCCGCGAGGGCTGGGCCGGGCGCGCGACCGTGCGCGAGGTGCTGCGCGAGCGCTGGGACCGCGACCAGGTCCGGTTCACGGTGAGCGGCCTGGTGACGTGGTACGTCGCCTACGTCGCGTTCCGCAACCTCAAGAGCTATGTCCCCTTCGTCACCGACCGGATCGCCGACCCGGAGCTGCGCCACCTCGACCGGCTGATCTGGCTGGGCCACGACCCGGCGGTCCTGCTGCACGACGTGCTCGGCACGGGGTTCGCGAACTGGGTGATGGCCTCGGTCTACCTCATCTGGATCGGGCTCGTGCCGGCGACGCTGGCGATCGCGCTGGTCTGGACCCGGCGCTCGACCGCCGGCGCGTGGTACGTCACCGCGATCTCCCTCAACTGGGGCCTCGGCGTGATCCTCTACTACGCACTGCCCTCGCTGGGGCCGACGTACTCCCACCCCGAGTGGTTCGCCGCCCTGCCGCGCACCCCCAACACGGCGGTGCGCGACCTGCTGCTCTCCGACCGGGTCGCCGTCCTCGCCGGCCCCTGGGACACGCACTCGGTGCAGACGATCGCGGCCTTCGCGTCGCTGCACGTCGCCGTCATGGTCACCATCTGCCTGGTGGCCGAGATGATGCGGCTCCCGCTCGCCGTCCGCGTGGCGGCCTGGGCCTTCCTCGTGATGACGGTCGTGGCCACGATCTACCTCGGGTGGCACTTCTTCGTCGACGTCATCGGCGGCGTCGGGGTCGGCGTGGCGGCGGTGACGCTCGCCGCCAGGATCACCGGCAACCCCCTGCGCCGGCGCGACGAGCCGTGGACCTTCCGCGCTCCCGTGCCGATGGTGACGATCGCGTCCGGCGCCGAGGCCCTGCCGCCCCGACGCGGCTGAGCCTCACCACCCGATCCAGGCCTGCACCTCCGAGGCCGGCACGACCTCGCGCCACGACTCGCCGCGGGCCAGTCGGGTCAGCTCCACGACCTGTCCCGTGACGGGGTCGAGGAGCGCGAGCACCGATCGCGCCCGACGGGCGTCGCAGTCGTCGGGGTGGTGGGCGACGACCAGGTCGTCGCCGCGGGCCCCGACCAGCGTGAGTGCGCCGTCGCGCCACGGCACGGGCACCGGGCGCACCCGGCCGTCGTCGGCCTGCCGGGTCAGGAACCCTCCCCCGCAGCCGCCGTGGGACTCGTAGAAGGAGCGACCCTGCACGGTGCGGACGTCTGCGTCGTCGAAGACGGCGGGCCCGGAGCGCCGGGTCTTCGCGGTGTGGCGCAGCCCGAGGCGCACCGAGCTCCCGTCGAGGCTCACGGCGCGCAGCTGGCTCCAGCCCGCCCGGCCGCACGAGGCCACCACGGTGTCGGCGTCCAGCCACCGGTGCGGCACGCACCAGCTCGGCAGCTCGAGGGTGGTGCTCGAGCGGGTCGCGAGGTCGACCACCCACCACCGCTGGTCGTCGACGGTCACGACGGTGCGGCCGTCGATGCTGGTGATGGCGCGGCCGTCGGCCCGCGCGGGCAGCCACAGCCGGGTCCCGTCCCAGCCCAGCGTCGCGACGCGCCCCGCACCCCGGTTGCTCATGTAGGTCGTCATCAGCACCCCGGAGCCGTCCGGGGCGAGGGCGACGGTGCTCGCCCGCTCCGGCGCCTCCACCTCGTGGACGGTCCCGGTCGTGACGTCGTACGACAGGAGGGTGTCGCCGTGGCTGCCGCGCGAGACGCGCAGGAGCGCGGTGTGCAGCTCTGGGCGCCAGTCGGCGAGGACGAAGTCGCCGGGATACCAGCCGCCCGGGACCCGGCGCGTCGAGACGCTGTAGACCGGGTGTCGCGCGCCGTCGCCGGTGACCACCTCCAGCGAGCGGTGCATCCGGCCCCCCTTCAGCGCCTCGGCGACGCTGCTGTCGACCACGGCGACGACCGCGTCCGGCCCCAGGTCGGAGGCGGGGACGGTGGCCGTGGTGACGATCGGTCGGACGGCGAGGTCGGCCGTGGCCGCTGCGGACGCCGGCGGCGGCGCCGGCACCGCCGCGACGAGCAGTGCGAGCAGTGGCGCGGCGAGGGCCGCGCGGACGGTGGTGCGAGTGGTCATTTGTCCCCCTGTGTGTGAGAGGAGGACGCACGACCTAGTCGTCTGGTTGCACCAGTGCCTCGCGCAGCTTGTCGGCGTACGCCGCCGCCTCGTCGTCGGCGTACTTCGTGCGGGGCCAGAAGAAGCCCCGCAGGCCGTCGCCCTTGGTGCGCGGCACCACGTGGAGGTGCAGGTGGGGCACCGACTGGCTGACGGTGTTGTTGATCGCGACGAAGGAGCCCTGGGCGCCGAGCGCGTCCTTGACCGCCGTCGCGAGACGCTGCGCCTGCTCGAGGAACGGGTCGCGCAGCCCGGCCGGCAGGTCCGGCAGCGTCTCGACGTGGGTCCGCGGCACAAGCAGCACGTGGCCCTTGAACACCGGACGTGCGTCGAGGAAGGCGAGGAGGTCGTCGGTCTCGAGGACCACGTGGGCAGGGACCTCCCCGGCGATGATCCGGCAGAACACGCAGTCGGCCATGTCGGGATCGTGCCATGCCGGGTGCGCCGGAACGGTGGCGGTCGAGCGGACCATCGTCCGCTCGACGCACGGCACGCCGTGCGTCCAGCGTCCACCAGTGTGTCCCAGTCCGTCCTCCCCGGCAGCACTGCGCAGTCCACCGGCGGTCGACCAGTCCTTCGCCCACCGGTGCAGTGGGTCTCGGTGACCGAGGGCAACGACCTGGGTATCCCGTTCTACCGAGCCCCGGGGGTTCGTCGTACGCGATCGAGTCCCGTTCCCGAGCGGAGAGGACGGCGTCGCGGAGGCTCACTCGCTGCGGATGAGCCGCGCGCCCTAGGCTCGCGGGATGCGCATCGTCTCGCTCATCCCGTCTGCCACCGAGATCCTCTTCGCCATCGGAGCCGGCGACGACGTCGTGGGCGTGACGTTCGAGTGCGACCACCCCGCCGAGGCCCGGGAGCGCCGCGTCGTGTCGACGTCGGCCATGCCGGAAGGCCTCTCTCCCAAAGAGATCGACGACTTCGTCGGCGCGGCGCTGGCCGCCGGCGAGGACCTCTACCGCCTCGACGCCGGGGCGCTGGCCGAGCTCGACGCCGACCTCGTCGTCACCCAGGACCTGTGCGCGGTGTGCGCCGTCGACGTAGGCACCGTCGACGACGCGTTGTCCTACCTCGGCTGCCGTGCCGAGGTGGCGACGATCGACCCGCACTCGCTCGACGACGTGCTGGCCTCGGTCACCGAGGTCGGGCGCCTCACCGGCCGGGTCGATGGCGCCGCCGCCCTCGTCGCGTCGCTGCGGGAGCGCCTGGCCGCCGTCGCCGACCGGGTCGCGGGTCGCGAGCGCCCGCGCGTGCTGGTGCTGGAGTGGACCGACCCGCCGTTCGCGCCGGGGCACTGGATCCCCGAGATGGTCGCGCTGGCCGGTGGCGAGCCGACGCTGGGCGTGGCGGGGAGCAAGTCGAGCCGCATCACGTGGGACGAGGCCGAGGGGTCGCGGCCCGACGTGGTCGTCGTCGCCCCCTGTGGCTTCGACCTCGAGGGCAGCACCGCGCTGGCGGTCGACGTACGCCGTCGCTTCCCCGGCGTGCCCGTCTGGGCCGTCGACGCCGACGGGGAGTTCGCCCGGCCCGGCCCACGGCTCGTCGACGGCGTCGAGGCGCTGGCGGCGATCCTGCACCCCGAGCCGGGCCTCACGGCCGTCGCGGCACGCCAGGCCTGAGCCGGCCGGAAATCCCGAAAACGCCGCCGAGCGGCGACGCGCTCCCCCACCATGGGAGAGCCATGGTCATCGCTTCCCTCGTCCGCGTCCTCGCCTCCGCCGTCCTGGTGGCGGCGCCCCTGGCCGCGCCCGTGGAGGCTGCACAGGCCCCGGCCCGTACGTCGTCGCTGCCGGTCTGGCTCGCACCCATGGCCCCGCACGACGAGAACCCGACCAACCCGCTCGCGGGACGCCTGTGGGGCGTCTACCAGGGTCCGCAGGACCAGGTCTGGCGACCCTTCACCCGGGCGACCGGGCGAACCCGGGAGGCGCTGGCCACCATCGCGGAGCGGCCCCGCACCAAGTGGTACGGCGCGTTCGTGCCGGACAACCGGATCAGGACGACGGCGGCCGGCTACATCGCGTCCGCTCAGGACGGCAACCCCGAGACCCTCGCCCAGATGGCCGTCTTCCGGATGAAGCCGTGGGAGGGCGAGGCGTGCAAGCGCCCGACGACGCCCGCCGAGGCGGCGAGCTATCGCACCTGGATCACAGAGCTCGCCGCCGGGATCGGCACCGCACACACCCTCGTGGTGATGCAGCCCGACGGCCCGTTCCTGCTCTGCGCGCCGGACCGTGCGGCGAAGTCCGAGCTCCTCACGTGGGCCACCCAGACGCTCAGCGCCCTGCCCAACACCAGCGTCTACATCGACGCAGGCGCGGCCGACTGGTGCGAGAACGGGACCGCGCAGGAGTCGTTCCGCTGCGCCGAGATCCTCGAGCTCTCCGGCATCCAGTACGCCCGCGGCTTCGCGCTCGACTCCACCCACTACGCCGGCCCGGTCGAGAACATCGACCGCGGCAGCGAGATCCTGGCCCTGCTCGAGGCCGACGGCTACGGCGAGAAGCACTTCATCGTCGACACGGCGAAGTCCGGCCGGCCCACCCAGTGGCGCGACATGGTCCCGGCCAGCAAGAAGGACCTGAAGAACAACGCCCGCACCTGCACCACCAGGACGATGACGCGCTGCGTCACCCTCGGGATCCCGCCGACCCCGCGCCCCGCCGACCCGCAGTGGGGACTGCCCCCCGAGCAGCGAGCGGTGGCCGCGCGGTCGGTCGACGGCTTCGTCTGGTTCGGCCGTCCGTGGCTGTTCAACCAGGCCGACCCGTTCGTCGCCCGTCGCGCGCTCGACATGGCTCGAAGCACGCCCTGGACGGCGACCGGTCCGCGCTGACCACGGCGTAGGGCGACGCGGCTCGTCAGCGGCGTTCGTCGCGCACGAGCACGTCGAACGGTCGCCCGTCATGACGGGCGGCGAATGACCCGACCACCTCGAAGCCGAGCGACTCGACCGTACGCCGTGCGCGTGCGTTGAACGACGCGACCGTCACCCGGAAGGCGGCCGGCGCGAACCGCGAGCGGCCGAAGTCGAGGCCGGCGGCGATCACCGACCTGCCCAACCCCTGCCCGGTCAGCGAGGGTCGCAGGCCTCCCCCGGTGTCGAGGGCAGAGTCGTCGTAGTCCCAACCGGGGACCCGGCCGTCCGGACCGAAGGACCGGAACCCGATCAGCACGTCGCCCGCCACCACCGCGTGGAAGCCCAGCTCAGGGTCGAGCAGGTCGTCCGGCTCCGCGCCCGTCATGTCGTAGACGTCGTACGGCGCGTCGTAGCGCCACGTCACGATGTCCTCCGCGTGCGCCCGGGTCAGCGGCGCGCTGCGGACGGATGCGGGGTCGACGGAAGTGCTCACGGCCGCATGCTCGCACGCCGTCAGGACGCGAGCTCCTCGACTGCCTTGCGGGCGGCGTCAGCGCTGGACGCCGGGTTCCGGCCGCCACGAGGTCGCCGTCGACGACCACGAAGGCCAACTCGGCTCCCCGCTGGTCGAGGGACGATGAAGTCGTGTCCCGAGACCACTGCGCCGGTTCGCGGCCGACGCCGGGGCGTCCGGACGCGTCAATCGGCCCATCGGCCCCCTGACACGGCGAACGGTTGGGGAACCAGGAGCAGCCTCCAGCCCGCGATCGAGCTGCACCTCGTTCCCCATGTGTCCCAGTCTCGTGACGGTCGCTGCGCGACCTCCTCGACCCGCGAGAACTTCAGGGCGTGAGCTGCTCGACGACCTTGCGGGCGGCGTCAGCGCTGGACGCCGGGTTCTGGCCGGTCACCAGGTTGCCGTCGACGACCACGAAGGGCGCCCACGGCTCGCCGGACGAGAAGCTCGCGCCGGACTCGCGCAGGCGCGACTCGAGCAGCCAGGGCGCCTTGTCGGCGAGGCCGGCCTGCTCCTCCTCGGCGTCGGTGAAGGCGGTCAGCTGACGACCGGCGAACAGCCACGAGCCGTCGTCGCGCCGGGCGGGCAGGAGACCGGCCGGACCGTGGCAGACCGAGGAGACGACCTTGCCGCCGTCGAGCATCGTCACCAGGATCCGGCCGAGGTCGTCGCTGACGGCGAGGTCCTCCATCGGGCCGTGGCCACCGGGCACGAACACGGCGTCGTACGAGCCGGGGTCGACGTCGGCCAGGACGAGCGTCGAGGCGAGCCGGTCTGCCAGGTCGTCGAGTGCGTTGCGCTGCTTGGCCGACTCCTCCTCGCCGATGGTGTCCGGGGAGAGACTGCCCTCGTCCACGACCGGGGTCCGGCCCTCGGGGCTGGCGAGATCGACCTCGATCCCAGCCTCGGCGAACACCTCCAGCGGGGCGAGCAGCTCCTCGGCCCAGAAGCCGGTCGGGTGCTGGGTCCCGTCGTTGAGGGTCCAGTGGTCGGCACCGGTCAGGACGATCAGGATCTTCGGCACGGCAGGGCTCCTCGAAGTCGGGGGTGACTCGGATTACTGGGGGTGGCGGCGCCGGACAGCGCCGCTCCTCGACGGTACCCACCGCTTCCGCACGCACAACACGACAGCCGCCCCGACCGAGGTCGGGACGGCTGTCGTCAAGAGGGCTGCTACGTGGAGCTGCGGGGAATCGAACCCCGGTCCTCGAGCGTCGATCCAGGTCTTCTCCGGGTGCAGTCAGTGCTGTCGCTTTTCTCGGCCTCGGCGCTCCCACAGACAGGTCGCCGACAGGCCTAGTCAGGATTGAGTCCCGGCCACCCCTCCTGACAGAGAGTGACCAGCAAGTCTCCTAGATGAGGCCTGGATCCGGGACGGAGACGGGTGCCCGGTCAGACCCTTCGATCACTGCTCAGGCAGCGAGAGCGAAGTCGTTGCGATTGGTGTTGGCAACTATGGTTTTCCAGCGATCGTTTACGAGATGACGCTGGCTTCTCGACCCGCTTCCCCTGGAACTAACGTCCCAAGTCGAAACCGATCAGCCCCTCTTGTGTTGTCAAGCAGGCTCCGCGATGCCTGATGGCGCCTGCACCGCACAGTCTACGGGTCACAACCACCGGGCCGCGAACGCTATTCCGCCGGTGACCGCGGCGGCACGCGTCGTCGTTCAGGCGTCGTGCCAGGTCACCACGTCGTCGAGCCCGGCCCGCGAGGTGCGGAAGCCGTTGACCGGGTGGTCGAGGTCTGCGTAGCCGAACGAGATCCCGACCACGACCTTGCGGTGCTCGGGCAGGTCGAAGTGCTCGCGGAGGAGCGCGGGATGCCCCGCCAGTGCGGCCTGGGGCGCGGCGGCGATGCCGAGGGACTGGGCGCCGAGGAGGAACGCACCGATCCACAGTCCGCAGTCGATGGCGCCGTAGGTCCCGAGGTCGTCCTCGGTGGTGACGATCGCGACGTGCGGCGCACCGAAGAACTCGAAGTTGCGCAGCATCTGCTCGAGCCGCCGGCCGGAGTCCTCCTTGGCGATGCCCACGCTGTCGTAGAGCTGGAACCCGCACTCGCGCCGCCGCTGCTGGTAGGTGCCGGTGTACGCCGTCGGGAAGGCGAAGTCCGGCTCCTGCGGGTGGGTCATCACGTGCTTGGCGTACGCCGCGCGCAGGCGGGCCGTGGCCTCGCCGCGAGTCACCTCGACGCGCCAGGGCTGGGTGTTGCACCACGACGGCGTCCGCTGGGCGAGCGCGAGGAGCCGCTCGACATCGGGTTGGGGAACCTCGTCCGGGAGGAACTGCCGGCAGGTCCAGCGCTCGTCGAGGAGCTTGGCCAGGGCGTGGAAGGGCGCGTCGTCGCTCACGCGCTGAGGCTATTGCGCCGGTGGCTGCGCCGGCTGTCGCTGCACCGGCTGTGGGAGCCACGCCGCGGTCAGCACCCCGAGCACCGTGCCGGCCACCACCCCGGTCACCGCCCCGGTCAGCGCGACGAGGAGTGTCGACCACGACGCGTCGGGAGCCGTCGCGCCGGCGAAGATCACCACCATCACCGGGGGCCAGGCCAGCGTGTTGGCGAGCACCCAGCGCCGCGGTGCGGCCGCGGCTCCCCGCAGGGCCAGCGCCTGCGCCCCTCCCAGCACCGGTCCCATCACCAGGCCGATGGCCGCGCCGCCGAGCACCATCAGGGCGCGGGCGGGCTCGTCGCCACCGTCGTCGGTGGAGAGCACGCCAGGGGCGGACGCAGCCGCCCAGCCCACCCCGGCGATCAGGACGGTGGCGACGACGTACGCCCGACGACGCAGCCCGGGCAGCCGGGCGGCCAGCACCGATGACTGCGCCAGCCCGAGCGCCGTGCCCTCGACAAGGCCACCGGCGACGACGAGGCCCAGCGCAGCCCACCGGGAGTCCAGCCCGTCACCGACCCGCGCCGCGGTCGCCGCGGCGGTCATGCCGATCGCCTCCGCCGCTGCGCAAGCGGCGATCCAGCTCGAGGCACTGCCCCTCATGGGGCCAGTCTGCCTCAGTCGGCGTGCTGCGGGTCGACGTCGTCGGTGGCAGGAGCCGCGTGGAGGCGGACGCGGGTGATGCGGTGGCCCTCGACCTCGGACACCTCGAGCGAGCGGTCGCCGACCGCCACGACGTCGCCGACGTCGGCCATCCGCGCCAGCCGGTGGAGCACGAAGCCCGCGACCGTCTCGTAGGGGCCGTCCTCGAGCTCGAGGCCGGTGCGCTCGCCGAACTCCTTGATGGTCAGCCCGGCGTCGACGGTGGCGGGGTCGCCGGCCGCGGCGATCTCGGCGTCGCGGTCGTACTCGTCGTGGATCTCGCCGACCAGCTCCTCCATCAGGTCCTCGAGGGTGACGATGCCGTCGGTGCCGCCGTACTCGTCGACGACCAGCGCGATGTGGGCGCCCTGGCTGCGCAGCTGGTCGATCGATGGCAGCACGCGGTTGGTGCGGGGCAGGACCGGGAGGTCACGGACGATGTCGGCGACGGTGCGCGAGCGGTCGTCGGCGTGGCCGAGCACGTCGCGCAGGTGGAGGTAGCCCAGCACCTCGTCGAACGACTCCCCCGTGACCGGGTAGCGCGTGTAGGGCTCGGTGACGATCACGGCGACGGCGTCGGCCAGGGTCAGGTCGCCGGCGAGGAAGACGACGTCGCCGCGTGGCTTCATCACCTCGCTCAGCGAGCGGTCGCCGGCCTCGAAGACGTCGTCGACGAGCTTGCGCTCGCCCTCGGGGATGTCCTCGTGCCCGGAGATCATCATCCGCAGCTCCTCCTCGTCGACCTCGTCGCCGGTGGCGTCGGGGTTGCCCCCGAGCAGGCGCACGAGCAGGTCGGTGGAGAGCGACAGCAGCCAGATCACCGGGGTCATCACCGTGGCGAAATGACCGAGCGAGGGCGCGAAGAGCTTGGCGACGCCCACCGAGCGCTGGAGCGCGAGGCGCTTGGGCACGAGCTCGCCGAGCACCAGCGACAGGTAGGACACGACCAGTGTCACGACCACCAGGGAGACCGTGTCGGGCGCCGGCGTGCCGAGCGCCTCGAAGGCGGGAGCGAAGGACGGCGCGAGGGTCGAGGCGCCGAACGCGCGGAGAAGAAGCCCGCCACGGTGACGCCGATCTGCACCGCGGACAGGAACCGGTTGGGGTCACGAGCCAGCGACGCGACGGCGTGGCCGCGGCCCCCTTGGGACTCCAGCCGGTAGACCTGCGCGGCGCGCAGGGAGACGAGGGCGATCTCGGTGGCGGCGAACACCCCGCCCACCAGGATGAAGGCGACGACGAGCAGGACGTCGACCCACGTACCGGACTCCACGCCCCTCACCGTAGCGAGGGCACCCCCAGCAGGGCCGCCGTGCTGGACCAACAGACCGCGCGCAGCCAGTCGTCACCGAGGTCGAGCCGCGCGAGCGCGTCGAGCTGGACGTCGTAGGGGTAGGGGATGTTGGGGAAGTCGCTGCCCAGGTGCACCTTGCCGGCCAGGCCGAGGTCACGCAGCTGCGGCAGCAGCTCGGCCGGGTAGGCACCGCCCATCTCCTCGAAGAACGGCGTGAAGGCCATCGTCGTGTCGAGCGCCACCCGCTCGTGCGCCTCGGCGAGCGCGAGGAACTCGGCGTACTCCGGCGCCCCCGCGTGCGCGATCACCAGTCGCAGCCGGGGGTGGCGCGCCAGCAGCGCGGCCACCGGTGCGGGGCCGGTGTGCTCGGTGGCGACGGGTCCGCTGCCGGCGTGCAGCACGACCGGTGTGCCGGTCTCGGCCACCAGACCCCACGCCTCGTCGAGCAGCGGGTCGGTGACGTCGAACGCACCGACCTGCACGTGCACCTTCCAGACCTCCACCGATGAGGCCCGAGAGGCGACGTACGACGTCACGCCGGGCTCGGGGAAGAACGTGCCGCACACCGCCGCCTCGGGCACCCGCGCGGCGAAGCCGGCCGCCCAGTCGTTGAGGAACTCGGCCATGTCGGGCCTGTGCGCATAGGGCAGGGCGGTGAAGCGTCGCACGCCGAAGGACCGCAGGGTCTCGACGAGCACGTCGTCGTCGTCGCGGTAGTGCAGCGGCCACGGTCGGCCGATCAGCGGGCCCGCCGCGTCGAACTGCGCGCGCACCTTGGCCATCACCCGCGGCGGGAGGAAGTGGGTGTGGATGTCCATCAGGCCGGGCAGGCCGAGCTCCTCGGCGAACGACCTCGGGTCGACCATCAGTCGCGGTGACCCTTGAGCCGGCGCTGGACCGCCTCGACCTTCTCGCGGTTGGCGGTGCGCTCCGCGAGCGTGTGGCGCTTGTCGTAGGACTTCTTGCCCTTGGCGAGCGCGATCTCGACCTTGGCCCGGCCGTCCTTGAAGTAGATCGCCAGCGGCACGATCGTGTAGCCCTTGTCGGTGATCTTGCGCTCGATCTTGTCGATCTCGGAGCGGTTGAGCAGCAGCTTGCGGCGACGGCGCGCGGCGTGGTTGGTCCAGGTGCCCTGGCTGTACTCCGGGATGTGCACGCCGAGCAGCCACGCCTCGCCGTTGTCGATCTCGGCGAAGCCGTCGACGAGGGACGCGCGGCCCTGGCGCAACGACTTCACCTCGGTGCCCATGAGGACCAGCCCGGCCTCCCAGGTGTCCTCGATGTGGTAGTCGTGGCGGGCCTTCTTGTTCTGCGCGACCATCTTCTGGCCCTGCTCCTTCGCCATGGAGCCATTCTCTCAGGCGCTGTCCAATTCATAGCGGCAGGTTTCGAGACGCGAGCCCCCAGTCCCTCGCTGCGCTCGGGTCTGACGGTCGCTCCTCAACCTGATCGGCTCCTCACGCCCTCGCTGCGCTCGGCCGTGGCCGATCAGAACCAATTCATCGGGTCGACGGCCTGGCCGTTCGCCATCACCGTGAAGTGCAGGTGGCACCCGGTGGACCAGCCGGTGTCGCCCTCGTAGCCGATCACCTGGCCCTCGGAGACCTGGGCGCCCACGCCGACGGTGTAGCTGCTGGCGTGGTTGTAGATCGTGGCGATGCCCTTGCCGGCCAGCACACCGTGGTCGACGACCAGGCGGTGGCCGTAGACGTCGCTCCAGTACGACGCGACCACCCGGCCCGGCGCCGCGGCCTTGAGCGGCGTGCCGCAGCCGCCGCCGAAGTCGACGCCGTCGTGCAGGCCCCAGTAGTGGTAGATCGGGTGGATGCGGTAGCCGAACGGCGAGGTGACGTAGCCGTCGACGGGGTGGGCCAGCAGGCCCGACGACGGGCCGCCGAGCTGCGACCGGGAGTGCGCGCGCGCCTGCGCACGAGCGCGGCGCAGGGCGGCCAGGGCCCGCTTGCGCAGCATCTCCTCGATCTGGTTCTGCTCCTTCTCGAGCTTGCGGAGCTTGGCGAGGTCCGCGGCACGCGCGGCGCGGGCACCGGCCCGTGCGTCGCGGCGCTCGACGACCAGCGACACCACCGAGTCCTTCGCGGCCTGCTCCTCGGCCTCGAGCGACTGCATGAGGGCGAGGTGCTCGGCGGCGGCCTCGCGCTTGGCGGCCACGTCGTCGCGGGCGTCGGAGACCTGCTGCTCGCGCACCTCGAGGAGCACCTCGGCGGCCTTGAGCTCGTCGTACGCCCGGGCCTCCTGGCCCACGATCACGTCGCGCACGCCGTCACGGCGGGTGAGCTCCTCGGTCGACTCGGCGTCGATGAGCGAGGAGAATGCGATCAGCTCGGGGTCGCCCTCGGAGTACATGTCGGCGACCGTGGAGGCGACCTTCGCGCGCTGCGTCTCACGGTCGGCCTTGCCCTGCTCGAGCTCGGCCTCGGCGGTCGCGAGCTCGGCCTCCGCCTGCGCCAGCTCGGCCTGCATCTCGGCGTCGCGCTCGCGCGCCACCGCGACCTTGCCGCGTGCGGTGGCGAGCCGGGTCTTGGCGGTGCCGAGCTGCGCCTCGGCGGCGCTGAGGCGGGCGTCCGCGCGACGCAGCTTGCCGCTCGACTCGTCGAGGTCCCGGTGCGCGCCCTTGAGCTCGCGCTCGACCTTGTGCTTCTTGTCCTTGAGGTCGTCGGCATGCGCTGCGGGGACGCCCATGGCCATGACCGCGACGAGTGCTGCGGCCATGCGTCGTTGAGCGGTACGGGGGAAGGTACGCACCGGGGAAGCCTTTGCGTTGGGGAAGCGGGGAAGGGTGCCTCCCCCGACGGCTTCGACGAGGCAGACGGCTAGACGCTAACCCCCGGGGATCAGACTTTGAGGTATTTCCGCGTCAGCACGAGTGTCGGGAGCAACGTGAGCAGTGGTCCGAGGATCGCGACGGACGCCGCGGCGAGCCAGAACTCGTCCCAGCCGATCCACGGGACGAACTTCAGCCGGTTCTGCGAGAGCTCGTCGATGCCGAAGTACATGAAGCCCCACAGCGCGGCTCCGGCCAGCGCGACGCCGATCAGCGCGGTCACCAGGGCCTCGAGGAGGAAGGGCAGCGCGATGTAGAGCGTGGAGGCTCCCACCAGGCGCATGATCCCGATCTCCTTGCGGCGCGCGAAGGCCGCGAGCCGGATGGTGTTGGCCACCAGCAGCAGCGCCGCGAACACCAGGAACGCCGCCGTGCCGAGCGCGACCCACTGCAGCATGTTGATCGACTCGAGGATCGGCGCCACCTGCTCGCGCATGTCGCGCACCTTCGACACCCCGTCGAGGCCCTTCACGGCGCTCGTGATGCCTTGGTACTTCGCGGGGTCCTCGAGCGTGATCCAGATCGTCTGCGGCATGTCGGCGGCGGTGATGGCGGGGTTGTCGCCGGTGAACAGCTCGTCGCCGTAGAGCTCGCGGGCCTTCTCCAGCGCCTGCTCGCTGGACTCGAAGTGGAAGTCGGCGACCTCCGGGTTGTCCTCCACGACCGCCGAGATCTCGCTCTTCTGCGCGTCCGTGACCGCGTTGGGGCACACCGCACTGCTGTCGTTGGCACGACACAGGTAGACCGTGATCTGGAGCTGGTTGCCCCAGTGGTCGGCGGCCTTGGCCGCCTGCTGGTTGAAGAGCACGCCGATGCCCACGAGGGTCAGCGAGACGAAGAGGGTCAGCACCACCGCGAGGTGCATGGACAGGTTGCGCCGCAGGCCCTGGCCGAGCTCGGAGTAGACGTAGCGAAGCTGCATGGGGTGGAGGCTCTCGATTCGTTCGGGGGTCCGGATCGGGTGGGTCGGGTCAGCTCTGGTGGCCGTAGACGCCCTGCGCCTGGTCGCGCACGACGTGGCCGTTCTCCAGCTCGATGACGCGCTTGCGCATCTGGTCGACGATGCCGGAGTCGTGCGTGGCCATCACGACCGTCGTGCCGGTGCGGTTGATGCGGTCGAGCAGCTTCATGATCCCGACCGACGTGGTCGGGTCGAGGTTGCCGGTGGGCTCGTCGGCGATCAGGATCATCGGCCGGTTGACGAAGGCCCGCGCCACGGCGACACGCTGCTGCTCGCCGCCGGAGAGCTCGTCGGGCATCCGGTCGCCCTTGCCGCTGAGGCCGACCAGCTCGAGGGTCTCGGGGACGAGGTCCTTGATCTCCTTGCGCGACTTGCCGATGACCTGGAGTGCGAAGGCGACGTTCTCGGTGACCGTCTTGTTGGGGAGCAGGCGGAAGTCCTGGAAGACGGTGCCGATGTCGCGGCGCAGCCGCGGCACCTTCCAGCTCGCGAGGCGGTTGATCTCCTTGCCCGCGACGTAGACCCGGCCCGCAGTGGGGCGGTACTCGCGCAGCACGAGACGCAGGAAGGTCGACTTGCCCGAGCCCGAGGACCCGACGAGGAAGACGAACTCCCCCTTCTCGACGTCGACGGAGATGTTGTCGAGCGCCGGGTGCGGGTGGCCGGGATAGGCCTTGGTCACCTTCTCGAAGCGAATCACGGCGTCGAGGCTACGTCAGGGGTGGCCGCGAGCCCGAAACCCGCCTCATGCCTCGGCCTTCTCCGCTCCCCGGCGCCAGCGGATGCCGGCCTCCATGAAGTCGTCGAGGTCGCCGTCGAAGACCGAGCTCGGGTTGCCGGACTCGTGGCCGGTGCGCAGGTCCTTGACGATCTGGTAGGGGTTGAGGACGTAGTTGCGCATCTGGTCGCCCCAGCTCGCGGCCACGTCGCCCTTGAGGTCCTTCTTGAGCGCGGCCTCCTCGGCCTTCTTCTTCGCCAGCAGCTTGGCCTTGAGCACGACCATCGCCGAGGCCTTGTTCTGCAGCTGCGACTTCTCGTTCTGGCACGACACGACGATGCCGGTCGGGAGGTGGGTCAGGCGCACCGCGGAGTCGGTGGTGTTGACCGACTGGCCGCCCGGACCGCCCGAGCGGAAGACGTCCGTGCGGATGTCGTTCTCGTCGACCTCGATCTCGTCGGTCTGCTCCATCATCGGCACGACCTCGACGGCGGCGAAGGAGGTCTGGCGGCGCCCCTGGTTGTCGAAGGGGCTGATCCGCACCAGGCGGTGCGTGCCCGCCTCGACCGAGAGGGTGCCGTAGGCGTAGGGCGCGTGGATGGCGAACTCGGCGGACTTGATCCCCGCCTCCTCGGCGTAGGAGACGTCGTAGACCTCGACGCCGTACTTGTGCTGCTCGGCCCAGCGCGTGTACATCCGCATGAGCATCTCGGCGAAGTCGGCCGCGTCGACGCCACCGGCGCCGGAGCGTATCGTCACGATGGCCTCGCGCTCGTCGTACTCGCCCGAGAGCAGGGTGCGGATCTCGAGGGACTCCACGGACTTCTTGATCCGGGTCAGCTCGCGCTCGGAGTCGGCGAGCGAGTCGGCGTCGCCCTCGTCCTGGGCCATCTCGACCATGAGCTCGAGGTCCTCGATGCGCGACTCCAGACCGGTGAAGCGGTCGAGCTCGCCCTGCAGCGCGGAGAGGCGGCCGGTGATGCGGGTGGCGCTCTCGACGTCGTCCCAGAGGTCGGGCGCGGCGACCTGCTCGCTGAGGTCGGCGATCTCGCGACGCATGCCGTCGAGGTCGAGGACCTGACCGATGGTCTTCATGGTCGCCTGGAGCTGCTTGATCTCTACGTCGTAGTCGATGCCTGCCACGAGAGCCCACACTACGGCGCGGCGCTCAGGAGCGCTAAAGCAGAGGCGGGCACGCCCGGGGGCCTGTACCCCGGTCGTGCCCGCCGCTGCGGATCAGGCGCGCGTCAGCGCGTGCAGAGCACCTCGGGGGTGCCGATCGCGACGGTCGCGGCCGCCGGGGCCGCCGTGGTGGTGGCGTCGACCTTCAGGCGGAAGACGCCGGTCAGGTCGGAGGTCTCGTCCGACACGATGGTGCCCACGGCCAGGGCGTGGTCGACCAGGACCGCACCGTCGCCGGTGACCCTGACGGTGCCGATCGCGCCGGTGACCGACTCGTCGGTGAGGGCGTACGTCGCGCGCATCTCGGTGCACTTGCGGCCCAGCGTGTACTCGAGGGTCGACGGCACGCCGGAGGTGGCGGTGGCGAGGCTGCTGCCGAAGTACTCGGTGCCGATGTTCACACCGACCGGGGCGTTGAAGTTGGTGGCGACGGGCTGCCGGTTGGCCAGCTTCTCCCAGCGGTAGACCTCGACCTGGACCGCCTTGCTGAGGCCCTTGGCGATGCCCTTGGAGGCGGGCTTGAGGACGCGGTACTCGCGCGAGCCGGGCGTCGACGGCTTGTCGGTGAGCTTGTAGGTGCCGTTGGACTTCACCTTGGCGTCGCCGGTGGCGGTCCACTTCTTCTTGGTGCCCACGCGCTGCTGGAGGATCACCTTCTCGCCGGCGGCCTTGGGCGTGACGCGGCCCGTGACCTTGACGATGGTCTCCTTGGCGATGGCGGTGTCGGTGTTGACCTTCGCGGTGACCGTGTAGGCGTTGGCGATCCTCGCCGGCGCCGCGGTGGTGGGCTGGGCGAGGGCCAGGGGGCTGAGGGCGAGGGCCGCGGCTGCGGACCAGGTGGCGATGCGGTTCATTGGGTGTCCCCGTCGTGTGTGGCGGTGGCCCTTGGCGGGCCCCTTCACGAGGGAGACTAGGTGCGTCGGGGAAAAGTTGTCGGCGGGTCCGAGAAGACCCGCCGACAACTTCTCACTGGCTCACGGCAGCACGAGCACCTGCGGTTCGCCCACGGCGGAGCGGCCGGCGGGCGTGGCCGAGCCGACGAGGTCGAACCTGATGCGGAAGGCGTTCGTCACGTCGAGGACGTAGTCCTTGACGATGGTCCCCGTGACCAGCGGATGGGTCACCACGGCAGTCCCGTCCACCGAGACCTTGACCGAGCCGGACGCCCCGGTCGTGGAGTCGTCGGTCAGCGCGTAGGTCCCGCGCAGGCTGCGGACCTTCTTGCCCAGGGTGTACTCGACGTAGCCGGGCGTGCCCGCCGTCTCCTGCACGAGGCTGCTGGAGTAGCCCTCGGCGCCGAACTGGGTGTAGGAGTCGAGGAGCACCCCGGAGTGGGCGCCTGCACTGAGCCAGCTGGTCAGGTCGTACCAAGCCCACACGTCGAGCTGGAGCTCACGGCTGGTGGCGGCCTTGACGCCGTCGGCCGCAGGCTTCAGGACGCGATAGAACCGGACGCCGGCATGGTTGGCGCTGGGCCCGTCCTTGAGCACGAACCTGCCGGACGGCTTGATCGTCGCGGTGCCCGACTTCTTCCAGCGCGTCGTCCCGTCCAGCCGCTGCTGCAGGAAGACCTTCTGACCGGCAGCCTTCGGTCGGACCCGGCCGGTGATGCGGACCATGTCCTCGCCCGCGACCACCTCGGTCTTGTCGATGGCGGCGATGACCTTGAAGGCGGCGGCCGACTTGTGGACCTCCGGTGCCGGTGCCGATGCAGCGGTGACGACCGGTGCCATCGACACCAGTCCCAGGGACGCGACCGCGGCGACCGCGGCGCGAACTATGCCTCTCATGACGTGCTCCTCATCTCGGCGGGGCTCCACCTCGTCGTGGGGCTCCACCTCCACCCTTGCCGTCCGGGGCGGCCACGTCAGGAGTCCTTTGACCCGCGTGCGCAGGACTGGCGTCACCTCCCGGGAGAGTCAGCGCAGCAGGGCACCGGTGTGCGGCGGGAGGGACAGCGTCGTGCCCTCGAGCCCGACCCCGGTGGGGGTCTCGAACAGCACCTCGCGCTGCCCCACCTCGGTGGTCGCAGCGGTGTCTCCGGCGTTGACCACCACGAGCAGGTCGCCGCGTCGCATGGTGAGGACGCGTCCGTCCACGTCGCACGAGACGGACCCGAAGGCCGGGTCGGTGAGCTGTGGCAGCTCGCGACGCAGCCGCGCGAGCCGGCGGTAGCAGTCGAGCACGACCGCGTGCCGGCCCCTAGTGAGCTCGTCCCAGTCGAGCCGGGAGCGGTGGAACGTCGCGGGGTCCTGGGGGTCGGGCACCTCGGCGGGGTCCCAGCCCATCTTCTCGAACTCCGCGATCCGGCCGTCGGCCGTGGCCTTGCCCAGCTCGGGCTCGGGGTGGGAGGTGAAGAACTGGAACGGCGACGAGGCCGCCCACTCCTCGCCCATGAAGAGCATCGGGGTGAAGGGCCCGGCCAGCGTCAGCAGCGCGGCGCAGGCGAGCTGGTCGTCGTCGAGGTGCTCGGTGAGCCGGTCGCCGCGGGCGCGGTTGCCGACCTGGTCGTGGTTCTGGTTGGCGACCACCAGCCGCCAGGTGGGCATGTGCGCGGTGTCGACCGGACGCCCGTGGTCACGGCCACGGAAGGAGGAGAACGTGCCGTCGTGGAAGAAGCCCCGCTCGCACACCTTGGCCAGCGCCTCGAGGGGCTCGAAGTCGGCGTAGTAGCCGGCCGTCTCGCCGCTGAGCGCGACGTGCACGGCGTGGTGGAAGTCGTCGCTCCACTGGGCGTCGAGACCCATGCCCCCGGCCTCGCGTGGGGTGACCAGGCGGGTGTCGTTGAGGTCGGACTCGGCGATCAGCGTCAGCGGGCGGCGTACGTGCGCGGAGAAGGCCGCGGTCTCGACGGCCATCTCCTCCAGCAGGTGCACCTCGGAGGTGTCGCTGAGCGCGTGGACCGCGTCGAGGCGCAGCGCGTCGACGTGGAACTCGTCGAACCACATCCGCACGTTGTCGAGGATGTAGCGGCGCACCTCGGCGGAGTCGTCGCCGTCGAGGTTGACCAGGTCGCCCCACGTGTTGCGCCCGGCCTTGAGGTAGGGCCCGAAGAGCGGGAGGTAGTTGCCCGAGGGGCCGAGGTGGTTGTGCACGACGTCCTGCACGACGCCGAGGCCCTTGGCGTGGCACGCGTCGACGAACCTCTTGTAGGCGTCGGGGCCGCCGTACTGCTCGTGCACGGCGAACCACGCGACCCCGTCGTAGCCCCAGTTGTGGGTGCCGTTGAAGGAGTTGACCGGCATCACCTCGACGAGGTCGACGCCGATGTCGAGGAGGTGGTCGAGCCGCTCGATCGCGGAGTCCAGCGTGCCGTCGGGGGTGAACGTGCCGACGTGCAGCTCGTAGATCACCGACCCGGCCAGCTGGCGGCCGGTCCAGGCGGCGTCCCGCCACTCGTACGCCGTCGTGTCGCGGCGCGAGAGCCCGTGCACGCCCTCGGGCTGGCGGCGCGAGCGCGGGTCGGGGCGCGGGTCGGGGTCGTCGTCGACGAGGTAGCCGTAGTCGACGGGCCCGTCGTCGGCGACCGGCGCGGCGGGGCTCCACCAGCCGTCGTCGCCGCGGGTCATCTCGACGGTCTCGCCACCCGCCAGCAGCCGCACCCGCTCGGGTCGCGGCGCCCAGACGTCGTACGGGCCGCGCATCAGCCCTTCCTCACCAGCAGGGCGACCGGGTGCACCGCGAGCAGGTCGGCGAGCCGGCCGTCGGTGTCGAGACCGGTGAGCACGTCGTGCCAGCGGCCCTCGGGCAGCTCCAGCGCGGTGTCGTCCCAGCCGCCGGCGGCGGCGAGCCCGACCGGCAGGCGGGTCGCGACGGTGATGGCGCCTCCGCGGTCGAAGGCCACGACGTGCCCGGCTGCGCTGCCGGTGGCCGTGACCGGCGTGTAGGAGGTGAAGAGCTCCGGATGCTCGCGACGCAGCGTCAGCGCCGTGCAGGTGACGTGGAGCTTGGTCGCGGCGTCGTCCTCCTCGGTGCCGGCGAGCACCGCGGCGCGGTGGTCGAAGTCGACCGGGCGGCGGTTGTCGGGGTCGACGAGGGAGGTCTCCCAGAGCTCGCTGCCCTGGTAGACGTCGGGCACGCCGGGGATCGTGATCGCGAGCAGCTTGGCCGCGAGCGAGTTGGCCTGCGCCGGCGCGTCGATGCGGGCGGCGAGGTCGACGAGCACGGCCCGCACGTCCTCGGACTCGAAGACCGCGTCGACGGCCGCGTGCACGGCCGACTCGTACGCCTCGTCGGGCTCGGTCCACGTGGTGCGGTCGCCGGCCTCGCGCATCGCCTTCTCGGCGTAGCCGTGGAGCCGCTCGCGCAGGTCGGGGAGGTGGTCGGGCGTCCAGGCGCCGAGCACGGCCTGCCACAGCAGCGAGCCGAAGCCGGGGTCGGGCACCGGTGCGAGTCGCAGCAGCTCGTCGAGCGCGCGCTCCCAGTGGCCCGGCTCCTCGGCGAGCACGGTGATGCGGGCGCGGACGTCCTCGCCGCGTTTGGTGTCGTGGGTCGACAGCGTGACCATCGCGTCGGGCCAGTCGCGCTGGCGCTCGGTCATCGCCGCGTGGAAGTCGTCGACGCCGATCGCGAAGATCGACGGGTCGCCGCCCACCTCGTTGAGCGAGGTCAGGCGCGACCAGCGGTAGAACGAGCAGTCCTCGACACCCTTGGCCATGACCATGCCGGAGGTCTGCTGGAAGCGGCGGGCCGGCTGGCTCCACTCGTCGTGGAGCACCGGCTCCAGCACGTCGTACGTCGTCGCGAGGTCGGGGCGCTCGGCCCGCGCCGCGGCGAAGGCCTGCTCGAGGTGCTCGCGGCCCTCGGGGAGGTAGGAGCGGTAGACCGGGAAGCAGGCGAGCAGCTCGGCGATCGCGTCGGCGACGGCGTCCTCGTCGGCGCTCTCCTCGCGGACGCTGAGCACGCGCTCGACCTCGCGGGTGATCCGCAGGACCTCCGAGTGCAGGATGCCGTCGGCGACCGCGCGCTTGTTGTCGTGCACGGTGCGGTGCCAGTCGACCGAGGCGCCGCGCAGGCGGTCCTCGAGCGCGGTCAGCGGTGCCTCGCCGGCCGGGTCGGTGAGCACCCGGTCGATGTGGGCGAGCGCGTCGTAGCCGGTGGTGCCGGCGGTGGCCCAGTCGGTGGGCAGCGCCTCGCCAGGCTCCAGGATCTTCTCCACTAGCACGTAGGCGCCGCCGGTGAGGGCGGCGAGGTCGTCGAGGTAGCGCTTGGGGTCGCGCAGGCCGTCGGGGTGGTCGACGCGCAGGCCGTCGACGAGTCCCTCGTCGAACCAGCGCTTGATCTCCACGTGCGTCTCGGCGAAGACCTCGGGGTCCTCGACGCGCACCGCGGCGAGGGTGTTGACCGCGAAGAACCGGCGGTAGTTGAGGTCCTCGTCGGCGGCACGCCAGTTGACCAGCTCGTAGTGCTGCTCCTCGAGCGTGCTCGTGCCGGGAGCCAGCGGGAAGCGCTGGTCGTGGTAGCGAACTTCGCCCTTGGCGGCGACGACCCGGATCGCGTCCTCGTCGTCGTCGCCGATGACCGGGATGACGATGCGGCCGTCACCGGCCGCCCAGTCGACGTCGAAGGCGTTGGCGTGCTCGGACTCGCGCCCGAGCTTGAGCACGTCCCACCACCACGGGTCCTCCGAGGGCGTGGCCACACCGACGTGGTTGGGCACGATGTCGACGAGCACGCCCAGGCCCAGCCGGCGGGCCTCGGCGGACAGCGCCGCGAGGCCCTCCGCGCCGCCGCGCTCGGGATCGACGTGGTCGAAGGCGACCACGTCGTAGCCGTGCGTGCTGCCGGGCTCGGAGGCCAGCAGCGGCGAGAGGTAGACCCAGTCCACACCGAGGTCGCGCAGGTAGGGCAGCACCCGCGCGGCGTCGTGGAGCGTGAAGTCGGGGCTGACCTGGAGCCGGTAGGTGCTGTGGGGCGTACGCCGCTGGGCTGCGGTCACGAGGCGTCCGTCGCCGAGCGGGCGGCCAGCGATGCGGCGACCGAGTGGTCGGGGCTCGCCTCGGGCTCGGAGTGCTCCCGCAGCACGACGAGGCTGTGGGTGGTCAGGTCGAAGGACCCGCCCGCCTCCAGCGTCGCCTCCGCGTCGGCGTCTCCCCCGGTGTCGATCACCACGTCCCACGCCTCGGCGTACTCGCCGGGCGGCAGGGTGACCTGCGCGGGGCCGTCGGCGTTGAAGTAGAGCAGGAAGTGGTCGTCGGTGATCGCGGCGCCGCGGGCGTCCTTGCCGGCGATGCCGTGGCCGTTGAGGTACATCCCGATCGCCTTCGCGCCCTCCCAGTCGCCGTCCTCCATCGGCTGGCCGTCGAGGGCGAGCCAGACGATGTCGTTGAGCCGCTCGCCGTCGCCGGTGCGGACCTCGCGGCCGTCGAAGAAGCGCTTGCGGCGGAAGGTGGGGTGGTCGGCGCGCAGCCTGGCCACTGCGGCGGTGAACTCGACGAGCGGCTTGTCGGCGTCGTCCCAATGCACCCAGCTGATCTCGCTGTCCTGGGCGTAGGTATTGTTGTTGCCGTCCTGGGTGCGGCTCAGCTCGTCGCCGTGCAGCAGCATCGGCACGCCCTGGCTCAGCAGGAGCGTGGCGATGAAGTTGCGCTGCTCGCGGGCGCGCGCCTCGAGCACCTCCGGGTCCTCGGTCGCGCCCTCGACGCCGTGGTTCCAGGAGCGGTTGTGGCTCTCGCCGTCGTTGTTGTCCTCGCCGTTGGCCTCGTTGTGCTTCTCGTTGTAGGACACGAGGTCGCGCAGGGTGAAGCCGTCGTGGGCGGTGACGAAGTTGATGCTCGCGAAGGGCCGGCGACCGGAGTGCTCGTAGAGGTCGGACGACCCGGCAAGGCGCGAGGCGAACTCGCCCAGCGAGGGCTCGCCGCGCCAGAAGTCGCGCACGGTGTCGCGGTAGGCGCCGTTCCACTCGGTCCACTGGGGCGGGAAGCCGCCGACCTGGTAGCCGCCGGGGCCGATGTCCCACGGCTCGGCGATCAGCTTGACCTGGCTGACCACCGGGTCCTGCTGCACCATCTCGAAGAAGGTGGAGAGCTTGTCGACGTCGTAGAACTCGCGGGCCAGCGTTGCCGCGAGGTCGAAGCGGAAGCCGTCGACGTGCATCTCGGTCACCCAGTAGCGCAGCGAGTCCATGATCAGCTGCACCGAGTGCGGGTGGCGCACGTTGAGGGTGTTGCCGGTGCCGGTGTAGTCCATGTAGTAGCGCTGGTCGTCCTCGACGAGGCGGTAGTAGGCCGCGTTGTCGATGCCCTTGAAGCTCAGCGTGGGGCCGAGGTGGTTGCCCTCGGCGGTGTGGTTGTAGACGACGTCGAGGATGACCTCGATGCCGGCGGCGTGCATGGCCTTGACCATCGCCTTGAACTCCTGCACCTGCTGGCCCAGGCCGCTCGCGGCGTAGTCGGCGTGGGGTGCGAAGAAGCCGAGGGTGTTGTAGCCCCAGTAGTTGCGCAGGCCCTGGTCGAGCAGGGTGGAGTCCTGGACGAACTGGTGCACCGGCATCAGCTCGATCGCGGTGACGCCGAGCTTCTGCAGGTGCGCGGTGATCGAGGGGTGCGCCAGACCGGCGTAGGTCCCGCGCTGCTCCTCCGGCACGTCGGGGTGCAGCTGGGTGAGGCCCTTGACGTGCGCCTCGTAGATGAACGACTCGTTGTAGGGGATCGAGAGGCGGCGGTCGCCCTCCCAGTCGAAGAACGGGTTGATGACCACGCCGTGGGTCATGTGCGCGGCGGAGTCGTCCTCGTTCTTGCTGTCCTCGTCGCCGAAGTCGTAGGAGAACAGCGACTGGTCCCAGTCGATCTCGCCGGCGGTGGCCTTGGCGTAGGGGTCCAGCAGCAGCTTGCTGGGGTTGCAGCGCAGGCCCTGGGTCGGGTCCCACGGACCGTGGACGCGGTAGCCGTAGCGCTGGCCCGGCTGCACGGTCGGGATGTAGCAGTGCCAGACGTAGGCGTCGACCTCGGTGACCTCGAGCCGGGTCTCGATGAACGAACCGGCGTTGTCCGGGTCGGGGTCGAACAGGCACAGCTCGACGCGCTCGGCGACCTCGCTGAAGAGCGCGAAGTTGGTGCCGGTGCCGTCGAAGGTGGCACCCAAGGGGTAGGCGGTGCCGGGCCAGGTCTCGGTCATGGGTCGACGCTACCGGCGACCGGCCGGTAGGCCCCTCACGGACCATCTCATGGGGTGGGGGCGGTGACGACCGTCACCGCCGCGGTGCTGCTGGCCGCGACCTTCGGGGCGCTCGGCGAGCCGGGGATCGACAGCGGCAGGTCGAGCGGCGCCTCGAGCCGCACGGTCACCGAGCGTCCGGCCGGGTCCACGCGCACGGCGATGCCGATGCCCGGGTAGGTATGTGCGGCACCGGCCCGGTCGAGGTAGTCGCGCACTGCTGCCTGCACCGCCGCCGCCTGCTGCGAGAGCCGGGCCTCACCGAGGCCCTCCTCGTAGACGCCGGCCGAGCCGAGGTCGGCGCCGTAGAGCGCGGCGCCGTCGGCGAGGTTGTCGAGCCCCTGGCGCTGGAGGTACGCCGCCGACGCGTCGATCACGACCACGATGGCCATCAGCAGCATCGAGGCGAACCCGATGATCAGCAGCGTGACCTGGCCCTGGTCGTCGCGGGTCGGCGTCATGGCGCACGGTCCTCGTCGTCGACCGGCGCGCTCTCGACGTACTGCCCGATGGGGACGGTGTGCGAGGCGTCGACCGAGAAGCTCGCGGCGCCGTCGCCCAGGATCGTCGGGAAGAGCGGCAGCTCCACGCCGGAGTCCACCCGCACCGTGATCACCGCAGTGCCGACGTGACAGCTGCTCGCGGGCGACTCGCAGGTGATCTCGACGCGGGCCTCCTGTCCGGGGGTCCCCTGGTCGGCGAGCACCTGCGCCACCGCTGCCCGAGCCCGCTCCTCGCCGGTGCGGTCATCGGGCGCGAGGGCGTAGGCCCGTCCGGCCGCACGCGCTGCGGCGCTCGTCGCGAAGGCGCCCTGCTGCACCTCGAAGACCGAGATGACGATCCACACGAGCGGGACGAGCAGGATGATCGCGAGCCAGCTGAGCTCGACGAGTGCGAAGCCGGTGTCGTCGCGGCGCCTCACGGCTGGACCGCTGCCTGCTCGGCGACCGCGTGCCCCTCGACCCGGACGTGGATCCCGGGACCGCCGAGGCCGAGGACCGCGACGTCGGCCTCGACGACCGCCTCGAAGCCCGGGGCGCCGCCGACGGTGGCGGGTCGGACGACCACCGAGCGCGCGAAGTCCGTCGACAGCGCGCCGTCGACCAGCTCCTGCACCTTCGCGGCGCCCGCTCCGGCGGACGAGCCGGCCACCGCGGCGTGCCGCGCCCCCTCTGCCGCGGCCGAGGCGAGGGTGTTGCGCACGTGCAGCACGAGCGCGAGCTGGAGGATGCCCAGCACGAGCGGGAGCAGGACCAGCAGGACGAGCACGAAGTCCACGACCGCCGATCCGCGCTCGCCGGCGGGCGAGCGACGATCCACCTGGACCTAGCCGCCGACCATCGCGAACGCCCGCCGCAGCATGCCCATCAGCTCGTCACTGACGACGGGGGTGAGCGCCGCGACGACGATGGCGGTCATCAGCGTGACCATCACCCAGCCCGGCACGTCGCCCCGGTCGTCGCGGGGACGGGCGCGAAGCGGGTCGGCCAGGGCCGCGAGGTGGAACAGCAGTCCCGAGATCGACTGGTGCATGAGGTGTGTCCTTCCGGTGGGCGAGGTCGAGCAGTCGGTCAGTGGTCAGGGCGTGGTGAGCCGGAGGCCCAGGACGCCGGGGTAGAAGGCGAAGAGGATGGTGACCGGGAGGACGAGGAAGACGACCGGCGCCATCATCGCGATCTCCTTGCGCGCGGCGGTCTCGATCAGCAGCCGGCGCCCGGCCTCCCGCACGTCCGCGGCCTGCGCGTGCAGCACGTCGGCGAGCGGCGTGCCGCGCTCCATCGCCACGGTGATGCCGGTGGCGAACCGGGCGACGATCGGCAGGCCGGTGGCCCCCGCGAGGGACTCGAAGGCCACGCCGACCGGCTCGCCCGTGCGGATCCGGGACAGCACGTCGGCGAGGTCCTCCGACAGGGCGCCGTGGCTGCGGCGTACGACGCGGTCGAGCGCGGCCACCGGACTCTCCCCCGCGGCCACCGACAGGGCGAGGAGCTCGGCCACCGTGGGGAACTCGGTCAGGACCTGTCGCTCGCGGCTCTTCACCTGGGTGCTCAGCCTGTTGTCCCGCAGGAAGACGCCGCACACGAACCCGAGCCCGCAGAACACCACCGTCGAGCCGAGGCCGCCGACCCCGCCGAGTGCGCGCAGCAGGGCGACCGCCGCCGCGGCGGCGAACCCGACGAGGCCCCACACGACCTGCTCGGTGCGGAACTCCTGCACGGTGCGGTCGAGCCCCGCCCGCCGGAGCCGGCGGCGCACCGACGCGCTCCCGCCGAGCACCCTCTCGACGACGTCGGCCGCCGCCTGGAGGGCGGGCCCGAAGATCCCGGCTGCCGCGGAGCTCGGCGACGACGCGAGCGGGAGCAGGGTCGCGGGATGGTCGCGCCGGGGCACGTCGCGGAGGTAGGGCAGGACCCGCACGCCCAGCTGGGGACGTCGGAGGACGCTCACGCGCAGGCCGACCAGCAGCAGCCCGAGCCCGGCGAGGGCACCGAGCGCGCCACCCCACACCGCCGTGCTCACGACAGGATCCGCTTCTCGACCGACAGCCGCCCGATCCGCATCATCGCGGTGTAGGCGAGCACGCAGACGCCCAGGCCGATGCCGAGCACCAGGACGCCGCCCGGGGTGGCGTAGCGCCGGATGGCGGTGGTCTGGAAGGACATGAGCAGCAGCACGATCCAGGGCGCGGCGACGGCGAGGCGGGCGCCGTTGACCGTCCACGCCTGTCGCGACTCGAGCTCGGAGCGGGTGCGGGCGTCGTCGCGCAGGAAGCCCGAGAGGTTGCGCAGCAATCGCCCGAGGTCACCCCCGCCGACCTCGCGGGCCAGGCGCAGTCCCTCCACGACGCGATCCCCGACCGGGTCGGCCAGCCGGTCCTTGAGCCGGTCGAGGCACTCGCCGAAGCGCCCGGTGACCTGGTAGTCGAGGGCGAAGCGGGCGAAGTCGGCGCGCAGCGCCTCCGGCCCGGTGGTGCCGAGCGCGGCGACGGCGTCGGGCAGAGACAGCCCGGCTCGCACGGCGCTGGCGAGGTTGTCGACGGCCTCGGGCCACACCTCGGCGAAGTCGCGCAGGCGCCGGGCCGCGCGCTGGCGCAGCACGGCGACGGGCACGTAGGCCGCCATGGTGGCGAAGACGACGGCCACCGGGACGGTGCGCGACACCGCCTGCACGAGGACGAACGCCACGGCGAAGAGCACCGCGCACACCACCAGCACGCTCGCCGGCGTGACATCGGAGAGCCCGGCGCGGCCGAGGAGGCGCCCGAGCGCGGTCGAGGTGGGCGTGGGCGTGCGCGGCTGGCGGGGCAGGGCGAACGCCGACCAGACGAGCAGCAGGCCGACGCCCACGCCGAGCCCGACCAAGGCGCCCATCAGCGTGCACCCGTGGGGACGGACGCCAGCAGCTGGTGGATGTCGATGCCCACGCGCTCGTAGCGTTCCGGGTGCGCCGGGACACCGCTGGTACGGCGCAGCTCGCCCCCGACGCGCACGAAGATCGGCTCGACCTCGATGACGTCGGCCTCCACCCGTCCAGGCACCGACACGATCTCGTTGACTCGTCGTACGCCGTCGGCGCCGAGGCCGAGGTGGACCACGAGGTCGACCGAGCTCGCGACGGTCGGCACGACGAAGCGCGCGGAGATGTTGTCACCGGCCAGCAGAGGCAGCGTGCACATCTTCACCAGGGCCTCACGGGCGCTGTTGGCGTGAAGGGTGCACATGCCGGGAAGGCCGGAGTTGAGCGCGAGCAGGAGGTCGAGGCACTCGGCGGCGCGCACCTCGCCGACGAGGATCCGGCTCGGGCGCATGCGCAGCGCCTCCTTGACCAGGTCGCGCAGGACGATGGCCCCGGTCTGCTCGAGCCCGGCCTGGCGGGTCTGCATCGCGACCCAATCGGGGTGGCTGAACCGCAGCTCGAAGACCTCCTCGGCACTCACCACACGCTCGCCACCCGGCACCGCGGCTGCCAAGCAGTTGAGCATGGTGGTCTTGCCGGCCTGCGTGCCGCCGGCGACGAGGATGTTCATGCCCGCGCGCACCGAGGCCTCGAGGAATGCTGCCGCCTGCGGGGTCAGGCTCCCCAACGCGACCAGGTCGGTGAGGCGATGCGCGCGGAGCAGGAACTTGCGGATGTTGACGGCTGTGAAGCCGCGGGTGATCCCCTCCAGCACCACGTGGAGCCGGTGCCCCTCGGGCAGCATGGCGTCGACGAACGGGGTGCTGATGTCGAGGCGGCGTCCGCTCGACTTGAGCATCCGCTCGACCAGCTCGGCCACCTGGGCGGCGTCGAGGCGCAGGTTGGTCAGCTCGTGCCGGCCGCGCCGGGCGATGAAGACCCGCTCCGGGGAGTTGATCCAGACCTCTTCCACCTCGGGGTCGTCGAGGAAGGGCTGCAGCGGCCCGAAGCCGGAGACCCGGGCCACCAGCTCGCCGACCACCGCGCCGTCGTCGGCGATGGGCGCGACCGCACCGGTGAGGCTGAGCTCGTCGTGGTCGCGCACGACGTCCTCGGCGATGCGCCGCACCACCGCGGCCTCGCGCTGCGGGTCGACGCCGGCGCGACGCACCCGCTCGCGCACCTGGCCGTCGAGGCGCTCCAGGAGGTCGTCGCGAGCGGGCGTACGCACCTGCTGCGGTCGATCGACCGCCAGACGGTCCACTGCCATGACGCACCTGCTTCCCCGAGATCGTGCAATGGGGACGCTACCCAGCAGCAGGCACCCGGAAACAGGGGTCAGGCAAAGACTGTGGACAACCGATCCTGGACGTTCAGGGGACGGTCAGCGCGGGCCAGTCGTGGCCGATCCCGAGGCCCCGGTCGGTGCTGAGCAGCAGACCCTCGAGGGCACGCTGGCGCTCGGCCGCCGGCAGCCCGCGCAGCGGCCCCTCGACGTTGAGCACCGCGAAGCCGTGCACGGCCGACCAGCACGCGAGCTGTCCCTCGCCCACAGCGCCTGAGCCGGGCGCCTCAGGACTCGCAGCGCACGATCACGTCCTGTCCCCCGCCACCGTCACCGCGGTCTCGGCCGGGCCCGCCGTCCAGCTTGTCCCGGCCGGGGCCGCCCGACAGGTGGTCGTTGCCGCCCTGACCGTAGAGTCGGTCGTCACCGGGGCCACCCACGAGGTCGTCGTCGCCGGCCGCTCCGCGCACCTGGTCGTCACCGGCGCCGGCGTCGATCTCGTCGTCACCGCCGTTGCCCTTGATCCGGTCGTCGCCGTCGCCTCCGAGGAGCACGTCGTCGCCACCGCCGCCGCCGATGTCGTCGTTGCCCGTGCCGCCGTCGACGTGGTCGTCGCCGCCGGCGCCGCGGAGGACGTCGTCGCCGTCACCGCCGCAGATCAGGTCGTCGCCCCCGCCCCCGCTGATCTTGTCCTTGCCACCGAGCCCGACGATCACGTCGGCGCCGCCGGTGCCGGTCAGCACGTCGTTGCCGACCGTCCCGACCACGGTGGCCGGCTTGCCGAAGCAGGTCGGCACCGGGGCTGCGGTGGCCACGGTGAAGGTGCGCGCGGCGGGCGTCGGGTCGGTGTTGCCCACCGCGTCCGTGGCGCGCACCTCGAACGTGTGCGCCCCGTCGGCCAGCGCTGTGGTCGTGAACGGCGACGCGCAGCTCACCCAAGCGCCACCGTCGATGCGGCACTGGAACGTCGAGCCCGCCTCGGACGCGGTGAAGGAGAACGTCGGCGTGCTGTCGTTCGTCGTACCGGTCGGCCCCGCCGTGATCGTGGTGTCCGGCGCGGTCGTGTCGACCGTGAACGCCCGGCTCGCCGGCGTCGCGTCGGTGTTGCCCGCAGCGTCCGTCGCCCGCACCTCGAACGTGTGGGACCCGTCAGCCAGCACAGCGGTCGTGAACGGCGACGTGCAGCTCACCCAGGCACCACCGTCGACACGGCACTGGAACGTCGAGCCCGCCTCCGTCGAGGTGAACGAGAACGTCGGCGTCGAGTCGTTCGTCGTACCGGTCGGCCCCGCCGTGATCGTGGTGTCCGGCGCGGTCGCGTCGACCGTGAACGACCGGCTCGCCGGCGTCGCGTCGGTGTTGCCCGCCGCGTCGGTCGCCCGCACCTCGAACGTGTGCGACCCATCGGCCAGCACAGCGGTCGTGAACGGTGACGTGCAGCTCGCCCAGGCGCCACCGTCGATGCGGCACTGGAACGTCGAACCCGCCTCCGTCGCGGTGAAGGAGAACGTCGGCGTGCTGTCGTTCGTCGTGCCCGTCGGTCCCGCCGTGATCGTGGTGTCCGGCGGCGTCGTGTCGGGAGGCGTGCTGGTGTCGACGGTGAACGTCCGGCTCGCCGGCGTCGCATCCGTGTTGCCCGCCGCGTCGGTCGCCCGCACCTCGAACGTGTGCGACCCATCAGCCAGCACAGCGGTCGTGAACGGCGACGTACAGCTCACCCACGCGCCACCGTCGACGCGGCACTGGAACGTCGAACCCGCCTCGGTCGAGGTGAACGAGAACGTCGGCGTGCTGTCGTTCGTCGTGCCACTGGGCCCCGCCGTGATCGTGGTGTCCGGCGGGGTCGTGTCGGCGCCCGTCACCGTGACGGGAGCGACACCGTTCGCCCCGAGGACGGTCACTCCGGTCCCCGACCCGGTGACGGAGTTGGTGTAGGTGCCGGGCGTCTGCGACGCCGTCACCCCGAAGTGCAGCGTGCGGGTGCCGGGCGTTCCGCCGGTGGCGGCGGGGACCGTGAAGGTGCCGGTCCAGGTCACGTCACGACCCGACACGGTGGGCTCGGCGGTCGTGACGCCGGTGGTCGACCCCGCGACGTAGGTGAAGCCCACGGGCAGCGTGTCGGTGATGCTGGTCAGCGTCTGCGGCACAGCGCCTGGGTTGGTCAGCGTCACGGTGTAGCCGTCGGCTGCGCCCGCAGCGACGTCCGGGTGGTCGGCGGTCTTGGAGAAGCTCACGGGCACCGCGCCGACCGGCGAGAAGTTGGTGAGGCTCGAGATGTTCGTCGTGCCGGCGGCGGCGATGGCGGCCGCCCAGCTCAGGCCGATGCCGTTGTCGATGTTCTCGGCGCAGCGGCACGTGTCGGGCAGCTGGGTCTTGGCACCGACGGCGGACCACACCTCGGAGAACCCCGCTTCCATGTAGTGGCTGGGACCGGTGAGCGGGAAGAACCCCTCGACCCGGTTGGGGTCCGGCGAGCCCGGCTCGGCCTTGCAGTTCGGGGAGTTGCCGGAGAACACCTGCCCCAGCCCCTGGTCGCTGTCCTGGAGGTAGCAGTCGCCGGCGCGGTAGACGATGGCACTATGGGCGGCACCGTCCCTGCTGGTGAGGGCGAGGTCCGTCCGATAGCTCTCCTGGCCCACGACGTAGGTGTCGGTCTGGGCCAGCCGCACACCGCTGGTGCCGAGGTCGACCACGGTGGTGAGGACGTACGGCGAGGCCTGGGTGCCCGCCCCGGTGGGGCCGGCCTGGCTGACGGGGGTGAAGGCCTGGTAGCCGGCCGCACCGGTCGCGCCACCCCCAGCGGGGATGCCCGACGGGCCGTAGAGCGAGGCACCCACGGCCACGAGAGTGCCGCACGCGGTGCCGCCGAACCACTCTCCCGACTGGTCGCCGGAGTGGTTCACCGCGCAGTTGAGGGTGGCGGTCGTGGTGATCCTGGTCAGCGGGCCGGCAGAGATGATGCTCCCCGGCGGGGGCGCGTCGACGGTGATGTCCACGGTGGCCGGCGCGGACGTCAGGGAGCCGTCGTTGACGGTGAAGGTGAAGCTGGCGACGCCGGGGACGTTGGTCGGCGTGTAGGTGACCGTGGCGTCACAAGACCCGAAGAGGTCGCACGTGGGCGACCCGATCGCACCGAGGGTCCCGCTGGTCGGCGGCGAGGCGATCGAGAAGGTGAGAGGCTCACCGTCCGCGTCCGAGCCGGACAGCACGATGTCGACCGGCTGTCCCGCGGTCGTCGTGGCGAAGTCGTCGTAGGCGACCGGGGGCGAGCCGGCGGCGGAGGCGGGCTGCAGCCCGCTCAACGAGCCGCCGACGACGACCGCGAGGATCGCGCCCGTCCGGGCCAGCAACCGGGTCAGGTCCGGTCGCATCCGCAGTGGACGTCCCTCTGTCGCAGTGTGCATGGCCCCACTCCTGTCCGGCTCGACGAGTCCGGAGCGAGAGTCCTACGGCGCCGGGCGTGATCGGCCGGCGAGGCGGGCCAGTTCCCCCATCGTGGGTAGGCGGGGGTAAAGAGAGGGGTTCAGCTGCCGGTCTCGAGGCGGAAGCCGACGCCGCGGATGGCGACGACCTTCTCCCCGGCCTCGGCGGCCTCGAGCTTGCTGCGCAGGCGCCCGATGGTGACGTCCAGGGTCTTGGTCGAGCCGTACCAGTTCTGGTCCCACACCTGGTTCATCAGCGTCTCGCGGGGCACGACCTTGTCGTGGTTGGACGCGAGCACCGCCAGGACGTCGAACTCCTTGGCGGTCAGCGCGATCTCGCGCTCGTTGAGGTGCACCCGGCGCGAGGCGGCGTCGATGCGCAGCCCCGACGCGGTCGTGACGGTGGTGTCGTCCTGGGTGGCCGGAGCACCGCTGCGGCGCAGCAGCGCGCGTACGCGGGCGAGCAGCTCGGCGAGGCCGAAGGGCTTGGCGAGGTAGTCGTCGGCACCGACGTCGAGGCCGACCACGCGGTCGAGCTCGCCGGCACGGGCGGTGACCATGATGATCCCGCCCTCGAAGCCCCCGGCGCGCATCTGGCGGCACACGTCGAGGCCGTCCATGTCGGGCAGCCCCAGGTCGAGGATGACCACGGCCGGACCGTTGTCGACGGCGAAGGCGATGGCGTCCGCTCCGCCCGCGACGCGGTTGACCGCGTAGCCCTCGCGCTCGAGGGTGCGCATGAGGGGGACGGCGATGTCCTCCTCGTCCTCCACGACCAGCACGTCCTGCACCATGCGGTCGAGCATAGAGGCAGGGTCAGCGGTTGGTGACGTGAACGCCCATCTGCCCGGTCGTCGACACCACCGACGTGGGCGGCTGGGCGGGCGCCTGCTCGCCGGGGCCGAGCACGACGCCACCGGCAGCCAAGAGGACTGCGACGGGGACCAGGAGGATGCGGGACATGGGTAAAGCATGTGGCGGGGCGATCCACGTGAAATCCTCAGAGCGGTCACGACAGGGAAAGGTTTCCGGTCCACTCGGGCACAAACGGGCGCAACTGGGTGTGACGGTTCAAGCGTCGAAAAGATCGCCGTGCTCGGCCACGCGGGTCAGCACCGCGTCCATCGAGAACTGCTCGAGCGCGAGGTCGTCCTCCGCCCCGGCCTCGACCTCGTCCCACGTCAACGGGGTCGCCGCGGTGGGTCGCTCGCGACCGCGCAGGGAGTAGGGCGAGACGGTGGTCTTGGACCCCGAGTTCTGCGACCAGTCGAGGAACACCTTGCCCGGGCGCTTCGCCTTCGTCATCGCCGCGGTCACCAGGTCGGGGTGTTCCTTCTGCAGTGCCTCCGCCACCTCCCTGGCCAGCGCCGTGGTGCCGTCGCTGTCGAGGGTGCCGTCCATCCGTGCGTAGAGGTGGAGGCCCTTGCTGCCGCTCGTGACCGGCGTACAGCCCAGGTCGCGCTCGGCCAGCGCCTCGCGCACCATCAGCGCCACCCGCGCGCACTCGTGCAGCCCTGCGGGCTCGCCCGGGTCGAGGTCGATCACGAGCCGGTCGGGGTGGCGCGGCGTGCCGTCGGGCTCGACGGTCCACTGGTGCACGTGCAGCTCGAGGGCGGCCAGGTTGGCCAGCCAGGTCAGCGTGGCGAGGTCGTCGCACACCGGGAAGCGGATGGTGCCGTCACCCTTGCCCGAGCGCGAGCCCGTGGTGGGCACGTCGACCGTGCGCACCCACGACGGCGTGCCGCCCGGCACGTTCTTCTCGAAGAAGCTCGCCCCCTCCACCCCGTGCGGCCAGCGGATGCGGGTCACGGCGCGGTCGGCGAGGTGCGGCAGGAGCACCGGCGCCACCTGCGCGTAGTAGTGCAGCACCTCGCCCTTGGTGGTGCCGGTGCGGGGGTAGAGCACCTTGTCGAGGTTGCTGATCGTCAGGGTGCGTCCGTCGACGTCGACCTGGAGCTCGCTCACTGCTGTCCTCCCACGAGGTCGGCGGCATCGACGTCGGTGCGGATGCCGCGGTAGGACGGCTGGCGCAGCCGCGTCACCGGCATCTTGTTGAGCGAGTCGACGTCCACGACGAGGAACGGCTCGACCCAGGTGGTGCCGCGGGCGTCGACCGCCGGCACGTCGTCGACGAACGGGCTGTGAGCGCGCTCGCTCCCCGCGAGCTGCGCGGCGAGCAGCCGGCTGGCCGCACCGCCGATGCCGCTGCCCACGCGACCGCGGAAGTGCAGGCCGTCGGGCGAGGGCTCGCCCACCAGCAGCGATGCGAGCCGGTCCTTGGTGCCCTCCTGCGGACGCCAGCCGCCGACGACGAAGGAGAAGCGGTGCCGGTGGGCGAACTTCAGCCACGCCCGGCTGCGCACGCCGGGCTGGTAGGTCGAGGTCAGCCGCTTGGAGACGATGCCTTCGAGGCCCTGCGCCAGCGTCGCCTCGTGCAGCATCGGCCCGTCGTCGTACGTCGGCGGCACCTGCCACCCGCCGAGGTCGAGCCCGGCGAGGACCTCGCGCCGCTCGGCCAGGGGCAGCGACGTCAGGTCGCGGCCGTCAAGGCGCATCACGTCGAAGACCATGAAGGTCGCCGGGACGCTCGTGGCCAAGCGCGCCGCGGTGATCGCGGACCGCACGTGCATGCGCTCCTGGATGACCGCGAAGTCGGGCACGCCGGCGTCGTTGATGCCGATGATCTCGCCGTCGACGAGGAGGTCGCGCCCACCCATCGGGGCGGGGTGCACCTCGGGCCACGCGATGGTCGCGTCGTTGTCGTTGCGGGTGGTCAGCCGCGCGCGACCCGCGCCTGCGCGCACGTCGGCGAGCATCCGCACGCCGTCCCACTTCACCTCGTGGGACCACTCGTCGCCGGCAGGGACGACGTCTCCCTTGGTGGCGAGCATGGGGCGCATGGGACATGCTTACCCCATGCGAGCGATCTGGAAGGGCGCAGTGTCCTTCGGCCTGGTGTCGGTGCCGGTGAAGCTCTACGCCGCGACCGAGAGCCACGACGTCTCGTTCCGCCAGGTGCACGCCAAGGACGGCGGCCGCATCAAGTACCAGCGGGTCTGCTCCCTCGACGGGGAGGAGGTGGCCTACGCCGACATCGCCAAGGGCTACGAGACCGAGGACGGCGAGATGGTGATCCTCACCGACGACGACATGGCCGAGCTGCCGTCGACGTCGTCGCGCGAGATCGCGGTGGAGAAGTTCGTGCCGCGCGAGCAGATCGACCCGCTGCTGTTCGAGAAGTCCTACTACCTCGAGCCCGAGGGCGCCGGCGCCAAGCCGTACGCCCTGCTGCGCCAGGCACTGCTCGACGCCGACCGCATGGCCGTGGTGACCGTCGCGCTGCGACAGCGCACCAGCATCGCGGTGCTGCGCGTGAAGGACGACGTCATCGTGCTGCAGACGATGATGTGGCCCGACGAGATCCGCACCCCTGACTTCTCCGTCGAGACCGGAGACGTCAAGGACAGCGAGGTCAAGATGGCGCACATGCTCGTCGAGACCCTCGCCGGCGACTTCGACCCCTCCGAGCTCGAGGACGACTACGCCGGTGCCGTCGAGGCGCTGGTGAAGTCGAAGATCGAGGGCGGCGAGATCAAGCGCACCGAGACCTCGACGAAGACCTCCGGCGAGGTCGTCGACCTGCTGGCCGCGCTGCAGAAGTCGGTCGCGGCCGCGAAGTCCGCCCGCGGCGAGGCCACCGACGAGGCCGAGGAGAAGCCGGCGGCCAAGAAGGCCGCGGCGAAGAAGACGCCCGCCAAGAAGTCGGCTGCGAAGAAGACGGCGGCGAAGAAGGCCCCCGCCAAGAAGGCTGCGGCGAAGAAGACCACCACCAAAAAGACGGTGGCCAAGAAGGCCAGCTGACCGGCCGAGCGGTGCGTGAGGCGGGTTTTCCGGCCGAGGACGCCTCCTCACTCACCGACGCCGCCAGCCCCGCCCGCCAAGCGGTGCGTGAGGCGGGTTTTCTGGCGCAGGAATCCTCCTCACTCACCGCCCGAGACCGGGTCAGAGCCCGGCCAGCTCCCGCAGGTCGGCGAGGATGTCGTCCATCCGCGTGGCGAGGGAGATGTGGCCCTCGTCGTCGAAGAGGTGCGCGCGGGCGCCGGGGACGTGCGCGGCGAGCCAGCGGCCGTGCTCGAAGGGCACCATCTTGTCGTGGGCGCCCTGCCACACCGAGACGGGTACGACGATGCCGGCCAGGTCGAAGCCCCACGGGCGGGCGATCTGCAGGTTGTCCTCGAGCATCCCCTCGGGCCCCTGCGCCATCGCGTGACGGAAGGACGCGGCGACCACCTCGGCGAACTCGCCGGTGAGCGCCGCGGCGTCGACCTCGTCGACGAGCCCGCCGAAGGCCTCGACGATGTCGTCGGTGGTGACCGAGCCGAGCTCGGCCGCCTCCTGCTCGGCGATGGGGCGGAAGGCCTCACGGCCGCGGTCGGCGGCCTCGAAGTCGCGCACGTTCTCCGGGCCCATGCCGGCCAGCCAGTCGAGGCCCTCGGCCTCGCGCGGGGCGACGCCGGCGAGGCTCGTCGCGGCGCGGCAACGCTCGGGGAGGAGGGCGGCACACGCCAGGGCGCGCGGACCGCCACCCGACCAGCCGAGGGTGACGAACTCGCCAATCCCGAGGTGGTCGAGGAGCGCCGCGGTGTCGTCGGCGTCAGCGGCGATGGGCACCGGCCAGCCCTCCGGCACCGGGCGCGGGGTCGAGGCGCCGTAGCCGGGGCGGGAGTACGTCACCAGGCGCAGGCCGGCGCGCTCGGCGGCGGCCCACATCGACGGGTCGACGACCGCACCGCTCGGCGTGCCGGAGTGGTAGACGAGACCGAAGCCGTCCTCGGCGCCGCCGGTGAGGAACTCCAGCTGCCGGCCGTCGGGGAGGGTCAACATCTGGGGCGCGGAGGTCATGGGCGGATCGTCGCACGGCTCAGGCGCCGAGCGGCACGGCCCTCCGGGTCGAGCGGCGCAGGATCGTGCCGATCTCCGCCGCCACCGCGACGGCGAGGGCGCGCGGCGACTCCCCGTCGACCTCGGGCACGACGTGGTGGACGACCCCGTCGGCGAGGAGGTCCGCTGCGCGCACCCGCTGGCGCTGCGCCATCTCGGCGGCGTGCGTGACGTCGCCGTGCACGATCACGCTGGCGCCCTCGGGCGGCAGCGGCGAGAGCCAGGCGTGCTCGGTCGCCACGACGGTCTGCGCCGGCAGGAACGCGAGCGCCCCTCCCCCGCAGCCCTGGCCGAGGATGACCGAGACCGTCGGCACGGTCATCGTCGTCAGCGTGGCGATGCAGCGGGCGATCTCGCCGGCGATGGCGCGCTCCTCGGCCTCCGGCGACAGCTCGGCCCCGGGGGTGTCGATGACGCTGACCAGCGGCAGGCCGAGCTCCTGGGCGAGCCGCATGCCGCGGCGTGCCTCGCGCAGCGCACCGGGGCCCATGGCGTGCCCCGGTGTCTGGCGCGACCGATCCTGCCCGATGACCACGCACGGCTGGTCGTCGAGGCGGGTCAGGGCGACCAGGACGCTCGAGTCGCGCTCGCCCTCGTCGGTGCCGCGCAGCTGGATGGTGCCGCTGGCGCCGTGGGCGAGCAGGTCGCGCACCCCGGCCCGGTCCGTACGCCGCGTCCGCTCGACGCTGTCCCAGGCGGCGTGGTCGCCGATCGGGGCGGCCGGGCGCGGCTCGAGGGCGCCGGGCCCGGGCGGGTCGACGAGCACGGAGAGCGCGAGGTCGACCATCGCCGGCAGGTCCTCGGCACCGACGACACCGTCAATGACGCCGGCCGCGGCGAGGTTCTCCGCCACCTGGACGCCGGGCCGGAAGGGCCGGCCGTTGAGGGCCTCGTAGACCTTGGGGCCGAGGAAGCCGACGAGGGCGCCGGGCTCGGCGACGGTGACGTGGCCGAGCGAGCCCCACGAGGCGTAGACGCCGCCGGTGGTGGGGTGACGCAGGTGCACGAGGTAGGGCAGCCCGGCGGCGCGGTGGTCCATCAGCGCGCGCGAGATCTCGACCATCCGCACGAAGGCGGGGGTGCCCTCCTGCATGCGGGTGCCGCCCGACGACGTGCTGGCCAGCAGCGGCAGGCCCTCCGCGGTGGCACGACGTACGGCGGAGGCGATGCGGTCGGCCGCGGCCCGCCCGATCGAGCCCGCCAGGAAGGCGAACTCGTTGACCACCACGGCCACCGGCCGCCCGCGCACCTCACCGCGGCCGGTGAGCACCGACTCGTCGGTGCCCGCCTTCAGCGCGGCGGCCTCGAGGACGGCGCGGTAGCCCGGCTCGACGTCGGACAGGTCGATGGGTGAGTCCCACGAGGTGAAGGTGCCCGGGTCGAGCACCAGGTCGAGCAGCTCGTGCGAGGTCCAGCGCTTGACGGGTGTGTTCACGCGCCGCCCCCGCCGACCCACGCGCGGATGTCGTCGGCGTGCTGGTCGAGCAGCGGCGGCGCGACGTGGTCGCGACGGGTGACCTCGGTGCCCGCGGCGTCGAAGAAGCGCAGCGGCGGCCCGGGCAGGGTGATGTCACCGAGCGTGGGGTGGGCGACGTCGACGAGCAGGCCCTGGCTGGCGACCTGGTCCCACTCGTAGACCTCGTCGAGGCTGCGCACCTTGCCTGCCGGCACACCGACCTCGGCGAGCCGGGCGAGCAGCGGCTCGGCGTCCCAGTCGGCGAAGGCCTGCTCGACGAGCGCGATCACGTCGTCGCGGCGTGCGACGCGCTCGCTGTTGGTCGCGAGTCCCTCGGCGTCGGGGTCGAGGCCGAAGCCCGCGCAGAACTTCTTCCACAGCCCCTCGCTGCCCAGGGCGATCTGCACCGCGCCGTCGCGGCAGTGGAACAGCCCGTAGGGAGCGATCGAGGGGTGGTGGTTGCCCTGAGCGCGGCCGACCTCGCCGGCGACGGTCCAGCGGGTGCCCTGGAAGGCGTGCACGCCGACGACCGAGGCCAGCAGCGACGTCCGCACGACCGTGCCCTCGCCCGTCCGCTCGCGCTCGTGGAGCGCGGCGAGCACGCCGTAGGCGCCGTACATGCCGGACAGCAGGTCGGCGATCGGCACGCCGACCCGCTGCGGGTCGTCGGGGCCCGAGCCGGTCAGCGACATCAGGCCGGCCTCGCCCTGCGCGATCTGGTCGTAGCCCGCGCGACCGCCCTCGGGGCCGTCGTGGCCGAAGCCGGTGATGGAGAGCACGACGAGGCGCGGGTTGCGCCGCATCAGCTCCTCGATGCCGAGGCCGAGCCGCTCGAGCACGCCCGTGCGGAAGTTCTCGACCAGCACGTCGGCGCGCTCCACGAGCCCGACCAGGACGTCCTTGTCGCCGGCGTCCTTGAGGTCGAGCGCGATGGACTCCTTGTTGCGGTTGGTGCACAGGAAGTACGTCGACTGGCGCGCGTCGGGCTCGCCGACGAACGGCGGTCCCCACCCGCGGGTGTCGTCGCCGCTGCCGGGGGCCTCGACCTTGATCACGCGCGCACCGAGGTCGCCGAGCATCTGGGTGGCGTGCGGGCCGGCGAGGGCTCGGGTCAGGTCGACGACGAGGAGGTCGGAGAGAGGGCCGGTCATCGTGTCACCAGCCCGGGAGGACGAGGGCGGCCCAGACGAGCAGCGGCCCGACCAGGGTGACGATGACGCCGTAGCCGAGGATCTGCTTGTAGTAGACCGGCTCGCTGATCGAGTCGGGCTTGTTGGCGAGCATGAGCGCACCGTTGGTGGAGAACGGGCTGACGTCGACGATGGTCGACGACACGGCGAGCGCGGCGACGAAGAGGGCGGCGTTGATGCCGCCGTCCGCGATGAGCGGGACGCCGATCGGGATGATCACCGGCAGCAGCGCGGTGGACGAGGCGAACGCCGAGACGACACCGCCGACGTAGCAGAGGATCAGCGCGCCGATCGCGGCGGCGCCGAGGCCCGCGGCCCACGTGCCGACGAACTCCGGGGAGCCCGCGGTGGTGAGGATGGTGGCGTAGGTGCTGACACCGGCGACGAGCAGCACGGTCGGCCAGGCGATCTGCTTGACGGCGTCCTTGTGCTCGTGGGGCGCCAGCATCGCCAGGATGACGGCCGCGGTGATGGAGACGAAGCCGATGTTCTTGTCGAAGACGAGTGCCACGAGCGCGACACCGACGAACGCCACGAGCGTGAGGATCTGGTCGTGACGCACGCCCACGGCCTGGGTGCCGGTCATCGTCGTGGCTCCGGTGCCGCGGGCCGGCACGGTGTGTCCTCCGCGGTGCAGGTCCTCGTCGAGCGTGTCGGGCTCGTTCGGGTCGATGCGCATCGCCATCAGCTTGCGTCCGCCGAGGACGATGAACAGGATCGCGGCCATCACGGTGTTGACCACGAGGCTGGCGAGGAAGACGGTGACCTCGCTCGACGGCAGTCCGGCATCCTCCATCACGGAGTTGGTGATCGTGCCGTAGATGCTGATCGGCGAGAAGCCGCCGGCCTGCGCACCGTGCACGACGAACATGCCCATCATCAACGGGCTGATGCCGTAGCGACCGGCGAAGCCGAGCGCGATCGGGCCGATGATGGCGCACGCCGCGGGGCTGACCGCACCGATGCCGGTGAGCACCGCGGTGACCGCGAACATCACCCACGGGATCAGCGCGACCCGACCGCCGACGGCGCGCACCGCAGTGCGCACGATGAGGTCGACCGTGCCGTTGTTGCGCGCGATCGCGAAGAGGTACGTCACGCCGATGAGGGTGAGGATCAGGTCACCGCTGACGCCGGCGATGATCTCCTTCTCGTCGAGGTCGAGCGCGTACATCCCGACGAACCACGCGGCGACGTAGGCCAGCGCTCCCATGTTGATCGGCAGCACCGTGCCGATGACGAACAACGCGACCAGCGCGAGGATCGCAATCCATTCCGGGCCCATGCCCACACCTCCGAGTCGATGGCCGGCACGGCGAGGACCCGGGGGTGACCCTCATCACGCGCTTGGCTCAGTGGCCTAGCCAATAGGACAATGCGCCGATCGTCAATAGGGTGTCTCCATGTCCGAGTCGCCCGGCCCGCCCTCGTTCCCGCCCCGGCTGCTCCGCACCCGCCTCTACGAGCAGGTCGCCGGGCAGATCTCGTCGTGGATCAGCGACAACGGGCTCACCGCCGGCGACCGGCTGCCGCCCGAGCGCGAGCTCGCCCAGCGCCTCGGCGTCAGCCGGGCCACGCTGAGCCAGGCGCTGGTGGCGCTCGAGGTCATCGGCGTGGTCGAGGTGCGCCACGGCGACGGCACCCTGGTCACGGCCGGTCACCGCCAGTCCACCCGTATCGTCGAGGCGATCCGCAGCCACGCCGACCGGCTGCCCGAGATCATCGAGACCCGCGACGCGCTCGAGACCAAGATCGCGGCACTGGCCGCCGCCCGGCGCACCGACGACGACCTCGCCCGCATCGACGACGCCCTGGCCTTCATGGCCGCCGACATCGAGGCCGGCGGACGGGGCGTGGAGGGCGACGAGCGCTTCCACGGAGCCGTGACCGCCGCCTCGCACTCCCTGCTGCTGGCCCGCCTCATGGACGAGATCGGCGACCTGGTCCGGGAGACCCGGCTGGAGTCGCTCGGCCAGCCCGGCCGTCCCCAGGACTCGCTGGCCGGCCACCGCGCGATCGCCGAGGCCATCCGCGCCGGCGACCCGGAGGCGGCGGCCGACGCGATGCACGCGCACGTGGCGATGGTCAGCGACGTCGCGCTGCTCCGCGAGCAGCAGTGACAGGTCTCGAGACGCTGCTGGTCCTCGCCACCGGGTTCGGCGCCGGCGTGCTCTCCTCCACCGTGGGGGTCGCCTCCCTGCTGAGCTTCCCGGTGCTCGTCGGGCTCGGCCTGCCGCCGGTCGTCGCCAACGTGTCCAACACCCTCGGGCTCATCCCGGGTGGCCTGGGTGGGGTCCTCGGCTACCGCCGGGAGGTGCGCGAGGCCGGCGGGGTGGCCCGGTCGATCGTGCTGGTGTGCGCCCTCGGCGCCGTCGCCGGAGCCGCGCTGCTCCTCGGCCTGCCGCCGGGCGTCTTCGAGGCGGTCGTGCCGTGGCTGATCCTCTTCACCTGCCTGCTCGTGGGCGTCCAGCCGCGCATCTCGCGCTGGCTGCGCGAGCGCCACGCCGCCCTGCACGGCGAGCATTGCCCCGAGCGCCTGCACATGTCGCCGGTCACCACGGGCTTCGCGACCGTCACCGGGATGTACGGCGGCTACTTCGGCGCCGGTGCCGGGGTGATGATGGTCGCTGTGCTCGGCCTCGGCACCGACCTGGAGCTCCGGGTGGTCAACGGGCTCAAGACCCTGTCGCTGATGGTCGGCAACATCGTGGCCGGACTGATCTTCGTCGTCGTCGCCGACCCGCGCTGGGACGTCGTGGTGCTGCTCGCCGCCGGGTCGCTCGGCGGCGGCTACGTCGGCGCCCGCATCGGTCGCACGCTCCCCGACACCGTGTTCAGGGGTGCCGTCGTGGCCGCCGGCGTGGTGGCCGCCGTCCTGCTGTTCTGAGGCCCCGGCTAGGGGTGCAGCTCCTCGTCTGCAGGCCCGTCGGCGAGCGCACGGAAGCGCGCGACGTACCCGGCCCGGCTCGGGCTGCAGCAGTAGGGACCGACGCCGACCCACCCGGACGCGGAGAACGGCACCAGCCGCACCAGCCGCCACTGCCCGCCCTCGGGTCGCGCGCGGACCGTCAGGCTGTCCGCTCCCCTGCTGATGCGCAGCCGCACCCAGGCGCCGGCCCACTCGTCCACCGGGCTGGTCGACCAGTCCGAGCGTCTGTCGGTGAACACCGCGCTGGCACCGAGCCGACCGTCGGCCAGCTCGAGGCCGGCCTTCAGCCAGTGCGTCGCGTCGACCCGGACCAGCAGCCCTGCCTGGTCGAACTGCTCGCTCATGTCGGCGAGGACGTCGACCTCGCAGGCCTGTCCGGGCTCGAGCGGGTGGAGCAGCGCGTGCCCGGTGTCGCGGGCGAACCCGTAGCTGGTGACCTGCCACAGGTCGCTGCCCTCGCGGGCGCGCATCTCCAGCACCTCCCCGTCGACCCGCCACTCCGGCTCGTTGAGCCACTGGGCCCCCTCAGGGGCGAAGGATGCGTTCATGGGTCGAGCCTGACAGGCGCACCTGTTCCGCGCCGCCCCCGTGCCGAGCGACAGTCGCGTGGCCTCCCGGGCTCGTAGACGAAGCAGTTCATCGACCAGACCGGCGGCGCCTCAGGACAGCAGGCCGCGCACCACCCGGAGCCCGACGGAGAGCCGGGCCAGCTCGGCGGTCTCCTCGCGGCAGATCTCCTCGAGCGTGCCGGCCGCGCGGGTGACCAGCTCCTGCTCGGAGTCCTCCCACTCGGCGACCCGTGCCGGGGCACTGTCCTCGCTGCTCGTGGTCTCCAGCACCCGTGCCGTCAGCTGCTGGTGCACGCCGTAGAGGTCGTCGCGCACCGCGGCGCGCGCCATGGTCTGCCAGCGGTCGTCGCGCGGCAGCGCGAAGATCCGGTCGACCAGGGCGGGCAGGCCCAGCCGCTCCCCCAGGGCGAAGTGGACGCGAGCCACCTCGACCGGGTCGAGGCCGAGGCGGTCGGCCGTCTCCACGATCCCGAGCAGGGCGTACGCCGATGCCAGCACCGCCACGCGTGAGGCGAGGTCGGCCGGGACGCCCTGGTCGGTCAGCCGCTTCTCGCGCACCGCGTAGTCGTCGAGCTCGCGACCGCTCATGATGCTCGGCAGCTCGGCCAGGACGGTCTGCACCGGACCGCGGAAGAACGCCACGGTCGCGCTGGAGTCCAGCGGGGGGCGCCGGTTGGTCACCAGCCAGCGCGACGCGCGCTCGACCAGCGTGCGCATCTCGATCCGCATGCGGGTCTGCCGCTCTGCCGGCACCTCGTTGTCGAGCGCCGCGATCTCCTGGCGCAGCGGCAGCGAGCCGAAGATCTCGCGCGCCACGAAGTTGGCCCGGGTGAGCTCGGCCGGGCTGGCGCCGGTCTCCCCCTGCAGCCGGGGCCAGAAGGTCATGCCCGCACCGTTGACGAGGTCGTTGACGACCTGGGTCACGATGATCTCGCGGCGCAGCGGGTGGTCCTCGATCGCTGCCTCGAGGTCGGGCACCATCTGCTGCGGGAAGTAGGCGAGCAGGTCCTCGCGCAGGTAGGGGTCGTCGGGCAGGTCGGAGTCGATCAGCTCGTCGGCCAGGACGATCTTGGTCCACGCCAGCAGCACCGACAGCTCGGGCGCGGACAGCGCCTGCTTGCGGTCGAGGCGACGCTTGACCTGACGTGTGCTGGGCAGGCCCTCGAGGTCACGGTTGAGCACGCCGCGCTTCTCCAGTGCCCGCATCCAGTCCTCATGGACGTGGAGCAGCGACGGCGCGTGCGCCTCGGCGTTGGCGAGCGCGAGGTTCTGCTCGTAGTTGTCGCGCAGCACCAGCGCGCCCACCTCGTCGGTCATCTCCGCGAGCAGGTGGTTGCGCGCCTCCTCGTCCATCGCACCCGCGCGGACCACCCGGTCGAGCAGGATCTTGATGTTGACCTCGTGGTCGGAGGTGTCGACGCCCGCGGAGTTGTCGATGAAGTCGGTGTTCATCCGACCGCCCTTGCCGCCCGCGCCGTAGCGGGCGTACTCCACACGGCCGAGCTGGGTGAAGCCGAGGTTGCCGCCCTCGCCGATGCAGCGCGCGCGCAGGTCCTCGCCGTTGACGCGGATCGCGTCGTTGGCCTTGTCGCCGGCGTCGGCGTGGGTCTCCTCCGACGACTTCACGTAGGTGCCGATGCCACCGTTCCAGAGCAGGTCGACCGGCGCGACCAGGATCGCCTTCATCAGCTCGGCCGGCGTGAGCGCGGTGACGCCGGCGCCCAGGCCCAGGGCCTCGCGGACCTGCGCGGAGACCGGGATCGACTTGGCCGAGCGCGGCCAGACCCCGCCGCCCTCGGAGATCAGCGAGGCGTCGTAGTCCTTCCAGCTCGAGCGCGGCAGGTCGAAGAGCCGCTTGCGCTCGACGTACGACGACGCGGCGTCGGGCGCGGGGTCGAGGAAGATGTCGCGGTGGTCGAAGGCCGCGACCAGCCGGGTGTGCTCGGAGCAGAGCATGCCGTTGCCGAAGACGTCGCCCGACATGTCGCCGATGCCGACGGCGGTGAAGTCCTCGGCCTGGCAGTCGACGCCCATCTCGCGGAAGTGGCGCTGCACCGAGACCCAGGCGCCCTTGGCGGTGATGCCCATCGCCTTGTGGTCGTAGCCCACCGACCCGCCGGAGGCGAAGGCGTCACCGAGCCAGAAGCCGTAGTCCTTGGCCACGCCGTTGGCGATGTCGCTGAACGTCGCGGTGCCCTTGTCGGCGGCGACGACGAGGTAGGAGTCGTCGCCGTCGTGGCGCACCACCTCGCGCGGCGGCACGGTCGCGCCGTCGACGAGGTTGTCGGTGATGTCGAGCAGGCCCGAGATGAAGGTCTTGTAGCAGGCCACTCCCTCGGCCAGCCACGCGTCGCGGTCGGAGGGGTCGGGCAGCTGCTTGCAGAAGAACGCGCCCTTCGCGCCCACCGGCACGATGACGGTGTTCTTCACCATCTGCGCCTTGACCAGCCCGAGCACCTCGGTGCGGAAGTCGTCGCGCCGGTCCGACCAGCGCAGACCGCCGCGGGCGACGGCGCCGAAGCGCAGGTGCGAGCCCTCGACGCGCGGGCTGTAGACGAAGATCTCGTAGCGCGGGCGCGGCTCGGGCAGGTCGGGGATCGCCGACGGCTCGAGCTTGAACGACATGTAGGGGTGGACCCTGCCGTCCGCGGTGCGCTGGAAGAAGTTGGTGCGCAGCGTGGCGCGCACGAGCGTGCGGTAGGAGCGCAGGATGCGGTCGTGGTCGAGGCTGACCACGTCGTCGAGCGCCTTGGCCAGCCGCTCCTCGATCGCCTCGACTTTGGCGGTGCGCGCCTCGGCGTCGGCCTCGAGCACCCGGCCCTCGGTGCGACCGGGGTCGAAGCGCGCCTCGAAGAGCTCCACGAGCAGCCGGGTGATGTCGACGTTGCTGCGCAGGGCCTCCTCGATGTAGTCGAGGGCGAAGGGCGAGTTGCCCTGCTTGAGGTACTTCGCGTAGGCGCGCAGCACCGTGGCCTGGCGCCAGGTGAGGCCGGCGCTGAGGACGAGCTGGTTGAACCCGTCGATCTCGTTGTAGCCGTCCCACACCGCGCGCAGCGCCTCGGCGAACAGCGTGCGCTCGTGCGGCGACAGCACCCGGCCGTGGCGCAGGCCGAACTCGTAGATGTAGGACGGACGCGCCAGTCCGCTCAGCTGGTAGGGGCGCTCGTCGACGACCTCGACACCCATGGAGGTGAGCATCGGGAGCACGGTGCTCAGCGACAGCGGCTCGCCGACGCGGAACACCTTGAGGCGTGACTCGCCGCGGCGGTAGACACCGGACTGCTGGTCCTGGTCGAAGAGCGCGAGGTCGATGCCCTCGTCACCCTCGATGGCCTCGATGCGTCCGAGGTCGGCGGACCCGCGCTGCGGCTCGTAGTCCTCCTTGTAGGCCTCCGGGAAGGCGTCGGCCCAGACCCGCGCGAGGCGCGAGCCGCGGTCCTCGCCGTGCTCGTTGACCACGGCCGCCACGAAGTCGTCGCGCCAGGACCGCGAGGCCTCGGTGAGCCGGCGCTCGAGGTCGGCGACGTCGATCTCGGGGATGTGGTCGCCCTTGGGCGGGTGGACGACGAAGTGCACGCGCGCGGTCGTGGACTCGTTGACGCGGGCGGTGAACTCGACGTGCTCGCCGCCGAGCTGCTCGCGCAGGATGTCGGAGAAGCGCTCACGCACCGCCGTGCTGTAGCGGTCGCGGGGAAGGTAGACGAGCACCGAGACGTAGCGGCCGTAGGTGTCGCGTCGTACGAAGGCCCGCAGCTGGCGGCGCGCCCGGGCGGACATGACGTCCTGCGCCACCGGCGCGAGCTCGTCGGGCGAGGTGTGGAAGAGCTCGTCGCGGGGGTAGTTCTCGAGGGTGTCCATCAGGGCCTTGCCCGCGTGGCTGCGCGGGTCGAAGCCGGCGTGGCGCATCACCTCGGCGACCTTCTCGCGCAGCACCGGGATCCGGGTGACCGACTCGGTGTAGGCGGCGCTGGAGAACAGGCCGAGGAAGCGCCGCTCGCCGACGACCTCCCCGTCGGGAGCGAACGTCTTCACCCCGACGTAGTCGAGGTAGGCCGGACGGTGCACGGTCGCGCGCGAGTTGGCCTTCGCCAGCACCAGCAGCGTCTTCTCCCGGGCCTTGGCCTTCGCGAGCGGCGGGAGCTTGGCGAACGAGCTGGACAGGTCCTGGTCGTGGCGCAGGATGCCGAGCCCCGAGCCCGGCACGGCACGCAGGCCGCACTCCTCGGGCGCGCCCTCCTCGGCCTCGAGGTGGTACTCCCGGTAGCCGAGGAAGGTGAAGTGGTCGTCGGCCAGCCACGTGAGGAAGTCGCGGCCCTGGCGCAGCTCGTCGGCCGAGAGCGGCGGCGGGTCCTGGTCGAGCTGCTCGACCACGGCCAGCACCTGGGCGTGCATCTTGGCCCAGTCCTCGACCGACTCGCGCACGTCGCGCAGCACCCGCTGCACGCCCTCGGTGACCTCGGCGGCCTCGTCGCCGTCGGTGCGGTCGATCTCGACGTGCATCCACGACTCCGCGCCCGACTCGCTGGTCCCGGCGAGGGGCTCCACGACGTGGGTGGCGACGCGCTGGAGCTCGCCGGTGATGTCGCGCTCGACCGACAGCTGCGGGTGGATCACGGCGTGGACGGTGTGGCCGAGCCGGTTGAGCTCCATGGTCACCGAGTCGACCAGGAAGGGCATGTCGTCGGTGACGACCTCCACGACCGAGCGACCGGAGGCCGACCAGCCGGAGTCGGCCAGCGTGGGCGTGACGACGCGGACGGCGGCGGTGCCCTGGGGCCGCGACGTGGCCAGCTCGCGGTGCGAGGCGACGGCCCCGAGGAGGTCCTCCGGCGAGCGCTCGGCCACCTCCTCCGGTGGCACGTGCCGGTAGTAGGCCCGGACCAGGTCACCCCACTCGGGTCGCCCTTCCGTCGCCGCGTCGAGCTGCTGGTCCTTGGTCTCCTCAGCCGTTGCCACGCACCGACCATAGGACCCGTCGTGTGACCGTCACAACACAGGTCCCTACCCGCGCGTAACCCTGCTGACGAGCCCCTCGTTCAGTCCATGATGGGGCCGGATCCCGGACCTGACGACCACACAGAATGCGAGTCCCCACGATGAGCACCAAGCTCTCCAAGACGCTGACGTACGACGCCCCGGCGGAGGCGGTGGCCGCGATGCTCGACGACCCGGCGTTCCGCGAGGCGGTGCTGGAGCGGCAGAAGGTCGCGCGGGGCTCGGTCGACATCGACGGCGACCACGTGCGGATCGAGCAGGTGCGCTCGGGCGCGGACCTGCCGTCGTTCGCCCGCAAGTTCGCCGGCGACGAGATCGTCATCGTGCAGCAGGAGACCTGGACGTCGGCGACCGCGGCCGACCTCGAGCTCCAGATCCCCGGCAAGCCCGGCGAGGCCGTCGGCACGCTCGTCCTCACCGAGTCGGGTGGCACCACCACGGAGACCGTCGACCTCGTCGTGAGCGTCCGCATCCCGCTGGTCGGCGGGAAGGTCGAGGGCCTCATCGCCGAGATGGTCGGGCACGCGCTCGACCGTGAGCACGAGGTCGGCGTGGAGTGGCTCGCGCGCTAGCGGCCGTCCCGGGAGTCCTCCCGGTCGTCCTCCCGGCGCCGTAGCCACACCACGAGGCCGAGCACCACGAAGGGACCGAAGGCGAGCAGCAGCACGAGCGCCTGCTCGAACGGGTGCAGCGCCCCCATGTGCCACAGCGTCCGCGTCACCCGGCCCTCACCCCTGGTGGGGGTGGAGGTGGGTCTTGGGCGGCACGAAGGTCTCCTTGATCGAGCGCGGCGAGGTCCAGCGCAGCAGGTTGACCGCGGCGCCGGCCTTGTCGTTGGTGCCCGACGCGCGACCGCCGCCGAAGGGCTGCTGGCCCACCACGGCTCCGGTCGGCTTGTCGTTGATGTAGAAGTTGCCGGCCGCGAAGCGCAGCGTCTTGCGTGCCCACGCGATCGCCGCGCGGTCCTGCGCGATGATCGCGCCGGTGAGGGCGTACGGCGCGAAGCTCTCCATCTGCGCCACGACCGACTCGAAGTCGGCGTCGTCGTAGACGTGGACGGCCAGGATCGGGCCGAAGTACTCCTCGGAGAACATCTGGTCGGTCGGGTCGGTCGACTCCACGATCGTCGGCCGCACGAACCAGCCCACGGAGTCGTCGGTCTGGCCGCCGGCGAGCAGGGTGAGGTGGTCGGTGCCCTCGACGCGCGCGATCGCCTTCCGGTGCTTGGCGAAGGCGCGGTCGTCGATCACGGCGCCCATGAAGTGCGACAGGTCGGTCACGTCGCCCATGCTCAGCGCCTCGGTGTCGACGATGAGCTGGTCCTTGATCCGGGCCCACACCGAGCGCGGGACGTAGGCGCGCGAGGCCGCGGAGCACTTCTGGCCCTGGAACTCGAACGCACCGCGGATCATCGCCACCCGCAGCACGTCGGGGTCGGCCGAGGGGTGCGCGACGATGAAGTCCTTGCCGCCGGTCTCGCCCACGATGCGCGGGTAGGAGCGGTAGCCGGTGATGTTCTCCCCCACCGTGCGCCACAGGTGCTGGAACGTCGGCGTGGAGCCGGTGAAGTGGATGCCCGCGAGGTCGGGGTGCGCCAGGGCCACCTTCGACACGTCGAGGCCGTCGCCGGGGAGCATGTTGATCACGCCCGGCGGCATGCCGGCCTCCTCGAGCAGCTCCATCGTCAGCGACGCGGCCAGCTGCTGGGTCGGCGAGGGCTTCCAGATCACCGTGTTGCCCATCAGCGCCGGGGCGGTGGGCAGGTTGCCGGCGATCGCGGTGAAGTTGAAGGGCGTGATCGCGTAGACGAAGCCCTCGAGCGGGCGGTGGTCGGTGCGGTTCCAGATGCCGGGGCTGTTGGCGATCGGCTGGTCGGTGTGGATCTGCTTGGCGTAGTGGACGTTGAAGCGCCAGAAGTCGATCAGCTCGCACGCGGCGTCGATCTCGGCCTGGTAAGCCGTCTTCGACTGCCCCAGCATCGTGGCGGCGTTGAGCCGCTGGCGCCACGGGCCGGCGAGCAGGTCGGCGGCCTTGAGGATGATCGCGCACTTCTCGTCGAACGGCATCGCGCGCCAGCCGGGCGCGGCGTCCGCGGCTGCCCTGACGGCGTCCTCGGCGTCCTTCGCCGTCGAGTGGCGCAGCGTGCCGAGCACGTGGGCGTGGTCGTGGGGCTGGACGACCTCGACCTCCGCGCCGCCGCCGTCGCGGTGCTCGCCGCCGATGACGGCGTGGAAGGTGTGCTGCTCGCCCTCGAGTCGGGCCAGCTCCACCACGAGCGCCTCGCGCTCCGGGGTGCCCGGTGCGTAGGTCAGGTTGGGCTCGTTGGTGGGTGCCGGCGGGAAGGTGATCGCGTCCATGTCGCCGATCGTGTCAGAGACGCGCCCGCGCCTCAAAGGGAGGCGAGCAGGTCGCCGACCTCCTGTGTCGCCCACCACGCCAGGTCGTCGTCGGGGTCGGCGTCGTCGCGGTCGTCGACGTGCACCGCGACCACGTCGCGCCACGTCACCGGTCCGCGGTCCGCAGGGCTGTCGACGACCACCACGACGCGGCGCCGCCGGCCGTCGGGCAGGCCGGCCAGCAGCTCGGCCGAGGCGTCCGCGGCGCCCATGAGGGCGGCGTACTCCGCCTCCTCGCCGTCGTCCTCGGCGAGCACCGCGTCGAGCACCCGCGGACCGTCGGCCTCCCAGTCCTCGGCGAGACGCGGCAGGGAGGAGGGCACGTAGCGGCGGGTCACTTCTTGCGTCCCCTCGGTGCGCGCGGGCGGGAGTCGGAGGCGGAGTCCTTGAGCTCCTCGAGCGCCTCGAGCACGCACTGGCCCAGGGTGTCGGCATCGGGTACGGCGTCGCGGTCGGCGGTGATGCCGTAGAAGACGCCACCGTCGTAGGACGTCACGCCGAAGGCCAGCGGGTGGTCGGGCATCAACGGGTGGACGGGGTAGGACTCGAGCATGCGGGCCCCGTCGGCGTAGAGCGGGAACTGCGGGCCGGGCACGTTGGTGATGGAGACGTGGAACCCGTGGCGCAGCTCCGTCGCGGCCAGGCGCGCCCCGAGCGCGTGGAACGTCGTCGGGGCGAAGCCGGCGATGCCGGAGAGCCGCCGGGCCGAGACGTTGCGGCCGTTGTCGCGGTGGGCCTTGAAGTCATAGCTCACCTGGTGCAGGCGCACGACGGGGCTCGGCTCGCTGACCGGGAGGTAGACCTGGTGCCCGGTCACCTGGCTGCCGAGCGAGGTGGGCTCGAGCTCGTCGTCGATGACCGACATCGGCACGATCGCCTTGATCGCCTTGAGCCCCGACATCGACTCCGCGCGCGCCATCAGCCAGCCGCGCAGCCCCCCGGTGATGGTGGCGAGGATGACGTCGTTGACGGTGCCGCCGTGCACCTCGCGGATCGCGCGGTAGTCCGACAGCTGGGTGCGCACGGTCACGAAGCGACGCTGCTGCGACAGCCTGCGGTGCACCGGCGTCGAGTGCACCGGCCCCCGGCCGGCGAGGGCGTTGGCGACCTCGGCGACCCGCGAGCCGGAGGCCGTGGCCTGCCGGCCGACCGCCTCCGCGTTGGCGCGGGTCGTCGACCACAGGGTGCGCGGGCTCTCCATGGTGTCGGTCAGGGCGTTGAGGGCGACCCCCAGCGGCCCCGGCCTGCGCCGCGGGCGCCAGTCGTCGTCGTGGCCGAGCGTCGAGCGGTCCGGGGAGGTGTCCAGCAGCACCTGGCCGATGTCGACCGTCTCGCGACCGTCGACGAGGATCGCGTGGCTCTTGGTCAGCAGCGCGACCCGTCCGTCGGCGAGGCCCTCCACGAAGTAGCACTCCCACAGCGGCCGGGTGCGGTCGAGGGGACGCGAGGCGATGCGCGCGACCAGCTCGCGCAACTGGTCCATCGTGCCGGGCCGCGGCAGCGCGGAGCGGCGTACGTGGTAGCCGAGGTCGAAGTTCTCGTCGTCGACCCACGCGGGGTTGGCGAGGCGCGCCGGCACCACCTGCAGTCGCTGGCGGTAGCGCGGGACGAACGCGATGCGGTCGGCGATCAGCTCGACGAGCCGGTCGTGGTCGAAGCCGGAGTCGCCCGGGTCGAAGATCTCGACGGTGGCGTTGTGCATGGGCGTCGTGGGGGACTCCGCGGCGAGGATCGCCAGGTCCCGCGGCCGCAGCCGGTCACTCATGCACGTGCTCGCTCACAGGGTGTGCCCCTTCCCGAGGCCGAGTCGTCGATCCGTTGTCCCGCATGGGATTCTGGCAGAGGTGCTGGCCCGGTGCGTGCCGTGGCCACCGCCACTCGTGGATCTGTCGAAGGAGAAATCTGTGTCCGGTCGCGGTCTCGCGCGCCTCGCCCCCCTCGTCCTCGTCCTCGCCGCCGGGCTCACCGCCTGTGGCGGCAACGACGCCGACCCGCCGGCCACGAGCTCCTCGAGCCCGTCGAGCAGCTCCGACGGCGACTCGGTCGCGCTCGACGTGACCCGCGAGGGCGACACCTTCACCCCCAACGGCGAGCGGGTCGAGCTGGGCGTCGGCCAGACGCTCACCCTGACGATCACCGCCGACACGGCCGGCGAGCTCCACGTGCACAGCACGCCGGAGCAGGAGATCTCCTACGACGCCGGCACGTCCGAGCACGAGATCACGATCGACCGACCCGGCGTGGTGGAGGTGGAGAGCCACGAGCCCGACACGGTCGTGCTCCAGCTCGAGGTCCGTTGAGGATCTCGGCGCACGGCCTCGGGGGCGCCAAGGACCTGCCGATCCCCTCCGAGCTGGCGATCGCCGGAGCGGTCGCCGCACTGGTCATCTCCTTCACGGTCCTGGCGGTGGCGTGGCGCGAGCCGCGCTACGACGCCGCCACCAGCGGCCGCCCGGCTCCGGCCTGGCTCGACCGCCTCGTGTCGTCGCGGGCGCTGGCGGTCACCGCCCGCGTCCTCGGCATGGCCTTCTTCCTCTACGTCGCCGCCGCCGCGGTCTTCGGCAAGGACAGCCTGATCAACCCCTTCCTCGGGACGTTCTACGTCCTGCTGTGGGTGGGCCTGGTGCCGGCGTCGCTGCTGCTCGGGCCGTTCTTCAGGGCGGTCAGCCCCGCACGCACCATCGCCATGCTCTTCGCGAAGGTCTCCGGGGTGCCGGAGGGCGAGGGCATGTACGCCTATCCCGCCCGCCTGGGCTACTGGCCGGCGGCTGCGGGGCTCTTCGCCTTCGTGTGGCTCGAGCTCGTCTACCCCGGCTCCACCGACCTCGGCCCGGTGCGGCTGTGGGTCGCGGCCTACCTCGGGATCATGCTCATCGGCTCGGCCGTGTGGGGCACGACCTTCCTCGCCCGCGCCGACCCCTTCGAGGTCTACTCCTCGCTCGTCGCGAAGCTGTCGGTCTGGGGACGCCGCGACTCCCTCCTCGTGATCCGCAGTCCCCTGGCCAACCTCGACACCGTCGTGCCCCGTCCCGGGCTGGTGGCCGTCGTCGGCGTGCTCTTCGGCAGCACGGCGTTCGACTCCTTCCGCGAGTCGACGCCGTGGCTCACGCTCGTGCAGTCGTGGTCGACCTCCCGGGTCCTGCCCGACACCCTGGCCCTCGTCGTCTTCTCGGCGGGTGTGGCGCTCGTCCTGACCGCGGCCACGATGGCCACGGGCACCACGAGCGCGACGTCACGGCGCGAGCTGCCCTCGCTGTTCGCGCACTCCGTGGTGCCGATCATCGTCGGCTACGTCACGGCCCACTACCTGACCTACCTCGTGGAGTACGGCCAGCAGACGCTCATCCAGCTCAGCGACCCGTTCAGCCGGGGGGACGACTACCTCGGCACGGCCGACCTGCAGGTCAGCTACTGGATCTCCACGCACCCGACGTTCCTGGCGGTGACCAAGGTCCTCGCCGTCGCGCTCGGGCACGTCGTCGGGGTCGTGGCTGCGCACGACCGCGCGATCCGGCTCCTGCCGCGCCGCCACCAGCTCACCGGCCAGCTCCCGCTGCTGGTCGCGATGGTGGGCTTCACCGTGGGCGGGCTCTACCTGCTGTTCGCGGCCTGACGAGGAGCGGTGCCGACCGGACCGTAGGGCCAGCCGTTGGGGAGGTCGGTGACGGTCATGACGAACTCGCAGCTGCCGTAGGGGTCGACCACGTCGAGCGGGTCGCGCCACCCCACGAAGACCACGCGGTCGGCCGCGCCGTTCTCCTGGCCGCCGTCGTCGCAGCGGATCTTGTCGACGAAGCCGTCGGGGAGCACGTAGATGGTGTCGCTGCCCTGCTCGGCGAAGACCTTGTCGGCACCGGGACCGAGGAAGATCACGTCGTCGCCCTCGTCGCCCTTGACGAGCCAGTCGTGACCCTCGCCGTCGATGAGCACGTCGTTGCCGGGTCCGCCCTGGATGGCGCCGTCGTCGCCGGGGCCACCGTCGATCCAGTCGTTGCCCGCGCCGCCGATGTGCTTGTCGGACCCGTCGCCGCCCATGAGTCGGTCGTCGCCGTCGTTGCCGCCGAGGAGGTCGTCGCCGGCCTCGCCGTAGACGGTGTCGTTGCCGGCGTTGGAGGCGAGGATGTCGTTGCCGTCCCCGCCGTAGAGGACGTCGTCTCCCTGGCCGCCGTCGACCTTGTCGTTGCCCAGCCCGCCGGCGACCCAGTCGCTGCCCGGCTGCATGGTGATCCAGTCGTTGCCGCCGTCGCCGTAGACGATGTCGTCACCGTTGCCGGCGTAGATCGTGTCGTCGCCGCCGTAGCCGCGGACGCGGTCACGCCCGCCGAGAGCCATGATGTGGTCGGCCTTGGCGCGGCCCACGATGCTGTCGTCCGACGTGGTGCCGCGCGCCTGCATGGCGATCGCGGGCGTCGCGGCCAGCGTGATCGCGCTCAGCGCGAGCGCGGCCAGGGCAGGGGTCGTGCGGCCGGGGGTGCGGCGGAAGAAGGAAGTCACCTGGGTTCTCCTTGAAATCAGAACCCAATCTAAGGTGAATCTTGAGGTTTGGCATCATTTTGAACCGGTTCTACGGCGAACAGTCCGCTTTCGACGCCCCGGTGACGCCTCCGCCGTCCCCGGGAACACCGCGTCGGCGAGCGTCGCCACCGCGTGGCTGAGCGCGGACTCGCCGGCCTCGCCCAGCGGCACCCCGGCCACGAGCGCGCGGTCCAGACCGATGCGGTCCTCGGGCAGGAAGTGCAGGCCGGACACCCGGGTGAAGCCCTCGACCATGCCCGCGATCTCCTTCTCCGACCAGCCGATCGAGGCCCGCATCCGGTTGACCACGACCCGCACGGGCGTCGTGCCGGAGACCTCGCGCAGGTCGACCAGTCCCCGGGCCAGGCGGGCCAGGCCGACCGGGTCCGCGGCGCCGACGACCACCACCTCGTCGGCCTGCTCGAGGGCGGTCAGCGTCAGGGCGTTGCGCGCGGGTCGTGCCCCGAAGTCGGAGCCCGCGTCGTCCTCGAGGCAGAAGCCCGTGTCGAGGACGACGTGACCGTGCGTGCGCGCCCGCTCCACGAGGCGCTCGACCTGGGCCGGACGCACCTCGCGCCACCTCTCGGCACGCGGGAGTCCCGTGACCACGGCCAGGTGCTCACCGATCCCCCGGCAGGCCGAGGCGAACCGGTCGTCGAGCTGGTCGGCCGTGGCGAGGCGCGCGGCGGAGAGCAGCCCGGACACCTCGTCGAGGATGCCGAGGTGCTGGGCCACCGCCCCGCCGTAGGGGTCGAGGTCCGCCAGGACCACCGCCGTGCGGCGACGGGCCAGCTCGGCAGCCAGGCCGGTCGCGACGGTCGTGCGACCCGGGGCGCCGGCGGGTCCCCACACCGCCACCACGCGGCCCTCGCCGTCGACCGCGTCGTCCAGGCCCGGAGCCGGACCGGCGAGGTCGAGCGCGTGGGGTCGGGTGTCGCCGACGTCCTCGACGGTCGTGACCACCTGCGCCAGGGAGGCCAGCTCACCGGCGCCCACCACGGTCGTGACGCCCAGGCGCTGGGCGTGCTCGCGCACGTCGAGGTCGTGCGAGGCGCTCGAGGTCACCGCGACGGGTCGCACGGCGTGGCGCCGCAGGTGGGAGACGGAGCCGGGGTCGAGCCCGGGTGCGTCGAGGGACACCACTGCGACGTCGGCCTGTCCGCTGGCGACCGAGGCCAGCAGGTCGTCGACGTCGACGCAGCGCTTGAGCACGACGACGCCCGGGTGTGCCTCGAGGTCGGCCAGGGCGGGCGACTCCCACGCCTCGCCCGCGGCCATGAGCAGGACGCAGATCACCGCTCAGCCCCGGCCCACGACGCGCACGCGGTCGTCGCTGCTGGCCGCGAGCACCAGGCCCAACGCCTCGTCCTCGTCGTCGGGCACCGCCAGCACCACCTGCCGGCTGGTCGCGGAGACGAAGGCGTCCGACACGACGGGTGCGTCGAGCACCACCACGTCACCAAGCACCAGCTCGGCAGCGGGCCTCCGCTCGCCGATCACCCAGACGTCGACGTGGGAGCCTCGCGCCAGGTCGGTGGGGACGTGCTCCGCCGCGACCGCGATCGACACGGTGACCGTGTCGTCACCCGCCGCCTCGCCCAGCGCGCTCGCCGGGACCAGCTCACCGGCCGCCAGCGGCCGGGTCAGGGTGAGCGCCGCGGGCAGCTCCTCCCCCGTCGCGAGGTAGCGCTCGCGGTCGACCGCGTCGTCGAAGCGGACCCGGGTGGCGACCAGGTCGGCCGCGGTCAGGGTCTGGCCCGCGACCAGGTCGGTGGACGCCGACCAGACGGGTGTCATGTCGTCGGCACCAGCCAGGATCCGGGCCCCGGCGACGACCGAGCCAGCGACCAGCACGATGCCGACCCAGAGCCGCGGGTCGCGCCAGCCGGCGCTGCGGGCCCGGGTGGCCGGGGGGACGTCGACGCCACGGGCGTCGCGCGGGGCGGGGCGGGGCAGGTGGCGTGAGGCGTTCCGAGACACACGGCCATCATTGCCGCGAGCGGCGGACTTCACACCTGTCTCTCCACAGACGTCGGCCGGGCGTGCCCGTGGCCGACCGCGGCGGTGGCACCATGTGGCCATGGCCGACGATCCCCGCTTCCTGACGCTCGCCGACGTCGCCGAGGTGCTCAACACCTCCGGCGCGCAGGTCTACGCGCTGGTGCGGCGCGGCGACCTGCCGGCCATCAAGATCGGCGGCCGGGGCCAGTGGCGCGTCGAGCGGGTCCAGCTCGAGGAGTTCATCCAGCGGATGTACGCCGAGACCAGGACGTTCGTCGACCAGCACCCCTTCGTCGAGGCGGAGGCCGGCGCCGGCGCCGACACCGGGCCCGAGCAGTAGCCCGGTCAACCTACCTTTCCGTCGAGCTCCACCTTCACCACGCGCTCCTCGCCGCCGCGCAGCACCGACATCTCCACGGTCTCGCCGGGCAGGTGGGTGCGGATGGCCACGATGAGCGCGATGCCGTCGGTGACCGGCTGGTCGTCGACGGAGGTGATGACGTCGTCCTGCTCCAGGCCGGCACGCGCGGCAGGGGTGTCGGGCATGACCTCGGTGATGGTGGCGCCGTCCGCGTCGGGCTCTCCCCCGGTGCGCACCTGCGCGCCGATCACCGGGTACTCCGCCTTGCCCGTGCGCAGGATCTGGTCGACCGTCGTGCGCACCTGCTCGATCGGGATCGCGAAGCCGACGCCGATGTTGCCCGACTCCCCCGAAGCGCCGCCCGTGGTCGCGATCGCGGAGTTGACCCCCACGACCTCGCCGGCGAGGTTGACGAGCGGGCCGCCGGAGTTGCCCGGGTTGATCGCGGCGTCGGTCTGCACGGCGTTGATGTAGGACGACTCGTCGTCGGACTCACCCGAGGTGGTGACGGGCCGGTTGAGGGCGCTGACGATGCCCGAGGTGACGGTCTGGCTCAGCCCCAGGGGCGCGCCGAACGCCACGACCGGGTCGCCCACCCGGAGCACCTGGGAGGCTCCGAGCGCGGCCGGCTCCAGGGACTCCGCCCCGTCGATCGAGAGCACGGCGAGGTCGTAGACCGCGCTGCGGCCCACGACGGTGGCCTCGTGGCGCTCACCGGCCTCGTCGATCACGACGATGGGGCCGTCACCCTCCGCGGCGGACGCGACGACGTGGTTGTTGGTGACGACGTGGCCCTGTCGGTCGAGCACGAAGCCCGATCCCGTCGCCCCGGCTGCGCGGCCGTCGAACTCGGCCAGGATCTGCACGGTGCTCGGCAGGAGGGCCTCGGCAACGGCCGAGACCGAGCCGTTGTCGGCCTCGAGCGGCGCCGCGGAGCGGGTCTGCACGCCTTGGAGGCCGTTGTCGTTGGTGCCGCGCTCGGAGGCCAGCTGGTCCTGGAGCGCGCCTCCCGCGAGGCCGCCGAGCACACCGACGACGAGCGCGAGGCAGGCGACCGCGGGCCACACCCACAGCGGCAGCCGGCGCGGTGGCGCCGGCTGCGCGTAGGGCGAGCGCGGGTAGGGAGAGGGGCCGGGGCCGAACCACGCGCCCTGGGGCGCGCCCGGGTCCAGGGGCCGGGTGGCGGGCGCCGGCTCGGGGCGGGGCTGCGGGTGCGGCTGGGGCGGCGGGCCGGCGATCATCGGGCCGGGCTGGCCGTAGGCGTGACCGTCCGGGTGGGGCGCGGGCGTCGGCGACCAGCCCGCGAGGGGCTGGGTCGGCTCGTCGGGCTGCTCCGGCGCGCGCCCGTCGGCCACTGGGTGCGGGTCGGCCGGCGGGTGCTGGTCGGCCTCCGGGTGCTGGTCCGGCTGGCGCTCGTCCGGCTGGTGCTCGTCGCTCACGGGGCAATCTTCTCCCGGATCGCCACGAGGCGCTCGGCCAGGGGCGTCCGGGAGGGCGACACGAGGCCGCGCGCCGACCGGTCGTCGACGTTCACGACGGGCGTCGCGGGGCGGCTCAGGTCGGTCGTCGGCGGCTGCGGCTCGCGCCCGGGCGAACCGGCGACGCCGAGGGCCAGCACACCGACGACGCAGGCGCTCGCCGCACCGCCGCCGATGGCCACCAGGCCGCGTCGCGGGCGGTGCGCGGCCGTCGGGAACCTGGCCGGGGCGAGGGCCGACCCGGACGCCGCTGCGCACCGACCGACCAGCGCGGACTTGAAGTCGTGCGAGGTCTCCGAGCCCCCGAACGACAGCTGCGCGAGCTGGGTCTTGACCCAGCCCTCCTGCTCGACGAGGTCACGGCAGCTGTGGCAGGTGTGGACGTGGTTCCAGCAGCGCTCCTCCTCCTCCGGGTCGAGGCGACCGTCGAGCAGGGCGCTGACGCGGGGACCCAGGTGGCTCATCACGACACCGCCCCACGGGCGCGCGTCGCGGCCGGCCCGGAGTAGCGCTCACGTCCGGCGGCGGGCTCGCGGTGCGCGAGCGCCGTACGCAGCATGCTGCGGCCGCGATGGATGCGCGAGCGCACGGTGCCGAGCTTGGCGCCCATGATCTCCGCGATCTCCTCGTAGGTGAGGCCCTCGACGTCGCACAGCACGACGGCGGCGCGGAAGTCGGGAGGCAACGTGGCGAGCGCGGTCTCGATGTCGTCGTCGAAGGTGCGGTCGGCGAAGGCCAGCTCGGGTGCGGGCGCCGGGCTGGTCAGCCGGGCGGCGCGCTCGTCGGAGAGCGGGTCGAAGCGGATGCGCTGCTTGCGGCGCGCGCCGTCGAGGAAGAGGTTGGTGGTGATGCGGTGCAACCAGCCCTCGAACGTGCCGGGCGTGTAGGTGTCGAGCGAGCGGAAGACGCGCACGAAGACCTCCTGGGTGAGGTCCTCGGCGTCAGGTCGGTTGCCCGTGAGCCGGTAGGCCAGGCGGAAGACCCGGTCGGAGTGCTGCTCGACGACCTCGTCCCACGTGGGAATCGTCTGCTCGCCCACGGGTGCTCCCTGGCTCGACTTCCTCGACCGCAGCTGCACGGTTCGCTGTCCTTCCTGACGCTAGGTCCTCGGCCTGAGAGTTCGCTGTGAACCACGTGGGCGAGGACCAAGAAGATCCGGGTCGGCCCGGCGTCGTACGACGTGGGCGCACAGCCTCCAACGAGCGAGGCCGGCCGTGTGTTCCCCGCCACGCCCGACGCACGGTGCGCGATAGAGTCCGCGGGTGCCCCACCACACCACGCCGATCAAGTCCGCGAGCTGGTCCTACGCCGAGTCCTTCGTGGCCGAGGACGAGATCCTGGCCGCCGCCCGCAGCCGCGCCGAGGAGGTGGGCGTGTCACCCGTCGGCTCCGGCGTGGGCGCCGCGCTGCGCTTCCTCGCCTCCGTCCTGGACGCCCGGGCCGTGGTCGAGATCGGCACGGGCACCGGCGTGTCGGGGCTCTGGCTGCTGCGGGGCATGCGCTCCGACGGCGTGCTGACCACCGTCGACATCGAGGCCGAGCACCAGCGCCTGGCCAAGGAGACGTTCACCGAGGCCGGCATCCCGGGCAACCGCGCGCGCACCATCGCCGGCGCCGGGCTGGACGTCCTGCCGCGCCTCACCGACGGCCACTACGACCTGGTGTTCTGCGACGGCGACAAGCGCGAGTACGCCGCCTACCTCAAGGAGGCGCTGCGCCTGCTCCGCCCCGGCGGCATCGTGGCGTTCGACAACGCGCTGTGGCACGACCGCGTGGCCGACCCCGCCCAGCGCGACGAGGAGACCGTCACCATCCGCGACCTCGGACGCACGATCCTGGAGCACGAGGCGCTGGTGCCGGTGCTGCTGCCCGTGGGCGACGGCCTGCTGGCCGCGAAGAAGGAGTGGGCGCCGGAGGCCTGAGGCGCTCAGGCGCGGGGCGTCGCCTCGAAGCCGTCCCAGCCCTCCGCGACGGCGACGACGTCGCACGCCTCGATGAGGACCGGCGCGGAGCCGACGATCTGCGACCCGGGCGCCTCGGCGGCACCGGCGGCGAACTCGCGCTGGAAGTCCTCGCGCGCCTGGTCGGTGGCGAAGACGTAGCAGCCCTCGAACCACTCGCCCGGCACCATCCGCCAGGTCTTGAAGCGCAGGCCGGCCATGCCGGTGAAGCGGGCGTGGGAGGTCTCGGCGACGTAGGTCGCGAGGCGTTCCTCGACCCCGTCGGGGGCCTCGGCCAGCGACCAGCGCACGGTGAGTCCGAGCATCAGGAGATCCCTTCCAGGGGGTCGTCGGAGCCGAGCCACGTCAGCAGGAGCCGGGGCCCGAAGCCGCTCGGTCCGGCCGTCCACTCGTGGCGGTCGGCCGGCGACTCGGCGGCGGAGGCGAAGTCGATGTGGGCCCACGGCACGTCGCCGGCGAAGTGCTGCAGGAAGAGCGCGGCCGTGATGGCGCCCGGCCCGCCCGCGGCGTTGTCGCCGTCGGCGATCTTCGAGCTGACCCGCTCCTCGTAGTCGGCGACCAGCGGCATGCGCCACACGCGCTCGCCCGACGCCTCGGCGGCCGCCTCCACGTGGCGCGCGAACGCGTCGTGGTTGGCGAAGAGGCCGCCGGTCCACTGACCCAGCGCGACCTTCATGGCACCTGTCAGGGTGGCGATGTCGAGCAGTGCGCTCGGCGCGAGCTCGGAGACGGCGTACGCCATCGCGTCGGCGAGGACGAGGCGTCCCTCGGCGTCGGTGTTGTTGACCTCGGAGGTGCGTCCGCCGAAGTGGGTGATGACGTCGCCGGGACGCATGGCCGAGCCGCTCACCGAGTTCTCCGCGGCGGGGACGAGGCCGACGACCCGGACCGGGCAGTCGACGTCGCGCAGCGCTGCCATGGTGGCGATGACCGCGCCGGCCCCGCTCATGTCGCGCTTCATCGTCAGCATGCCCTCGCTGGGCTTGATGTCGAGGCCGCCGGTGTCGAAGGTGATGCCCTTGCCGACGATCACGACGGTGGGCGTGCGCTTGGTGGCGCCGCGCGGCGTGTAGTCCATCCGGACGAAGCGCGGCTCGTTGACCGACCCTCCGCCGACCGCGAGGATTCCGCCGAAGCCCTCTGCGGCGAGACGCTCGGCGTCCCAGACGGTGACCTCGAGCCCGGCGGCCTCGCCGACCTCGACAGCCTGCTCGGCCAGCCAGGCCGGCGACTTCAGGTTGGACGGGACCGTGGCCAGGGCGCGCGAGCGCCAGCCCGCACCCCCGAGCGCGATGGCGCGGGCGAGCTCGTCGTCAGCACCGTCGTCGCTGACGGCGGCCAGCACGATGCGCGAGACCGGGCGCGACTCGGGCCCGGTGGAGCGCCAGTGGAAGGAGAACGAGGCGAGCATCGCTCCGACGACGAAGGCACCCAGGCCCTCGTCGGGGGCGATCGCCGGCAGCGAGGTGACCACGCTGACCCGGTCCCGGGTCGCGCGTGCCAGCGCGGCCCCGGCCCGACGGAAGTCGGTGACGCTCGCGCTGCCCACGCCGACCAGGAGCACCAGGCTCACGTCGTCGGCCGCCGCCAGGGCCGCGACCGGGACGGTGGTGACCTCACCCGTGCGACCGGTGGCACGAGCGGCCTCGAGGGCCGCGAGGAGGTCGACGCCAAGCGCGTCGGACGCCTCGTCGGCGCCCGGGCCGAGCAGGGGTCCGTCGTCGCCCGGCAGGACCGGGAACGCCCAGACCTCCGCCCCGCCGATCTGGTGCGGGAGCGCGGGGCTGAGTGCGAACTCGGGCGGTGAGACCTGCGGGGGCAGCTGCGGAGTGGGCACGATCAGCCGACGACGTCCTTGAGGGCATCACCGAGAGCGCGCGCCTCGTCGGCGTTGAGCTCGACCACCAGACGCCCACCGCCCTCGAGCGGGACGCGCATGACGATGCCGCGCCCCTCCTTGGTGACCTCGAGCGGTCCGTCGCCCGTGCGGGGCTTCATGGCGGCCATCGGCGCACCTCTTCCTGTTCAGCCATCTGTCTCGGAGATGGTGGCTCTCAACATGCGAATCGAGGCGGCTGAGTCGTGCCTGCCACCTCGATCGGCGTCGTACGCCTCCATTATCCCCCATGACAGGCGTGATCGGCACCACAGGGCACACGTTGGGGGGAAAGGCCGGTCGGGAGGACGTCGGGCAGACTGCCCCCATGACCTCCGTCCTGCTCGACGTCGTCGACTCCGTCGCCACCATCACCCTCAACCGGCCCGAGGCCATGAACGGCCTCGACGTGGCCACCAAGGACCTGCTGCTCGAGGCCGTGCAGTCGGTCGCCGCCGACCCGCAGGTGCGCTGCGTCGTCCTCACCGGGAGCGGGCGCGCGTTCTGCGTCGGGCAGGACCTCAAGGAGCACCTGGCCGGGCTCAAGGGCGAGGCCGACGTGCCGCTGTCCGACACGGTCGAGAAGCACTACAACCCGATCGTCCACGCGCTCGCCACCATGCCCAAGCCGGTCATCGCGGCCGTCAACGGCGTCGCGGCCGGAGCGGGAGCGAGCCTGGCGTTCGCCGCCGACTTCCGCATCCTGGTGGACTCCGCGGGCTACAACACCTCGTTCGCCGGGGTGGCACTCTCGTGCGACACGGGCGCGAGCTGGACGCTGCCGCGCCTGGTCGGCCGCGCGAAGGCGATGGAGCTGCTCTACTTCCCCCGCACCGTCTCCGCGCAGGAGGCGCTCGAGCTCGGCCTGGCGACCCAGGTGGTCAGCGCCGACGAGCTGCCCGGTGTCGTCGGCGAGCTCGCTGCTCGCCTGGCTGCCGGCCCCACCGTCGCCTTCGGGTCGATCCGCCAGGCGGTCGCCTACTCGGCGTCGCACCCGCTCCAGGAGTCGCTGGCGTTCGAGGCCGAGAAGATGGCCCTCACCGGCGGCACCGACGACCACCTCGCCGCCGTCGACGCCTTCATGGCCAAGGAGAAGCCGGTCTTCAACGGCCGCTGAGCCGTTCCGCGATCGGGATAGTCCGCATCACATAGCTGGTCGCGAGCGCCTCCGGACAAGCTTCTTGATGCGGACTATCCCCGCGAGGTGCGGTGCGCCCCGAGCACGTCGAGGACCTGGCGCGGCGCCTCCACGACCATGCGGTGACGCGAGGGGTGCGCGCCGTACTCGACGGTGAGCGCCGAGCCGGCCATGCGGTGGTTGAACCACATCGTCATGGTGCCGTGGCACAGCCCGCCGCAGTCGAGCGAAGTACGAGGCAGGCGCAGCGCGCGGGCCAGGCGTCGCGCGAACGCCCGGTCCTTGGTGTCGGTGTCGACGCCGTTGAGCGGCTGGTGGAAGCTGATCACTCGCCGCGGATCGACCTCCCGCAGGAACCGCATCACCGCGCGCGTCTCGGGCTCGCTCGCCGGTCGAGGACCGGACTCGTAGCTGCCGTCGAGGTCGGCCCAGCGGTAGGGGAAGTTGCGGTTGAGGTCGACGCCGCGGGCGTTGCGACGGGTGCCGCGGGCCAGGCCGTCGGGGTTGTGGGTCGGGATCACCCACAGGTCGATCCCGCGCACCGCACGACCGTCGCGCAGCGTCTCCAGGATCCGGCGCGTGTGCGGCTCGTTGCCGTGCATGGTGGAGATCAGCACGACGCGGCGCATGCCGGGCTCCCCCAGCCGCCAGGCGCGGATCGGGCGGCCGCGCACGGAGTGCCCGATGGTGCGGGCCTCGACGACGGCCGGGCGGGCAGCCGGTCCGGCCTCGACGGCCGTGGCGGACGGCGCCGGACTGGCGAGGACTGCGACGAGCAGGAGCAGCACGGTCGCGACGCCGCCGGGGGCCCGGCGCATCAGACGGCGGCGGTGAGGTAGGCGTAGGTGAAGACGAGGACGCCGACGACCATGCCGAGGTGCGCGAGCAGCGACAGCCCGGGGCCGTCGCTCCAGCTGTCGCCCGACGCCGACGGCACGTGGCGCCCCCGCGAGGGCAGCCAGCGCGCGAGGATCAGCAGCCCGCAGATCGCGGTGACCCACCAGCACGCGATCGCGACGATCCCGACCAGCGCCCCGCCGACCGGCGAGTCCTCCGGCGCGACGAGCACGCCGACCCACAGGACGAGGGCGACCAGCCCTGCGACGAAGTGGGTGAGCGGCAGCCGCCGGCTGATGACGAACTGACCGGCCGCGTCGTCACTGGCGAGGCGCAGACGGGTCAGGACGATCGCCACGGCGGCCAGCGCCGTGAGGATCCAGACGACGATCGGGAACGACATGGCCGTGCAGTCTGCCCTAGTCGCGTGCGGGGTCGCCAGACGAGGCTTCCGGCGCGGGTCCGTCCGCAGCGGGCCCCGTGCCCGTGCGGTCCTCGAGCTCGGTGGCGAGCCGGTCGAGCAGCGCGTCGACGTCGGACATCCGGTAGCCGCGCACCGCGAGGCCGAACCGCACCCGGCGCAGGTCGCCGGCCTCGAGCGGGCGGCCCTCCGGCAGCACGAGGTCGGGGCGGTCGTCGTACGCCGGGGGCATCGAGCCGCCGCGTCCGGATGCCACCATCGCCACGCCGCCCATGACGAGCACGACGAGGATCGCGAAGAGCCACACCATCACGAGCTGCTCCTCACTCCGGACGCTCGGGCGACGGCGTGGGCCAGCGGTCCTCGCGGGCGGCGACCATGATCGCCACCGCCTCGTCGACGTCGTCGGTGAGGATCATCATGTCGAGGTCGGCGGCGCTCACCTTGCCCTCGGCGAGCGCGGTGTCGCGCAGCCAGCCGAGCAGGCCCGACCAGTACGCCGTGCCGAGCAGGACGATCGGGAACGACGTGACCTTGCGCGTCTGCACCAGGGTCAGCGCCTCGAACAGCTCGTCGAGCGTGCCCAGGCCGCCGGGGAGCACCACGAAGCCCTGGGAGTACTTGACGAACATCGTCTTGCGGGCGAAGAAGTAGCGGAAGTTGATGCCCTTGTCGACCCACTGGTTGAGGCCCGACTCGAAGGGCAGCTCGATGCCGAGGCCGACGCTGGTGCCGCCCGCCTCGCAGGCGCCCTTGTTGGCCGCCTCCATCGCGCCCGGGCCGCCCCCGGTGATGACGGCGAAGCCGGCGTCGGCCAGCTTGCGGCCCGCTTCCTCGCCGACGGCGTAGAAGGCGTGGTCGCTCGGGGTGCGGGCCGAGCCGAAGACCGCGATCGCCGGCCCCAGCTCGGCGAGCGCCCCGAAGCCCTCGACGAACTCGGCCTGGATCCGCAGCACCCGCCACGGGTCGGTGTGCACCCAATCGGTCGCCCCGCGCGAGTCGAGCAGGCGCTGGTCGGTGGTGCTCTCGTCGTGGATCTGGCCGCGGCGCTCGACGACCGGGCCCTTGTAACGGTCCCTCATGCCAGCCACTCCTTGAGGATCCGCTCACAGCGCTCGATGTGCTCGGTGGGCACGCGCTCGTCCTGCTTGTGGGCGAACATCGGGTCGCCCGGGCCGAAGTTGACCGCCGGGACGCCGAGCTTGGTGAACTGCGCGACGTCGGTCCAGCCGAACTTCGGGGCAGCCTCGCCCCCGACGACCTCGAGGAACTCCTTGGCCGCCGGGCGGTCGAGGCCGGGCATCGCGCCCGCGGCCAGGTCGGTCACGGTGACGTCGAAGCCGTCGAAGAAGTCGCGGACGAACGCCTCGGCGTCGGCCTCGCTGCGGTCCGGGGCGAAGCGGAAGTTGACCTCCACGACGCACTCGTCGGGGATCACGTTGCCGGCGACGCCGCCGCGGATCCCGGTCGCGTTGAGGCCCTCGTGGTAGGTCAGTCCGTCGATCTCGGGCTGCCGGGCGACGTAGTCGTTGAGCCGCGCGAGCACGGGGGCGGCGAGGTGGATGGCGTTGACGCCCTTCCAGCTGCGCGCGCTGTGCGAGCGCTCGCCGGTGGTGCGTACGTCGACGCGCATCGTGCCCTGGCAACCGGCCTCGACCGCGGCGTTGCTGGGCTCCATGAGGATCGCGAAGTCGGCCTCCAGCAGGTCGGGGTCGCTCTCGGTCAGCTTGCGCAGGCCGTTGTGGACCGAGTCGACCTCCTCGGCCTCGTAGAAGATGAAGGTCAGGTCGCGGTTGGGCTCAGTGAGGTCGGCAGCGACCTTGAGCATCACCGCGTCGCCGCCCTTCATGTCGCAGGTGCCCAGGCCGTGGAGGATGCCGTCCTCGAGGCGCGAGGGCAGGTTGTCGTTGAGCGGCACGGTGTCGATGTGGCCGGCGAGCACGACGCGCTCGCCGCGACCGAGGTCGGTGCGCGCGACCAGCGTGTGCCCGCGGCGTACGACGGTCAGGTGCGGCAGCGCCCGCAGCGCCACCTCGACGGCGTCGGCGATCTCCTCCTCGTGGTGGCTGACCGAGAAGGTGTCCACGAGCTGCCGGGTGAGGGTGACGACGTCGGCGGAGAGATCGAGCTGCATGAGTCCCATACAACCAGTTGGCCTCCGCGGGCGTCATAGGGTCACCACTGCGTCGGACGTGCCGGCGCGCACGACACGGGGGAACGACATGGCACGACGCCTCAGGCATCTCATCGCGCTGCTGGTGACCGGACTGGTGGGGGCCGCGCTCGTCGCGCCACCTGCCGGGGCCGCGCCGACCTGGCGGCCGGTGACCAACCTCTTCGCCGATCTCTCGGCACCCGGCGCCTTCGCGCCCGCCGTCGCCGTCGACGACGCCGGCAACGCGACCGTGCTGTGGTCGCGCTGGAATGGCACGCAGTTCGTCGTGCAGGCCTCCTACCGCCCGGTCGGCGGCACGTGGGGCGCTCCCGTCGACCTGGCCGGCGGGCGGCAGGTCATCGACCCCGAGGTCGTCGTCGACCGGACCGGCAACGCCACCGCCGTCTGGCGGCGCGTCGACACCGACCGCAGCGTCGTGCAGTCCGCCTCCCGGCCGCTCGGCGGCACGTGGAGCGCACCAGTGGACGTCGCCACGGACCCGTCCGTCGACTACACCCGGCGCGACGTCCCACAGGTCGCGGTCGACGCTGCCGGCGTCGTGACCGCGACCTGGTCACGCTTCGAGGCAGTGCCGGGGCAACCGTGGAAGGACACCGTCCAGTCGGCCACGCGGGCGACGGACGGCACGTGGAGCACCCCGGTCGACCTCTCGCCCGCTGGCACCTCCGCCCGCACCACCGACGTCGCCGTCGACACCGCCGGCAACGCGACCGCGGTGTGGGCGGCTGGGTCCGCCCTCCAGGCGGCCACCCGTCCGGCCGGCGGCGCCTGGTCGGCCCCGGCCCAGCTTTCGGCGAGCGCGAGCAACCGCGCCAACCCGCGGGTCGTCGTCGACCCGGCCGGCACCGTGACCGCGGTCTGGCACAGCTTTGCCGGCGGCGTGTACGGCGTCCAGACCGCCACCCGTCCGCTCGGCGGCGCGTGGAGCAGCCCGGTCGACCTCGTGCGCGGCGACGTCTTCGACACGCCGGCGATCGCCGTCGACCGCCAGGGAACCGCCACGGCGCTGTGGCAGCGCTACGACGAGGGGTGGATCGTCACCAGTGCGACGCGCACGACGGGAGGTGCGTGGAGCAACCCCGTCTCGCTGTCGACGCCCGCGATCGACTCCTGGGACCCGCAGCTCGCAGTCGACCTCGCCGGCAACGCCACCGCGCTGTGGTCGCGCGGCAAGGAGGGCGGCGGTGTGGTCGAGGCCGCGCGCCGCCCGGCCGGAGGCGAGTGGACCGCACCGATCGACCTCTCGGCGCCCGGTGACGCCCGGAACCCGCAGGTCGCGGTCGACCCCGCCGGCAACGCCACCGCGGCGTGGTCGCGCAAGGGCAGCGCCGGCTACGTCGTCCAGGCCCGGGGCCTTGACGCAGCCGGCCCGGTCGTCGACGAGATCACCGGCCAGACGCCCCGCACCTCCCGTGGCGCCCGGACCTACAGCGTGCAGGCCCACGACGTGTGGTCGCGGGTCGCCTCGGCCCGCTGGACCTTCCCCGACGGCACCACCGCGACCGGCACCACCGTGTCGTACGCCGGTGACCGCCCGGGCTCGGTCCGGGTGGTGCTCACCGACAGCGTCGGCAACGCCACCGCCTGCACCTGGACCGGCACGTTCACCTGCCGCGCGACCACCCGCATCGCCCCGGTCGTGGGTCGTGCCCGCCTCGGCACCCACCAGGTCCGGGCCGTCGGCTCGCACGCGCGGGTGGCGAAGAAGGCCAAGGCCTCCCTCACACTCAACACCGACGCCAAGGTGACCTTCACCTTCCGCAAGGCGGGCGCGAAGCCGGTCCGCCTGGTCGAGCGCCTCGACGCCGGTCGCAACGTCGTCACCCTCCGCGCCCGCCTCGGTGCCCGCAAGGTGCTCGAGCCGGGCCGCTGGACGGTCGTCGTCACGGCGAAGAACAAGGTCGGCACCAGCCCGAAGGAGAAGCTCCGCCTCCGGGTGGTGCGCTGATCCCGATCAGGCCTTCGCCACCTCGACCGCGACCTCGGCGCCATCGGCGTACGCCACGCTCGTCGCGAGCGTCTCCTCCGACAGGAGTGACTCGTGCGTGCGGGCGGCGTCGAGGGTCGCGGCCGGCGCCGTGATCGTCAGCGCGATCCGGTCGCTGACCTGGAGCCCGGCGTCCTTGCGGGCCTGCTGCACCGCACGCACGAGGTCGCGGGCGGTGCCCTCGGCCTCGAGCTCGGGCGTCACCGCGGTGTCGAGCACCACGAAGCCGCCGCGCGGCAGCATGCCGATCGCGGTGTCGTCGGAGGAGGTGCCCGCGACGGTCTCGAGGGCGTACTCCCCCTCGACCAGTGCGAGTCCCCCGGCGGTCACGGTGCCGTCGTCGGCGACCGACCAGTCGCCGGACTTGGAGCCCTTGATGGCGAGCTGGACGTCCTTGCCCAGGCGCGGCCCGGCGGCGCGGGCGTTGACGGTGAGCCGCTGCGAGACGCCGTACGCCGCCGCCTCGGGCGCGTCGGCTGCGAGGAGCTCGACCGCCTTGAGGTTGAGCTCGTCGGCCACCAGCGAGTCGAAGCCGGTGAGGTCGGCCTCGGTGACGACCGTCAGGCGCGACAACGGCAGGCGGTTGCGGAGGTTGGCGGCCTTGCGCAGGGCCGAGCCCGCCGAGCAGACGTCGCGCACGGTGTCCATCGAGGCGACGAGCGCCTCGTCGCCCGGCAGCTCGTCGAGCGACGGCCAGTCGGTGAGGTGCACCGAGCGCTCGCCGGTGAGGCCGCGCCAGACCTCCTCGGTGGTCAGCGGCATCAGCGGCGCGGTGACCCGGCAGACGACCTCGAGCACGGTGTGCAGGGTGTCGAAGGCGTCGGCGTCCTCGTCCCAGAAGCGCTCGCGCGAGCGACGGATGTACCAGTTTGTCAGCACGTCGAGGAAGCCGCGCGTCGAGTCGCACGCCGCCGCCACCTCGTAGTTGTCGAGCTGGTCGGTCATCGCGGCGACGTAGTCGCGCAGCTTGGCCAGGATGTAGCGGTCCATCGGGTGCGCGCTGTCGGTGCGCCACACGGCGTCGTAGCCCTCCCCGCCCTTGGCCGCGTTGGCGTAGAGGCTGAAGAAGGACCAGCTGTTCCACAGCGGGATCAGCACCTGGCGCACCGAGTCGCGGATGCCCTGCTCGGTGACGACGAGGTTGCCGCCACGCAGGATCGGGCTCGACATGAGGAACCAGCGCATCGCGTCGGCGCCGTCACGGTCGAAGACCTCGCGCACGTCGGGGTAGTTGCGCAGGCTCTTGGACATCTTCTGCCCGTCGTTGCCGAGCACGATGCCGTGGCTCAGGCACGTCGAGAAGGCCGGGCGGTCGAAGATCGCGCCCGCCAGGACGTGCATCGTGTAGAACCAGCCGCGGGTCTGGCCGATGTACTCGACGATGAAGTCGCCCGGGAAGTGGTGGTCGAACCAGTCCTTGTTCTCGAACGGGTAGTGCACCTGCGCGAACGACATCGAGCCCGAGTCGAACCACACGTCGAGCACGTCGGTGACGCGTCGCATCGTCGACTTCCCGGTCGGGTCGTCGGGGTTGGGCCGGGTGAGCTCGTCGACGAACGGGCGGTGCAGGTCGGGGTTGCCGTCCGGGTCGCGCGGGATGGTGCCGAAGTCGCGCTCGATGTCGGCGAAGGAGCCGTAGACGTCGATGCGCGGGTAGTGCTCGTCGTCGGACTTCCACACCGGCACCGGGGAGCCCCAGAAGCGGTTGCGCGTGATCGACCAGTCGCGGGCGTTCTCCAGCCACTTGCCGAACTGGCCGTCCTTGATGTGGTCGGGCACCCAGCGGATGTCCTGGTTGAGCGCCATCAGGCGCTCCTTGACCTTGGTCACCTCGACGAACCACGACGAGACGCCCTTGTAGATCAGCGGCTGCCGACAGCGCCAGCAGTGCGGGTACGAGTGGTCGTAGGTCTCGCGGCGCACGAGGACGGTGCCGGGGGTGACCGAGCCCTGGTCGCGTGACGAGCGTTGCGCGCCCTCCTCGACCGGCGAGAGGTTGGCCGTGGCGGCCTTGAGGTGGTCGATCACGTGCAGGTTGGCGTCGAAGACCTGCATGCCCTCGTAGTCGGTGACCGGGAAGGTGAAGCGGCCGTCCTTGCCGACCGGCATCACCGCCTCGATGCCCTCGCGGTCGGTGACGACCTTGTCGTCCTCACCGAACGCGCCGGCGGTGTGGACGAGGCCGGTGCCGTCGGTGGTCGTGACGAACTCGGCGGGCACGAGGCGGAAGGCGCGCTCGTGGCCGGCGTAGTAGCCGAACGGCGGGGCGTACTCCAGCCCCACGAGGTCGGCGCCCTTGCCGCGCCAGGTGACCTCGGGGCTCTCGCCCAGCTCGCGGGCGTACGACGCCAGGCGGGCCTCGGCGATCAGGTAGCGCTCCGGGCTGCCGGTGGGGCCGTCGGAGGTGACGACGACGTAGTCGATGTCCTCACCGACCATCACCGCAAGGTTGGACGGCAGGGTCCACGGGGTCGTCGTCCAGACGAGGACCTTGACGCCCTTGAAGCTCTGCCCGATCGGGGCCTCCGTCGTGACGTCGTAGCCGACGGTGACGGCCGGGTCCTGGCGCATCTGGTAGACGTCGTCGTCCATGCGCAGCTCGTGGTTGGACAGCGGCGTCTCGTCCTGCCAGCAGTAGGGCAGCACGCGGAAGCCCTCGTAGACCAGGCCCTTCTCGTGCAGCTGCTTGAAGGCCCAGATGACCGACTCCATGAAGTCGGGGTTCATGGTGCGGTAGTCGTTGTCGAAGTCGACCCAGCGCGCCTGGCGGGTGACGTAGTCGCGCCACTCGCCGGTGTACTTCAGCACCGACTGGCGGCACGCCTCGTTGAACTTCTCGATGCCCAGCTCGACGATCTCGTCGGTGGTCTTGATGCCGTTGAGGCGCATCGCCTCGAGCTCGGCGGGCAGGCCGTGGGTGTCCCAGCCGAAGCGGCGCTCGACCTTGTGCCCGCGCATCGTCTGGTAGCGCGGGATGAGGTCCTTGACGTAGCCGGTGAGCAGGTGACCGTAGTGCGGCAGGCCGTTGGCGAAGGGCGGGCCGTCGTAGAACACGAACTCGTTCTCGCCGTCCGCGCCCGCGTCGCGCTGCTCGACGCTCGCGCGGAACGTGTCGTCGGACTCCCAGTACGCCAGCACCGCCTCCTCGATGTCAGGGAAGCGGGGGCTGCTCGCAACGGTGGTCGCGTCTGTGTGGGAGACCTTGGGGTACGTCATGCGGCTGGCTCGACTCTCGACTCGTGGGATGACTCCACGAGGACGATCGGTGCGACCGCGGTACCACCTCGCTTGTCCCTGCCGGGACCGCTCATTTGCGGCTGTGTCGGGCCGTACCCGTCGGGGTCTAGTGGGGCCACGGCCGGATCGCCGCACCTGTTCTTCCCGAGGCTCGCCGCTGATGACGGCTCAGACGCCTGCGGCGATCGTACGGCGCGCGTGTGCAGGCGCGCCAATCCGTTTGCCGGGACGGTCAGCGGGCGGTGTAGTCCAGTGAGTGTTGGCTGGCTGGGCGGGTAGTCCAGTGAGCGATGGTCGTGATCCGGGCCCCACAGCAGCCATCGCTCACTGGACTACCCCGGCCGCCGAGAGGGCCGGTCCGCATGCTCGCTCCGTCAAGCTGCCCGTCTGTAGCGGAGGTAGCGCTCCTTCTCCCCCTCAGCCAGCGCCCGTCGTTGCGCGACGGTCTCCGTCGGCGTCCACCAGGGCGGCGGGTCGAGGGACCAGCCCCGAGGTCCGTTACGCGACCGAGCGCGCCGCTGCGCCGCGACCAACCTGCGGGCCACGTCGTCGACGTCGCGCCAGTCCGTCGCGAACATCGCGACCGGTTCGAGTCCGAGATCGCGGAAGTCAGCGTCCTGCCGATTGTCCTTCGAGGCTCCTACAAGACTGAGGTGCGAGTCACCGTGGTAGAGCCCGACCAGTCCCGTCCGCGGGTCGATGAGGTCAGGGGTGCCGACATGTCTGCCGTCGAGCGTGAACACCGGGACGTTGCACCTCGGCCTGGGCAGCTCCGCCCGGCGCGTCCACACCCCGCGCATCGCGGTCTCACGCGGTGACCACGAGTTCTCCTCGGCCTCGGCCAGGGCGTCGCGGGCCTGCTGGACACCCGTGACAGGCCCGAGATGCCGCACGTACGCCGCCACCTCGGCGATGCTGACGAGGTCGGAGTAGCACGCCATGTCGAGCGCCTCGATCGCCGGACCGAGCCCATCGGCGTACCTCATCTCGAACGTCACCGAACGCACCGCGCGAGTGAGCTGGAGTCCGTCGAGCAGGACAATCTCTGCCGGGTTCAGGAACTCCTGGCTGACGGCGAACCCGGGCTGTGGGCGGACGTTGCGACGCGCCACGACCGTCACTGGCCTCTCCCGGAGTCCGTCCCACGTTCCGTCGAACCAGGCCGCACCCTGCCACTTCAGGGCGGCCCAGCCTGTGACCGCCTCGTCCGACTTCAGCACGGCCGAGGCCTCCACCGCCCGCTGCGCCGACGTCGCCGGCACGTCGGCGGGGACCCACAGCCCGCACCCCGTCGTACGCCACCTAGGACCTCGCGCCTCCCCACGTGTCGGCCCGGTCTCGCCGGTCGGGTCGGACCGCACGGGCGCAACCAGCCCGGGCCGGTTCTCGTGGAAGGGAGGAGGGACGAACACGTAAGCAGCGTCCCCGGTCCGAGCCGCTCGTACCGGTCATCCACAAGCCAGCTGGGACTCGTCCCGCCTGGGTAGTCCAGCGAGCGCTGGCTGCGACATGAGCTCCTGCGCAGCCATCCCTCACTGGACTACCGCGCCCGGAAAGCCCGAACTCACTGGACTACCCCGGCGTGAGCGCGGTTGGCTGGCCCCATGGCGGACCCCGGGTACGACGGCATGTGGCTCCCCTCCGACCAGGACCCCAGGATGGCGGACCTGGCACCGACGCGGGGGGAGCGCGAGTGCCTCGTGGGCTACCTCGAGCACTACCGCCAGACCCTCGCGCTCAAGTGCGACGGCCTCACCGCCGAGCAGCTGGCGACGAAGGCGGTGCCGCCGTCCAACATCTCGCTGCTCGGCCTGGTGCGGCACATGGCGCGGGTCGAGCAGAGCTGGTTCCGCCGGGTGATCGAGGCGCGGATGGACCTCCCACGGCTGTTCCAGGACGAGGCCGAGGACGCGGGATTCACCTTCCCCGAGGCCGACGACGACCTCGTGCGCGCCTCGCAGCAGCTGTGGCAGGACGAGATCGCCTACGCCCGCGAGGTCCTCGAGCGCACCGACCTCGACGCGGTGGTCGACGTGCACGGCGAGCCCAGCGAGGTGCGCGACATCGTCGTGCACATGATCGAGGAGTACGCGCGACACTGCGGGCACGCCGACCTCGTGCGCGAGTGCATCGACGGACGCGCCGGGCAGTAGTCCGTCCGGTGGAGTGACCTCCGTAGGCTTGGGGACGTGACTGCTGCCTCCGGCTACGGCCTGCTGACCCTGCACGGCGACACCGTCCTCGACGCGTGGTTCCCCTCCCCCGTCCTCGGCGCGACCGAGGGCGAGGCCCCGGCGGAGCTCCTCGCGCTGGCCGGCGACGACGACGCGCGCGGCGTACGCCGTGAGGTGCGCCTGGTGGAGATCGACGACCTCGCCGTCGCCCCGAGCTCCACCGAGGACGTGTGGCTGAGGCTGCACCTGCTCTCCACGCGCCTGGTGGAGCCGCACGGGCAGTCGCTCGACGGCATCTTCGGCCTGCTCGCCAACGTCGTGTGGACCTCCGCCGGCCCGTGCGCCGTCGAGGGCTTCGAGGCCACCCGCGCCCGGCTGCGCGCGGCGGGCCAGCACGTCACGGTCCTCGGGGTCGACAAGTTCCCGCGGATGACCGACTACGTCCTGCCCAGCGGCGTACGGATCGCCGACGCCGACCGCGTGCGCCTCGGCGCGCACCTCGCCGAGGGCACCACGGTGATGCACGAGGGCTTCGTCAACTTCAATGCCGGCACGCTCGGCACCTCGATGGTCGAGGGCCGCATCTCGGCCGGCGTGGTCGTCGGCGACGGCTCCGACATCGGTGGCGGCTCGTCGATCATGGGCACGCTGTCGGGTGGCGGCAAGGAGGTCGTCTCCGTCGGTGAGCGCTGCCTGCTCGGCGCCAACGCCGGCATCGGCATCTCGCTCGGCGACGACTGCGTCGTGGAGGCCGGCTGCTACGTCACGGCCGGCACCAAGGTCACCGTCACCGACATCGAGGGCAAGCCGCAGGTGGTCAAGGCGGCCACGCTCTCGGGCGTCGACAACATCCTGTTCCGCCGCAACTCGGTCAGCGGCGCCATCGAGGCCGTGCCGTGGAAGGGCGGGTCCGACGGGGCCGGCATCGCCCTCAACGCCGCGCTCCACGCCAACTAGCGCCGCCGTGCCCTCCCTGCGCTCCGCCGCCGTCGCGGTGGTGGTGGCCGCCGGCGCCGTCGCGGCGACGCTGGTGGTGCTCGACCGCGGCGGGGTGCCCTCGATCCTCGACACCACCGGGTGCACCGCGGAGGTCGACGGTCACACGGTCGAGATCGACCTCGAGCAGGCCAAGAACGCCGCGCTCATCGCGGCCGTCTCCGTCCAGCGCGGCATGCCGGCACGGGCCGCCAGCATCGCGCTGGCCACCGCCTTCCAGGAGTCCAAGCTCTACAACCTCGACTTCGGCGACCGCGACTCCGTCGGGCTGTTCCAGCAGCGGCCCTCGCAGGGCTGGGGCACGGCGAAGCAGCTGAAGGACCCGGTCTACGCCGTCAACGCGTTCTACGACGCGCTGACGAAGGTCGAGGGCTACCAGACGATGGAGATCACCGAGGCCGCGCAGGAGGTGCAGCGCTCGGCCTACCCCGAGGCCTACGCCGACCACGAGGAGGACGGTCGCGCCCTGGCCTCCGCCCTCACCGGCAACTCGCCGCGCGCGATGTGGTGCGACGTCAGCGGTGACGCCGAGGAGGCGAGCGACGACCTCGACGAGTCCGGCCTGGTGCCCCGCGCCGCCGTCGTACGACGTGACCTCGAGGCCCGCTTCGGCACCCTGTCGCTCGGCGGCTTCGAGCCCGGGGGCGTCTCGAGCGGCCACATGGAGGGATCGGCCCACTACGAGGGGCGCGCGATCGACGTCTTCTTCCGCCCGATCAACGCCGACAACACCAAGCGGGGCTGGGCGATGGCGACCTACCTGGTGGCCAACGCCGACCGCCTCGACATCAAGACGCTGATCTTCGACGACCGGATCTGGCACGCCGGGTCGCGCTCGGACGACGGGTGGACCGACTACCGGGTGCCGTCGTCCTCACGTGGCGACCGGGCGATCCTGGAGCACCGCGACCACGTGCACGTGGACGTCTTCGACTGAGGTGAGGTCTCGCCCGCCCCGAAGTCCCCGGATATCCGGGGACTTGCCCGGTTGTCACACCAGATCTGGGCCGACAAGCAGGAGACTCGGGTGCACAGTCAGCCGACGAGCCGGGCCGCGGCGGCCGCGATGCGCTCGTCGGTCGCAGTGAACGCGACCCGCACGTGCCGACGGCCGGCGGCGCCGTAGAACTCACCGGGCGCCACGAGGATGCCCTGCTCGGCGAGGTCGGACACGGTCTCCCAGCAGTCCTGGTCGCGCGTGGCCCAGAGGTAGAGCGAGGCCTCGGAGTGGTCGATGCGGAAGCCGGCCGACTCGAGGGCGTCCTTGAGGACCGTGCGGCGCGCGGCGTAGAGCGCGTGCTGCCGCTCGACGTGGGCGTCGTCGTCGAGCGCGGCGATCATCGCGCGCTGCTGCGGCGCGGGCATCTGCAGGCCGAGGTTCTTGCGGACCGCGAGCAGCTCGCCCACGATCGCGGGGTCGCCGGCGACGAAGGCGCAGCGGTAGCCCGCGAGGTTGGAGCGCTTCGACAGCGAGTGGACCGCCAGCAGGCCCTCGTGGGAGCCGCCGTTGACCCGGGGGTCGAGGACCGACAGCGGCGCCTCGCCCTCCCACGCGCACTCGACGTAGCACTCGTCGGAGACCAGGACCGTGCCGCGCTCGCGGCACCAGTCGACCACCTTGCGCAGGTGGTCGAGCGGGAGCACCCGGCCGCTCGGGTTGGCGGGGCTGTTGATCCACAGCAGCCGCGGCGTGCGCGGGCCGAACGCGGTCAGCGAGTCGGTCGCGAGGCTCTCCGCACCCGCCAGGGCCGCGCCGACCTCGTACGTCGGGTAGGCCAGGGCGGGGTAGCCGATCAGGTCGCCCGCGCCGATGCCCAGGTGCACCGCCATCGAGCCGATCAGCTCCTTGGAGCCGATCACCGGCAGCACGCCGTCGAGCCCCAGCCCGCTCACCCCGTGGCGGCGCTCCAGCCAGCTGATCGCCGCGCGGCGGGTCGCCTCGAGGCCGATCGTGGTGGGGTAGCCCGGCGCGTCGGAGGCGTCACGCAGCGCCTGCTGCACGACCTCCGGCGTGGGGTCGACGGGGGTGCCGACCGACAGGTCGCACACCCCGTCGGGATGGCTGCGCGCCGTGGCGGCGTACGCCGTGAGCTTGTCCCAGGGGAAGTCCGGGAGCCGGCCGGAGACCTTCCGGTGGTCTCGTGACGGCCGCTGGGCGACCTCCTCGACCAGCGGAAGGTCGGTCACTCGTCGTGCTCCTGCGGGGGCAGCGCGGCGACGAGCTCGTGGTCCTTGTCGATGACGCCCATCTTGGCGGCGCCGCCGGGCGAGCCGAGGTCGTCGAAGAAGTGCACGTTGGCGTCGTAGTAGCCCTTCCACTCCTCCGGGGTGTCGTCCTCGTAGAAGATCGCCTCGACCGGGCAGACCGGCTCGCAGGCACCGCAGTCGACGCACTCGTCAGGGTGGATGTAGAGCATCCGCTTGCCCTCGTAGATGCAGTCGACGGGGCACTCGTCGACGCACGCGCGGTCCTTGAGGTCGACGCACGGCTGGGCGATGACGTAGGTCACCAGGTCCTCCTACAAGACGCATGGGTGGGGCGAGCGGACGCCACTCTAGTATCCCGCGCATGGCCGAGGAGCGGGGACACCACCCATCGGACCCGCGGGTGGGCAGCCACGGCCTCGGGCCCCACGTCGTCGGCCAGCGGGTCGTCGTGCGGCACCTGCTCCCCGACGGTCGCGCCACCGACGTCCTGGGCACCTGTACGTCGTGGGGCGCGGACTCCCTCACGATCGAGCGCGACGGCCCACCTGACCGGGCCGGCCCGGTCGTGGTGGCCCTGGCCGACGTCGTCACCGGCAAGCCCGTGCCGCCCCGCGCGTCGGTGCGGGCGCGGGTCAGCGCCCGCGAGGTCGAGCTGCACTCCTTCGCCGACTGGGCCGAGGTGGCGCGCGAGCCACTGGGCGAGTGGGTCGTGCGCAGCTCGCCGCCCATCGGCGGCCGGCTGCTCAAGCGGGGCAACTCAGCGCTCGCGATGGGCGACCCGGGCGTGCCGCTCGCCGAGGCGTCCGCGCACGTGCGGGCGGCGTACGCGCGGCTGGAGCGGGTGGCGCTGGCGCAGGTCGAGCGCGACGGCGAGGTGGAGCGCGGCCTCCGCGCCCTGGGGTGGGAGCCCTTCGGCACCGGCGACTCCGAGACGATGCTCGCGCCGCTCGCCCAGGTCGTACGCCGTCTCCCTCCGCCGCCGGACGACGTCGAGGCCGACGAGTCCCCGACGCGCGTGACGGTCCGGCTGCCCCACGGCGCGGGTGGCGGCGAGGCGTCGCTCGACGGCGACTGGCTGTGCCTGCACTCGCTGCACGTGCGTCCCGAGGACCGTCGTCGCGGGCTGGCGACCGGCGTCGTCGCCGAGCTCCTCGACTGGGGTGCCGCGCGGGGCGCGCGGACCGCCTGGCTGCACGTGGAGGGCGACAACACCGCGGCTCGCGCGCTCTACGACCGGCTCGGGTTCCGCACCCACCACCTCAACCGCTACCTCGTCGCGCGCTGATCCCCGCGGCTGAACAGCCGCTGGGCAGCAGTGAGCGTGCGCACCCACAGCAGCCGCTGCAACGCCAGCACGAGCACGCCGGCGACCACCATCCCGGCGATGTTGAGACCGAGCTGGGCGAGCGAGCCGCGCGCCTCCGACGGCGCCCACACGCCGATCGCGAGGGCGAGGTTGCCCACCGCGGGGATCGTCGTCACCGAGATGAACACCCCGACCATCGCGTTGGCCCGCGCGGTGGTCAGCGCGAGCACGCCGGCCGCACCCGCGATCAGCGCGACGATGAACGACCACCGGTCCGGGTGCCAGATGAAGCCCGTCTGCGGGCGTGCCCGGGTGACCATGTCGGCGCTGATGAGACCGGCCGACGAGGCCACCAGGCTGAGCAGCGCGACCACCACGACCGAGATGACCGCGCCGCTGACGAGCAGGCGCAGCGCGCGCGTGGTCAGCCCCGGTCGCCACAGGACGAGCCCGGTCGCGACGGCCGCGACGGTGCCGAACTCCGGCCCGACGACCATCGCCCCGATGACCAGCACGGCCGAGTCGGTGATGACCGCGACCGCGGCCAGGAGCGTCGCGAGGACGAAGAAGAGGTAGTAGGACACCGTCGGCCGGCTGGCGTCGTAGCACTGCTCCACGACGCTCTCCCAGATGACCGCGTCGTCGGGGTCGCCGGGCGCGGCGTGCTCGAGCCGCCGGGCGGCGGCGAACGGCGTCGAGGTGGGGGTGGTGACCACGATGCCGCCGGTCTCGTGCAGGCCCAGCCTGCGCAGGCGGCCGATGAGCTCGCCGGCCAGCTCGCGCGCCACGTCGCACTCGACCAGGTCGCCGACCGGTGACAGCGACGCGCCGGGGTGGACGGTGAGGTTGGCCGAGCGGTCCTCGTGGCGCAGGAGGTCGACGACGTCGTTGCTCAGCTCGCTCGGCACCGTGAGGCGCAGGTGGACCAGCACGGCGTTACTCGTCCACCGCGTCGGGGTTGGTGCAGATCACCGTGTCACTCGGGGTGTAGGTCGTGTGGAAGACCTCGTCCTCGCGCGACCCGGTGTTGTCCCCGACCGGCTCGAAGGAGCGCACCACGTCGATGTCGAAGCCGCCGAAGCCCTCGTTGGGGTGACACTTCAGGTCGTCGATGCGACGGACCTTCGCCTGGGTGAGGTTGTAGCGCTCCCCGGTGCTGGTGGTGATGTTCCACCACTTCGTCGACCACATCGACACCGTCACGGCGCCCGAGGAGGTCGGCGTCGAGTCGGTGAAGGAGGTGTCGATGAGCACGCCGTAGGGGGTGTCGTTGCGGAAGCGCAGGTCCACCGCGCCCCAGGCGACGGTCGCCTCCCGGCCGATCGGGTAGCGGTCGATGTAGAACGAGTGCGGCTTGTGCTCGACGTCCTCGAGGCCGGCGAAGAACATCGCGTTGAAGGTCGTCGTGGCCATCTGGGAGACGCCGCCGCCGAGGTCCTGGACGAGGATGCCGTCGTTGATGATGTAGCCCTTGGTGAAGCCGTTCTCCTCGGTGCGCTCACCGACGACGCCGTTGAGGGAGAAGGTCTCACCCGGCTTGAGCAGGGTGCCGTCGACGAGCTCGGCGGCACGGCCGATGTTGGTGTTGCGGTACTCCGCGTAGGGGAAGTACGTCGTGAAGGTCGAGACCTGCTCGCGGACGCGGAGCGCGCGGGCGTCCTTGGTGGTGAAGTCGGGCTCGGCGACTTTCGCAGTCAGCTCGAGCCGGCGCTCGCCCTGCGGCTGCGCGACGACGTCGAGGAAGCCGGCCTCGAGCTCGGCGGGGTCGAACGTCACGCCCGGCCTGGCCGGCACGACCTGCGGGCGGCCCCCGACGAGGGCGATGGTCGCGTCGACCGGGGCGCCGCTGGTCACCTTCGAGCCCACGACGTCGGCGAGGACGGCCGCGTCGAGGGTGGGGACGAGCTCGCCGTCGGCGGGCACGAGCGAGAGGGCGGCGGTGTAGTCGGCGGGGAAGACCTTCACCTCCGAGCCCTCGAAGGCGAGGGTGACCGGGGCAGCGACGGCCGGGGAGGCGAAGCCGTCGAGCGCCTCCTGGACGTCGCTTGCGTCGATGGCCGGCACCACGTCCGCGGTCTCGAGCGCCACGACGTCGGGCGTCTCGGCCAGGAAGGCGTCCTGCACCGCGGCCAGGGTGTCGCTCGGGTCCAGCGCCTGCCCGGTGCGCGCCTTCGTCGTACGGATCTCGATGCCGTCGAAGGCGACCGCGCCGTCGCGGGCAGGCGTGCCGTGCTCGGCGTCGAGCTCGGCGACGTAGGCGTTGAAAGCGGCGTCGTCGACGACGACCTCGGCCTCGAGGTCGTCACCGCCGGTGAAGTAGTCCCACAGGCGCGCGGGGTCCCAGGTGCGCTCGCCGCCGGCCTCCGCGACCGAGGCGTCGTAGTCGACCGACAGCCCCAGCCGGGCCGGGTCGAGGGCGACCGGCTGGCCGTCGATGGTGGTCGAGATGTCGCGCTGGACCTGCTCGGCGAGCCCGGCCTGCAGGCGCTGCGCGGCCTCGCCCTGCGGGTGCCCGCCGATCCGCACCCCCGACACGGTGGTGTTGCGCGGCACCCTGTCGCCGGCGACCTCGTGGGCGGCGACGTACAACCCGCCGAAGAGCACCACCAGGCCCAGCAGGAGCCAGAAGACGACCTTCGCGCCCGCCTTGTCGCGGGGCTGGTCCGGGCGCGGCGGGTTCTTCGGCACGCGGCGAGTTTAGGTGGCCGGGTCGCCAACTCCCGGATCCCCGGCGCGTCTGCGCCGCGACGCCACCGTCGCGAGCGACGCGAGCAGCAGCACCGCCGACCCGGCCAGGAACGACCAGCCCGTCGCGTCGGCGCCGATCAGGAACCCGCCCGCCGGACGCTCCAGCGCCCCGCGCAGCACCGGCACCCACCAGCCCAGCGCGAAGGCGACGCGACCCGTGCCGGGCGGCAGCCAGGCGAGCACGACGACACCCGTGGCGAGGGCGAGCGCGAGGCCCCACCAGCGCTGGTGGAGCACCGTCCCGGCAGCGCCGGAGAGCACCCCGACGACCAGCGTCAGCACGACCTTCATCGACTCACAGACCTGCGAAGAGGTCGTCCTCGAAGCCGTCGGCGTCGGTCGGGCCGGGGGTGCCCTTGACCAGCCGGTAGAACTCGTCGGACCACCACGAGTGCCCGCTCTCGGCGCCCGCGAAGAAGTGGCCGTCCTGCTCGACCTGGGTCGCGTGCTTGCGCAGCGCGTCCATCTTGCGCTGGACCGTGGCGCTGCCGTCGACGCGGGCGCTGATCAGCTCGTCGGGGGTGACGAACGGCGGGAGCTTGCCGTCGGGCTCCATGCCCTTGAACGTCTCGGTGTCGCCCGACTCACGCAGCTGACGCAGGCTCTCGCGCATCCGCGACTCGCTCATCGCCGTCCAGTAGATCTTCGCGATGTCGTGCGGCTCGCCGAGCTCGAGCTTGTAGGACGGCGCGGCCGCGAGCTGGGCGGCGTACATCGCGACGCGGTGGGCCTGGATGTGGTCGGGGTGGCCGTAGCCGCCGAACTGGTCGTAGGTGACGAGCACCTGCGGGCGCACCTCGCGGATCACCTTCACCAGCTCGTCGGCTGCCTCGTTGAGGTCGGCGCTCCAGAAGGCGTTGTCCGGGATCGTCTCGGCCGCGACGGCGTGACCCTCTTCGTGCCACGCCATGCCCGAGTCGTGGAAGCGGCCGTAGCCGCCGAGGAAGCGGTGGTCGGTGACCCCGATGACCGCCATCGCCTCGTCGAGCTCGCCGCGGCGGTGGTCGCCCAGGCCACCCTTCTCGTCGTACGCCAGGTGCGCGAGGTCGGGCACGAGCACCTCGCCCATCTCGCCGGCGGTGCACGTCACGAGCGTGACCCCGACGCCCTCGTCGACGTAGCGCGCCATCGTGGCGCCGTTGTTGATGCACTCGTCGTCGGGGTGGGCGTGCACGAGCAGGATGCGGCGATCGGTCATGTACCTCAGCCTAGGTCGGGGCGCTTGACGGTCCTCGGCGCCGTCGGCAGGTCCAACGGCGCGAGCGGGGTCGTGTGTTCCCCGGCGTCGTCGTCGCCCTCGTCGAGCCACCCATCATGGGTGTCGACGAGCACCTCGAGCATGAAGGCCGGCGCGTCGCTGACCACCGCCCACGGGTGGTCCTCGTCGTCGTCCTCCCCCGCCAGCCGCTCGCGCTCGAGCGCGGCCTCGAAGCCGTCGGCGCGCAGCCGCGCCACGACCGCCTGCGCGTCGGTCTCGTCGAAGAAGATCGCCCTCACGGGGTCATTGTCCACGGTGGCTGGGCTGTCCTCCCTCCCTCGCGATAGTCCGCATCAAAAGGCTTGTGCCTTCAGCCCAGGGACAAGTCAGTTGATACGGACTACCCCGAGATCACAGCGTCAGAGCCCCCGGGCGGCCGCCCAGGCCGCCCACCACGCGGGCGGGTCCAGCGTCCAGAGTCGATCGGCCGGAGCACGGAACAGCGACCGGTCACGGGCAGCATGCATGCGTTTCTCGACCAGGTCACGATCGCCCAGGTCTCCACCGACCACCTCGAAGCACTCGAGGCCGACGTCCCGCAGGGCCTGCTCGCGTGCCACGTCCCTGCGATGCCGGTCACCGTCCTTGTGCTCGGAGCCCTGGTACTCGCCGACGCACCCGGCTTCGGGATCGAGCAGGTCCACGATCGCGACCAGCCTGCCTGCGCGGTCGAAGACCGGCACGTTGCACCGGGGCCGCCCGAGCTCGGCGTCCAGCAACCAGATGAGCGCCATCCCCACCTCGGGTCTCGACCAACATCCGAACCCCGCGAGCGCCGCCGCCTCGCGCGCGAGAGCGATGCCGGTCCACGGGTTCCGGGGAGCGACGTAGGCAGCGAACTCCGTGAAGCCGATGAGCCCAGCCGCCGCGGCGACCTCGATGTCAGCGATCGCCTGGCGCAGCCTGCCGTGACGGCGGACCTCGTCGAACAGTGCCCGCTCCGCCGTCGCCACCCAGATCCCCTCCACGAGCTCCCGCTCGCACTCCGCGAGCTGAGCGCGGCTGACCAGCACACTGGGGTCCGGGCGGAGCAGCGCGCCGCCCGTCACGATGGGGACCGGGGCGAGCCCGCCGGCACCCCGCCCTTCGAGACCGTCGAAGTAGGCAGCCCCCCGGAACCGCAGGGCCGCCCACCCGGTCACCGCACCGTGGGCACCGATCCGGTGCCCTTGCTCGAGGATGTGCTGGTGGATGCATTCGCGGTCGGTGGACGCCGGCACATAGCGTCCCGGTGACGTACGCCGCCACCGCGGCCCGGCCACCTGGTTGCGGGTCGGTCCGTCCTTGCCCTGGGGGTCGAGCCGCACCGGTGCCAGCAGTCCGCTCGGGCGCTCCTCCCAGGCGTGGGGTCTTCGTCGGTCCATGGAGTCCATCGCACGGAGGCCCACCGACGTTGACGGTCAGCGTCGGCAGCATCCTGTGGACGACACGTACCGAGCCGGGCCTGTGGACGGCTGGCGGCCCCTGACCGCCATCGACCTCGCGGTAGTCCGCATCAAGAAGCTTCCTCCACGTGGTCATCGACAAGTCGTTTGATGCGGACTACCCCGAAGGGGGACGGGGGGACAGCCGCGCCGTGGCTAGGGTCGAGGACATGCAGCCAGCCGGAGAGCCCGACCCCACGGCCGACCCCGCAGCCGCGCCCCCGGCCGGGACGGCCGCGTCGCAGGTCGCGTCGGAGGCGGCGTACGTCGAAGGGGTGCACCTGCGGCGCACCGACGAGAACGTCCGTGAGATCGAGGCGCTCGCAGCGGTGCTGGGTGACCCGGCCGGGCTCAGCGGGCTGCTGGGCGACCTCAAGTGGCCGCTGCGACGCTCCCGGGCGCCGCGCCTGCTGGGGCGCGCGGTGCGCGAGGCGTGGCGCTGGGACGCCTACGACGAGCGCGACGTGCAGTGGTATCCCCAGGGCATCTCGACCAGCGCGGACGCCTCCGACGCCGAGGTCGTCGACGGGCGTCGGGTGGTCGTCGCGACGTGGTACTCGACGGGCCGCGACGGGGTGAAGCGCGGCTCGCGGGTCACCTTCGCCGACCTCGACTCCGGCCGCTACCGTCACGTGCTGCTGGTCTCGCCGGTGCTCGACGAGACCGGCACGCTCGTCCTCAGGCCGTTGAACGTCCACGCCGGGGGCATCGTGTGGGCGGGGCCCTACCTCCACGTCGCGGCCACCGGGCGCGGCTTCGTGACCGCGCGCGTCGACGACATCATGCGCGTGCCCGGCGACGACGACCACCCCGACGAGCTCGGCCTCGACGGCACCCGGCTGCACGCCTTCGGCCACCGCTACGTCCTCCCGGTGCGCTCGACCCACAAGGCCTTCACCGACGAGGGCCACGAGAAGCTGCGCTACTCCTTCATGTCGCTCGACCGGCACTCCGACCCGCCGGCGCTCGTCGCCGGCGAGTACGCCGCGAGCGCGAGCGCCACCACCCGACTGGCTCGCTACCCCCTCGACCCCGCGACGGGGGAGCTGGCCACGGGCGACGACGGGTTCTCGCGACCGCTGGCCCTCGACGACGGCGGGGTGCGGCAGATGCAGGGCGCGGTGCTCGCGGCCGGCCGCTTCCACGTCACGGTCTCGCACGGGCCGTGGATGCCGGGCTCGGTGTGGTCCGGGCAGCCGGGCTCGATGACGGAGCGACGCTGGGCGCTGCCGATGGGCCCGGAGGACCTGAGCTACTGGCCCTCGACCGACCGCCTGTGGTCGGTCACCGAGCACCCCCGGCGACGGTGGATCGTGTCGATGGACCGGGCCTGGTTCGACCGCTGAGGCGCGGGTCGCCGGCAGGCGCTCCGCGCGGGTCGAGCCACCCGGCGACGACGGGCAGGCCGCCCACCCAGTCGAGCTGGGCGGCGTACATCGCTCGGTGGCCGCGCGCCGCGGGCTTGTGGTCCCACTTGCCCGTGCCGGTGCACGGCAGCGAGGTCCCGCGGCAGGTCCACCCGTGCAGGAACGCCAGCGTGCGCCCGTCGGGCAGGTCGACGAGGTCGGCGCCGCCCGGGCCGCACAGGCCCGTCGTCGCGGTGTCGAGCAGCGTCCCGGTCTCGGCGAGCGACCAGTCGAGCAGGCTGGTCGAGCGCAGCCAGCGGGTGCGGTAGCCGCAGCGGGTCCAGTCGCCCTCCGAGGCCAGCAGGACGTATCCCTCGGGCCGCTGCGCCAGCACCGGGTTCTCCAGCACGCCGGCCGAGCGGACGAGCTCCACGCTCGACGCGCCGGTCCGCACCGACTGCCCGTCGCGGGCCAGCGCCACGATCCGCACGGTCGCGGGCCGGCGGTCGGTCTTGTAGAGCAGGTACGTCGACCCGTCGGCGTCGCGGAACCACGACGGGTCGATGACGCCGGCGCGCGGCAGCGTGGGGTCGCGCGGCAGGAGCGGGTCCTGCGCGGTCGGCGTCGCGGCGTAGGACGGGCACACCAGCGGCGCGCTGCCGACCGGCCGGAACGGGCCGCGGGCCGAGGTCGAGCGGGCCACGCCGATGCAGCGGCCGTGCTCCCCCATGCCCTTCACGGGGGTGGCGAAGTAGAGCAGCCAGTGCCCGCGCACGCGCGCCACGTCGACCGCCCAGACCCCGCCCTCGCGCGACCACGACGGCCGGTGCGCCAGCAGGCTGCCGCCGCGTCGCCACGGACCGTCGGCGCTGCGCGACCAGGCGTGGGGCACGCGGTCGCCCGTGGCGTAGGCCACCAGGCCGCCGGGCGTCGAGACGACCGCCGGGTCGGGGAAGTCGACGTCGAGCACCGGGCGCGGGACGTCGGTCCGGGCCAGCGCCGGGCCCGAGACGGCGAGGACGCAGGCGGTCACGAGCAGCACGAGCAGGCGCGCTGCTCCCCGGATCGGCACCGGTGGACCGTACCTGCTCCTCCGCGCTCAGGGACGCAAGGTCGCCGGGAGCGTCTCGAAGCCGCGCAGGATGCGGGTCTCGCGGCGGCGTGCGCCCGCCTCGAGCCGCAGGTCGGGGAAGCGGTCCCAGATCGCGCGCAGCCCGACCTCGCCCTCCATCCGCGCCAGCTGGGCGCCGAGGCAGTGGTGGCGCCCGGCCGAGAAGGAGATGTGGTCGCGGGCGTTGGGGCGCGCGACGTCGAAGCGGAGCGGGTCGGGGAAGACCTCGGGGTCGCGGTTGGCGCCGGCGAGGACGGCGGTCACCATCGAGCCCGCGCGCACCGGCTGCCCGGCGAGCTCGGTGTCGCGTGCCGCCATCCGCCCGGTCAGCAGCACCGGCGGGTCGAGCCGCAGCGCCTCCTCGACGACGTTGGGCCACAGCGCCGGGTCGGCCACCACGCGAGCGCGCTCGTCGGGGTGGTCGTGCAGGAGCGCGATGCCGTTGCCGAGGAGGTTGACGGTGGTCTCGAAGCCGGCGGCCAGCACGAGCCCGGCGGTGGCCTTGAGCTCGGACTCGCTGAGCCCCTGCCCCTCCTCGCGCACCGCGACCAGCTGGCCGAGCAGGTGCTCGGCGGGCTCGCGACGCAGGTCGTCGAGGTGGTGCCCGAGCCAGGCGTCGAACTGCGCGAGGGCCCGCGAGACCGCGCGGTAGCGCCGGTAGCCCAGCCCGAGGTCGAGGCTCGGCGCCGCGGCGGAGCCGAACTCCAGCACCCGCCCGCGCTCGGCCTCCGGCACCCCGAGGATCTCCGCGATCACGGTGACCGGCAGCTGCGCGCAGTAGGCCTCGACGAGGTCGACCGGGCCGTCCGCGCGCGCCTCGAGCGAGTCGAGCAGGCCGGCGGCGATCTCCTCGGTGCGCTCGCGCAGCCGCTCGACGGCGCGCATGGTGAACACCCGCGTGACGAGCTTGCGGTAGCGCGTGTGGTCGGGCGGCTCGGTGACGAGCAGCGAGGGCGGCTCCACCGGGTGCAACGTGGTGGGCGCCGCCCAGCGCGACACCCGGCCCAGCGGTCCCTGCGCGGTCGGCAGGCCGGTGCGGAAGTCGTCGCTGGTGAGCACGTGGCGTACGACGTCGTGGCTGGTGGCGACGTGGCCGATCCGCGAGCGGTAGAGCGGCCCGCGCGACCGGATCTCCTCGACCAGGTCGAACACGTCGTCGGTGCCGCGCGAGCCCACCCGGATCATGCGGGCCTGCAGGTCGCCCTGCGCGGCCGCCCGCCGCAGGAAGATGGTGGGCAGGCCGTGCGCCACGCCCCAGTGGACCGTCGACCTCATGCACCGAGCCTAGCCACGCCCATCAGGGCGCTCCCTAGGCTGATCGTCATGTGGCTGCTGGTCGACCTCCTGCTCGTCGGTGTCTTCGCGGTCGTGGGCCGTCTCAGCCACTACGGCTCCCTGAGCCTGGGCGGCTGGTGGACCACCGCCTGGCCGTTCCTGGCCGGGGCGCTCCTCGCCTGGGCCGTGCTGGCCGTGACGCGGCGGCCGCCGGGTGCCGTGACGTCCGGGGTCGTGGTCTGGCTGGGCGCCCTCGTCGGGGGCATGCTGCTGCGGCAGGTCAGCGGCCAGGGCACCGCGACGCCCTTCGTCGTGGTGGCGACCCTCGTCCTCGGGGCGCTGCTGGTGCTGCCCCGAGCCGTGCCTAGAGTCGGTGCACGTGCCCGACGCTGACGCCCGCCCCACCCGTTCCAGCCGCTCCTCCGCGGTCGGCTACGGCGTCCTGCTCGCCGCCGTCGTGCTGGTCTCGATCAACCTCCGCCCGGGCGCGTCCTCCCCGGGGCCGGTGCTGCAGGAGGTGCGCGACGGCCTCGGCATGAGCGCCGGTGTCGCCGGCGCGATGACCGGGCTGCCGGGCCTGTGCTTCGGCCTGGTCGGCGCGCTGGCCGTCGGCTTCGCGCGCCGGGTGGGCATGACCGCCGCCGTCGCGACCGGGCTCGCCGCCGCGGCAGCCGGGCTGCTGCTGCGGGTGACGACCGACAGCGTGCCGCTCTTCCTCCTCCTCACCGTGCTGGCACTCGCGGGCATGGCCGTGGGCAACGTCGTCGTCCCGGCGTGGATCAAGGCGCACGGGCACACCGTCGTGCTGATGACCGTCTACGGCACCGGCCTCGTCGTCGGCGGCACTCTCGGCTCGCTCGCCACCGCCCCGGTGAGCGAGGCGAGCGGCTCGTGGCGCGCCGGGCTCGGCATGTGGGGCCTGCTGCTGCTCCTCGCCGTGCCCGTGTGGGGCTGGGTCGCGTGGCGCGAGCACCGCTCGCCGAGCGAGCACAGCGTCAGCAGCGGACCGGCGCCCACCGGGCGGATCGCGCACTCCCCCACCGCGGTCGCGCTGACGGTGCTCTTCGGGGTGCAGTCGATGCACGCCTACGTCCAGTTCGGGTGGCTGCCGCAGATCTACCGCGACGCCGGCATCTCCGCCTCCTCGGCCGGCGCGCTGCAGGCGCTGCTCTCCAGCGTCGGCATCGTCGGCGCGCTCGTCATGCCGACCGTCATCGCGCGCAGCCGCGGCCTGCATGCCTGGATGGTGACCTTCGGCGTGATGCTCGCGCTCGGCTACACCGGCCTGCTCGTCGCACCCGCCACCGTGCCGTGGCTCTGGGCGCTGATGCTCGGCCTCTCCGGCCTCGCCTTCCCGACCGCCATCGCGCTCATCACCGCCCGCACCCGCCACCCGTCGGTCACCGCGCAGCTGTCCGGCTTCGTCCAGCCCGTCGGCTACGCGCTCGCGGCGATCGGGCCCTTCCTCGTCGGCCTGCTCCACGACGCGACGGGCGGGTGGTCGCTGGTGATCGTGCTGCTCGCGCTCACCTCGGTGCCGCTGACCCTCGCCGGGCTGCGCGTGGCCTCACCGACGTACGTCGACGACGAGATCTGAGCGGGCCGCTCAGTCGTTGCGGCCGCGACCGCCGAGGCGGTGGTGGATCGTCACCGGCGCCTCGCCGAGGTGACCGGTGCCGGTCCCGGGCCGGGTGCGACGCGCCCCCATCCCCGGTCGGGTGAGGTCCTCCCAGTCACGCCGCCTCTGGCGTTCGCTGAGCACCAGCACGACGAGCACGACCACACCGATGACGATCCCCGTGACGACCATGCCGAGGACGCTACGCCCGCGACGCGCCTCACGCCACGGTCTCGGCGCGCCCGTCGGCCCACACCACGAGCCCCGTGCGCAGCCGCGACCGGAGCCAGGCGGGGCCGTCGACGCCCAGCGCGAGCGCGATGGTGGCGTCGATGTCGACGCTCGTCAGGTCGGCACCGACGACGGTCACCGACGCCAGCGCGCCGGCCGCCTCTCCCGAGCGGGCGTCCACGACGTGCTCGCCGCGGTGCGCCGAGCCCGAGGTGGCGACGGCGCCGCGGTGCACCGGCACGGTGGCCACCAACCGCGAGGGGTCGCGAGGGTCCTCGATGCCGATGCTCCACGGCTCGCCACCGGGGTCGGCGACGTGGCAGACCATGTCGCCACCTGCGGAGAGGCACACGTCGGTGCCCTCCAGCGCGAGCAGCGGCACCACGGCCCGGTCGACCGCCCAGCCCTTCACGACGCCGCTGGGGTCGAGCCGGCGTACGCCGTCCGCGTCGGGCCGCCAGATGTCGAACGCGCCGCCCGACGAGGCGCGTGCGGCCTCGCCCAGCGCGATCACCTCGGCCACGGCGGGGTCGCAGTCCTCGACCGCGAGCTCGCCCCGGCCGAGCCGCGAGACCTGGCTGGCGGTGCGCCAGGTGCTGAAGACCGCGTCGACCCAGCGCAGCTCGGCCAGCGCGGCCTGCCACGCCTCCTCGGCCTCTGCCGAGTGCGCGAGCCGCCCGCGCAGGGCGAGGCTGACCGGCATCCCCATCACGTGCTCGACGCGCCGGGCGACGTCGGCGCCTGCAGCGGTGGTCACAGCCCCGCCTGGTCGATCGCGCTCTGCAGCGACTGCAGGTAGCCCTGGCTGGTGTAGGTGGCCCCGCTGACCATCGAGACGTTGTGGCCCTGGGAGTCGAGGGTGTCCTGGATCAGCTGCGGCAGGGCGTAGTTGGCGATCTGGATGTCGGTGCCGTTGCCGTTGGGGTACTGCAGGATCGTGACGTTGGTGATGGTCGAGCCCTTCACGTCGAGCTGGACCTGGACGGGCCCCCACTGGGTCCGCGCGGTGTCGCCCGTGACGGTCCTGCTGGAGCCGTTGGAGCCGTTGGAGCCGCTGGACCCGTTCGAGCCGTTCGAGCCGTTCGAGCCGTTCGGCGGCGCGCTGCCGCCCGTCGTCGTACCGCCGCCGGACGTGGTGCCCGAGGTCGACTGTCCCTGCAGCGAGCCGGAGAAGGTGCCCCCCGTGCTCGTGGCCATGGTCGAGGAGGTGGAGGTGTGGTAGCCGAAGAGGACCACCACGGCGGAGAGGGTGCTCAGCACCCAGAGGACGATGCGTTTCACGGGTCTCACCAGCCGAAGTTCTCGAGATGGATGTGGTGCTCGGGCACCCCGGCCGCGCGGAGGTCGCGCAGCACGAGGTCGGTCCAGACGCGGGGCCCGCAGAGGTAGACGTCGCGCTCCGCGACATCCGGGACCCAGGAGGTCAGGGCGGCCAGGTCAGTGGGTGCGTCGACACCGCTGCCCAGCCATGAGTCGGGGCCGCGTCGGCGACCGGGCAGGCCCCACACGACCAGACCGCGGTGCTGCGCAAGGGCGTTGAGCTCGTCGACGAAGAGCGGTGCGGCCGACGTGCGGTAGAGCAGCATCGCCTCGCCGGGGGCGTAGTCGAGGCCCTCGGCCAGCGCGCGCAGCGGGGTGATGCCGACGCCGGCACCGATCATCAGCACCTTGTGGCGGCCGCGGGCTCGCGGGCTGAGCCGGCCGTACGGTCCCTCGACCCAGGCGCGGGAGCCGACCGTCAGGCCGGCCGCCGCCCCGCTGCCGTCGCCGACGTCCTGGACGGTGATCCGCAGGGAGCGGCCGTCGGGGGCGGCCGACAGGGAGTAGGGGTTGGCGCGGGACCAGCCGGGTCGGCCGTGGAAGCGCCAGGTGAAGAACTGGCCCGCTTCGACGGGCAGTCGGTGGAGGTCGCGTCCCGTGAAGTGCACGGACACGATGCCGTCCCCCTCGGGGACCACGGCGGCCACCCGGAGGTCGTGGCGCACGTTGCGCCAGACCGGCAACGCGACCCGCCACACCAGCACGCCGGCGGCGGCGAGGCCCCAGGACGTCCACCAGAACACCTGGCGTCCGGTTGAGGACGTGAAGTCCGTGCCGGTCCAGAGCTGGTGCGGGATGGCGAGGCCGACACCGAGGTAGGCGTAGAGGTGCAGGAGGTGCCACGACTCGTAACGCAGCTTGCGCCGGGCCGCACGGACGCTCGTCACGACGACCATCACCAGGCACAGCGTGGCCGCCGTGGCGAGCAGCATGCCCGGATAGTTGACGACCAGGTCCCACAGGGTGCGCGGGGTCGAGGTCAGCGAGCCGCCGGCGTAGCCCCACGTGATGGTGACGAGGTGGGCGAGCATCAGGTTGAAGGAGGAGAAGCCGACAATGCGGTGCAGCCGGGCGAGCTCGTCCTGGCCGAAGGCACGCTCGAGCACCGGCACGCGTGCCATCAGCAGGACCTGTGCGAGCAGCAGCACGGCGGACGTGAGGCCGGTGATGCGGCCGACGGACTGCAGCCCGGTGGCCCACCCGCCGAGCTGGCCGATGCCGCCGCCGGTGACCCACCACCAGGTGACGAGCAGCAGCGAGAGCCACAGCGTGCTGCCGGCGGCGAGGCGGACGCCCGCGTCACGGCGGGCACGGGCACCGAGTCGTCGTACGTCGCGGGCGGTCGCCGGCGCCGGTTCGTGGAGGAGGGTCATGGCTCGAGCGTGCCGATGGCTGCTGGCACTGCGGTGGGAGCCACCTGTGCGGTTCCTGTGAAGGCTGCCGAGCGCTCTGTCAGGATCTGCGCGTGCAGCAGTGGGTGGTGGTCGTCGGCGGGACCAACATGGACGTCGTCGCGCGGTCCTCCGCGCCTCTCGTGCCCGCCACCAGCAACCCCGGCCACACCCGGATCTCCCCCGGCGGCGTCGGTCGCAACATCGCCGCCTGCCTCGGGCTGCTGGGCGCGCCCGTGCGGCTCGTGTCGGCGGTCGGCGACGACGCCTTCGGCGCCGAGGCACTGCGGGTGACGGCGGAGTGCGGGGCCGACGTGTCGGCCGTACGCCGCGTGCCGGGCGCGACGGGCACCTACACCGCGGTGCTCGACGACCGCGGTGAGCTCGTGGCCGCGGTGTCCGACATGGCCACGGTCGACGCGCTGGAGCTCGAGACCGTCCACCTCACCGACGCCGCGCTGGTCGTGCTCGACGGCAACCTCGCGCCCGCGCAGGCCGCCCGCGTGGTCGCCGCGGCCGCCGCCTCGCGCGTGCCGCTGGCCTTCGAGCCCGTGTCGGTCGCCAAGGCGGCGCGGCTCGCCGACCTCGTGCACGACCTCTTCCTCGTCACGCCCAACACCGACGAGCTCGCCGCCCTCACCGGCCGCCGGCCCGCGGCGTGGCGGGAGTCGGTCACCGACCTCCACGACCGCGGCGTGGAGCACGTCTGGGTGCGCCACGGCGCCGACGGGTCGTGGATGTGCAGCCGCGGCGCCGCGCCCGTCCACCTCCCGGCGGTCGCGGCCGAGGTGGTCGACGTCACCGGCGCGGGTGACGCGATGCTCGCCGCCTGGGTCGCCGCCTGGTTGCGCGGCGCCGACCCGGTCGCCGCGGCCCGCCGGGGCCACCTCGCCGCTGCCGCCACGATCGCTTGTCCCCACACCGTGCGGCCGGACCTGGCCGAGGCCCTGAAGGAGAACCGCTGATGCTGCACGTCACCGACGAGGTCCGGGACGCGATCGCTTCCGGGCAGCCCGTCGTCGCCCTGGAGAGCACGATCATCAGCCACGGCATGCCCTACCCGCAGAACGTCGAGATGGCGCGCACGGTCGAGGGCATCGTGCGCGACGGCGGCGCGGTGCCGGCGACCATCGCCGTGCTGCGCGGCCGGCCGACGATCGGGCTGTCGGCCGACGACCTCGAGCTGCTCGCCTCCGACGAGTCCGTCCTCAAGGTCTCCATCCGCGACCTGCCCTACGTCGTCTCGCGCGGCCTGCACGGCGCGACGACCGTGGCCTCGACGATGCGGCTGGCGGCCCTCGCCGGCATCGACGTCTTCGTGACCGGCGGGCTCGGCGGGGTGCACCGCGGCGCGGAGACGTCGTACGACGTGTCGGCCGACCTCACCGAGCTCTCGACCACCTCGGTGGCGGTGGTCTGCGCCGGCGTCAAGAGCATCCTCGACATCGGCCTGACGCTCGAGAAGCTCGAGACCCTCGGCGTGCCCGTGCTGGGCTACGGCACCGACGAGTTCCCGTCGTTCTACTCGCGCTCGTCGGGCTTCGGCGCGCCGATGCGCGTCGACTCCCCCGCCGAGGTCGCCGCGCTGATGCGCGCCAAGTGGGACCTCGGGCTCGAGGGCGGCGTGGTCGTCGCCAACCCGATCCCGGCCGAGTCGGAGATCCCGGCCGACGAGATCGGCGCGATCATCGACCGCGCGCTCGCTAACATGGACGCCCTCGGCATCCGCGGCAAGGACGCCACGCCCTACCTGCTCGGGCGCATCGTGGAGATCACGTCCGGGGAGTCGTTGCGGGCCAACATCGCGCTGGTCGAGCACAACGCGCGGCTCGGCGCGGCGATCGCGACGGCGTACGCCGCCGGCTGAGCCCGACCGGCGCAGCAACACGCCGACACAAGATCTGGTCCCCCACTTCACGACAAGCCCTACATATGGTGGTGCACGCAGCTGGTTCGGCGCGCCACCCAGGCGCGTCGAGGCAAGAGGGAACCCGGTGTGAGTCCGGGACTGCCCCGCAGCGGTGAGTGGGAACGACAGCCGTCACACAGCACTGGACCGGGAGGTCTGGGAAGCGACGGCCAGTAGGGGTCGAACGGATCAGTCCGTGAGGCGCGCCCACGAGTCCGAAGACCTGCCAGCGCACCGCACCCGACCGGGTGCGGTGGTCCGAGGCCTCGTGGGAAGGCCGGTGGGCACGTACGTCGCACGCGTCGGCACCTGCCGGCAGCGAGCGTCGTCCTTCGCTCCCCTCCCCGCGACCCCGGACCCCGTCCGTCTCGCGAGGAGAGAGAAGTGACCATCACCGAGTCACAGGTGCGCACGACCATGCAGGTGCGCAAGAGGAACGGCGACAGCGAGCCTGTCGACGTCAACAAGATCGTCCGGGCCGTCGACCGGGTCAGTGCCGATCTGGCCGACGTCGACCCGATGCGCGTCGCGACCCGCACGATCAGTGGGCTCTACGACGGCGCCACCACCGCCGAGCTGGACCGGCTGTCGATCCAGACGGCCGCGGAGATGATCGGCGAGGAGCCGCAGTACAGCCGGCTCGCCGCACGCCTGCTGGCGGGCTACGTCGACAAGGAGGTGCGCAACCAGGGCGTGATGTCGTTCAGCCAGTCGGTGGCGCTCGGCCACGCCGAGGGCCTGATCGGCGACGACACCGCGCGCTTCGTCAAGGACAACGCCCGCAAGCTCGACGTCGCCGTCGACCTCGACGGCGACCGGCGCTTCGAGTACTTCGGGCTGCGCACGGTCTACGACCGCTACCTCCTGCGCCACCCCTCGAGCCGCCTGGTCGTCGAGACCCCGCAGTACTTCCTGCTCCGCGTCGCGTGCGGGCTGGCGCAGAGCCCGGGCGAGGCCATCGAGTTCTACCGGCTGATGTCGTCGCTGGCCTACCTGCCGAGCAGCCCGACGCTCTTCAACTCCGGCACCCGCCACACGCAGATGTCGTCGTGCTACCTCGTCGACTCGCCCGTCGACGACCTCGACTCCATCTACAGCCGCTACGCCCAGGTCGCGAAGCTGTCGAAGTTCGCCGGCGGCATCGGCATCGCCTTCTCACGGGTCCGCTCGCGCGGCGCCCTGATCCGCGGCACCAACGGCCAGTCCAACGGGATCGTGCCCTTCCTGCGCACCCTCGACGCGTCGGTCTCGGCGGTCAACCAGGGCGGGCGCCGCAAGGGCGCGGCGTGCGTCTACCTCGAGCCGTGGCACCCCGACGTCGAGGAGTTCCTCGAGCTGCGCGACAACACCGGCGAGGACGCCCGTCGCACGCACAACCTCAACCTGGCCCACTGGATCCCCGACGAGTTCATGCGCCGCGTCGAGGCCGACGCCGAGTGGTCGCTGATCGACCCCGACCAGGCTCCCGAGCTGCCCGACCTGTGGGGGGAGGCGTTCGACGAGGCCTACCGTCGCGCGGAGACCGACGGCCGCTACGTCCGCAAGGTCAGGGCGCGCGAGCTCTACGGCCGGATGATGCGCACGCTGGCCCAGACGGGCAACGGGTGGATGACCTTCAAGGACGCCTCCAACCGCACGTGCAACCAGACCCGGGACACCCCGGGCGGTCCCGTCGTGCACCTGTCCAACCTCTGCACCGAGATCATCGAGGTCTCCTCCGACGGCGAGACCGCCGTGTGCAACCTCGGATCGATCAACCTCGCCCAGCACCTGGCACCCGACGGCATCGACTGGGACAAGCTGCGCGCCACCGTGCGCACGGCCGTGCCGCTGCTCGACCGGGTGATCGACATCAACTACTACCCGAGCACCGAGGCGGCCGCGTCCAACCCGCGCTGGCGCCCGGTCGGACTGGGCCTGATGGGGCTGCAGGACGCGTTCTTCGCGCTGCGGCTGCCCTTCGACTCCCCCGAGGCGCGCGAGCTCTCGACCCGGGTGCAGGAGGAGGTCTACCTGACGGCGCTCGAGGTCTCGGTCGACCTTGCTCGACGCCACGGCCCGCACCCGGCGTACGCCGAGACGCGCGCTGCTGCCGGTGTGCTCCAGCCGGACCACTGGGACGTGACGCCCACCCAGACCGAGCGGTGGGCCCGGGTGCGCGCCGACATCGCCGAGCACGGGCTGCGCAACTCCCTCCTGGTCGCGATCGCGCCGACGGCGACCATCGCCTCGATCGCAGGCTGCTACGAGTGCATCGAGCCGCAGGTGTCCAACCTGTTCAAGCGCGAGACGCTGTCGGGCGAGTTCCTCCAGGTCAACGCCGCACTCACCCGCGAGCTCAAGGCGCGCGGCCTCTGGAACGCCGAGGTCCGCGAGGCCATCAAGCGGGCGGAGGGGTCGGTGCAGGGCGTGACGCAGCTGCCGGACGAGGTCCGCGAGCTCTACCGGACCGCCTGGGAGCTGCCGCAGCGCGCGCTGATCGACATGGCGGCCGAGCGCTCGGCGTACGTCGACCAGAGCCAGTCGCTCAACCTCTTCATCGCCGGGCCGTCGATCGGCAAGCTCTCCTCGATGTACCTCCACGCGTGGAAGGCCGGCCTCAAGACGACGTACTACCTGCGCTCGCGTCCCGCGACGCGGATCCAGCAGACGACGGTCTCCGTCGTCCCCACCACCATCTCCGACGACGAGGCGCTCGCCTGCTCGCTGGAGAACCCCGAGAACTGCGAGGCCTGCCAGTGACCACCACGAACGTCAAGACCCAGATGTTGCTCGACCCCGGGATGAACCTCACCCTGCGGCCGATGCGCTACCCGCACTTCTACGACCGCTACCGCGACGCGATCAAGAACACCTGGACGGTCGAGGAGGTCGACCTGCACTCCGACCTCAAGGACCTCCAGCGGCTCAGCGACGCCGAGCGGCACCTCGTCTCGCGGCTGGTCGCCTTCTTCGCGACCGGCGACACGATCGTGGCCAACAACCTGGTGCTCAACCTCTACCAGCACATCAACTCGCCCGAGGGCCGGCTCTACCTCTCGCGGCAGCTGTTCGAGGAGGCGGTGCACGTGCAGTTCTACCTCACCCTGCTCGACACCTACGTCCCCGACGAGACCGAGCGGCACGAGGCGTTCGCAGCGGTTGACAACATCGCCTCCATCAAGGCCAAGGCCGACTTCTGCTTCCGGTGGATCGACTCGGTCTTCGACCTCGACGCGCTGGAGACCCGCGAGCACCGGCGGAAGTTCCTGCTCAACCTGATCTGCTTCGCCGCGGTCATCGAGGGGCTGTTCTTCTACGGCGCCTTCGCCTACGTCTACTTCCTGCGCTCGCGCGGCTTCCTCAACGGCCTGGCGTCCGGCACCAACTGGGTCTTCCGCGACGAGTCGATGCACATGGCGTTCGCCTTCGACGTCGTCGACACCGTGCGCGAGGAGGAGCCGGAGCTCTTCGACGAGCAGATGGCCGCAGACGTCCGGCAGATGCTCGTCGACGGCGTGGACGCGGAGGCGCAGTTCGCCGAGGACCTGCTCGGCGGCGGCGTCGCCGGGCTCTCGACCACCGACATGCGCTCCTACCTCGAGTACGTCGCCGACCGCCGGATGGAGCGGCTCGGGCTGCCGGTGATCTACGGCTCGAGGAACCCGCTGGCCTTCATGGAGCTGCAGGACGTGCAGGAGCTGTCCAACTTCTTCGAGCGCAAGGTCTCGGCCTACCAGGTCGGGGTGACGGGCGCGGTCGGGTTCGACGAGGACTTCTGAGCACCGCACGTGCGGCGGTCGTGGACCTCGTTCCGGTCTTTCGGGGGCCACCTCCGCCGCACGTGTTTGGATCGACCATGACCTCCCGCCTGACCGAGATCTCCCTCGACTGCCACGACCCCGACCGCCTGGCCGAGTTCTGGACCGCCGCCCTCGACTGGGTGGTGCTCGAGCGGGAGCCGGGTCTGGTCGAGATCGGTCCGGCCCGCGAGAGCGACCAGGCCCTGCTCGACGCCGTACGCACCGGGCCGGTGCCACCGACGATGTTCCTGGCGGCCGTGGCGGAGGACAAGGTGGTGAAGAACCGCATGCACCTCGACCTCTCCCCCGTCGACCGCTCCCGCGACGAGGAGGTCGAGCGGCTGCTCGCGCTCGGCGCCACGCACGCCGACGTCGGTCAGACCGGCGACGAGTCGTGGGTCGTGCTGGCCGACCCGGAGGGCAACGAGTTCTGCGTGCTGCGCAGCCTGGCGCCGGGGCACTTCTCGCTGTGAGCGACCTCGACCTCCGGTTGCCGATCGAGACCGAGCGGCTCCTGCTGCGCGTGCACCGCGCCGACGACCTCGACGACCTCGTCGTCTTCCACGGCGACCCCGAGGTGGTGCGCTACGTCCCGTGGCCGCTGCGCGACCGCGCCGCGACGGAGGAGACGCTGCGGGTCAAGCTCGACCAGGGCGAGCTGCGCGAGCCCGGGCAGTGGCTGGTGCTCGCGGTCGAGCTGCGGGAGACCGGTCGCGTGATCGGGGAGGTGCTCCTCAAGTGGGCCTCGGAGCGCCAGGGCGAGCTGGGCTTCGCGTTCGCCCGCGACGCCCAGGGCCACGGCTACGCCGCCGAGGCCACCGACGCGGTGCTGCGGACGGCGTACGACGAGCTGGGCTTCCACCGCGTCAGCGCCGTGGTCATCGAGGGCAACGACGCCTCGGCACGGCTGCTGGGCCGGCTCGGGTTCCGCCAGGAGGGACGGTTCGTCGACGGCGTGCACTTCAAGGGTGAGTGGGCCACCCAGCTGGTGTTCGGCCTGCTCGAGGACGAGTGGCGTGCCTAGGATCTGCCCATGGTCGCCCTGACGCGCTGGACCGCTGCGGCGCTGGCCGCGGCCGGCTGGCTTGTCGTCCTCCACGCGTTGTGCTTCCGCACGCCGTCCACCGATCCGGCGCTCGACCTCGACGCCGGAGGGGCCTTCGCCCTGAACGTCGACGTCTACCTCCCTGCCTTCGGGCTGTCGCTGGTCCTGCTGGCCGTGCTGGTCGTGGGCGCCGCCGTGCGCCGACCCGACGTCGTGGCCCTCGTGCTCGGGCTCACCACCGCGGGCCTCGCGGGCTGGACCCTGCGGCAGGACTTGCTCCGCGCCTACTTCCCCGGGCTCACCGCGGAGCTGCTCGTCGGCGCGTCCATCGGGATGCTCGCCCTCATGCTCGGCGTGCTCACCTGGCGCCCGCGACCCGTGGCCGTGCCCGCAGCCGCGCCGGCCGCGGGCCCGTACGCCTGATCAACCGGTCGGCTCTCGCAGGCGGTGCCTTCGCGGAACAACACCTCGGCCGACACCGTTGACCCCGGCATGACCACACTGGGAATCGTCGGAGCAGGACACATCGGCAGCACGGTGGCACGCCTCGCGGTGGACGCGGGCGTCGAGGTGGTGATCGCCAACAGTCGCGGACCGGCGACGCTCGCCGACCTCGTGGCCGACCTCGGCCCGCGCGCCCGCGCGGCCAGTGCCGAGGAGGCGGCGCGCGACGGCGACCTGGTCGTCCTCACCGTGCCGCTCAAGGCGCTGGGCGACCTGCCGGTGGCGGCGTTCGACGGGCAGGTCGTGCTCGACACGGGCAACTACTACCCGCAGCGCGACGGCCGCATCGCCGAGCTCGACGACGCCTCGACCACCGCGAGCGAGCTCACCGCCCGCACCCTGCCGGGCGCGCGCGTCGTGAAGGTCTTCAACAACATCTTCTTCGAGCACCTCGGTGCCCTTGCTCGCCCCGGCTCGCCTGTCGGCAGCGGGGAGCGCAGCGTGCTGGCCATCGCCGGTGACGACGCCGAGGCCAAGCAGTCGGCCACGGCGCTGCTCGGGGTGCTCGGCTACGACGTCGTCGACGCCGGTCCGCTCGCCGAGGGCTGGCGCTTCCAGCCCGACACCCCGGCGTACGGGCTCCCCTACGACGGCAGCCCGGACGGCACCTGGAGCGGCGACACGGCCAGGCGCGTCTCTGCCGACGACCTGCGCGCCGCGCTCGCCGCGGCGACCCGCTGAACCGGGCCTCAGGCCTCGGCTGACATGAACTCCCGCAGCACGCGGGCGAACCGGTCGGGGTCGTCGAGGTGCGGGAAGTGGCCCGCCCCCTCGAACAGCTCGACGCGGCACTCGGGCAGCGCGCGCTGGGCGCTGAGCGCGTGCCAGGCCGGGATCATCCGGTCCTTCGAGCCCCAGACGATCAGGGTCGGGGGCGGGGTCACCGCGCCGAGGTGGTCGTGGGCACTGATGCTCTGACCGCCGAGGTCGATCACGGCCCGCGTGGTGGCGAGGAACGCGCGGCGGCTCTGGCTGTCGCCCAGCGAGGTGAAGCCGCGCCAGATCGCGCCGATGTCGGCACCGGGCTTCCAGCCGATCCTCTGCGCGCCGCGGCCGAGGGCCTCGGCCTTCTCGAGCACGGGTGCGGACGCGATGACACTGAGCACCTGCTCGGCGCCCGGCAGCGTGGCGGAGCGGAGCACCAGGTTGACCTCGCGTCCCAGGCCACCGCTGGCGACGAGGACCAGGCGGTCCACCCGCTCGGGGAAGAGGTAGTAGAACTGCATCGCGATGCCACCGCCGAGGGAGTGCCCGACGAGGGTCACCCGCTCGACCCCCAGGTGGTCGAGCAGGTCGCGCAGGGTCGCGGCGTGGGCACTCAGGGAGTAGTCGCCCGTCGGCTTGGCCGACTCGCCGTGGCCGAAGAGGTCGGGGACCAGCACCCGGTGGTCGTCGTCGACCTCGTCGACCAGGTGGGCCCACTGGACCCGGGAGCCAAGGATCCCGTGGATGAAGAGCACCGCCGAGCCGGAGCCGCTGTCGACGTAGGAGAGCTCGTGGCCGTGGAGCACGACCGTGTCGGGAGCCAGGCGTGCCATGGCGGTCACCTCGCGCTGGTGGATGTGGCTGGTTACTCCACAGTAGCCCCAGAGGGGTCGCCGGCCTACCGTCGCCAGAAGATGTGGTGCACCACACCGCTGGGGCTCGGCACCCGCTCGAGGTGGAAGCGGTCGAGGAGCTCGTCCGGGCTCTCCCACAGCCGCACGCCGCGCTCGAGGTCGACCGGCGCCACCGCGACGTGCATCGTGTCGACGAGGTCGGCGTCGAGGAACTCCCGGACGGTGGTGACGCCCCCGCCGATGCGTACGTCCTTGCCGTCGGCTGCCTCGAAGGCACGGGCGAGGGCCTGGGCGGGTGACTCGTCCACGAAGTGGAAGGTGGTCTGCCCCCGGGTGATCGACGGGCGCGGGTGGTGGGTCAGCACGAAGACCGGCGTGCGGAACGGCGGCTCCTCGCCCCACCAGCCTTCCCAGTCGAGGTCCTGCCAGGGCCCGCGCTGCGGCCCGAACTTGTTGCGCCCCATGATCTCCGCGCCGATGTTGCGGCTGAAGTCGCGCGTGAAGTAGTCGTCGAGGCCGTAGGTGCCGCCGGGCTCCGTCCTCATCGGGGCGTGGGCCGTGGCGCCGGACCAGGAGAACATCGCGGCCGGATCGGCGTGGCCGAACGGACGCTCGAGGCTCTGCCCCTCACCGGTGCCGAAGCCATCGCGGGAGACGTTGAAGTTCTGGACGCGGACGAGCTGGGTCACGACAATTTCCTTTCTGGTTGCACTGTGCAATCAGTTTCTCACCCTAGCTACACTGATGGCGTGTCGCAACCAGTCGTGCCAGGACGGTTGCCGGTCCCCCGCGGCAAGTCCGGTTGCCCGATCAACCTGACCGTCGAGCTGCTCGGTGACCGGTGGAGCCTCGTCGTCCTGCGCGACATCACCTTCGGCGGCGCGACGCACTTCCGCGAGCTGCTCGGCTCCTCGATGGAGGGCATCGCGTCCAACATCCTGGCCGCGCGACTCGCCAAGCTGGTCGCGGCCGGGCTGCTCACGCGCGACGACGACCCCAGCCACCGCCAGAAGGTCGAGTACCACCTCACCGAGGCGTCGATCCAGCTCCTCCCGGTCATGGCGCAGCTCGGCGCCTGGGGTGCGACGTGGCTCGACACCACGCCCGAGCTCACCGTCCGCGCCGAGCTGCTCGCTTCGGGAGGACCGCCCCTGTGGGAGCGCTTCATGGACGAGCTGCGCGCCATCCACCTGGAGCGGCGACCACCTCCGGCGGACGGCGTGCTCGCCGAGCTGACGGCCGCCTACGAGGAGGTGACGGCGCGCCAGGGCTCGGGCGGGTAGTGGTCCTCGTCCGTCCGACGGCCGGGACGTGGCGCCTGACCGGCCAGCGGACCGAACGAGGTCAGCGTGTGGGCACGCACGCCAGGGCGTACGCCGGCGGCGGCGGCCGTAGGTCCGTTGGTGGGCGGCCTCACACGTTGAAGCGGAACTCCACCACGTCGCCGTCGACCATGACGTAGTCCTTGCCCTCCATGCGCACCTTGCCGGCCTCCTTGGCCTTGAGCATGGAGCCGGCGGCCATCAGGTCGTCGAAGGAGACGATCTCGGCCTTGATGAAGCCCTTCTGGAAGTCGGTGTGGATGACACCGGCGGCCTCGGGGGCGGTGGCGCCCTTCTTGATCGTCCAGGCCCGCGTCTCCTTGGGGCCGGCGGTCAGGTAGGTCTGCAGGCCGAGGGTGTCGAAGCCGACGCGAGCGAGCTGGTCGAGACCCGACTCGGCGATCCCCATCTCGGCGAGCATCTCGTGCGCCATCTCGTCGTCGTCCATCTCGGCGAGGTCGGCCTCGAACTTGGCGTCGAGGAAGATCGCCTCAGCCGGCGCGATGATCTCGCGCATCTTGTCCTTGAGGGCCTCGTCGGCGAGCTCGTCGGCGTCGCAGTTGAAGACGTAGATGAAGGGCTTGGCCGTCAGCAGCGACAGCTCGCGCAGCAGGGAGCGGTCGATGTCGGTGGCGATGATGGGCGTGCCGCTCTCGAGCGCGTCCTTGGCAGCCTTCGCGGCCTCCAGGTTGGCGACGAGGTCCTTGACCTTGCGCGACTCCTTCTCCAGTCGCGCGATCGCCCTGTCGACGGTCTCGAGGTCGGCGAAGATCAGCTCGGTCTGGATGGTGGAGATGTCGTTGGCAGGGTTGACCTCGCCGTCGACGTGGGTGACGTCCTCGTCGCGGAAGACGCGCGTGACCTGGCAGATCGCAGAGGACTCGCGGATGTGGGCGAGGAACTTGTTGCCCAGGCCCTCGCCCTGCGAGGCGCCGCGCACGATGCCGGCGATGTCGACGAACTCGACCGTCGCGGGCAGCTGCTTGGCCGACTCGAACACCTCCGCCAGCCTGCCGAGACGATCGTCGGGGACCCCGACGACGCCGACGTTGGGCTCGATGGTGGCGAACGGGTAGTTCGCCGCGAGCACGTCGTTCTTGGTCAGGGCGTTGAAGAGCGTCGACTTGCCCGCGTTGGGGAGACCGACGATGCCGATGGTGAGAGCCACGGGCGGGGAGTCTACGGCGGCGCCGACGGGCGTACGAAAAGCACGCAGCCACCTGCAAGACTCGGCGCATGAGTGACGTGGGGGCGGGGCCGGCCGTGCCGGTGCTGCGGGAGCCGGCCCACCGGGTCTCGCCGCGGGCGATCGGCTTCTGGACGGTGTCGGCGCTGCTGGGCGACGCGGCCGTCGTGGTCGCGGCGCTGGTGGCGTGGCTGGTCGTCCCGGACGTGCCCGGTTGGGCCGGCCTCGTCGTGCTGCTGCTCGGCCTGCTCGCGGCGGCGCACGTCGTGCTGATGCCGCGCATCCGCTACCGGGTGCACCGCTGGGAGGTCACCGACACGGCCGTGCACACGCGCGCGGGCTGGCTGGGGCGGGAGAGCCGGATCGCACCGCTGAGCCGCGTGCAGACGGTCGACTCGCGCCAGGGCGCGCTGATGCGCGTGTTCGGGCTGGCCTCGATCACCGTCACCACTGCGTCGGCCGCCGGCCCCATCACCGTCGACTGCCTCGACGCCGCCACCGCCCGCGAGGTGGTGGCCCGGCTCACCGCGATCACGTCCGCCACTGCGGGCGACGCCACGTGATCCCCGCGCCCGGCGAGGGCTGGGCGCGGCTCGACCCGCGCAAGCTGCTGCTCGACCCGGTCAAGGCGATCGGCCAGGCGATCGTGCCGGTGGTGGTGGCCGTGGTGGGGATCAGCCGGAGCGACACCCGCTTCTGGCCGCTCGTCCTGCCGCTCGTGGTCCTCGGCCCGATCATCCTCGGCGCGCTGCCCTGGCTCACCACCCACTACCGGATCACCGACAGCCAGATCCAGGTGCGCAGCGGCGTGCTCAACAAGCGCACGTCGACCGCGCCGCTCGACCGGGTGCGCAGCGTCGACCTCGAGGCCTCCCTGCTGCACCGGGTGCTCGGCCTGCAGAAGGTGCAGGTCGGCACCGGCGTCGACGACGACCGGATCACCCTCGACGCGCTGGCCAGGGCCGACGCCCACGCACTGCGTACGACGCTGCTGCGCCGCCGCGAGACCACCGACGTCCGGCCGACAGACCTCGACCCCGCCGAACCGCACGCCCCGGTCGCGCCGTCCGCCCCTGCGTCCGTGCTCCTGGCCCGCATCGACTGGTCGTGGCTGCGCTTCGCCCCCTTCAGCCTGGCCCGGCTGGTGCTGCTCGCCGGTGCGGTCGGCGTGGTCGCGCAGTTCGGCGACGACCTGCCGATCTGGAACCAGGAGACCGCGACGTCGGCGTGGGAGTGGGTCACGCAGTTCGCCCTGGTCGCCGTCGCGCTGGCGCTCGCCGTCGGCGGGCTGGCGCTCTGGCTGGTCGTCTCGGTCACCGGCTACGTCGTGCAGTGGTGGGGGTTCCGCCTGGTGCGCGAGCACGGCTCGCTGCACCTCTCCTCGGGGCTGTTCACCACCCGCTCGATCACCGTCGAGGAGGCCAAGGTGCGCGGCGTGGAGATGGTCGAGCCGGTGCTCCTGCGCGTCGTCGGGGGCGCCGAGATGTCCACCCTCGCCACCGGCGTCGAGGACGGCGTCACCCAGGTCCTGCCGCCGTGCCCGCGCGAGGTCGCGGTCGGCGTCGGCGGCGCGGTCCTCGGCGAGACCGGCGCGCTCACTGCGCCGCTGGTCGCGCACGGCCCGAGGGCGCACCGTCGGGCGTGGTTCCGCCAGCTCCGCACCGCCCTGGAGGTCCTGGTCGCCGCCGCCGTCGCGTGGTGGTTCGCCGACCTGTCGTGGGCGTGGTTCGCCGCGCTCGCCGTCGCGCTCCCCGTGGTGGCCGCGGCGGTCGGCGAGGCGTCGTACCGCCACCTCGGGCACGCGCTCCTCGACCGCCACCTCGTCGCGGGCGGCGGGACCCTGGCCCGCGTGCGCACCGTGCTCGAGACCGACGGCATCATCGGCTGGGTGGTGAGCCAGTCGTGGTGGCAGCGCCGGATCGGCCTGGCCGACCTGACCGCGACGACCGCCGCCGGCACCGAGCGGGTGCTGGTGCGCGACGTGCGGCTCGAGGTCGCGGTCGCCCTGGCCGACCGCGCGACGCCGGGGATGCTGACCCCGTTCGTCGAGCAGGGCGCCTAGAACCAGTCCTCGCGCATCTCCAGCGCGGTGGTGTCACCCGAGGCGAGCAGGTCGAGCATCGGTGCGACCTTGGGCAGCTCCCAGCCGAAGAAGTAGCGCGCCGCGGCCCGCTTGCCGTCGTAGAAGTCGCCCTGCTGCTCCCCCACCGCGACCAGCTGCTCGAGCCACATCCACGCGACGACGACGTGGCCGGCCGCCTCGAGGTAGACCGTGGCGTTCGCCAGCATCCGGTCGGGGTCGCCGAGCCCCGCGATCGTCATCGTGACCTCGCCGAGGCGGTCGACCGCGGCCTTCAGCGCGACGGCGTACGACGCCGGCTCGCCGCCGAGCGCGCCCGCCCGGGCGACGGTGTCCTCGATGCGCGCGGCCAGCGCCATCAGCGCCGCACCACCGCCGCCGAGCACCTTGCGCCCGAGCAGGTCGAGGGCCTGGATGCCGTGCGTGCCCTCGTGGATCGGGTTGAGCCGCTGGTCGCGCCAGTGGGCCTCGAGGTCGTGGTCGCGGGTGTAGCCCGAGCCGCCGAGCACCTGGATGGCGAGGCTGCACGACTCCTGGCCCCACTGCGAGGGCCACGACTTCGCGATCGGCGTCAGGACGTCGAGCAGCTGGCCGGTGGCGAGCCGCTCGGCGTCGTCCTCGGCGGTGGCCTGCTCGTCGAGCAGCCGGTAGCAGTAGAGGTTCAGCGCGAGCGCGCCCTCGACGTAGGACTTCTGCGCGAGCAGCATCCGCCGCACGTCGGCGTGCTGGATGATCGGCACCTGCGGGCCGGCCGGGTCGGGGGCGCTCAGCGGGCGGCCCTGCGGTCGGGTGCGGGCGTAGTCGAGGCTCTTGAGGTAGGCGGTGTAGGCGGTCGTCGTCGCCCCCATCCCGACGCCGAGGCGGGCGGCGTTCATCATGTGGAACATGTAGGACAGGCCCTTGTGGGGCTCGCCGACGAGGTAGCCGACCGCGCCCGCAGCGCCGCCCGGGGTGAAGGCGCCGCCACCGAAGACGGGTGCGGTGTTGACCGTGCCGCGGCTGCCGAGCTTGTGGTTGATGCCGGCCAGCGCGACGTCGTTGCGCTCGCCGATCGTGCCGTCCTCGCCGACGAGGTGCTTGGGCACGATGAAGAGCGAGATGCCGCGCGAGCCGGCAGGCGCGTCGGGCAGCTTGGCCAGCACCAGGTGGACGATGTTGTCGCCCATCTCGTGGTCGCCCCCCGAGATCCACATCTTGCTGCCGAAGATGCGGTAGGTGCCGTCGTCGGCGGGCACCGCTCGCGTCACCACGTCGCCCAGGCTCGACCCGGCGTGCGGCTCCGAGAGCGTCATCGTGCCGAAGAAGCGGCCCTCGAGCATGGGCCGCACGTAGCGTTCGACCTGCTCCTCGGTGCCGTGCGCGAGCAGCAGCCCGGCGTTGGCGACGGTGAGGAACGAGTACGCCGCGGTGCCCATGTTGGCCGCGGTGAACCACGCCATGCAGGCCGCCGCGACGACGTGCGGCACCTGCAGCCCGCCGTGCTCCTCGTCGATCGTGAGGCCCATCAGGTCGGCGCGGGCGAACTTCTGCAGCGCCGCCTCGATCTCCGGGATGAGGCGCACCTTCTCGCCGTCGAAGACCGGCTCCTCGGTGTCGCTCTTGCGGTAGTGCGTCGCGAAGTGCTCGGTGGCGAGCTCCTCGCACAGCCCCAGCAGGGCGTCGTAGGACTCGCGGTCGTGCTCGGCGAAGCGCGGGCGCGCGCTGAGGTCCTCGACGTGGAGCCACTCGAAGAGCAGGAACTCGAGGTCGCGCGCGGAGAGGATCGTGGAGGTGGGGTTCGGCACGCCGACGACGCTACCGGCCTCCCGTGGGCAGGCATGACGAACGCCCCCTCCGCTCGGGACGGAAGGGGCGTTCGCGACTGGTGGCACGCGCGCGTCCGGGCACGCGTGCGTCGGCCTGGAACCTTCCGCACCCGCACCCGGTCTGTAAAGGGTTTCCCGCGAACCGCTCCTCCCGCCCCGTGATCTCCTGCGTGGCTGCCTTCCTTAGGGTGGACGGATGCGCATCGCGACCTGGAACGTCAACTCGCTCCGCTCCCGCATCGACCGCGTCGAGGCGTTCGTGCAGCGCCACGACATCGACGTGATCGCCCTGCAGGAGACCAAGGCGCGCGAGGACCAGCTGCCGCTGATGGGCCTGCAGGCCCTCGGCTACGACATCGCGGTGGCGGGGCTCAACCAGTGGAACGGCGTCGCGCTGCTGTCGCGGGTCGGCCTGGAGGACGTCGAGGTCGGCTTCGCCGACATGCCGCCGTACGGCGACCCTGCCGCCGCCGAGGCGCGCGCTATCGGCGCCACCTGCGGCGGGGTGCGCGTGTGGTCGCTCTACGTCCCCAACGGCCGCAAGCCCGACGACCCGCACTACGTCTACAAGCTCGACTGGCTGGCGCGACTGCGCGAGGCCGCGCGCGGCTGGCTCGACACCCCGACCGCGCTGGTGGGCGACTGGAACATCTGCCCCACCGACGACGACGTCTTCGACGTCACGCAGTTCGCGAAGTCGACCCACGTTACGCCGCCGGAGCGCGCCGCCTTCCAGGGCTTCCTCGACGACGGGTGGGCCGAGACGACACGGGCGCACGCGCCGGGCTACACCTACTGGGACTACTACCGCCAGCGCTTCGAGCGGGATCGTGGCCTCAAGATCGACTTCGTGCTCGCGTCGCCTGCGCTGGCTGACCGTGTGACAGGCGCGTTCATCGATCGTGACGAGCGGAACCCCGACACCTACGACGGCGCGCCCTCCGACCATGCACCCGTTGTCGTTGATGTGACCAGCTGAGACCGGAACGGGCCGCGAACATCGCGTCCCGTCGGTGCGGCGAGGCTGGTCTAGCCCATCTGAAGTCATGGCTGGGCTCTGTCAACCGTTCTTCCCCATCGTCGTCTGATCCGATATGCACGTGGCAAGGGATGGGATCGAGGGGCCGGGGCCCCAAGTGGTGGTGCCGTTGCGCTCCATCGACAGTGATGCTTCCGCGGCTGTCTCCGAGTTGTTCGTCGTCCACCACCGCCGTCTGGTGGGGCTGGCAGCGCTCCTCGTGGACGACCGCCAAGTGGCGGAGGACGTGGTGCAGGATGCGTTCGCCGCGCTGCACCGGCACTGGCGAGGCCTTCGGGACCAGAACGCGGTGGTGACCTACCTGAACCGTGCGGTCGTCAACGGCAGCCGGGACGTCCTGCGTCGCGGGCTCCGAGGGAAACGGGCGACATTGCGCCTGGTTCCTCGTTCCGAGGAGCTCGAGTCCGCGGAGCAGTGCGTGGTGGCGCACGAGGAGGCCGATCGCATGTGGGGTTCGGTCACCTCCCTGCCGATGCGTCAGCGGCAGGTGCTGGTCATGCGGTACTACCTCGAGCAGTCCGAGGTCGAGATTGCCGAGACCCTGGGGATATCCCGGGGCTCGGTCAAACAACATGCGAGCCGCGGCCTGGCCGCCCTTGCTCAGGAATGGGAGGAGCAGTCATGACCGACTCGGATGTCGAGCGACGACTGACCGCTGTCCTTCACCAACACGCGGAGGAAGCAATGGCTCAGACAAGCACCGTTACCGAGCTCAACAAGTTCCACGATCGAGTCGACCAGGGCAACCGAGGTCCCGGCCGGGGTAGGGCGGGGGTCGCAGCCGCCGCTCTGGGCGCCGCAGCCGTCGTGGCCAGCGCGATCTGGTTGGGCTTCGGCCAGGAGGGGGCGCCGGCGCCGGTGGATCCCGCAGCCCCGGTCGCCTCACCGTCCCCCTCCTCGGCCGAGCCTGAGGTGCCCGAAGCGCCTCAGACCCCGGGCAGCACCGTCGAGGGATTCGAGGGGGTCACGTTCCCGATGACCTTCGTCGTCCCGAAGGGCTTCTCGGATCCGTCGACGGAGAACGGAACGCGTGGCTACGCCATCAAGGGCACCAGCGGCGCAGCCGCAGTCTTCTTGGTCAGCACGTTCACCCGGGTCCCGACACCCGACCTGCCCGCCGACCTGGCCGCTCACATCCGCCAGACCCGGGACGAGCTCACGGTGAGCAACGTCGCCATGACCGAGGTCGGCGGCCGGCCTGCGCAGACCTTCACCCTTGCCCAGAAGCCCGGGACGGCGGCGTTCGACCTGTTCTGCGTGAAGGCCGGAGGCTGCTACAAGCTGCTGGAGGAGAAGCCGATGGACGTGACTGTCGTACGCACCGGGCAGGGACTGGTTCTCTTCTGGGTGGAGTACGCACCCAAGGACCGGGCAAGGGTCCAAGAGCCCATGCAGACCTGGCTCGCCTCCGTTCGCTGGGAGTAGCCGCACCGGTCGTCCATGCAACAGCGACAACTGCCCCGCCGACCTGGATCTCCAGGTCGGCGGGCCTGTTGCGTGAGGCGCCGCTCCCCGATTCGGCAACCCACGAGCTCAGCTGACCCCGACGCGGTCCGGCGTCCCCACGGGCACCGGCGCCCGCCGGATGGCGTACGACAGCAGCGCGGCGACCGCGCACAGCCCGGCGGCGGCGTAGAAGGCCGGGTCGTAGCCCCCCGTCAGGTCGCGCACGACACCTGCGCCGGTCGCGGCGATCGCCGCACCCACCTGGTGGCTGGCGAAGACCCAGCCGAAGACGATCGGGCCGGAGCCGGCCCCGAAGTGCTCGCGGCACAGCGCGACCGTGGGCGGCACGGTCGCCACCCAGTCGAGGCCGTAGACGATGATGAAGACCCACATGCTCGGCGCCACGTGCGGCGACATCAGCGCCGGCAGCGTCATCAGGCCCACTCCGCGCAGCACGTAGTAGCCGACGAGCAGCAGCCGCGGGTCGACCTTGTCGGTGAGCCAGCCCGACGCGATCGTGCCGACCACGTCGAAGACGCCGACGACCGCGAGCAGCGACGCCGCGGTGGTGGCCGGCATGCCGTGGTCGTGCGCGGCGGGGACGAAGTGGGTGGCGATGAGCCCGTTGGTCGTCATCCCGCAGATCGCGAAGCCGCCCCCGAGCAGCCAGAAGGTGCGCGTGCGCACCGCGTCGCGGAGCACCGACAGGGCGCGGCCGGCGCTCGAGCCGACGTGCTGGTGCGGCGGCGGTCCCGGGTCGGCGTCGGTGGCGCCGTAGGCCCTGATCCCCAGGTCGACCGGGTGGTTGCGCAGGAGCAGCAGGACCAGCGGGATGACGGCCAGTGCGGCGAGCGAGGCCAGCAGCGCCGCCGTACGCCACCCGTGGTGGGTCGCGAGCCACGCGACGACCGGCAGGAAGATGAGCTGGCCGGTCGCGTTGCCGGCAGTGAGGATGCCGCTGACCAGGCCGCGGCGCGCCACGAACCAGCGGCTGGTGATGGTCGCGACGAAGGCCATCGACATCGAGCCCGTGCCGAGGCCGACCAGCAGGCCCCAGCACACGATCAGCTCCCACGGCTCGGTCATGAACACGGTCAGGCCGCTGCCCACGGACACCATGACGAGGGCGAAGGTGACGACCGGACGCACTCCGAAGCGGTCCATCAGGGCGGCCGCGAAGGGCGACATCAGCCCGAAGAGCATGAGGTTGAGCGAGACGGCCGAGCCGATCAGGCCGTGCGACCAGCCGAACTCGTCGTGCAGCGGCTCGATCAGCACGCCGGGGACCGACCGGAAGGCGGCCGCGCCCACGAGCGTCACGAACGCGACGGCCGCGACCACCCACGCACGGTGGATGCGCTGCTGGGAGGTCGGGCCTGCGGGTGCGGGGGACGTCGTCGTGCTCACGCGAGGAGTCTCCCCTCCTGCGACGTCTCGCGACGAGTGGCACGAATGCCAACATGTGGAAGAATCCGGCCATGCGTCCTCCGGTCCCCCACCGCGTAGTGGTGCTCGCGATCCCGCCCGTCATCGGCTACGACCTCACCATCGGGCCGCAGGTGCTCGGCGAGGCCGTCGACGCAGCCGGGCGGGCGCTCTACGACGTGCAGGTCGTCAGCCTCGACGGCGCACCGGTCGCCGCCACCCGCGGCTACGCGATCGCGCCCTCGGCCGGGCCGGAGGCGCTGGCGACGGCGCAGACCGTCATCGTCCCCGGCACCCAGGTGGCCGGCCCGCGACGCGACGGCACGCTGCCCGACGACCTGCGCGCGGCGCTCGCGACGGTGCCGGCCGACGCACGGTGGGTCTCGATCTGCACCGGCGCCTTCGTGCTCGCCGCCGCCGGCATCCTCGACGGCCACCGCGCCACCACCCACTGGAAGTACGCCGACGACCTCCGCCGCCTGCACCCCTCCGTCGCGCTCGACGAGGACGTGTTGTTCACCGACGACGGCCGGGTCCTCACCTCCGCCGGGCTCAGCGCCGGCGTCGACCTGTGCCTGCACCTCGTGCGCACCGACCACGGCACCGCGGTCGCCAACGCCGTGGCCCGCCACATGGTCGTCCCGCCCTGGCGCGACGGCGGCCAGGCGCAGTACATCGAGCGGCAGGTGCCCGAGCGAGCCGACGAGACCACCGGCGCCACACGCGCGTGGGCCCTGGAGCACCTCGACCGGCCGCTCGACGTCGCGACCCTGGCGCAGCGCGCGTCGATGAGCGTGCGCACCTTCACCCGGCGCTTCCGCGAGGAGACCGGCCAGTCCCCCGGCGCATGGGTCACCCAGCAGCGCATCCGGCACGCCCAGCACCTGCTCGAGGCGACCGACCTCCCGGTGGACCAGGTGGCCGCCCGGTGCGGGATGGGCACCGCGGCCTCGCTGCGCCAGCACCTCCGGGCGAGCGTCGGGGTCTCGCCGTCGGCCTACCGACGTACGTTCCGGGGAGCACCGGCCGTGGTCGACGTCTGAGGCCCGGACGGTTGTCGGCGCCGTGTGGTGGGGTGGGCGCATGACGAGCCTCGGGGAGACACGATGACCGACCGCCTCTGGGGCGACGAGCTCCCCCTGCCGCTGGGACTGGGCACCAACACCTTCGGCCGGACGACGGACGCCGACGCGTCCCACGCGGCCCGCGACCGGTTCGAGGCGGCCGGCGGGAGCCTGGTCGACACCGCGGACACCTACTCCGGCGGTGCCGCGGAGACGATCCTCGGCGACTGGATGCGACGCCGTGGCAGCCGTGACCGGATGGTCGTCGTCACCAAGGTGGGCAACCACCCGCGTTTCGACGGGCTGTCGGCCCCCGTCGTGACGGCGGCGGTCGAGGAGTCGCTGCGCCGGCTCGGGACCGACCACGTCGACCTCTCTGTCTCGCGCACTACCAGGACGACAAGACCCCCGTCGAGGAGAGCGCGGCGGCGTTCGACGCGCTGGTCCGGGCCGGGAAGGTCTGCGCCGTCGGGCTGTCGAACTTCGACGTCGAGGTGGTCACCGAGTGGCTCCGGGCCGCCGACCGGCACGGGCTCGCGGCACCGGTAGCGCTGCAGCCGCACTACAGCCTCGTGCACCGCCGGCCCTACGAGACGGGTCTCGGCACCGTCGTGGCCGAGGACGGACTCGCGGTCCTGCCCTACCGCGCGCTCGGCGGCGGCTTCCTGTCCGGCAAGTACCGGACCGACGCCGACACCGAGGGCAGGGCTCGCGGCGCCAACGTGAAGCCGCTCCTCACGCCCGACGGCCTCGGCCTGCTCGACACCGTCGAGGCGGTCGCCCGCGACCACGGGGTGGCCGCCGCGAGCGTCGCGCTGGCCTGGCTGCGCGAGCGGCCCCACGTCGTCGCACCGCTCGCTTCGGCCACCTCCGTCGCCCAGCTCGACGAGCTGGTCGCGTCGGCGGCCGTGAAGCTCAGTGCCGCCGAGCTGGACCGCCTCACCGAGGCATCGGCGGCGCTGGCCTGATCGCGCCTGCGTCCCACGCGCTGTCGGTGGGCCCGTCCATGCTGGGCCCATGGACACCTTCCCCCTGCTGCTCACCCTGGCGCTGGTCCTCGTCGTCGGTCTGGCTCTCGGTGCCGTCATCGGCGTGCTGTGGGCGCGCAGCCGACCGGGTGACGACGCGGCCGTCGCCGCCCTGCAGCAGCGCGTGGCCGACCACGCCGTCGTCCAGGACGGGCTCGAGCGCCTCCAGGACCAGCTCAGCGACCTCGCCCACGACCGGGTGGCCTGGCAGGCCCAGCTGCACCAGCAGGTGGCCGACATGCGGCTGTCCACCGAGACGCTGCGGCGCGAGACGACCACCCTGGCCACGGCGCTGCGCAAGCCGCAGGTCCGCGGGCAGTGGGGCGAGCTGCACCTGCGTCGCACGGTCGAGCTGGCCGGGCTCGTCGACCACTGCGACTTCGCCGAGCAGGTGCGCTTCGACGACGGCCGGCTGCGCCCCGACCTCGTGGTCTCTCTCGCCGGCGGCCGCACGATCGCGGTCGACGCCAAGGCGCCGCTCGCCGCTTTTCTCGACCTGACCGGGTCCGACGACCCGGCCGAGCACGACCACGCCCTGACCCGGCTCGGGGAGCACCTGCGCAAGCACGTCGCCGACCTCGGCTCCCGCCGCTACTGGGAGGCGTTGGGCAGCACCCCGGAGTTCGTCGTGCTGTTCCTGCCCGGGGAGGCGATCCTGCAGGCGGGGCTCCAGGCGGTGCCCGACCTGATCGAGCAGGCCGCCGCGAAGAACGTCGTGCTCGCCACGCCGTCCACCCTGATCGCCCTGCTGCGCACGGTCGCGCAGGGCTGGCAGCACGAGGTGCTCAACGCCCAGGCCCACCAGGTGCAGCGACTGGGCCAGGAGCTGCACGCCCGCCTCGCCTCGATGGCCGGCCACCTCGACAAGGTCGGCCGCTCGCTCAACGCCAGCGTCGTGGCCTACAACCAGGCGATGGGCTCGCTGGAGGGCCGCGTGCTGGTCTCGGCGCGTCGCTTCGCCGATCTCGGGGTCACGTCCGAACCGCTGGAGGCCCCCCGCCAGGTCGAGACCGTGCCGCGCTCACCCGCGGCCCCCGAGCTGGCCGCGCTGGGCGATGTCGCGAGCGCGCGCGACGAGCCCACGCTCGACGACCTCCTCGCCGGGCAGCGCGACGACGCACCGGCGCGCCGCGCCGAGGGCGCCTGAGATCGGTCCTAGGTTGAGCGACGTGACACTGGCCCAGGCGTGGTGGCAGGTCGGCCGCGAGCCCGGCCGCCAGGTGGTGTCCCTCGGCGTGGCGCTCGCCCTCACCGCGGTGAGCATCGACGTGCTCCTGGTGGGACGCCTCACGCTGTTCTTCGACCTGTGCTTCATGGCGCTCTGCCTGGGCCTCGCCGCACTCGTGCGCCGTCGCGACTTCTTCCTGGTCGCGCTGCTGCCGCCGCTGCTGATGACCGCCGTCTTCACCTTCGTCGCCCTCGTGGCCCGCGACGCCGTCGCCGACCCGCGCGACAGCGTCCTGCAGGCGGTCATCTCGGGGGTGGCCACGCACGGCATCGCCCTCGGCGTGGGCTACGCCCTCTGCCTGGGCTGGCTCGGCTGGCGGCTGCACCGCGAGGGCGAGGCCGACATCGCCACCGAGCTCACGCGCGAGCTCGGTCAGGCCGGATGACCGCTCACTCCTCGAAGCGCGACACGTCGCCCGCCCCACGGCGTACGACGACGGGCTCGGCCTCGGACCAGTCGATCACCGACGTGGGCTCCGCGGTCACCTCGCCCGACTCGATGACGATGTCGACGACGTGGTCGAGGTCCTCCTTGATCTCCCAGCCCATGGTCCGCGCCTCGGTCTCGCCGGGCAGGATCAGCGTGCTGGTGAGGATCGGCTCGCCGAGCTCCTCGAGCAGCGCGCAGACCAGCGTGTGCTCGGGGATGCGGACGCCGACGGTGCGCTTCTTGGGGTGCATCAGCCGCTTCGGCACCTCGCCGGTGGCGGGCAGGATGAACGTGTAGGGGCCCGGGGTCGACGCCTTGATCGCCCGGAAGGCGTTGTTGTCGACGTGCACGAACTGGCCCAGCTGCGAGAAGTCCTTGCACATGAGCGTGAAGTGGTGCCGGTCGTCGAGCTCGCGGATCCGGAGGATCCGGTCGCGGCCCTCGCGGTTGCCCAGCTGCGCGCCGAGGGCGTAGCCGGAGTCGGTGGGGTAGGCGATCAGCTGGTCGTCGCGCAGCGCCTCGACGACCTGGGTGACCAGCCGCGGCTGCGGGTTGTCGGGGTGGATGTCGAGGAAGCGGGCCATCCGTCTCAGGCCTTCCGCGCGGCACCCTGGGCGGCGCGCAGGTCACGGCGCAGCTCCGGCGGCAGCGCGAAGATCAGCGACTCCTCGGCCGAGTGCACCGCGCGGGCGTCGGGGTAGCCGCGCTCGGAGAGGAACGCGAGCACCCCCTCGACCAGGTCCTCCGGGACCGACGCGCCCGAGGTGACCGACACGGTCTCCACGCCGTCGAGCCAGGCCTCGTCGATCTCGGTGTGGTCGTCGACGAGGTAGGACGCCTTCGCGCCGGCCTCGAGGGCCACCTCGACCAGGCGCACGGAGTTGGAGGAGTTGCGCGAGCCGACCACGATCACCAGGTCGGCGCTCGGCGAGATCTCCTTGACCGCGAGCTGGCGGTTCTGGGTGGCGTAGCAGATGTCGTCGCTCGGCGGGTCGAGCAGCAGCGGGAAACGCTCCCGGATCGCGGCGACCGTCTCCAGCGTCTCGTCGACACTGAGCGTGGTCTGCGAGAGCCAGGCGACCTTCGCGGGATCGCGTACGACGATGCCGGCCACGTCGGCGGGGCTCTCGACGAGCTGGATGTGCTCCGGCGCCTCGCCCGCGGTGCCCTCGACCTCCTCGTGCCCGGCGTGGCCGATCAGCAGGATGTCGTAGTCGTCGCTGGCGAAGCGACGGGCCTCGTGGTGCACCTTGGTCACCAGCGGGCAGGTGGCGTCGATCGTCTTGAGGCCGCGCTCGGCGGCCTGCGCGTGCACCGCGGGCGAGACGCCGTGGGCGGAGAAGACGACGGTGTGCCCGGCGGGCACCTCGTCGAGCTCCTCGACGAAGATCGCGCCGCGTGCCTCGAGGTTGGCCACGACGTGCTTGTTGTGCACGATCTGCTTGCGCACGTAGACCGGGGCGCCGTAGAGGTCGAGCGCCTTCTCGACCGTGATGACGGCACGGTCGACGCCGGCGCAGTAGCCGCGGGGAGCCGCCAGCAGCACGTTCTTCGCGCTCTCGGGGTCGAGCACCGGGGGCAGGCCGAGGTCTGTCGTCATGGGGTCGAGTCTACGGGCGTGTCCGACCCCTCCCCTATCCTCGCCGCGTGCCCTCACTCCGCGACGCCACGGCCGAGTCCCCGGCCCCGGTGCGGGCCGTGGCCAACGCGGTGTCGCAATGGATCGACAAGCTCGGCGGCGTGTGGGTCGAGGGGCAGATCGCCCAGGTCAACCGTCGCCCCGGGGTCAACACCGTCTTCATGACGCTGCGCGACACCGTCGCCGACATCTCGGTCACCCTCACGTGCCCGCGCTCGCTCTTCGACTCGATGAACCCGCCCCTCGTGGAGGGGGCGAGCGTCGTGGTCCACGCGCGTCCCAGCTTCTACGCCAACCGTGGCTCGTTCTCCCTGGCCGCTCGCGAGATCCGCATGATCGGGCTCGGCGAGCTGCTCGCCCGGCTCGAGCGCCGCCGCCAGCTCCTCGCGGCGGAGGGGCTCTTCGCCCCCGAGCGCAAGCGCGACCTGCCCTTCCTGCCCGGCCGGGTCGGGCTGGTCACCGCACCCAACAGCGCCGCCGAGCGCGACGTCCTGGAGAACGCGCGCCGACGCTGGCCGGCGGTGCGCTTCGAGGTGGCCTACGCCGCCATGCAGGGCACCCGGTCGGCGGCCGAGGTCATGGAGGCCCTCGACCGGCTCGAGCGCAACGCGGACGTCGACGTCATCGTCGTCGCGCGAGGCGGCGGCTCGATCGAGGACCTCCTCCCCTTCTCCGACGAGGCCCTCATCCGCGCCGTGCACGCCATGCGCACGCCCGTGGTCTCCGCCATCGGGCACGAGCCCGACCAGCCGCTGCTCGACCTGGTCGCCGACGTGCGCGCCTCCACCCCCACCGACGCCGCCAAGCTCGTCGTGCCCGACATGGCCGAGGAGGCGCACGGGGTGACGTGGGCCCGCGACCGGCTGCGCCAGGTCGTCGCGCAGCGCATCGCGCGGGAGCAGGAGTGGCTGGTCCAGCTCCGCTCGCGCCCCGCGATGGCCGACCCGCGCAACCTGCTCACCGCACGGTCCGAGGAGGTCGACGAGCTGCTGGCCCGCGCGCGCCGGACGCTCTCGCACCGCCTGGACCGCGCCGCCGACGACATCGGCCACCAGCGGGCCCGGGCCCGGGCACTCTCCCCGCTCGCGACCCTGCAGCGGGGCTACTCGGTGCTCCAGGACGCCGACGGCCACGTCATCACGTCCGTCACCCAGGCGGTCGCCGGCACAGCGGTGTCGGTGCGGGTGGCCGACGGCCGCATCCACGCCACCACGGACCGCACCGAAGCCGAATCCCCAGCAGCCACCCCGGTCGAGGAGGACCCCCATGAGTGACGCCACCCCCACCGGCGCCCCCACCGACGCCCCCACCTACGAGGAGGCGCGCGAGGAGCTCGTCGAGGTCGTCCGCACCCTCGAGGCCGGCGGCACCACCCTCGAGGAGTCGCTCGCACTGTGGGAGCGCGGCGAGGCGCTCGCCAAGGTCTGCCAGGCCTGGCTCGACGGCGCGCGCACCCGTCTCGACGAGGCGATCGGCGCCGAGGACGCCGACTGAGCGACGTACGTCAGCGGGTGAGCGTCCCGAGGTAGGCCTCGATCTCGTCGACCGGCGCGGAGCCGTAGACCAGCACCGCCTCGTCACCGATCTCGGCGGCGAAGCCGTGGTCGCCGCCGTCGTCGGAGAAGGTCTGCCACGTGTCGGCGACCTCCGAGGTCACCTGCGCGTCGTCGCCCTGCTCGGCCTCCTCGTCGACGTAGAGGTCCACGAGGTCGTCGACGGAGGAGTCCTGCTGGCGGATGCCGACGAAGTCGCCCTCCGCGGTGAGCACGCCGAGGGCCCAGCGCGGGTCGTCGCCGGCGGACAGGTCGGTGCTGGTCGCCGTCCACCCGTCGGGCAGCGCCCGGGGGTGCACCACGCGCAGGTCGGCCTGCTCGGCGAGCTTCACGCTCTCCTGCCAGTCCACCGCGACGGGGGTGTCGTCGACGTCGGTGCGGAACAGGCCGCGCCAGACCACGAAGCTGACCACGAACAGCACCGTGACGATGAGAGCCCCGACCATGCCGTTGAACGAGCGGTTGTACCGGCTCGGTCGTCCTTGCCCACTCACGTGCCTCATCCTCCCAGCCCCCCGGTAGTCCGCATCAATCGGCTCGTCCCGAGCGCGTCCAGAGAAGCCGTCTGATGCGGACTATCGGGAGGCGGCATGGGTCACAAGAACCGCAGGTGCGGTGAGGACATCGCACATGTGATCCGCGGGTGCGGCATACTCACTTCGTGATCACCTACCGACTCGCGGAGGCCGCAGAGATCCTGGCCGTCAGCGACGACACCGTACGCCGCTGGGTCGACGCCGGGCGGATCCCCTCGCAGCGCACCGACGGCCGCACGACGGTGACGGGCCACGACCTCGCCGAGCTCGCCGAGCACCTGGCCGAGTCTGGCGAGGTCGCCGAGCGCGACCGCACGCGGGCCAGCACGGTCAGCGCGCGCAACCGGATGGCGGGCATCGTCACGCGGGTCAAGAAGGACCACGTGATGGCGCAGGTCGAGATGATCTGCGGCCCCTACCGGGTGGTGTCGCTGATGAGCAGCGACGCCGCCGACGAGCTCGGCCTCGAGCCGGGCGTGCGGGCGATCGCGAGCGTGAAGTCGACCAACGTCGTCGTGGAGGTGCCGCAGTGAAGCGCCTGGCCGTGCTCGTGCTGCTGCTCCCCCTCGCTGCCTGCGGGGGCGCGGCCGACGACGGCGCGGGGCCGGGCGCCCACGGCGAGCTGACCGTGCTCGCGGCCTCGTCGCTCACCGACGTCTTCGCCCAGCTGGCCACGCCCTTCGAGGAGGACCACGACGTCGACGTCACCTTCTCCTTCGGCTCGAGCACCGACCTCGCCGAGCAGGTCGCGGACGGTGCTCCGGGTGACGTCCTGGCCACGGCCGACTCCACCTCCATGGGGATCGCCGAGGACGCGGGCGTGACCGGCGACGTGGCGACGTTCGCGACCAACGTGCTCACCATCGTGGTGCCGAAGGGCAACCCGGCGGGCATCGAGTCCCTCGACGACCTCGCCGGCTCCACCTGGGTGCGCTGCGCCGACGAGGTGCCGTGCGGCAAGGTCGCGCTCGCCGTGCTCGACGACCACGGCGTCACCGCCGAGCCCGCCAGCCTGGAGGAGGACGTGCGCTCCACGCTGGACAAGGTCATCTCGGGCGAGGCCGATGCCGGGCTGGTCTACGCGACCGACGCGGTCGCTGCCGGTGACGACGTCGACGCGATCGAGATCCCCGGCGCCGAGGACGAGCCGACGTCCTACTACGCCACGACCCTGGAGCAGGCAGGCGACCCCGGGCTCGCGGCCGACTGGGTCACGTGGGTGACGTCGGACGAGGGGCAGGCGATCCTGCGCGACGCCGGTTTCGGCAGCCCGTGAGCGACCGACTCGGCCGCCCGCCCGCGCTCCTGGTGGTGCCGGCGGCACTCGCCACGCTGCTGCTGCTCGTCCCGCTCGTCGCGATGGTCGCCAGCACCGACTGGCGCGCGCTGCCCGACCACCTCACCTCGACGGCCGCCCTCGACGCGCTGCGACTGTCGCTGGTCACCTCGACGGTGGCGATCGTCGTGTGCCTCGTGCTCGGCCTGCCGCTGGCGTGGCTGCTGGCCCGCGTGGACTTCGCCGGACGGGGCGCGCTGCGCGCCCTGGTCACCGTTCCCCTCGTGCTCCCCCCGGTCGTCGCGGGCGTGGCGCTGCGGGCGGCGTTCGGCCGCACCGGAGTGGTCGGCGAGCCACTCCTCGCCTGGACCGGCTTCGCCTTCCCGTTCACGACGTACGGCGTGGTGCTGGCGCACGTCTTCGTGTCGATGCCCTTCGTGGTGATCGCGATCGAGGGGGCGCTGCGCTCGGCCGACCCGAGGTACGACGCGGCTGCCGCGACCCTCGGCGCGACCCGCTGGACGACCTTCCGCCGGGTCACCGTGCCGCTGGCAATGCCCGGCGTGGTCGCCGGGACGGTCCTGGGCTGGGCACGCTCGCTGGGCGAGTTCGGCGCGACGATCACCTTCAACGGCAACTACCCCGGCACCACGCAGACCATGCCGACCCTCATCTACGTCACCCGTCAGTCCGACCAGGACGCCGCGCTGTCGCTGAGCCTGGTCATGCTGCTGGTGTCGATCGGCGTGCTGGTGGCGCTCAGCGACCACTGGCTGGGCACCTCGTGACCACCCCCCTCGAGGCCGACCTGCGGGTCGCCGACCGGGTGGAGGCGGCGTTCACCGTCGCGCCCGGCGAGACGCTCGCGGTGATCGGGCCCAACGGCGCCGGCAAGTCGTCGCTGCTCCACGCCGTCGCGGGCCTGGTCGACGTCGAGGGGCACGCCCGGATCGGCGGCACCGACCTGCTCGCCCTGCCGGTGCGCGAGCGTCGGGTGGGGCTCGTCTTCCAGGGCCAGCTGCTCTTCCCGCACCTGAGCGCCCTCGACAACGTCGCGTTCGGCCTCCGGTCCCGCGGCACGGCCCGCGCCGCCGCAGACGCAGTGGCGCGGGAGTGGCTGGAGCGCTTCGGCATCGGCGACCTCGCCGGCCGCAAGCCGCGCGAGCTGTCGGGCGGGCAGGCCCAGCGCGTCGCCATCGCCCGGGCGCTGGCCACCGAGCCCGACGTGCTGCTGCTCGACGAGCCCTTCACCGGCCTCGACGTGTCGGTGCAGATGGCGCTGCGCATCGAGCTCGGCCGCCACCTGCGCGACTTCCCCGGCGTCGTCCTGCTCGTCACCCACGACGCGATCGACGCACTCACGCTCGCCGACCGCGTGCTCGTGCTCGACGAGGGCCGGGTGGCCCAGGTCGGGGCTCCCCACGAGGTCGCCGCGCAGCCGCGGACCGCGCACGTCGCGCGGCTGGTCGGGCTCAACCTGGTCAGCGACGGCGACGACCTGATCGCCTTCACGCCGGACGCCGTGACGGTGTCGCTCGCCGAGCCCGAGGGGTCGTCGCGGCTGCACTGGCACGGCCCGGTCGGCACCCTCGCGCCGCACGGCGACGCCGTACGCCTGATGGTGCACGCCGAGCCCGACCTCCTCGCCGACGTCACGCCGGCCGCAGCCGCCGAGCTCGAGCTCGTGCCGGGTCGCGAGGTGTGGCTCTCGGCCAAGGCGACGGCCGTCAGCCGCTACGCGGCGGGCCGTTAACCTGTGCGCCATGAGCGCTCCCAAGCCCGACCGCAACCTCGCCCTCGAGCTCGTTCGGGTCACCGAGGCAGCCGCCATGGCCGCAGGTCGCTGGGTGGGACGCGGCGACAAGAACGACGCCGACGGCGTCGCGGTCGCGGCGATGCGCGACATGATCTCCACGATCGGCATGCGCGGCACCGTGGTGATCGGCGAGGGCGAGAAGGACAACGCCCCAATGCTCTTCAACGGCGAGCAGGTCGGTGACGGCACCGGCCCCGAGTGCGACGTGGCCGTCGACCCGATCGACGGCACCACGCTGACCGCCAAGGGCATGAACAACGCGATCGCGGTGCTCGCGGTGTCGCCGCGCGGCACGATGTACGACCCGAGCGCGGTGTTCTACATGGACAAGCTCGTCACCGGCCCCGAGGCCGCCGACCAGGTCGACATCCGGCTCCCGGTGAAGGAGAACATCGCCCGCGTGGCCAAGGCCAAGGGCCTGTCGGTCCACGACGTCACCGTCGTGCTGCTCGACCGGCCGCGCCACGCCGGCCTCGTCGAGCAGATCCGTGCCACCGGGGCGCGCATCAAGTACATCACCGACGGCGACGTCGCCGGCGCGATCATGGCGGCCCGTCCCGACACCGGCATCGACCTGATGCTCGGCGTCGGCGGCACCCCGGAGGGCATCATCGCGGCGTGCGCGATGAAGTGCATCGGCGGCAAGATCCAGGGCAAGCTGTGGCCCCAGGACGACGAGGAGCGCCAGCGCGCCCTCGACGCCGGGCACGACCTCGACCCCGACTTCGTGCTCGGCACCGACGACCTGGTGACCGGTGACGACGCCTTCTTCGTGGCCACCGGCATCACCGACGGCGAGCTGATGCGCGGCGTGCGCTACCGCGGCGACGGCATCACCACGCACTCGCTGGTGATGCGCTCGCGCAGCGGCACGGTGCGATCGATCACCGCCGAGCACCGGCTCTCGAAGCTACGCGATCTCTCCACGATCGACTTCGACAACTGACGGCAGCACCGCCGGTCGCAGCGCGGCCGACACCGCCGCGATGACGACCGGGTCGAAGGCCATGCCGACGTGCGAGGAGCGCACCTCGACGGCGCGGGCGACCGGGTCGATGCAGGCGCGCCAGTCGACGATGCCGTCACGCCGGGAGAAGATCGCGGTGAAGTCGACGCCGGCGGGCAGCACCGCGCGCGCCTGGTCGAAGCTCTCCTGCGCGCAGCGGCCGGCCACGCAGTCCTCGGCCATCAGGTTGCGCAGGCCGGCGCGGTTGAGCCGCACCAACAGGTCGACGCTGCGCGCGAGCGAGGCGTGGTGCGCGCCGGGCGCCAGCATCGGGCTGCCCATCGTGACGATGCCCGAGACGAGGTCGGGGCGCCGCGCCGCGACGCCGCGGGCGAGCATGCCGCCGAGGCTGTGGCCCACGATCCGCACTCGCGCGCCGCGTCGCTGCGAGATCTCCTCGAGCCGCTCCTCCAGCTGCGCGGCCGCGGCGAGCGTGCAGCCGACGTTGACGCGGATGTCGGCCCGGTAGGTGCGGAAACCCTCGTGGCGCAGGGTGCGACTCATCGGTGCGAGCGAGGAGTCGCCGGCCAGGAACCCGGGGACCAGCAGCACCGGCTCGCCCATCCGCGCCGGACGCGCGCCCAGCGGCGTACGACGTCGAGCGCCGCGACCCGCGACGGCGTGCAGGGCGTAGCGCGAGGCCTCCGTCAGCAGCGAGCCCTCGCGCAGCACGGCGCCCGCGGACGGCTGCGAGAAGCCCTCCGGGGTCAGGAACGACGCCACTGTGCGCTGGGTCACAATCGTCGAACCTAGCCCAGAACCCCCATGCAATGGGGGACGTGGCGCCCCCGTACCCACTCTGGTGCGCCGTCGTCGTGTTCACTGGGCACATGCCTGAGCGACGAGCCCCCTCCGAGGCGCCCGCCGTGTCCGAGGAGCTCTTCGCTCCGGTCGGCGCGGAGGTCGAGCTGTGCTACCAGACCTTCGGCGACCCCGACGGCGAGCCGCTGCTCCTCGTGATGGGGCTCGGCGGACCGATGACCTGGTGGGACACCGAGCTGTGCCGGATGCTCGCGACCGAGGGCTTCTACGTCGTGCGCTACGACAACCGCGACACCGGCCGCTCGAGCCGCATCCGCGCCCGGGTCACCCGCGGCCAGCTGGTGCGCGCCTTCGGCGGACGCAAGGTCAAGGCGCCCTACACGATGAGCGACCTCGCCGGCGACGCGGTGGCGCTGATGGACCACCTCGGCGTCGACTCCGCACACGTCGCCGGGATCTCGATGGGCGGCATGATCGCCCAGACCGTCGCGATCGAGCACCCGCGGCGGGTCCGCTCGCTGACGAGCATCATGTCGACGACCGGCCGGCGCACCGTGGGCTGGCAGGACCCGCGCCTGATCCCGTCGCTCATCGCGCCACGCAAGCCCGGCCGCGAGTCGTACGTCGAGACGAGCGTCGCCTTCTGGGCCGTGATCGGCTCCCCCGGCTGGCCCGCCGACCCCGAGCGGCTGACCGCGCGCGCCGGCGAGACCTTCGACCGCGGCTACAGCGCCAGCGGGATGATGCGCCACATGATGGCCATCCTCAAGCAGCCCGACCGCACGCCGCGGCTGCGCAGCCTGCGCGTGCCGGCCCTGGTGGTGCACGGCACGGCCGACAAGATGGTCCACGTCAGCGGCGGCCGCTCCACCGCGGCCGCGATCCCGGGCGCCGAGCTGCTGCTGGTCGAGGGCATGGGCCACGACCTGCCGCCCGAGCTGTTCGAGACCTTCGTCGAGGCGATCGCGCGCACCGCCGACCGGGCCTCTTGACCCGCTGTCGCGATCCCCGGATATCCGGGGAAACTGGAGCTTCCAGTGCGAAGTTTCGGGGGTGAGGCTTCAGTTTCCCCGGATATCCGGGGAAACCAACGCCCGCGCCCCCGCCGCCGGAGCGGCGGTGAAGAGCGCCGGATCGCCGAAGCCCGCGTCGGCGAAGGCACGGCGTACGCCGTCGCCCGCCGCGTCGAGCGCGGCCTCGGGCACCAGTCCGATCACGCAGCCGCCGAAGCCGCCGCCGGTCATCCGCGCGCCCAGCGCGCCGGAGGCGAGCAGCGCCTCCACGGCCGTGTCGACCTCGGGGACGGTGATCCGGAAGTCGTCGCGCATGGAGGCGTGCGAGGCGGTGAGCAGGGGCCCGAGGTCCTCGACCCGGCCGCCGCGCAGCACCTCGACGGCCGCCAGCACGCGGGCGTCCTCGGTGACGACGTGGCGCACGTAGCGCTCGAGCTCCTCGTCGTCGAGGCGGGACAGCGCGTCGTCGAGGTCGGCCTCGGCGACGTCGCGCAGCGCCGGGACGCCGAGGCGGCGGGCGGCCTCCTCGCAGCCGGTGCGGCGGGCGGCGTACTCGCCGTCGGCGTGGCGGTGCGGCGCGCGGGTGTCGACGACGAGGACGGCCAGGCCTGAGTCGGCCGGGGCGAAGGGCACCGACTGCGCGGTGAGGTCGCGCATGTCGCAGAAGAGCACGTGACCGGCCTCGCCGCGCAGGCTCGCCAGCTGGTCCATCCCGCCGGTCGGGGCGCCCACGGCGTCGTTCTCCACCCGCCGGCTCAGCGCGAGCAGGCCGTCGGGCCCGAGGCCGAGGCCGAGGTGGTCGTCGAGGGCGCACACGACCGAGCACACCAAGGCCGCGGACGACGAGAGCCCTGCGCCGGTGGGAACGTCGGAGTCGACCTCGATGCGCATCGGCGGCACCTCGACGCCGTCGTCGTGGAGCAGCCACAGCGCGCCCAGGACGTACGCCGCCCAGTCGGGCACCTGCTCCCGACCGGCCAGGCCGGAGGGCTGTACGACGACCTCGCCGGGGGCCTGCGCCGAGGTGACCGACCAGCCCTCGGTGGCCGGCGACAGGGTCGCGGTGCAGCCCACCTCGAGCGCGAACGGGAGGACGAAACCGTCGTTGTAGTCGGTGTGCTCACCGATCAGGTTGATGCGTCCGGGCGCGATCCAGCGAGTCACGACGGGTCCTCTCGGAGGCTCAGGCGTTGGCGGTGCTGCGTGCGCCAAACCCTAGCGGCACCCTCGCGCCTCAGGGCGTCGCGTGCAGCCAGGCGGCGGCGTAGGGTCCGAGGCGCACGGCGCCGTCGACCACGACCGGCGCCCCTCCCGTGAGCGCGTCGTGGAGGCCGGCGGGGTCGAGGCCCAGCCACAGCAGCACGTCGGCGGCGACCCACGCCTCCCCGCCGGAGACGTTGTGGGCGGCGAGCAGCGGGCCGCCGGGGTGGCGACGCACGACCAGCAGCACGTGCGGGTCGCGCGGGTCCCAGACCTCGGTCGGCACGGCCGCGTGCAGCTGCGACAGCCGGGACCGTACGTCGACGAGGTGCCGCAGCCCGGAGCCGATGCCGGCCGGGTCGGCGCCCTCCTCGACGAGCTCCCAGGGCATCCGCGGCCGGTGCACCCAGCGGTTGTCGCCGGCGTGGGCGGGGTCGTCGGCCCAGCCCCGGTCGTTGAGCAGCGCGAGCTCGTCGCCCATCCACACGACCGGGATGCCGCCGAAGGAGCACACGATCGCGTGCGCCAGCAGGATGCGGGCCGCCGCGCCGGGGTCGCCCGCCTCGAGACCGGCCAGCGACGCCGTCGTGCCCGAGATGCGGCGGTCGCCGGTGGCCTCGTTGTGCTGGAACACCAGCCCGCGCGCCCACGACCCCGGGAAGGCCCCGGAGTACCAGTCGGAGAGGAACCTGCGGTGCGCGAACGGGTCGATGCCCACCGCGCGCGCGTCCTCGTCGGCGATCGCCCACCCGATGTCGTCGTGGCAGCGGACGTAGGTGATCCACGCGGTGGTGGACGGCGGCGGGGGCAGCTGCTGCAGCGCCCGGGTCGCGAGCGCGACGTCACCGGAGGCGAGCATCGACCACACCTGCACCATCAGGCCGTTGTGGTAGGCGAGGTCGCTCACCTTGCCGGCGTGCTCGCCGACGCCGAGGTAGGCCGGCAGGTCGGCCGGGCCGACGATCGCCTCGGCCTTGAACGCCAGCGCCGGGGCGGCGATGCGGGCCACCGTGCGCAGCGCGCGGGTCAGCTCGTGCACCTCGGGCTGGTTCTGGCAGTCGGTGCCCATCCGCTTCCAGATGAAGGCGATCGCGTCGAGGCGCAGCACCTCCACGCCGAGGTTGGCCAGGCCCAGGATGATGTCGGCGTACTCCACGAGCACGTCGGGGTTCGACCAGTTGACGTCCCACTGGTAGTCGTTGAACGTCGTCCAGACCCAGCCGTCGAGCTCGTCGTCCCACGTGAAGCTGCCCGGCGCGAAGTCGGGGAACACCTCCGGCAGCGTCGCTTCGTAGGCGTCCGGCACCGCGCGGTCCGGGTGGACGTGGAAGAACGCGCGCCGCGCTGCGTCGCCGGACCGCGCCGCCCCCGCCCACTCGTGCTCGCGCGCGACGTGGTTGAGCACCAGGTCGAGGCACAGGCTGATGCCGGCGGCGCGCAGGGTCGAGGCGAGCTCGCGCAGGTCCTCGACGGTGCCGAGGTCGGGGCGCACGGAGCGGTAGTCCATGACGGCGTAGCCGCCGTCGTTGGGCGCGGGGCGCGGGGTCAGCAGCGGCATGAGGTGGAGGTAGCCCACCCCCAGCTCCTGGAGGTACGCCGTCTGCTCACCGACCCCGCGCAGCGTGCCGGCGAAGCGGTCGGCGTAGGCGGCGTAGCCGACCATCGAGGGCCGCTGCAACCAGTCGGGCTCGCGCAGGCGGAGGTCGTCGAGGGCGCGGAGGTCGTCAGCCCTGGCCCCGTGGGCGGCGCGGGCGACCTCGACGAGCCGGTCGGCGATGTCGGGTGCGGCCTCGGCGCCGTAGACGCGCTCGAGGGTGCGCAGCAGGTCGGGGGTCCACTGCTGGAGGCGGCTCTCGAAGCCTGCGTCGGACCCGTCCACGCGAGACAGTATGGCGACATCGGTCCCGCTCGTCACTGGCTCGCACCTAGTCTGGACCGTCGTGAGCTTCGATGCGTCCGTGCGCCCGCGCGACCACTTCACGCCGGTGCGGGGCTGGCTCAACGACCCCAACGGGCTGCTGCTCCACGAGGGCGAGCTCCACCTCTTCTTCCAGCACAACCCGGGTGATCTGGTGCACGGCCCGATCTCGTGGGGGCACGCGGTCAGCACCGACCTCATCGACTGGACCGAGCTGCCCACCGCCATCGCGGCCACCGACGTGCAGCACGCCTGGTCGGGCAGCGTGGTGCACGACGCCGCGAACACCTCGGGGCTCGACTCCGGCGCGACCGGCCCGCTGGTCGCCCTCTACACCGGCTTCGACCCGGCCACCGGCGCGCAGTCCCAGTGCGTGGCGCACAGCAGCGACCGCGGCCGCACGTGGACGGCGTACGCCGCCAACCCGGTGCTGGACGTCGGGTCCACCTCGTTCCGCGACCCCAAGGTCCTGCGCCACGGCGACGGCTGGGCGATGGTGCTGGTGCGCGCCGACGAGCACGTGGTCGAGCTCTACCGCTCCCCCGACCTGCTGCGATGGACCCACCACTCCACGTTCGGCCCCGAGGGCCACGTGGACGCCGACTGGGAGTGCCCCGACCTGGTCCGGGTGCCGGTCGAGGGCACCTCGCAGCACGCCGACGTCCTGCTCGTGAGCGTCTCCGACGGCGCGCCCGCGGGCGGGTCGGGCATGCAGTACTTCGTGGGCGTGCTCGACGACGACGGGTTCCGCAGCACCCAGCCGGCCCGCTGGATGGACCACGGCGCCGACTTCTACGCCGCGATCTCCTACGCAGGCGACGTCGGGCCGCAGCCGGTCGTCCAGGCCTGGATGAGCAACTGGCGCTACGCCGACAAGGTCCCCGCCCGCGACTTCCGCGGTTCGATGACGCTGGCGCGCCGCCTCTCGCTGCGCCGGCGCGGCGCGGAGCTGGTGCTGGTGCAGCGCCCGGTCGTGCGACCAGGTGCGCAGACGTACGCCGCCGCCGACCTCGAGGTCGACCGCGCGCTCGCCCTGCCGGTCGCCGCCCGCACCTGCCGGGTGGTGGCGGAGATCGACCTCGGCACCGCGCGACGTGCCGGGCTGCACGTGAGGGTCGGGCCCGGCGAGCGCACCACCGTGTGGGTCGACCGCGACGGCGCGGTGGCGCTCGACCGGACGTCCTCGGGCACCGTCGAGGTGCACCCCGACTTCGCGGCGGTGCACACGGCACGGCTGCCGGACGACCCCGGCGCCGTGCGGCTCGAGGTGGTCGTCGACGTGGCCTCGGTCGAGGTGTTCCTCGCCGACGGCGAGGTGGTGCTGACCGACCAGGTCTTCCCCGACCCGGACAGCACAGGGATCGAGGTCGTCGCCGAGGGCGGCACGGCCCGCTTCCGACGCCTGGCCGTCCACGCCTGACGAGCGGACGCACGAGGCCCCGGGAGCGCTGCTCCCGGGGCCTCGGTGGTGGTGCCGTGCGACGACTCAGTCGGAGAGGCGCTCGCCCGACTCGGTGTCGAACACGTGGACGTGCTGGGGGTCGGTCGTGACGTGGAGGACCTCGCCCTTCATCGGTGCCCGGCGGCCGGCGACGCGGATGATGATGTTGGAGGGCACACCCTCCACGTCGGAGGTGCCGTAGACGAAGCTGTCCGCGCCGAGCTCCTCGACGACCGTCACCTTGACCGGCAGGCCGCCCTCGTCCGCGGTGACCAGGCGCCAGTTCTCCGGACGCACGCCGACGGTCACGTTGCCGCGCATCTTGCGCTCCGCGGTGGGGTCGACCGGGACGGCGTAGCCACCGACCTTGACGGTGCCGTCCTCGGCGGCGACGCCCTCGAGGAGGTTCATCTGCGGCGAGCCGATGAAGCCGGCGACGAACAGGTTGGCGGGCTTGTCGTAGAGCTTCAGCGGGGTGTCGACCTGCTGGAGCACGCCGAGCTTCATCACCGCGACGCGGTCGCCCATCGTCATGGCCTCGACCTGGTCGTGGGTGACGTAGACGGTGGTGACGCCGAGGTCCTGCTGCAGCCGGGCGATGTCGGTGCGGGTCGCGACGCGCATCTTGGCGTCGAGGTTGGACAGCGGCTCGTCCATGCAGAAGACCTGCGGCGCGCGGACGATCGCGCGGCCCATGGCGACGCGCTGGCGCTGACCACCCGACAGGGCCTTGGGCTTGCGCTGGAGGTAGTCGGTCAGCTGCAGGATCTCGGCCGCCTTGGCGACGCGCTTCTTGCGCTCCTCGGCCGGCACCTTGGCCATCTTGAGCGAGAACGCCATGTTCTCCTCGACCGACATGTGCGGGTAGAGCGCGTAGTTCTGGAAGACCATCGCGATGTCGCGGTCCTTGGGCGGCATGTTGGTCACCTCGCGGTCACCGATGAAGATCTTGCCGTCGTTGACCTCCTCCAGCCCCGCCAGCATGCGCAGGGTGGTGGACTTGCCGCAGCCCGAGGGGCCGACGAGCACCATGAACTCGCCGTCCTTGATCTCGAGGTCGATGCCCGGAACTGCTGGTTCATCGGCCCCGGGATACCACCGCTGGGCCTTCTCGAACGTCACTGATGCCATTTTCTGCTCCTTCACCGGCAGGTACGTGCCGGACGATCCGTAGTGAAGTGACGCCGCTCACAGTAGGGCGGGGCGGTGACCGTGGCAATCGGAGGCGTCGGTCGTCTCAGCCCACCTCCGCGGAAGCGCGCACCGACCCTCCCTCGCGCACCGCCATCGGGAGCGAGACCGTGCCGCCCCGGTCGTCGACGTCGAGCAGACGACGTACGGCGAGGGCGCCGAGCTCACGGAACGGCAGCTCGACCGACGTCAGCACCGGCCGCAGCCACCCCGCCAGGGCAGACCCGTCGAACGACACCACCGACACGTCGTCGGGCACGCGGTACCCGGCCTCGGCGAGGGCCTGGAAGGCACCCATCGCGAGGCGGTCGTTCATGCAGACCAGGCCGCGCGGGCGACCGCCGGCGGCCAGCCACGCACTGGTGGCCTCGAAGCCGTCCTCGACCGTCCAGTCGCACGCGATGACACCGGCCACCGCGGAGCCGTGGGCGGCCAGCTCCGCGCGTACGCCGGCGAGGCGACGGGGACCCGCGGTGGCGTCGGGCGTCGGGTCCTCGCCGATCACCCAGACGTCGTCGATGCCGGCGTCGAGCAGCACCCGCGCGGCCGCCCGCCCGCCGCCCTCGTCATCGGGCATGACGGAGGCGACCTGCTCGCCGGGGGCCTCGCAGTTGAGCAGCACGGCTCGCACGCCGCGCAGCCCGGCGGGCAACGAGATGGCCCTGGCCGTGCGGGTGGCATAGACCACCCCGTCGACCTCGCGGTCGAGCATCTCCTCGATGAGCAGCCGCTCGAGGTCGGGGTCGCCGCCGCTCTCGCCCATCACGACGAGGTGGTCGAGCTCGCGGGCGGCGAGGCTCGCGCCGGTGAGCATGCTGCTGCCGTACTGGGCGCCGGCGATCTGGTCGGAGATCAGCCCGACCGTGGCCGTACGACGCGTGCGCAGGCTGCGGGCGCTGCGGTTCGGGCGGTAGCCGAGCGAGGCGACCGCCGCCTGGACCTTGGCCACCGTGGCCGGCGAGATCCGCATCTCGTCGGCGCGGCCGTTGAGGATGTAGGAGGCGGTGGTGGCGGACACCCCGGCCTCCGCGGCGACGTCCGAGAGCATCACGCGCCGTCGTGTCTTCACTGCCCTCACCCCTCCGTACGTGGTCGATGGCGCCGCCCCCGAGCGCGCGCCAGAGCATGCCGCACCCCTCAGGGGGTGCTGGGCCGACCGTGTCCCAAACGTTGCTTGACACCGGTCGCGTGGGCCGCACATGATGCGGCTGATTCGATTCAGCAGTGGCGTAGGTCACACTACGACAGACAGGACTGGCGGGGTAGGCCCCCGCCATCCGAGGAGGCACCCACATGCGACTGACTGCGACACGGCGCCGAGCGGCGTTCGCCGCGACCGCGGCCGCCCTGGCCCTGACCACGACGGGCTGCCTCGGCAGCAGTGACGACGGGGGCGGTGGCAGCGCCGGCGGTAGCGACGACGGCGTCGTCGACATCCTCGCCACGACCGACCCCCTCGTCTTCGACGGGCTCAAGTCCAAGATCGAGGAGATGGCCGACGAGGCCGGGATCAAGGTCAACGTCCAGCGAGTGGACAACATCAACCAGCTCATCCTCACCAAGATCCAGGCCAACGACGCCCCGGACATCGCCGTGATCCCCCAGCCGGGCGTGATCAAGCAGATCGTCGACCGCGGCAAGGCCGTCGAGATCACCGACGACATCGTCCCCGCAGACCTGCTCTCCGACATGACCCCCGGCACCCTCGAAGCCGGCCAGATCGACGGCAAGCAGTACGGGATGATGATCAGCATGAACGTCAAGAGCTTGGTGTTCTACAACAAGCAGGCGTGGGACAAGGCCGGCTACAAGGCCCCCGAGTCGCTCGACGACCTCGCTGCGCTGGGCGACCAGATCAAGAGCGACGGCGGCACACCGTGGTGCTTCGGCATCGAGTCCGGCGCTGCCACCGGCTGGCCGGTGACCGACTGGTTCGAGGACCTGATCATGCGCTACGGCGGCGCCGACGGCTACAACTCGTGGGTCACCCACGAGACGCCGTTCGACTCCGACCTGGTCAAGCAGGCGGCCGACTTCATGGAGAAGAACGTGCTCGCCGACGGTGACGTGCCCGGCGGGCGCGGCTCGATCTCGAGCGTGGCCTTCGGCGACGCCGAGGACACCATGTGGGACGACAAGCCCGGGTGCTGGATGCTCAAGCAGGGCAACTTCATCGTCTCGGCCGACTTCATCCCGCAGGACGTCGTGGACAACGTGGACGAGCGCATCGGCGTCTTCGGGTTCCCCCCGGCCGAGGCGGGCGGCGAGAACCCGGTCCTCGGCGGCGGTGACCTGGCCACCCTGCTGCAGGACAACGCCGACGCCAAGGCCGTCATGAAGATGCTGGCCAACGTCGACATCGGCACCACGGCGGCGCCCGACAGCTCCTTCATCTCGCCCCACACCGGGTTCGACACCTCGCTCTACCCGAGCGACCTGACCCGGCAGATCGCCGACGTGGCCTACAAGTCCGACGCCGTGCTGTTCGACGGCTCGGACGCCATGCCCGGAGAGGTCGGCGCCGGCACCTTCTGGAAGGAGATGACGGCGTGGATCAGTGAGCAGGAGGACCTCGACACCGCGCTGAAGAACATCGACGACAGCTGGCCCGCCAGCTGACGACCGCGTCGGAGCGGGGTCGGCCGTCACCACGACGGCCGCCCCCGCTCCACCGCCCTCGCCCGTCTGCGCCTCGCCCGCGCCGGACCTAGGAGCACAACCACATGCTGCTGAAGATCCTCAACGCCCTGATCACGGTCGGCGTGGGCGTCGCCGCCGCCGTCGTCCTCTACTGGGTGCTCAACAAGCTGGCCGAGCTGCTCCCCGGGAGGTGGGAGGACCGGATCAAGCCCTTCCTCTACATCCTCCCGGCCTACGCCGCCCTCGTCTTCTACCTCGTCTACCCGGCGGTCCAGACGCTCGTCTTCAGCTTCGCCAACGCCCAGAGCACGGAGTGGGTGGGGCTGGACAACTACACCAAGCTGCTGCAGAGCAGCGGCTTCCAGGACACGCTCTTCAACACCCTGCTCTGGATGGCGGTCGTCCCGGTCTTCACCGTGGTGCTCGGCCTCGCGATGGCCGTCCTCGCGGACCGGCTCTCGCCCATGTGGGAGAGCACGTCGAAGACCATCATCTTCCTGCCGATGGCCATCAGCGCCGTCGGCGCCGGCACCGTGTGGGGCCTGATCTACAACTATCGGCCCCAGGGCCGCGAGCAGATCGGCCTGCAGAACGCCATCGTCACCGCCCTCGGCTTCGACCCGATCGTGTGGCTGCAGACCACCGAGTTCCACCTCAACAGCTTCTTCCTGATGATCATGCTGCTCTGGGCCCAGGCCGGCTTCTCGATGGTGCTGCTGTCGGCCGCCGTCAAGGGCGTGCCCGAGGACACCCTCGAGGCGGCCCGCATCGACGGCGCCAACGAGCGGGCGATCTTCTTCCGGGTGGTGGTCCCGCAGATCTGGGGATCGGTCATCACCGTCTACGTCACCACGCTCATCGGGGTCATGAAGATCTTCGACATCGTCTACGTGATGACCAACGGCGGCTTCAACACCAACGTCATCGGCAACCAGTTCTTCAACGAGCTGTTCACCAACTTCAACAACGGTGCGGCCGCGGCGATCGTCGTCCTGCTGATGATCGCGACCGTCCCGATCATGTGGTACCAGGTGCGCAACTTCCGCCGTGAGGAGTCCATGGCATGACCTCGACACAGACCACCCCCGCAGCGGCCACCCCGACCTCGAAGACCCGCAAGCGCGCCGCGTCGCGCGAGGGACAGCCGCAGAAGGCGGGCTGGTTCGCCAGGATCGTCGTCTTCATCCTGTGCTTCCTCTGGATCGTGCCCGTCCTCGGGCTCCTGCTGACCTCGTTCCGCCCTCGAGACGACGCCAACGAGTCGGGCTGGTGGACGCTCTTCTGGACGCCGTCGGCCTGGGGCCGCATGACGTTCGACAACTACTCGACCGCCATCGACAAGGGCGGGCTGGGCGAGGCGTTCGTCAACAGCCTGGCGATCACGCTGCCGGCGACCTTCATCCCGGTGCTGGTCGCGGCGTTCGCGGCGTACGCCTTCACCTTCATGGACTTCCCCGGCCGCAACTTCCTCTTCCTGGCCGTCGTGAGCCTGCTGGTGGTGCCCAACTACATCGCCTTCGTGCCGATCCTGCGGATCTACGGCGACCTCCAGATCGCGGGCACCTTCCCCGCGGTGTGGCTGGCCCACATCGGCTTCGGCATGTCGCTGGCGATCTACATCCTGCGCAACTACATGGCGACGCTGCCCAAGAGCCTCATCGAGTCGGCCAAGATCGACGGCGCGAGCCACTTCCAGACGTTCTTCCGGCTGGTGCTGCCGATGTCGGTGCCGGCGCTGGCGGCGTTCGCGATCTTCCAGTTCCTGTGGGTCTGGAACGACCTGCTCGTGGCGCTGATCTTCATCGGCCCGGGCGACAACGCGCCGATCACCGTCGCGCTGCGCAACAACCTGATGGGCCAGGCCGGATCGGGCCAGAACCTGATCACCGCGGGCGGCTTCCTGTCCATGGTGCTGCCGATCGCGGTGTTCCTGGCGATGCAGCGCTTCTTCGTCCGCGGCCTCACCGCGGGCGCGGTCAAGGGCTGACGTGGCGGGCGACCAGGTGGCGCGTCAGTAGGTGCCGAGGTACTTGCGCGGGGTGCCCGGGGCGGGCAGGCGCTGCACCTGCACCGACCCCATCAGGGCCACCCCGCGCACCCTCACCACGGGCGAGTCGGGACCGAGCTCGGCGGGCACGCGGTCCTTCGCCTGGCCGTAGTCGCCCATGATCGGGGTGCCGTCGACGACCACGTGCACGTGGGCGGGCACCAGGACCTTGACGTCCCCCATGACCACGCTGGCGAAGATGTGGGTCTCGTGGCCGGAGAGCAGGGCCTCGCGCAGGTCGAGGGTGACGCTGCCCATCAGGGCGAAGGCCGTGTGGCGCTCGGGCACGTGCCACACGCCTCGCCTCTTGCAGTCGCCCATGATCGCGACCGACGAGGCGTGGCCGACCGCCGGCACGCCGGAGGGCGTACGACGCGCCGGTGCCGGCGGCGCGACCGGACCGGCTGCCTGCAGGTCGACGGTGATCGGCACCAGGTCGGCGTACGTCTTGGCGTGCCACGTCGCCTCGAGGCGCTCGTCGAGCTCCTCGAGGTCGAGGCGGCCGTCGCCGGCGGCGTCGCGCAGCACGTCGGCCACGCGCTGGCGGTCGGCGTCGGAGATGCGCATCAGCGACGGGTCGTGCGGGCGGTTCTCGATCTCCCCCATGGGCTCAGGCTAGCCAGCCCGGGCCGCCTGCGCCCGTGACGGGCGTCAGGTCGCGAGCAGTCGCTCCAGGACGACCGCGACACCGTCGTCCTCGTTGGAGGCGGTGACCTCGTCGGCGACCTCGATCGCCTCCGGCACGGCGTTGGCGACGGCCACACCGAGACCGGCCCAGGCCAGCATCTCCACGTCGTTGGGGGCATCGCCGAAGGCGACGACGTCGGCGGCGTCGATGCCGAGCCGCTCGCACAGGCGCGCCACACCCCATGCCTTGCTGACGCCGGCGGCCATCACCTCGAGGAACGGTGCCCCGGAGCGGGTCAGCGCGACGTCGTCGTGGCCGAGCGCCCGGGCGACCTCGAGCAGCTCGGCGACCCCGAGCTCGGGGTGGCGCACGACGAGCTTGAGGCTGGGCTCGGCGAGCACCTCGGCGAGCTCGTGGCTGCTGATGGTGGACGGGTCGCGCTTGTGGTCGTCGAACGTCGCCAGGTCGGCGTAGCCCTCCTGCGCGACGAACCCCTCGCCCCCGTCACGGACGCTGACGTGGAGCAGCCCCGGGACCTGCTCGGCGAGGGCGGCGACCAGCCTCTGTTGGGCCTCGACGGCGATCGGCTCCTCGAAGAGCAGATCCCCCGTGGCCAGGTGGACGCCGAGCGAGCCGTTGGAGCACACCGCCCACCCGTCGAAGCCGGCGGCCGCGGCGAGCGGTCGCACGCCGAGGGGCTGGCGCGCGGTGACCGGGACGACGTGGACGCCCGCGGCCCGGGCGGCGTCGAGGGCGGCCCGGGTGCGCGGGCTCACCGTGCGGTCGTCGCGCAGGAGGGTGCCGTCGAGGTCGGTGGCCACCAGCCGAAGTCGCATGCGGGGCAGGTTACGTCGTTGGTCCCATGCCGTTGCCGCGGCGATGGCCACCGCCCTGAGCTGGTGCTCAGGAGCGGTGGCCATCGCTGGGACCCCGGTCAGGGACAGGAACCCGGGCGACCCCCGCGCCGCCCGGTCCCTGTCCTCTCAGAAGCCCCGGTCCCGGAAGTTCATCCGGTTGCGCGTGCCGCTCCCCGCCGGGCGGGGCTTGCGCTCGGGGACCTTGGCCGTGCCGTACTCGTCGTCGAAGCGGAAACGGTTGCCCGTCGTGCGCGGCGGCGTCGCCGGTGCGTCCTTCTTCTCGACCGTGGCCCGGCTGACGTCCTGGGCAGGCGGCGAGATCTCGGTGCCGCACGCGGCGAACGCCGGGGCGACGAAGGCCGCGATCGTGCAGAAGGCGATCCGGCGGCGAATGGTGGTGGCGGTGGTGTTCATGAGCTGTCCCTTTCGTGGTGCCGGGCTCTCGAATGACCGGCGATGAGTCCACCGTGCGACCGGGACAGAGGCGGTTGACGAATGTTGACGACGGCTGACAGCACCCAGCCGGATGGTCTGGACCGCCCGCGACCGTGGGCTGCGGAAACCCCGTGGACACCTGCCGACGTCGGGCGGATGCTGACCGGATGGGCGCGTTGCCCCAGCCTGTCGTCGCTCCCGGACCACACCGCGAGCTCGTCGACACGCTCCACTCCCTGCACCACCGCGCAGGCTGGCCGAGCCTGCGCCAGCTGGCGCGCGAGACCGGCGTCTCCCACACCACTGTCTCCAAGGTGCTGTCCTCGGCCACTCTCCCGGCCTGGGGGAACCTGGAGCTGCTCACCGAGGCGCTGCACGGCGACGTCGCCCACATGCACGACCTCTGGCTCGCCGCGTCGACTCCTGCCGACACCGACGATGCCTCGGTCGCCCGCATCGCCGGGCGGGTCGACGAGATCGCCGCCCTGCGACGTCACCTGGAGACCGGAGCCGGCATGCTCCTCGTCACCGGCGAGGCAGGAATGGGCAAGACCACACTGGTGGATGCCGCAGCCGAGTCCGTGGACACCGTCGTCGCGGTGGGCCGCTGCCTCCAGCTGTCCAGCGAGGTGCCGCTGCTGCCGTTCATCGATGCACTGCGGTCCCTCCACCAGGTCGACGCCGGCCGGTGGATGGAGGAGGCGCTGGCCGATTGCCCGACCTACGTGCGCGCATCACTGGGACGCCTGGTGCCGGAGCTGCTCCCTGGCTCGACGCCGACGTCGGTGGCCGACGACCCGTGGGGGCAGGAGCGGCTCTTCTCCTCCGTCACGGCGGTCCTGAGCGCGCTCGCGGCCACACGTCCCCTGGCTCTGCACCTGGAGGACTGCCACTGGGCTGATCGGGGCACCCTCGACCTCCTGACCCACATGGCAAGTCACCCGTCCGGGGTCCCGGTCGTCGTGACCTGGCGCTCCGGAGACCCGGACGTCGCCGTGGAGCACTCGGAGTGGCTGCTGCGCAATCGGTGGGCGCCGGGCGTGGACGCCATCGATCTCCGCCCCATGACGCTCGAGGAGACGGCGCGCCAGCTCCAGCTGATCACGGGAGCGAGGGTCGACGACGAGGTCGCGAGGACGATCCACGCGCGCGGCCAGGGCCTCCCGCTCTACACGGCGCAGCTGGCCACGGTCACGCCCGGGGCCGAGATGCCTCGCCACCTGGCCGAGCTCCTGGACCGGCGGATCGGCGAGCTCCACGGTGCTCCGTGGCGAGTGGCGCGGCTCCTCGGCGTGGCTCAGCGGCAGATGACACCCACCACCCTGCGGGCCGCCACCGGGCTCGACGCTGACGAGGAGGACGAAGCGATGCACGCGCTCGAGCGTCGGGGACTGCTCCAGCACAGCCTCGGCGGCGCGGGACTGGCCCACCCGCTGTTCATCGAGGCGATCGAGCGCCGCCTGCTGCCCGGCGAGGCCGCGGACGCACATGCTCGGCTCGCCGACGCGCTGGAGTCCGCGCCCGCCATCCAGCCCGGCGAGGTCGCTGACCACTGGAGGGCGGCGGGGCGTCCGGATCGCGAGGTCGTCCTGCGGGTGGCTGCCGCCCGGAGGGCGGACGAGCGCTTCGCCCAGCAGGAGGCGCTGGACGCCTGGCTGCGGGTGCTCGAGCTGTGGGACGACGGGCACCGCGACGGCGACATCGAGCTGTGGCAGGTCCTGGTCCTGGCCCTGGACGTCGCCATCGGTCTCGGTGACCTCGACGCCGGTCGGGTGCTGGCCGCCAGGGCCGCGTCGCTCGACCTGCCCGCCGGGCCGCGCGAACAAGTCCTGCAGCGCGTCGGCTCGTTCCTGTAGGAGGACGGCGACCTTGCTGGCGCCGAAGCGGCCCTCGACGACTCCCTGCGCCTGGTGGAGGCGCTGCCCAGCTCGAGCGAGCTCCTCCGGGTGCTCGAGGAGCGATTCTGGATGTTCCTGCAGTCGGGCCGCCACGTCGAGGCCCACGCGGCCCTGACCCGCTCGCTCAGCATTCTGGACGCGCACGAGGACCCGGCCCTGCGGCGGCGGACACTTGCCGGGGCCGTGCTGCTGGAGATGGACACCACGGGAGACGTCGAGGCATCGCTGGCCATCGCCCGCCGGGCGTCGGAGGCTGCCATCCCCGAGCCCGACCCCGTCGCGGACCTGATGATCGCTGCGAGCGTCACCGACGTCCTCCTCCGGGTGCCGTCCTCCGCCGTCCGGGCCGGAGAGCTGGGCGCCGAAGCGCTCCGCTCAGGCGCGGCCTGGGGCCTGGAGCACACGTTCCCGGCGGTCCTGGTCCGGGGCAACGTCTGCTGGGCACACCTGCGCGAGGGGAACACCCGGGCGGCGCGCGAGTGGGTCGAGCCGGTCACCCGGGCCGCCCCTGTGGTCAACAGTGTCTACGCCCACGTGATGCTGGCCGCGGTGGAGATGCGCGAGGGCAACCTGGCCGCGGCACGGGAACGCTTGCGCTCAGCCGACGCGCAGGTCCGCAACCACGACCAGAGCTGGGCGGAGTGCCTGCCGTGGATCGCCGAGGTGGAGCTCTGGGGCGGGCGTGCCAACGAGGCCGTCGAGCTGCTGGCCGGCTGGCTGGAGCCACGACTCACCACGGAGACCGCGGGCCAGGCAGCCCCGCTGCTCGTCCTGTTGGCCCGCGGGCGCGCGGACCTGGTCGATGCCTCCACGCCAGACCTGGCCCGTGGGCACGCGGTCGGGCGCGAGCTCCGGGACATCGCGGCGCGGGCATCGGTCGATCCCTTCGGAGCCGATGTGGGCGATCCCGCACGGCCCGCCATGTCCGTGTCGTGGCAGGCCGAGCTCTCGCGGGTCGAGGGCGCCGGGACCGTCCAGACCTGGGTCCGGGCGGCGGCCGCGTGGGACGACATGGCCCGCCCCCACGACGCGGCGTACTGCCGGTGGCGGGCAGCCCAGTGCGCCCTGCTCGAGGGCCAGGGGTCGATCGCCGCGCGTCTGCTGACGCGCGCGTCGACCGACGCCCACCAGCACGTGCCCCTGCACGAGGCGATCGCGGCGACGGCTCGCGGCGCCTGAGCTCTGGTCCGTCAGGCGGCCGCAGCCTCCAGCCGGCGCGAGACCGCCAGCGCCGCCTGCCGACCGGCCCGTGAGGCCCCGACCGTGCTGGCCGAGGGCCCGTAGCCGACGAGGTGCACGCGGGGGTCGACGACCGAGGTGGTCGCGCCCTGCACGTTGCCCCGCACGGGCTCCAGCGCGATGCCGCCCTCGCGCGTGCGAAGCCCGAGCGGAGCGAGGTGGTCGAGCGCGGGCCGGAAGCCGGTGGCCCAGAGGATCACGTCGACGGCCTCGGACGTGCCGTCGTCCCAGTGCACGCCGGAGGGCCCGATCGAGGAGAACATCGGTCGCCGCTCGTAGGCCCCGAGCCGGGCCGCCTCCAGCTCCTGGGGTCGCAGGGCCAGGCCGGTCACGCTGACGACGCTGGCCGGCGGCAGGCCGCGACGTACGCGCTCCTCGACGGCCGTGACGGCCGCCAGCCCGGCGGCCGCGTCGAAGCCCGTGCGCCACACCGGCTCGCGCCGGGTCACCCACAGGGTGTCGGTCACCGGCGCCAGCTCGCCCAGCAGCTGCACGGCGGAGGCGCCGCCGCCGACCACGAGGACGCGCCTGCCGCGGAAGTGGTCACGACCGGGATAGCCCGCGGTGTGCAGCTGCTCGCCGCGGAAGGTCTCGACGCCCGGGTAGTGGGGCACGAACGGCCGCGTCCACGTGCCGGTGGCGTTGACCAGCGTGCGGGTGCGCCACTCGCGCCCACCGGACCGCACGACGAGCAGGTCGCCGTCGCTGTCGACGCGGTCCACGCGCACAGGTCGCACCACGGGGAGCGAGTGGGCGTGCTCGTAGTCGCCGAAGTACGCCGGCACCACGACGTTGGCGGCGCGTGCCGACGGGGCCGGCGCCTGCGAGCCCGGGAGGTCCGCGACGCCGTGGACGTCGTCCATGCCGAGCGAGTCCCACCGGTGCTGCCAGGCGCCGCCGGGGGCGGGGTTGGCGTCGAGCACCACGTGGTCGATGCCGCGCTGTCGCAGGAAGTACGACGCCGCGAGGCCCGCCTGTCCGGCACCCACCACGACCGACTCCCAGACCTCCACGCCGGTGCAACGCGTCGCGAGCGGCCCCTATGCCCGCGACCGCGTGCGTGGCAGCCTCGAGCCATGGACATCGCCACCCGCGCCACCCGGCTGCTCGAGCTCCACCACACCGGCACCACGCTGGTCCTGCCCAACGTCTGGGACGCGTGGTCGGCCCGGGTCGTCGCCGAGGCCGGCTTCGCCGCGCTCAGCATCGGCAGCCACCCGCTCGCCGACTCCCGCGGCCAGGGCGACAACGAGGACATGACGCTCGACGACGCCCTCGACGGCGTACGCCGCATCTGTGCCGCGGTGCCCGACGTGCCCGTGACCGCCGACATGGAGTCGGGCTACGCCACCGCCCCCGCCGAGCTCGTCGAGCGGCTGCTCGAGGCCGGCGCGGTCGGGCTCAACATCGAGGACACCGTGCACTCCGAGGGCGGCCGGATGCGCTCGGTGGCCGAGCACGCCGACTACATCGGCGCCCTGCGCCAGGCCGCCGACGCCGCAGGGGTCGACGTGGTCGTCAACGCGCGCACCGACGCCTTCATCAAGAAGGACCGCTTCGACGACCCCGTCGCCGAGGCGCTCACCCGGCTGCGCGCGTGCGAGGGGGCCGGGGCGCGCTGCGTCTACCCCGTCGGCGTGCCCGACGCCACCACCCTCCAGGCGCTCCTCGACGGCCTCGACGGGCCGGTCAACGTCATCGCCGACCCGCGCAAGGGCTCGGCCGCCGGGTCCCTGGAGGACCTGCAGGTCATGGGCGTGCACCGCGTGACGTTCGGCCCGCTCCTGCAGCGCGCCCTCGCGCCGGACCTCGCCGCGCTGGTCGAGCCCTGGCGGTAGGGGCCGTAGCCTCTGGCCGTGCGCATCGCCCTCGTCCTGCTCGCCGTCGCCGTCGCGGTCTACGTCGTCGTCCGGCTCCTCCAGCGACGCCTCGTCGCAGCGGCGGGCGACGACGCCGTCGCGCGTACGCCGACCCCGCCCGACCCGGGTGCCGAGGAGGCCTACCGGCGGGCGGTCCGCGAGCGCGCCGAGCGGCAGCGCCGCGGCGTCGCCGCGCCCGAGCAGCCCCCGTCGCCTGCCGCCGAGCCGACGGTCGTCGTCGAGCCAGAGGTCTTCGGCCACGACCGCGACTTCGGCACCTGCCACGAGGCCTTCGTGGTCGAGTCGACGTCGCGGCCGGTCGACGTCATCGCGGCCGTGCGGCGGGCCAACGCCCGCTTCATGCTGGTCGACGAGCTCGGCATCGAGCATCCCGACGGAGCGGCTCTCGACGTCGCGTTCGACGCGCACGAGGGCCCCGACGACCTCTACACCCCCAACTACGCCGCGGACCCGAAGATCACGCCGGAGGGGATCGAGGGCTACCTCGACTGCAAGGGCGGCATCGAGCCGGCGATGGGGGCCACCCTGCGCCGGGTGCTGCTCGAGGAGCTCTCCCGGCTCGACCGGCCGGCCCGGGTGCGCCCACGCGCCGACGGCTGAGCCGCGTCCCGGCCCGCCAGCGGCGCGGCGTACGCTCAGCACTCGTGACGACCGCAGCCGCAGGCCCCGAGTTCCACTACTCCGACCTCCTCCCCACCGCCGGTTCCAACGGCGCCGAGGAGACCCCCTACCGGCTGATCACGACCGAGGGCGTCTCCACGACCGAGGTCGACGGGCGCACCTTCTTGCACGTCGAGCCCGAGGCGATCCGCCGGCTCACGGAGGAGGCGATGCACGACATCAGCCACTACCTCCGCCCCGGCCACCTCGCGCAGCTCCGCAAGATCATCGACGACCCCGAGGCCTCGGGCAACGACCGCTTCGTCGCCCTCGACCTGCTCAAGAACGTCAACATCTCCGCCGGCGGCGTGCTGCCGATGTGCCAGGACACCGGCACCGCGATCGTGATGGGCAAGAAGTCCGAGGGCGTGCTGACCGGCGTCGACGACGGGGAGGCGATCAGCCGCGGCGTGTACGACGCCTACACCCGGCTCAACCTGCGCTACTCCCAGCTCGCGCCGCTGACGACGTTCGAGGAGAAGAACACCGGCACCAACCTGCCGGCGCAGATCGAGCTCTACTCCACCCCGGCCAAGGACGTCCCGGAGTACAAGTTCCTGTTCATGGCCAAGGGCGGCGGCTCGGCCAACAAGTCGTTCCTCTTCCAGGAGACCAAGGCCGTCCTCAACCCGACGCGGCTCATGGAGTTCCTCGACGAGAAGATCCGTTCGCTCGGCACCGCGGCGTGCCCGCCCTACCACCTCGCGATCGTCATCGGCGGCACGAGCGCGGAGTTCGCGCTGAAGACCGCGAAGTACGCCTCCGCGCACTACCTCGACGACCTGCCGACCGAGGGCTCGATGGCCGCGCACGGCATCCGCGACACCGAGCTGGAGGAGAAGGTCTTCGAGCTCACCCAGTCGTTCGGCATCGGCGCGCAGTTCGGCGGCAAGTACTTCTGCCACGACGTCCGCGTGGTGCGGCTCCCCCGCCACGGTGCCTCGTGCCCCGTCGCGATCGCCGTCTCGTGCTCGGCCGACCGCCAGGCGCTGGGCAAGATCACGCCCGAGGGCGTCTTCCTCGAGCAGCTGGAGACCGACCCCGCGCACTACATGCCCGACGCGGGGATGGCCCACGACATCGAAGGCGGCGCGGTGGTGCCGATCGACCTCAACCAGCCGATGGCCGACATCCTCGCCGAGCTGTCGAAGCACCCGGTCAAGACGCGCCTCTCGCTCACCGGGCCGCTCGTGGTGGCGCGCGACATCGCGCACGCCAAGATCAAGGAGCGCCTCGACGCCGGCGAGGACATGCCCGCCTACCTCAAGGACCACCCGGTCTACTACGCCGGCCCGGCGAAGAGACCGGAGGGCATGCCGTCCGGCTCGTTCGGCCCGACGACGGCCGGTCGCATGGACTCCTACGTCGAGCAGTTCCAGGCCGCGGGCGGCTCGATGGTGATGCTCGCCAAGGGCAACCGGTCCAAGCAGGTCACCCAGGCGTGCGACACCCACGGCGGCTTCTACCTGGGCTCGATCGGCGGCCCCGCGGCCCGCCTCGCGCAGGACTGCATCAGGTCGGTCGAGGTCGTGGAGTACGAGGAGCTCGGCATGGAGGCGGTCTGGAAGATCGAGGTCGAGGACTTCCCGGCCTTCATCGTCGTCGACGACAAGGGCAACGACTTCTTCACCGACCCCGCCGGGACCACCACGGTGCCGCTCTCGGGCATCCGGGTCCGCTCGGCCGAGTAGGCCCGCCTGGCTAGCCGGCGGCGAGCAGCCGACCGGCCAGCGACACCGCGGCGGCGCCGGGCTGGTGGCCGAGCGCCTCGGCGCCCTCGACACGGCCCTGGTGGGCGCCGCCGAGCAGCACGGTCGCGTTGGCGGAGATCGCCCGCACCGCCTCGCGCACGGCGGGCAGGTCCTCCACGGTGGGCACGGCGAGGACCACGGCGTCGGGGCCGAGCTCGTGCACGGTGTCGACCCAGGCCTCCACCGGCAGGTCGCCGCCGAGGTAGGTCACCGCGACGCCCCGGCTGCGCAGGACCATCGCGAACGCCATCACGCCGAGCTCGTGGCGAGACCCGCGGGCCAGTCCGACGAGCACCCGCGGGGCCTCGCTCGGGGGGTGCGGCAGCTCGTGGAAGGCCTGGGACAGCCGGCGCAGCACGGCCGCGCTGGCGAAGTGCTCCCCGGCGACCGTCACGGTGCCGCGCTGCCAGGCCTCGCCGAGGCGGACCAGCGACGGCATCAGCCACTCGTCGACGACCTCGTCGAGGTCGGCCTGGGCGAAGGCCTTGTCCAGCGTGCTCTCGAGGCGTACGACGTCGAAGTCCCGTCCGCACGCGACCAGGTCGTCGCGGTGGGTGAGCGGCGAGCCCGTGTCGGCCGGGGACGCGGTCAGTGCCCCGGCCGGGTCCTCGAGGACCCGACGGGCCGCCTCCCTCGGCGCCCAGCCGGCGTCGACGAGGTCGCGCATCACGACGAGGCGGCGCACGGCCTCGTCGTCGTAGAGGCGGTAGTTGCCCTCCGTGCGCGCGGGTGCGACGACGCCGTAGCGCTGCTCCCACTTGCGCAGCGTCTCGCGCGGCACTCCGGTGAGGTCTGCGGTGCGGCCGACGGTGTACACACCCGGAAGGGTATCAGCACATTGGACAAAGAGTGGACAGTCCTCTAGCGTCCGCATTGCCCACAACAGTGGACAAACTGTGGACAACTCACCTGGAGCACCGATGCCGAGCATGCAGCAGCCCTTCCCGGACGACGTCCGACTCAGGTTCTGGCTGCGCTCGACGGGGATCGCGGCGATGGTGGCCGCCGGCCTCGGGTCGGTCCTCTACGCCACCCCGGCCATGCCGGAGCCCCCGTCGACCGACAGCACGTGCCGCATCAGCGTCGTCGGCGACCAGTGGACCGGCCACGGCTGCACGGACGCCGACGCCGCTCGCTAGGCGAGCAGCCGCGACGCGAGGTCGGCGGCCGCGGCACCGGCGAGGTGGCCGAGCCGCTCCGGCCCGTCGACACCGTCCTGGTGCGCTCCCCCGAGGAGCACGGGCGCCAGGGGGGCGAGGGCCGCAGCCGCCTCGCGGACGGCCGGCAGGTCCTCGACCGTGGGCGCGGCGAGCACGACCGCAGCCGGTGCGAGGAGCTCGACGGTCGCCACCCACGCCTCGAGCGGCAGGTCGCCGCCCAGGTAGGTGACCCCCACGCCGCGCGAGCGCAGCACCAGGGCGAAGGCCAGGACGCCCAGCTCGTGCCGCGACCCGCGCGCCAGTCCCACCACGACGCGTGGTGCGGCGGGGTCGGCTCCGGGCAGCGACTGGAACACCCACCCCAGCCGGCGGTGCAGCGCGCCGGTGACGAAGTGCTCCCCGGCCACGGACACCTCGCCGCGCTGCCAGGCCTTGCCCAGCCGCACCAGGGCGGGCAGCAGCCACTCGTCGACCTCCGTCACCAGGTCGCGGTCGACCAGCGACTGCGCCAGCAGGCGCTCGAGGCGCGGCACGTCGAAGTCGGCGGCACAGGCCACCAGCTCCTCGACCCGGGAGTCGAGCGTCGCCACCTCGGGTCGGGGCAGCTCCGCCTCGGCGGCGGCGACGTCCTCCGTCACGTGCCGGGCCGCTTCCTGGGCCGTCCACCCGGCGTCGACCAGGGTGCGCATCACGCTGAGGCGGCGCACCGCGTCGTCGTCGTAGAGGCGGTAGTTGCCCGGCGAGCGTTGCGGCACGACCACGCCGTAGCGCTGCTCCCACTTGCGGAGCGTCCCGGTGGGCACGCCGGTGAGCTCGGCGGTCCTCCCAACTGTGTACACCTGCTCACCGTAGATCGCGACACGCGCTCCGACCAGCACTTTCGTCAACCTGACCTTGCGCGTCGTCCCTGCCCAGACATTGGACAACGTCCACCCCCTGGCAGGCATCGGACACCCGCGCAGTGCTGCACGATGGGGCCGTGCGCCCCGACCCCCGCCCCGGCTTCGAGCAGGCGCCGGCCCCGGCTCGTCGGTGGCTCCCCTACGCCTGGCTCGCGCTCGCCGTCCTGGCGATCATGCTGGTGATCGGGATGTCGTTCCCCGCCCTGCATGCGGGGCTGCTGGGTCGCACGCACCAGGTCACGGCCGAGGTGGTGTCGTCCCACTCCGAGGGTCGGTGCTGCCGCTCGGACCGCACCGTGCACGACGTGCGCTGGAGCGACGCGGACGGCGTGCACACCGCGGCACTCGCCACCTGCGGGCCGCTGCGCTACGACGTGGGTGACCGGGTCCGGGTGTGGGTGGCACCCGGGGTCACCGAGGCGCGCCGCGAGAGCCCGCGCACGCTCTGGTGGAGCCTGGTGCTCGTCCCGCCGGTCGTCGTGGTGCTCCTCGTGGCGGCGCTCGGGTGGGTCGGCCGCATCGGCGCGCGGCTGCGTCGCAGGGCAGGATGAGCGCGTGTCCCTCCCGAGCAGTGCAGAGATGGCCCGCGCCGAGAGCGAGCGCGGCGAGGTGGTGCTGCGACGACGTACGTCGGGCACCGGCGCCGACGTGATCGAGCTGCGCGTCAACGGCGTCTTCGTCATGGACACCCTCGAGACGACGAGCGAGATCGAGCTCGCGGCCCAGGCGCTGGAGCTGGTCGAGCAGCCGGGCGCCGTGCTGGTCGGCGGGCTGGGCCTCGGCTTCACCCTGCAGCGCGTGCTGGCCGACCCCCGGGTCGAGCGCGCCGTCGTGGTGGAGATCGAGGAGGCGTTGATCGCCTGGATGCGCGACGGGACGGTGCCCCACGGCCCCTCGGTCCTGGCCGACACCCGGGTCACGGTGCTCAACGCCGACATCGCGATGGCCATAGCGGAGGCGCGCTCGACCTACGACCTCGTCCTGCTCGACGTCGACAACGGCCCCGGCTACCTCGTGCACCAGGACAACGAGGCGGTCTACGAGGCGCGGTTCCTCACCCGGTGCCGCGACCTGCTGAGCCCCGGCGGCGTGCTGGTGATCTGGTCCGCCAACCCGGCGCCCGCGCTGCTCGAGGCGTTGCGCGAGGTCTTCGGCGACGCCGAGGAGCAGGCGCACAGCGTGCTGCTGCAGGACCGGCCGGAGGACTACTACCTCTACCTCGCCCGCCACGCCTGAGGTCTCAGCTCAGGAACGCCTCCAGGACCGGGCCTGCGGTCTGCGACCCCGACACACCTGTCTCGACGAACACCGCCACCGCCAGGTCGCCGCGGGTGGCGATCATCCAGGCATGGGTGGGCAGCGCACCGGACGCGTCGGGCTCGCCGTACTCCGCGGTGCCCGTCTTCGCGCCGACCTCACCAGGTACGTCGAGGAGGAACCGCCCGGAGCCGGTCGTCACCACCGCCCGCATCAGGCCGCGCAGGGTGCCGGCCTCCTGCGGCGTGAGCGGCACCTCGGGAGCGACCTGCTCCACCTCGTGCTCCGGCAGCAGCACCGGGAGCACCGTTCGCCCGGCGGCAACCGAAGCGGCCACGGTCGCCATGGCCATCGGGCTGGCGAGCACGGTGCCCTGGCCGATCATGTCGGCGGCGGCGCCGGTCTCCGTCCCGGCCGGGGGGACCTGGCCGAAGTAGACGCCGAAGCCGAGGTCGTGGTCGACCCCGAGGCCGAGGGCGGCGGCCGCGTCCGCGAGGCCACCGGGCGSGAGCCGGTCGGCGTTGCCGATCAGGGCGGTGTTGCACGACTGGGCGATGGCCTGGACGAAGGGGATGTCGCCGAGGGCCGAGGACGGGTAGTCGTCGTAGTTCTTGAAGGAGCGGCCGTCGACCACGGTGGTCGCCGGGCACGACACCACGTCGTCCACGCCGAGCCCGCTGCGCAGCAGGGCCAGCGAGGAGACGACCTTGAAGGTCGAGCCGGGGGCGTACTGCCCGGTCGCGGCCAGGTCGGCGCCCGCGGCGCCGGTGCCGTTGGCGCTGGCCAGCACCGCGCCGTCGGAGGGGCGGATCGCCACGAGCGCGGCGGCCGGCGCCTGCTCGCCGAGCGTGGCGAGGGCGTCCTCGGCGCGCTGCTGCAGGCCGGGGTCGAGGGTGGTGACCAGGTCGGTGCCGTCGGTGGCCGGCACCTCGAAGAGCGTGCGCAGCCGGTCGTCGGCGCCCCGTGCGACCACGGCGGTGCCGGGGGTGCCGCGCAGCTGGTCGTCGTAGCGGGCCTGCAGCCCGGACAGGCCGACCTCGTCGCCGGCCACGATGCGGCCCTCCGAGCCCTCGACCAGCTCGGCGGTCGCCGGGCCGACCCGGCCGAGCAGGGCAGCGGCGAACTCGCGCGTCGGGGCCAGCGGCAGGGTGTCGCGCACGGCGAGCGCGCCCGGGACCTGGCGGAAGGCGGGCAGCACCTCCAGCGGGTCGTCCTCGCGCAGGACCAGCGCCTCGACGAAGGCGTCCGGCCCCATCGCCTCGGCGCGGGCGACGTACGACGCGACGTCGAGGTCGAGGACGCGGGCGATGCCACGCGCGCTGCGGGCGACCCCGGGGCCCTCGACCTTGGTCTTGTCGAGCCCGTAGCGCAGCACGGGGCGCTCGGCCACCAGGACCGCGCCGGCGTCGCCGGTGATGTCGCCGCGCGCGGGTGCCAGCGTGCGCAGGCCGACGGTCTCCCCCTGGGCGAGGCCGGGCGCGAACGACTCGGGCGACCACTGGACCCGCCACTCCTCCGGCTCCTCGCCGCCCTGCGCGAGCCGCACGGTGGTGTCGTACTCCCAGGTGGCGTCGTCGGTGACGTCCCAGCGCCAGGCGAGGGTGGCGTCGGCCCACCCCTCCTCCTCCACGACCTCGATCGACGACACCGCGACCGCGACCGGCACCTCGTCGAGGGGCGCGACCAGCTCGTCGAAGGCGGCACGCTGCGACTCGTCGCCGAGGGGTACATCGCCCAGCGAGTGCTCCGACAGCGCCGCGGCCAGGTCGGTGGCGAGGTCGGAGGCAGGATCGGCGTCGTCGCCACCGAGCGCGGAGCAGGCCGAGCCGACGCCCACGAGCACGACGGCGATCCCGAGACGGAGAGATCGCATGGGCACATCGTGCCGGGGGTACGGTCGCCGGGTGAGCGAGACACGCACCGAGCACGACTCCATGGGCGACGTCGAGGTGCCGCGCGAGGCCCTGTGGCGGGCGCAGACCCAGCGCGCGATCGACAACTTCCCGATCAGCGGCCTGACCCTCCAGCCGCGCCACGTCCAGGCGCTGGGGCACGTGAAGGCCGCGGCCGCCACCGCCAACGCCGCGCTCGGCGTGATCAAGCACGAGCAGGCGCAGGCGATCATCGGGGCCGCCGACGCGATCGCCGCCGGGCAGCACGACGGCGACTTCCCGCTCGACGTCTTCCAGACCGGCTCGGGCACCAGCTCCAACATGAACGCCAACGAGGTCATCGCGACCCTGGCGGCGCGGGCCGGGGTGGAGGTCCACCCCAACGACCACGTCAACGCCTCGCAGAGCAGCAACGACACCTTCCCGACGAGCATCCACGTCGCGGCGACGCTCGCGGTGGTCGACGACCTGCTGCCGGCGCTCGACCGCCTGGCGAAGGCGTTCGAGTCGAGGGCCGGCGAGCTTGCCGACACCGTCAAGGCCGGGCGCACCCACCTGATGGACGCCACCCCTGTCACGCTCGGCCAGGAGATGGGGGCCTACGCCGCCACGCTGCGCCTCGGCGTCGAGCGGCTCGAGTCGGTGCTCCCCCGGGTCCGCGAGCTCCCGCTCGGCGGCACGGCCGTCGGCACCGGCATCAACACCCCCGCCGCCTTCGCCGAGCGCGCCATCGCCGCGCTGTCCGAGCGCACCGGCCAGCCCTTCACCGAGGCCCGCGACCACTTCGAGGCCCAGGGCACGCGCGACTCGCTCGTCGAGCTGTCGGGCGTGCTGCGCACGATCGCGGTCGGGCTCACCAAGATCTGCAACGACCTGCGCTGGATGTCGTCCGGGCCGACCACCGGCCTCGCCGAGATCCACCTGCCCGACCTCCAGCCGGGCTCGAGCATCATGCCGGGCAAGGTCAACCCGGTGCTCCCCGAGGCCACGCTCATGGTCTGCGCGCGGGTCGTCGGCAACGACGCCACGATCGCTTGGGCCGGGGCCTCGGGCAGCTTCGAGCTCAACGTGATGATGCCGGTCATGGCCCACGCGCTCCTCGAGTCGATCCACGTGCTGTCCACCTCGACCGTGCTGCTGGCCGAGCGGTGCGTCGCCGGCATCACCGCCGACGCCGAGCGGATGCGGCGCTACGCCGAGTCCTCCCCCTCGGTCGTCACCCCGCTCAACGCCTTCATCGGCTACGAGGCGGCCGCCAAGGTCGCCAAGCAGGCGCTCGCCGACGGGGCCACGATCCGCGACACCGTCATCGCCATGGGCTACCTCGAGCGGGGCGACCTCACCGAGGAGCAGCTCGACGCGGCGCTCGACGTCGACTCGATGACCGGCCGGACAACCGGACGCTGATCGTCCGGGTCGCGCCCTAGCGTGGGGCCATGGCCGACGCGACGACGTACGAGATCAAGGCGCTCACGCCCGAGACGTGGTCGGCGTTCGACGACCTCGTCATCCGGCACAACGGCATCTTCGGCGGGTGCTACTGCATCGCCTTCCACCCCGACGGCCCCGAGCGCGGCCAGGGCAAGGAGGCCAACCGGGCGCTCAAGTGCTCGCTCGTGGAGAAGGGCGAGGCCCACGCCGCGCTGGTGATGGACGGCGACGAGGCGATCGCCTGGGCGGAGTACGGCACCCCGGCGGAGCTGCCGGGCATCCATCACCGCAAGCAGTACGACGCCGAGAAGGATGCCGATCCCGACTGGCGCATCACGTGCGTCTTCGTCGACCGATGCCACCGCCGCACGGGGCTGGTGGAGGTCGCGATCCGCGGCGCGCTGGACCTCATCGCCGAGGCCGGCGGCGGGGTCGTGGAGGCCTACCCGCACGACCTCACGGAGCAGACGAAGAAGATGTCGTCGTCGTTCCTCTACAACGGCACCCGACGCCTCTACGAGCGCCTCGGGTTCACCTACGTCCGTCCCAAGGGGCTCAAGAACTGCGTGATGAGCATCGAGGTGTCACCCGCGGCCAGACCTTGACCCACATACCCCCCGGGGGTATGTTCGACGTATGGACCACGACCCGCACGCCCACCACTCCCCGGACCACGCGGACCAGCACGCCACCAACGCGATGGCCGTCTCCGCCACCCTGCACTGCCTCACCGGCTGTGCGATCGGGGAGATCCTCGGCCTCGTGATCGGCACCGCGCTGGGCCTGGGCAACCTCGCCGTCATCGTGATCGCCATCGGCCTCGCGTTCGTCTTCGGCTACAGCCTCTCCACGCTCCCGCTGCTGCGCGCCGGCCTCGGCGTGGGCGCCGCGCTGAGCGTCGTGCTGGCTGCGGACACGCTGTCCATCGCCACGATGGAGGTCGTCGACAACCTCGTGGTGGCCGTCGTCCCCGGCGCGATGGACGCCGGTCTGGTCAACCCGGTCTTCTGGCTCTCGATGGCGCTCGCCCTGACCGCGGCGTTCTTCGCCGCCTGGCCGGTCAACCGGTGGCTGCTGGCTCGCGGCAAGGGCCACGCGCTGACGCACGGCTACCACGGCGCCGAGCCGGTCGGCGTACGCCGGTTCATCCCCGACCTCGCGACGCCGACGCTGGTCGCGGCCATCGCGGCCTTCATGCTCGGCGGGCTGGTGGTGTCGCTCGCCGACGACCTCGGCACGGACGAGCCGATGTCGTCGCACGCTGCTGGGCGATGACGCCTGACCGTCAGATGGTCTTGATCATGGCGCAGCGCAGCGAGGCGTCGATCCCGGGCAGTGACGACTCGTGGGCCATGGTCTGCGCCAGCTCGGGGCCGATGCCGTCCTCCTCGAGGAAGCGGTAGCCCAGACGCCGGTAGTACGGGCCGTTCCACGGTACGTCCCGGAACGTCGTCAGCGTCGTGGCCGGGCAGCCACGGGCTCGCCCCCACTCCTCAACGTGCTCGATCATGGCCTTGCCCAGGGCACGACCCGCATGGTCTGGCGCCACGGACACCTGCGCGACGTGCGCGTTGCCATCGAGGACCTCGGCGCTGACGTATCCCGCGACCTCCGTGCCGACCTGGGTCACCCACAGCCGCTCAGCCTCCGCGGTCTCGCGGAGGTCAGCGATCCGGGGTCGGTCCTCGGCGACCTCGGCCATGCCGATCGTTCGGAAGACCTGCCCCGCCTCGACCTCCACGACGACGAGTCGCTGAAGGTCCGCCCCGACGGCTGGACGGATGACGGGATGCATGGACGCCACCGTTTCATGCCGACCTCGCGGCTCGCCCGACGAGCGGAGAGGATCGTCCGCGACATGTCACGAAGAACGTCCCCACCACCGCTCGGGCGGGGCCGCCCTCAGTACCAGCCGTGGCCCTGCTTGAAGCTCCACGCGCTGCACGGCGTGCCGTAGGCGTCGCGGATGTAGTCCAGGCCCCAGCGGATCTGCACCTCGGCCGAGGTCATGTAGCCGGCCGGCATGTCGTGCAGCTCGGTCAGCGCCTGCGGGATGCCGTAGGCCGAGGAGCTGGGGTTGTCGGCGTCGATGCGCCAGTCGGACTCGCTGACGTAGAGCGAGTCGAGGCAGGAGAACTGGTCGGAGGAGAAGCCGTAGGCCGGCAGCAGCGCCCGGGCGATGTCGCGCGGGTCCCCCTCGGAGAGCTTCTGCGACTTCGTCACCGCCGAGCCGGCCGACATGGCGAGCGCGGTGGCCTTGGTCGCGTCGGTGCGGCGGGCCGAGCGCGAGACCTCGCTGCGCTGCGTACGCCGCTGCACCGCCTCGCTGGCGGCCGGGCTCTCGTCCCGGGCTGCGGCCGGGGTGGTCACGGCGACGTCAGCGGCCGCCGGGGCCAGCGTGACGGAGTCGTTGCCCACCACGCCGCCGGTGACGCTCACGCCGGTCGCCGCAGCGGCCAGGCCGGTGAGGACCAGGCCGGTGCGCAGGGCTCGGCGGGGCGCACGCGCGGCCTTGTGCTTGCCGGGGGCGCGGTGCGTGGGGACATAGCGGTCTGACTTGGGCACAGGTGCTCACGGGGATCGACGACAGGGGGTGGTGCGCGCCACTGGGGCGCACGGGCGACCCTCGCGATCAGGGGCAGGTCGAGGGCGGCGGGACGACGTCCCGACAGGGTCCCCCGACCCCGCCCACGACCAAGATCACGAAACGGTCACGAGCCACCATGCATGAGGTGCGGAGGGCGTGCAAACCGAACTCCACAATTGGTCGCGTCCCTTGCGTCACACAGGCCCCACCTGTCGCTCGGGGCCCATGCGTCTCGTGAGGCCGGGTGATGTACGTCGCCCCCGCCGCGCTGTAACGCCGGGTTAGGGCTTGTACCCACCCCCGTGCACCATGGGGGGTACAGCACACAACCCGGCGTTACAGCGGGGGTGGGCGACGGCTGACCGTGCGCAGACACCAGCCTCAGAGCGTGATGTCCTCCAGCATCTCGGTCACCAGCGCCGCGATCGGCGAGCGCTCGGAGCGGGTGAGCGTGACGTGGGCGAAGAGCGGGTGCCCCTTGAGCTTCTCCACCACCGCGACGATGCCGTCGTGGCGGCCCACGCGCAGGTTGTCGCGCTGGGCGACGTCGTGGGTCAGCACCACCTTGGAGTTGGCGCCGATGCGCGAGAGCACGGTGAGCAGCACGTTGCGCTCGAGCGACTGGGCCTCGTCGACGATCACGAAGGCGTCGTGCAGCGAGCGGCCGCGGATGTGGGTCAGCGGCAGCACCTCGAGCATCCCGCGGTCCATCACCTCGTCGATGACGTCCTTGCCGGCGAGCGCACCGAGGGTGTCGAAGACCGCCTGGGCCCACGGCGACATCTTCTCGTTCTCCGAGCCGGGCAGGTAGCCGAGCTCCTGGCCGCCGACGGCGAAGAGGGGACGGAACACCACCACCTTCTTGTGCTGGCGACGCTCCATCACGGCCTCGAGGCCGGCGCACAGGGCCATCGCCGACTTGCCGGTGCCGGCGCGTCCGCCGAGCGACACGATGCCGACGTCGGGGTCGAGGAGCATCTCGAGGGCGACGCGCTGCTCCGCGGAGCGCCCGTGCACCCCGAAGGCCTCGCGGTCGCCGCGCACCAGGTGCACGCGCTTGTCCGCGCCGACCCGGCCCAGCGCCGTACCCCTGTCGGAGAGCAGCACCAGGCCGTTGTGGCACGGCAGGTCGCGTGCCTCGGCGAGGTCGACGACACCGTCCTCGTAGAGCTCGTCGAGGTCGGCGGCGGGCACCTCGAGCTCGGTCATGCCGGTGTAGCCGGAGTCGCTGATGGCCTCCGCGCGGTATTCCTGGGCGTCCAGGCCGACGGCCGAGGCCTTGATCCGCAGCGGCAGGTCCTTGGAGACCAGCGTGACCGCGTGGCCCTCGTTGGCCAGGTTGCGGGCGACGGCGAGGATGCGGGTGTCGTTGTCACCGAGGCGGAAGCCCGAGGGCAACGAGTCGGCGTCGGTGTGGTTGAGCTCGACGCGCAGGGTGCCGCCCTCGGTGCCGATCCCCACCGGCTCGTCGAGGCGCCCGTGGACGACCCGCAGGTCGTCGAGCGAGCGCAGGGCGCTGCGGGCGAAGTAGCCCAGCTCGGGGTGGTGCCGCTTGCCCTCGAGCTCGGTGATCACCACCACGGGGAGGACGACCTCGTGCTCGGCGAAGCGGGTCAGGGCGCCCGGATCGGCGAGGAGGACGCTGGTGTCCAGGACGTACGTGCGACGGTCGGTGCTGGCTGACACGGAGCTGTTCTGCGAGGAATTGCTGGCCACGACTAACCCCTTGCTGCGGGTCGGCGCGCACACTCCTCGCCCGGCCCGATGTCATTCAACGGACCGGAGAGCTCCCATTCGAGTGCTCAAGGCTGCCTCCCGGTTCAGCAGGCTTCCCCACCTGCCGATACCGGCGAAAGTACGCCCGCGCGGGGGTCGTCCCGTGACGACACGCCCGAACGCGAGGTGACGGGCGGATGACGCCTCGCCTCAGCCGCCGAAGCGGCGCTCGCGGGCGGCGTAGGCCCGGATCGCGCGCAGGAAGTCGACGCGGCGGAAGTCGGGCCACAGCGCCTCGCAGAAGTAGAACTCCGAGTTGGCCGACTGCCACAGCAGGAAGCCACCGAGCCGCTGCTCGCCCGAGGTGCGGATCACCAGGTCGGGGTCGGGCTGGCCCTTGGTGTAGAGGTGCTCGGCGATGTGCTCGACGTCGATGAGGTCGGCCAGCTCCTCGAGCGAGGTGCCCTTCGTGGCGTGCTCGGCCAGCAGGGCGCGTACGGCGTCGGCGATCTCGCGGCGACCGCCGTAGCCCACGGCCACGTTGACCAGGATGCCGTCGATGTCGCGGGTGGCCTCCTCGGCCGCCTTCAGCCGCTCCGCTGTCTCCGGGGGCAGCAGGTCGAGCGCGCCCACGGGGTGGATGCGCCAGCGCCCGGCCTCGGCGAGCGACTGCACGGCGCCCTCGATGATCGTCAGCAGGCCGCTCAGCTGCTCGGGCGGGCGGTTGGTGAGGTTGTCGCTCGAGAGCAGCCACAGCGTGACCACCTCGACCCCCACCTCGTCGCACCAGCCCAGCAGCGGCCGGATGTTGTCGGCGCCCGCCTGGTAGCCCTCCGCGGTGTCGAGACCGACGGCCTTGGCCCAGCGGCGGTTGCCGTCGAGCATGACCCCGACGTGCTTCGGGATCTGGTCGTGGGGCAGGGACTTCACCACCCGGGACTCGTAGGCCGGGTAGAGCACCCGTCGCACTGCGTCCTTGAACCTCACCACCAGCCGATGGTAGCGCCGTGTGACCGACCCCTCCGCGCCGCTCGGGTGCGCGCGCCACCGCCGTACGGCTATTTTGGGCGCATGGAGACCACCTCATGACGCAGAGGGACCGTGTCGAGAACGCCGTGGAGCGCGCCGTCGAGCGTGCCGGCGAGGTGATGTCCGACAAGATGGCCGAGGTCAAGCCCCACCTGCGGGGCTGGCTGCACGCCGGCACCGCGCCGCTGGCGCTCGCCGCCGGGATCGTCCTCGTCGCGCTGTCCCCCACCCCATCCACGCGCATCGGCTCGGCGGCGTTCGCGCTGTCGGCGCTGCTGGTCTTCACCGTCTCCGCGATCTACCACCGCGGCACCTGGTCGCCGCGCACGTGGGCCTTCCTGCGACGCTTCGACCACGCCAACATCTTCGTGCTCATCGCTGGCACCTACACGCCCTACGCCCTGCTCTTCCTCGACGGCAGCGCCCGTACGACGCTGCTGCTGGTCGTGTGGGGGGCCGCCATCGCCGGCGTCATCTTCCGGGTCTTCTGGACCGACGCGCCGCGCTGGCTCTACACCCCGATGTACATCGCGCTCGGCTGGGCGGCGGTCTTCTTCATCCCGCAGTTCATGGAGGGCGCCGACCGCTTCAGCAGCGGCGTCGCGATCACCACGCTCGCCCTGGTCGCGACCGGCGGCATCCTCTACACGCTCGGCGGCGTGGTCTACGGCCTGAAGCGGCCCAACCCCTCGCCGCGGTGGTTCGGCTTCCACGAGGTGTTCCACTCGTTCACGGTGCTGGCCTTCGCCGCGCACTACATCGGCGTGTCGCTGGCGACGTACTCGCTGCGCTGAGCACTCCTGAGCGTCGGCGTCAGCCGAGGGTGAGGACCGCGAAGACGACCAGCGAGCCGAGCACCACGAGCGCGGCCAGGCCCCACGCGAGCGACGCCGAGCGGCGGGCCAGCCGCTCGAGCGCGAGGTAGCTGGCGCCGATCACGGCGAGCCCGACGGTGACGTGCAGCAGCACCGCGAGCATCACCCCCGCGATGGCCCCCGCCATCCGCAGCCGCCCCCAGAGCAGGCTGAGCGCGAGCGGCACCACCACCGCACCGGCCAGGCCGCCGACGACCTCGACCCACCAGGGTCGCTGCCCCATCCAGGGCACGTCGACCGCACCGACCCACACCCGGTCGAACAGGTCGCTGGTCGAGGAGTAGCCGAGGTAGAGGATCGTCGCGATGGTCACCACTGCGGCCACCCGGTAGGACCAGTGGCGCGCGCGGGACCACGGCACGGCACGCCCGACGAAGATCGTCGCCACGGTGACGGCCGTCCACACGATCCAGCGCCTGATGACACCCGTGCCGGTGTCGGCCATCGCGTCGCGGAAGACCCGGTCGGCCGTGACCCGGTCGACGACGTGGCCCTCCGATGAGACGTACGACGTCGGGTCGGCGCGTCCGGCGACGAGCGCGTCGTGGAGCAGCGCGGCGGGCAGGTGGGCACCGGTCTTCGGCACGAGCCAGGTGAACAGTGCCGGCACCGAGGTCAGGTCGGTGCGGAAGCCGGCGTCGGCGGGCACGAGCAGCTCACCGAGGTGGCGGTCGAGGTAGGCCAGGCGCCGCTCGAGGGAGAACGTCTCGACGCCCTCCTCGGTGTGGCGCTCGAGCACGATGCGCGGGTCGGCGCCGGGGTCGGGCGGCTCGCCGGGATCGCTCCCGCTCGGCAGCGTGCCGCCGTCGTAGAACCGACGCGGCTGCTGCGGCACCGGCGCGCCCATCGACGCCCTGCCCGCCACCTTGTCCGCTCCGCTGGAGACCCGATCCCGAGATCGCATGCACCCAGTGTGGCGGGAGCGACCGACAACGGGCCACGGTCGCGCGTGCCTAGGGTGGTCCACCATGCGCGTCCTGATCACCTTCGTCGGGGGCCTCGGCCACCTCGCTCCCCTCCTCCCCGTGGCGCGGGCGGCGCGCGACGCCGGGCACGAGGTGGCCGTCGCGGGGTCCGGTGGGCTGGTGGCGCAGATCGAGCAGGCCGGCTTCCGGGCCTTCCCGACGAGTCCCACGCCCCACCACGGCGGCGCCCCGGTGACCCGTGACCCCGCACCGCTGGAGGCGACCGACGCCGGAGCGAGCGAGCTGGAGTTCGCCGAGAACTTCGCGGTCCGCGGAGCCCGCAGGATGGCCGACGCGGTGAGCGGGATCCTCGCCGACTTCCGGCCCGACGTGGTCCTGCGCGACGAGACCGACCTGGGCACGACCATCGCCACCGAGCTGGCCGGGGTGCCGCTGGCCACCCACCTGGTGCTGGCCTCGGGCATGCTCGTGCGACCCGAGCTCGTCGCGCCCCGGCTCGACGGCGTACGCGCCGAGCACGGGCTGGCGCCCGACCCCGAGCTGACCCGGCTCACGGCCGGCCCCGTGCTGTCGGACTTCGCCCCGTCCTTCCGCGACCCACGTGCGCCGCTGCAGGTGACGCCCATCCACTACCGCTCCGCCGCCGTCCTCGTGACGCGCGACCGCGCGGAGCGCCCGAAGGTCTACGTCACGCTCGGCACGATCTTCAACAAGGGCTCGGGCGACCTCTTCGAGCGCCTCCTGGCCGGCCTCGGTGCGCTCGACGCCGACGTCCTGGTGACGATCGGTCGCGAGCTCGACCCGGCCGAGCTCGGCCCCCGGCCCGCGCACGTGCGGGTGGAGCGCTTCGTGCCGCAGGCCGAGGTGCTCCCGGGCGTCGACCTCGTCGTATCGCACGCCGGGTCGGGGAGCCTGATGGCCACGCTCGCGCACGGGCTGCCGTCGCTGCTGCTCCCCCTCGGCGCCGACCAGCCGCACAACGCTGAGCGTGCCGTCGCGCTCGGCCTCGCGGCCACGCTCGACGCGCCGACCTGCCCGGCCGACGCCGTCGCTACGGCCGCCGTCGAGGTCCTGGCCGACACCGCGATGCAAGCACGGTGCCGGGCGGTCGCGGACGAGGTGCGTGCGCTGCCCGACGTCTCCGTCGCGGTGGCGGCACTGGAGGCCGCCGCCCTCACCTCGCGCTAGCTGAGCGGGCACTTCGTGCACGCTCAGCGCAGGTCGGCGGGGTCCGTGACCGGGGCTGCGCAGACGTGGTGGCGACAGACGTACGCCGCCGCCTGCCCGTCCACGGGACCGCGCCCCGCGAGCAGCGGCCAGTCGTCGCGGGGCCCGTCGGCGACGACGACCACCGCTCCCGGCAGGTCGTACGCCGCCCGCGCGAGGGCGTCGCGCGCGGCACCTGCGGGGCCGACGACCGCGACCTCGCGGGGGCCGTCGAGCATCGCCTCCGCCGCGGCGAGCGACCAGCCCGCGAAGCGCGGGGCCTCGCGCGCGAGCACCCCGGCGGTGGCGAGCGCCTCCTCGGCGGCCGTGCGGTGGCGGTCGTCGCCGGTGAGCGCGGAGAAGGCCACCAGCGCGTGGACCACGCTGGACAGCCCGCTCGGCGAGGCGTTGTCGGAGGGGTCGCGCGGGCGGGCGACCAGTGCCTCGGCGTCGGAGGCGGTGTCGAAGAAGCCACCGTCGTCGGCGCGGAACCGCGCCAGGGCGTCGTCGAGCAGTGCGCGGGCGTGGTCGGTCCAGGTGGCGTCGAGGGTCGCGGCCGCGAGGTCGACGAAGGCGGTGGCCACGCACCCGAGGTCCTCCACGACTCCGTCGGGGCGACCGGCGACACCGTCGCGCGAGACCCGGCGCAGCCGGCCGTCGACGAGGTGCACGTCGACCAGCAGCCGGCCCGCGGCGACCGCGGCGTCGAGGTGGCGCTGCTCCCCCAGACGCTGCCACGTGGCGACGAGCCCGCTGATCGCGAGGCCGTTCCACGCGGCGACGACCTTGTCGTCGCGTGCCGGGCGCACACGCGCGGCACGGGCGTCGAGCAGCCGCGCCCTCGCCGACGCCCAGCGCGAGGTGTCGTCGGGCGCGTGGCGCAGCTGCAGCGTCGAGGTGCCGTGCTCGAAGGTGCCGCCGTCGGTGACCGCCAGCAGGTCGGCCGCCCAGGCGCCGTCGTCCTCGCCCAGCACGGCGACGAGCTGCGCGGGGGTCCACACGTAGAACGTGCCCTCCTCGCCCTCGCTGTCGGCGTCGAGCGCGCTGGCGAAGCCGCCCTCGACGGTGCCGAGCTCGCGCAGCAGGAAGTCCGCGGTCTCGGCGGCGACGCGGTCGCCCAGCGGCGTGCCGAGGCGGGCGTACAGGGCAAGGAGCTGCCCGTTGTCGTAGAGCATCTTCTCGAAGTGCGGCACCACCCAGCCGCGGTCGACGGCGTAGCGCGCGAACCCGCCGCCGAGCTGGTCGTAGATCCCGCCGCCGGCCATCGCGGCGACGGTCTGGGCCAGCATGTGCGCGGCCTGCCGCCCGACCTCGTCGTCGGCGCGGGCAGCCCTGCGGCGCAGCAGCTCGAGCACCATCGACGGCGGGAACTTCGGCGCACCGCCGAAGCCACCCGCGGCGGCGTCGAAGTCCTGCGCGAGCCTGCCGATCGCGGCGTCGACCTCGTCGGCCCCGATGGGCGAGGCGGGCAACGTGGCCGGCGCCTGCAGGTGCTCGCGCAGCTGCGCAGCCTGCTGGCGTACGCCGTCGCGCCGGTCGCGCCACGCGTCGGTGACCGCCTGCAGCACCTGGCGGAACGAGGCCTGCCCGTGCCGGGGCGTGTCGGGGAAGTAGGTGCCGGCGAACCACGGGTTGGCGTCGTGGTCGAGCACCACCGTCATCGGCCAGCCGCCGTGGCCGGTCATCGCCGTGGTCGCCTGCATGTAGATCGCGTCCACGTCGGGGCGCTCCTCGCGGTCGACCTTGATGCTGACGAACTGCTCGTTCATCTGGGCAGCCGTCGCGGCGTCCTCGAAGGACTCGTGCGCCATCACGTGGCACCAGTGGCAGGCGGCGTACCCGACGCTCAGCAGCACCGGCACCCCGCGGCGGCGGGCCTCCTCGAAGGCCTCGGAACCCCACTCCCACCAGTCGACCGGGTTGTCGGCGTGCTGGAGCAGGTAGGGGCTCGTCGCGGCGCGGAGACGGTTCATGGCGTCCATCCTCCAGCACTGGTGCGTGCCGAAAGATGCGCGCATACGGTTGCGCATACGGTTGCGCGCAGGCATACTGCCGGATGTGACGAGCGACACAGCCCCTTGCTCCGGCTCGTCGCGACGCGATCTCCGCGCCCTCTTGTCCGCACTGTCGTCGACCGTCGACGGCCTCTGAGAAGGAGTCCGACCATGCCTCCCACCCGAACCTCCGCCAGCCGGCGTCGCCGCTACGTCCTGGCGAGCATCGGCGCCCTCGCGCTCTCCTCGTTGGCCGCGTGTGGCGGTTCCGACGCAGACGCCGCGGGCGGTGACGACATCGCGGTCACCCTGATCACCAAGGACTCCGTCAACCCGTTCTTCGTCACCATGCAGGAGGGCGCGAAGAAGGCCGGCAAGGCCAACGGTGTCGACATCACGATCGCCTCGGGCAAGGAGGACGGCGACGAGCAGGGCCAGATCGAGGCCATCGACGCGGCGGTCGCCGCAGGCCAGGACGGCATCCTGATCGTGCCCAACGGCCCCGCGGTCAACCCGAAGATCACCGAGGCCCGCGACGCAGGCCTGTTCGTGATCGCCCTCGACACTCCGCCCGACCCCCCGGACACGGTCGACATCACGTTCGCGACGGACAACTTCGACGCCGGCAAGCGCATCGGGCAGTGGACCAGGGCCCAGCTCAACGGCGACAAGGCCGTCATCGCGCTGCTCGACATCTTCGACGACAAGGTGGTCTCGGTCGACTACAACCGCGACCAGGGCTTCCTGACCGGCATGGGCATCGACGTCAAGGACCCGAAGGTCAACGGCGACGAGGACGCGACCGGCAGCTACGACGGGGGCGACTACGAGATCGTCTGCAACGAGCCGAGCAACGGCAACGAGTCCGACGGTCAGGCGGCGATGGAGAACTGCCTGGCCAAGAACCCCGACATCAACGTCGTCTACGCGATCAACGAGCCCGCGGCCTACGGCGCCATGAACGCCCTCGACGCGGTCGGCACGGCCGCCGACGACGTGCTCACCGTGGCCGTGGACGGGGGCTGCCAGGGCGTCCAGGCCGTGGCCGACGGCACCATCGACGCCACGTCGCAGCAGTACCCGCTGAAGATGGCCGAGGAGGGCGTGAAGGCGATCAAGACCATCGCCGAGGGCGGTGAGCCGCCGGAGGTGAGCGAGGGCCTCGACTTCTTCGACACCGGCGTCCAGCTCGTCACCGACACGCCGGCCGACGGTGTCGACAGCATCGACACCGATGCCGGCCTGGACAGCTGCTGGGGCTGAGCGGACCGATGGCTGACACCAGCTCCCCACCCACCGCCTTCGCGGGCCGGACCGAGACGCCCCTCGACCGGGTGCAGCACGTGCTGCACGCCCGCCCCTACCTCAGTCCGCTGATCGTCCTGGCGTTGTCGTTCCTGGTCTTCACGCTCCTCAACGACCGGTTCATCCTGCCCGCCAACCAGGCCACGATGATCAAGAGCGTGGTCGTGGTGGCCATCCTGGCCCTCGGGCAGACGCTGATCATCCTGACGGCCGGCATCGACCTGTCGGTCGGCTTCATCGCACTGCTCTCGATGATGGTGATGGCCAAGACGTCTGCCGAGCAGGGGTGGTCGCCCGGGCTGTCGATCCTCGCCGGACTGGTCGTGGGACTGGCCTGCGGCGCCCTCAACGGCACCCTCGTGACCTGGCTCAACCTCCCTCCGTTCATCGCGACGCTCGGATCGCTGGGGGTCGTGCAGGCCGTGATGCTGCTCTACACCAAGGGCAGGACCGTGCTCGGCGCCGACCTCACCGACGCGCACCTCGTCGCCGGCAAGATTCCCGCCCGGCTCGGCGCGGAGCGGGGCCCGGACAGCTTCGCCATCTACTTCGGCATCGTCATCATGCTGGTCCTCTACGCCGCCGTGGGGTTCGCCCTGAGCCAGACCGCCTGGGGGCGGCACGTGTACGCCGTCGGCGACGACGCCGAGGCGGCCCGCCTGTCCGGCGTGCGCGTCAAGCGCGTGCTGTTCAGCGTCTACGCCGTCGCGGGCCTGCTCTTCGCCGTCGGCGGCTGGATGGCCATGGGGCTCAGCTCCGTGGCCAGCCCCAACCTGCTGAGCGCCGACACCAACCTGGCCAGCATCACCGCCGTGGTGATCGGTGGGACCAGCCTGTTCGGCGGACGTGGCCGGCTGGTCGGCACGCTGCTCGGTGCGCTGATCTACGCCAGCTTCGACAGGGGCCTGTCCTTGGCCGGCGCCGACCAGCAGTGGCGCGTGTTCGCCGTCGGCGTGCTCGTCCTGCTGGCCGTCTCGGTCGACCAATGGATCCGGAAGGTGAAGGCATGAGCACGAGCACCGCACCCGCCAGCGCGGCGGACGACCGTACGCCCGTCCTCTCGGGCCGCGGACTGCGCAAGCACTTCGGTCGCGTGGTCGGGCTCGCCGGCGTCGACATCGACCTCTACCCCGGCGAAGTGCTCGCCATCATCGGCGACAACGGCGCGGGCAAGTCGACGTTGGTCAAGGTGCTGACTGGTGCCCTCGTCCCGGACGCCGGCGAGATCCGGCTCGACGGCCGCAAGGTCGAGTTCAGGCGCCCCCAGGACGCGCGGGACGCCGGGATCGAGACCGTCTACCAGACGCTCGCCGTCGCGCCCGCCCTCGACGTCGCGAGCAACCTCTACCTCGCGCGCGAGGAGCGTCGTCCCGGCGTGCTGGGCTCGGTCCTGCGGATGCTCGACAAGAAAGGCATGCGCGAGCGCGCCGGACAGTCGGTCCGCGAGCTCGGCATCCAGACGATCCAGGACATGGGCGTCGCGGTCGAGTCCCTGTCGGGCGGTCAACGCCAGGCCGTCGCCGTGGCCCGCGCCGGCGCCTTCGGGTCCAAGGTGGCGGTGCTCGACGAGCCGACCGCCGCCCTGGGCGTCAAGGAGACCGGGATGGTGCTGCGCATGATCGAGCAGCTGCGCGAGCGCGGCATCGCGGTGATCCTGATCAGCCACAGCATGCCGGACGTCTGGGCCGTGGCCGACCGCATCCACATCTCCCGTCTCGGCGGTTGCGCCGGCGTGATCACCCCCCAGTCGCACTCGATGACGGACGGGGTGGCGATCATGACCGGGGCCGCGAGCGTCGAGAGCTCCGGCCACGAGCGAGAGGGGTGACGTTGAGAGACGTTCCGACCATCGTCCTCGACGGCCACGCAGACCCGCTGGTCCCGCGCGTGCGATCCCTGACGGAGGGTGGCCGGGCCATCCTGGGCATCTGCGGACCCCCGGGTGCGGGAAAGTCGACGCTGGCGGCCTGGCTTGTCGGGATCTTCACCGCGCAGACTGCGAGACTGGTGCCGATGGACGGCTTCCACCTGTCTGACGCAGCACTCCGCGCCCAGGGCCTCGCGGACCGCAAGGGAGCGCCCGAGACCTTCGACGCGGACGGCTACGCCGCGCTCCTCACGCGCATCCGGCAGGCCGATGAGCCGGTCGTCTACGCCCCCGACTACGACCGGGCGCTCGGCGAGCCCATCGCCGCCGTGGTCGCGGTGGAGCGCGAGGTCCCGCTGGTCCTCACCGAGGGCAACTACCTCCTCTCCGACGGACCGGGCTGGACCCGTGCGCGCCGGCAGATGGACGAGGTCTGGTTCGTGGACGTGGATCCCGACCTCCGACGCCAGCGGCTGGTCGAGCGCCACGTCAGGTTCGGCAGGTCGCCCGAGGCGGCCGAGCGGTGGGTCGACGGCGTCGACGAGGTCAACGCTGCCCTGATCGCGGACAGCCGGGACCGCGCCGACCTGGTGGTCCGCCTCGACGGCGACCTCATCCCCTCCACGGCCGGGGGCTGAGCGACATGGTCACGATGCAGGCGGTCGCGCGGGAGGCGGGGGTCTCGCAGTCCACGGTCTCGCACGTCATCAACCGCACCCGCGCCATCGCGCCGGAGACCGAGGCAGCAGTCTGGCGGGCCATCCACCGCACTGGCTACGTCAACGACTCCATCGCGCGCTCGCTGCGCACGGGGAGCACGCAGACGGTGGGCCTGGCGATCGCGGCGATCTCCAACCCGTTCTTCGCTGAAGTGGTCGGCGCCATCGAGCGCCAGGTCTCCGCGATGGGGCGCACCGTCCTGCTGGTCGACACCCACGACGATCCCGAACGGGAGCTCATGGCCGTCCAGGAGCTGGTCGCGCGTCGCTGCGACGGCATCCTCCTCGCCCCCTCGGCGTCGCCGGCCAGGACGTTCGACCTGCTGGAGCGCCGCAACGTGCCAACGGTCCTGGTCGACCGCTTCGCCGACACCGGCACGCTGGCCGCGGACTCGGTGGGCGTGCACAACGTCGAGCCCGTCGCCGAGCTCGTCGACCACGTCGCCGGCCGCGGCCACACGCGGGTGGCCTTCATCGCGGGCCTTCCGGGGCTCGGCACGAGCCGCGAGCGCCTGGCCGGGTTCGAGCTGGGGGTGCAGCGCAACGGCCTCGACCCCGACCCCGATCTCGTCGTGGTGGGTGGCTCCGACGAGCAGTCGTCCTACGAGGCGGCATCACGCCTGCTCGGCCTGGCCGACCCGCCGTCCGCCATCGTGGCCGGCAACAACGCGATGACCATCGGCGCGATGCGCGCGCTTTCCGACCTCGGGCTGAGGGTCCCGGAGGACGTGGGCCTGGTGGGCTTCGACGACTTCCCGTGGGCCACGCTCTTCCGGCCGCGACTCACCGTCGTGGCACAGCCGCTCACCGAGCTCGGCACCCGCGCAGCGACGATGCTCCACGAGCGGATCGCCGACCCCTCGCTCCCCGCCCGGGAGGTCCGGCTGCCCGCGACGCTGATCGTCCGAGACTCCGCCGGCCACCGCACCCCCGACGCCGGCCTGACCGAGGACCCTTCCCCGCCCTAGGGTTCGGCCATGACGACCGCGCGGACCGTGCCCGTGACCACCGAGATGGACGGTGACGAGCTCGACGCCATGGACGCCTGGCACCTCGCGCGCCACCACGGCCTGCGCGCGATCGCGGTCGAGTCGTTCGTGCGGTTCCGCTTCGGCGACGGGTTCACCAACTCCCGGGCCCTCGCGCTCCAGGCCTGCCTGGCCGTCGTGCCGTTCCTGCTGGCGTTGACCGGGCTGGCCTCCGACATCGACGAGGAGCGGCCCGCCGCGGTCGTGGCCCACGTCGTCGACTCGTTGTCACCCGGCGCGGGCAACGGGGACGCGCTCACCACCGCGGTGGAGAAGAGCGACGAGTCCGAGCAGGTCGGCGAGGTGGCCCTCGTCCTCGGTCTGGCCTTCGCGCTCATGTCGATGACCACGGCGATGGCGCAGGTCGAGCGCGGCGCCAACCGGATCTACGGCATCCGCCGCGACCGCAAGGCGCTGCGGAAGTACGGCCGGGCAGCCGTCCTGACCGCGGTGCTCGCCGGTCCCGTCGGCACCGGCTTCGTGATGATCGTCGGGGGTGGCGCCCTCGGCGACGCGATGGTCGAGACCTACGGCTGGTCGGACACCACGCTCGACTGGTGGAACGCGCTGCGCTGGCCGATCGGCCTGGCCCTGCTCGTCCTCACCGTCGCCGTGCTGCTCGACCACGCCCCGCGCCGCCGCCAGCCGGCGCTGTCGTGGCTCGCGCTCGGGTCGGGCATCGCGGTCGTGCTCAGCGCGGTCGCCACCGGCGGCCTCGCGGCCTACGTCTCGCTCATCGGCTCGAGCGGCGGCGTCTACGGCCCCCTGGCCGGGATCTTCGCGCTCCTGCTGTGGGCCCTGCTCTGCTCGATCGCGCTCTTCTACGGCACGGCCGTCTGCGCCCAGCTCGAGTCGCTCCGCGCCGGCGAGCCCGGGCCGGCCCTCGACGACCCCGGACGCCCGCACGCCCGCACGGTCGGCGACGGCGCCGTCGACTGATGCTGCTGGCCGCCGAGCACGTCCTCACCCCGACGCACGACATGGCGCCGGGCTGGGTCGACGTGGCCGGCGACCGCGTCGTCGCGGTCGGGGCGGGAGCGCCCCCACGCACGGCCGACCTCGACCTCGGCGCAGCGACGCTCGCTCCCGGGTTCGTCGACCTGCACGTCCACGGCGGCGGCGGGGCGTCGTACGACAAGGGCGCGGAGGCGGCAGCGACGGCCGCCGCGACCCACCTCGGGCACGGCACCACCACACTGGCCGCGAGCCTGGTCACCGACGCACCCGACCGCACGGCACGGGCGGTGCGCGGGCTCGCGCCGCTCGTCGACGACGGGGTGCTCGCAGGCATCCACCTGGAGGGTCCGTGGCTCAGCCCCCTGCACGCCGGCGCCCACCGCCGGGAGCTGCTGGGCCACCCGTCCCCGGCCGCCGTGGACACGCTGCTCGCGGCCGGTGACGGCGCGGTGCGGATGGTGACCATCGCACCCGAGCTGCCAGGCGGCATCGAGGCCGTACGCCGGATCCGCGCGGCAGGGGTCGTGGTCGCCATCGGCCACACCGACGCGTCCTACGACGTCACCCGAGCCGCGATCGACGCCGGCGCCGGCATGGGCACCCACCTGTTCAACGCGATGCGGCCGCTGCACCACCGCGAGCCCGGGCCGGTCGGTGCGCTGCTCGAGGCGCCGGTCGACGTCGAGCTCGTCGCCGATGGCGCGCACCTGCACCCGGCGGTGCTGCGCGCGGTGTTCGCGGCGCGGCCGGGCCGGTGCGTGCTGGTCACCGACGCGATGGCCGCCGGCGGGCTCGGCGACGGTGACTTCCGGCTCGGCGGCCAGGCGGTCGAGGTGCGCGACGGGGTCGCCCGGCTCGCCGGGGGGCCAGGGCTCGGAGCGATCGCCGGCTCGACGCTCACCCTGGTCGCAGCGGTGCGCGAGGCCGTACGCGCCGGGGTGCCGCTGCTCGAGGCCGTGACGGCCGCGACGGCCACCCCGGCCCGTGCGTGGGGCCTGGACGACGTGGGCGCCCTCGAGGCCGGACGCCGCGCCGACCTCGTGGTGCTCGACGAGCACCTCGAGGTCGCACGCGTGATGCGGTCCGGCGTCTGGGTCAGCCCTTCGTCGAGCCCAGGGTGAGCCCGGAGACGAACTGCTTCTGCAGGGCGAAGAACACCACGAGCACCGGCAGCGCGACGATGATCGAGCCCGCCGCGACGAGGTTGGTGTCGGTGAAGAACTGCCCGCGCAGGTTGTTGAGCGCGGAGGTCACCGGCAGCTTGTCGCCCTGCTGGATGAGCACGGTCGCCCAGAAGAACTCGTTGTAGACCCACGTCACCTGCAGCGTCGCCAGCGCGGCCAGCGCGGGACGCACGAGGGGCATCGTGAGCTGCCAGTACTGGCGCCACACGCTGGCCCCGTCGAGCTCGGCGGACTCGTAGATCTCGTGCGGCAGCGTCTTCATGTAGTTGCTGAGCACGAAGGTGCAGAACCCCATCTGGAAGGCGGTGTTGACCAGGATGAGCGCCCAGAAGCTGTTGAGCATCGAGCCCGAGTCGCTCATGAAGTAGGGCAGCGGGATCTCGCGGAACATCCGGAACACCGGGATCAGCAGCGCCTGGGGCGGCAGCAGGTTGGCGGCCAGGAAGACCCCCAGCAGGGTCAGGTTGAACCGGTAGCTGAACCGGGCCAGCACGAACGCGACCATCGAGGAGAGCCACAGCGTCAGCAGCACCGCCGGGATGGTGATGAGCAGCGAGTTGCGCATGTGGAGCCCGAAGTTGCCCCGCGACCACGCGTCCTCGTAGTTCGACGTGGTCCAGCCGCCGAACGAGAGGTAGCCGTTGGCCTGGGTGTAGTCGTACTCGCGGAAGGAGTTGATCAGCGCCCAGAACAGGGGGAACAGCCAGATCAGTGCCAGCACCGCCATGATCGTGGTGGCGACGGCGCCGCGCCGCTTGCTCAGCACGCCGCCCTCCTTGCGCGCGGGCGGGGTGGCCCGACGCGCGGTCGGCGCCGCGACCGGTGTCTCGGTGGTCATCCTCGGCGCTCCTCACGGAAGACGTTGCGCAGGTAGATGGTGATGAAGACCGACGAGATGAGCATCATGATCACCGCGAGCGCCGAGCCGAAGCCGTACCTCGTGGCCTCGCCGATGACGTTCTGCGCGACCAGCGCACCGATGACCTCGAGGCCGTTGCGGCCCTTGTTGATCACCCACACGAGGTCGAAGGCGCGCAGCGACTCGATCACCACGATCACGACGACGATCATGTTGATCGGGCGCATGACCGGGAAGATCACGTTGAAGAAGGTCTTCACCTCGTTGGCCCCGTCGACCGCCGCGGCCTCGCGCAGGCTGGCGTCGATGCCCTTCAGGCCGGCCAGGTAGATCAGCATGATGTAGCCGGTGTGGCGCCAGGCCGTGGCGACCAGCACCGCCCACAGGTTGATGCCGGGGTCGCCGTACCAGTCCACCTGCGTGCCGAAGACCTGGTTGATCAGGCCCTGGTCACGGGAGTAGAAGAGCTGCCAGATGAAGCCGATGAGGGCCAGCGACAGCACGACCGGCATGTAGAACGCCGTCTGGTAGAACCGGCTCCCACGCATCTCCCGGTCGAGGACGACCGCCAGCAGCATGCCCAGCACGGTGGGGATGAGGAACAGGAACCCCAGCCAGATCAGGTTGTGCTGGATCGCCGGCCAGAAGGCCGGGTAGATCGTGACGATGTCGTGGTAGTTCTGGAAGCCGACCCACTCGATGGTGTCGAGGTCGCCGAAGCCGTTCCACTTGCCGAACGACAGCACCACGGACAGCAGCGCCGGCACCCAGACCAGGCCGAGCACCAGGAGCAGCGGGATCGTCACCATGACGATCACGGTGAGCCGGTCCCGGGCCGGGAGCTTCTTCTCCCGGCCCTGCGGCGGCGCCACAGCCCGCGAAGGCTGGGTCGTGGGCTGCGGCGCCTCGTCGATGTGTGCCATGTCAGGTCCGGGCATCAGCCGAAGATCGAGGAGGCCTGCTCCTGGATGCTGGCCGTGATCCCGTCGATGTCGTCGGGGTTCTTCAGGAAGTCCTGGATCGAGGGGATCATCACCGTGTTGGCGAAGTCGGCGTTGGTGTCACGGTCCATGAACTGCGCGATGTTGGCGGCCGCACCGACCACCTCGGCCGACTTCTTCTGCAGGTCGCTGTAGGTCGAGGTGCTGGCGCCGGAGTTGGCGGCGATGAACGGCGCGTCGGCGGCGTCGTTGCCCGCGTCGGCCGCGGCGGCACTGCCGAGCCACTTGGCCATCGCCTTGCCGGCCTCCTGGTTCTTGCCGGCGGCGGCGACGCAGAAGCCGTCGATGGGGGCGTCGAGGGCGTCGGCGCCGATGGAGGAGTCGAGCTCGGGGAAGGTGAAGAAGTCGAGGTCGTCACCGTTCTCGCCGAGCGCGTCGACCACGAAGGTGCCGAGGAGGTACATCCCGCACTCGCCCTTGCCCATCGCGGTCGCCGCCTCCTGCCAGGTGCGACCCAGCGGGTCCTCCTGGTGGTAGGGCAGCAGCTTGCGCCAGGTGTCGAACACGAGCTTGACCTCGTCGCCGTCCCACTGCTCGTCGCCGGCCATCAGGCTCATGTGGAAGTCGAAGCCGTTGAGGCGCATGTTGAGGATGTCGAAGGTGCCCATCGCGGGCCAGCCGTCCTTGTCGCCGAACGCGAACGGCGTGACGCCCTTGCCCTTCATCTCGTCCATCAGCGCCATGAAGTCGTCGTTGGTCTCCGGCGGGGTCCAGCCGTTCTTCTCCCACACCGACTTGCGGTAGAACACCGCCCACGGGTAGTAGCTGATGGGCACGAAGTACTGCTTGCCGTCGGGCGCCGTGGAGGCCTGCTTGAAGGAGTCGTTGAGGCCGTCGATCGGCCACTGGTCGCTCAGGTCGGTGATCAGGCCGTTCTCGGCGAACTGCGCCATCCGGAACCCGGCGAACCAGGTGAAGACGTCGTCAGGGGTGCCCTGGAGGTAGGTGCTGATGCTCTCCTGGAACGTGTTGTGGTCGACCGCGTTGAGCGCGACCTTCGTGCCGCTCTCCTTGGCGTAGGCGTCGCCGATCGCCTTGAGGCGGTCGTAGGCGGCACCGGAGCCCTCGGCCTCGTTGATGCCGAACTTCACCGTCGCGCCGGAGCCGGTCGCCGGACCGCCCGAGTCGCCGCCGCACGCGGCGAGCATGTTGGCGCCACCGACGGCGAGGCCGCTGAGCGCCATGCCACGCAGGACGGAGCGGCGCGAGGCCGCCATGGTGGTGAGGGCGGAGCGCGGGATGGCGCTGGAACGGGAAAGTGACACGACGTCCTCCTGAGACAAAACCAAACAGGGATGCACAGCATGTGACGACGAGCACACCCTCGTCAACCCTTCTGGGCGAGCGTTTGGGCAGTGGATCAAACATTTCCAAACCTTTTTCTGCCATGTGGCGTTGACTTTCACCTGTGAGGGTCGACACAGTTGCGGCATGCCGACTCCCCTGCCCGCTCTGGCCTTCGGCGGCGACTACAACCCCGAGCAGTGGCCCCGCGAGGCCCACGTCGAGGACCGCGAGCTCATGCGCGAGTCCGGCGTCGACCTCGTCACGCTCGGTGTCTTCTCGTGGGCGTGGCTCCAGCCCGGTCCCGACCAGTGGGACTTCGCCTGGCTCGACGAGCAGATGGACGACCTGCACGCGGCCGGGATCAAGGTCGACCTCGCCACCGCGACCGCGTCGCCGCCCCCGTGGCTGACCCAGCGCCACCCCGAGATGCTCCCGATCACCCACGACGGCCGCACCCTGTCGCCCGGCGGCCGGCAGGCGTTCTGCCCGAGCTCACCGATCTACCGCGAGCACGCCCTGGCGCTCTGCACGGCGCTCGCCGAGCGCTACCACGACCACCCCGCGCTGGCGCTGTGGCACGTGTCCAACGAGCTCGGCTGCCACAACGCGCGGTGCTACTGCGACGTGAGCGCAGCGGCGTTCCGCGACTGGCTGCGCGCCCGCTACGACGACGACGTGGCGCACCTCAACGACGCGTGGGGCACCGCGTTCTGGTCGCAGCGCTACGACGACTTCGCCCAGGTGCTGCCCCCGCGCGTGGCTCCCACCCACGCCAACCCGACCCAGCAGCTCGACTTCCTGCGCTTCTCCTCCGACCAGCTCCTCGACAACTTCGTCGTCGAGCGCGACGTGCTGCACCGGATCTCGCCCGGCGTGCCGGTCACCACCAACTTCATGGTGATGCGCCAGACCATGGAGATGGACTACCTGCGCTGGGGCCGTGAGCTCGACGTGGTCTCCAACGACCACTACGTCATCGCCGGTGAGGAGGGCTCGCACCGCGAGCTCGCGTTCAGCGCCGACCTGACCCGCGGCACCGCCGGCGGCCGGCCGTGGCTGCTGATGGAGCACTCCACCAGCGCCGTCAACTGGCAGCCGCGCAACCGCGCGAAGAAGCCCGGCGAGATGATCCGCAACAGCCTCGCCCACGTCGCCCACGGCGCCGACGCGGTGCTCTACTTCCAGTGGCGTGCCTCGCGCGCCGGGGCGGAGAAGTTCCACTCCGGGCTGCTGCCCCACGCCGGCACCGACACCCGCCAGTGGCGCGAGGTCGTCGAGCTCTCGCGCCTGCTCGACTCCGTCGAGGAGGTCTCCGGCAGCACCGCGCGCAACGAGGCCGCGATCCTCTTCGACTACGAGGCGTGGTGGGGCTGCGAGCTCGACTCCCACCCCAGCATCGACGTGCGCTACCGCGACCGGGCCGAGGACCTGCACCGGGCGCTGTCGGCCCAGGGCGTGGGCGTCGACGTGGTGCACCCGAGCGCCGACCTGTCGTCGTACAAGCTGGTCGTGGTGCCCACCCTCTACCTCGTCAGCGACGAGGCGGCGGCCGCGGTCGCGGCGGCCGCCGAGGCCGGTGCGACGGTGGTCGTGACCTACTTCAGCGGCATCGTCGACGAGCACGACCACATCCGCCTCGGTGGCTACCCCGGTGCGTTCCGCGACCTGCTCGGCGTGCGCACGACCGAGTTCCTGCCGCTCCTGGAGGGCGAGTCGGTGCGCGTGGAGGGGCTCGGCGACGCGGCGGTCGGCGCCGACACCTGGGCCGAGGACCTCGAGCTCGCCGGCGCCTCGGCCGTGGCGACGTACGTCGACGGCCCCGCCGCGGGCCTGCCGGCCGTCACCCGTCGCGAGGTCGGCAGCGGCTCCGCGTGGTACGTCGCGACGCGGCTGGACCCCGCCGGCACCGACCGCCTGGTCGAGCACCTGGTCGCCGAGTCCGGTGTCGAGCAGCTGCCCGGGGCCGGCGCCGACGTCGAGGTGACGCGCCGCGTCGGCGACGCCGCGAGCTGGCTCTTCGTGATCAACCACGGCGGCGCGCCCGCCGCCGTGCCGGTGCACGGGCACGACCTGGTGACCGGGCGTGACGTCGCCGGCGACCTGGAGGTCGCGGCCGGAGGCGTCGCCGTGGTGCGGGAGGCCTGATGCTGGCGGCCCAGCGACGCGGTCGGATCCTCGCCGAGCTCAGCCGTGACGGCACGGTCCGCGTCACCGACCTGGTCGAGCTGCTCGGCGTCTCCGACATGACGGTGCGCCGCGACCTCGTGGCCCTGCACCGCGACGGCCTGCTGGAGAAGGTGCACGGGGGTGCGCTGGCCGTGGCCGAGCCCTCGTCGTCCGAGCCGGGCTTCGCCGCCAAGTCGGTGCAGCGACGCCGCGAGAAGGAGGCCATCGCCGCGGCGGCCGCCGAGCTCGTGCACACCGGCATGGCGATCGCGGTCTCGGCGGGCACCACGACCCACGCCCTGACCGAGCACATCGCGCGCATCCCCCACCTCACGGTCGTCACCAACTCCGTGTGGGTGGCCGACGTGCTGCACCGCACGGGCGAGGCCACGACCTCGGTGCTGCTCACCGGCGGCCTGCGCACCCCGTCCGACGCGCTGGTCGGCCCGGTCGCGGTGTCGTCGCTGCGCAGCCTGCACGTCGACGCCTTCTTCATGGGCGTGCACGGCATGGACGTGCGCGCCGGCTTCAGCACGCCCAACCTGCTCGAGTCGGAGACCAACCGCGCCATGATCGAGCGCTCGCGCCGCCTCATCGTGTGTGCCGACTCCAGCAAGTGGGGCGTGGTGGGCCTCAGCAGCATGGCGGCGCTCTCCGAGGCCTCGGTGCTCGTCACCGACTCCGGCCTCTCCGCCCAGGCCAGCGGCGCCCTCGCCGACCACGTCGGCGAGCTCGTGGTGGTCGATCCCCTCGACGACGACCAAGACCTCGACACCCCGGAGGACGCATGACCTCGCCCCCCGTCCACCTGACCCGCGCCGGCGTGAGCCTCGTGGTCGGCCGTGACGACACCGGCATCCTGGTCGTCCTGCACTGGGGGGCCGAGCTCGGCGACCTCGACGACGCCGGGCTGCAGGCGCTGGCCGACGCCACCCGGCCGGGCATCTCGCGCTCGTCCTTCGACGTGTCGCGGCGCACCGGCGCCCTGCCCGACCCCGCCCGCGGCTACTCGGGCACTCCCGCCCTGTCCGGCCAGCGGGTCGGCGGCAGCGCCACGGCGGCGGCACCGAGCCTGGTCGACTGGGAGGTCGAGGCGGGCGACGCGTCGCTGACCTGCCGCTCGGAGGACCCGGAGGCCGGCTGGTCGGTGGTGCTGCAGCTCGCGCTCGACGAGGCCGGCCTGCTGCACGCGCGTACGTCGGTCACCAACAGCGCCGACGGCGACCTCCACCTCGCCTCGGTGCTGACCTCCCTGCCCGTCCCCGCGCACGCCTCCGAGCTCCTCGACCTCACCGGACGCTGGTGCAAGGAGCGCGCCCCGCAGCGCCACCGCTGGGTGCAGGGCACCCACCGCCGCGACGCCCGCCACGGTCGTACGGGCCACGACGCCACGCTGCTCATGGTCGCCGGCACCCCGGGCTTCGCCTTCGGCGCCGGTGAGGTGTGGGCGGTCCACGCGGCGTGGAGCGGCAACCACACCCACTACGCCGAGCGCACCCCCGAGGGCGAGTGCCTGCTCGGCGGCGGCGAGCTGCTCTCGCCCGGCGAGGTCGTGCTGGCCCCCGGCGAGACCTACCACTCGCCCTGGCTGCTCGGGTCGTGGTCGGGCTCGGGGCTCGACCCGTTGAGCCACCGCTTCCACGCCCACCTCCGCGCGGTCACCCCGCGGGCGCGCACCGAGCGGCCGGTCATCGCCAACTCGTGGGAGGCGGTCTACTTCGAGCACTCCCTCGAGCGCATCGCCGAGCTCGCCGACGCGGCCGCCGACGTCGGCGTGGAGCGCTTCGTGCTCGACGACGGCTGGTTCCTCGGCCGGCGCGACGACACCGCCGGCCTCGGTGACTGGACCGTCGACCCGGCGATCTGGCCGCAGGGCCTGGGGCCGCTGGTGGCGCACGTGACGGGCCGCGGCATGGAGTTCGGCCTGTGGGTCGAGCCCGAGATGGTCAACCTCGACTCCGAGACCGCGCGCCACCACCCCGAGCGGGTGCTGCGCGGTCGCGCGGGAGTGCCGATGGAGTGGCGCCAGCAGCAGGTGCTGGACCTGCAGGACGACGGGGCCTATGCCGACCTCCGCGACGCGCTGACGACCCTGCTCGACGAGCTCGACATCGCCTACCTCAAGTGGGACCACAACCGCGACCTCACCGACGTCACCCACGACGGACGGCCGGCGGTGCACGGGCAGACGCTCGCCGCCTACCGGCTCCTCGACGAGCTCCGCGACGCCCACCCCGACCTCGAGATCGAGTCGTGCGCCTCCGGCGGCGGACGCGTCGACGCCGAGGTGCTCTCGCGCACCGACCGCATCTGGCCCAGCGACACCATCGACCCCCTAGAGCGCCAGCACCTGCAGCGCTGGACCTCGCTGCTCGTGCCGCCGGAGCTCATGGGATCGCACGTCGGCGGGCCGACCTCGCACACCACCAAGCGCACCCACAGCCTGCGCTACCGGGCCGCGACCGCGCTGCTGCACTGGTTCGGCATCGAGTGGGACGTCTCCCGCCTCGACGACGCCTCGCTGGCCGAGCTGCGCTCGTGGGTCGAGCTGCACAAGCAGGTGCGGCCGCTCATCGGCTCCGGCACGCTCGTGCACCCCGACCACCCCGACCCCGCCGTCGTGGTCACCGGGATCATCGCGGCCGACCGGTCGGAGGCCTGCTACGTCGTCGCGACGGTGGCTGCCACCGAGACCCAGCACCCGGCCCGCCTGCGCCTCACCGGGCTCGACCCCGACCGCACCTACCGCCTCGCCGAGGCGCTCCCGCCCCCGCCCGGAGCCGACCTGGCCCCGACCTGGTCGGCCGACGGCGCCGTGCTCACCGGTCGCGCGCTCGCCACCGTAGGGGTCGGCCTGCCGGTGCTCGACCCCGAGGAGGCGCGGGTGCTGCGGCTGGTCGCGGAGGGCTGATCCGGTCCTAGTCTGGGGCCATGGACGCCGACGCCTGGGACCAGCGCTACTCCGCCAGCGAGCTCGTGTGGTCGCGCGAGCCCAACCAGTTCGTGGCCAGCGAGCTCGCCGACCTGCCCCCGGGCACCGCTGTCGACCTCGCCGCGGGCGAAGGCCGCAACGCGATCTGGCTCGCCTCGCGCGGCTGGTCGGCGACCGCGGTGGACTTCTCCCAGGTCGCGCTCGACAAGGGCGCCCGTCTGGCCGCGGACAGCGGGACCGACGTGACCTGGGTGTGCGCCGACGCCACCACCTGGCACGCAGCTGCCCCGGTCGACCTGGTGGTCATGGCCTACTTCCAGGTGCCGGCCGACGACCGGCGCCGCGCGGTGCGCAACGCAGCCGGGATGCTGCGGCCCGGCGGCACGTTGCTGCTCGTCGCCCACGACTCCACCAACCTCGCCGAGGGCACGGGCGGGCCCCAGGACCCCGCGGTGCTGATGAGCGCCGAGGACGTGCTCGACGACCTGTCCGGCATCGGCATCGAGGTCGTGCGCGCCGAGCGCGTGGCCCGGGAGGTCAGCCCGGGCGACGAGCACCGCGGGGCTGAGCGGCGTACGGCCTGGGACTGCCTGGTGCGGGTGGTCCGGCGCTGAGCCAGGTCAGGTCAGCGCTCGGTGTCGGTGCGCCCGGCCGGGTCGGTCGTGTCGGTCGTCCCGGTCGTCTCGGATGATTCGACCGGCTCGTCGCCGTAGAGACCGGCGTCCTTGGCCGCCTGCGCCTTGCGGAGCTGCTTGACGAGGCTGAAGCCGAGGACGACGACGGCGAGGATCATGAAGATCCACAGCGCGAAGCCCAGCGGACCCGCGACGACGTCGTTCTCCTTCGGCGTCGGGTCGTCCGCCAGCATGATGATCACCTCGAGCATGCCTCTAGTGTCCCACCCGCTCCTCAGGGGGCGGGCGTCGGGATGCCGGCGAAGAGGTCGTCCTCGGGGCGGGTGCTCTCGACGTGGGCGTGGACCAGCTCGTAGTCCTCGGTGGGCCACGTCTTCTGCTGGATCTCGCGCGGGATGGCGAACCACATGCCGTCCGGGTCGATCTGCGTCGCGTGGGCCAGCAGCGCCTGGTCGCGCACGCCGAAGTACTCACCGCACGGCACGCGCGTGGTGATGCGGTCGTCCCACTCGGGCTCGCGCTCCCAGTTCTTCAGCCGCTCCTCGTAGGGCGACTCCAGGCCGTGGGCGAGCATCGCCTCGTGCAGGGCGTTGGTCTTCGCCCAGCTCCAGCCGTGGTGGTAGTAGAGCTTCAGCGGCTGCCACGGCTCCCCCGCGTCGGGGAACCGCTCCGGGTCGCCCGCCGCGTGGTAGGCGGCGACCGAGACCTCGTGGCAGCGGATGTGGTCGGGGTGGGGGTAGCCACCGCGCTCGTCGTACGTCGTCAGCACGTGGGGCCGGAAGTCGCGGATCAGCCGCACCAGGCGCTCGGTGGCCTCCTCGAGCGGGACGAGCGCGAAGCAGCCCTCGGGCAGCGGGGGCTTGGGGTCGCCCTCGGGCCAGCCCGAGTCGACGAAGCCCAGCCAGTCCTGGCGGATGCCGAGGATGTCGCGGGCGCGGTGCATCTCCTCCCGGCGGATCTCGGAGATGTTCTCCCAGACCTCGGGGCGGTCCATGTTGGCGTTGAGCACCGAGCCGCGCTCCCCGCCCGTGCAGGTGGCGACGTGGACGTCCACGCCCTCGGCGACGTACTTCGCCGTCGACGCAGCCCCCTTGCTCGACTCGTCGTCGGGGTGGGCGTGCACGTGCATCAGGCGGAGGCCGGTGCGGGGCTTGGTGCCGGTCCGGTCGGGGTGCTGGGCCATGGGCCCGAGTCTAGGAGCAGCCGCTTAGGCTTCGGTGCGTGACCACCGACCTGACCGACCGCTACGGCGCCCCGTCACGGCTGCGCCGCCCGGCCTGGATCACGCTCGCGGTCGTGCTGGCCGTCGTCGGCCTCGGGTGGCTGGCGTGGACGGTGTGGTTCCACACCAACCCCGCGGTGACCTCCGAGCTGGTGACCTACGAGGTGACCAGCGACCACGAGGTCGCCGCGCGGCTCGACGTACGCCTCGGCGACGGGGTGCAGGCCAGCTGCCGGTTGCGGGCGCTGGCCGTGGACAAGACGGCCGTCGGCGAGCTCGCCTTCTCCCCCGTCGCGGGCGCCAACGAGGTCGTCATCCGCACCGAGCGGCGGGCCACGAGCGTGGAGAAGCTCGGCTGCACCGCCCCGGGCCAGTCGCGACCCCGCTGACCCGCCCCGAGTCGTCGGCCTGCGCTTTTGCGCGCACCTTGCTAACCTGATCGTTCTGCCCGTCCGGGTGCGCTGGCCGACGTCCGTCGCCGCGCCGACTCCGATCGGACGGAAGACACCAACCGACCCGGTGCGGGGCCGCTGAGGCACACCCGCACCCGGTCCGACGCGAAGCAGGAGCAACGACATGACCGACCAGGGCACCATCTGGCTGACCCAGGAGGCCTACGACAAGCTGCAGGCCGAGCTCGACGACCTCCGCGGTCCCAGGCGCCAGGAGATCATCGAGAAGATCGCCGCGGCTCGCGACGAGGGCGACCTCAAGGAGAACAGCGGCTACCACGCGGCCAAGGACCAGCAGGGCCAGCAGGAGGCCCGGGTCCGCCAACTCGAGGACATGCTGCGCCGCGCCGAGGTCGGCGAGACGCCCCCCGACGACGGCGTGGTCGAGCCCGGCATGGTCGTCACCGTCGACTTCGGCGACGGCGACACCGAGAAGTTCCTCCTCGGCGCGCGCGAGAACCTGATGGAGGGCGACGACCTCGACGTCTACTCCCCCGAGTCCGCCATGGGCGCGGCCATCAACGGCAAGACCAAGGGCGACGAGGTCACCTACACCACGCCCAACGGCAAGGACCTCACCGTCACGATCGTCGACGCGGAGCCCTACCGCGCCTGAGCGTCGCGATCACCGCCTGGGCGGTGCGTGAGGCAGGTTCTGCACCCGCGGAACCAGCCTCGCGCACCGCCCCGCGGCATTTCGGCGTACGGGCGGTGCGTGAGGCGGGTTCTGTGCCCGTGGAACCGTCCTCCCGCTCCGCCCCGCAGCGCTCGTCGGTTTCCCCGGATATCCGGGGAAACTGGAGCCTCACCCCCGAAACTTCGCACTGGAACCTCGAGGTTCCCCGGATATCCGGGGATCGCGACCGACGGGGCAGCGGTCAGTTGTTGACCTTGTAGCCCCGCTCGCGCAGCCGGCCCATCAGGTGCTCGGCGTGCGTCTCGCCGCGGGTCTCGAGCTGGATGCGCACCTCGACCTCGTTGAGGGTGAGCGACGGCGAGATCCGCTCGTGGGCGACCTCGAGCACGTTGGCGCCCTCGGCGCCGACCTCGGCGAGCAGCGAGGCGAGCCCGCCGGGCAGGTCGGGGATGCACACGCGGAGGTAGAGGTAGCGCCCGGCGGCGGCGAGGCCGTGCCGGATCACCTTGCTCAGCAGCAGCGGGTCGATGTTGCCGCCGGAGAGGACCGCGACGGCGGGGGTCTCGAAGCCGCCGGGGTTGTCGAGCATGGCCGCCACGGCCGCGGCCCCGGCCGGCTCGACCACCTGCTTGGCCCGCTCGATGAGCGCCAGCAGCGCGCGCGAGAGCGACTCCTCGGACACCGTGACGACCTCGTCGACGTGGTCGCGCACCGCGGCGAAGGTGATGTCGCCGGGGCGACCGACCGCGATGCCGTCGGCCATCGTGCTCATGTGCTCGAGCGGCACCGGGTGCCCGGCGGCGAGCGAGCCGGGGTACGCCGCCGCGCCCTCGGCCTGCACGCCGACCACCCGCACGTCGGGGCGCAGCGCCTTGATCGCGATCGCCACCCCCGCCAGCAGCCCGCCGCCGCCGGTCGGCACCAGCACCGTGCGTACGTCGGGGGCCTGCTCGAGGACCTCGAGCCCGAGCGTGCCCTGCCCGGCGACGATGTCGACGTGGTCGAAGGGGTGGATCAGCACCGCGCCGGTCTCCTCGGCGAAGGCGCGCGCCGCGGCCAGGGAGTCCTCGAGGTAGCGCCCGTGGAAGACGACGTCGGCGCCGTAGCCGCGGGTGGCCTTCTCCTTGGGGATCGGTGCGCCCTCGGGCATGAAGACCGTGGACTTGATGCCCAGGGTGGTGGCGGCGAGCGCGACGCCCTGCGCGTGGTTGCCGGCCGACGCCGCGACCACGCCGTGGGCGCGCTCCTCGGCCGAGAGCCCGGCGATGCGGACGTAGGCGCCGCGCGACTTGAAGGAGCCGGTGCGCTGGAGGTTCTCGCACTTGAGCGAGACCTGTCCGCCGACCAGCGCGGAGAGCCAGCGCGACTCCTCCATCGGCGTGGTCACCGTGACGCCCTCGAGGAGCTCGCGGGCGGCCACGATGTCGGCGAGGGTCACCTGGTCGGTCATGCGGGGTCGTCCTCGTCGGGGTCGTCGGAGCGGTGGGGGGCATCGGGTCCGGCGAGCGGGCTGTCGTCGGTGGGCACCTCGGGTGGCGGCGGTGGCCTGCCGAGGTCGTCCTCGAGCGCGTCGTCGGGCTCGTCGTCCCCGATGTCGGTGTAGCTCGCCAGGTGCTGCGCGACGGCGTTGCCGGCCGCAGCGAGGGGTACGGCGACGAGCGCGCCGGCGACGCCCGCGACGAGCACGCCGCAGCCGATGGCCACGATCACACCGAGCGGGTGCAGGGAGACGAAGCGTCCCATCAGGAAGGGCTGGAGCACGTGGCCCTCGAACTGCTGCACCACGACCACGCCCGCGAGCATCAGCAACGCTGTCACCGGGCCCTGGTCGACGAGGGCGACGAGGATCGCGACAGTGCCGGCGACGGTGGCGCCGATCATCGGCACGAAGGCGCCGAGGAAGACCAGCACGCCGAGGGCGACCACGAAGGGCACGTCGAGCCAGAACGCGACGATCATGATGCCGAGGGCGTCGGTGAGCGCGACCAGCACGGTGGCCCGCACGAACTGCGTGAGCGAGACCCACGCCACCCGGCCCGAGGCGTCGACGCGCTCACGTGCGGCGCGCGGGGTGAGCCGCACCAGCCACGACCAGATGCGCTCCCCGTCGGCGAGGAAGAAGTAGGTCGAGAAGAGCACGATGAAGAAGCCCGCGACCACGTGGCCCAGCGCCGTGCCGACCTCGGAGACCCGGGTGACGACACCGTTGCTGCCGGTGCTGTCGGTGACGGCGCCCTGGATCTCCTGGATCCAGCCGTCGAGCTGGGAGTCGCTGACGTGCAGGGGGCCGTTGCGCAGCCACTCCCGCACCTGGTCGAGGCCGGTGACGACCGAGCCGCCGAGGTCGCTGGCTCCCGCGGCCACCTGCTGGCCCACGAAGGTGAAGAGCATCGCCACGGCGCCGAGGCCGAGCACCATCACGATGCCCGCCGACGGCCCGCGCGGCAGCCCGGTCCGGCGCAGCACGTTGACCAGGGGCACGGCCAGCGCCGCGGCGAGCAGCGCGACCGCCAGCGGCAGGGTGATGACGGCGAAGTAGCGCAGCGTCCAGAGCAGGCCCAGCATCGCGACGACGATGACGATGAGCCGCCACGACCACGCGGCGGCCAGGTCGAGGCCCCACGGCACCTGCGCACGGCTGAAGTTGGAGGGGCCGGTCGTGATGACCGGCTCGCTGCGGCGCTCGGCGCGAGCCTGCGCCCACTGGGCGACGAAGCGCTCGGTCAGGCCGTCCTCGTCGTCGCCGCGACCCAGAGCGGCGAAGATCCGCCGGCGCCGTGACTCGTCGGTCTCGTCCGGCTCGGAGGGGTGCGGCACGCTCACCTCGCCCACGCTACCGATCCCCGGCCGTCGCGAGACGGCTCACGAGCCGGTGCGCCGCGACCGGGTGGGCCTCGGCGAGCAGGCCCGCGGCAGCGAGGACGTAGTCGTGGTCGACCACCACCCGCGGGTCGCGCGGCAGCTGCCACCCGCCCTCGAAGGCGTCGCCGGTCGCGGGCGCCAGCACACGGCGTACGGCATCGGGGCCGCCGTGGCGCAGCACGCCACCGGAGCCCACCAGCAGGTCGACCTCGCGCAGGTCCTTGCCGCTGCGCTCGACCACGCGCCCCTCGGGGCTCACCACGACCTTGCTGCGACCGGCGTGGCGCTCGAGGGCGATCCGCACGGCGGCGGCGGCGATGTCGAGGTCTGCCTCGCGCTCGGCGGCCGGGTCGGGACAGGCGTCGGGCAGCAGGTCGGGCTGCGCCCGGCGGCGTACGGCGGCGGCGTGCAGGTCGTCGCGTCCGGCGGCCTCGACGGTGGAGACCGCCGACCACCGCATGCCGAGGTCGCCCTCGACGGTGCGGGTCACGGGCGTGGTGGCGACGACCTCGCGCGCCAGGCCGCTGTCCTCCGGGTCGAGCTCGACGACGCTGTGCACGTCGGTGGTGGCGCCACCGACGTCGACGACGACGACGTCACCGGCACCGCGGTGCCCGTCGTCGAGGCCGCGCGCGAGCAGCTCCACCCCGGTCAGCACCACGTCGGGTGTCGCGCCGCGCACGAGGTCGGTGAAGGACCGGCCGTGCGGGTCGGTGCGGCTGCTGAGGTGCTTGCCGCCGATGACGTGGCTGAGGAAGATCTCGCGGATCGCGCGACGGGCGCTGTCGGGGGCGAGGACGCCGATCCGCGGCACGACGTTGTCGGCGAGGACGTAGGGGGTCTGCGCCTGCTGGAGCAGGGACGCGACCAACGGCTGCGACTCGACGTTGCCCGCGACGACCACCGGGCCGGTCCACGGCGTGCCGGACAGGAAGGCGGCGTCGCCCTCGAGGACCTCGGCGTTGCCGCCGTCGGTGCCCCCGACGAGCAGCACCACGTCGGGCTCGGCGGCGCGCAGCTCGGCGAGCTTGGAGGCGTCGAGACCGCTGTGCAGCACGAGCACGACCTTGCCGCCGCTGGACAGCGCGACCCGGCGACCCGCCTCTGCGGTGACCAGCTCCTCATTGCCGACGACCGCGATCCGCAGGCCGCCACCCGCGCTGGAGCAAGCCAGCACGTCGGCGTCCTCGGCACGGGGGTCCTGCTCGGCGAGGGCGCGCACGCACGCGTCGTACCCGTCGAGGACGTCACCATCCCCCTGGCTGTCGGGCAGCGTGGTGGGGTGGCTCGCGGTGGCGAGGAGGTCACCGGTCGCGAGGTCGACCAGGGCGGCCTTGGTGAAGGTCGACCCGAAGTCGACGCACACCACGCAGGTGGGCCCGCCGCTCACACGACCACCGAGATGCCGGCAGCGACGATCACCACGAGCACCGCCGCGGCCAGGAGGTGCACGGTCGTGCCGGCGGGCAGGTCCTCCCCCGCCCGGATGGCGCGCTCGGCCTGGCGGAAGCGCAGCCACCCGCCTCCGGCGGCGACCACCGCGGTCGCGATGAGCAGCATGCCCAGCACCCGCTGCGACCAGGAGGCGTCGAGCAGGTGGAAGACGGCGAGCGCGGCGGCGACGAGGCCGACCGCGGTGCGCTCGTAGGCGAGGAAGGTGCGCTCGTTGGCGAGCGAGAAACGGATGTCGGGCTCGGCCATCAGCCCAGCGACCGGTCGAGGTCGGCGAGCAGGTCCTCGACGCTCTCGATGCCGACGCTGAGCCGGATGAGGTCGGCCGGGACCTCCAGGTCGGTGCCGGCGACGCTGGCGTGGGTCATCCTGCCGGGGTGCTCGATCAGCGACTCGACGCCGCCGAGCGACTCGCCGAGGGTGAAGACCTCCGCGCGCTCGCACACCGCGAGCGCGTGCTCCATCCCGCCGGCGACGCGGAAGGAGATCATCCCGCCGAAGCGCTTCATCTGGCGCGCGGCGACCTCGTGGCCGGGGTGCGCGGCCAGGCCGGGATAGATCACCTCGACCACCCGCGGGTCACCGTCGAGGAACTCCACGACCTTCTCGGCGTTGTCGCAGTGGCGGTCCATCCGCACGCCGAGCGTCTTGAGGCCGCGGTGGGTGAGGAAGGCGTCGAAGGGTCCGGCGACCGCGCCCATGGCGTTCTGGTGGAAACCGATCTTCTCAGCCAGGTCGAGGTCGCGCACGACCACCGCGCCGCCCACGACGTCGCTGTGGCCACCGACGTACTTGGTCGTCGAGTGCACCACGACGTCGGCGCCGAGGGTGAGCGGCTGCTGGAGGTAGGGCGAGGCGAAGGTGTTGTCCACGACGAGCAGGGCGCCGGCGTCGTGGGCGACGGTGGCGAGCGCCTCGATGTCGCCGATGGTGAGCATCGGGTTGGTCGGCGTCTCGACCCAGACGATCCTGGTGCGACCCGGCTCGATCGCGGCGGCCACCGCGTCGGTGTCGGCGACCGGCGCCGGGCTGTGGTCGAGGCCCCAGACCTTCGCCACCTTGTCGAAGAGGCGGAACGTGCCGCCGTAGGCGTCGTCGGGGATGACCACGTGGTCGCCGGGACCGGTCAGCGCGCGCAGGATGGTGTCCTCCGCAGCCAGGCCGGAGGCGAAGGCGAACCCCTTCTCGCCGTCCTCGACGGCGGCGAGGGCGCCCTCGAGCGCCGTACGCGTGGGGTTGGCCGAGCGGCTGTACTCGTAGCCGCCGCGCAGGCCGCCGACGCCGTCCTGCTTGTAGGTGCTGCTGGCGTAGATGGGCGGGTTGACCGCCCCGGTCATCGCGTCGGGCTCGTAGCCGGCGTGGATCGCACGCGTCTCGAACCCGGCCTTGTTGGCGCGTTCCTGGGTCACGTGCCGAGCGTAGACCCAGCCGGACCCCGCCCGGACAGCGCAATGGCCGCCACTCCCCCCGGAGTGGCGGCCATTCGTCAGCGTGATCCGTCAGTCACCCGAGACGATGGACCCGTGAGAGTCCTTGGCGCTGCTCGGACTCGGGGGAACGAAGGCACCAGCCGCGATCCCGGCTCCCCGGACCGCCCACGAGCCGAAGGCGTAAGCGTTCGTTGTGCTCGTGGTCGTGGAGAACAGGTTCGCCCCGAATGCAGCGGTGTTGTTCGGGTTGTCCAGGACACCGCGGATGTAGACGGTTCCGAAGTTGGCCTTGGCGTACTCGAACACGCACAGGTGGCCGGGGCTGGCCACTGGCGCGGCCACTGTGCCGGAGCAGCCGACGGGAAGCGGTCCACCGGACGGGATGTAGTGCGGCGTCACCGCGCCAGAGAACGTGTAGCCCCAGTTGATGTCGGTGCTGCCGTACGCACCGGAGTTCCCGCCGTCCATGATCGACCACGACCCACGGATCACCGTCGGGGTCGGCGCGTACTTCGCGTCGCTCTCCGCCTTGCTGTAGCTCGAGCCGGCGCCGGCGTACTTCGCGTCGGACTCGGTCTTCTTGTAGTAGCTGCCCAGCTTGGCGTCGGTGGCCGCGTTGGACGCGGCGTCGCCGGCGGCAGACTCCGCCTTCGTGGCGTACTTCGTGTCGCTCTGCGCCTTGGTGTAGTAGCGCTTGTCCGCGAGGGGCTTGAGGTTCTTCTTCCAGATCTTCTTCCAGTTGGTGGCGACCGCCTGGCTGACCTCGGCGCCCGCGGGTGTGACGGCCATCAGGCCCCCACCGACCAGGACCCCGAGAAGCACGGCAACGAGGAGCTGCCGGACCGAACGACGTGACGACATGGTGCGTTCCTTTCCACTGACGAGTAGGCCTCCACGGTCCTCGCACGAGCGTCCGTGCGCATCGGTGCCAGTACGACGTCTAGACCGCGTAGTTCCACGTAGGGCCGGGGTGCGGGACGGCCACGCGACGCGCTTGTCCGCGGGGGGATGATGGGCCCATGTTCGGATTCGGCAAGCCCTCCACCCTGCCCACCCCCGACCAGGCCCTGCCGGGCCGTGCGGAGTCGATGTGGACCCTCGGCGAGCACGTCGTGCTGCACACGCCGGTGGTCACCGACGAGGCCCCCGCGGGCTTCGAGGTCGCGGTGCTCGGGCTGGGCTGCTTCTGGGGCGCGGAGGAGATCTACTGGCAGGTGCCCGGCGTGTGGTCGACGTCGGTCGGCTACGCCGGTGGCAGCACGCCGCACCCCACCTACGAGGAGGTCTGCAGCGGCCACACCGGCCACACCGAGGCCGTGCGCGTCGTGTTCGACCCGTCGAAGGTGTCCTACGCCGACCTGCTGAAGAAGTTCTTCGAGATCCACGACCCGACCCAGGGCATGCGCCAGGGCAACGACGTCGGCACCCAGTACCGCTCGGCCATCTACTGGACCACGCCCGAGCAGGAGCAGACCGCGCGCGAGCTCACCAAGGTCTACGGCGAGGAGCTCGACCGCCGGGGCCTCGGCGAGATCACCACCGAGATCCGTCCGGCCAGCGAGACGCCGTACTACTACGCCGAGGACGCCCACCAGCAGTACCTCGCAAAAAACGTATTCGGGTACAGGTGTCACTCGAACACGGGAGTCAAGTTCCCCGAGACGTCTTGACGCTCAGCACGCGCGCAGCCCCGGTCGTTAGCGCTGAACGACTCTGCTCCTATGCGCCCGCTTAAAGATCCTGAGGTGGCGTATGCGCCTTGTGTTTATCGACGACAGTGAGCAAAGGGTTCCCCCGCGCAGGGGTCTCGGGCCGCTTGTCGCCATCGGCGCCGTCATCATCGACGAGTCGCAGCTGGCACCGTTCAGCAGCCGCCTGCAGGACCTTCGGTCTCGGTTGGGGATTCCCGAAGGCGAGGAGTTGAAGTGGAAGCCTCCGAAGGGAAGCTTCCTGAGCACCGCGGGTGGTGATGTCGTAACTGACCTGCGCCGCAGCATGCTCGTCGCAGCCAAGGAATGCGACATCCGCTCGGCAGTTGTGGTGCTCGACCATGGCGCGGCGTACCGAGGATTGAGCACAGCAGAGGCAGGTATGAAGGTGCTGGCCTGGCTCTACGAGCGGATCGAGATGAGCCTGTCCGACTACCAGGAGGTTGGAATGGTCATCGCTGATCAGCCCGGGGGCGGAGCGAAGGCCGAGAAGCACTGGCTCACGGAGACCTTGAGCCTGACGAACAACGGCACACGGCACGTGAAGGCCGAGCGAGTGGTAATGCCGATCGTCACGGCCCCATCGGACCACGTCCCCCATCTCCAGCTTGCCGATCTGGTGACGGCTGCGACGACAGCCGCCGTGGCCGGGCGAAAGGCGGGCCACGATCTCGTGCCGCTGCTGAAGGAACTCGCACATACCCGGCTCACCGGTGAGACCGCCGGGGCTGGGATCGTGCTCTGGCCAAGAGAGCTTTATGACCTCCATTGGTGGGTCTTTGGCGAGGAGTACTACCGCCGAGGAAGTATTGGGATCCCGCTGGGGCCGCACGACCCAAGCGCTGCACGTCCGTTGTCGAAGCCGGGACGGCCCTACCTCAAGGACGATGGTCTCACCGTGCCGTAGGCCGCGATTGCGCGATGACGCGATGACGCGAAAGACTGCACGCCGCGGGGCAAGCAGGCTCTCGACCTGCTCGACCAGGTTGAGCGGAGAGATGCCGACTCGCGCGAGTCGGAGCTGTCTATCGAGTTCCTTATGACGAACGCGACTCGCGTCTGATACTGGTAGTCCTCAGGTCCTGGCTAGCGGTCGTCCTCGAACCGCCACTGGGTCGTCGTCTCGCGATCCAGCCGACGTGCTCCGGTGAAGCGTCCGAGCCATGCCCGGACCTCGGAACTGCGGCCCTCGCGGGCGGCTGTCAGAGTCCGTAGAACGTACCAAGCCGCCGGCGTTCCGAACTGGAGTGCGTCACGCGCGAGGTCGAGGGGCTGTGCGGCTTCCAGAGCGTGGCTACGGAGCCAGCGCAGGCCGGAGCCTTCGGCCTCCTGCCGCTCGGAGACAAGGTACGCGGCCTCGGCGTTAGCCGCAGGGTCTAGCAGGACGACGCCTCGCAAGGAGAACTGGAGATACCGAGGGCCGTATCGAAATTGTTCCTCCAAATGGCGCAGCACGACCTCCGCGGTCGCACCACCGCGGTCCCTGCGCCACTGTAGGAACCAGAGCCACTCGGACGGGCTTAGCCACGGAAGGTCTTGCTCACCGATGGCGCTGTCCACGAGACCCTGAAGCGCCAGGGCGTCTGCCGTGGCGCTGGTCAAGTTCCGTTGGTAGCCCACGTCCGTTGCCGCAAGGCGAATGAGAGCAGCGGCGAGCGGGACAAGACTCATGACTGCACCCTGATCATGGTGTTGCCTGCGTAGGCATGCCGCACCAGATTTGACAACGTGGACGAGGCCGGCGATCCGCCCGAGAGCGCAAACAGTGGGGACCTTGTGAGCGCCGGGTCGTCCTCCTTGAACTCTTCCTCGATGAGGACCGTAAGGCGAGAGTCGCTGAAGCGGGTGGAGTACTCCGTGTCGAGGGTGCCCGAGGCCGTCCAGTCGCTCACGGTCAGCCACGTGTCGCTCATTTGGGTGTACCAAGCGTGTGCGTCGCGCTCGTCGGGTCGGAACAACACGACATCGATGTGGAACTGCTCGCGAAAGTGGTTCCGCAGGTCGTTTAGCCAGAGCCCGGAGTGCACGGTCAGGACAGCGTCCCGGTAGACGGGCTGAGCCTGCAGCCACCTGAGGTACAGATCCTCGTTCGCGGGGATGCGAGCATCGAACGCGCGCCAACCGCGGGGTCAAAGCGGCTCAACACACCAGCGCGCCCGTAGATCGCCGTAGACAGCGGCTCGCTCACACCAGTGACGTAAACGCCGCGACCCCATGTGTAGTTGTTAGCGCCGATGTAGAGCCCCGGGTTTGGCGCGCGGTAGTCGGCTGCGTACTCAGACGGCACATACTTCACGGCCAGCGGCAACCGCCGTGCGCGCGGCCACGTCGCTATCTCCAGATTGTCAGCGACCAGGTCGTCCAGACCTGCGGACGAATTGAGGATCGCCTGCTCGATTGCGTCGCGAAGCTTTCGCGGCACCAGTGTCGTTGCCATGTCGATCCCCCATCAACTCAGAGCACGACCGGCGTTCTCAGTGTCGCAGCAGGCCGCTAGTCGCGTCGCCAAAGTAGCGGACGGGGCGGCGCGGTGCCCCGCACCTCGAAACCTTCGTCAGGCCGGCGTTCCACCTGGCCACGGCCCGCGAGGCCAGCAGCTGTCCAAGGACCGCCCAGGACTTGAGTGCGAATGACCTCGTGCCACGCCGGGATTGGGGTTGCCATGCGGGAAGGCGTCCGTATGCTCGTCCTGCACGACCAGCAGAGCGAGACCCCCTTCGGGGGCTCGTTCTAATTCAAAGCGATCCGCCGTTCGCAAGCGGACTTATTTAGCGAGGCCACCAGTGGACCTTGATGACGACACGGACTCTGTCGCCCGGAGGGGCAGCGTCTAACAACGACCGATGAAGCAGCTCTGCCCCAGTCTCCGGTGGTCAGTCGCTGTGGAAAGTTGTTGAGATGTACGAGCAGAACCTGAACGATCACGTCAATGTCGATGTCAACGCCGACGTCAGGGTGGACGCTAACTCGAACGCCGTCATGGTGCTCGGCGTGTGCTTCGTCGCGTGCATAGGCTTCCTGACCCTAGGAACCGTCCGCATCGCTGGACAGGCGGACGGGACGAACAAACTACGGGCGCTGGTCCCTTGGGGGCGGAAGCCGAAAGAGACCAAGCATGAGCTTCCGCTGGAGCCGCCGACGGAAGCTGAGTAGCGGCACCAAAGGAGAGGAACAACTTCGATGGGTCAGCTCGTTTTCCAGTCCACCTACGGTCTCGGTGCCGTGACTCTGCTCCTCGTGGTCCTGATGTTCGCCGCCACAAGCTTCGGATACATAATCGGCCGTCTGCAGTGGTGGTACCTGGTCGGCGTGATTGTTGCGATGTGGTTGAGCATCTCTGCCATCCTGTGGCCCCTCACCGGCGCCCCATGGGCTGCGGCGATCGCGACCACGCTCGTAACCGTCGCCTCCGCCACTGTGCGGGCGTGCCATCACCGCTTCATCCGCGAGCATCGCCTCGAGTCCATCGAGCGAGACGCGCAAGGCGACATGCCCCCAACTAGCAGGCTGCACTCCCCCTAAGCCGCATCGGGGGTTGCTGGTGTTGACGGCCTGGCTGCCGCCTAAAGGAATGGGCAGCCACGCTGGGCTCTTCGACCGTTGGCTGCGCTCTGTCCTTAGTTGCGCCGCTTGTCAGCCTCGCTCAGCGTCGAAGAGACCACCGGCGACACATGTGGGGGAGGCGCCGAACGGACCTCCGCAGACATGAACGCACCGTCGGCCGTCGGGACTGCTGCACGGATAGGTGACATCTGAATCTGCGTCGATGTGTCGGCGCTGGAAGGATGTTCACCATGCCAAAGGCGTTCCCCAAGGAGTTCCGCGTGCCAAAGGCGTTCCCCAAGGAGTTCCGCG
>NZ_LMSM01000008.1 GCF_001428125.1 Nocardioides sp. Soil774 | reverse complement strand
TGTGATGTCTCAGGACATCGGTGACAGTTCTGCATCAGGACATCGGTAACAGTTGGTGTCTCAGGACTTCGGTGACTCTTGGGGTGGCTTGGGCGGCATGCCTGGAGGTCTGCCGTTGCCGACGTACTTGATCCCCGGTGCTGGGCGGGTGTGCTCGATAAGGACTTCGCCGTCGAGGTCGGCGACGGTGATGGTGTCGCCGTCGGCGATGRCCAGGACGCGCTGGAAGGCGTGTTGTCCGCCGACCCGGTAGTGCACTCCGTCGAGCCAGAAGGTGCCGATGCTCGTCAGCTTCTTGATGGAGGTATCGGCCAGGAGCTGGCTCGGTTCGGGTGCCCGGCGGAGTCGAGGCGATCGTGCCTGTGCCATTAGCCGGTGGGCYGGGGTGGGGCCGGTGGTCGGCTGCTCGGGTCGTGGGCGGGGGGCTTCGGCCTTGTCTGTGGCATCCCAGGCGACCTGAGGTGTGGTGCGTCCGGGGAGTCCTTGGTGGGGGCGTTGGGTGTTGTAGATGTGGTCGAACGCGTCGACCTGGGTCTGCAGGGCGGCCAGTGTGTCGGCCAGTGGCTGCTTGTCGAGGTAGCGGAACAGGGTCTGGTGGAAGCGTTCGTTCTTGCCCTGGGTGGTCGGCTTGTAGGGCTTGCCGGTGATCGGCTCCACGCCCAGTCGTGACACGTGTTGCACCAGCTGACCGAGGTGCCCGCGCCGGGAGGGATTGAGCGCGGTGCCGTTGTCGGAAAGCAGCCGCTGCGGCACGCCGTGGGCGGCCACGGCCTTGTCGAACACGACGATCGCGGCGTCGGCGGTCTCACCCCACGCGACGTGGGAGGCGACCGCGTAGCGGGAGTGGTCGTCGATGAGCTGGAAGATCACGCACGTGCGCCCACCAGTGAGGACGTACTCGGTGGCATCGAGCTGCCAGCACGCGTTCGGTGCGGGGTAGACGAACCGACGCCATGCCGAGCGTGGCTTCTTCTTCGGCTCCAGACGTGCCACCCCGGCTTCGCGGAAGATCCGGGCCAGCGACGCGATCGACGGGACCGGGGCGAGCCCCATCGTGCGCATCTTGTCGTGCACGCTGATCGGGCCGTGGTCCAAGCCGGAAGAATCCAGCGCAGCACGGACCTGGATGGCTTGGGCCTTGACCTCTTCGCTGACCTTCGACGGGCTCGACCGCGGCCGACGGGACCGGGGTTCGAGCACCGCGGCCGGCCCGTCGACCCTGGCGCGCTTGCGTAGGTCGTAGAACGTCTTGCGGCTGATGTCGTGCTCGGCGCAGAACGTCGTGACAGCGCCCCGAGGAGCATCTTCAGGCCACTGCGCGATCGCGAGTCGGACACGGGGATCGAGGGGTTCATTGGCAGCCACCGCCAGAGCATCAGGTGCACACGGCGGGGAGAAGTGTCACCACCAAGGACACCGAAAGTGTCACCGATGTCCTGGTACAGGTTCGTCACCGATGTCCTGCGACATAACACTGGGCGGCGACTGTGTGATGTCTCAGGACATCGGTGACAGTTCTGCATCAGGACATCGGTAACAGTTGGTGTCTCAGGACTNTCTTCAGGCCACTGCGCGATCGCGAGTCGGACACGGGGATCGAGGGGTCATTGGCAGCCACCGCCAGAGCATCAGGTGCACACGGCGGGGAGAAGTGTCACCACCAAGGACACCGAAAGTGTCACCGATGTCCTGGTACAGGTTCGTCACCGATGTCCTGCGACATAACACACTCACCTTCCAGCGAGAGGGCAGGGATGTCGGAGGTTCGGTCCAGGAAGGGTCGACTCCGTACGGTCCCTCGGGCAGGGTTGCGTCGTCCCGCAACCGACCACGGAGGAGCGCGCGGTGTTCGCGATCATCGGCACGTGGCCCGTCGAGGGTCCCCTCGACGCGGAGGCCCTGGGGCACATCGCAGCAACCGTCAGCCAGCAACCGGGCTTCGTCCGTGCGATCTGGGGTCAGGCACCCGACTCGGACAGCGAGGCGCACGCCGTCGTGGTCCTGCAGGACGAGGCGAGCGCGCGGTCCATGGCGGACGGGATCAGGACTGCGATCCCCTCCGCGTCGGTGCAGGTCGTGCGGGTGCTGGCCGAGGCGTAGGGGGAGCAGCCTCAGTGCGCGACGCCGTACAACCGGTCGCCGGCGTCGCCGAGGCCCGGGACGATGTAGCCCTTCTCGTTGAGCTTCTCGTCCTGGGCGGCGGTCACGACGGTCACCGGGACGTCGAGGTCGGCGAGGCCGGCCTCGAGGTTGGCCACGCCCTCGGGCGCGACGAGCAGGCAGATGGCGGTGATGTCGTCGGCGCCGCGGTCGGTGAGGAAGCGGATGGCCGCGGCCAGGGTGCCGCCAGTGGCCAGCATCGGGTCGAGGACGTAGCACTGGCGACCGGAGAGGTCCTCGGGCAGGCGCTCGGCGTAGGTCGAGGCCTCGAGCGTCTCCTCGTTGCGCACCATCCCGAGGAAGCCCACCTCGGCCGTCGGCAGGAGCCGCATCATCCCGTCGAGCATGCCGAGACCGGCACGCAGGATCGGCACCACCATCGGCTTGGGCTGGGCGAGGTAGACGCCGGTGGTGGGCCCGACCGGGGTGGTGATGTCCAGCGGGTCGACGCGCACCTCGCGGGTCGCCTCGTAGGCGAGGAGGGTGACCAGCTCGTCGGTCAACCGCCGGAAGGTCGGCGAGTCGGTGTTCTCGTCGCGGAGGACGGTGAGCTTGTGGGAGACGAGGGGGTGGTTCACCACGTGCAGGCGCATGGCGCTCACCCTAGTGGGTCCGCGCCTGCACGCATCGTCCCCGACAAGAGGGTTGGCGGGCCCCCTGCTTTCTGCGACATTGGAGGTCTGATCACGGTGGGGAGGCCGGTCATGCCAGAGCAGAGCGGGGAGATCGACTTCGCGCTGGCCGCGTGGCTCGAGGACGGCGACTGGCAGGTCCAGGACATCGCCTCCCCGGCCTACGAGACCATCGAGTCGCTCAGCCACGCCCTGCGCCACGTGTCGGGCGAGGCGGGCGCGGTCGGCATGGTCGCGGTCGCCGAGGACTTCTTCGTGATCGTGCGCGTCGACCACACCACGGCCCGCGTGCTGCTCTCCGACGTCACCGCCGCCGACGAGTGGGAGCTCGCGCAGTCGGCGATCGACTTCCTCGGCCTGCCACCCCCGGAGGACGACGACGTCGAGGTGCCGGCCGGCGACCTCGAGCTGCTCGGCGACCTGGGCCTGCCCGCGAGCGAGCTCGGTGCCCTGCTCGACGACGTCGAGCTCTACCCTGACGAGATGCTGTCCGAGATCGCGCGCCGCCTCGGCTTCGGCGAGCTCTTCGACGACGCCGTGGGCCTCACCTCGGCATGAGGCCGCTCGAACCCTGGGCCGACCCGATGCGTCTGGCCCTCGCCGAGGCGCGTGCGGCGCTGGCCGGCGACGACGTACCGGTCGGGGCCGTCGTGCTCGACGAGGCCGGCACGGTCATCGGCACCGGCCGCAACACGCGTGAGTCCGACGCAGACCCGACCGGGCACGCCGAGGTGGTCGCGCTGCGCGCCGCGGCCGCCGCGCGCGGGGAGTGGCGGCTGACCGGCTGCACCCTCGTCGTCACGCTCGAGCCCTGCACGATGTGCGCCGGCGCGCTGGTGCTCGCCCGGGTCGACCGCCTCGTCTTCGGGGCGTACGACGACAAGCTGGGCGCGGTCGGCTCGCTCTGGGACGTGGTGCGCGACCGCCGCCTCAACCACCGCCCCGAGGTCGTCGCAGGCGTGCTGGCTGCGGAGTCGACCGCTCTGCTCGACGAGTTCTTCTCCCACCACCGGGCGGAGCGGGCGTGACCCTCGTCCGCCGCGCGACCGGCGACGACGCCGGGGTGCTCGGCCGGCTGCTGCACGACTTCAACACCGAGTTCGGGTCGGCGACCGACGAGGCCGACGTGCTGGGTGCCCGCTTCGCAGGCCTGCTCGCACGCGAGGACGTCGTCGCGGTGCTGGCGGAGGACGACGGCGCCGCGGTCGGCTTCGCGCTGGTCGTGCTGCGCCCGGCGATCTGGTTCGACGGACCGGTGTCCCACCTCGACGAGCTCTACGTCGTGCCGGGCCTGCGCGACCGCGGCACCGGCACCCTTCTCCTCGCGACGTGCCGGGAGGTCGCTGCCGCGCTCGGCTCGCCGGAGATGCACATCAACGTCGACGAGGTCGACGCCGACGCCCGCCGCTTCTACGAGCGCCGGGGCTTCGGCAACGTCGAGGACGGCACGGACTGGCGGATGCTCTGCTACGTCGGCCCGGTTTCGTGACGGTCGCGGAGCGACCTCCTCAACCACCGAGGCCGGCGGCCACCATCTCCTCGAGGCCCTCGGCCAGGCACGCGCGCAGCGCGTCGAGGTCGGCCACCGCGCTGGCGTCGACGTTGACGCCGATGCAGGCGGTGTCGCCCACCGTCACCAGGCACGCGGTCAGCGCGGCACCGGGCAGCGGCCCGAGGACGTACATCCCCTGCACCTCGGCACCGGCCATGAAGCGCTTGCGCGGCGGGCCGGGCAGCGTGAGGACGAAGGCGTCCGGCGCGACCGCCGTGCGCAGGGCCGAGGCCCCGACGAAGGACGGCATCCGGTTGAGCACCGGCGCGGTCGCGTCGAGCACCTCGAGCGCGCGCTCGGTGTGCAGCGAGAGCACCTCGCCGCGCACCGCGGCGACCCGGTCGACGGGGTCCTCGATCGAGAGCGGACCGGAGATGAGCGCGCCGGCGAAGCGGTTGCCGAGGTCGTCGGCGCGGTCGAGCGAGACCCGTACGCCGACGGGCAGCTCGCGCACAGGGCTGTCGCGCCGCGCGTGGTAGCGGCGCAGTCCGCCCAGCACCAGGGCGACCGCCGCGTCGTCGAGGGTGCCGCCGCCCTGCCTCGCGACCGTGCGCAGCGGCTCGAGCGGCGCCTCGAGGGTGAGGAACGTCCACATCTTGCCGGTGCGCGGGCCGAGCTCCGGCGAGGGCGGCGCGGCCTGGGTGAGCAGCCGGCGCACGGACGCGCCGTAGCGCAGCGCGGAGGAGACGACCGCCTGCGGCCGTACGGCGGCGTGGCCGAGGGTGCGTGCCGCCGCCCGGGCGGCGTCGGGCAGCGTGGAGACGTCGGTGCGCAGGCCGGCGACCGCGAGCTCCACCCCGTCGGTGCCGACCGGTGCCGCCGCGTCGTCACCGAGCGGCTTGCGCGGGGTGTGCGCGCGGCGGCCCGACTGCAGCATCGACAGCAGCTGCACGGTGCCGAGCGGGTCGGCGAGCGCGTGGTGGATCTTGAGGACGTAGGCCGCACTGTCGGGCAGCTCGAACAGCACGCCCTCCCACAGCGGACGGGACCGGTCGAAGGGCCGCAGGGCGACCTGCGCGGCCGCGGCCAGCATCTCCTCGCGGCTGTCGGCCCGCTCGCGGCGCAGGTGGTAGGCCAGGTCGAACGTCGGGTCGTCGGCCCAGGTCGGCGCTGCGGTGGGCACGACCGGGTCGACGACGCGCTGGCGCAGGCGGCGTACGAGCCCGGTGCCCCACTCCGTCGCGGCGACGAAGCGCTTCCAGTCGGGCGCGCGGTCGAGGTCGATGACGACCGTGCTGGTCGACGACTGCACGGGGTGGCGCTCGGCGCGCCAGAGCAGGGTCTGCATGGCGGTGAGCTCGGCGCCCGACGACCAGGCCGCCGCCCCGCCCCAGCGCTCGAAGTCCTCCGTGCTCGTCATGCCGGCCACCTCGCCAGTGTGTCCTCGAACTTCGCCCGCAGCGCGGCGATCCGCTCGCTCATGTCGTCGACGCTCCAGTCGGTCTCGGGCTCCAGCACGCACACGTCGACGACCCCGGGGTTGAGCACCAGCGAGCTGCGACGCATCAGCTCACCGGTGTTGCGCAGCACGACCGGCACGACCGGCACCCCCGCCTGCGCGGCGAGGTGGAACGCGCCCTTGCGGAACGGCCCGAGCGCCGGGGTCGGCGAGCGGGTGCCCTCGGGGAAGATCATGAGCGAGGTGCCGCCACGGATCCGGTCGACGACGCCGTCGAGGGTCGCGCGCGCCGACTCGGAGTCGGACCGGTCGATGTAGGCCGGGTCGATCACCACCGAGCCGATGACGGCGCGCGGGTCCCACCGCGCCTCCTTCTTGGCCACGATGGTGAAGTCACGCTCGAGCAGGTTGCCCAGCACGGGGATGTCGAGCGCGCTCTGGTGGTTGGCCACGAAGATCGCCGGACGGTGGGTCCACAGGCGCTCGCGGTGGAGCACCTCGACCTTCACCCCGGCCAGGGCCATCGGCAGCGAGGTGGCCAGCTTGATGGCGGTGTTGCGGCCCTCGCGCCGGTCGCCGCGGGTGAGGCCGTAGGCGATGCCGGCGGCGACACCGGCGTTCATCCCGGCGAGCGCGGCGACCGTGCGCCCCGCCGCGACGAGCGAGCCACCGACGGGGTCGGACAGGTCGAGCACCGGCCAGCCGAGCCGGCCGGCGGCGGCGCGCAGGTCGCGGTGCGGGTTGAGGGCGGTGGGGTGGCCGACGGAGGAGAGGAAGGCGACGTCCTCGTAGCCGTTGCCGTAGGCGTAGGACTCGCCCAGGTCGACGCCGTGCTCGCGGGCGAAGGCGCGTACGCCGCTGGCCTTGTGCCGGCCCCACAGCATCGGGCCGTCGGTCGCGCCGGTGAACTGGCCGTCCTCGACCACCAGCTGCGTGCACACGAGGTGCTCGACGCCGAGGTCGCGGGCGACCGGCGCGATCTGGTACTTCGTGGCCGCCGAGGCCACCGCGACCGTGTGCCCGGCACGCTGGTGGGCGTGCACCAGCGCGCGCGACTCGCGGCGGATGGTGCCGGCGATCTTGGAGCGGAAGAGCCGCTCACCGAGGTCGGCGAACGCCTCCTCGGACTCTCCGCGCATGGCCGAGAAGGCGACGTGGGCGATGCGGGTCGGGTCTCCCCCGAGCTCGCCGTCGACGGCGGTCACCACCGTGCGCAGGAACTCCGCCGGCGACACGTCGCGGCCCTTGAGCCGGTCGCCGTAGAACGTGGCCGCGGTGTAGCCCGCGACCAGGGTGCCGTCGAGGTCGAAGAACGCCCCGATCTTCGGGCCCTGCGGGCCCGCCTCGATGGCCTCGATCGCCTCGCGGGCCGCGGCGGAGAGGCCGCTCACCAGCGATCCCCGGCCTGCTCGGCGTCCTCCGCCTGCTCCGACCCCTCGGGCTCGTCGACCTGCGGCTGCACCACGACCACCGGCTCGCCGGCGATCTCGCCGATGATGTTGACCCGGCGCACCGAGTCGCGCAGCTCCGCGGCGAACGCCTCACGGGCCGAGCCGACACCGTCGCTGCCCTCGAGCAGGCCCTTGTGGCGCGCCAGCGCCATCGCGGTGCGGAAGAGCTCGAGCGAGATCGACTCCACGCTCGCGACCCTGCGCTGCAGCGCCCACTGCCGGCCCACGGCCAGCGCGTCGGCCAGCAGCGCGTCCTCGTCGACGGTGCTGTCGCCGTGGTCGGCGAGGCGGTCGGCGAGCACGAGGTAGGCGTCGAGGAAGGGCCGGAGCACCAGGTGGGCCAGGTGCGGACGCGCGCTGACCAGCAGCTCGCGGGCCCGTTCGGGCGTCATGTCGGTGACACCCTCGCCGCCGACGAGCAGCTGCAGCTCGGTGCGCAGGTCGTCCTCGAAGCCGGCGCGACCGGGGAAGAAGAACTCGAACTTCAGCAGGTCGCGCATCCGCTTCGCCTCCTCCCACCCGACCTGGAGCGCGCCGCCCGGGGGCAGCTCGGCGTCGGGCTCGAGCTCGCTGACGGTCAGCAGGGCGAGCTCGCCGATCGCCCGCTCGACGAGGATGTGGATCACCGTGTTGCGGTAGAACGCGGCGACCAGGTGCTGGTCGTCGCCGATCTTCCAGACCGGCTCGGTGCCCTGGTCGTACGCCGTCAGCACCCCGCTGCGAGCCAGCTCGGCGAGCGCGCGGCGGATGGTGGAGCGGTCGCGCAGGTCGGCCGCGCCGGCGACCGGCCAGTGGCGGGCGTCGATGTAGGCGGCGAGCGGCTCGACGGTCTCGAGCACCTCGTCCATGGTCAGCGCCCGGTCGGCGCCGAGGAGCGCGAGCGAGACGATCGCGGTCACGGTGACGGGCGTCGCCCGGTTGATCCGGTGGGAGATGTCGAGCGCGACCCGCTCGACCGCCTGGTGGCCGGTCACGCCCTCCGCGGCGAGGGCGTCCATGCGCTCGCGCAGGGAGAACGGCTCCCCGACGGTCAGGTAGGCGCGACCGAGGCGGTTGCGCTGCAGCCGCGCGAAGCGCACCAGCCAGCGCCAGTCCTCCGGGGTCTTGCTGGCGCCGCGCGCCTCCTCGGTCATCCGCGAGACCTCGTGCAGCTGGTCGTAGACGACCGAGACCGGCACGACCTGCACGTCGGGGGCGTCGTCGCCGCCGCCGTCGTGCACGGTGTCGGTGAGGTACTTCAGGATGCCGTGGACGGGCGGGCGGAGCTTGCCGGTGCGGGTGCGTCCGCCCTCGATCGACCAGGCGAGGTTGCGCTTGTTGGCCACCATCTGGCGGATGTAGGAGCGCAGCGCGAGCCGGTAGACCGGGATCTCCTGCGTGGAGCGTCGGATGAAGATGAGGCCGGTGCGGCTGGCGAACGAGCCGATGACCGGCAGGTTGAGGTTGGCCCCGCCGAAGGTGTAGGTCGGGGAGAACCGTCGTGACGACAGCGCGTTGGGGATGACCATGCCGTCGAGGTAGGAGCGGTGGCTGAAGGCCAGCGCCAGGCTGTGGTCGCGGTCCACCTTCTTCAGCATCTGCATGTCGTCCTCGTCGACGAGGACGTCGTAGGCACGCAGGAACCACTCGCCCATGCGCGCCCAGCCCTGCGAGGCGCGGTCGTCGTGGGCGGCGGCCATCTCGTGGAGGTAGCCCTTGACCTCCTCCCAGACCTCCTCCTCAGGACGGCGCTGCTCCTCGGCCGCCTCGGCCACGGCGCGCTGGAAGCGCTTGTCGTGCAGGAGCTCGGTCACCTCCTGCGGCGGGGCCGCGGGCAGCCGCTCCCCCACGCTCCGGGGCAGTGCGGCACGGGCGAGGTCTCGGACACGTCGGACGGCAGCCACCGGCAGCACCGCTCCTTCCCGCTCGCGCGAGGCGCGAGCACAGGCGTGCGCCGAAACGTACCTGCCGTACGCCGTCCCTGACCATGCCTCTGCTCCCGCGCCCCGCTCCGATCGCGGGCGAGCCGCCGGTTTCGACCTCACGGCCACCCTCCGGTAACCTTCCGCGCGGTGGCGTGTCCGAGCGGCCGAAGGTGCAACACTCGAAATGTTGTGTGGGGTCAAACCCACCGTGGGTTCAAATCCCACCGCCACCGCCAACAGAAAACAGCCTCTGACCTGCGAAGATGCCAGGTCAGAGGCTGTTTGATTTCCGGGCCGTGCCAGATACGTGCCAGATGAACCGAGACGTGTTCGCCCCGGAGGGCCCCGATCGTCCGGGGCTTTCACCACCGCGCGGACGGGATCTGCCGTGGCGCGGCCTCGAGATCTTCGAGCCTGATCCGGATGGCCCGTTTGCCGCAGCGGTACGCCGGGAGGGTGCCGGCGGCGATCCAGCGCCGGATCGTCTTGACCGAGACCGCCATGGACTCGGCTGCCTCCTCGAGGCTCAGGTAGACCGGAGCGGCGCGTCGCTCAGCCATCGGAGCGCACCTCTGCCCGGGTGGCGGTGGCGGAGGCGAGGAAGCGTCGGGCCTCGGCCACGGTGATGTAGAGCCGACCGACACCCTGGAAGCGGGCCCATCTGGGTCCGACGCCGCGCTGACGCCAGTCACGAACGGTGCGCTGCGGTGTGCGGATGAGCTCGCAGAACTCCTCGAACAGGATCAGGTTGTCGTCGTCCCAATCGTCTGGGATGCCGATGGGTGTGACCATCTCGTCGCCTTTCGTCGTGGCCGCCGATGGGTTCGGCGAGTCCTTTTCAAGAGAAGCAACATCGCGCTGCGCGGACCGGACGGCTGGTGGCCATTCCTGTCGAGATCAGCTTCTCCGTGTCTCCTACGTCGTCTTGGGGGCGCGCAGCGGTCACGTGGATCGGAGAACCTAGGTCCATCGACCTGGTTCAGCGGCCGATCCCGCGAGAGGCCGGTCGGGGGCTCGGGATCGGCTGGGGTGGGCGACTCGGGCCAGCGCGCAGCGCTGCGGCCTGTAGTCCGACGGAGGGCGGCCGCGCGGTGGGTCCGTACCGGTCGATGTCGTCTGCGGCCCTCTGTGCCGCGTGCCTGGGCCCAAGGTCCGCGCGGTCGCGGCTGAACACGTCGACCCACTGGCTGCGGGCGTCGTCGATGGACTCTGCGACGAGGTGGGCTGTGTTGCGGTGGCGGCCACGGGTCATGGCGACGTATGCCGAGGCGGCGCCGGTGGTCTCACCAAGTGCGAAGTGTGCCGAGTCGACGGTCTCGCCTTGCGCTCCGTAGGCGGTGGTGGTGAAGGCGAGCTCGACGTGCTTGCGGACGTACTCCGCCGGCAGCGTGCGATGGCCCGCCCGGCCAGTGACCAGGACGCTGCCGTCGTCGCTGATTCCGGCCACGGTCCAGGTGTCGCGGTTGGCGACGTCGAGGTCGCGGTTGTTGCGCCTGGTAGCGACTCGGTCGCCTAGACCGATCCGCTCACCACGACGCGTGACGGGCTCACTGACCCCTTCACCCGGGCGCTCACCAGATTGCTCACCGACTGGTGTGCCAATGCCGTGGCGACGGTCGCGGATGGCTGCGTTGAGGGCACCGACTTGGTCGCGGGTATCGGCGATGACGAGCTGGTCACCGTTATCCGCACCGTTAGCGCCGATGGCGGCCAGGGCTGCCGCGCGTTCGACCTCGCTGGCATGGAGGACGATCTGCCCGCGTTCGAGGAGGGCGTCGAAGACCTCACCAGACCGCTCACTCGTGCGCATGAGCAGGCTGAGGTCGGCGTAGGCGGGATCGGCGAACCGGTGGACCGACTCAAGCTCGTGGTGCGCTCCGGGTGCCACCCAGCGCGTGGCGAGGTCGAGAACGCCGCCGCGGCCGACCGCCGGCAGCTGGTGGCGGTCACCTAGCAGCGCAACCGTGGCGTGCGCGCGGTCGGCGATGGCGAACAGCGCCCGGGCGGTGTCCTGGTCAAGCATCCCGGCCTCGTCCACCAAGAGAACGTCACCAGAAGCCAGACGTGCCCGGGCCTCAGGTGCAGCGTCTGTCTGCGACCAGTGGCCGTCCTCATCCCACCTATACCCGTGTTGGTGGACGAGCCAGGCGGCAGAGAACGCGTCGGCACCGACCTGCTCCCGAGCTGCCTGAGCAGCCTTGAGGGTCGGGGTGACGACCACGAGCCGTCGGTCGTACGCGTCGAGCAGGTCGCGTGCGATGGCGAGGGTCGTGGTCTTTCCGGTGCCGGCGGCGCCCTCGATCACGAGCAGACCCGCATCACCGACCAGCGCCGCGACGACGCGGCGTTGTGCAGGGTCGAGGTGCTCGATGCCCCGGAGCCTGACTGCGGCGCTCACCGGCCTCGACGCCCGCGCGACGACGGTGTTGGCGAGGTCGGCCTCGACGGCGAGGACCCGCTCGGAGGTCAGGCTGCGGACGTGCTCGGGGACATCGTCGCGTTTCAGCAGCGGCACACACCGCGTCTGGGCACGCTCGGCGATGTCCTCGACCAGCTCGTGCCGGACCGCTCGTTCGGCGACGATCCCGACGGAGGCGATGAGCCGTTCGACCTCGCCCCGGATGTCCGGTGCGTTCCACGCCGAGCGCCTGGACCCGAGCCTGGTCAGCACCAGGTCGGCGGCGACGTCGCGGTCGATCTGACCGATCTGCAGACCCAGCTGCGTCGTCAGGTTGGTGGGCGCGGTGGTGGCTGGGGTGGTCGGTGGGGTGAAGCCGAGGTCGCGCAGCTCTCGGTTCCATGCGGCGACGAGGTCGGCGCCGCTGCGGGGCACGACCTTGTCTGGCCTAGCGTCGGCCCACGCGCGTCGGTCCCAGGTCTGACGCAGTCGCGGTCCGGGCTCCTGGCTGGGGTGCTCGACACGCCACGCGGCCTCGTACCGGTCGACGTTGCGCCCGATCTGCGCGGCGCGCTGGCTGAACCCGCCGGCATACGGCGCGAGCTGCTCGATCTCGCCGTCGTCATCGAGGGTGTAGCCGCGCGCGGCAAGGGCGGCCCTGAACTCCGGGTCGCACATCACCGCCGCGTGCCCAATCCCGTTGACCGCATCGATACTGTCGACGACTCCGACCGAGTGCAGTCCCCGCCACGCCCCGCGCGCAGAAACACGGGCGTTGATCTGCACATGAAGGTGACGGTGCGGGTCCCCGGCACGCGAGGTGTAGTGCCGCACCACTGCCGCCTCGAGCTGCTCCACCGGGACCTGCACCTGCCGACCACGTGGACCCACGCGGGTAGTGGCGTGCTCGCCGACCCACGCGATCACCTCACCCGCCGCCCGATCCATCGCCGCGTCGTAGGCCGCCGCGATCTCAGAGTGCAGCGCTGCGGCAAGCGACCAGGACTTCGGTCCGTTTATTACGACCTCGACGAACCGCAGCGCATGCGCGTCGTCGCGCAGCCGCCCCTTGGCTGTTCCAGTTTCAACGTCGTGGCCGGCGACCCACTGCTCGTAGGCGTCGCCATCGAGCGTCCCCCCGTACTGAACTGCGCAGACACCGCGTCCCCCCTCCCCCGGCGGAGTCGTGGCGACGTAACGCTCGGCCACTCCGGAGCCCTCGGCCAGGTAGTAGTCGTCGGCACGCGAGTGGTCGGCTTCGACGTAGGACCGCGCGGCGGACGCGGCGCCGCGGTAGAACTTGACCCCACCGTGCACGCCCGTCACCGCCCGTCAGTACTCGTCACTTAACCTTGAAATGACGCTCGGCCCGCCCCGAGGGGCGGACCGATCTACGGACCTTCGTAGCATGCGTGCCGCTCAGTTTGAAGGTCTTCGAAGGCGTTCTGGGAGAACGGAACTGGGACTCGTCACTCATCGTCAACGCGTAGCCATGACTCAGAAGTGGAGGAGTCACGCGGTTTCGAATAGCGACGCTGAGATGTCACAGGGTGGCTACCCCGGTGGTGGTGTAACGCTGCGTGATCCTGGGCGGCTCGCGCATGGGGTTCGGTCGCGGGTCCCAATGCGGTCTCACAACATCGCGGCGGCGACCGCGAAGCCGCCCGCGCAGGCGCCCAGTCCCAGGGCCAGGTTTGCGACACTGTTGGCTGCGGCGGTCAGGACCGACCCTTGCTCGAGCAGCCGGATGGTCTCGAACCCGAAGGTAGAGAAGGTCGTGAGCGCTCCGCAGAACCCGGCGCCGACCAACGTCAGCCCCCACCCCGGCGCCCCGAGGTCGATGACCGCGGCTGCGGTGACGCCCAAGATCAGGGAGCCGAGGACGTTGACGGTGAAGGTGCCCCAGGGGAAGACGCTGTCGTGTCGTGACTGCACGAACAGGTCTGTGAGGTAGCGCAGGGGCGCGCCGATCGCGCCGCCGAGCAGCACCATCGCGACCGTCACCGGTGGTCCTCTGCTCGTCCGGACGGGCGGCGGCCGGCGTACCGGATGACCTCGACCGGGTCCAGGATTACCAGCCCCTCGATCTCAAGGTCCTCCAACTCGGGGAGGAAGGCCCGGATCCGTTCCTCGGTGTCGACGATGCATATTGCGACGGGGAGGTCCCCGCTCATCGACAACAGCCGGGTGGTGTGGATGTGGTTGGATTTGCCGAACCCCTCGATGCCGCGCAGGACGCTGGCGCCGGCGAGTCCGGCCCGGTGTGCCCGGTGCACGATCTCGGTGTAGACCGGGTGGTGGTGGGTCTGGTCGGACTCCCCCACCATGATGGTCAGCCTGGTCGCAGGCCCTTCTCGCGTCATGAATTCCTCACTTGGTGATCGATGGGCTCGATGGTGGACTGCTCGGGGTACCGACGCCGTCGTCGGCGCGGCCATCCGAACGCCACCATGCGTGCGGAAGCGATGCCGAGCCACACCGCGCACAGCCCGACCAGCAGCGACCCGCCCAGATAGGTGAAGGCGGTGACCAGCTGGCCCTCGGCGAGCAAGTGCCAGGTCTCCAGCATGTAGGTCGAGAACGTCGTGTAGCCGCCCAGGACGCCGACGCCGAGGAAGGGGCGCAGGTAGCGATGTGGTGGCCACACGTCGAGTACGAACACCATCAGCGCGCCGAGGGCGAAGCCCCCGGAGATGTTCTCGATGAACGTCGCCCACGGAAAGGTCGAGCCCGTCCACGGGACGAGTGCCCCGACACCCCACCGGGCCAGGCTCCCCAGGGCTCCGCCGGCACTGATGGCCAGCAGCACGTCCCACCGCGACCTCAGAAAGGAGAGCCAACGGTGCGGCCCGTTTGCGACGGTGTCCGTCGCCGTGTCGGGATCCATGGGGAGGTTGACCAGGCGATCGACCGCCATGGGGTCATTGCTTTCGGGCACACGAACTCCTACCTGTCTCAGGTAGGGACTGTTGGTGGCCCGGCGCCACGGTTGTCGGCGAGCCCCACCGCCATCGTGTGCTCTCATGCTAACCAACTCCGGGCCACGCGGGCGACCCGACCGCCCGGACACGTCACCGCACCCACGCAGCGTCTGAGAACGCGGGCGACATCGCCGCAGGCTCAGGCCGGTGCGCGCAGGAGGTGGCCGGAGAACACACCCTGCCCGGTGCGCACCGCCACCGCGCCCCAGGCCAGGAGGAGGCCGACGTAGAAGATGACTGCGGCGATTGCCAGGAAGTGCGCACCCGTGATGGCGGCCAGTCCTGAGGTCCCGGTGACGACAGTGCCGACCGGGAAGGTGAAGGACCACCAGGTCAGCGAGAAGGGCATCCCTGCTCGCACGGTGCGGACCGTGATGGCGATCGCGAGCGCGAGCCACAGCATGGCGAAGCCCCACATGGGTGCGCCGTAGACGAGCCCCATGGCCTCGAAGGCGCGCCCGTACGGTGCGGGGTAGACGTCGATGGCTGTCGCGCCGAGGGTGTGCGCGGCGGTGATCGACTGGCCGAGCGGGCCGAGCACGATCCACAGCGTGGGCACCGCGGCGGCGGCCCCGACCTTGTGGTGCACCAGCCGGCTCCAGATCATCGTGATCACGACAAGGCTGGCCACGATGGTCAGGCCGAACATCATCGTGCAGGCCAGCTGCATGCTGAGCTGCCACTGACCGGCGGGCAGGTGGGGCAGCAGCAGCGGACCGGTGGCCGCGCTGACCATGGGCGGCACGACGGGCATCAGCCAGCCTCCGAAGGCGGCGTCCGGCTTCACCTCGTGGGTGGTGAAGGCCTTGTAGGGCACGGCAACCGCAGTCCAGAGACCGAGCAGGGTGCCGGCGGTCCAGAGCACGAAGTCGATGCCCACGGCTGTGCCTTGGCCGACCAGCGGCTGACCGACCAGCAGCGCACCTGCACCGACGGTCATCAGCGCCATGGCCGGCGCGCCGTAGAAGTGCGACATCGCAGGGTTTTCGAGGTGTCCCCGTGCGATGCGAGGGTGCTGCGTCCAGTGGATGATCGTGGCCGTACTGATGACGGCGAGCAGGATCACGTCGAGCACCCACACGGTCCGTGCGAACAACAGCAGGCCGGGGACCTCGACGGGCAACGTCGCGGCGGCGTTCGCGACGATGCCGGTACCCATCACCGAGGCGAACCAGTTCGGGCCGATGAACCCGAACGCGGGCTGTCCTTCGAGAGCGCTCAGGAAGGTACGACGATCCGCGGGGCGCACGCTGGTGCTGGTGCGGGATTCAAGAATGCTCATGACTTCAGTCTGCGAGCGCGCACGGTCGGTCAGTAGTCCCCGCCGAGTTGTGCATCCACAACCGGGGCTTGTGACTACCGGTAAGTTGGCCCTGTGGCTTCTTCCCATCTTCCCGATCTTGATGGACTGCGGCTGCTCGTGGGCATCGCCCGCCATGGCAGCATCGGTGGCACGGCACGCGCCAACGGCATGAGCCAGCAGGCCGCGTCCGAACGTGTGCGGGGAATGGAGGCCCAGACAGGGCTGACGCTCGTGCGACGTGGCGCACGTGGATCACAGCTCACCGAGGCCGGCGTGGTCGTGGCCGAGTGGGCGGCGAGGTTGCTCGATCTGGCCGACGAGGTAGACACCGCGATCGAGGGGTTGCGCGGCGACCGTAGTCGCGAGCTCGTGGTGTGGGCCAGCATGACGATCGCGGAGAGTCTGATCCCCCGCTGGCTGGTGCAGTTGCGCCAGCGACAGCAGAGCGAGGGCTACCGGGCGACGGCAGTGAGTCTCCATGCCTCCAACAGCCGAGACGTGGTCGAAGCGGTTCGCGCAGGAACAGCCCACGTGGGCTTCGTCGAGGGAGTCGATGCGCCGGTGGCGGTGCGGTCGGTGACCGTCGCCCAGGACGAGCTCGTCCTGGTCACGGCGGCCGGCACACCGCTGAGTCGACGACGCACCCCGCTGTTGCCCGACGAGGTGGCAGAACTTGCGCTGACCAGTCGTGAGCAGGGCTCGGGAACCCGCGAGGTTCTTGAGATCGCCTTGGCCAGGCATGGCTTGGTGGTGGGCGACCCAGAGGTGGAGCTCACCACCGCGACCGCCGTCCGCGAAGCGGTCCTTGCCGGCAGCGCGCCGGCGTTCCTCAGCCGTCGTGTCGTCGCACGCGACGTGGATTCCGGGAGCCTGAGCGTCGTGGCGGTCTTGGACCTCGATCTGCGACGGTATTTCCGCGCCGTCTGGGTCGGAACCAAGAGCCCGCCGGCCGGGGTGGTGCGTGACCTCGTCGCGATCGCGCGTGCGGCTGAGCGCTGACCACCACGGCGTCTACACACGAATTGGTGGCCCACGAAGTGGAGCCGGGTGCGGGCACATGGCTCACCGCTGGTTCGGCGTAGGGTTTCCCTTGTGACGTCGCCGCCGCATGTACGGGATGAGCACGCGTTCCCCCTCCCGGTGGCCGCCGGATTCGCGGGCATCTGCCTGGCTGTCGGTGTTGCGCCCGTGGGCTGGAGCGGACACCGTGCTGCCTGACCCTGCCGGCAAACGAGCGCGCGTCCACGACGACCCGGTTGGCCGCTTGAACGAGCTGGCCGAACGGTGGCGGTTAGAAGGTCCGAGCAGTTCCAGGTTCGTGCCCTGGTTCGACCCCGACGGTGCAGGAACTAAGGCCCAGGTGCTGCTACTGATGGAGGCGCCCGGCCCCAGAACGGTCGCCGCGGGCGACCTCGGCTTCAGCTCGCTCGACAACGACGATCCCACCACCCGACAGGTTCACCGGGCGCTGAGCTCCTCCAACCTCGACCAGGCTCGCTGCCTGCGGTGGAACGTCGTCCCCTGGGCCCTGACCGGACCTGAAGGTCGACTCCGCGCCCCCCGGGTCGATGACCTGGAAGACGCCCGGCCCGCCTTGAGCGCGCTGCTCGCCGAACTGATCGACCTCCGGGTGGTCGTGACCTTCGGCGGCGCGGCACTTGAAGGGTGGATGAGGTACCTCACGCTCACCGAGCACCCGGTCGTCGTCCCGACCCTGGCCGTTCCCCACCCCTCACCTGCCAACGGACACCGGCGCCAGGAAGCCCTCCAGCGAACCACCGCCGCTCTGGAACGAGCCGCAGATCTCTGCCGGTGAGCGGCCCACTCCCTGGTGCGAAGCCAATTGCCGCCGACCCCTCGTAGGCACCTTCGGCCGCCAGGCGACCTACTGTGGCGGACATGCTCGGGACCCTGAGGCGAACCGCAATAACAATTCTCGTCGTGCTGGCCCTCGCCAGCTGCGGAGGGGCACCCGAGACGACCAGCAGCCCGACTGGCGACTCCTCGGGGCAGACGATCTCTGTGGCCGGCTCCCCAGCGCTGAGACGGGGCGAGGGCGACTACGGGGTCGTCCTCGCGCATGGCGCCGCCTTCGACGCTGCCAGTTGGGAGGAGCAAGCCGTCGCGATCGCCAACCAGGGAGCGAGCGTGATCGCGGTCGAGGACATCGACCCCGATGCGATTCGCAACGCCGTGGAGAAGCTGCAGGGCGAGGGAGTCGCCGACGTCGCGCTCGTCGGGGCCAGCGCTGGGGCCGACGCTATCCTCGATCTCGCGAGCCAGGACCCATCGCTGGCCGATCAGCTGATCTTGCTATCGCCGAACGCAACGGTCGACGGTCTCGGGGAGGAGCCGAAGCTCTTCGTGGCCAGCGAGGACGAGCCCGTGGCCAACGTCTCGACGGAGCTGGCCTCGTCCTCCCCCGGTGAGGAGAACGAGGTGACGATCCTGCCGGGCTCGGCCCACGCGCAGAACATCTTCGCCACCGACCAGGCCGGTCCGGTCCTCGACGCGATGCTCCAACGCCTCAAGCGCTTCGCTGCCCCATGAGACCGCGCGGAGCAGGCGTGCGTGGCGCGACACGGTGAACCGATCCGGAGCGCGAGTCGTACCCAGGCTCGTGAGGTCGCTACGCCCTGGCTCGCGGGCACCCGGTAGGTCGGCCGAGGCCGACGAGCGGGTGCTGACCGAGCTCTACCTACGGCACGGGACGGCCCTGATGACCTTCGTCCTGCGCCTGGTCGATGACCGGGGCCGCGCCGAGGACGTCGTGCAGGAGACGATGCTGCGCGGCTGGCGCAACCTCGACAGGATCGATCCGAGTCGCGGTGATCCGCGGGCCTACCTGTTCGCGGTGGCCCGCAACCTGGTCATCGATCTGTGGCGCGCCGACGAGCGCCGCCCACGACTCATCGGCGACGACGACACCGTGGCAGCCCAGTCGGTCGGTGACCGCGCCGACGCGCTCGTCGACGCCTACGTCGTCGAGCAGGCACTGGACCGGCTCTCACCCGAGCACCGGGCCGTGGTCGACGAGCTCTACTACCGCGGCGCCACCGTCACCGAGGCCGCCAGCACCCTCGGGCTCCGCCCGGGCACCGTGAAGTCACGGTCCTACTACGCGATCCGCATCCTGCGGACCGCATTCGAAGAGATGGGAGTCGAGCGATGAACCAGCACGAGGAGCACCGCGCCCACAACCGGCTGCGCGAGCTGCTTGGCCCCTACGTCCTGGGCGGTCTCGACGCCGACGACCGGGCCGGGCTCGAGGCCCATCTCCCGACCTGCGCCTGGTGCCGCGACGAGCTCGCGACGTACGCCGGGCTACCGGCGCTGCTGCGGGCCGGGGCGCCGTTGTCAGCACACCGCGAAACCTCCGATGCTGCCTGGGGTGACGCGATCGGAGCCCTGCGGACCCGTCGTCGACGTCGCCGGCTGCTCCTCACCGCTGCCGCCGCGGTCGTGCTGGTCGCGGGAGCGGGTGTCGGCACGGCGGTGGTCCTCGAACCCGACGCACCCGTCGCTACGACTCTCGCCCTGAGCGCACCGGCGGGAGCGCGCGCCACCGGTGCGACCTCCTTGAGCGCCAAGCCATGGGGCACGTCGGTCGAGCTCGACTTGCGGGGGCTCCCACAAGACGAGCAGTTCGTCGCCTGGCTGGTCTCACCCGCGGGAGAGCGCCAGCAGGTCGCCACCTGGGGATCGACCGGCAACGGCGAGGCGCATGTGACCGGGGCGGCGGCATTCGTCACGCGCGAGGTGGCCCAGGTGCGAGTCACCGACTCCGACGGTGATCTCGTGCTTTCCGCCACTACCCGGTGAACCGATCCGCCGGCGACGGCGTACCCCTGAGTGACATCCGACGAAAGGGACCCACCATGAAGAAGATGACCACTGCCCTCACCGCCCTCACCGTGACCGCGGCGCTCGGCGGCACCTACGCCGCCACTGCCGGTGGGGCCTCCGCCGCCCCTGGGCCTGGGCACCGCGACCGCCATGACGCAGCCAAGTCCGTGGACGTCGAGATCCTCGCCCCCGCACGCGGCGACAACGCCGGCTCCGCCGGAGCCGGGTGGTTCGTCGACCTCGACGTCGAGTTCGACGACACCTCGCTCGCAGGCACCGGCTTCACCGCCAACCAGTTGACCGGGCCGGCCGCGCACAACAACACCGCTCCCTTCCCGGGTAGCTTCTCGACCGGTGCCGACGACCGGATGCCCGGTTTGGTCGTGCTCACCAGCACCACCAACAGCACCCTCCCCGGCTTCTCCGGGCCCGGAACCAACCTGGCCAATCTGTTCAACCTCACCGGAGTCACCGACCGCTCCAAGAACGACGTCGAGATCTGGGACACCTGGATCGTCGGCGCCCCGATCGCCGGCAAGGACGTCACCACCACGCTGACCGTTGCCGTCATCGACGACCTGAACCACGACGGCATCTACAACGACGCACCCGCCGTCGTCACCGACCAGAACGCCGACGGACGCATCGACCGCCGCGACCTGGAAGCCATCGGCGTCGCCTCCAAGGTCGAGACAGTCGACTTCCGCATCAACGGCGCGCCCTGAGGCGAATCTGAATCCACCTACCGCCGACGGGCACCGATCGTCGAGAGGTCGCAGTCCAGATGAGACCCACGCCCCGCTGAAGGCAGCCGGGAAGAGAGCGTCCCCGGGATCGTCTGGATCAGAGCCTGGCGAAGTCCCCATTCTGTGAAGGTCGCCCGTCGCGCCGCACCTTCATCGCTAGGCCCATAGCCCGAAGGCGAACCACCGGTACGTCGGTGGCTCGCCCTCGGGGCTCCCGGGTCAGGAACCGAGGAGTTCCCTCATGGTCTCGACCTCAGCGGTCTGGGACTTGGCGATGTCGCCTGCCAGGTCGACGGCATCCTTGAACTGGCCGTCGCCCTGCTCGGTCTTCGCCATCGCTACTGCGCCTTCGTGGTGCTCGACCATCATTTCCAGCCACATGGTCTGGAAGTCGGTGTCGGCGGCGTCTTCGAGGGCTCCCATGTCGTCGGAGGTCATCATTCCCGGCATGTTCTCGTCGTTCATCGACCCGTCCATGTCGTCCATGTCGTGCCCGGCGTTGGAGTGGTCGCGCACGGTTTCGGGGACTTCCTCGTCCCAGTCGGTGAGCCAGTCGGTGAATATCTCAATCTCGGGGGCTTGGGCGACGCGGATCTGTTCCGCAAGCTGCTGGACTTCGGGGTCGAGGGTGCGGCCGCGGGTGAGGTCGACCATCGACAGTGCTTGGGCGTGGTGCTGGAGCATGTTGGAGGCGAACTCCACGTCGGCGTCGTTGTGTTCGGTGGTGGTGACCTCCGACGTGGAGGTAGAGCTGGCGTCGTCGTTGCCGCAGGCGGCAGCGGTGAGGGCCAGTGCGGCGGTGATGGTGAGCGCGCTGAGGGCGCGCGTGGTGCGGTTGGTACGCATAAGGGATCTCCTGAAGTCAGGCGTGTCTGAAAAGGGCAGCGCGTTGCCGAATGGCCCCGACTGGGCGGGTCAACGGCGTGCTGCCTGTCAGCACCTGATGACGGAGAAGTTCCACACGTACGGTGGACCGGTCCCGTGGCGGGTGGCCCACCTGGTAACGGTGGTGGTGATTGCGTGTCGATGTGCCCACACGCGTGGCCTGCGGCGCAGTCCGACGAGCACGAGGAGGAGTGCTGCGGCGGCGGCAAGCATGGCGAGACAGAGCATCACCATGGTGCCCATGTCGTGCCCGTCCCCGCTATCCGGTGCGATGCTGACAATGCCAGCGTTCGCTTCCGAAGCAGGGCTGGTGAGCAGGCCGGACATCTCATCGTGCGCCCCGGTCATGGGGCTCGTCATAGCGGAGTGATCGGTGGAGCCCATGACGCCGTGGGTGCTCAGGGCGTGCATCCCGATGATGCCGAGAACAATGGACGCCACGACGGAAGAGAGCAGCGCGGGCACAGCCCTGCTCAGCATCCTTGTCGTCGGGCGCATCGGGTTCATCTCTTTCAGCCTACGTTCGCAGGTGATGTCGGGTCAGTTGAGGCGTTGGGTGCGCAACCGCAGTGCGTTGGTGATCACACTGACCGACGACAAGGCCATCGCGCGGCGGAGATCATCGGGGAGAGCAGGAGCCCGGTGATCGGGTAGAGGACTCCGGCGGCAATTGGGATGCCTGCGACGTTGTACGCGAACGCGAACACCAGGTTCTGAAGGATGTTCGACGTGGTGGCGGCGGACAGGTGCCGGGCCGAGATCGCTACGACAGAGCCGAACGATGCATAGCCGACGCAAACGAGGTACAAGACGGCGTGATGCTCCCCCGGTTGGACTCGAAACACTGCCGCACTTACCGAGCCGTTGTCAGATCCCGACCAACGGCGATCTCTCAGTCGCCAGTTCCCGCCCGTTCGGCCCGTGCGGACAGGCGACGACCAAGATCGCGGTCACGGTCAAGCCGGCTGTGCTGGTATCTCATGGCCATGGACGGCGTTGAGTGTCCGAGTCGGTACATGAGTTCGGCCATGCTTGCGCCCTCCTCGCCCGCCATCGAGGCGCCGGTGTGTCGCAGGTCGTGAAGGTCCAGGTCCTGCCGGCCGGCACGTCGGCGGGCTTCTCGCCAGCCAAAGCCTGCGTTGCGCACGTTGCCGTCGCTGTCCAGAACGGCGGCACGGCCGTTCAAGGTGGCTTCAGACAGGTGGGCAGTCGGGTCGCGCTCGGAGGAAAAGAGGAGACCGTCTTCTCCCGGCGATGCGTGTTGAAGAAGATGCTCGCGCACCGCGGGCAACATGAAGCCTGGGATGGACACCGTCCGGATTCCTGCGTCGGTCTTGGGTGGCCCGACGTGGACAACTGTCCGGGTTCCCGACGCCGCTTCGGCGGTGCTCGTACGTACGACGCCTCTGCGCACGTGAACCCATCCGAATGGTTCACCGGCCTCATCGCGTCCGATGACCACGTCGGCTCGCCTTAACTCGCGCAGTTCCCCGGAACGGAGGGCACACCACGTGGCCAGGAGAAGCAGGAGCCGGCGCCGCTCTGGCATCGCCTCGACCATGACGGCCAATTCCTCAAGCGAGGCCGGTTTGACGTGCCTGTGGCTGGACCGCACCCCCGCGCCCCGCAGGTAAGCCGGGTTCTTGTCGAGGAGCTCGTCGTCCGTCACCGCGGTGTTCAAGATGGTCCGCAGCGTTGTGTAGACATGTGCTTTCGTTGAATCGGTCGCATCGAGTTGCTCGTGCCATGACCGAACTGCAGCCCGCGTGACTTGGTCGAGCGGGACGTCTCCGAACGTCGGGTAGATGTGCACCCTCAACAACGAGAGGTACTTGTCCCGGGTGGTCGGCCGCAGGTGCTCACCCCTGCTGTTGCGCCTTGATTCGATCCAGGATTCCGCGTACTCACGGAACGTCGGCAATCGATCCGCCTCGACCGCCCGTCGAGCCATCTCGAGGCGCGTCTTCGGAGACACCCAGGTCTCGGGTTCCTCCACCTGACGCCGCTCGGCCGCCAGCCAGGCTTCCGCGTCGATGCGTGCAGTGAACGTCGCCGGCGCTACCACGGTGTGTCCTGAGGGGCTGGAGTAGCGCGCTTGGAAACGCCCACTCGGGAGCTTCCTGATGCTCCCGAAACCCCGTTTGCTATGTCGCCTCGTCGCCATGTCGTCCGCCTCGTCGTGCCAGATACGTGCCAGATACGTGCCAGATCTAAGCACACTTGAGTCCACTTGTGCTCACGGCTACGGAGCGACCGTCGCGTCATCGTCGCAGGTCAGAGGCCTAACTGGCGCCTTCTGGCCGCGAAAGTCCATGGCAGTCCAAACGCCATGGCGGCTGTTTCAAATCCCACCGCCACCGCCATGTGATGTCGCAGGACATCCGCGAGGCCCGGTCCCACGCACGTGGGACCGGGCCTCGGTGCTCTCCCCCGCCGCCGTGGCTACCGTGACGACCATGGACACCGAGCTGCGGGTCGCCCCACCCGGCGACTGGGAGGACTTCCGGGCCGTCCGCCTGCGCGCCCTCGCTGACTCGCCCACCGCGTTCGGCGCCACCCTCGACGACGCCCGGGCGCAGCCAGACGCCGCGTGGCGCGACCGCCTGCAGGTGCCCGGTCCGACGCTCCTCGCGTACGTCGCAGGGAGCCCTGCTGGCATGGGCGGACTCTTCGTCCCCGAGGACGAGGACCACGCCTTCGTCTGGGGGATGTGGGTGGCACCCGAGGCACGCGGACGCGGGCTCGGCCGGGCCATCCTCCGCGAGCTGCTCCAGCACGCCGAGCAGCTGGACCGCACCGTGCTCCTGCACGTCACGGAGGGAAACGACGGCGCCCGGCGCCTCTACGAGGCCCACGGGTTCGTGGCGACCGGCGAGTGGGAGCCGCTTCGCGAGGGCTCGAGCCTCCAGATCGAGCTGTTGCGGCTCGACCGTGGCTGAGCGCGGTGCGTGTGGCCACTCCAGTCGACCGGCCCCCGCGCCGGGCCCTTCGGCACTGTCGTGAGTCACCGGGTCGGCGCAGGCTGGAGGCACCTGAGGAGGTGCACCCATGAGACGCACGTGGGGTTTCGTCGTCGCGGCGGTCGCGGTGCTCGCCCTGGTCGTGGCCGGGATCGCGCTGGCCCGTGACGGGTCGGGGTGGGACCGGCACCCGGGCAGGGGGTCGATGGGCAGCCTGATGGGCGGGCCCGCGGGAGGTCCGGTGGCAGGACAGATGATGGGCGGTCGCTGGGGTGCCTCGCTCGACGAGGCCGGCTACCTGCGCGAGATGGTCGCCCACCACCGCGAGGCCGTGCAGGCCGCGGAGGAGCTCAGCCGCTCCGAACGGCCCGCGATGCGGGCCCTGGGGGCGAGGATCGTCGAGTCGCAGTCGGCGCAGATCGAGCAGATGGAGGGCTGGCTGGCCGAGTGGTACCCCGACGAGCAGTCGGACGAGGCCTACGAGCCGATGATGCGTGACCTGTCCGGCCTCAGCGGCGACCGGCTCGACCGGGTCTTCCTCGAGGACATGATCGGCCACCACATGGCCGCGGTGATGATGTCGCAGCAGCTGCTCGTGCGCGACCGCGCCGAGCACGAGGAGGTCGCCCGCCTCGCGCGCACGATCCGCGCCGACCAGATGCGCGAGATCTGGTGGATGCGCGAGCGCCTCGCGAGGTGGTTCGACGGCGGGCGTGCCTGGGGCATGGGGCCGGGCATGGGAATGGGCATGGGCATGGGTCTCCGGGGCGCTGGGCGCCGCCCGTAGCATCGGGGGCGATGAGCCGTCCCACCCCGACCGCACCCGCCGGCGCGCTTGCCGCGCTGGTGGTCGCGCTCGTCGCGGGCATCCTCGGGATGCACGCGCTGACGCCGCACGGCGCGCCGCCGGCACCGTCGTACGACGCTGCAGCGGGTGTCGAGGCCGTGGCGATGTCCCACAGCGAGGTGGGCCCTGCCGACGGCGCGACCGTCCCGGCCATGCACCACGGGTCGGACGAGCACTCCGAGCACCTGCTGATGCTGTGCGCCGTGATGCTCGGTGGCGCGGCGATCGCGCTCCTGGGCCTGCTGGTGCGGCCGGGTCACCCCCTGCGGTGGCTCCGGACGCTGATGCCCGCCCTGGCCCTGCCCGCCCCGATCGTCCGGGTGCGGGCGACCGGCCCACCACCGGCGTGGCAGTTCTCCGTCATCAGGTGCTGACGGGCCTCCCCGCGACCCGCTCCCCCGGAGCGGGGCTGCGGCATGCGCCCGACCGATCCTTCCCCCGATGACCAGGAGAACACCCGTGCACACGACCTTCCGCGCCCTCGCCGCCCTCGGCCTCGGCCTGACCCTGACCCTCGGCACCGCTGCGTGCGGTGACGACACGGTGTCGTCCGGCACCGTCGAGACCAGCCCCACCGAGCACGACGACGCCGACGTCGCCTTCGCCAGCGACATGGTGCAGCACCACGCGCAGGCCCTGTCGATGGTCGACCTGACCCTCGACCGCCCGCTCGACCCGGAGGTCCAAGCCCTGGCCGAGGACATCCGCGCCGCCCAGGCCCCCGAGATCGAGACCATGGCCGACTGGCTCACCGGCTGGGGCGAGCCGGTGCCCGAGACCGTGCGCGACCACGCCAACGCCGGGCACGACATGGGCGACATGTCCGACACCATGGACGACATGGGCGAGGGCACCGACGACATGCCCGGCATGATGAGCGCCGACGACATGGACGCCCTGGAGAGCGCCTCCGACGCCGACTTCCAGCAGATGTGGCTGGAGATGATGGTCGAGCACCACGAGGGTGCCGTGGAGATGGCCCGCACCGAGCAGGAGAGCGGCCGCTTCGAGCCGGCGGTCGAACTCGCCGGCCAGATCATCGAGTCGCAGACGACGGAGATCGCCACCATGCGCGAGCTCCTCGCCGGCTGATCGACCTGGGCGGGCCGGCCCACACGGCCGGCTCGCCCTCGTTTTGCACTGAGTGCAATACTCGGTCCCGTGACACCGGACCCCACCGACGCCGTGCCGCGCAAGCAGCGCGAGCGCCGGCACCGCGCGCTCGTCGACGCGGCCCGGACGCTGGCGACCGAGCACGGCGCGACCGGCTTCACCGTCGACCAGGTCGCGGCGCTGGCCGGGGTCTCGCGACGCACCGTCTTCAACCACTTCGCCGGGCTCGACGACCTGCTCGTCGCCGTGTGCGAGCAGATCCTCGCCGAGGCCACGACCGAGCTGCTCGCGAGCCTCGACCGGCTCACCGGACGCACCGACGTCATCGACGGCCGCGCGGCCCTCGACGCCGTGTGCGAGGCGACCCGCGACGTCGACCTGCCGACCGCGATCGTCACGATCCACCACGTGCTGGGCGGCCCCGACGCCGCCGACGATCGCGCCGACGCCATCTCGCGCACCGCCTTCGACCACGTCGCCGGCCGGCTGGGCGACCGCCTCCGGGACCGCTCCCCCGGCCTCGAGCCGCTCGACCTCGAGCTCACCCTGACCCTGCTGACCAGCGGCCTCGGCCTCGTCGCCCGCCGGTGGGTCGCAGCACACCCCGAGCTCGCCCGCGACGTACGTCATGGGGATCGCGGGTCCGCACCCGCAGGGTCCATGACGCTGCGCGCCGTCGTCGTCCCGCCCGCCGCACGTGCGGACTGGGACGGGCTCCTCGACCAGCTCCTGCTGCGCCTGCGCTCCGGTCACGCGCACCACACCGACCCACGAGAGGCCTCCCATGGCTGAGCTGCTCTTCCGCATCGGACGCCTCGCGGCCCGTCGTCCGTGGACGGTGGTAGTCGCCTGGCTGGGGGTGCTGGCGCTCAACGCGGTGACCTACGTGTCGTTCGCGGGCGCCCTGTCGACGTCGATCACGCTGCCCGACACCCCGACCACGCGGGTGTCGCAGCAGCTCGAGCGCAACTTCGAGGGCACCGGCGGCGGCAACGCCACCATCGTGGCCGCGACGAGCGACGGCTCGGCCTTCACGACCGACCAGAGGCGGGAGGTCAGCGCGCTGCTCGACCGCGTGGCGGAGGTCGACGACGTCTCCGACGTGGCCGATCCGTTCGCCACCCAGGACCGGCTCGACTCCTCGGCCCGCAAGGTCGCCGCCGGCGAGGCCGAGCTCAAGGAGGGGCTCGCCCGGCTCCGCGAGGCGCAGGCCCAGATCGACCTCGGGCGCGCGGCGATCGAGCAGCAGCGCGAGCAGGCGCGCGCCGACGGCACCCTCGACGACGTACGCCGCCAGCTCGACGCGGCCGGGCAGCAGCTCGACGACGGGCAGGCCGAGCTCGACCGCCAGCGGGCGCGGGTCGAGGAGCAGTCGGCTCCCCTCGCGGACGGCGTGACCCTGTCGGACCTGTCGTCGGGCTACCGGACGGTGTCGGAGGACGGCTCGGCCGCGGTCGCCAACGTGACCTTCGCCGTGCCGATCACCGAGGTCACCCTCGAGGTGAAGACCGAGATCGAGGACCTCGTCGCCGGCGCCGACATCGCGGGCGTCGAGCTGCACCCCTCGCAGGACATCGCCCAGGGCGTGCCGTCGATCCTCGGCCCCGGCGAGGTCGCCGGCGTCGTGATCGCCGCGATCGCCCTCTTCGTCGTGCTGGGCACGCTGCTCGGCGCCGCGCTCCCGCTCGTCACCGCGCTGCTCGGCGTCGGCGTCGCCTCCCTGGCCTCGCTGTCGTTCTCCGGCGTGGTCGAGTTCGTGTCGGTGACCCCGGTGCTCGGCGTGATGCTGGGCCTGGCGGTCGGCATCGACTACTCCCTCTTCATCATCAACCGCCACCGCCGCCAGCTGAAGCAGGGCGCCGGGCTGCACGAGTCGATCGGGCTGGCCAACGGCACCTCCGGCAACGCCGTCGTCTTCGCGGGCGTCACCGTGATCGTCGCCCTGCTCGCCCTCAACGTCACCGGCGTCGGCTTCCTCGGGCTGATGGGCACCGTCGGCGCGGTCGCGGTCGCGGTGGCCATCCTGATGGCCGTCACCCTCACCCCGGCCGTGCTGGCGTTGGTCGGGCCCCGCATCCTCCGGCGGCGCGAGCGCCGGCGCCTCGCGTCCGGCGAGGAGGCCGCCGACGACACGGCGGTCACCGAGCGCGACCGGCCGATGAGCAACCGTCGCGCGCTGACGACGCTCGGCCTGGGCGTGGTCGCCCTGCTCGCCGTCGCCGCGCCCGCCACCCAGATGCGGCTCGGGCTGCCCGACGGCTCGACCCAGCCGCCCGACTCCTCGGGCTACCTGGCCCACGTGGTGCAGGCGGACAAGTTCGGCGAGGGATCCAACGGCCCCCTGCTCGTCGTCGCCGACCTCCCGGCGGCGATCGCGCAGGACGACGTGCTCGCCGAGCAGGCGACGATCGGCTCCGCGCTGGGGCAGATGTGGGCCGTCGACGCGGTCGTGCCCATCGGCGCCTCCCGCGACCGCACCGCGCTCGCCTTCCAGGTGGTGCCTCGCGGCGGTCCGTCCAGCCAGTCGACCCAGGACCTCGTCGAGGACCTGCGCCGGCTGACGCCGACCACCACCGACGGTGGCCGGGCGAGGCTCGGCGTGGCCGGCAACGCCAGCGCCAACATCGACATCTCCGGCCAGCTCTCCGACGTGCTCCCGGTCTACCTCGTGCTGGTGGTCGGGCTGTCCCTGCTCATCCTGGTCGTGATCTTCCGCTCGATCCTGGTGCCGCTCACCGCGACGCTCGGCTTCGTGCTGTCGCTGCTCGCGGCCTTCGGCGGCATCACCGCGATCTTCCAGCTCGGCTTCCTCGCCGACCTGTTCGGCGTCCACGCGCCGGGACCGGTGCTGAGCTTCCTGCCGATCATCGCGACCGGCATCCTCTTCGGCCTGGCGATGGACTACCAGCTGTTCCTCGTCTCCGGGATGCGCGAGTCCTACGCCCACGGCGCGCTCGCGCGGGTCGCGGTGCAGCACGGCCTCAACGCCGGCCGGGCGGTGGTGACGGCCGCGGCGGTCATCATGATCTCGGTCTTCGCGGGGTTCGTCTTCTCCCACGACGCCACCATCAAGCCGATCGGCTTCGGCCTGGCCTTCGGGGTCCTGCTCGACGCCTTCGTGGTGCGGATGCTGCTCATCCCCGCCGCGATGCACCTGCTGGGCGAGCACGCCTGGTGGCTGCCGCGCTGGCTCGACCGGGTCCTGCCCGACGTCGACGTGGAGGGGGCCCGCCTCGAGCGCACCCACCCGGTCCACCACAGCGGGTGACGGCTGCCGCGAGGAGCCGCCCGGCACGCGGGGGTCACGCCGGACGCCTCGGCAGGTCGACCTACGCTGCGCCGTGTGACGAACGAGCCGAACGACCAGGGCCGACTCCGGGCGTGGCTGCTGGAGACGGCGCAGCAGCCCGACCCCGGTGGCTTCTACGAGAGTGAGCACGAGGCCACCGAGCACCAGCACGTCAAGCCGTGGTGGAAGGTCATGTGCCTCACCGGCGTGGACTACTTCTCGACCCTGGGCTACCAGCCGGGCATCGCCGCACTCGCCGCCGGCGCGCTGGCGCCGATCGCCACCCTCGTCCTCGTCCTGGTGACCCTGCTCGGGGCGCTGCCGATGTATCGGCGCGTGGCCGGGGAGAGCCCGCACGGCGACGGCAGCCTGTCGATGCTCGAACGACTCCTGTCCTACTGGCCCAGCAAGGTCCTGGTCCTGGCGCTGCTCGGCTTCGTGGCGACGGGCTTCATCATCACGATCACCCTCTCCGCAGCGGACGCCTCCGCGCACCTCGTGGAGAACCCCTTCCTCACCGACGCGCTCCACGGCCGCGAGGTGTGGATCACCCTCGCCCTGCTCGCGATGCTCGCGGCGGTCTTCCTCCGGGGCTTCGGCGAGGCCATCGGCATCGCGGTCGTGCTGGTCGTCGCCTACATCGGGCTCAGCGTGGTGGTGGTCGCCAACGGTTTCTGGCACATCGCCCAGGACCCCGGCACGTTCACTGACTGGACGCGTGCCGTGAGCGACGCCCACTCCTCGCCCCTCGCGGTGCTGGGCGCGTCGCTGCTGGTGTTCCCCGCGCTCGCCCTGGGGCTGTCGGGCTTCGAGACCGGTGTCGTGGTGATGCCGCTGGTCGAGGGCGATCCCTCGGACACCGCAGCCGAGCCGGCCGGCCGCATCCGCAACGCCCGCAAGCTGCTCACCACTGCTGCCCTGATCATGTCGGTGATGCTGATGGGCTCGGCGATCGTGACCACCTTCCTCATCCCGCCCGCGGAGTTCGAGCCGGGCGGCGAGGCCAGCGGGCGGGCGCTGGCGTTCCTGGCCCACGAGAACCTCGGGGAGGGTTTCGGCACCGCCTACGACATCGCGACCATCGCCATCCTGTGGTTCGCCGGGTCGTCAGCGATGGCGGGCCTGCTCAACATCGTCCCGCGCTACCTCCCCCGCTACGGCATGGCTCCCGACTGGGCCCGCGCCACCCGCCCGCTCGTGCTGGTCTTCACCCTGATCTCGACCGTCGTCACCCTCGCGTTCCAGGCCGACGTCGACGCCCAGGCAGGGGCGTACGCGACCGGTGTGCTCGCCCTGATGACCTCGGCAGCGGTGGCGGTCACCCTGACCGAGTGGCGGCGAGGCCATCGACGTGCCGGCGCGTTCTTCGGCGTCGTCGCGGCGGTGTTCGCCTACACGATCTCGGTGACGATCGTGGACCGGCCCGAGGGCCTGGTCATCGCGTTCGTGTTCATCGCGATGATCGTGGTGATCTCGTTGGTCTCCCGGATCAGCCGCTCGACCGAGCTGCGCGTCCAGCGAGTCACCTTCGACGACGACGCCCAGGAGCTGATCGACGAGGTGCTGGTCAAGGATGCTCCCGTGCGGTTCATCGCCAACAAGATCCAGGCCGGCGACCACGCGGAGTACCACGAGAAGTCGCTGGACGTCCGGCTGGACAACCACCTCGACCTCAGCGAGACAGCAGTGTTCCTCGAGGTCGAGGTCACCGATGCTAGCGACTTCTCCACCCACGTCGAGGTCACCGGCGCCCGGGTGGGACACCACCGCGTGCTGCGGGCGACCGGGCCCAGCGTGCCCAACGTGCTGGCGGCGGTCCTCCTCGCCGTGAGCGAGCAGGACGACATGCCCTCGCACGTCTACTTCGAGTGGTCGGAGAAGGGCCCGGGCCAGAACGCCCTGCGCTTCCTGTTCGCCGGCGAGGGCGACGTGCCCCCGCTCACCCACGAGATCCTGCGCCGCGCGGTCCCCGACCCCGACCGGCGCCCCGTGGTGCACGTCGGAGGCTAGGCCTCCAGCGCGACGGGAGCCTCAGCGCGACGGGCCGGCGACTCGCCGGGCACGGCCGGCGTGGTCGACAATGGGCGCGTGACCGACACCCGACCCGTACGCACCTGGCTCACCGACATGGACGGCGTCCTGGTGCGCGAGGAGGACCCGATCCCGGGGGCGAAGGAGTTCATCGCCGCCCTGCGCGAGCAGGACATCCCCTTCCTGGTGCTGACCAACAACAGCATCTTCACCCCGCGCGACCTGCGGGTGCGGCTGCTGCGCAGCAGCGGCATCGACGTGCCGGAGCAGTCGATCTGGACCTCGGCGCTGGCCACCGCGCAGTTCCTCGACGAGCAGCGCCCGGGCGGGTCGGCGTACGTCGTGGGCGAGACCGGGCTGACCGCCGCGGTGCACGACATCGGCTACGTGATGACCGACCAGGACCCCGACTACGTCGTGCTGGGCGAGACCCGCACCTACTCCTTCGAGGCGATCACCCGCGCGATCCGGCTGATCAACGACGGCGCGCGCTTCATCGCGACCAACCCCGACCCGAGCGGCCCGAGCGCGCAGGGGATGCTGCCGGCCACGGGGTCGGTGGCGGCGCTGATCAGCACCGCGACCGGGCGCCAGCCCTACTTCATCGGCAAGCCCAACCCGCTGATGATGCGCAGCGCGCTCAACCGGCTCGAGGCGCACTCCGAGACCACGGTGATGATCGGCGACCGGATGGACACCGACATCATCAGCGGCCTGGAGGCGGGGCTGCGCACGATCCTGGTCGCCACCGGGGCGACCGAGCGCCACCAGGTGCAGGACTTCCCCTACCGCCCGACCATGGTCGTCGACTCGATCGCCGACGTGGTGCCGCTGGTCGGCGAGATGCTGCTGCCCGAGGCGGTCGCCGACCTGTAGGCCGGGTCAGGCGGCGCGGTTGGCCTGCAGACGGCGTACGACGCCGCGCAGCACGCTCTCGCGCGAGCCGGGGCGCGGTCGCGGGAGCAGGTGGGTGAGGCCCTCACGCTCGGCCATGAGCCGGACGGCGTCGTCCTCGTAGCCCTGGCCGAGCTGCTCGGCGAGGACGAGGTCGTCGCGGGAGACCGCGTCGTCGACCTTCGCGGCGTACTGGTCGTGCAGCTGGTTGAGCTCGTCGATGAGTCGCATACGTCCAGTGTGCCGACTTTATTTTAACGATCCAATCCCTCGGCGGTGTGATCCTGGACGCGTGCGGACGGCGCTCAGGCCGCGAGCGCCAGGCCGAGCACGATGCCGGCGAGCGCGCACGCCCCGAGGGTGCGCAGCACCGACCACCCGCGGCCGAAGACCAGCACGCAGCCGAGCACGGTGATCGCGAGCTCCGGCCACTGGAGCGAGGTGAGCACGGGGTGCTCGAGGTCGAGCGGGCCCGCGGTGATGCGTCGGGTCTCGTCGAAGAGGGTGTGCAGGGCGAAGAAGACCGCGAGGCTGGCGATGACTCCCACCACCGCGGCGGTGATGCCGGACAGGGCGGCGGCGAGGTCGCGGTTGCCGCGCAGGCGCTCGACGTAGGGGGCGCCGAGCAGGATGAAGAGGAAGCACGGCACGAAGGTCACCCACGTGGTCAACAGCGCGGCCAGCACCGCCGCGACCCACGGGTCGAGTCCGCCCGGAGAGCGGTAGGCGCCGACGAAGGCGACGAACTGCACGACCATCACCAGCGGGCCCGGGGTGGTCTCGGCGAGGGCGAGGCCGCGGACCATCTCGCCCGGCGCGAGCCAGCCGTAGACCGCGACCGCCTGCTGGGCGACGTAGGCCAGGACGGCGTAGGCACCGCCGAAGGTGACGAGCGCGGTGCCGGAGAAGAAGAGCCCCTGGTCCACGAAGATGCTCGAGCGGCCGAACGCCACCGCCGCCACCGCGACCGGCGTGAACCACGCGACCAGCCCGATGGCCAGCACCAGGGCGCTGCGCCGTGTCGAGGGACGCTCGTGGTGCAGCGCGTCGTCGCTGATCAGCGGTGGCGGCCCGGCGTCGACGGTCCCGCGCGGCGGCCGGGTCAGGGTCGGGATGCGGCGCCCGAGCCACCAGCCCAGCACGCCCGCGGCCAGCACGACCGCCGGGAAGGGGACCGCGAAGCAGGTGAGCGCGACGAAGGACAGCACCGCGACGACGACCAGCGCGGGGTGCCCCAGCCCCTTGCGGCCCACCCGCACGACCGCCTGCACGACGATCGCGATGACGGCCGGGGCCAGGCCGAGGAAGAGAGACTCCACGAGCGTGGTGTCGCCGAAGGCGACGTAGATGCCCGACAGCGCGAGCAGGGCGACCACGCCGGGGAGGATGAACAGGATGCCCGCGACCAGCGCACCGCGTACGCCGTTGAGCAGCCACCCGACGTAGGTCGCGAGCTGCTGGGCCTCGGGTCCCGGCAGCAGCGTGCAGTAGGACAGGGCGAAGAGGAAGCGCTGCTGGCCGATCCAGCGCTTCTCCTCCACGAGGGTGCGCTGCATCACCGCGATCTGGCCGGCCGGCCCGCCGAAGGTCTGCAGCGAGATGGCGAACCACGCCCGCGTCGCCTCGCGCAGCGGGATCACGTCGCGCTGCGCGCCCGGTGCCGGTGCCATGGCTGCACCGAACCGCGCCGGGCCCCTCAAAGTCAAGTCGTCTGGTCGACTAATGCCCGGACGCAGACGTCGCCCCGACCCGGGAGGGCAGGGGCGACGGCAGGGCGTGCGGGTCAGACGGTGCTCTTGTCCTTGCCCGCCACGCTCTCGGCGACACCGATCAGCAGGACGGCGAAGACGACGGCCAGGACGAAGCCCAGCACGTTGAGCTCGAAGATGCCGCCGGTGCCGAAGAAGCTGGCGATGAGTCCACCGATCAGCGAACCGACCAGGCCGAGGCCGAGGGTGGCCAGGATGCCGAGGTCCTGCTTGCCGGGCTTGATGAGCCGGGCCAGCGCTCCGATGATGAGGCCGGCGACGAGGAATCCGATCATGTGCTGCTCCTTGGGCTCGTGGCGACCGCTGCGGCCGCCGTCGCGAGCGTACGGGCCCGGGCGTGCGACCCCCCTCCGGCGCCTCAGCCCGACGGGTGGGTCACCACGTGGCGGCGTGGCACTCCCTGGCGGGGTTGGCCTCGACCTGCAGGGTCGCGTGGTCGATGCCGTGGCCCTCGCGCAGGGCCGTCTGGGCGGCGGCCAGCGCCACCTGCGGGTCGGCGCCGACCCGGACGACGAGGTGGGCGGTCGCGACGTTCATCCCGGAGGTCAGGGTCCAGGCGTGGAGGTCGTGGACGTCGGCGACGCCCGGCACGCCCTCGAGGTCGCGCACCACCGCGTCGAGGTCGACGTCGTGCGGCGCGTGCTGGCCCAGCACGGCGAGCACCTCGCGGCCGAGCAGCACTGCCCGGACGGCGACGAAGACGCCGATCGCGACGGCGACGACGGTGTCCCACTGGCCGGCACCGGTGAGGCCCACGAGCAGACCGGCCACCAGCACGCCGACGCTGCCCGCGGCGTCGGCGACCACCTCCAGGTAGGCACCCCGGACGTTGATCGACTCCTGCGCACCGCCGCGCAGCAGGGCCAGGCACACGAGGTTGACCGCGAGCCCGAGCCCGCCCACGACGAGCATCGCACCGGAGGGGACCTCGACGGGTTCGCCGATGCGGCCCACGGCCTCGAGCACGACGTACGCCGACACCCCGAGCATCACCAGCACCGTGAAGCCCGATGCGAGGACCTCGGCGCGATAGGAGCCGTAGGTCCGGCGACCGGTGTCGTCGGGGCGGGTGGCGATCCTGGTGGCGACGAGCGCGGCCCCCAGCGCCACCACGTCGGCGGCCATGTGTCCGGCGTCGGAGACCAGCGCGAGCGAGCCGCTCACCAGGCCGACACCCAGCTCGACACCGAAGAAGGCGGTGACCAGGCCGAACGCGACGGCGAGGCGCCAGCGGTGCCGGCCGCCGGCGTGGCCGTGGCCGTGCCCTGCACCCATGTCGCTCCTCCGCCGCCGGCCGCGTCCTGCGGACGATGATAGGCCGGGGCGGAGGAGCGCCGTGCTGGTCAGGCCGGCATCTCCAGGGTGACCGGCTTGGAGGGTCCGACGCCCTGGGTGACGTGGAAGGTGAACGTCACCTCGCTCGCGCCCGCGGGCACGGGGGTGGGGAAGGCGAGCGTGGCGGTCTGCTCCTCCTCGACCTCGAGCGGCACGGTCCCGAGCTCGGTGTCGCCGGCCGTCGCGGTGACGCTCCCGTGGCAGCCGGTGCTGCCCGTGCCGCAGGTCGCCTGGACGGCCACGCGCCGCTGGGCGTCGGGGCGCAACGCCGTGGTGGTGACGTTGAGCAGCGAGGGGAACTCCACGCCCGTGGGGCTGTTGTCGCCGTTGGGGTCGAAGCACCCGTCGAACTCCGCGACCGGGTTGGGCACCTCACGGCCCGAGGTGTCGGTGAGGGTCGCGAAGCCGACGAGCTTGCTCGGGCCGCCGGCGGTCCAGCAGCCGTTGGTGTGCACGTCGAGCTCGAACTTGCCGTAGCCCTCCGGGGGCATCGGGTTGTCGGGGTCGGTCCAGGAGACCAGGCAGTTCCAGTTGCTGCCGGGGCCCACGTCGGGCTCGACCGCGCCGCCCTTGTCGCACATCGCGGTGGGGTGGAGCGAGGCCGGCGTGACGCCGCGGTGCCCGAGCATCGTGGCCTGCGCCGCGTAGAGGTTGGCGAACTCGGTCGGCAGCGACCGCTCGAGCCGGGCCCGGGTGACGGTGCTGCCGCCGCCCGAACCGGCGACGACCGCACCCCCGATGGCGAGGACGACCGCGACCGCGGCCACGAGACTGATGATGAAGCGACGCATGGTCAACCTCCGGTGATGTCGCGGCGGCGCAGGATGACGTAGGCAGCAGCGAGGGCCGCGACGCTCCAGACCGCACTGGTGAGGACGCCGTCGACGAGCGGGCCGGTGAAGCGCGGCTCCGCGAGGAGGCCGTGCCAGGCCTCGAACGGCGTGGTGAGCAGGTAGGGACGCACGGCCTCGATGCCGCCGAGGGAGCCGACGAGCTGCATGACCATCGCGGCCACGACGGGTCCGGCGATGCCGACGGCGGCGTTGCGGGACCAGACCGAGAAGAGGATGGCCAGGCAGCTGATGGCGACCAGGGGCGGCGCGGCTGTCGCCCAGCTCGCGGCGACCAGCCCGAGGGCGGCGTGCGGGGCGATGGTCTGGCCGGAGAGGCCGGTCAGGGGCGACTGGCCCACCACGACCAGGCTCGCCGCGATGGTGGCGCCGGCCAGGAGCACGAGGGCCACCAGGCCGAAGACCACCGCGACCAGGACCTTGGCCCAGAACAGCCTCGAGCGGCTGACCGAACGCGTCAGCACGGTCTTCCAGGTGCCGTGCTGGTCCTCGCTCGCGAAGATGTCGCCCGCCACGACGGCGGTGACCAGCGGGAGGATCCACTGGCTGGCGAAGCCGAGCACGAGCAGCGCCATCGCGTAACCGTTGTCGGTCGCGAAGCGGCCGAAGAGGGTGTCCTTGGGCGGTCGCGACTGCGCGCTGACCACGACGACGACGGCGACCGGTGCCAGCAGCGCCCCGACCAGCAGGGCCTTGGTGCGCAGCTGGGCGCGCAGCTTGCGGGCCTCCCAGCGCACCGCAGCGCCGAGCCCGACCGACGTACGACCTCCGCTGGCGCGGGCAGCCGCGGCGTCGGGACGGGTGAGGGTCGTCGTGCTCATCAGGCCACCTCCTCGGACCGGGCGTCGGTGAGCATGAAGAAGAGCTCCTCCAGGGGTGTGCGGGTGGGTGTGAAGGCGAGCAGCGGGACCTCCGCGCGCACCAGGTCGGCCACGAAGGACGACAGCTCGTGCTGCGGTCCGGTCACCATCAGGCCACCGCCGGGAGCCGGCTCGACGGCCACGTCACGGTGGCGGTCGTGACCGATGGCCGCCGCCTGCGCGTCGTCGCCGGTGCGCAGCAGGTGCCCGGGGTCGGGCGCCATCGCGCGCAGGTCGGAGATCGTGCCGTGGAAGGCCACCGAGCCCCGGCTCATGATGGTGACGTTGTCGCAGATCTCCTCGACCTCGTCCATGTGGTGCGAGCTGAGCAGCACCGTGAGCCCGTTCGACGCGAGCCGCTTGACCAGCGCCCGCATGTCGCGGATGCCGGCGGGGTCGAGGCCGTTGGCGGGCTCGTCGAGCACCAGCAGCCGGGGGTTGCGCAGCAGGCTGGCCGCGACGCCGAGACGCTGCCGCATGCCGTAGGAGTAGCCACCCACCCGGTCGTCCTCACGCCCGACCAGGTCCACGACGTCGAGCGCCTCGTCGATGCGGTCGCCGAGGGCGCGGCCGTCCCACGTGCCGTCGAGCAGGCCGAGGCCCTCGAGGTTCTGGCGGCCGGTGAGGTAGGGGTAGAACTTCGGGCTCTCGATGAAGCCGGCGACGTGGTCCAGCGTCCGCACCCCGTCGTGGGCCCAGGTGCGCCCGAAGACGTGGATGGTCCCGCTGTCGGGCCGGATCAGCCCGAAGAGCATGCGCAGCAGGGTGGTCTTGCCAGCGCCGTTGGGGCCGAGGATGCCGTAGACCTCGCCCGGGGCGACGCGGACGGACACGTCGTCCACCGCCACCAGGGGGCCGTACCTCTTCGTCACGCCGACGACGTCGACGGCGTCGCCGTCGCTCTCGGCTCGTGTTGTCGTGGTCATGGCGCCACGCTAGGAATCCGAGGATGAAGACTTCGTGAAGGCGTTCCGGGCCGGCGCCACGGGCAGCAGAACCGTCGCCGTCATCCGGTCGTCGTGGAGGCACTCGACGTCCGCCGCGACCCCGGTCGAGGCGTGGTGCCCGGCGTGGCACAGCCGCAGCTCGCCGCCCGCGCTGACGGCGAGGTGCTCCACGAGGGACAGGCCCAGCCCCGCGCCGGGACGCGCTCGCGCCTCGGGAGCGCGGCTGAAGCGCCGCGTCGCCTGCGCCAGCATGTCGGGATCCATGCCGGGCCCCTCGTCGGCGACCTGCAGCACGGCGTGCCCACCCTCGCGCCGTACGACGACCCGCACCGGCGCGGAGCCGTGGGCCAGCGCGTTGGCCAGCAGGTTGGTCACGATCCGCTCGAGGGCCTGGCGCCCGACAGCGGCGTGGACGCGCGCGTCCGGCTCGTCGACCACGACGCCGTCGGCCCGGTCGGGGTGGGCGGCCCGCCAGCGCCCGACCTCAGCCGCCACCACCTCGCCCAGGTCGACCAGGTCGCCCGACGAGCCGTGCGACGAGGACGTGCGGTCGAGCTCGAGCAGCTGCTCGGCGAGGTCGGCCAGCCGGGCGACGTCGACGGCCAGCTCGTCGAGCACCGCCTCGTGCTCCGCGACCGACCGCTCCCGGCGGCGGGCCAGCTGGATCCGGGTGCGCAGCAGCGTGAGCGGGGTGCGCAGCTCGTGGCTGGCGTCGCCGACGAACTGGCGCTCGCGCGTCAGCGACTCCTCCAGCGCGCCGAGCATCTCGTTGAGGGTGTGTCCCAGCCGGGTCACCTCGTCGTCGCGCCGGGTCGGCACCTCGAGGCGCCGGTGGCCGGACCCGCTGGCGATCTCCGAGGCCCGGCGGCGGTAGCGCTCGACCGGCCTCAGCGCCAGCCGGGCGAGCTGGTCGCCCACCAGGGAGGCCACCACGAGCGCGCCCACCCCGGCCAGCGACATCTGCAGCAGCAGCTCGCGCAGGGCCTCGTCGCGGTGGTCGCGGCGCACGCCGACCAGGACGTACGACGCCGCGCCATCCGTCGCGCCAAGGACGGTCACCTCGACCCGGTAGGGCGCGGCGGCGATGGGCAGCATGCTGCCGACGTCGAGGGTGCGGCTGCCCGTCGCGGGCAGCGCGGAGTCAGGCACGAGCGTGCGACCGGGCGCCGCGCCGCCGGAGTCGAGGACCGACCCGTCGGCGCCGAGCACCTGCCAGCCGGTGCCGGTGGCGTCGGCCGCCTCGGGCGAGGTGACGTGCCCGGCAGCGTCGACCAGCGGGATGATCACCGCACGGGCGGAGCGCAGCTCGGTGTCGAGGCCGCGGTCGAGGGCGTACTGCACGCGCCAGTAGACGACCGCACCCGCAGCGGTGAGCAGCACGAGCATCGCGGCCGCGAAGCCGGCCACCAGCCGCCGCCGCAGGGGGAGGGTCCGGAGCCGCTCACCGAGGTTCACGGCTGCTCGAGGCGGTAGCCCGCCCCCCGCACGGTGGTGATGGTGCTGGTGCCGAACGGCCGGTCCACCTTCGCCCGGATCGCGGCGAGGTGGACGTCGATGACGTTGCTGCGCAGGTCGGTGTCGCCGTCCCAGACCTCGTCGAGGATCGTGAACCGCGAGACGACCGATCCGGCGTGGGTCGCGAGGAGCCACAGGATGTCGAACTCGCGCGCCGACAGCTCGATGTCCACCGCCCCCCGTCGCACCTGCCGGGCGCCGAAGTCGACCACGAGGTCGCCGAGCGTCACGACCGGCTGCTGGTCGTAGGCCGCGCGCCGGTGCAGCGCGCGCAGGCGGGCGAGCAGCTCGTCGAGGTCGAAGGGCTTGGGGAGGTAGTCGTCGGCGCCCGCGTCGAGCCCGCTGATCCGGTCGGTCACCGCCGCGCGGGCAGTCAGCACCAGCACGGGGATGGTCACGCCCATCGCGCGCAGCCGGCGGCACACCGTGAGCCCGTCCAGGCCCGGCAGCATCCAGTCGAGCAGCAGCAGGTCGGGCGGGTCCTCCGCCAGCGCCCGGGCGTACGCCTCGCGTCCGTCGGCGACCGCCTCGACCGCCCAGCCCGCCTCGCCGAGGGCCTGCACGAGGATGGCCGCGAGACGCGGGTCGTCCTCGGCCAGCAGCAGCCGCACGGTCAGCCTCCTGCTCGGTCGCGGGTGCGGGCCCGTCCCGGGGGTGGACGGGCCCGCCCCACCATGGTGCGCGGGCGAACCTGCACACAACCTGACTCCGTGCAGGGGTCGTCAGAGGCGCGGCAGCCGGACCCGGAAGACGGCCCCGTCGCCGGTGCCTGCGGCCTCGTCGAGGGTGACCTCGCCCCCGAAGGACGTCGCGACGCGACGGGCGATGCCCAGCCCGAGCCCGGCTCCGTCACCGCGGGTCGACACCCCGGGCTCGAACAGCGTGGCCCGCACGGCCTCGTCGACGCCCGGTCCGTCGTCGCGCACGACGACCTCGACCCGGTCGGGCAGGTCGGTGGCGTCGAGCACGACGCGGCTCCGGGCGTGGCGCGAGGCGTTGTCGACCAGGGGAGCGAGCACGCGTGCCACCAGGCCGGCGGGCGCCGCGATCCGGGCCGTGGAGGCGACGGTGCGGTCGACGACCTCCACCGGACCGGTCGGCGTCGCTGCGACGAGCGCCGGCACCACGTCAGCGAGTCGGCACTCCTGCTCGCGGCTCGTGGTCCGGGCGTCGCGGGCGAGGTCGAGCAGGGTCGTGATCACACCGGCCATCTCCCGCGACGACGCCGCGATCTGGCGGAGGTCCTCGCGCACCGCCGGGTCGTCGACGCCGCGCAGGAGCGCGAGGTCGGCCGAGCCCTGGATGCCAGTGAGAGGGGTGCGCAGCTCGTGGGCCAGCTCGGACGTGAGCCGCTGCTCGGACCGGATCACCGACGCCACCCGGTCCAGGAGGTGGTCGAGGGTCTCCCCCAGCGCGGCCAGCTCGTTGGTGGGCGGCCCCAGGTCGAAGCGGTGCGACAGGTCGTGCTCGCTCCAGTCGGCAGCCCGCTGGGCCATCACCGTGACCGGCTTGAGCGCCTGCGCGGTCACGCGCAGCGCCATGAGGGCCGTGGCTCCCACGACCAGCACGCCGAGCACCGCGGCCGCCAGCAGGGCGTAGAGCTCGGAGCGCTCGTAGGGGGCCGTCTCCTGGCTCACGACGAGCACGCCCCGGTCGCCGGCCCGGGTGGTGAACGGGGTGGCGAGCAGGCGGTCCTCGTCCTCCGCCCCGCGCGTCGCGCGCACCCGGTCGGTCGTGGCGAGCCCGTCGGCGGTGTCGCGCACCGCGGTGGCCACCGATCCCGCGACCCGCTCGCCCGAGGCGTCGTAGACGACCATCCCGGGCTGGAGCACGTCGTCGTCCACCACCAGCGGGCTGTCCTCCGACTGGGCCAGCACGCTCACGACCGCACGTGAGCGCTCCTCCAGCACCTGCTGGACGTCGCGCTGCGCGGTCCACTCGAGCACGACCTGGATGCCGAGCACCACCACGACCATGGCGATCGTCATCAGCGCGACCGTGGAGGCGACGATCGACCCGCGGAACGACCGCGGCGCCCAGCGACGCAGCCCGGCGGGCGGTGCGTCCAGCGGCGGCTCGGTCTCCATCACCTCAGTGTGTAGCCGACACCGCGCACCGTCGTCAGGTGCAGCGGCGAGTCGACCTCGGCGAGCTTGACCCGGATCCGGCGGACGTAGGAGTCGACGGTGTTGTCACTGACCATCCCGCCCTGCGGCCACGCGGCGGCGACCACGGCCCGACGGCGTACGACCTCGCCGGGGCGCGAGGTGATCGCGGCGAGCATCCGGAACTCGGTCGGCGTCAGCATCGCCTCGCGACCGTTGCACGAGACCGAGTGGCGGGCGGGGTCGAGCACGAGGTCGGTCGGCGCCGACGCGACCACCAGGCGCCCGCGCCGGGCCAGCGCCTCGACGCGCGCGATCAGCTCGAGGACGTCGAAGGGCTTGGCGAGGTAGTCGTCGGCGCCGGCGCTGAAGCCGGCGAGGCGTTCGTGCACCGCGCCGAGGGCGGTGAGGAAGAGGACCGGTGCGCTCTGGCCGGCCGAGCGCAGCGCCTGGCACACGTCTCGACCGTCCGCGTCGGGGAGGCCGATGTCGAGGATGACCACGTCGAGGGCGTCGTCGTCGACGAAGAGGCGCAGCGCCTCACCACCGTCGTGCGCGGCCACCACCTCGTGCCCGGCGATGCGCATGGCGTCGGTGACCACGCGACGGATCGTCGCGTCGTCCTCGCAGAGTCCCACCCGGGCCATCAGTCGTCCCTCACTCCTCCTCGCGCCGCTCACCCTGCCACCCTGCCGCTCCGGGCCTGCACGCAACCTGACTGACGAGCCGGGTCACGCGGTCAGGCGGGGTGCAGGTTCGCCGTCCTAGCGTCCGCGTCATGTTCGATCTCATCAACGGCCTGCCCGTGCACCCCCTCGTCGTCCACGCCGTCGTCGTCCTGCTGCCGGTGGCCACGATCGGCACCCTCGCGATCGCCCTGCGACCCGCGTGGCGCCGCCCCTACGGCCTGCTGGTCGTGGCGTGCACCGCCGTCGCGACGGCGCTCATCCCCGTCGCGACGTCCAGCGGCGAGGCGCTCGAGGAGCGCGTCGGCAACCCCGGCGAGCACGCCGAGCTCGGCGACCAGCTGATCTGGTTCGCCATCCCGATGCTGCTGCTCGCCGCCGCCCTGTGGTGGCTCGACCGCCGCGCCGCGACCACGGACGCTGCCTCGGCGGGTCGCGCGACCAGCCTCACCACGATGCGCGCCGTCTCCGCGCTCGCGGTCGTCGCCGCCCTCGCCACGACCGTGCAGGTCTACCGCGTCGGCGACTCCGGCGCGCGCGCCGCGTGGGGTGACCAGGTGTCGTCGTCCTCGTCGGAGTGACCTAGCCTGCGGGGCGTGGACAGGCGACTGCTGGCGGACACCCGCCCCCTCGCCAACCCGCACTTCCGCCGCCTCTGGCGCGCCAACATCATCACGGTGGTCGGTGCCCAGCTGACCGTCGTGGCCGTGCCCGCGCAGATCTACGCGATGACCGGCTCCTCGGCCTACGTCGGCCTCACCGGCGTCTTCGGCCTCGTCCCACTGGTGGTCTTCGGCCTCTGGGGCGGGGCGCTGGCCGACGTATTCGACCGGCGCACGCTGCTGCTCATCACCACGGCCGGGCTCATCCTCACCAGTGCGGGCTTCTGGCTCCAGGCCGCGTTCGGCGCGGAGGACGTGTGGCTGCTGCTCACTCTCTTCTCGGTGCAGCAGGCGTTCTTCGCCGTCAACCAGCCGACCCGCTCGGCCCTGCTGCCCCGCATCCTCGACGAGCACCTGCTGCCGTCGGCCAACTCGCTCAACATGACCGTCATGCAGGCCGGCGGGATCGCCGGGCCCCTCGTCGGCGGCGCGCTCATCCCGCTGGTCGGCTTCTCGTGGCTCTACCTGCTCGACACCATCACCCTCTTCGCCACCCTCGGCGCCGTCGTACGACTCCCACCGCTGCCGGTCGTGGGGGTGACGGTGACGCCCGGCCTCCGGGCGGTGGTCGACGGCTTCCGCTACCTGCGCACGCAGCCGGTGCTGATGATGTCGTTCGTCGTCGACATCATCGCGATGGTCTTCGGGATGCCCCGCGCCCTCTTCCCCGAGCTGGCCCACGTCGACTTCGGCGGCCCGAGCGAGGGCGGGCTGGCCTTTGCGCTGCTCTTCGCCGCCATCCCGGCCGGCGCGGTCGTCGGCGGCGTGCTGTCGGGCTGGGTGTCACGCGTCGAGCGTCAGGGCCTCGCGGTGGTCGTCGCGATCCTGGTCTGGGGCGTGGCCATGGTCGGCTTCGGCGTCGCAGCGATGCTCGCCACCTTCGCGCCGGGCCCGATGCTCGTCGTCGCGGTGCTGATGCTCGCCGTCGGCGGCGCGGCCGACATGGCCTCGGCCGCGTTCCGTACGTCGATGCTGCAGGCCGCGGCGGACGACTCCGTGCGCGGGCGGCTGCAGGGGATCTTCATCGTCGTGGTCGCGGGCGGTCCCCGCGTCGCCGACGTGGCGCACGGCGCGACCGCCGCGGCCACCGGCGCCGCTGTCGCGGCCGCGGGCGGCGGGGTGCTGGTGGTCGTCTTCACGGTCGTCGCCGCGCTCGCCGTGCCGGCGTTCGTGCGCTACCGGGTGACGCGCCCGGCCCACGCCTGAGAGGCCACCGCCGCACATGCGGCGGATGTGGCCCCCGGACTCATTCCGCGAGGGCAACATCCGCCGCAGGTGCGGCGGCGTACGACGTCAGGTCACGAAGACCTCAGGCCACGCGGCCCTTCGGCGAGTTCTCCGCGGTCATCCTCGGGTCGCGGATCACGACCGAGCCCATCGCGTCGTCGATGCGCTTCATCACGTCGGCGTCGAGCTTCACGCCGGCGGCCTTGACGTTGTCGGCGACCTGCTCGGGGCGCGAGGCGCCGACGAGGGCGGCGGCGACGTTGTCGTTCTGCAGCACCCAGGCCACCGAGAGCTGCGCCATGGTGAGCCCGCAGTCCTCGGCGATCGGCTTGAGGTCCTGCACGGCGGACAGCACGTCGTCCTGCATCCAGCGCGAGATCATGTCGGCCCCGCCCTTGGTGTCGGTCGCGCGCGAGCCCTCGGGCGGCGCCTGGCCGGGGAGGTACTTGCCGGACAGCACGCCCTGCGCCATCGGGCTCCACACGATCTGCGAGACGCCGAGCTCGGCGGAGGCCGGCACGACCTCGTCCTCGATGACGCGCCAGAGCATGGAGTACTGGGGCTGGCTGGAGATCAGCTGGAAGCCGAGCTCCTTCGACAGCTCCACGCCCGCGCGGATCTGGTCGGCGGTCCACTCGCTGACGCCGATGTAGAGCGCCTTGCCCTGGCGGACGATGTCGGCGAAGGCCTGCATCGTCTCCTCGAGCGGGGTCTCCGTGTCGTAGCGGTGGGCCTGGTAGAGGTCGACGTAGTCGGTCTGCAGGCGCTGGAGCGAGCCGTTGATCGACTCCATGACGTGCTTGCGCGAGAGGCCAGTGTCGTTCTTGCCGCCGGGGCCGGTGGGCCAGTAGACCTTCGTGAAGATCTCCAGCGACTCGCGCCGCTCGCCCTTCAGTGCCTCGCCGAGGACGGTCTCAGCCGCCGTGTTGGCGTAGACGTCCGCGGTGTCGAACGACGAGATCCCCGCGTCGAGGGCCGCGCGCACGCACTGCGTGGCGACGTCGTTCTCCACCTGGGAGCCGTGGGTGAGCCAGTTGCCGTAGGTGATCTCAGAGATCTTCAGTCCGCTGTTGCCGAGGTATCGAAACTCCATGCCGTCGACACTAGCGGGGCACGCGAAGGCCCTCGGGGGTGGCGCGCAGCCGGCGGTCCAGCCGGGCGTACGCCGCGAAGAGCAGCAGGAACAGCACCGTGACGCCCACGCTCACCAGTGCGACCGCGCCCCAGCCCTCGGCGCCGGCGTCGAGGAACGGGTAGGGCACCCAGCCGCCGACCTGCCCCACGACGAGGGTCCAGACGAGCCACACGACCGGCCAGCACAGGGCGTACGCCGCCTCGCGCGCGGTGATCCGCGGGCGAGGCCCGACCGCCGCCCACGCCGCGACCGCGAGGAGCGGCACCGCGACGTGCAGCAGCTTGTCGGCGATCCAGTCGGCGCCGTGGAGGTCGAGCAGCGGGCGCAGCAGCACGAAGTGCACGAGGCCGGTCACGGTGATGCCGACGAGCCCGGCCAGCCGGACGACCCGCCAGACCGGGCGGTCGAGCGCCGGCTCACGTGCGAGGGCCGTGGAGGTGATCGCGACGAGCAGGTTGCTCTGGATCGTGAAGTAGGCGAAGAAGCGGTAGATGCGCGCCGCGAGCCCGGGCGGGTCGTCGTCGACGAGGATCACGGTGCCCTTCACGACCAGCACCAGCTGCAGCACCACCGCGACCCAGGCCACGACGGCGACGACCGCGTGGACCGATCGGGCGCGGGCGGTGGTCACGGGGTGGGCCGGTCGATCAGTCGAGGACGACCAGGACGTCGCCGTCCTGCACCACGTCACCGACGGTGACGCGGATCGCGGTCACGGTGCCGCCGCGCTCGGCCAGCATCGGGATCTCCATCTTCATCGACTCCAGCAGCACGACGGTGTCGCCGGCCTCGACGCGGTCGCCCTCGGCGACCTCGATGCTCAGGACGTTGGCGACCAGCTCGGAGACGATCTCGAGCGACGTGGTGCGGGCCATGGCGCCGACGCTAGCGGTTACCCGGGCGTAACCGATGATCGCGGCCCGGGCGCGCCCTCACAGCTCGGCAAAGCGACGCGGCTCGGGGCGGTGGGGTCCGGCCTCCTCGGCCCGCCGGCCGCCGCGGCCCTTGGTGCCGGTGAGCGCCAGGTCGGCGCGGATCAGGACGTAGCCGATGACCAGCCCGAGCACGAGGGAGTACGCCGCCCGCAGCGCCGCCTCGACGTACGAGCTGTCCGGGGCGACCAGGCCCGTCGCGAGCGGGACCGTGGCGGCCACACCGAAGGCGCACACCCACCAGCCCTGCCGGCGGCGGGCGCGCAGGTGGGTGCCCCACACCAGCGCCGGGATGCCCAGCAGCACCACCAGCGGGCGCGGGAACGCACCGATGCGGGCCGCGGTCCAGTCGGCGAAGTCGAGGACCGACGACACGAACGACTGGGCGCCGTAGCGCCGCAGCAGCTCGGCGTAGGCCAGCGTGACCACGAGGACGGCGAGGCCGGCCGCGACCACGAACATCCCGCGCCGGCCCAGGCCGTGGAGGCCGGCGCCGAGGCGGTAGACGATCGTGAAGGCCAGGCCGAGCGCGAGGAAGAGCGCCGCGAGGTCGAAGCGCTCGGTCGCGACGGTCGGCTCGAAGCCCACGGCGGCGAACGCGGTGACCGCGGCGACGAGCACGGCGATCAGCGCCTCGCGCACCGCCTTCCACCACGTCACCGCGGGCACGGTCACCATCACGGCGTAGACGCTGCCCACGACGCAGGTCATCACCGAGGCGCCGGTCGGCAGCACCTTCCCGCCCACCAGCAGGCTCGCGACACCGAGCGCCAGGGCCAGCCCGGCCGAGACGATGGCACGACCGGCGGTGCGGGTGGCCAGCAGCCACGACAGGGCGGTCACGACCGCCACGGCGCCGGCGCCGTCGAGCCACCCCGGCACCGGTCCGATCTGGCTGAGCTGCTGGCTCTCCTGGAAGAGGCCGTTGAGCGCCGCCCAGCCGAGTGCGGCGGTGCCCAGCACCAGGACGCCGAACCACAGCGCGAGGAGCGAGCGGCGCGGGCCGTCGGGGAAGTCGGTGGTGAGGGTGCGCCCGGCTGCGGGCTCCGCGACGACCGGCTCCGGTGCCGCCTCCGGCGTGACCTCCGCCGTCTGCTCCGGCGTCACGTCCGGCGTCACCTCGGGGGCCGGCCTGGGCCTCCGGGCCCGGCGCAGCCGCGAGGGCGGCCGCTCGGCAGCCCGCTTGCCGCGGGAGGACCCGCGCGGGCTGTCGGAGGTGGGGGAAGACACGTCGCAGGAGGTTACAGCCGACGGTTGGCCAGGGACGGATTGGTGCGCCGGGCCGTCTCGAGCGCGGCACGGTCGAGGGTGACGTCGAAGGTCTCCTCCGCACCACCTGCCTCGGCGAGCACGTCGCCCAGCGGGCTGACGACGGTGGAGTGGCCGCAGTAGCGCGGCTCGGGCTGGGCGGCGGCGACGACGAAGCAGGTGTTCTCGATGGCGCGGGCCGCGAGCAGCGTGCGCCAGTGCGCGACCTTGCGCTCGCCCGGCAGCCACGCGGCGGGGACGACCAGCACCTCGGCTCCGGCGTCGACCAGGCGCCGCGCGAGCTCGGGGAAGCGCAGGTCGTAGCAGGTCATCAGGCCGACCTTCCAGCCCTCGACGTCGACGACCACCGGCTCGGGGGCGCCACCGGTGAGGCGGTCGGACTCGCGGTAGCCGAAGGAGTCGTAGAGGTGGATCTTGCGGTACGCCGCCCGGCTCGCGCCCGCGACGACGAGGGTGTTGAACGGCCGCGCGGGGTCGGGCGAGGTCTCGAACATGCCCGCCACCACCGTGCACGAGGTGGTGTCGGCGACCCGGCCCACCGCGTCGGCGAACGGTCCGTCGAGGGGCTCGGCGTAGGGGCTCACGTCGGAGCCGGCCTCGCCGAAGTCGCGTGCGAAGGCCTCCGGCAGCACGACGAGGTCGGCCCCGGCGCCCACCTCGCGCACCAGCCGCTCCCGGTTGGCCGCGGGGTCGAGCCCGCTGGCCCACTGGTGGACGCGCACGCGCAGCTGCTCGCTCATCCGCCCAGACTGCCAGAGGACGACGCCATCGCGGGCTGGGAGGATGACCGCATGGACCTCGACCTGACCGCGGGCGGCTTCAGCGGCGTCGTCCTCGCCGGCGGGACAGCTGCGCGCATGGGCGGCATCGACAAGGCGAGCGTCGAGCTCGACGGCCGCACGCTGCTCGCCCACGCCCTCGACGCCTTCATCGACGCCGACGAGGTAGTGGTGGTCGCCCCGACGAGCGTCCCGACCGACCGACCGGTGACCACCGTGTGCGAGGACCCGCCGCGCGGGGGGCCCGTCGCCGGCCTCCTCACGGGCGTCGACGCGCTGCTGCGCCGGCCTCGGATGGTGGGGGTGCTGGCGGTCGACATGCCGCGGGTGGGGGCGGCGACGATGCGGCGCCTGCGCGAGGCGGCGCGCGGCCACGACGGGGCGTTCCTCGTCGGCGCCGACGGTCGCCGGCAGCTGGCGGGGGTGCTCGACGCGGCCCGCCTCGACGACGTACGCCCCGAGCTGGAGGGGCAGCACAGCATGGCGCTGCACCGGCTGCTCGCCCCGCTGCGCCTGGCGGAGGTGCCGGCGATCGGCGACGAGGCCGTCGACATCGACTCGTGGACCGACCTGCGCGACCTCGGTGGCCGCGGCGACTGACCCGCGCCCGAGCCCGGGTGGCCTTGCCGCCGCCCCGGACGGTGAGAGACATTGGGGGGGTGAACCTCCACGACTGGATCGACGAGCTCAGCGACGTCCTCGACGTCGAGACGGAGCTCGACGAGGGCCTCGTCCTCGACCTGGCCCGCACGGCGGCGCAGAACGTGCAGAAGACCGCGGCACCCATCACGACGTACCTGCTGGGCTACGCCGCCGGCGCAGGCGCCGCCGACCCCGAGACGGTCGAGCGGCTCGCCGCGCGCGCCCAGCAGCTGGCCGAGGGATGGGACCGCCCGGCCGACGCGCCCGACCCCGACGACGTCGACGACGAGGTGCCCGACGACTCCACGGTCGACCACTCCACCGACCTCTACGAGGACTGATCACGTGCGTGCTGTCGTGACCACCGGCACCGGTGGCCCCGAGGTCCTGTCCGTCGGCGAGGTCGCCGACCCGCGCCCCGCTGCGGGCGAGGTGCTCCTCGACGTGGTCGCCACCGCGGTCAACCGCGCCGACACCCTGCAGCGCCAGGGCTTCTACCCCCCGCCGCCGGGCGCCCCCGAGACCATCGGCCTCGAGTGCAGCGGCCGCATCGCCGAGCTCGGCGAGGGCGTGGAGGGCTGGGCGGTCGGCGACGAGGTGTGCGCGCTGCTCGCCGGTGGCGGGTACGCCGCCCGCGTCGCGGTGCCGGTCGGACAGGTCATGCCGGTGCCGTCGGGCGTCTCCCTGGTCGAGGCCGCAGCCCTGCCCGAGGTCGCCGCCACCGTGTGGTCCAACGTCTTCATGACCGCCCACCTCGCGAGGGGCGAGCGGTTCCTCGTGCACGGCGGGGCCGGCGGCATCGGCACCATGGCCATCCAGCTGGCGGCGGCCCGCGGCGCCGAGGTGTTCGCGACCGCCGGGTCGCCCGAGAAGCTCGAGCTGTGCCGCTCCCTGGGCGCCACCGCCATCTCCTACCGCGACGAGGACTTCGTCGAGGTGCTGACCGACGCCGGGGGTGCCGACGTCATCCTCGACAACATGGGCGCGAAGTACCTCGGTCGCAACGTCTCCGCGCTCGCCACCGGCGGCCGCCTGGTGATCATCGGCTTCCAGGGCGGCACCAAGGGCGAGCTCGACATCCAGGCGCTGCTGCGCAAGAGGGCCTCGGTGACCGCGACCTCGCTGCGCGCGCGGCCGCTGGAGGAGAAGCGGGCCATCTGCTGCGGGGTCGTGGAGAACGTCTGGCCACTCGTCGCCTCGGGCAAGGTGCGCCCCGTCGTCGAGACCACCATGCCGCTCGACGACGTCGCGCGCGCCCACCAGCTCATGGAGGACGGCGGCCACTCCGGGAAGATCGTCCTCACGCTCTGAGGGCGCCTCACGGGTCGGGTCCTAGGGTGGGTCGCATGAGCGAGCAGCCGCAGCCCGGGACCCCTGCGTCCGAGGACCAGGTCGTCGTGATCGGACCCGACGGACAGCCGATCGGCACCATCCCGGCGAGCGCCGTCCCGGCGATGGCCCAGGCGGCCGCCGACGCGTCCGACGGCTCGTCCGACGGTGACGGCGAGCGTCACATCACCGAGCTCGTCGAGCAGCCGGCCAAGGTGATGCGGATCGGCAGCATGATCCGCCAGCTCCTCGAGGAGGTGAAGGCCGCTCCCCTCGACGAGGCCAGCCGCCAGCGCCTCAAGGAGATCCACGCCGCCTCCATCAAGGAGCTCGAGTCGGGCCTCGCGCCCGAGCTGGTCGAGGAGCTCGAGCGGCTCTCGCTGCCCTTCACCGAGGAGGGCACGCCCTCGGAGGGTGAGCTGCGCATCGCCCAGGCCCAGCTCGTGGGCTGGCTCGAGGGCCTCTTCCACGGCATCCAGACCGCGATCTACGCCCAGCAGATGGCCTCGCGCGCCCAGCTCGAGCAGATGCGCCGCGCGCTGCCGGCGGGCTCCGGCCACGCCCCGCACCAGCAGCCGATGGGGATGCCGACCATGCCCTCCGAGGAGGGCCCGGAGTCCGGCAGCTCGAGCGGCGGCATGTACCTCTGACGCCCGCGCGATAGTCCGTATCAAGTGGGCTGCCTGACCCGGGTCCAAGCAGCCCTTTTGACACGGACTACGTCGGCAGCGGTGTGATGCGCGACCTCAGTGGCGCGCGAGACGGCGTACGACGACGAGGCCGAGCAGGCCGATGATCGCGGCAGCGGCCCCGGGAGCGGCCGCGCGCGCGAAGCCCGGCGGCGCGGAGTCCTCGACCTTGGTCAGGACGGCCTTCGGCGGCGGGGGCGGCTCGACCGAGGTGCCCTCGCCGAGCAGCTTCTCGATCTTGGCGACCTTGGTCGGGTTGGCCACGCTCGTGCCGCCACAGCTGTCGGCGTCGTAGGGCGCGGCGGTGCCGGTGGCGAGGAAGACGTAGGTCGTGCCGACCGAGAGCTCGCCGAGGCCGCAGGCGCTCTTGCCACCGGCGGAGAAGACCTGCGTGGAGCGCTCGGGCGAGCCCTGGTAGGCGCGCGAGGCGGTGATGTCGTAGGTGTAGTCGTTGCCGGCGGGCTCCACCTTGTCGATGGTGCCGATGAAGATCGCGTCGGCGCGCTTGACCTGCTGCTCGAGCTGGCCCTGCTTGCAGGTGCACGCGGCGGAGGCGGGCGAGCTGACGGTGAGGACGAGTCCGAGGCACGCGAGCAGCAGCACGGCGGCGAGGCGGGCGGCACGGATCATGGCGGGCAGCCTAGCGAGAGGGGGCGGCGGAGAGGCCGAAGAGGTCGGTGAGCACCCGTGCCACGCCGTCGTCGTCGTTGCTCGGCGCGAGGTGGTCGGCGAGGTCGCGGACGCTGCCGTGGGCGTTGGCCATGGCGTAGGACGTGCCGGCCCACTCGAGCATCGGCAGGTCGTTGGGCATGTCGCCGAAGGCGACCACCTCGGCGGCGACCACGCCCATCTCCGCGGCGAGCGCCTCGAGGGTCGAGGCCTTGGTGACGCCGGCGGCGCTGATCTCGACCAGGGCGAAGGACGACGACCAGGTGGTGACGACCTGGTCGCCCACCACGGTCTCGACCTGGCGCCAGAACTCCTCCGGCTCGAGGTCGCGGTGCACCGCGAGGACCTTCACCACGTCGTCGCGGAAGATGTCGGACAGCTCGCCGCTCGTGCGCTCGGCGCGGTCGTCGGGGTGGCGCGGGAAGTCGACCTCGCTGGCCCAGCCGGCGGTGTGCTCGATCGCGAAGTGCGTGCCGGGCACGGCCGCGCGCAGCTGCTGGGCGATCGACACGCCCACCTCGCGCGGCACCGCCCGGAAGTCACGCACCTGCCGGCGCGCGACGTCGTACACCAGGGCGCCGTTGCTGCAGATCGCGAGCCCGTGGCCGCCCACGTCGTCCCACAGCTCCTCCATCCAGCGGATGGGCCGCCCGGTGGTGAACACGACCGGTACGCCGCGGGCGTCGAGCTCGGCGAGCACGGCGCGGGTGCGGTCGGTGACGGTGCCGTCGGAGTGGAGCAGGGTGCCGTCGAGGTCGGTGGCGACCAGGCGGGGAGCGCGAGGGGGCACCTCAGCCGCCGGCGGGCGGGAACCAGCGCGACATCTCCACGGCGGCGCCCTCGTCGTGGACGGTCGCGGTCACGTGGTCGGCTGCGGCCTTGACCTCGTCGACGGCCTGGCCCATCGCCACGCCGAGGCCGGCCCAGCGCAGCATCTCGATGTCGTTGCGGCCGTCACCGATGGCGAGCACGTCGTCGGGGGTGAGCCCGATCTTGTCGACCACGTGCTGCAGACCTGAGGCCTTCGAGACGCCGACCGGCGACAGGTCCATCCAGGCTGTCCAGCCGACGACGTAGTCGGTGCCGTGCAGCCCGAGCTTGCCGGCGAGCTCGAGGAAGTCGTCGGCGGTCGCCTCGGGGTCGCGGACGATCACACGGCTCACCGGCTCGCCGACGATGTCGTCGACGTGGGTGATGATCTGGGCGCCGGACAGCTCGCCGTCGGGGAAGACCCGGTTGACCCGGTATCCGCCGACCTCGCGCTCCTCGACGGCGACCAGCGCGTGCGGGTGGTGCTCCAGCACGGCGGCGACGGCGGGGGCGGCGTCGAAGGTCTCCTCGTGGACGACCTCCATCGGCGGGTAGCGGAAGACCACCGCGCCGTTGGACGCCACGACCCACAGCTGGTCGGCCTCCTCGCGCGGGATGTCGAGCAGGTCGGCGATGCGGGTCATGCCGTGGGGCGAGCGCCCACTCGCCAGCACGACGTGCGCGCCCGTGTCGAGCGCACGGTGCACGGCGTCGTAGACGTCGCGGGAGACGGTCTCGTAGTCCTCGGTCTGCCCGTCGACCCACTTGAGCAGGGTGCCGTCGATGTCGAGGGCGACGACGCGGGGCTGCCAGTCAGACAAGGGGCTTCAGCACTTCCAGGCCGCCGAGGTAGGGACGCAGCGCCTGCGGCACGGTGACCGAGCCGTCCTCGTTCTGGTGGGTCTCCAGGATCGCCACGATCGTGCGGGTGATGGCGGTGAGCGTGCCGTTGAGGGTGGCGACCGGGACGGTCTGGCCGTCCACGCGGGTGCGGATGTCGAGGCGACGCGACTGGAAGTCGGTGCAGTTGGACGTCGAGGTCAGCTCGCGGAACTTGCCCTGGGTGGGGATCCACACCTCGCAGTCGAACTTGCGCTGGGCGCTCAGGCCCAGGTCACCGGCCGCCACGTCGATGACGCGGTAGGCCACCTCGAGCCGGTCGAGGAACTCCTTCTCCCACGCCAGCAGCCGCTGGTGCTCGGCGTAGGACTCCTCGACGGTGGTGTAGACGAACATCTCCACCTTGTCGAACCAGTGGACCCGGATGATGCCCTTGGTGTCCTTGCCGTGCGAGCCGGCCTCCTTGCGGAAGCACGGGCTGAAGGCGGCGTAGCGGCGCGGCAGCGCGGCGGCGTCGAGGATCTCGTCGGAGTGGTAGGCCGCCATCGCGACCTCGCTGGTGCCGACGAGGTAGAGGTCCTCGCCCTCGATGCGGTAGACGTCGTCGGCGGCCTGGCCGAGGAAGCCGGTGCCCTCCATCGCGCGGGGCTTGACCAGCGACGGGGCGATCACCTGGGTGAAGCCGGCGTTGCGCGCCTGGTCCATGGCCATGTTGACCAGCGCAAGCTCGAGCTGGGCGCCGATGCCGGTGAGGAAGTAGAAGCGCGAGCCGCTGACCTTGGCGCCGCGCTCGAGGTCGATCGCGCCGAGCATCTTGCCGAGCTCGATGTGGTCGCGCGGCTCGAAGTCGAACTCGCGGGGCGTGCCGACGTGCTCGAGCACGACGAAGTCGTCCTCACCCCCGGCCGGTGCCTCGTCGGCGGCCGGGTTGGGGATCGCCCTGATGGCCTCGTCCCAGGCGGCCTCGGCCGCGTTGCGGGCGGCCTCGGCGGCCTTGACCCCGGCGGCGAGGTCCTTGACCGCGGCGAGCAGGGCCTGCTTCTCCTCGCCCTGCGCCTTGGCGACACGGGCGCCGCTGGCCTTCTGCTCGGCCCGCTTCGACTCGAAGTCGGCGATCGCCTGCCTGCGGGCGGTGTCGGCCTCCAGCGCGCGGTCCACGACGTCGGCGGACAGCCCGCGCTTGGCCTGGGCGGCGCGCACGCGGTCGGGGTCGTCACGGAGCAGGCGGGGGTCGATCACGGTGAAAGGCTAGCCGGATGGGCGTGGGGCCGACGATTCGGTTTGGGCATACTGCGCGGGTGACTCCCCCCTCTCGCCGCCGCAGCGTGGTGCTCGCGCTCCTCTTCGGTGTGCTCTACGCCGTGCTCGCCTACTCGGTCACCCAGGACCGGGCCCCGCTCGACGGCTTCGACGTCGAGGGACGGGCGCTGGAGGACTGGGCCGACAACTCGCGGCTCGCCCTCGACACGCTGCGACTCATCGAGGAGCTCTTCGGCACCCTCGGCATGACGATCCTGACCGTGCTGCTCGTGCTCGCGCTCGTCGTACGACGCCAGCGCTGGGCAGCGCTGCTCGCCGCGGTCGTGATGATCGCCACCTCCCTGGCGACGACGTTCTTCAAGACCTGGCTGGGCCGCGACCGGCCGGAGTGGCAGGGCACCGACTTCAGCCCGCTCAACTCGTTCAGCTTCCCCTCGGGCCACGCGTCGTCGGCCGCCGCGTTCGCGGCGGTCCTGGTGACGCTGATCGTGCTGTTCGTGCGCCGGGCGAGCCTGCGCCGTCTCGGCATCGCGCTGGCGGTGGTCTGGTGGCTGACGGTGTGCCTCGACCGGGTGCTGCTGGGGCGGCACTTCCCGACCGACGTGATCGCCGGCTCCCTGCTGGCGCTGACGGTCTACTTCCTGGCGTTGGCCCTCATCGACCCGCGCCCGCGGTCGACGGCCGCGAAGGCCGAGCCGCTGCCGGAGGTCTACACCTCCGAGCGCCGGCTCGCGGTGATCCTGAACCCGATCAAGGTCGAGGACGTGGGCCAGTTCCGCGCGATCGTGTCGGAGATGGCGAAGGCGTCCGGCTGGTCGGAGCCGACCTGGCAGTACACGACGATCGAGGACCCCGGCACCGGGATGGCCGAGAAGGCGGCCGTCTCGGGCGCCGACCTGGTCATCGTCTGCGGCGGCGACGGCACGGTGCGCGAGGTGTGCGCCGAGCTCGCCGGGACCGGCATCCCCGTCGGGATCGTCCCGGCCGGCACCGGCAACCTGCTGGCCCGCAACCTCGACGTCCCGCTCTACCTGCGCTCGGCGATCGACGTCGCCCTCAACGGCCAGGACCGCGCCATCGACCTGGTCAAGGTGGGCGGCGACGGCATCGAGGACACCCACTTCATGGTCATGGCCGGCATGGGCTTCGACGCCGCGATCATGGAGGGCGTCAACGAGGACATCAAGAAGAAGATCGGCTGGGTGGCCTACGTCGTCTCGGGGCTGAAGTCGCTGATGTTCCCCGCGATCAAGGTGGAGGTGCAGATCGACGACGAGGAGCCCTCGGTGCACCGGGCGCGCACCGTCGTGGTCGGCAACGTCGGCTTCCTGCAGGCCGGGATGCCGCTCCTGCCCGACGCGACGATCGACGACGGCATCCTCGACGTGGTGATCATCCACCCGCGCCAGTTCCTGTCGTGGATCACCGTGGCGATGCGCGTGCTGCGCAAGAGCACGATCGTCGACGAGACGCTCGACCGCCGCACCGGCTCGCGGGTGCGGGTCAGGGCGTCGACCGACACCCCGCGCCAGCTCGACGGCGACTCGATCGGCGAGGGCCGCGAGCTGTGGATGGAGTGCATCCACGGGCGGCTGCTGGTGCGCGTCCCGCGCTGACGTACCCCCCCCTTGTAACGCCGGGTTGGTGCTTGTAGGCACCCCCGTAGGACATGGGTAGAACAAGACCCAACCCGGCGTTACAGCACCCGGCCTCCGCTCAGGGGCGGGCGTGCTCGATCGCCTCGTCCTCCTCGGGCGAGAGCTGCTGCTCGCAGGTCCAGCCGGCCACCGACTTGGCGTAGGTCCGGGCCTCGCTGCGGCCGTGGATCGAGGTGAGCACCACGCCGTTGCCGGCGTCGTCGAGCACGGCCAGGCTCCAGCTCAGGTGCCCGCCGACGTCGCCGAACGCGTCGTAGCGCACCACCGAGAGGTGCCGCAGCGCGTCGGAGCTCTCGGCCTTGAGGGCAGCGACCTCCTGCCGCAGGCCGTGCACGTCCTCGGGCAGCGCGTCGACGCCCTCGCCGCCGGGGCGCGACGTCGTACGACGCAGGGCGAGGCCGGCGAGCACGCAGGCCAGCGCGGCGAGGAGGACGGCGAGCACGGCGAGCATGGGGTGACCCTATGTTCGCCCGGCGGTCACGGCCCGCCGGACACGACGGGAGGTGACACACTCGCCCGGTGAGCCGCCGCATCGCCTACCAGGGAGAGCCCGGGGCCAACTCCCACCTGGTCTGCCAGCAGGCCTACCCCGACTGGGAGCCGTGGGCGTGCGCGTCGTTCGAGGACGCCTTCGCGGCCGTGGAGAACGGCGACGCCGACCTGGCGATGATCCCGATCGACAACTCGATCGCGGGCCGCGTGGCCGACATCCACCACTTCCTGCCCACCTCGAGCCTGCACATCGTGGGCGAGCGCTTCCTGCGCATCCAGTTCTCCCTGATGGCGCTCCCCGGGGCCACCGTCGACTCGCTGCGCACCGTCCACAGCCACGTCCACGCGCTCGGCCAGTGCCGTGGCGTCATCCGCGAGCTCGGCCTCACGCCGGTCGTCGCCGGTGACACCGCCGGCGCCGCCCGCGAGGTCGCGGAGGCCGGCGACCTCACCCAGGCCGCGATCGCGCCGCCGCTGGCCGCCGGGATCTACGGCCTGCAGGTGCTGCGCGAGGAGATCGAGGACGAGGACCACAACACCACGCGCTTCGTGGTGCTCTCGCGCGACTTCGAGCAGGCGCCCGCGGGCGTCGGGCCGGTCGTGACGACGTTCATCTTCAACGTGCGCAACCTGCCCGCCGCGCTCTACAAGGCGCTCGGCGGCTTCGCGACCAACGGCGTCAACATGACCAAGCTCGAGAGCTACATGGTCGGCGGGCACTTCACCGCCACCCAGTTCCTCGCCGAGGTCGACGGCCACCCCGACGACCCGGGCGTGCGCAACGCGCTGGAGGAGCTGGCGTTCTTCACCACCGAGGTCAAGGTGCTGGGGGTCTACCCCGCCGACGCCTTCCGCGCGGAGTGACTGACACACTTCCCCGGTGATCGATCTCCTCGTCGTCGCCCTCTCCTTCGGCGCCATCTTCGTCGTCGAGCTGCCCGACAAGACCTTCATCGCCACGCTGGTGATGTCGACCAAGATGCGCCCGCTCTTCGTCTGGATCGGCGTGGGCCTGGCCTTCCTGGTGCAGACCGGGGTCGCGATCGGGATCGGCAAGGCCGCGTCGTTCCTGCCCGAGCAGGTCATCCACACCGTCGCCGCGCTGATGTTCGCGATCGGCGCGGTCATCCTCGTGCGCGAGGCCCGCTCGGCCGACGAGGACGAGGCCGAGCAGGAGGCGGAGTACGCCGCCAAGGCCGACGCCACCGCCCACGGCCTCAAGGTCGTGGTGACGTCGTTCCTGGTGCTCTTCGCCGCGGAGTGGGGCGACCTGTCGCAGCTGCTCACGATCTCGCTCGTCGCGAAGTACGACGACCCCGTCTCGGTCTTCATCGGCGCGTGGGGCGCGCTGCTGGCCGTCTCCGGCCTCGCCGTCATCGTCGGCCGCGTGCTGCTCCAGCACGTCAAGGAGTCGGTCCTGCACTACGTGGGTGCCACGGTCTGCGTCCTGATGGCAGTCTTGACCGTGTGGGAGATGACGCGCTGAGCCCTCGGCTCGTGATGGCGGTCCACGACCGCTACGTCGCGGTCAACGGCGACCACCCGATGGGCCCCGACGACGAGGCCTACGTGCGCGAGCACTTCGTGCCCGCCACCTCCGAGGCGCTGGAGCTGATGCTCGCAGACCACCTGCCGCTGCCGTCGTACGTCCTCGGCGACCAGACGCCCATGGTGCCGCCCGCGCACGGCGAGCTGGCCGAGGTGGCCGGCGGCGTCGAGCGGCTGCGGAGGTGGTTCGTCGCGTTCTGGCCCGACGACCCCGCGACCGGCGAGCAGGAGTGGGTGCACTACCTGTCCGGGCAGCACGTCTGCCTGCGCGAGGTCACCCCGGTGCGCATCCGGCAGCGGACCGAGCGCATCGCCGAGGCCGCCGCCGCGCTCGACCTGCTGCGCCGCGACCCGCACGACCCGACCGGGCGCGGGATGCTCGGCGAGGCGGTCGACGGCGTGCTCGGGGTGCCGGGCCTCGACACGCTGCTGCTGCCGATGACGGCGTACGACCGGCTGCGCTTCGGCGGCCCCACCGACCGTGAGCGGTGGGTCGACGGCCCGCGCGCGGAGTTCCTCACCCCGGTGCCGCCCGTGTGGCCGCTGCGCACCGAGCGGCTGCTGCTGCGCCCCCACGAGCCCGGAGACGCGGAGGCCTACGTCGAGGCGTGGGCGTCGGAGGAGTGGACCAGCCTGCTGCTCAGCCGCGCGATGAACCGCGCAGAGGTGCACGAGATGGTGCGTCGTCGCACGCAGCCCGGCGACGGGAGGTTCGTCGGCCTCGTCGTCGAGCACGACGGCGAGGTCGTCGGCGACTCGATGCTGCACCTGCAGGGCACGGGTCTCAGCGAGGGCGAGATCGGCTGGACGGTCCTGCCCCAGCACGCCGGGCGCGGGTTCGCGACCGAGGCAGCCCGCGAGGTGCTGCGCATGGCGTTCGAGCACTACGGCCTGCGCCGCGTCGTGGCCAACCTCGACGCCCGCAACGAGCGCTCCGCCGCCCTCTGCGAGCGCCTCGGCATGCGGCGCGAGGTCGACCGGGTGGCCGACTTCTGGTCGAAGGGCACGTGGACCAGCTCCTACGAGTACGCCATCCTCCGCGACGAGTGGCGGGCCGCGTCGGCCTGAGTCCACCGCACGTGCGGCGGAACTGGCCCTCGGAGCGCGCGACGGAGGGCCACGACCGCCGCACCTGCGGCGGGGGCTGTGGATGACCGGCGCAGGACGCCGGCCGACGGCGGCACGATCACGGGATGGACCTCGACCTGCACCAGCCGTTCCGGCGCCAGGCGGCGATCACCGCGGGCATCACGCCCAAACAGCTGCGCGGACCGGGCTTCCGCACGGTGCTGCCCGGCACGTACGTCGCAGCCGCCACGGTGGTGACCCCGCTCGTCCGGGCGCGAGCGGCCCTGCTGCCGTACGCCGGTGTGGCCTGGGCGAGCCACGCCACTGCGGCTCGCGTCTACGACCTGCCGATCCCGACCATCGGGTGGGAGCACGTGAGCGTCCCGAGGGCGGGCCAGCGCCGCCGGCACCAGGGGGTGAAGGTCCACGTCGGCGGTCGGGCGGGATCGCGCACCGGACGGCAGGTGACCACCCGGGTGGTCCAGGGCGTACGGGTGTCGGAGCCGTGGATGCTGTTCGTGGAGATGGCGTCACTCCTGAGCCTGGTCGACCTCGTCGTGCTGGGCGACGCGATGGTGCGACGGGGGCTGGTGAGCCAGGCGGCCCTGGTGCGGTGGTGCGCCGAGGTGTCGCACCCGGCTGCGCGAGCGGCCGCGCAGGCAGCGGCGTACGTCCGGGCGAAGGTGGACTCACCGATGGAGACGCGACTGCGGATGCTGGTGGTCCTCGCGGGGCTTCCCGAGCCGGTCGTCAACCTCGAGGTGCGCGACGCGGACGGCGAGGTGCTCCGCAAGTACGACCTCGCCTATCCGGCGGTCAAGGTGGCGGTCGAGTTCAACGGCAAGGTCCACGTGCTGACGCCCGAGGCCTGGGAGGCCGACCTCGAGCGACGCGACGCGAGCGACGACGACGGCTGGCGCCTGCTGCCGGTGATCAGCTCGGGGATCTTCGCCAAGCCCGCCGAGACGCTCGCCCGCGTCCACCGGGTCCTGCTCGCTCGCGGACTGCCCGGCACACCGCTCCGTCTGAGTGACGCCTGGCGTGCCCACTTCCCGGGTCACGCCAACGCCGCGTGAGCACGTGCGGCGGACATGGCCCCTCCCGATCGGCAACGCGGGGCCACGTCCGCCGCACGTGCGTGCCCGTGGCTGCACATCGGCGAGCACCCCGGCCGCTCGCCCGGCCGCACCGACCGGCACTAGAGTCCGGGCCATGGTCACCTCTCCCCACGGCGCCGACAGCGAGGTCGGCCGGCTGGCCACCGTCATGCTCCACCGCCCCGGCAACGAGCTCAAGCGGCTCACGCCCCGCAACAACGACCGGCTGCTCTTCGACGGCATCCCGTGGGTCAGCCGGGCGCAGGAGGAGCACGACGCCTTCGCCGAGACGCTGCGCAACCGCGGCGTCGAGGTGCTCTACCTCACCGAGCTGCTCACCGAGACCCTCGACAGCGAGCTCGCCCGCAACCACGCGATCACCAGCGCGCTGTCGGGGCTGCACCTCGGCGACACCATGCGGCGCTACCTCGCGCAGGCGCTGCGCGACCTCGCCCCGGCCGAGCTGACCGACGTGCTCACCGCCGGCATCCGCAACGACGAGGTCCGCGGCGGCCACGGGCTGGTCACCAGCCTGCTCGACCCCCACGACTTCCTCGTCGACCCGCTGCCCAACCTGCTCTTCACCCGCGACTCCAGCGTGTGGGTGCGCGACCGGGTCGCCGTCACCAGCCTCGCGATGCCCGCGCGCAAGCGCGAGACGCAGCTGACCGAGCTGATCTACACCGAGCACCCGCGCTTCGCCGGCACCCGCAAGATCCACGGCTGGCACAACGAGCACGTCGAGGGCGGCGACGTCCTGCTGCTGGCCCCCGGTGTCATCGCCGTCGGCGTCGGTGAGCGTACGACGCCCGCCGGCGTGGAGCGCCTCGCCCGCCAGGTCTTCCACGCCGACCTCGCCCACACCGTGCTGGCCGTGCCGATCGCGCAGGAGCGCGCGACGATGCACCTCGACACCGTGTGCACGATGGTCGACGTCGACAAGGTCGTGATGTATCCCAACGTCGCCGACACCCTGCGCGCGGTGACCGTCACCCTGGCCGACCCCGGCTCGGGCGAGTCCGACCTCACGCTCGACGTCAGCGAGTCCGAGCCGTTCCTCGTGGCCGCGGCCAAGGCGATGCAGATCGACACGCTGCACCAGATCGACACCGGCCTCGACCCGGTCACCGCGGAGCGCGAGCAGTGGGACGACGGCAACAACACGCTGGCGCTCGCGCCGCGCGTGGCCGTGGCCTACGAGCGCAACGACGAGACCAACGACCGGCTCGAGGACGCCGGCATCGAGGTCGTCCGCATCGCCGGGTCCGAGCTGGGCTCGGGCCGCGGCGGACCGCGCTGCATGAGCTGCCCGGTCTCGCGCGAGCCGTTGCGGGCCGACTGATCGTGCGACGACGGGCATCACGTTCGGCCCGGTGGCTCGTTGACCGGGCATGACTGACTCCATCCTGGATGCCCTGGACCCAGCCGACGTCGAGCGCGTCCTGGCCGGCGGCAGCGCGCTGCGGCTCCCCCAGGGCTGGTCGCCCATCGCGGAGAGCACCCCGGCCGACAAGGCCTACCTGATCACCGAGGGCGAGGTGTCGGTGCGCAAGGGAGGCGTCGAGATCGCCACCCTCGGACCCGGCGCGGTCGTCGGGGAGACCGCGATCGTCAACCGCACCCTGCGCTCGGCGACGGTGGTGGCACTGACCCCGCTCCGGGTCGTGCACTTCACCAGCGAGAAGATCGAGCAGCTCGCCGACGAGGTCCCGGCCTTCGGCGCCGCCCTCCGCGCCGCAGCGGCCGGGCGCGTCACGGGCGACTGATCGCGGTGGGCGCGCTCGACGCGTTCCTGCTCGGGCAGGAGCCCAGCCTCACCCGGGTCGAGGTGGCCGAGCGCGCCGGCGTCCCGCTCGACCTCGCGGTGATGCTGTGGCACCAGCTCGGCTTCCCGCACCACACCGACGACGACGTGGCCTTCGCGGAGAGCGACGTCGAGGCGCTGCGCACGACCGTCGACCTGGTCGAGATGGGCATCCTGCCGCCCGAGTCGCAGGCGGCGCTGGTGCGCACGTGGGGTCGCAGCTTCGCCCGGCTGGCCGAGTGGCAGACCACCCTGCTTGCCGGCGCCGCTGTCGAGGGCGCCGACCCGAGCCGCGCGCTGACCGACCTGGCCAGCGACGTCCTCCCGCGCGTCGAGGCGCTCCAGTCCTACGTCTGGCGACGACACCTGGCCAGCGCCTCGCAGCACCTGCTGGAGGACGCCGCGACGCTCAGCAGCACCGAGACCCACATGTCCGTCTGCTTCGTCGACATCGTGGGCTACACCACGCAGAGCCGGAGCCTCGACGGGGCGGAGCTCGTCGAGTGGGTCGACCGCTTCGAGCAGGACACCACCACGCTCGTCGTCGACCACGGCGGCCAGGTGATCAAGACCATCGGTGACGAGGTGCTCTTCACCGTCCCCGACCCTGCCAACGCGGTGGCGCTCGCCCTCGCGCTGACCGCCCGCGGGGACGACCCCGACGACCCCTTCCCGGCGGTGCGCGTCGGCATCGCCCACGGAGCCGTCGTACGCCGTCTCGGGGACGTGTTCGGCTCGACGGTCAACGCGGCCTCGCGCCTGACCTCGGCCGCCCGACCGGGCACCGTGCTGGTCGACGCCGGCGTCCACGAGGCGCTCACCGGCGCCGACGAGGCGGACCCGGACGCACCGGACGCCCCGGACGCCCCGGAGCAGGAGTGGCGGTGGCGCCGCGTGCGGCGGGTGCCGGCGAAGGGTTTCAAGCACCTCGAGGCGTGGCGGGTGCGGCGGAGCCGCGACTGATCGCGCGAGCCCGGAGCGGACGATGTCGGGTCGCGGGCATGCGATCGGCATGCGGGGGTACTGGCGGTGCAGGCTCGACAGGCAGCCATGACTGCCCCTGAGCCGAGGCCCGAGTGCTCATGATGGCGGGCACTCGGGCCGCCCCCCGGGTCGAGCACAGGGCTCACCCGGCGTGGATGTGCGGCCGACGGCGCCGCTGGGGCTCGGCACGGCGCACCACCTCGCGGGTGACGGGTGCCACCTCGCCCACCCCGAAGAAGAGGAACCGGAGCAGGTTGGGCAGGGGGTTGCCCTCGGTCCACTCGAAGTAGATGTGGGGGCGCACGCCCGTGCGGTCACGGATGTCGAGCAGCAGCGACGCCAGCGTGTTGGGGACCGACGACCCGGTGACGGTGAGCACGCGGTAGTGGTCGTGCAGCACCTCGCCCCGCACGTCGATGCGGCTCTCGAAGTCGGAGTAGTCGCCGATCGTGACCTCGACGAAGATGATGTCGCCCGCGTTGGGGAGCTCGTGGTCATCGGTGACCTGGCGCACCTTCTGCTCGTACTCGTCCAGGTCGCGCGCACCGGGCTCGTGGGCGACGAGCCGGATCGAGCGGCGCGCGCAGTCGCGCAGGAAGGCCTCCGCCGTGCCGTCGTAGGTGATCTCGGTGGTCCGCAGCTCCAGCGCCCGCGCCAGGCGCGAGAGCACGGACACCCCGATGATGGCGGCGATGAAGCAGGCGCCGATCTTCACGCCGTCCGGTCGTTCGCGCACGTTGTCCAGGGTCGTGTAGACGAGCACGAGCGTGATCGCGGCGAAGCCCCACGTACGCCGTCGCTGCCCGGCGCGCCGGGCGGCCAGCGTGACGGCGACCGCGGCCGACGTCATCAGCACCAGCACGCCGGTGGCGTAGGCGCCGCCCTGGGCGTCGACGTCGGCGTCGAAGACCCACGTGATCAGGAACGCGGTGGCGGTCAGCACGAGCACCAGCGGGCGCACGGCCCCGGCCCACTCCGGTGACATCCCGTAGCGCGGCAGGTAGCGCGGGATCAGGTTGAGCATCCCCGCCATCGCGGAGGCGCCGGCGAACCAGAGGATGAGGATCGTCGAGACGTCGTACGCCGTGCCGAAGGTGTTGCCGAGGTAGCGGTGGGCCAGGTAGGCCAGCGCCCGCCCGTTGGCAGCGCCGCCCTTCTCGAACTCCGCGGCCGGGATGAGCAGCGTCGTGACCAGGCTGGAGGCGATGAGGTAGCAGCTCATGATGCAGGCGGCGGTGGTGAGCATCTGCTGCGTGTGCCGGATCCTGCCCTCGGGGCGCGCCGGTTCGTCGGTCGGCTCCCCGCGGACGTGGCTCATCACGGCCACCCCGGTCTCGAAGCCCGACATGCCCAGGGCCAGCTTGGGGAAGAGGGTCAGCGAGATCGCGACCATCATCACCACGTCGCCGTGCTGGGTGGTCAGGGCGGAGGTCCAGTCGGTGACGACGCGGGCGTCCTGCGCGACGTGGGCGGCGGCCACCCCGATCACGACCGCGTTGAGCGCCAGGTAGACCACCACGAGGACGACGGCCACCCCGATCGCCTCGGTGAAGCCCTTGAGGAAGACCGCCCCGAGCAGGGCGATGAGGCCGAGGGTGATCCACAGCTCCTGCCCGACGAGGAAGGCGGGCACGTGCGGGTTCTCCACCACGTGCGCGCTGGCGTCCGCGGCCGACAGCGTGATGGTGATGATGAAGTCGGTGAGGGCGAAGCCCAGCAGTCCCAGCACGAACAGCTTGCCGCGCCAGAAGGGCAGGAGACGCTCGAGCATCGCGATCGAGCCCTGGCCGTGCGGGCTCTCGGCCGCGACCCGACGGTAGACCGGCAGCGCGCCGAACAGCGTGAGCAGCACCAGGATGATCGTCGCCAACGGGCTCAGCAGCCCGGCTGCCAGGAACGCGATGCCGGGCTGGTAGCCGAGGGTGGAGAAGTAGTCGACCCCCGTGAGGCACATGACCCTCCACCACGGCTGGGGGGCGTCCCCGGCCGCCGCGCTCGCGTGCGGTCCAGCATGGCGCTCCGTGGTCTCGGGGCGCTCGAACAACCACTCCCTGAAGCGTTCTGCCCGCGGCTCGGCCGGGATCACGTCTGTGCTCACGCCTTCGATCAAACCCCGCCGGGGGCCCGTACCGGGGCGGCCTAACGCAGCCATAACGGCCTCGGTCCGCTCGGCCGCCTGAGTGCTGCAAGCGATCGGCTCCAGCGCGTCAGGATCGCGTCAGGACTCCCCGGTGGGCCCTGCATGCGCGCTTGACTCGGAGCCATGGAACACGGTGCGGTGACCGACGAGGTCGAGGTCCGGTGCGGCCTGGGCGCAGCGACGCTGCTGCTCCTGGCCGCCGTCGGACCGGCGGGGTTCGACGGCGTCGCGCTCCTGCTCGTCGCGACGACCGTGCTGGCGCACTTCCTCGACGCCACCCGCGCCCTGCTCCTGGGCCTCACGGGCTGGGCCCTCGCCACGGGCTTCGCCGTCAACACCGCGGGCGAGCTGACCCTGGCACCGTGGGACGCGGTGCGCCTGGGCGTCTTCGTGCTGGTCGCCGCCGGCGTGGCGGCACGGCGGGAGCGGAGGTGACCGGCACCACGCTCGCTCCCGGGGGCACAATGAGGACCCCGCGATCCGCGGGCGGCGATGCGTCAGGAGGAGCGATGGTCCGCGGCAGCCTCAGCGAGCGGCGCCGTCTCGCCGGCTACGCGCTCGCCGTCATCGGGGCGGCAGCGCTGGTGGCGGTGCTCGTGCCGGTGCGCGAGCACCTCGGCCTGGCCAGTGACGCCCTGCTGTTCATGCTCCTGGTCGTCGGCAGCGCCCTGGTCGGTGGCCTGGGGCCGGCCCTGCTCGCCAGCGCGCTGAGCGCGGGGCTGCTCAACTTCTTCTTCACCGAGCCGTTCCACACCTTCCGTGTCCAGCAGGACACCGACGTCGTCGCGGTCCTGGTCTTCGCGGCCATCTCGGTCATGGTCGGCTGGGTCGTCGACCTCGCCGCCCGCCGAGCGTCCGCCGTACGCCAGGCGGCCGAGCTCGAGGCGGGCAACAAGCTGCGTACGGCGCTGCTCGTCGCCGTGGGCCACGACCTGCGCACCCCCCTCGCGACCGCGAAGGCGGTGGTCTCGGGACTCCGGTCCCCCGACGTGGTGATCGACCGCGCCGACCGCGACGAGCTCCTGGCCACGGCTGACGAGGCGCTCGACACGCTCGCAGCGCTGGTCGACAACCTGTTGGACCTCAGCAGGCTGCAAGCGGGCGCCATGCCGGTGCGCACCCGACCGTTCCCGCTGGAGGACGTCGTGGCGTCTGCGCTCGAGGACATCGTCGTCCGACGCCGCAGGGTCCTGGTCGACCTCCCCGACCACCTGCCGGAGGTCGTCGCGGACCCCGGACTGCTGGAGCGGGTGCTGGTCAACGTCGTCGCCAACGCCCAGCGGTTCGCCGTCGATCCGCCCGTCGTGCGCGCCGGCGGAAAGCAGGACCGCGTGGTCGTGCAGGTGGTCGACCACGGACCCGGCATCGCCGCCGCCGACCGTGAGCGCGTCTTCGTCCCGTTCCAGCGCCTGGGCGACACGACGCCCACGGGGCTCGGGCTCGGCCTCGCCCTGTCCCGCGGCCTCGTCGAGGCCATGGGCGGCACCATCGAGCTCACGGACACCGTCGGGGGCGGGCTCACCGTGGTCATCGACCTCCCGGGCGTCGCGGCCGCCCGCGCCGGGGAGCCGGTGTCGCCGTGAGTCGCATCCTCGTCGTGGACGACGAGCCCCAGATCGTCCGAGCCCTCGCCATCCACCTGCGGGCGAGGGGCTACGAGGTGGCCACGGCCAGCGACGGCACGGAGGCGCTGGAGGAGGCCGCCGCGCGGGTGCCCGACCTCGTCATCCTCGACCTCGGGCTGCCCGACCTGGACGGCGTCGACGTGATCACCGGCCTGCGCGGCTGGTCGAGCGTCCCCATCCTCGTGCTCTCGGGGCGTGCGGACAGCATCGACAAGGTCGACGCCTTCGACGCCGGCGCCGACGACTACGTGACGAAGCCCTTCGGGATGGACGAGCTGCTCGCGCGCCTGCGCGCCATGCTGCGGCGCAACGCCCCCGAGGGCGAGCAGCCGCGGGTGGAGTTCGGCGAGGCCTGCGTCGACCTGGCCGCCACGCGGGTGACGGTCCGTGGCGCGGAGGTGCGCCTGACCCCGACCGAGTGGCGGCTGCTCGAGCTCCTCGTGCGCCACCCCGGCAAGCTGATCAGCCAGCGCCAGATCCTCGACCAGGTGTGGGGGCCAGGCTACGAGAACGCGCAGGGCAACCTGAGGCTCTACATCGCCCAGCTGCGGCGCAAGCTCGAGGCCGAGCCATCGCGCCCGCGGCACCTGCGGACCGAGCCGGGGATGGGCTACCGCTTCGAGCCGTAGCGGCGATCCCGGCGCCCGGAGACGTGAAAGCCCGGTCGTTGTTGACGGGGGAAACAACAACGACCGGGCAAGGACAAATCTACTCCCGCGCAGAGCGCCCGCACAACCGTTGGCCCGGTTGTGTTCAACCCGTGTCCAAGCCGTGGAGCGGGGTGGGGCCCGGGTGGACCCCGGGTGGAATCGTCCCTCAGGCCCCGCCCTCAGCGGATGGTGACCTGGCGGTTGGCGAGGCCGGCGCGGGCCGAGCGCTCGGCCGCGGTCAGCTCGCCACCACCCAGGGCCTGCTCGAGGTCGGCGGCGAAGCGGGCGGCCGGCTCCTCGAGCACCTCGGCACCGGTGCCGAGGGGCAGGTCCCACACCGGGGCGAGCAGCCCGTGGGCGCGGAACATCCCGACGAAGCGCGACCCCTCGGCGACCGAGTCCTGGCCCGCCGCGTGGAGACGCGCGAGCGCGTCGAGGAGCTGGTCCTCGGGGTGCGGCATGACCCAGCGCAGGTGCTCCTTGGTGCTGACGTCGGTCCAGTACGCCGCCTCGACCGAGGTGAGCCGCGTGGTCGGCATGACGCCGGCGTTGGCCTGCTCGAGCGCCGCCTCCATGCTCGCGTCGCGGTCGGGGATGTCGTCGATCCAGTAGTCGAAGCCCTCGTGGACGGTGATGTCGAGCGAGGTGTCGCTGATGAGGTCCTGCAGGGAGGGCCCGTCACCGGGAGCGCTCATGAGTCCCACGATGCCCGGCTCCTCGGTCGCAAGGGCGAGCTCGAGGACCGCGCCGAGGTCGCGCGCGGGGTTGCCGTAGGAGTGCTGCACCTGGAGGCCGAGCCAGATGTCGCCGGAGTCGCGCACCATCGCCGGCGCCGCACCCGGCAGGAGGGTGGCGAGACGGACCGTGCGCCCACCCTCCTCGAGCGTGAGCGGAGCGGTCGCGGCGGGCACCAGCTCGCGCAGGGCGATGACGTCGCACTCGCTGGGCATGCCCTCGAAGGGACGGGCCACGAAGGTCGGGGCCGCGCCGCCGGCCGCGCCGTGGCAGGCCTTGTAGCGCTTGCCCGAGCCGCAGGGGCACGGCTGGCGGGGGCCGACCTCGCCGGCGGCGGGGGCGGACGGGGTGCGGTTGCGCGACTTCTTGGCCATGCCCGAACCCTAGTCGTCAGCGAGGGACGAGCGGACGGCGTGGGTGAGGGGGTCGAGCAAGCCCGCGACCGAGCTCGCGAGGTCGCGACGGCGCGTCGAGACCAGCGAGCACGCCTAGGCGTCGAGCAGCTCCAGCATGTAGCCCGGCCTGTCGCTGATCACGGCCGTCACGCCCAGGTCGAGGCAGAGCTCGAGGTCCTCGGCGGTGTTGACCGTCCACACGTGGATCTCTCGACCCTCCCTGACCAGGTGCCGCCCGAGCCCCGGGTGGGCGCGCAGCTCGTCGATGCCGGGGCCGATGATCCAGTCGTCGCCGACGACCGGGCGCAGCACGGGCCAGTGGTGTGCCTTCTCGACGAGCATCACGACGTCGAGCTCCGGCGCCAGCCGGCGCACCCGGCTGACGGCGTTCAGCGAGAAGCTCATCACCCGCGCCGGGGAGCCGGCACCGTCCCACCCGAAGTCGCCGAGCGCGTCCACCAGGCGACGCTCGACCAGGCCGCCGTAGCGGGTGGGGTGCTTGGTCTCGATCGCGAGCTCGACGTGGCGGTCGTAGTCGGCGACCGTCTCGAGCAGCTTGCGCAGGGTCAGCACCTTGCCGTCGGCCGGGTCGCGCTCCGGTGCCTCGTCGTCGAGGTCGGACCACGGGCTCTTCCACGAGGCGAAGTCGAGCTCGTCGAGCTCGGCGAGGTTCATCGTCGACACCAGCCCGACGGTGGACGCCGTACGCCTCAGGTCGCGGTCGTGGACGCACACGAGGTGGCCGTCGGCGGTCAACCGGACGTCGCACTCCAGCGCCTCCGCGCCCTCGTCGAGGGCCTTCACGTAGGCCGCGAGCGTGTGCTCCGCCGCCTCGTGGCTGCTCCCTCGGTGCGCGACCACCTGCGGTCGGGTGCGGGGCTCTCGGGCGCGGCGGATGCGCGGCGTACGACGCATGGAGCGAGCATGGCACGTCGGGCGGGGCGCGAGGTGCAGGCCGTCCCGGTCGGGGTCAGTGCACGTGGTCGCGCCAGTCGTCGGGCACCCGGCCCGCCGGCCCCGGCACGGGCTGGTCCTCGGGCCGGCTCTGCGGGTCGGCCAGACGGGGACCCGCGACACCGACCGAGCGGGCGAAGTCCCAGAACCAGTCCTCGCCCGGCTCGAAGCTCTGCATCACCGGGTGCCCGGTCACCTCGAAGTGGGCGGTCGCGTGCTGGGCGGGACTGCTGTCGCAGCACCCGACGTGGCCGCACTGCGCGCACCGGCGCAGGTGCACCCACCAGCCCCCGGACGCCTCGCACTCCACGCAGCCCGGACCGGACGGCGCCACCTCGGGGTCGATGCCTGCTGTCGTCATCACCCCAGAGTGCCCGCTCAGCGGCCGGCGAGGAACCCCGGCAGCCAGTGCGCCTCCCACGTGGGGACCTCCTGCTGCTCCTGGGCCGAGCGCCGCGGGGCCGCCGGGGCGGTGCGGTAGCGCCCGTCCTCACGCTCGAGGTAGTGGTAGTTCACCAGCTCGCGGCGCAGGTAGGCGAAGTCCTCGTGCACCCCGAGGAGCACCTCGTTGACCTCCTTCTCGGAGTAGTCGCGGCCAGGCTCGAAGCGCGACACCACCTCGAGCAGCACTGCGGCGCGCACCTTGCGCTTCGCCGGCACCCGCTCGATGCGCCCGTCGGTGAACAGCCGCCCCACCAGTCGCTGCTGCTCAGCCCGCGCGGCGTCGTACGCCTCCTGCTCGAGCGCTGCCCGGGCCGCCGTGTAGGTCTCGCCGGTCCCGGCCATGCGCGCACGCACGACCTGCTTGAAGTCCTTGTCCTTGGTCATCCTCGATCACCTTCGACTGCGCTGCGTCCCCAGTACGCCGCTGCAGCGGGCGTCGATGATGTGACAGGAGGTCTGCGTCCGAGGATCTGCTCCCCTTCGCCACCTCGCACGGACTGGGGCCGACGCGCGGGCTGGGCGCTGGACGGCGCCCTCGGCGTTGAGTCTCCCAGAGACTCAACCGCCAGGGCAAAGGAAATGCCGCGGGGGTTGACCGCCGGCGGGCCGATCGGTTCAGGTGGGTCCAGCGACGAGGCCATCGGGGGTCTCGCCACGACCACGGAGTCATGCCCATGCACCTCACCGTCCGCCGTCTCCTGCTCACCCTCCTCGCGGCGCTCGTCGTGACCACCGGCCTCGTCAGTCCCGCCTCGGCGGTGACCAAGCTGACCGACGCGCAGGCCGCCAGCCAGCTCTCGGCCTCCGGGATCACCCGCGTCTCCAGCGGCGGCTGCACCAGCCGCTACACCTCGACCTGCACGTCCTACGACCAGATCAACCAGGAGACCGTCAGCGGCATCAAGACCTTCCGCTCGATCAGCGGCTGCGCGATCACCATCACCGGCGGCACCGAGACCGGCCACGCGTCGGGCACCTACAGCCACTGGAACGGCTACAAGGTCGACGTCAGCCCCACCACCTGCGTGTCGAGCTACATCACCAGCCACTACGCCTACTACGGCGTGCGCAGCGACGGCGCCACGATGTACCGCGCTGCCTCGGGCAACATCTACGCCCGCGAGAGCAGCCACTGGGACATCACCTACTACACCTGCGGCTGCTGACCGCCCGCTGAAATTCCCCTGACGCCGGCGACGGCACGGCCCCACACTGGGGCCATGCCGTCGTCGAGCCAGTGGGCCGCGTTCCTCCTCGCCTCGTTCTTGTTCATCCAGGTGCCGGGGCCGAGCCTGCTCTTCACGATCGGCCGGGCCCTGACCGTCGGGCGCCGTGAGGCGCTGCTCTCGGTGGTGGGCAACGGCCTCGGTCTCCTCGCCCAGGTGGCCCTGGTCGCGGTGGGGCTCGGTGCGGTCGTCGCGGCCAGCGCGACGGCGTACACCGCGGTGAAGATGGCCGGTGCCGCCTACGTCGTGTGGCTGGGCGTGCAGGCCATCCGTCACCGCAGCGACGCGCGCCTGGCGATGGCCACCGCGACGCCCGTACGCCGCGGGCACCCGGTGCGGATCGGCTTCACGGTGGGTGCCACCAACCCCAAGACGATCGTGTTCTTCGTCGCCTTCCTGCCCCAGTTCGCCGACCCGACCGCATCGGTCGCGCTCCAGACGATGCTGCTGGGGCTGGTCTTCGGCACGATGGCCATCGCCTCCGACGGCGCCTGGGCACTGGCGGCCGGCAGTGCGCGCGACTGGTTCGCCCGACGACCGACACGGCTCGACGCGCTCAGCGCGACCGGGGGCACGATGATGATCGGGCTCGGCGCCACCATGCTCACCGTGGAGTGAGGGACGCCGCGGCGTCCTTGCTGCGCTTGCGCTTGTTGGCCGCCAGGCTGGTCGCGATGGTCACGGCCAGGATGCCGACGATGACGAACAGCGACATCAGCGTGGGCACGTCGGGGACCGACGGCCAGACCAGGTGCGCCCAGTGCAGCACCAGCTTGGCGCCGATGAAGCCGAGGATCGCGGCGAGGCCGTAGCTGAGGTGCTCCAGCGCGCCGAGCGCGCCCTCGAGGACGAAGTAGAGCGCGCGCAGGCCGAGCAGCGCGAAGGCGTTGGTGACGAAGACGAGGTAGGGGTCGCCGGTGATGCCGTAGACGGCCGGCACCGAGTCGACCGCGAAGACGACGTCGGTGGCGAAGACCGCGACGGTGACCAGCGCGAACGGCGTCAGGGCGCGGGCGCCGTTCTTGACGACGGTCAGCTTCGCGCCGTCGTAGTCGTCGCTCACGGGCATGAAGCGCTTCATCACCTTGACCACGCGCATGTCGGCGACCTCGACCTCGTGCTCCTGGCCGCGGACCGCGTCGCGCAGCAGCTTCACGCCGGTGAGCAGCAGGACCAGGCCGAAGACGAGGAAGACCCAGTCGAAGCGGGACAGCGCCGCCGCGCCGAGGGCGATGAAGATGCCGCGCAGCACGAGCGCGCCGACGATGCCGTAGAGCAGCACGCGCTGCTTGAGCACCTCGGGCACCGCGAACGCCGCGAGCAGCAGCATGAAGACGAAGAGGTTGTCGACGCTCAGCGTCTTCTCGACGAGGTAGCCGGTGTAGTACTCCAGCCCGCGGTCGCCGCCGTGGACGTTCCAGACGTAGAGGCCGAACGCCAGCGGCAGCGCGACGTAGAACGCCGACCAGCCGATGGCCTCCTTCATCGACACCTCGTGCGGGCGGCGCGTGGCGATGAAGTCGACGACGAGCAGGGCGAGCACCACGCCGATGGTGATGAACCACAGGGTGGGCGATGCGATGGACGACATGGGTCTCCTCAGGATCTTGTCTCCTGAGGTCTCCCCCGCCGCACCGGGTGCGGCCTCCGCCGGGGTGCCTGTCGAGGCACCGTACTGACCGACGGATGTTGGGTGGGGTACTCCCCTCGGGCCAAAGTGTAGTTGAACGAGCAAGAGACCGGTCAATACCGCGACGTAGGGTCGCGTCATGGAGAGCACACGGGACTACGACGTCGTCGTCATCGGCGGCGGACCGGCCGGGGAGAACGCGGCGCAGTACGCCGTCGAGGGCGTCGAGGTCGACGGCCGCGCAATGACCGCGGCGATCGTCGAGCGCGAGCTGCTCGGCGGCGAGTGCAGCTATTGGGCGTGCATGCCCAGCAAGGCGCTGCTGCGCCCGATCGCCGTCGCGGACACCACCGCGGACCTGCCCGGCGTCTCCACCGCACGGGTCGCGCCGAAGGCGCTGCTCGAGCGGCGCGACACCTGGGTCTCGCACTACGACGACGCCGGACAGGTCACGTGGGCGGAGGGGGCCGGCCTCGCGGTCCTGCGCGGCGACGCCCGCCTCGTCGGCGAGCGCACGGTGCGCGTCTCCTCCTCCGACGGCGACGTGGTGGTGCGCGCGCGTCACGCCGTGGTGATCGCGACCGGCAGCGAGGCCAGGGTGCCCGAGATGTACGCCGACGTCCTGCCGTGGGGCTCGCGCGACGCGACCGGCGTCGTCGAGGTGCCCGACCGGTTGGTCGTCGTCGGCGGTGGCGTGGTGGCCTGCGAGGCGGCCGTGTGGATGTCGGCGCTCGGCTCTCGGGTCACGATGGTGGTGCGCGACCGACGCCTCCTCGGCCGCACCGAGCCGTTCGCCGGCCAGGCGGTGCTCGAGGGCCTGCGGGCCCGGGGGGTGACGGTCCTGCTCGGCGCCGAGGTCAGCGACGTACGCCGTGAGTCGCCCGCCGCGACCGGCACCGGCAAGGTCCACGGCGGGGCGGTCACCCTGACCACGTCGGCCGGGGAGGTCGTGGGCGACGAGCTGCTCCTGTCGGTCGGGCGCTCCCCGCGGCTCGACGACCTCGGCCTCGAGTCGGTCGACCTCACCCCCGACGACGTCACCGGGGGCAGGCTGCCGGAGTGGCTCCACGTCGTCGGCGACGCCAGCGGCGGTCCGCCGCTCACCCACTGGGGCAAGCACCAGGCCCGCGTGGTCGGCGCCCGCATCGCCGCCGCGGCGACCGGCGAGGTGGCGTGGGAGCCCGACCGCGAGGCGCCCGTGCCCCAGGTCGTCTTCAGCGACCCCGAGGTCGCCAGCGTCGGCCTCACCGAGGCCGAGGCCCGCGAGGCGGGGCACGACGTCGTGACCACGCGCGTGGCGACCTCCTCGGCGTCAGGCGCCGCGCTGCTGCGCGACCACGTCGCCGGTGACTCCCAGCTGGTGGTCGACGCCGGCTCGCGGCTGCTGCTGGGCGCGACCTTCGTCGGCCCGGAGGCCGCCGAGCTGGTGCACGCCGCGACCGTGGCGATTGTCGGCGGGGTGCCGGTGCACGTGCTGCGCCACGCCGTCGCGTCGTACCCCACCGCCAGCGAGCTGTGGCTGCGGCTGCTGGAGGAGCTGCCGCGCTCCTTCCGGACGCCGCCGGCCTGAGGTCAGCCGCGCTCGCGCAGGTAGCGGCCGAAGTGGGGCACGGTGAAGGCGATCCGGCCGCGCTCGCCGGAGTAGACGAGCCCCTTCTTCAGCAGCGAGTCGCGCGCCGGCGACAGTGACTGCGGCTTCTTGCCCAGTGCCGCCGCGACGTCGGAGCTGAGCACCGCGTCACCCTCGACGTCGGTGCCCGCCGCGGCCTGCGCGACGGCCACGTCGGCCATCGCCATGAGGTAGTCGCGCTCCCCCGGCGTGGCGCGCTCGTAGCGCGAGCCGAAGAAGCCGACCGCGAGCTCAGACTCCGCCTCCGGCGCGGCGACCGCGACGTCGGCGGCGGTGATCGGCGAGCGTGGGGCGAGGTCCCACACGGCCTTGCCGTAGGCCTGGATGAAGTAGGGGTAGCCGCCGGTGGCGTCGTACATCGCGGCGAGGGCGTCGGGCTCGTAGGCCGCGTCCTCGTCAGCGGCCGGCGCCTCGAGCGCGCGGTCCGCGGCGTCGCGGGTGAGCCGGTCGATGCGCTGGTAGCGGAAGAGGCGCTCGCTGTAGGACTTGCTGGCGCTGAGCACCGCAGGCAGGTGCGGGAGGCCGGCGCCGACCACGATCACCGGCAGGCCCGACTGGCTGAGCTCGTGGCACGCCGCGCACAGCGCCGAGATGTCGTCGGGGCCGAGGTCCTGCATCTCGTCGATGAAGATGCCGACCCCCTTGCCGACGTCGGCCGCGAGCCCGCCCAGGTCGGTGAACAGCTCGACGAGGTCGATCTCGATGTCGCCGGAGTCGGCGCGCCCACGCACGGCCGGGGCGTCGATGCCGGGGCTCCACTGGTCCTTGAGCCTCGCGCTCGCGCCCGCGTCGCGGTGGGCGAAGGACTTCACCACGCCCAGCACGTGGTCGACCGAGTCGGCGTCGCGGTGCCCGAGCTCGCGCACCGCCTGGTGCAGCGCGCTGCTCAGCGGTCGGCGCAGGCCCTGCCCGGGCCGCGCCTCGAGCTTTCCGGTGCCCCACCCCTTGCGCACCGCCGTGCCGCGCAGCGCGTTGAGCAGCACCGTCTTGCCCACGCCGCGCAGACCGGTCAGGACCAGGCTGCGCTCGGGGCGCCCCTTGGCGACGCGCTCGAGGACGACGTCGAAGGCCGCGAGCTGCTCGTCGCGACCAGCGAGCTCGGGCGGGCGCTGGCCCGCGCCGGGAGCGTACGGGTTCCGGATGGGGTCCACGATCAGACGGTATCGGGGAATCTAGCGAGGCCCTTAGACCGCGGGATATTCCGCGAGTCGCGGCCGTCGCGATCCCCGGATATCCGGGGAAACTGGAGCCTCACCCCCGAAACTTCGCACTGGAACCTCGAGCTTCCCCGGATATCCGGGGAAACCAACGGGGAGCCGACGAGGCCGGAGGAGGCCCCCCGGGTCAGCCCGCCTGGACGGGCCGCTCGACGCGCTCGACCCGCTGGCGGGCCGCGTCGTACGCCTCGTCGAGCCCGCGCCGCAGCAGGGCGATCAGGTCAGGCACCTCGTCGGCGGAGAGCCGGAAGGTGCCGGCGCAGACGTTGTCGCGCCACAGCGACAGCACGACCAGCTGCGACTCCTGGTGCCAGGTCACGCGCAGCGAGCGGTCCTCGCCGCGCGGGTCAAGGAAGACCGCGCCGGTGCGGGGTAGGGGCTGCCGGGCCATGTTCCATTGTGACCCCGCCCACAAGGATCTGCCTAGACTCAGGCTCGTGCCCGAGCTCCCCGAGGTCGAAGCCCTCGTCCAGGACCTGCGCGGCCGCCTCGTCGGTCGCGCGATCAGCCGCGTCGACCTGGCCGCCTTCAGCGCCCTCAAGACCTTCGACCCCCCGCTGCACGCGCTGCACGGCACGCTGGTCGACGAGGTGAGCCGTCACGGCAAGTTCCTCGACATCGACGCCAGCGGCGTGCACCTCGTGATCCATCTCGCCCGCGCCGGCTGGATCCGGTGGCGCGACGAGGTGCCGGCGCTGCCGGCCCGGCCCAACAGCAAGAACCCGCTGGCGGCCCGGGTGGTGATCGACGACCCCGACCTCGAGGTCCAGCCGGGGCTCGACATCACCGAGGCCGGCACCCGCAAGGGGCTCGCGATCTACGTCGTGCGCGACCCGCAGGAGGTCGAGGGCATCGCCCGACTCGGCCCCGACCCGCTCTCCGACGACTTCACCATGGACGTGCTGCGCGACATCCTCGCCGCGGAGGGGCGCAAGCAGATCAAGGGCGTCATGCGCATGCAGTCGATCATCGCGGGCATCGGCAACGCCTACTCCGACGAGATCCTGCACGCCGCGCGGATGTCGCCGTTCAAGCCCGCCAACAGCCTCGAGGACGACGACCTCCGAACGTTGTACGACGCCATCCGCGGCACGCTGGGCGACGCGGTCGCCCGCTCGAGCGGTCTGGCGGCCAGCGAGCTCAAGGGCGAGAAGAAGAGCAACCTCGCCGTCCACGGCCGCACCGGCGAGAAGTGCCCGGTGTGCGGCGACGTGGTGCGCGAGGTGTCGTTCGCCGACTCGAGCCTGCAGTACTGCCCGACGTGCCAGACGGGCGGGAAGCCGCTCGCGGACCGACGGATGTCGCGGCTGCTGAAGTAGCGGGCGCAGACATGACGAAGGTGCCGGTCGGGCTCACCCCCGTGTAGTCCGACCGGCACCTGTCGCGTCAAGCCTAGCCTGACGCGCAGCCGATCGTCTCACGCAGTGGCGCTCTTGTCGCCCGACTTCTTGGAGAACCGCTCCCACGCAGCCTGGCGCGAGACGCCGAGCGTGCGCCCGATCTCGGCCCACGACACGTTGCGCGAGCGCAGCAGGTCGACCCACTCGTGCGCGAAGGCGTGGTTCTGCTCGGCCGAGGCGAGGATCTGCGGCAGCGATGCGAGCAGCTCGGTGTCGGTCATCGACTCCCACGGCATGGCATGGCGCGCAGCGGCATGCTTCTGCTCGTCGTGCAAGATCGCGTGGAAGTCGTCGATGCAGCCGGCGCAGATCTGGGCGCCGAGGCCGCCGATGAGGGGCACGTCGGTCCCCGGCCCGCCGCTCGCACCGCAGAACGAGCAGATCCTGCCCTCACGCGTGATCGCCATGGTCTCGCCTCCTGCGGCGATGCTACCCGGCCCGCCGCGGGCCGACCGGCGTACGCCGGATCCTCCCGGTCGCGCGGTCACTCGGTCGCGTCCGGCATCTGCGGCATCTGCGGCATCTCGAGGTCGTCGAGCGGGTTGCCGCAGGTCTTGGTGAGGTAGTCGGCGAAGGCCTGGGCCTGCTTCTGCGCCTCCTTCGAGGCGTCCGCCCCACCCTTCTCGAGCTCCTCGAGCTTGTCGATGTCGAAGTCGGCGGCGTCGATCTCGTCGGCCTGCGCCACGACCCTCTCGAAGCCGGCGCGCGCGTCGTCGGGGATGTCCTCGGGCGTGCCGACCTGCTCGAGCTCGTTGCCCCAGTCCTTGACCGCCTTGGCCATGTCCTCGTCGCTCGGCACCTGCGGGTCCGCCATGTCGTCGGGCATGAGGTCGGCGAACAGGCTGCTCTGGGTGTCGCAGAACTCCTTCTCGCTCGCGTCCGTCGGGGCGCCGCTGCCACCCCCGCAGGCGGAGGTGACGGCTCCGACCAGCAGGGCAGCGCTGGTCAGGGTGAGGCGGGTGCGGATGTGCATGGATTCCCCTTCGACGTCGACGCCGGGGTGCGTCGCTCCGTCCCTACCCTTGCGGGCCGCGCCTCAATCGTCCACCTGGAAGGCACCCGGCAGGGGCAGGCGCAGCGCACGCCCGAGGCGCTCGAGGTACTCCCCGCGCGGACGGCGTACGACGCCGAGCGAGGCCAGGTGGGGCGTCTGCCACTGCACGTCGAGCAGCCGGTGCTCGGCGTGCTCGTCGCGCAGGAGGTCGACCAGGGCGAGCAGCGCGACCTTGGAGGCGTCGCGCTCGTCGTGGAACATCGACTCACCCGCGAAGAGCCCGCCGACGCTGACGCCGTAGAGCCCACCGGCGAGCCGACCGTCGCGCCACGTCTCCACCGAGTGGGCCCACCCGAGCCGGTGCAGGCGGCCGTAGGCCTGCTGGAACGGCTCCGTGATCCACCCGTCCGGGCGCTCGGGACTGCCACACCGGGCGACCACCTCGTCGAAGCAGGTGTCGATGCGGATCTCGAAGTCGCGTGCCGAGCGACGCAGCGAGCGGGAGACCCGCATCGCGTCGAGCGGCAGCACGCCGCGCTCCACGGGCGAGAACCAGCCGAGGTGCTCCTCGCCGTCGAGCGTCACCGGCATCGGGAACAGCCCCAGGCTGTACGCGGTGACGAGCGTGCCGGCCTCGAGGTCGGCGCCGAGCGCGACCAGGTCGTCGTCGGGGTCCCACGTGGCGTGGTGCGGGAAGGCCCACGGCGTCGGAGCAGGACTGAGGGGCACCCTCGGCACGGTAGCGAACAACCCGTCGCGTGGCGCCCGGCGGTACGATCGAGCCATGGGCTTGAAGCAGACCGTCGGGCGCCAGCTCGCGCCGAAGATCCAGGAGCTCACCCCCGGGCTGAGCACCGGGTTCGTCCGCGAGGCGCTCAACCGCGCCATCGACGGCATCGGCCCCCTGGCGCCTGCCGCGGTGGCCGCCGACAAGCAGCTCGCCGAGCAGCGCGGCAATGTCGAGCGCGCGATCCACGAGGTCATCGAGAACAACGTCCGCATCGCCGGCGCCCAGGGCTTCGCCACCAACGTCGGCGGGCTGGTGACCATGGCGGTCGCGATCCCGGCCAACGTCACCGGTCTCGCGATCATCCAGTGCCGCATGGTCGCCGGCATCGCGCACCTGCGCGGCCACGACCTCACCGACCCGCGGGTGCGCAACGCCGTCCTGGCGCTGCTGCTCGGCGAGGAGAGCGTCACCGAGATGGTCAGGAAGAAGAAGCTGCCGGCCACCCCGATGGCGCTGGCCACCGCGCCCGTGCACGACCCGACGCTCGACGGCACGATCTCGGCGGTCGTCGCCTCCGACATCTTCACCCGCGTGGTCGGCAAGCGCCTGGCCACCACGGTCGGGCGCCGCGTGCCGATCGTCGGCGGCGTCGTGGGCGCCGGTGCCGACGGCTTCGCGACCTGGAAGGTCGGCCGCTACGCCGACCGCGAGCTGCTGCCGCGCCGGCGCTGACTCACGCCTCGGTGCGGGCCGCCCACTCCTCGGCCAGCAGCGCGTAGCCGACCTCGTCGAGCCAGCCGAGCTGGTGGTGCCACAGTGCCTGGCGCTCGAGCCGCTCCCGGCGCATCCCGGCCGCGTCGAGCACGCCCACCGACCCCGGGTTGTCGGCGTACGCCGCCGCGGTGACCCGGCGCAGGCCGAGGCCCTCGAAGCAGGCCTGCAGCAGGGCTCGGGCGGTCGCCGTCCCGATCCCCTGACGCGCGTGGCGCGGGTCGACGATGTAGCCGATCAGCCCGTCGGTGCCGGCTGGGGCGCCCGGTTGGCCGGGGCCGTCGACGACGTCGAGGAAGCCGATCGCCACGACCTGCCCGTCGCGCTCGACGACGCACGAGAACTCCGTCGGGCTGGTGGGCACTGCGAGCACCTCGCGGCGCAGGTCGTCGGGGTCGACGTGGGTGCGGACCATGAAGTGGTTGACGTCCGGGTCGTTGCGGAACGACAGGAGGGCCTCGAGGTCGGCCTCGACGGGGTCGCGGAGGAGCAGGTCGTCGATCCGGACGGGCCAGGGGCTGGGGCGCATGGGCGAAGGCTCGCACGACGTGCGTGGCCCTCGCGCGTGGGTTTCGCCCCGACCCGGCTCACGCGCGTGGGCCCGACCGCGCTGCGAGTGCGAGCGCCGCGGCCTTCGCGGACGGGCCGACGCCGGCCAGCGTGGCGGACGCCGGGCCGGTCCAGTCGCCGTAGCCGACCAGGTGCAGCCTCGGCTCGTCGAGCGCAGCGGTCCCCGACGGCCCACCCACCCGCACCCGACCCCGCTCGGTGTGGAGCGCCAGCGCCCGCAGGTGGCGCAGGGCCGGTCGGAAGCCGGTGCACCAGATGACGGCGTCGCACTCCAGCTCGGTGCCGTCGGCCCAGGCGACGCCGCTGGGTGTGAGGCGGGCGAACATCGGCCGCGCCCGCAGCACGCCCCGCGCGCGTGCGTCCTTGACCGCGGCGACCATGACGATGTCGCCGAGGCCGGCCACCCCGGCGTGCTCGCGCCCCTGCGCGAGCGCCTCGATGCGGGCCCGTGCGGTCGCGAAGAGCACGCGGCCGTCGACGTCGTCGGGCAGGAACCGGGGTTCGCGCTGGGTGACCCAGGTCGTCTCCGCGACCGTCGACACCTCGGCGAGGACCTGCGCCGCCGAGTTGCCCCCGCCGACGACGACCACCCTCTGCCCGGAGAAGTCCGAGGGCGTGCGGTAGTCCGCTGCGTGCAGCTGGCGACCGGCGTACGCAGCCATCCCCGGGTAGGTCGGCCAGAAGGGTCGCTCCCACGTGCCGGTCGCCGACACCACCCCTCGGGCGAGCACCGTCGTGCCGGGCGCCGAGACGATCAACCGGCCGGTCGGGTCACCGTCGGCGCGCGTGACCGAGCTGACGCGGTGGGGTCGCAGCACCTGCAGGTCGTAGCGCTGCTCGTAGCGGGTGAGGTAGTCCACGACGTGGTCGCGCGGCGGGAAGCCGCGCGTGGCGTCGTCCCACGGCGGCATCATCCAGCCCGGCAACGACGAGAAGCCGGCCGGCGAGAAGAGCCGGAGGCCCTCCCAGGTCCGCGGCCACGCACCGCCCGGGCGGTCGGCCGCGTCCACGATGACGAAGTCGCGTCCCGGCACCAGCCCGGCACGCCGCAGGTGGAAACCGGTGGCCAGGCCCGCCTGCCCGCCGCCGACCACGGCCACGTCGACCTCCATCTCGACCTCGACCTCGACGGCGTTCAGGTGCGGTGCCGCCCCTTCAGCCGGCGATAGGCGTCGAGGGTGCCGCGACCGGCGGGGCTGTCCTCGAGGGTCGTCACCACCTTGCGCCTCGCGCGGTGGCCCAGCGTCGCGCGGGCGCGCTCGAGCTCCTCGTGCGCCTCCCGCAGCTCCTCGTGCAGCCGCTCCTCCACCGCGCGGAGCCGCGCGGCCTCCACGAGCAGCGCGCTGATCGCGTCGAGCGCGGGCGGCAGGAGCTGGTCGGCCGCGGTGGTGTCGGGGTCGGTGAAGGTGCCGGGCTCGGGGCCGACGAGGTCGTCGAGCGAGCCCACGACGTCGTAGCCGCGCTCGGCGAGCACGGCGATCCAGCTGCGGGAGAGCTCGCGGGCCCAGGCGTGGTCATCGGGGGCGAGCCCGAGGCGCGCGGAGGCCACGCCGCGCGACAGGGTCTGGTGGGCCAGCACCTCGCGCACGAGGGGGCGGTAGTCGGGGGGCGCGATGATCGAGGTGACGCGCTGGTTGATCGTGCGCAGCAGCGAGGTCTCCGGCACGCCGAGCGAGGGGTTCTCCCGCTCGGCGGTGAGGTCGAGCGGCAGGTCGTCGAGGCCGAAGGTGCGCGAGAAGCGCCGCCACAGCTCGCCGCGGTCGGAGCCCGACGGGGGCAGCGTGACCAGGTGGACCCGCTCGGGCGGCAGGGAGCTGCCCCACCGCTCGAGGATGTCGGGCAGCTCCTGCACCGCCCAGAACCACGACCCGATCCGCGAGCCGCGCTCGGGGTCGCGGATCGTCTCGAGGAAGCGGGCGTAGGTGACGTGGCTGCGGTGCTTGACGTTCTCCTGCCACTCCGCGGGGATCTGGCGCACCAGGTCGCGCGCCGACAGCACGAGGTGGACCTCGGCGTCGCCCAGGGAGGCGAGGGCGCGCTCGACCTGGAGCGGTGTGGCGCGGGCGAAGATCTCGTGGCTGATGATCGCGGTGCCGTGCCACTCCCGCACCTGCGCGGCCAGCCGGTCCCACGCGCCGACGGCCTCGGTCTCGATGCCGCCCCAGGGCAGGGTCATCAGGTCGAGCGCGGCGAGGAAGTGGGCGTCGAAGCGGTCGGCGGGGTAGAGGATGTCGTGCTCGCGCAGCATCGACTGGTTGCGGAAGAGCACGTCCTGGAGGTAGGACGTGCCGGTCTTGGGGCAGCCCACGTGCAGCAGCACTCGCCTGCTCACCGCTCCACCTGCTTCCCTGGCCGCTTCCCTGTGCGCCACGCCGGGTCGACGATCATCCTGATCGCCAGGTCCAGCACCTGCTCGTCGTCGGCGCCGGTCGGGGCGGCCGACGGGCCGCGCGGCGCGAGGTCGGCGAGGTCGCCGACGACAGGGTAGCCAGCCCGCGTCAGGGTGCGCGTCATCCGTGCCGCGGACGCGGCCACCCAGGCGTGCTCCCGCTCCGGTACGCCGACCGGCGCGGTGCCGGTGTCGGGGATCCGCCGCTGCAGGGTGCGCATCAGCGCCGGCCGCTCGTGGGCGGGGACGCGCAGCCCGACGACCGCGGCCACCCGTCGCGCCAGCTCGGCCTGGTCGGCGCCCGGCACCCGCACGGGCGGCAGTGACCGGACCCCGACCTGGCGGGGCAGCCGCTCGACGTCGGTGACGACGCGGACGAAGGGCCGGCGCGCGCCCCAACGGCGTACGGAGTCGGGGAGGTCGGCGCGCGCGGGGAGCTGGTCGCGCTCGCGCCAGAAGCGCAGCCACTCCGCCCACGGCTTGCTGCCGTGCTCGAAGCAGCGCTGGGTCCAGGTGTGGGCGAGCAGGTCGTCGAGCGGGGCACCCAGCGCGACCACGAACGGCCGCGGGCCGCCCTCGGGGCGACCGAGGCCGCGCAGGTGCTCGCGCAGCGAGGTCGCCACGACGGGATCGCCCACCAGCCGGTAGCGGCGACGCCACGGGCGCGCCCAGCGCGAGCGCACCGGGTCCGCGCCGAGCGCCACGAGGTCGTCGGCCAGCAGCACGCTCGCCACGCGCAGCAGCTCGTGGGCGCCCACCGCGGCCGGGTCGACCGGGGCGGGGCCGAAGCCGGGGACGGGGAGCCCGACCAGCGGCAGGTCGGCCTTGCCGCGGCCGGCGGCCGAGGTCGTCAGCACGCGGTCGGCGAGCCGCCGGCGTTCCGGCCCGGCCGTGCCGCCCGCCAGGTTGATGCGGCGCAGCAGCTCGAGCTGCTGGGCGCCCGGCAGCACCTGGCGCGACCCCTGGTCACCCGCGGCGGGGATGCCGGCGGCCCACGCCAGCCACGGCGTCGTACCGCCCTCGCGCAGGTGCTCGACCCAGCTCGCGGCGGGGCCGGAGGAGGCGCGGGTCAACGGTCGCGCAACCGGCGGGCGGTCTCGCGGATCCGACCGCTGACCGAGTCGGTGGAGGCGCGGTTGGCCGCCTCCTGCGTCATCACCGTCAGCGCGTCGAGCGCGGCGCCCAGCTCGAGCTTGGCCCGCACGCGGTCGGGGTTCTTCCACTGCTCGTCCTCGGCGGGACGGCGTGGGCGCAGGTCCTCCACGTCGCCGACCACGTCGACGCCGCTGCCCTTGATCCACTCGATCCAGGCCTCGGCGCGCTCCTCGGCGAAGCCGTAGCGCTCCGGGGGGAGCCGCACCGGGATCGCCGTGCGCGAGACGAGCACCTCCTGGGCCAGCACCTCGCGGATCAGGTTGTCGTAGGCCGGCTCGCGCCAGACGCCGAGCTCGAGACGGCGGTTGAGCTTGCGCAGCAGGGAGGTCTCGGCGATGCCCAGCGAGCGGTTGTCGCGCTCGGAGTCGAGCGGCGCCCACGCCGGGTCGATGCTGAAGGCGCGGCAGAAGCGCAGCCACAGCTCGTCGCCGTTGGGGCCGCGGTCGTGCGGGACCGTGACGACGTGCACCCGCTCGGGGGGCAGCTTGGCGCCCCAGCGGCCCAGCACCGAGGGCAGGTCCATCGCGTTGAACATCCACGTCTGGCCGCGCTCGACCTTGGTCAGGAAGCGCTTGAACGGCCACTTGCGCCCCTGCTTGATCGACTCCTGCCACGCGGCGGGCAGCTGCCGGCCGAGGTCGCGCGCGGAGTAGACGACGTGGATCTCGTTGCCCGCGAGGTCGTTCATGGCCCGCGCGATCTTGTCGGGCTTGGCCCCGGCGAGGATCTCGTGGCTGATCACCACGTTGCCCTCGGCCCGGTTGACCCGCTTGACCATCGCGTCCCACGCGCCCTTGGCGTGCCCGGGAGTGCCGCCCCAGTCCTGCTCGAGCAGGTCGAGCGCGGCGCGGAAGTGGAACATGTCCGAGCGGCTGCCCCGCGGCGAGGGGACGGTGACGCCGTGCCGCGCGAGCGATGCGGCGTTGAGCAGCAGCCGGTCCTGGAGGTAGGTCGTCCCGGTCTTGGGGGCGCCGATGTGGAGGTGGACGACGCGGCTCATGCGGGCGATTGTGCCAGTCCCGCACCCAGTGCTCGTACGACGGCACTCGGGCTCGGGCGACCGAGGCGGCCGGCCATCCACACGCTCGTCGACACCACGGCGTCGAGGTCGACCCCATGGTCGATGCCGAGGCCGGTCAGCATCCACACGAGGTCCTCGGTGGCGAGGTTGCCCGTCGCCGACTTCGCGTAGGGGCAGCCGCCGAGGCCGCCCGCGCTGGCGTCGAAGGTGGTGATGCCGGCCTGGAGGGCCGAGAAGGTGTTGGCGAGCGCCTGGCCGTAGGTGTCGTGGAAGTGCATGGCCAGCCGGTCGGTGCCGACCCCCGCCTCGGCGAAGGCCGCGACGAGCGCCTGCACGTGCCCCGCGGTGGCGACGCCGATGGTGTCGCCGATGCTGAGCTGGCTGGCGCCGAGGTCGAGCAGCCGGGTGCCGGCGGTGACGACCTGCTCGACCGGCACGGCCCCCTCCCACGGGTCGCCGAAGCACATCGAGACGTAGGCGCGCACGTCCATGCCGGCCTCGCGGGCGCGGGCGACCGTGGGCTCGAACATCGCGAACTGCTCGTCGAAGGTGCGGTTGAGGTTCTTGGACGCGAAGGTCTCGGTCGCGCTGCCGAAGATGGCGATGTGCTCGAGGCCGAGCTCCAGCGCGCGGTCGAGGCCGCGCTCGTTGGGCACGAGCACCGGCAGGTGCCGCCCGGCCTCGCCGAGGTCGGCCATCAGCTCTGCGGCGTCGGCCAGCTGCGGCACCCACCGCGGGTGCACGAACGAGGTCGCCTCGACGATCGGGAGGCCGGCGGCGACGAGGCGGCGTACGAACTCGGCCTTGACCTCGATCGGCACGATCGCCTGCTCGTTCTGCAGGCCGTCGCGCGGGCCGACCTCGTAGATCGTGACCCGCTCGGGCAGGCCGTCGGCGCGCACGGTCATGGGGAGCGCGCTCACTCGGAGGCCTCCACCGTGAAGAGGACCGCGCCGAGCTTGACGAGGTCGCCGGCGGCGGCGCCGACCGTGGTGACCGTGCCCGCGAAGGGCGCCTTGAGCGCGAGCTCCATCTTCATCGCCTCCATCACCCCCAGCGTCTCACCCTCGGCCACCTGCTGGCCGTCAGCGACGTGGACGGCCAGGACGGTGCCGGGCATCGGGGCGAGCAGGGTGCCGTCGCCGACCGTGCCGACGTGGTCGCCGAACGGGTCCGGCCGCTCCCACACCCACCGCTGGCCGCGGTGCACGACGTCGACGAGGTCGCGCTGCACGTTGAGCACGGCGTGCTCGGCGCGACCGTCGACGAGGGCGTGCACCGTGTGGTCGGCGGCCGACACGAGACGTACGTCGTGGGTGCGCCCGTCGTGGGTGACGGTGCCGCGGTGGCGGTCGACGACGACCAGCGCGTCGCCCAGCACCACCGTGTCGGGCGCGGGGTCGGCGCCCATCCGCCAGCCGTCGGCCTGCCACGGCCCGCCGGCGCCGTGCCGCGAGCCGGGCAGGGTGTCGAGGAGCACCTCGGTCCACGCGCCCAGGACCCGGGCGAGGCCGGCGTCGGGCGCCGGCACCTCGTGGTGGTCGAGCCAGGCGGTGTCGATGGTGGTGTCGCGGAACTCGTCGGAGGCCGCGAGCGCGCGCAGGAAGCCGGTGTTGGTGGTGATCCCCAGGATCGCGGTGCCGTCGAGCGCCGCGACGAGCGTGGCGCGTGCGGCCTCGCGGTCGGCGCCCCACGCGATGACCTTGCCGAGCATCGGGTCGTAGGACGTGGAGACCTCCTGCTCGGGCTCGAGCGCGTGGTCGACGCGGACGCCGTCACCGGAGCCCCACCTCACGATCGAGGTGCGGCCGGCCTGCGGCAGGAACCCGTTGAACGAGTCCTCGGCGTAGACGCGGGCCTCGATCGCGTGGCCCTCGAGGACGAGGTCGTCCTGGGCGATCGACAGCGGCTCACCGGTGGCGACGCGCAGCTGCAGCTCGACGAGGTCGACCCGCTGCGCCCCTGACGCCGTCCGGGCCCGCACGACCTCCTCGGTGACCGGGTGCTCGACCTGCAGTCGGGTGTTCATCTCGAGGAAGTAGAACTCCCCGGTGGCGTTGTCGAGCAGGAACTCCACCGTGCCGGCACCGGTGTAGCCGCACTGCTGCGCGAGCGCGACCGCGGCCGCGGTGATCGCGGCGCGCTGCTGCTCGCTGATCGTCGGGGCCGGGGCCTCCTCCAGCACCTTCTGGTGACGACGCTGGGTGGAGCAGTCGCGCTCGAAGAAGTGCAGGACGGTGCCGTGGGTGTCACCCATGACCTGCACCTCGATGTGGCGCCCCGACTCGACGTACTTCTCGATCAGCAGGGTGTCGTCGCCGAACGAGCTCGCCGCCTCGCGCGCGGCCGCGGCACGGGCCTCGGGCAGCTCGGCCGCGCTCCGCACGACCCGCATCCCCTTGCCGCCACCGCCGGCGGCGGCCTTGACCAGCACCGGGTAGGCCAGGGTGGCGGGGTCGTCGTCGAGGGCGTACGCCGGCACGACCGGCACCCCCGCCGCCACCGCGACCTCGCGGGCGGCGTCCTTGCGGCCCATCGCGTCCATCACGTCGCCCGAGGGCCCCACCAGCGCGATGCCGGCCTCGGCGAGCGCGCGCGCGAAGGGTGCGCGCTCGGACAGGAAGCCGTAGCCGGGGTGCACGTAGCCGGCGCCGGACTCGCGTGCCGCGGCCACGACCTCGTTGATGTCGAGGTAGGAGCCGACCCGCACGGCCCGGTCGGCCGCGCGCACGTGGGGCGCGTCGGCGTCGAGGTCGGTGTGGATGGCGACGCATGCCCAGCCGAGGCGGTGCGCGGTGCGCATGACGCGCAGGGCGATCTCGCCGCGGTTGGCGATCAAGACGGTGTTCATGGCGGTCACATCCTGAAGATTCCGTAGCGGGGCTCGGGGATGGGCGCGTACGACGTCGCCGCCAGCGCCATGCCGAGCACGCGGCGGGTGTCGGCGGGGTCGATGATCCCGTCGTCCCACAGCCGCGCGGAGGCGTAGTAGGGCGAGCCCTGGGTCTCGTACTGCTCGCGGATCGGGGCCTTGAAGGCCTCGACCTGCTCGTCGGTCTCGAGGTCGGTGCGCACGGTCGCGAGCACCGACGCGGCCTGCTCGCCACCCATCACCGAGATGCGCGCGTTGGGCCACATCCACAGGAAGCGCGGGTCGTAGGCGCGCCCGCACATGCCGTAGTTGCCGGCGCCGAACGAGCCTCCGATGACGACGGTGAACTTCGGCACCACGCTGCACGCCACGGCAGTGACGAGCTTCGCGCCGTCGCGCGCGATGCCCTTGTTCTCGTACTCGCGCCCGACCATGAAGCCGGTGATGTTCTGCAGGAAGACCAAGGGGATCTTCCGCTGGTTGCAGAGCTCGATGAAGTGCGCGCCCTTGAGCGCCGACTCGCTGAACAGGATGCCGTTGTTGGCCACGATCCCGACCTCGTGGCCGTGGATGCGCGCGAACCCGCACACGAGCGTGTCGCCGTAGAGCTTCTTGAACTCGTGGAAGCGGCTGCCGTCGACGACACGACGGATCACCTCGCGCACGTCGTAGGGCGTGCGGGTGTCGGTCGGCACCACGTCGTAGAGCGACTCCGGCGGCTCGTGCGGCTCCTCGACCTCCGCGACCGGCGTACGCGCCGGGGTGGCGGCCGGGAGCGTGTCGACGATCGAGCGGACGATGGCCAGAGCGTGGGCGTCGTCCTCGGCGAGGTGGTCGACCACGCCCGAGGTCCGCGCGTGGACGTCGCCGCCGCCTAGGTCCTCGGCCGTGACGACCTCGCCGGTCGCGGCCTTCACCAGCGGCGGTCCGCCGAGGAAGATCGTGCCCTGGTTGCGCACGATGACGGTCTCGTCGGACATCGCCGGCACGTAGGCCCCGCCGGCGGTGCACGAGCCCATCACGCTGGCGATCTGCGGGATGCCCTGGGCCGACAGGTTGGCCTGGTTGAAGAAGATCCGGCCGAAGTGCTCGCGGTCGGGGAAGACCTCGTCCTGCATCGGCAGGAACGCACCGCCGGAGTCGACGAGGTAGATGCACGGCAGCCGGTTCTCCGCGGCGATCGTCTGCGCGCGCAGGTGCTTCTTGACCGTCATCGGGTAGTAGGTGCCGCCCTTGACGGTGGCGTCGTTGGCCACGATGACGCACTCGCGGCCCGACACCCGGCCGATGCCGGCGACGACGCCGGCGGACGGGACGGCGAAGTCGTCCCCGTCTCCCCCCGCGCCCGTGCCGTACATGCCGTACGCCGCCAGCGGCGCGAGCTCGAGGAACGGGCTGCCGGGGTCGAGCAGCCGGTCGACGCGGTCGCGGACCAGCAGCTTGCCGCGGTCGGTGTGCTTGCGGCGCGCGCTCTCCGACCCGCCCTGGCGGACCCGGGCCAGCCGGGCGCGCAGGTCGTCGACGAGCTCGCGCATGGAGGGGGTGCTCAGGGGCTCGGACACCCGCTCAGGTTAGCGATCGTTAACCTCTGGTGTCCATCGTCGGCTCGTCGACCGACGCGAAGTCCGCCCGCAGCGTGGTGCCGCGTCCCGGCGCGCTGTCGAGCTCGAGGGTCCCGCCGACGGCGGCGATCCTCGCCTCCATGCCGAGCAGCCCGCCCGGGGTGACGACGTCGCGGTCGAAGCCCACGCCGTCGTCGCTCACGCTGAACGCCAGGTGCGGCAGGCCGCGCACGGTCACCAGCACCTCGCCCGCGCCCGAGTGCTTGGCCGCGTTGGTGAGGGCCTCGAGGATGCAGAAGTAGGCCGCGGCCTCGACCTGCGGACCGGGCCGCACGAAGTCGGCGACGTCGAGCGTCACCGGCACGGTCGAGCGGCGCGCCGCCGACTGGAGCGCGGCGACGAGGCCGCGCTCGGCGAGCAGTGGCGGGTAGATGCCGCGCGCGAGCTCGCGCAGCTCGAGGAGCACCTCCCGGTTGTCGGCGGCGAGCCGTCCCAGCAGCGCGGCGGCCCCCTCGTGACGGCCCGCGAGCAGCTCCTTGCGTGCGCGCTCGATCGTCACGCTCATGGCCAGCAGGCGCTGCTGCGCGCCGTCGTGGAGGTCGCGCTCGAGGCCGCGCCTGGCGGCGTCGGCCACCTGCACGATGCGCGTGCGTGACTCGAGGAGCTGCGCGGACTGCTCGCGCAGGCGGTCGTAGGCGTCGCGCACGAGGAACACCACCACGACGACGCCCGCTGGGAGCGAGGAGGCGATGACCACTGCGTTGACCCACCACGCGTCGTTGAGCTGGTCGACGCGGCGCCACTCGCCGAGGGCGGCGACCGACGCGCTGCCCACGACCGCGACGACCATCAGGATGCGGATCCAGGTCCGGCTCAGGTAGGGGAAGCCCACCAGCAGCGGCACCATCGTGAGCAGCGCGGTCAGCGGACTGAGGTTGGGCGTGGCCCAGGTGCCGCCGACCGCGAAGGCGAGCGCCGAGAGGGTGAGGCCGACGATCGCGGCGGGTGCGCCGTAGCGCCGGCACAGGGGCGGGGTGACGAGCATCAGCACGATCGACAGCACCATCACGGCCAGGTCGATCTCGACGGCGGTGTGCTGGAACCCGAGCAGGTAGGCGGCGCCCAGCAGCAGCGTCGCGGTGGTCAGCGCGAGCAGGTTGATCCGCAGCAGCCGGCGCAGCGCCGGGTCGAGACCGTCCCAACCCGCCAGCAGGCCGCTCATCGGCAGCTCTTCATCGGCAGGTCCTCATCGCTGGTGCGACACCCCGCCGCCCACACCGGCCTCGCTGAGGAAGACCAGCGTCGCCGCCACCCGGCGGTGCACGGACGCGTCGGCAGGCAGGTCGAGCTTGGTCAGGATCGAGCTGATGTGCTTCTCCACGGCGCGGTCGGTGACGACCAGCTCGCCGGCGATCGCAGCGTTGGTCATGCCGCGCGCGACCATGCCCAGCACCTCGAGCTCGCGCGGGGTGAGCCGGTCGAGGCGCGAGTGGCGGCGGGTGCCGGTCGCCATCAGGGCGTCGACCACGATCTGGTCGATGACCGAGCCGCCGGCGGCGACCGTGCGCAGTGCGGCGACCAGCTCGTCGACGTCGGCGACGCGCTCCTTGAGCAGGTATCCCCGGCCGTCGCTCCCGTCGCGGACCAGGTCCAGGGCGTACTCCACGTCGGAGTACTGCGTCAGCGCGACCACGCCGGTCGCAGGATGCGTACGCCGCAGCTCACCGGCCGCGCGGATGCCCTCGTCGGTGAAGTCGGGCGGCATCCGGATGTCGGTGAGCACGACGTCGGGACGATGGGTCTCCACGGCCGCCAGCAGCTCGGGCAGGCTGGTGGCGGTGGCGACGACCTCGATGTCGTCGACGGCCTCGAGCAGCGCGAGGATGCCGGCGCGCAGCAGGTCGCCATCCTCGGCCAGGACGACGGTGATCTGCGGCATGCGCGCACTGTAGCCACGGCCCGGGCCGGTCGTCGGTAGAGCAGGCACCACCTCCCGCGTCGTGTGTCCGGCACGTGTCCCGGCTGTGGATCTGACATTTGTCCACGTGGTGTAAACCAGAGGTGTGGTGCTGGCACCACTGCACCGATCCGTCGTGAGGAGCACACTTCTCGACGGGTGGGGGGGTTCGCTGATCGTGGGGATCAGTGGGCCGCTGCGGGGGTGCGGCCCACTGCAGCGCGCACGTAGGACGAGCTGGGCCTGGGTGGGCCTGGGTGGGAGGCACCAGTGATTCCGCTGGCAGTGTGGGAGACGCCGAGCCGTCCCCTGACGCTCCCGACCCCTCGCTCGTCACACGAGGAGGCGGCGGGCACTAGCCTCGGGCCCGTGACCCCGCGCCGCCAGCAGATCCTCGACATCGCGGCCGACCTCTTCGCCGCCCGGGGGTTCCACGGGGTCTCGGTCGCCGAGCTCGGTGCGGCGTGCGGGATCTCCGGACCGGCGCTCTACAAGCACTTCGAGTCCAAGGACGCGATGCTGGCCGAGATGCTCGTGACGATCAGCGAGACGCTGCTCGCCGAGGGTCGCAGCCGCGTCGCCCAGGCCGAGGGCCCCCGCGAGGCGCTCGAGGCGCTGGTCGAGTGGCACATCGAGTTCGCCATCGCCCACCGCTCCCTCATCGTCGTCCAGGACCGCGACTGGAGCAGCCTGCCCGACCAGGCCCGCGAGCGGGTGCGGGCGCTGCAGCGCGCCTACGTCGACGTGTGGGCCACCCAGGTGCGGCGCTTCGACACCTCACTGAGCCCCGAGGCGTCGCGCACCCGCGCCCACGTGCTGTTCGGCCTGCTCAACTCCACCCCGCACAGCGGCCGGCTGCCCGACACCCAGATGCACGACGTGCTGCGCGACATGGCGCACGGGGCCCTCGGCCTGGCCTGAGCCCCCGATAGTCCGCTGCACATAGCTGGTGGAACACCGTTCCCGACCAGCTTTTTGCAGCGGACTACCTGGGGTCGGGTGGGGATGAGCACCGCGGCTGACGGTTCAGATCGGGTCGAACGGGCTCTCGAGCTCCAGGAGCTGCGCGGCCCGGGCCGCCGCGTCCTCGGCGACGAGCAGGTCGTCGAGGCGGTCGGGGTCGCCGCTGGCGGTTGAGTCTCCCAGCGACTCAGCAGCCAGCGGAGCCGCGGAGCCACTCGGGCGCCCGATCCGGTGCAGGTCGCGCAGCACCCGGTCGCGGGAGAGCCCGCGCAGGTGGGTGAGGACGAACGGGTCGACCTGGATCAGCCAGCCCAGCTGGGTCAACACCGCCAGCGCGTGGGGGCACGGGTCCAGCCAGGCGTCGCAGGTGCAGGCCGAGCCCAGCTCGCCGCCGTACGGCAGCAGCTCGACGCCTGCCTCCTCCATCGACTCGACGAGGGCGAGCGGCAGCTGGCCGGCCATCAGCGCGGCGATCCGGCCGGCCTCCGCGGCGACGAGCTCGGTGAACGCCGCCGCGTCGGTGTCGTCGAGCACCGGGACGGTCACCTCGACGGTGAAGGCGTCCTGGCCCTCGCTCACGGCGGCGACCGCGCGGCCCTCGGAGACGGTGATCGACCCGACCGAGCCTGCCCGGGCCAGCGCCCGTCCGCGCCTGAGGTCGGTCGCGCTGTAGGCCGCCTCCTCGACCGAGCGCAGCACCGCCTTGCTCCACCAGGTGCCGGCGGTGCCGCCCCGCCGGGCTGCCAGCCGAGGGTGCGTCGTGCCGACGGGGTCGGGGGACGAGGTCATCGCCGCAGCTCCACGAGGTCGCGCAGCTCGGCGTCGGACAGCTCGGTCAGCGCGGTCTCGCCGCGGGCGAGCACGGAGTCGGCGATGGACCGCTTGCGCGCGAGCAGCTCGGCGATCTTCTCCTCGATCGTCCCCTGGGTGATCGCGCGGTGCACCTGGACCGGCTTGGTCTGCCCGATCCGGTAGGCGCGGTCGGTGGCCTGGTCCTCGACGGCGGGGTTCCACCAGCGGTCGAAGTGGACGACGTGGTCGGCGCGGGTGAGGTTGAGCCCGGTGCCGCCGGCCTTGAGGGAGAGCAGGAAGACCGGCACCTCGCCGGCCTGGAAGCGCGCGACCATGGCGTCGCGCTCGCGCACGGGCGTGCCGCCGTGCAGGAGCTGGTGGGGCACGCCGGTGCCGGCGAGGTGGCGCTCGAGCAGCCGCGCCATGGCGACGTACTGGGTGAAGACGAGGACGGCCCCCTCCTCGGCGACGACGGTGCCGACGAGCTCGTCGAGCAGGTCGAGCTTCTCCGAGCGTCCGCGCAGTCGCGGGTTGGGCTGGCGCAGGAAGTGGGCCGGGTGGTTGCAGATCTGCTTCAGCCCGGTGAGCAGCTTGAGCACGAGGCCGCGCCGGGTCTCCTCGTCGGCCTCCTCGATGCGCCGCATCGAGTCGCGCACAAGGGTCTCGTAGAGCACGACCTGCTCGCGGGTGAGGCCCAGGAGGTGATCGGTCTCGGTCTTGGCCGGCAGCTCGGGCGCGATGCCGGGGTCGGACTTGCGGCGGCGCAGCAGGAACGGGCCGATCAGGTCGGCGAACTGCCGTGCCTTGGTGGGCTCGAGGCCCGACTCGATGGGACCGGCCCACACCTTGCGGAACGCGTTGCGGCTGCCCAGCAGCCCGGGGATCGCCCAGTCGAGGATCGACCAGAGCTCGGTGAGGTCGTTCTCGACCGGCGTGCCGGTGAGCGCGACCCGCGCGGTGCCCGGGATCGTGCGCAGGGCGCGGGCGGCGGCCGAGCGGGAGTTCTTCACGTGCTGGGCCTCGTCGGCCACGACCAGGTCCCACGCCACCTCGGCGAGGATCGCGGCGTCGTTGCGCATGGTGCCGTAGGTGGTCAGCACGAAGCCGTCGGTGACGCCGCCCAGGTCGCGGGCGCTGCCGTGGTGGCGGCGTACGTCGACACCGGGCGCGAAGCGACGGATCTCGGCCTCCCAGTTGCCGAGCAGCGAGGCCGGGCAGACCACGAGCGTCGGACCGGTCGCGCCCGCTGCGACGCGGTGCAGGTGCAGGGCGATGACGGTGACCGTCTTGCCCAGGCCCATGTCGTCGGCCAGGCACGCACCGAGGCCGAGCGAGGTCAGCTCGGCGAGCCAGGACAGCCCGCGGCGCTGGTAGTCGCGCAGCTCTGCCTGCAGTCCGGCCGGGACGTCGACGAGCTCGCCGGTCGCGGCGGCCTCGCGCAGCCGCTCGCGCACCGGCAGCAGGCTCGCGCCGACGACCGCCTCGTAGGGGACGTCCTCGATGTCGACGACCCCGGTGAGCGTGGCGGCCAGCGCCTGGACGGGCGTGACGGTGCGGATCAGCCGCTTGCGGGCGCGCTTGATGACCGCGGAGTCGACCGCCACCCAGTTGTCGCGCAGCTTGATGATCGGGCTGGTCGCGCGGGCCAGCTCGTCCATCTCGTCGTCGCTCAGCTCCTCGCCGTGCAGCGACAGCTGCCACTCGAAGCCGAAGAGCGCCTGGGGCCCGAACAGCCCGTCCTGGAGCGGCTCCTCGCCACGCGGGGCGGCCGACGAGCGCCGGCCGAGCTCGACGCGCTGGGTGACCTCGCGGTCGAGGTACTTCGGCCACATCACCGGGTGGCCGGCCTCGATCAGCGCCGCGGCTCCCTGGTCGAGGAGCGAGAGGATCTCGTCGGTGTCGAGCGTGATCTCGTCGGGGACGCGCAGGTCGAGCAGGCGCTCGAGCACGGGCCACGCGTCGGCCGCCGAGCGCAGCGCGATGGCCGCGTGGGTGCGGGCCCGCTCACCGAAGCCGTGGGCCGCCGACGGACCCGTGTCGGCCCACAGCTCGGAGGCGTCGGCCACGTGGGCGGCGTTGTCGACCGCGTGGACCTGGGTGACCAGGCGCACCGCACCGGCGACGAGCTCCTCCTCGTCGGCCTCGACCCGGAACGAGATCGTCACCAGCTGCGGGCGGTCGTCGCGCCCGCGCGAGCGGATGCGCGCGATGCGCTGCTGGAGCTGGTCGCTGAACTCGTCGGGGCTCGTCGCGGGCCCTGGCTGCTGCCGCACGGGTGACATCGCACCCCGGGCCCGGCCCGGTGTGGTGCGCGGCATCGTGTCGACGACGGCGTCCAGCACGCCGCGGACCATGCCCTCCGCGGTGGCCTCGTCGAAGCCGTCCCACGATCGTGAGCGCGCCAGCTCGGCGACCCGGCGCTCGTCCGCGCCGTCGAGCCCGGCGGCCTGCCAGTGGCGGCCCTCGGGGTCGGGGGCGAACTTGCCGGAGGCGACCAGCTGCAGACCCATCAGCGCAGCACCGGCGAGCAGCGCGACGGAGGGATGGATGGCGTCCTGGTCGCGGACCTTGCCCAGGACAGGCAGCGCGCCGCGGATGGGCATCACGATCGTGCGCCGGGAGTCGGTGAACTCGATCGAGCCCTCCCGCGGGGGCTCTCCCACCAGCAACCGCGCGGGTCCGGTCACGGGGACGAAGCTCATGCGACCTCCCTCGACTCGTGGACGCCGACAGGACGCTAACGCGTGGCACCGACACGGAGTTCCCCGGCGGTGCCCGGCGACTAGGGTCGCGTCGCATGGACATCTCGGACCTCCTCGCCGCGCACCCCGTCATCGACGGCCACAACGACCTGCTGTGGGAGGCGCGCGAGCAGGCGGCGTACGACTTCGCCCGCCTGGACGTGGACGCGGGCGGCACCACCACCCACACCGACCTGCCGCGGATGCGGGCCGGCGGGATGGGCGCACAGTTCTGGTCGGTCTACGTGCCGTGCCACCTCGCCGGCGACGACGCGGTCAGCGCGACGCTGGAGCAGGTCGACGCGGCACGCCTGCTGACCAGCACGTACGCCGACCAGCTGGCGTGGGCGACGAGCGCCGACGACGTCGAGCGCGCGTGGGCCGGAGGCCGGATGGCGTCGCTGACGGGCGCCGAGGGTGGGCACTCCATCAACTGCTCGCTCGGCACCCTGCGCGCGCTGCACGAGCTCGGCGTGCGCTACCTGACGCTCACCCACAACGCGAACACCCGGTGGGCCGACTCTGCGACGGACCGGCCGGTCGCCGGCGGGCTCACGCCCTTCGGGCGCGAGGTGGTGCGCGAGATGAACCGGCTCGACATGATGGTCGACCTCTCCCACGTGTCCCCCGACACGATGCGCGACGCGCTCGAGGCGAGCGAGGCGCCCGTGATCTTCAGCCACAGCTCGGCCCGTGCGGTCACCGACAGCCCGCGCAACGCCCCCGACGACGTGCTCGAGTCGATGGCGCGCGGCGGCGGGGTGTGCATGGTGACCTTCGTGCCGAAGTTCGTGAACGCCGCCTGCGCCGAGGCGCACCGCGAGATGGTGCTGGCCGCCGCGACCGATGGCGTGCCGGAGGCGGACGGGCCGCGCTTCGCCGCCTTCGAGCGCACCTGGGTCGAGGCCCACCCGCCGCCGACCGCGACGCTCGCCGACGTGGTGGCCCACTGCGAGCACGTGCGCGAGGTGGCCGGCATCGACCACGTCGGGCTCGGGGGCGACTACGACGGGGTCGCGGTGCTGCCGGAGGGGCTGGAGGACGTCACCGCCTACCCCGCGCTGCTCTCGGCCCTCGCCGACCGCGGCTGGTCCGCGGACGACCTCGCCCGGCTGACCTGCCGCAACACCCTGCGCGTGATGCGTGACGTGGAGGCGGTCGGCCGCGCGGTGCGTGAGCGCCGCGGTCCCAGCCTCGCGCGGATCGAGGACCTCGACGGCGTACCTCCCCAGGGGTGATGCAGGCCACCGCGAAAAGGATTGGGTCGTTGTCGGACGCAACCAATACCGTTGCGGCGTGACCGACACCCAGACCTCTCCCGGCGAGACCCAGCCGGACCACTCCGACAAGCTCGACAAGAACGTGCTGATGGTGGCCGGGGTGGTCGTCCTCGGCGCGATCATGTCGATCCTCGACATCACCGTCGTCTCGGTGGCCCTCGAGACCTTCCAGCGCGAGTTCGACGCCACCGCGGCCGAGGTCGCGTGGACGATGACCGGCTACACCCTCGCCCTGGCGAGCGTCATCCCGCTCACCGGCTGGGCGGCCGACCGCTTCGGCACCAAGCGGCTCTACCTCCTCGCCGTGCTGCTCTTCACCGCCGGCTCCGTGCTGTGCGCCAGCGCCAGCTCGCTCGAGCTGCTCGTGCTCTTCCGCGTGCTGCAGGGTCTCGGCGGCGGCATGCTGATGCCGCTCGGCATGACGATCCTGACCCGGGCCGCCGGCCCGGAGCGCGTCGGTCGCGTGATGGCCGTGCTCGGCATCCCGATGCTGCTGGGCCCGATCTTCGGCCCCATCATCGGCGGCGCGCTCATCGACAGCGCCTCGTGGCACTGGATCTTCCTGATCAACCTGCCCATCGGCATCGCGGCGATCGCCTACGCCTGGGTCGTGCTGCCGAAGGACGAGGTCGAGCCGTCGGAGACCTTCGACTGGCTCGGCATGCTGCTGCTCTCGCCCGGCCTGGCGGCGTTCCTCTACGGCGTCAGCTCGATCCCCGAGCACGGCACCGTCACCGCGACCGAGGTGTGGCTGCCCGCGCTGCTCGGCATCCTGCTGATCGTGGCCTTCGTGCCGTGGGCGCTCAACCGCCGCAACATCCACCCGCTGGTCGAGCTCCGGCTGTTCCAGAACCGCAACATGACGGTCGCTGTGCTGGCGATGATGCTCTTCGCGATCGCCTTCTTCGGCGCCTCGCTGCTCTTCCCGCTCTACTTCATCCAGGTCCGCGGCGAGGACGCACTCGGCGCCGGCCTGCTGCTCGCGCCGCAGGGCGTCGGCGCGATGCTCACCATGCCGGTCGCCGGCATCCTGGCCGACAGGATCGGGCCCGGCAAGATCGTGCTGGTCGGCATCACGGTGATCACGGTCGGGATGGCGATGTTCACCCAGATCGGCGCCGACACCTCGTACGCCTACATGCTGGGCGCGCTGTTCGTGATGGGCCTCGGGATGGGCGGCACCATGATGCCGATCATGACGGCGGCGCTCGCCACGCTCACCGCGCACAACGTCGCGCGCGGCTCCACCCTGCTCAACATCACCCAGCAGGTGGCGGCCTCGATCGGCACCGCGCTGTTCTCGGTGATCCTCACCAACCAGATCAAGGGCAGCGACGCCGCCGGCGCCTACCTCGCGTCGCGGTCGGCCGAGGGCGACCAGGGCGTGCTGGCCGCGATCGCGGAGAAGATCGGCATGCCGGTCGAGAAGTTCGTCGCCTTCGCCGCCTCCGGGCAGGCGCCGCTGGCCGACGCCTTCGCGACGGTCTTCATCGTGGCGACCATCCTCGTCGCGTGCTGCCTGATCCCGGCCGCCTTCCTGCCGCGCAGGAAGGTCGCCCCGGTCGACCCGACCGCGATGATGGGTCACTGAGCCCCGGCCCACGACGTCGAAGCGGCCCGCCCTCCAGCAGGAGGGCGGGCCGCTGGCGTGTGCGGGGGCCCTATTCTCTGGCGACATGGACGGTCTCGGGACTGAGCTCCCCCAGCGCAGGACGATCACGTGGATCCTCCTCGCGGCGGCCGTGGTCTTCCTCGTGCCGTGCGTGCAGACCTCGCGACGCGCCGCTGGTGAGGCGGGCGCGACGGCGGCGGGCCTGTGGGCGATGACCGCGGTCATGGCGCTCCTGCTGGTGGCGGTGCCGCTGGTCATCGCGCGTTCGATCCACCAGCGCCACACCTACCTGTCGGACGACGGGGTCACCGTGGTCTCCGGTGGCGAGCGACGTTCGGTCGCGTTCTCGGACCTCGACGAGATCAAGGTGCGCTACTCCACGCGCGGCGGTGCAGTGCTCAGCAACGAGAAGGTCTTCCTCATGGGACGGCGGCCCGACGGTGAGCGCACCGTCATCGTCGTCTCGCGCTACTACGTCGAGACGCTGCAGCCGCTGCTCCGACGCCTCCGCGAGGAGGTGGAGCGCCGACCCGAGCTCCTCGACGGCGACCTCGAGCGCACCTACTTCGACTACGCGCTGTCCACGGCCCCCTGACCGCACGCAGGTCCGGTCAGGACCGGCTGCCCAGCCACAGCGGCAGCACCGCGGACGCGCCCGCCTCGCGCAGCGCGACCGCCGCGAGGGTCGAGCTCCACCCCGTCTCGACCTGGTCGTCGACGAGCAGCACCGTCGCGCCGGGCGGGACCTGCGCGTCGAGCCGGCAGCGACGGCGTACGGCGGCGACCCGCTGCGCCGAGTTGGACTGACCGGCTCGCGGCGGGACGGTCTCGTCGCGGATCGACCAGGTGCCGACGACCGGCACCTGCATCACCCGCGCCAGGCTCTCGCCCAGGTCGCGGGTGAGGAGCGGACGCGTCGCGGACTCCGCCACCACGATCGCGGTCGGTCGCGACGACCACTGCGACGACCAGTCCTTCATCACGTCCATCACCGCCTGCGCGAGCCCGGGCGGGACGGGCCCGTCGGGCGTGCCCTCGCGGAAGAGCTCGCGCAGCGCCTGCCCGTGGCCGAGGTCGGTGAGGCGGGCGACGGCGCGTCCGGTCTCCGCTCCGGCGGAGATCTTGCCCTTGAGGTCGACCCCGAGGTTGGCCAGCGCGGTCGGCCACATCTTGCGCGGCTCGACCGCCACGCCCGGCCGCGCGAGCCGGGCCCCGGCCTCCGCGACGGCGGCCTGGCTGACGGAGTCGGACAGGCTCAGCCCACCGCAGTTGTCGCAGCGACCGCAGTCGGTGGCGCCCTCGTCGTCGAGCTGCTCGCGCAGGTAGCGCATGCGGCACCGGTCGGTGGCGAGGTAGTCGAGCATCGCCTGCTGCTCGCGCTCGCGGGCCTCGGCGACGCGGGCGTAGCGCTCGGCGTCGTAGTGCCAAGGGCGGCCGGTCGCGACCCAGCCGCCCTGGACACGCTGCACGGCACCGTCGACGTCGAGCACCTTGAGCATCGACTCCAGCCGGTTGCGACCGAGCTCGACGCGCGTCTCGATCGTGGCGGTCGACAGCGGACGACCGGCGTCCGCGAGCGCCGCGAGGGTCTCGCGCACCTGCTCCTCGCGCGGGAAGCCGAGGGAGGCGAAGTAGGCCCAGATGTCGCGGTCCTCGACCTGCGGCAGCAGCACCACGGTGGCGTCGTCCGTGCCGCGGCCGGCGCGGCCGACCTGCTGGTAGTAGGCAACGGGCGAGGCGGGGGCGCCCAGGTTGATGACGAAGCCGAGGCTGGCGTCGAAGCCCATCCCGAGCGCGCTCGTGGCGATGAGCGCCTTGACGCGACCCTCGACCAGCGCCTGCTCGAGGCCGTGGCGCTCGTCGGCCTCGGTCTGCCCGGAGTAGGCCGCGACCTCGAGGCCGCGGTCGCGGAGGTAGCCCGCGACCTCCTGCGTGGCGGCCACCGTCAGGCAGTAGACGATGCCGGAGCCCGGCTGCTCGGCGAGGTGGTCGGCCAGCCAGGCGAGCCGCTGCTCGGGCGTCCTGAGCCGTACGACGCCGAGGCGCAGCGACTCGCGGTCGAGCGTGCCGCGCTGCACGAGGACACCTTGGTCTCGTGGCGGGCGCTGGGCGCCCTCCTCGACCGACGGGGATCCGTGCACCCCCAGCTGCTCGGCGACGTCGCCGGTGACGCGGGCGTTGGCCGTCGCGGTGGTGGCGAGCACCGGGATGCCGTCGGGCAGCTCGGCGAGGAGGGTGCGCAGGCGGCGGTAGTCGGGGCGGAAGTCGTGGCCCCAGTCGGAGATGCAGTGCGCCTCGTCGACCACCAGGAGCCCGCAGGTCGCGGCCAGTCGCGGCAGCACCTCGTCGCGGAAGCCCGGGTTGTTGAGCCGCTCCGGGCTCACCAGCAGGACGTCGACCTCGCCGGCGTGGATCTGGTCGTTGATCGGCTGCCACTGGTCGATGTTGGTCGAGTTGATCGTGACCGCGCGGATGCCGGCACGCTCGGCCGCGGCGATCTGGTTGCGCATGAGCGCCAGCAGCGGGCTGACGATCACGGTCGGCCCGGCGCCCGCCTCGCGCAGCAGCTTGGTGGCCACGAAGTAGACCGCCGACTTGCCCCACCCGGTGCGCTGCACGACGAGCGCGCGGCGGTGGTCGACGGCGAGCGCCTCGATGGCGGCCCACTGGTCCTCGCGCAGGACGGCGGCGTCACTGCCGACCAGGGCCCGGAGGTGCGCCTCGGCGGCCTCGCGGGCCCGGTGTCGTACGTCGTCGGTGACGGCGGCGGGTGCAGGCGTGGTCATGCCCCCTGTCTACCAACCGCCACCGACGGGACGCTCAGGCCGGTTGCGGATCTCGGTAGTTGTCGGTCTGGGTCGCCGACTTGATCAGCTGGCTCAGCGCCGTCAGCTCGGTCTCGTTCATCTCCCCGGCGTAGCGCGAGGCCTTGGCCAGCGCGGTCGAGGCCTTCTCGAGCGCCGGGGAGATGTCGGAGACCAGGTCGGCGAACTTGTCGAGCGACTTGGCCAGGTCGGACATCAGCGTGCGCGTGCGCTGGATCAGGTCGTGGCACTTGTTGACCGCGGTCGTGATGGCGTGCGGGGCGGCGATGCCCAGCGTGAAGGCGGACTCGCCGAGCAGCTTGATGATCTGCCCGATGGCGTCGGACATGATCTGCACGATGAACTCGCGCACGCCGGCGAGCACGGTGCCGCCGAGGGCGACGCCGGCGCCGACACCGGTGCAGACGTTGCCCATGCCACGCACGAGCGACTCCTCGGTCTCGGCGAAGTCGCGGTAGGCGTCCATCGTCATCCCGCGCAGGCCGCTGAGGTCGCCGGCGACGGCCGAGCGGTAGTCGTCGGCCAGCCCGCGCAGGTGCACGGCGCAGTTCTCCCAGGTCTGGGCGAAGGACTGGATCGTGGCCGGGTCGCCGAGCAGCTCGTCGAGCGCGTCCTGCACCGGGCCGATGTGCGAGATCAGCCAGCCGGCGAACATCGAGCCGATGGTGCCGATGGGGTCGACGATCGCGCCGACGACGTCGATGCCGGCGCTGAGGCCGTTGACCGAGCCCTCGATCCAGTCCCCGCGGCCGAAGGCCTCGGCGGAGTCGGCGGCACCGTCGATCATCTTCAGGCCGTCGGTCATGTCGTTGAAACCCGGGTTGCGGTCGGCGTGGGCGATCAGGTCGTTCACGACAGCGCCTTCTGGAGCTTCTCGTTGAGCTCGGCGACGGTCTCGTCGACGAGCTCGAACAGGTCCGCTGCGGCGCGCATGCCCGACGCCGTGGCCGAGAGCGAGCCGCTGGCGGCGCGGGTCGCACCGACGCCGGCCACCTCGAGGGGGGCGATCAGCGGGTAGACGAGCGCGGCGCCGATCTTCCCGTAGGTGTTGGGGTGGAACGAGACCGAGTCGGCGGCCTGCACCGCCTTCTCCGCCTGACCCTTCAGGTGGTCGACCTTCGCCGCGTGGCTGCGCATCGCGGACAGGCTGACGTCGATGCTCATCGCTGGTACTCCTCGTAGCCGAAGGTGCTGCGGTAGGACTGGGTGATCGTCGACGCGGCGGCGACGTCGGGACCGTAGATGTCGCGAGCCGCCTGCTCGACCGCGAAGCTCAGGCGTCGCTTGGCCTGCGCGTGCGCCTCCAGCACGCCGTGGGCGAGCTGGCCGGCATCGAGGCGGGCGAAGGAGTCGTCGAGGCGCAGGTCGACCATCTGGCCGTTGCCGTCGACGACGACGGTGACGACGCGGTCGGTGGACTCACCCTCCACACGCATCTGCTCGGTGGTCGTCGCCAGCGCCCGGGCCTGGTCGAGTCGGGACTCGGCGGCATCGAACGACTCGTTCATCGCCGCCAGGTAGGCATCGAGACGTGAGCTCATCGGGGTTCCTCCTCGGTGTCGTGGTGCGAAGGGCATCTTCCCCGCCCTACTGTGGGCAAACATGGAGAGCCATCTCGGCGCGTCGTCGCCTTCCACCGTCCTGACTCCCCGACCGCTCGTCCGCAACCTCGCACTCGCCGTGCTGGTGCTCGGGATCGTCCTGACCCCCGCCACCTGGCTGGACGGCGGTCCCCACCGGGGACTCCTCACGGCGGCTGTCGCCCTGCTGATGGTCGTGCTGCCCCTGTGGGCCGTCTGGTGGCTGCGGGGTCGCACGATCATCGTGCACCCGGACCGCGTCGTCGTACGCCGGGGGGAGCGCGAGGTGCGCTCCTTCGCGTTCGACGACCTGATCGAGGTCCGGCCCGGGAGGGATGCCTCGGTGGGCGCGGCCACCCCGGAGTTCTGGAACAAGTCGGTGACCCTGATCGGCCGCACCACGGCGGGTCGGCGGCGCGGGCTGAAGGTGACGGCCCAGACGGTCGAGAGCATCGACCCGCTGCTGGTGGCGCTCGCACCGGTGGTGGCGCGACGTCCTGACCTGCTGCCCCACGACGTCCACCGCGCCCTCTTCGAGGAGTACGTCCGCGACCTCGGCACCGAACGTGGCACCCAGCGCGGCTGACGCCGGTGCCGGATGGGTCGTGCTGGAGCCGCGGACCTCGCTGGTGTGGGCATGCCTGCTCGTCGCGGCCCTGATGGTGTGGCCCGTGCTGCGCACCTGGCAGGCGTGGCACACCTCCACCGCACGGCGCAGCATGGCCCTGCTCACCGCGGGTGGGTGCAGCCTGCTCTTCGTCGGCGCCCCGCTCGCGCTGGCCGCTGACGTGGCCACGAGCGGCGTACGGGTGTCGGGCGAGCGCGTCGAGACCACCCGACTGGGACGCACGCGGACCGCGATCGACTTCGCCGACCTCACCGGGGTCGAGCGCGGCCACGAGGGCAGCCTCGGCCCGCTGACCCCCTCGGCGTGGGACGACTACGTGCGGCTGACGGGTCGTACGCCGTCGGGCGCGAGCGTCGAGCTGGAGGTCACCACGGCACGGTTCGAGAGCCTGCAACCCCTCCTCGCGGCGCTCGGGCCGGTCGTGCGCGACCGGCCCGAGCTCTCCACGACCTGGCGTGTCCCGGGTGACGGCTCGTCGGTCGACCCGCCTCAGCCCTGAGCGCCCGACCGCGCCCGCTCGAGGAACCTCTCGATGTCGACCCCGGCACGGCGGGCGGCACGACGCGCCTCGGGCGTGGTCAGGTCGGGCGCGACGAAGGTCTCCGGCTCGATCGAGCGGTCGGCGTCGGCGTACTGGCGCTGCAGCGCGGCCTGGCTGTCCGCGCTCGCGGTCGAGTCGGCGACGACCTGGGCGGTCACCGCGACCACCGCGCCGGTCAGCAGCGGGCTCACGGTGGGGGTGTAGCCGTTGGCGTGGCCGATGACCTTGGGGTGGTAGCTCTCGCTGACCGGGCTGGAGAGGCCGTTGATCCACTCGTCGGCGTCGCACACCGCGTGGCCGACGAAGCGGCTGGTGGGGTTGGCGAAGGAGAAGCCCGCGGCGGACGCCGCAGTCGCCAGACGGCTGTTGAGCAGGTCGGCGGTCTGGTTGAGCCGCGACTCCTCGGCCGGGGAGAACCAGGTGAAGGCGTTGCAGTCCTCGCCGTTGAAGATGCGCGGGTAGCCGACCACGACGACCTTGGCGTAGGGCGAGCGGCTGCGGATGCTCGAGTAGAGCGTGGTGAGCCGCGACGGCAGCGTGTTGTTGATGAACGACTGGGCGGTGTTGATCGCGCCGTCGCAGTTGCTCGACCACCACGGCTGGGCGCACTCGGTGAGCACGTCGGCGAAGCCGGCGTCGTTGCCGCCGACCGAGATCGAGACGTAGTTGGTCGCCGAGGTCAGGGCGCCGAGCTGGGTGTTGGTGACGTCGGGGATGGTGGCGCCGGAGCAGGCGCGGAAGTTGAGCGCGTAGCCGCGGGCCGCGGCGATCAGGCTCGGGTAGGCGTAGGTGGAGCGCTGGCAGGACGTGCCGTCGGCGATGTAGGAGCGGGTGCCGGTGCCCGAGGCGTAGGAGTCGCCGAGGGCGACGTAGACCGGTGCCGCGGCCTGCGCGGGCTGGAGCAGGAGCGGGGCGAGCAGGCCGGCGAGGGCCGAGCCCAGCACCGCCAGACGTCGAGACGTGCGGATCATCTGCGTGAGTCCTCCGAGATCGTGGCCACCCGAGTGTGACCGCGCTCACACTAGGCACTCGCGGACCGCCGCCACCAGAGGTGATCGAGCAGGTTCTCTCAGGAGTCGATGCGACGCAGCCGCGGCCCGGCCCCGGGCAGCGTCGCGGCGTCGCGGAACGACTCACCCGTGAGCACCGGGACGACCTCGCTGACGTCGTGCTGCGCGGCGATCGCCACGTCCGCGGCGAACCCGGCCTCGGCCAGCTCGCGGCCTCCCGCACAGTCGGCGAGGTCGTGCGGCATCTCCGCGGCCCGCCAGGCGGCGACAGCCATCCGGGCCTCGGGGCTCGCCGTGGCGTCAGCTGCCACGAGGTCGCCGAGGGCGTCGAGGACCGCACCCGCACCCCACAGGTCCTCGACCGCCGGGCGCAGCGTCTCGTCGTACCACCGCTCCCCCGCGGGTACGACGACGACGCTGGCGCCGGCGTCGACCTGCGGCGCGAGCCAGCGGGCCACCGCGCCCGCGTTGCGCAGGCACGCGCCCACCACCCGCGACCCGGCGTCGGCCAGGCCGAAGGCGATGGAGGAGCCGTTGGGTGAGGGCAGCACCAGCCGCTCGACTCCCTCGACCTCCGCGAGGCTGGCCGGGGAGAGCGACACGTGGCGGGCGTCGCCGCGCGAGAGCGCCTCGAACCGGCCGACCGCGAGGGTGGCGCCGTGGCGCACCGCGTGCTCGGCGGCCCGGGAGTCGCGCCACAGGAACGGGAACACCTCGATGCCGCGCTCGACCGCGACGCCCAGCGTGGTGGTGAAGGACAGCACGTCGACGACCACGGCCACGTCGGCGCGCACCGCCTCCGCGCCGGTGGGACCCCACTCCAGGCGCAGCCGGTAGGAGGACTGGTCGTGTCCCGGGATCGTCACGTGCTCATTCAACATCTCCGGCTGGGGCGCTGCCGAATTCTGCGAACGCGCCACGCAGCCCGCCGTCGGCCCCTAACCTGCGACCTACTCGGGACGTCTACGAAATGTCCACACCTCACTCCCTGGAGAGTCCTGTGAAGATCGCCCCCCGCACGGTCATGGCCGTCATCGTCGCCGTCGTCGCGCTCGTGCTGTCGGCCGGCGTCGGCGCGACCGCATCCATGATGATCACCGGCAAGCAGATCACGAACAACACCGTCACCAGCAAGGACGTCAAGAACCGCACGCTCAAGGCAAAGGACCTCTCTCTCGGCGCCAAGAGCAAGCTCCGCGGCCTTGTCGGCGCCACGGGTCCCCAGGGTCCGGCCGGCCCCGCCGGGCAGCTGGGCGCGAAGGGTGAACAGGGTCTCCAGGGACTCCAAGGCCTGATCGGGCTCACTGGCGATCAAGGCATCCAGGGGATCCCGGGCGTGCCAGGGCTGAGTGGCCCTGTTGGCCCCGTTGGCCCCGTTGGCCCTGTCGGCCCCGTCGGCCCTGTCGGCCCTGTCGGCCCCGTCGGCTCCCAAGGCCTCCCCGGGCTCCCCGGGCTTCCCGGGCTCAGCGGCTTCGAGGTCGTCACCCGCACGGTCACCATCCCCGGCATGGGTGGCACCGACTCGGTGACCGCAGCGTGCCCGGCAGGCAAGAAGGCGATCTCCGCGACCGCCGGCTACGCCGCGCCTCTGGCCAACCTGACCAGCCAGGTCACGCGCACCAGCGACAGCGCCTTCCAGGCGGCCGGGCTCAACCTCATCGGGAGCATGGCCGGACAGGTGCTGACCCTCGACGTGGTCTGCGCGACGGTTCCGAGCTGAGCCGAGGGCCACGAGCGCGGAGTCCGCGAGCCATCTGCTGACTCGCGGACTCCGCGTCCTCCGGTGGGACCGGGCGGATCACCAGATCCGGACGCGCGCCTCCGGCTCGAGCCACAGACCGTCGCCCGGCTCGGTCTCGAAGACCTCGTGGAACTCGTCGAGGTTGCGCACGATGTTGGCGCGGAACTCGGCCGGGCTGTGCGGGTCGATGGTGAGGTACTGCAGCTCCTGCTCCTTGCGGCGCTTGGTGCGCCACACGTGGCTCCAGTTGAGGAAGAGCGTGCGCCGCTCGTCGAGCGAGGCCTCGCCACCACGGCTGATGACGTAGGCCTTGTGCGCGATGGTCAGCCCCCCGAGGTCACCGATGTTCTCACCGACCGTGAGGCTGCCGTTGACGTGCTCGCCGGGCAGGTTGCGCGGCTCGAAGGCGTCGTACTGCGTGATCAGGGCCTGCGACTTGGCCTCGAACGCCGACTTGTCGTCGGCGGTCCACCAGTCGTGCAGGTTGCCGTCGCCGTCGTACTGCGCGCCCTGGTCGTCGAAGCCGTGCCCGATCTCGTGGCCGATGACCGCGCCGATGCCGCCGTAGTTCTCCGCGTCCTCGGCGTCGGGGCTGAAGAACGGGGGCTGCAGGATGGCGGCCGGGAAGCAGATCTCGTTGGTGCCGGGGTGGTAGTAGGCGTTGACGGTCTGCGGCAGCATCAGCCACTCGTCGCGGTCGACCGGTTGGCCGACCTTCTCCAGCTGCCGGTCGGTCTCGAACGCCGAGGCGGAGGCGACGTTGCCCATCAGGTCGTCGGCGGAGACGGTCAGCGAGGAGTAGTCGCGGAACTCGGTCGGGTAGCCGATCTTGGGGTAGAACCGGTCGAGCTTGTCGTAGGCCTTCTCCTTGGTGTCCTCGCCCATCCAGTCCAGCGCCTCGATCGAGCGGCGGTAGGCGGTGACGAGGTTGGCGACGAGCTCGTCCATCATCTGCTTCGACGCCGGCGGGAAGTGGCGCTCGACGTAGACCTTGCCGACGGCCTCGCCGATGGCGCCCTCGACGAAGTCGACGCCGCGCTTCCAGCGCGCACGCAGCTCGGGGGTGCCGTTGAGGGTGCGGCCGTAGAAGTCGAAGTTGGCCTCGACGAACGCATCCGGCAGGTAGGGCGCCGAGCTGCGGATGACGCGCACGTGCAGGATGTCGTGCCACGTCTCGATCGGCGTCTCCTCCAGCACCGTGGACAGGTGGGAGAAGAAGTCGGGCTGCATCACGATCGTGGTGCGCAGCGTCTCCTCGGTGCCGCCGAGGCCGGTGACGTAGGTGATCCAGTCGAAGGCCGGGCAGAGCTCGCGGAGCTCCTCGAGGCTCTTGTGGTTGGTCGTCTTCTGCACGTCGCGGGTCGCGGCGGCCTCCCAGTGGCCCTCCGCCAGCCGGGTCTCGTACGCCAGCACGCGGGCGGCGGCACCGGCCGGGTCGTCGTGCTCGCTGAGGGTCAGCAAGGTGGTGAGGTACGCGAGGTACTTCTCGCGGATCTCGGCGAACTTCTCGTCGCGGTAGTAGGACTCGTCCGGCAGCCCGAGACCGCCCTGGGCGAGGTAGACGACGTTGCGCGAGGCGTCCACGCGGTCGGGGGTGATGTAGGAGCCGAACAGGCCCGGGCCGCCGATGCGCTCGAACATCCCGAGGAAGGCCGCGAGCCCCGTGAGGTCGTTGACGCCGCGCGCCTGGTCGAGCAGGCCGCGGACCGGCTCGAGGCCCTTCGCGGCGATCGTGTCGGTGTCCATGAAGGAGGCGAACAGGTCGCCGATCTTGCGCTCGTCGGCGTCGAGGCCGTCGGCCGGGCGGTCGGCGAGCTCAGTGATGATCTCGCGCACCTGCTGCTCGGCGGCGTCGGCGAGGGCGATGAACGCGCCCCAGCTCGACTTGTCCGAGGGGATCTCGGTCTCGTCGAGCCACCGTCCGTTGACGTGGCCGAAGAGGTCGTCCTGCGGACGGATGTCGGGGTTCATGCCCTCGCGGGCGGCGTCGAGGATCGTCACGCGCCGACCCTAACGCGGGCGTCCACCCGCCTGCCTCAGCGCAGGTGCACGACCGACTTGCCCAGGGTGCGACGCTCGTCCATGTCGACCAGCGCGCGGCCGAAGTCGGCGAGGTCGTAGGTCGCCCCCACGGGTGGGCGCACCACGCCGGACTCGACCATCGGGGCGAGGCGGTGCCACTGCTTCTGCATGTAGCCCGGACGGGTCATGGCGTAGGCACCCCAGCCGACTCCGCGCACGTCGGTGTTGCCGAGCAGCAGGCGGTTGACCTTGACCTCGGGGATGCCCTGTCCGGCCGCGAAGCCGACGACGAGCACCCGGCCCTGCTCGGCCAGGCAGCGCAGCGAGTCGGTGAAGGCGTCGCCGCCCACGACGTCGAGCACCACGTCGACGCCCTTGCCACCGGTGAGGTCCTTGACGGCGTCCTTGAAGTCGGGACCCACGACGACGTCGTCGGCTCCGGCCGCACGGGCGAAGTCGGCCTTCTCCTCGGTGCTGACCACGCCGATGGTGCGGGCGCCGAGGCCCTTGGCCACCTGGAGCGTCGCGGTGCCGACGCCGCCGGCCGCACCGTGGACCAGGACCGTCTCGCGGTCGCGGAGGCCCCCGCGCTCCTCGAGCGCGAAGAGGGCGGTGAGGTAGTTCATCGGCATCGCCGCGCCCTCGTCGTACGACAGCGCGTCGGGCAGCGCGAAGGTGAAGATCGCCGGGTTGGCGACCTGCTCGGCCGCGCCGCCGTGCAGGTTGACTCCCGCGACCCGCTGGCCGACGGTGAAGCCGCTGGACTCCGCGGAGCCCGGGTCGAGGACGACGCCGGCGAAGTCGACGCCGAGGGTGAAGGGCGGCTCGGGCTTGAACTGGTACTCCCCGCGGCTCAGGAGCAGGTCGGGGAAGGCGACCCCGACGCTGTGGACCTCGACGAGCACGTCGTGGGGGCCGGGTGTCGGCGCGTCGACCTCGCGCACCTCGACGTCGGTGGGACCGGTGAGCGAGACGACCTGGACTGCCAGCATGGGGGTGAGCGTAGCCAGACGGGTCAGGCGCGCTTCCACATCAGCGCGAGCACGGCGATGTCGACGACGATGACCGGCACCGCGACCGCCCACATCACGGGGTCGGGCCACTTGCGCGCCAGGCCCGTCCAGGGCAGCACCATCCCGGCGAGGCCGACCACGACACCGAGGGCGATCCAGCCCGGCTGCTTGGTGATGACTCCCGCGATGACCACGATGAGGGAGAGGAACACCGCGCCGTTGGTGAGGGCGTCCAGCACGAACCCCTGGAGGAAGCGGGCGAGGAAGCCGCCCGCGCCCATGTCGTCGTCGCCCTGCGGCCGGTCGATGCTCATTCGTCCTCCATGGGGTCGTGCCCAGTGTCCACGATCTCGTGCGCGATCTCGTGCGCGACCTGGTCCCCGACCGCCGCCCTCATCTCGTCGCGGACCTCCTCCTCGACCGTCCTCGGGTCGAAGGTCGGGTCGTCCTCCAGGGCACGCTTCCAGTCCTCGGCGTAGCGCTGCTCCATGGTGTCGAGGTGCGAGTGCAGCAGCTCGGCGTGCGGCGAGCTGCCCTCGAAGACCTCTCCCCAGCTCGTCTCGCCGTCGTCGACGAGCCGCGCCAGCCGCTCCATGTCGGGCCCGAGCGCGCCCGCGAGCGCGTCGCGGTGCAGCTGCTCGCGCTCCTCGCGCGTGTGGACGGGTGTGGCCGCGACCCGAGCGAGGTGCCCCTGGGCCATCTCCAGCGTGGCCCGGAACGCGACCAGCGCCGCGGCCACCTCCTCCTCGGGCGTCAGCTCGGTCATGCGGGCACGCGGGGTGCGTCGGGGAGGGACTCGACCGTGACGGCGTGCACGAGGCTGATGATGAGGTTCTTGATCGTGGTGATGATCTGCCAGAACGCCATGATCGCCTTGCGGGCGGTCTTGAAGAGCTCCCAGCCCTCCTTGATCGTCTTCACTGCCTTCCACTGGCCCCACAGGGGGATGTAGGACGACGAGATCGCCGCGCTGCAGATCGAGATGATCATCCGGATGATGTCGACGACGTTCTGGGCGAGGTCGACCGACGACCGGATCATGTCGCGCAGGTGGCCGCTCACCTTGCTCATCGCGCGCGACTGGCTCGACAGCTCGGTGATCCACTTCTCCACGTGGTCGGCCGACCGGTCGGCGGCCCCGCCGCGCCAGGTGCGCGAGATGGCCGACTGGCCGTGGGCGAGGTTGTCGGTCACCTTGTCCAGGCAGTCGCTGACGTGCTGCCAGGCCGACGCCTGGAGGGCGGCCTTCTCGATGTCGCCGGCGATCCAGCGGGTGACGTACTCCCGCGGGTCGATGCCGATGATCCACTCGGTGAGGTCGCAGATCTTGTCGAGGACGAAGCCGAAGGAGACCTCGGGGAGGGAGGCGGTGTCGCAGGTGGGGGCGCCGACCGGCAGGACGCCGGCCACGTCGTAGAACCCGGCGGCGCGCATGTCGTCGTCGATGGCCCGGCCGACCCCGAAGTCCTGGGCCACGCGGGCGTCGGTCTCCTGGAAGTCGTGGGCCGTCTCGCGCAGCGCCGTCGCGGTCGCGCCGAGCCGCGTGCCCTCCTCGCCGAGCACGGTGGTGAACGCCGGGATGAGGCTCTCGTAGTCGTAGGTGACGAGCTCGAGGATGGCGCCGAAGTCGCCGTCGGGCACGTGGGCGGAGAGGTAGGACGACAGGCCGTCGCAGTCGGTGCCGGCCCGCCCGACCTGGCGGGACCAGCCGCGGAGGTCGGACAGCTCGACCTGGAGTTGGCTCATGGTGTTCCCCTTCGACGGCTGGTGTCCCCCCGAGATGCCCGCTGCTGCGCGCGTCGAAACCTCAGCCGGGCCGCTTCACCTCGGCCAGCTCGAAGTGCATCGGGTCGGTGAAGCGCCAGTCGCCGCCCCACGCGAAGCCCCACGTCTTGAAGATCGACACCACGTCGCGGTCCATCTCGCCGACGGTGCCGCGACCGTTGCCCGGCACGTTGAGGTCGAGGGCCAGGCCGAAGGAGTGGTTGGACAGCGTGGTGGTGCCGGCGATGAAGCGCGGGTAGTAGCACCCGGCGTACTCGTCGGGGTGGATCGCGCTCGCCAGCCCGCGCTGCTGCACCTCGAGCAGGGCGGCGCGCAGCTGCGGGAAGAGGTCGCGGTGGCAGGTGACGCTGCCCAGGATCGGCACGACCTCGGTGCGGATGTTGGCCGCCACCCAGGAGGCGTCCGGAGCGATGCGGCCACCGCCGATGACACGGTAGGTGTAGGTGCCGACGACGCTGCCGAGGGTGCCGCCGGTCGGGATCGCGGTGAGCCGGGCGTCGGGGTCGAGGCCGATGCGCGAGGCGACGTCGAGCATCTGCACCGAGGCGTCCTTGCCGACGAGGCGCTCGAGCGGCTTGCGGATGGTGGCCGGCGTGATGCTGTCGGTGGAGATCAGCAGGCCGTTGTCGACCGACATCTCGATGTCGTCGGCCCAGGCGGTGTTGACGACCATGTCGATCGTGGGGATCTGGGGGGTGTACGCCCCCACGTGCAGGGTCGGGGCCTCGTCATCGCTGCCGAGCGTGATCATGCCTGCCTTGTCGACCAGGCGCCGTGCGACAGCCTGGTCGATCGCCATCTCCCCGCCGGCGACGCGGTCCCAGGCCTCCTGCAGGTCGGCGACCTCGGCCTGGGTGAAGAGCCGGTAGCCGTCGGGGTCGACCGCGGCGACCGTCAGCACGCGGTTCTCCAGGCTGACCTGGCCCAGCCCGATGCGCTCGGTGTGGGCGACGCCCTTCAGCTTCTCGATCTGCTCGACGAGGTCGTCGTCGAGGGGCTTGTCCCACTGCACGAGGATGTCGGCGCTCCACAGCCGGCCCTTGCGCCTGCCCGGCGGGTCGACCGCGTGGGCCGGGTCGGCGACGGGCGCGGCCGTGCTCGACGGCTTGCCGGTCGGGGCCTCGCGGGTCTCCTGGGCGGAGGTCGGTGCCGGGTCGGGCCCGGCCGTCCCCCCGGAGCCGCTGCACGCGCCGAGGAGCACGACCAGGGCAGCGGTCGCCGCGACCCCGGCCCCCCGTCGTACGCGCATGGCCACGACTCTAGGCATCGGGTGCACGGAGCCGGGCCGGGATGGTCAGCCACGAGATCACGCCGCCCAGCACCAGCAGCACCGCGCAGGCCGTCAGCGCGCTCCCGTACGCCGTGTCGAAGCGCGCCGGGTCGCGGTAGTCGTCACCTGCCAGGCCGACCGCCATCGGCAGCGCGGCGACGGCGAGCAGCGACCCTGCGCGGGCGACGGCGTTGTTGATGCCGCTGGCGGTGCCGGTGACCTCGTCGGGCGCCGCGGCGAGCACGGTCGCGGTCAGTGGCGCGACCATCAGCGCCAGCCCGAGGCCGAAGACGGTGAGACCCGGAGCCACGTCGCGCCACCACACGACGTCGGGACCGACCGCGAGCAGGCCCAGGGTGCCCGCCGCCATCACGACCGGCCCGAAGGTCATCGGGATGCGGGGGCCGATGCGCTCGCCGAGCGCGCCGCCGCGAGCAGCGAGGAACAGCATGCAGACCGTGATCGGCAGGGTCGAGAGGCCGGCCCCGAGGGCGCCGTAGCCGCCGACGGTCTGCAGCTGGAGGACGAGGAAGAAGAGGATCGCGCCGAGCGCGGCGTAGACCAGGAGCGTCATCGCGTTGGCCGCGCTGAAGGTGCGGTCGGCGAAGAGCTCGAGCGGCACCATCGGGCGGCGGGTGCGGCGCTCGACGAGGACGAACGCCACCGCGGCGGCGAGCCCGACCGCAGCGGCCCACCACGTGGCTGCGCCCCCGGCGTCGGTCAGCGCCCAGGTGGTGCCGGCCAGGGCCAGCGAGGCGAGGACCGCGCCCGGGACGTCGAAGCGGCCCGGGGCGCGTGGGTCGCGGGTCTCCGGCACCCACCGCTGCGCCAGCCACACCGTGAGGGCTGCGAGCGGCAGGTTGATGAGGAAGATCCACCGCCACGACGCGTGGTCGATGAGCAGGCCACCGACGAGCGGGCCGAGCGCCGCCGCGATGCCGCCGAGGCCCGACCAGGCGCCGATCGCACGGCTGCGGTCCTCGGCCCGGAAGGCCCCCTGGATCATCGCGAGGCTGCCCGGCGTCAGCAGCGCGCCGCCCACGCCCTGCAGCACCCGCGCCGCGATGAGCACCTCGGCGGTGGGCGCGAGCCCGCACGCCAGGGAAGCCAGCGCGAACCAGACCGTGCCGACCACGAAGACCCGGCGCCGGCCCAGCCGGTCACCCAGCGAGCCACCGAGCAGGATCAGCGAGGCCAGCGAGAGGAAGTAGCCGTTGGTGATCCACTGCAGCTGCTCCAGCGAGGCGTCGAGGTCGGTGCCCATCGTGCGCAGCGCGACGTTGACCACGGTGCCGTCGAGCAGCGTCAGCCCCGAGCCGAGGGTCGCCGCTGCGACGATCCCCCGCGCTGCCGGCGTACCCCACGCGACTCCGCTCACGAGGACAGGCTAGGGGGCCGAACGTCGTCAGGTGCGGCTGCCGCTCGAGCGACGCAGACCTACGGCGTGCGCGTGACGAGCGACGACCACTCCGGTTGGTCGTGACGCGCGCCCTCGTCGGTGAGGCTGAGCATCACGTGACCGTCGGCGATCCCGAGCACCCAGCGCGAGTCGTCACCGAGGAGGGCGCGCGCATCCGCCTCTGCCAGGGCCCGTGGACGACCTCCGTCCCGCCGACGAGGTCGCGCACCTCGTGGGTCACCTCGTGGAGCGGGGCCTGCTCGCGGACGAGGGCGTACATCTCGGCCACCAGGTCCGACCGGTCATCCGACGACACGACCGTGATTGTGGCGCACGCGCCGTCAGCCCTGGAGCACCCGCCCGGCCAGCCACGCGATGTCGGCGCCGGTCTCCTCCGGCGAGCCCGACGGCTGCATCACGTGGCTCAGCACGACACGGACGACCATGTCGATCGCGGGGTCGAGGTGGGCGGCGTCGATGCCGGGGGCGTACGGCGCCACGCGCGCGCTGATGACGTCCTTGGCCACCCCGAGCAGCGAGCCCGCGTTGGTCGTCAGCAGCGGGAGCAGCTCGGTGTCGGCGCCGTGGGTGGCGCTGACGACCGCGTGCAGCAGCGGGTTGGCGCGGGCGTAGGTGAGGACGTCGCAGACGGCGCGCTCGATCGCGCGGGTCAGCTCGGCGGGCTCGGCGTCGAAGGCCTCCTCGACCACCCGCAGGAAGCGTGCGAGCTCCTCGAGGATCATCGTCTCGGCGAGCACCGGCTTGGAGCCGACCTCGTTGTAGACCGTCTGCCGGCTCACGCCCGCGGCCTCGGCGAGGCGGGCCATCGTCACCGAGGCCCACCCCGCCGACGTGGTCAGCTCGACGGCCACCGCGATGATGCGCTCACGGGTGCTGGTGGCGGTGGCCATGCGAGGAGTCTCGCAGCCCTCAGGCGCGCTTGACCTCCCGGCCCTCGGGCACCTTGGTGATGAAGGTGAGCGCCACCGACGCGAGCGCGATGATGCCGATCACCGTGTAGGCCACCGTGTAGGCCTTGTCCTCACCGATCAGCGCGGAGGCGATCAGCGGGCCGATGACGCCGCCGAGGCTCCAGCCGACGAGCATCAGGCCGTAGATCGCGCCGGCGTTGCGCACGCCGAAGAAGTCGCCGGCGGTGGCGGGCATCGTGCCGAACGTGCCGCCGTAGCAGAGGTAGACGATCGCGGCGAGGATCGCGAAGAACGCCGCGTTGGAGGCGTGCGGCAGCAGCAGCAGGCACACGCCCTGCAGCACCAGGATGGCGGCGAAGGTGCGCATCCGGCCGATCTTGTCCGACACCGCGGCCCAGAAGATCCGGCCTCCGCCGTTGAAGATCGCGAGGACGCCCACGAGGGTCGCGGCCGCGGTCACGCTGTAGCCGGAGATGTCGGTGGCGCTCGTCTTGGCCTGCGAGATCAGAGAGATGCCGGCGCTGACGCTGAGGGTGAGGATCGCGGTCAGGAGGTACCACTGGGGCGTGCGCAGCGCCTCGCCCTGCGTGTAGTCCTTGCCGACCTCCGAGCCGCCGCCCTCCGCGGACACCGGCTCGAAGCCGGGCACGACGTAGCCCTGCGGCGGGTTGCGGAAGAACGACGCGCCGATCAGCGACATGACCAGGTAGGCGATGCCGAGCGGGAGGAAGGCCCCGGTCGGGTCGTCGGGGCTGCGGTCGATGAGCCACTGCGCGACCGGCGAGGTCAGCACGGCGCCGAAGCCGAAGCCGCCGACGGCCAGGCCGGTGATGAGTCCCTTCTTGTCGGGGAACCACTTCTGCAGCATCGCGATCGGCACGATGTAGGCGAAGCCGAGGCCGAAGCCGCTGATCACGCCGTAGCCGAGGATGAGCAGCCAGTAGTCGCCCTCGCCGTTGGTGAACGAGGCGAGCAGGATGCCGACGGCGTAGATGACGCCACCGATGAGCGCGACGATCCGCGGTCCGCGCGCGTCCTGCAGCCGGCCGCCGACATAGCTGCCGATGAAGATCATGCCGATCGTGACCTCGAACGGCAGCGCCGCGCGCACCTTGCTCAGCTGCCACGGATCAGCCTTCTCCAGCGCACCGCCGAAGACCGACCAGGCGTAGACCGCGCCGATCGAGAACTGCAGCAGCAGCCCGGCGGCGACCAGCATCCAGCGCAGGCCGCCAGGCGAAGCACCGTGCGTCGAACCGTCCGCGGGGTGCGGGCTGTCGTGGGTGACGTCGCGATCGCTCATCTGTTCCTCCATCCGGGCCCGAGTGCCGGTCGGCACGCACGGGTCATTCCTGGTGACGTACCGGTACCCCTTGGTCCACCCGCTCACGCTGCGGCACGACGGTGTACTTCGGGTCGCGCGCGGAGGCGAGGCCCGCCTCGAAGACGCCCATGCGGGTGCACAGCGAGCCCGCCATCAGCGCCGCGCCGGACGCCATCGACAGCAGCCTGCTGCGGCGTCCGGCCAGGGCACCGACCGCACCGGCGACGGTGAGCGCCTTGCTGGCGCGCATCCACCGACCTGCCACGCCCTGGTGCAGCGTCTCGGCGGACAGGCCCATCGAGGCCTCCATCCGCTGCTCGGCGGCCAGCTCGACGAGCGCGCCACCGACGGCGAAGGCCCTGGCGGGGCCGGCTTCCGCGACCGGCGCACCCAGCAGGCCCAGCCCGCCCGACGCGGCCGCGGCGGAGCCGCAGAAGACGAAGGGGAGCTCCTCGTGGGCGGAGTGCCAGGCGGGAGTCGCGGTGTCGGCGAGCAGCACCGCGGTGTACGCCGCCACCGGCGGGGCCGTCACTGCGCCGACCAGGCCGGCGGGACGGCCCAGGGTGACGACGAGCCCGAGCGGGCCGCGCTGCCAGTGCGCAGGCAGCATCGCGACGATCTCGGAGCCCGACGCGAGCGCGGCGAAGGGCCCGTGCAGGCTGAGGATCCAGGTGCCGACCGACATCGGCGAGGTCAGCTTGGCGACGCGCAGCATGTTGAGGAAGCGGCTCGGCTTGCCGAGGTCGTGCACGAGGAAGCCGATGCTCAGGCCCAGTCCGCCGAGCGAGCCGAACCGTGCGACCCGGCGCAGGCCGGGTCGACCGGTGAGGTCGGCGCCGGCGGCGAGCAGTGCGCTGCCGGCCGCCACCCCTCCGGTGAAGAGGTAGTAGGCGATGTCGTTCTCCCACGGCGCGGGCTTCACGATCGGCCGCCCGTAGTAGGAGCTGAAGTCGGCCTCCGGCACCATGATCCGGTCGCCGCCGCGCCTGCTGCCACGCTGCCGCGACGGGCTGCCGCCGTGCACCTGGGTCATCGGTTCCTCCGCAGGAACGACGCCGCGGCACCGGCGAGCATGAACGTCGCTGCCAGACCCGCGCGGTTGAACATCCGCGGCAGGTCCTTGGTCGTCACCACCGGGTCGGGCGGCAGGCCGTAGACCTCCGGCTCGTCGAGCAGCAGGAAGAAGGCACCGGTGCCGCCGACGCCGTCGTCGGGGTCGTTGCCGTAGAGCCGGGCGTCCATCACCCCCTGCTCGTGCAGGGCCGCGACGCGCTCGTTGGCGCGCTCGCGCAGCTCGTCGACGTCGCCGAAGAGGATCGACTCGGTCGGGCAGGCCTGCGCGCACGCCGGGCGCTGGTTGTCGGTGAGCCGGTCGTAGCAGAGGGTGCACTTCTGCGCGATGCCCACGCGCGGGTCGCCCTCGGGTCCCTCGCGGCGGTCGATCACGCCGTAGGGGCAGGCCGCGACGCAGTAGCCGCAGCCGTTGCAGATGTCGTCCTGCACCACGACCGTGCCGAACTCCGAGCGGAACAGCGACCCTGTCGGGCACACGTCGAGGCAGGCCGCGTGGGTGCAGTGCTTGCACACGTCGGACGACATCAGCCACTGGAAGTCCGGCTTCGCCTCCTCCGGTACGTCGCTGGGCGCGGCGCCGACCGTCGGCATCCCGAGGTCGACGGCGGGCCGGTCCGGCACGGGCGCGGTGCCCGGACGCTCGATGAACGCGACGTGGCGCCACTGGTTGGCGTTGAGCGAGTGGCTGTTGTCGTAGGACGTGCCGAGCATCTCGAACAGGTTCTCCGGGACGTCGTTCCACTCCTTGCACGCCACCTCGCAGGCCTTGCAGCCGATGCAGACGCTGGTGTCGGTGAAGAACCCCTTGCGTGGCGGGGGCGCCTCGTAGCCGGCGTCGGGCGCCGGGTCGAGGGGCCCGAATAGACTGTTGCGGCCGATCACTGGTCCTCCACCTGGTGGGGCGCGTGCTGTTCCTTGCCCTCGTCCTGCACGTCGTGCGAACGGCGTACGGCGTCGGCAGAGGCGGTCACGACCGGGACCACGTGGTCCACGGCGCCCGAGCGTGCGACGTAGCCGTCGACGTAGTCACGCAGCGCGGTGCCGGTGGGACGCCTGCCGGGCTGGACGTCGCACGTGCCGACCTTGCTCTCCTGGATGAGCACGTTGGGGTCGAGGGAGATGCCGAAGAGGTCGTTGGCCGAGTCGCCGCTCACCAGGCCGCCCTGTCCCCAGTGGTAGGGCATCCAGACCTGGTGGACCGTGCGGCCCTCCACGCGCAGCGGGCGCAGCCGCTCGGTGACGAGCACCCGACCCTCGATCGCCGAGCGCGCGGTGATCACGTGGCACCAGCCCATGTGCTCGAGGCCGCGCTCCTTCGCGAGCGCCGGGGACACCTCGACGAACATCTCCGGCTGTAGCTCGGCGAGGTGCTCGAGGTAGCGGCTCATGCCGCCGGCGGTGTGGTGCTCGGTGAGGCGGCTGGTGGTGAAGACGAAGGGGAACACGTCGGCGTGGTCGTCGTCGGGCACCGGGTTCATCCGGTTGTCGTCGCGGCGGTACTCCTTGCGCGTCGGGTTGCCCTGCTGGCCGTGCATGAGGTTGCGGAACGGCGACTCGACGGGCTCGTAGTGCGTGGGCATCGGACCGTCGACGAGGCCCTGCGGCACGTAGAGCGCGCCCTTCCCGTCGCCCTGCATGATGAACGGGTCGATGCCCTCGATGGCCGCGACGCCGTCGGAGCCCTCGGGCGCGCGGTAGGACGGCGGCTTGGTCTTCTCGAAGTCGGGCACGTCGTCGCCGGTCCACTCGCCGGCCTCGCCCTTCTCCGGGTCCCACCAGACGTAGGCCTTGCGCTCGCTCCACGGCCGGCCCTCGGGGTCGGCGGAGGCGCGGTTGTAGAGGATGCGGCGGTTCATCGGCCACGCCCAGCCCCACTCGGGGGCCACGGGCGACTGGTCGTGGCGCGACTTGCGGCGCGCGGCCTGGTTGACGCCGTCGGCGTACACGCCGGTGTAGATCCAGCAGCCGCCGAGGGTGGAGCCGTCGTCCTTCATCTCGGTGAACGACGACAGCGGACGGCCGGTGGCGACCTCGAAGCCGTTGATCTCCTTGAGCACCGCCTCCGCGCTGGGCTCTCCCCAGCCGGCCGCGACCTGCTCGGGGTCACCGTGGAGGGGGTAGTCCCAGGCGAGGTCGAGGACCGGGCGGTCGCGCTCGTCGCCGGAGCCCGCCAGGCGCTCACGCACCATGCGACCGAGGTGGTAGAAGAACCACAGCTCGGAGGTGGCGTCGCCCGGCGGCTCGACCGCCTTCTCGCGCCACTGCAGCATCCGCTGCGTCTGGGTGAAGGTGCCTTCCTTCTCCACGTGGGAGGCGGCGGGGAAGAGGAACACCTCGGTGCCGCACTCCTCCGTGACGATCTCGCCCGTCGCGATCTCGGGCGAGTCCTTCCAGAAGGTCGCGCTCTCGATCTCGAACAGGTCGCGGACCACGAGCCAGTCGAGGTTGGCCATCCCGAGGCGTTGCGCGCGTCCGTGCGCCGAGCCGACCGCGGGGTTCTGGCCGAGCAGGAAGTAGCCCTTCACCTTGCCGTCGATCATGTCGAGCACGGTGCGGTAGGTGCCGTGGTCGCCGGTGATGCGCGGCATGTAGTCGAAGCAGAAGTCGTTGTCGGGCGTCGCGGCGTCGCCCCAGTAGGCCTTGAGCAGGTTGACGCCGTAGGCCCCCGCGTTGGCCCAGAAGCCCTTGGCGCCGGGGTTGCGCACGCTCTCGATCCAGTCGCTCAGCGTCTGGTGCTTGGCCGCGTTGGGCATCGGGAGGTAGCCCGGGAGGAGGTTGAACAGCGTGGGGATGTCGGTCGAGCCCTGGATGCTGGCGTGGCCGCGCAGCGCCATGATGCCGCCGCCCGGGCGGCCCATGTTGCCGAGCAGCAGCTGGAGGATCGCGCCGGCGCGGATGTATTGCACCCCGACGCTGTGCTGGGTCCAGCCGACGCTGTAGACCAGCGCGGTGGTGCGCTCGCGCCCGGAGTTCTCCGTCCACGCCTTGCACACCGCGAGGAAGTCGTCCTGCGAGACGCCGCAGACCTGCTCGACGACCTCGGGGGTGTAGCGGGCGTAGTGGCGCTTGAGCACCTGGTAGACGCAGCGCGGGTGCTGCAACGTCTCGTCGCGCGGAGGGTGCGCGCTGGCGCTGTGCCCGTGGGACTCGTGCTGCATGCCGGCGGCGGTGTCGCGCTGCTCCACGTGGTCGCCGGCCGTGCTGGCCTGGGAGCGGTGCGTCTCCTCGTCGTCGTCCTCCTGGGCGTACTGCCAGCTCGAGGGGTCGTACGTCCGCGTCTCCGGGTTGAACCCGGAGAACAGGCCGTCGAGGTCGTCGACGTCGACGAACTTGTCGCTGACGATCGTCGCGGCGTTGGTGTAGCTGACGACGTAGTCGCGGAAGTCGAGCTCGTTGGTCAGGACGTAGTTGATGATCCCGCCGAGGAACGCGATGTCGCTGCCCACGCGGATCGGCACGTGCTGGTGCGCGAGCGCGCTGGTGCGGGTGAACCGCGGGTCGACGTGGATGACCCGCGCACCGCGCTTCTTCGCCTCCACGACCCACTGGAAGCCCACCGGGTGGGCCTCGGCCATGTTGGAGCCCTGGATGACGATGCAGTCAGCGTTGGCCAGGTCGGCCGTGTAGCCGGTGGCGCCTCCGCGTCCGAAGCTGGTCCCCAGACCGGGGACGGTGGCGGAGTGTCAAATACGCGCCTGGTTCTCGATCTGGATGGCGCCCATCGCGGTGAAGAGCTTCTTGATGAGGTAGTTCTCCTCGTTGTCCAGCGTCGCCCCGCCGAGGCTGGCGATCCCCATCGTGCGCCGGACCTTGCGACCGTGCTCGTCGATGTCCTGCCAGCTGTCGCGCCGCGCCTTCACGACGCGGTCGGCGACCATGTCCATCGCGGTGTGGAGGTCGAGCTCCTGCCACTCGGTGGCGTAGGGGGCGCGGTACTTCACCGCGGTCTGGCGCAGCGAGCTGGTCACCAGGTTCTTGCTGGCCGAGCCCTTGGGGCACAGCCGCCCGCGGCTGACCGGGCTGTGGGGGTCGCCCTCGATCTGCACGACCTGCTCGTCCTTGACGAAGACCTTCTGCCCGCACCCGACGGCGCAGTAGGGGCAGACGCTGCGGGCGACGCGGTCGGCGGTCGCGGTGCGGGGCTCGATGTCGTCGGTGCGCTTCGAGCGCACGGAGCGGCCACGGCCGAGGACGTCGCCGTCCTTGAGCTGGCGCAGGACCGGCCACGGCAGCGACGAGCGCTTCGTGCGAGCCGCCTTCTCCGTCACCCGAGCCTCCTGGTCAGTGGACCCCCGTCCGCCTCCCGACCATAGGCCGGGGTTCCAACCTCGTCCACCATCCCCGGGGGTGAGTCAGCGGACCGTCAGCAGGTGGTCGCCGCGCGGCACGACCTCGCCGACCACGGGGTGGCCCGGCAGCTCGCCCACGACGAGCAGGCCGCCGGAGGTCTGGGCGTCGGCGAGGAGCAGCAGCTCGTCCTCGTCGACCTCCGCGTCGAGGTGCGGACGCACCCAGTCGAGGTTGCGCCGGCTCCCACCCGGCACGTGGCCCGCGGCGAGCGACTGCCGGGCCCCGTCGACGTACGGCACCGCGGCGGCGTCGACGACCGCGGAGGTCCCGCTGGCACGCATCATCTTCATCAGGTGGCCGAGCAGGCCGAAGCCGGTGACGTCGGTGGCGGCGCGGTGCCCGACCCTGAGCGCCGCGAGCGACGCGTCGCGGTTGAGGGTGGTCATCACCGCGACCGCCTCGTCGAACCGCTCGCCGGTGGCCTTGTGCCGGTTGTTGAGCACACCGAGCCCCAGCGGCTTGGTCAGCGTGAGGGGCAGCCCGGCGCGCGCGGCGTCGTTGCGCAGCAGCCGGTCGGGGTCGCCGAGCCCGGTCACCGCCAAGCCGTACTTCGGCTCGGGGTCGTCGATGCTGTGCCCGCCCGCGAGGTGCGTGCCGGCCTGCGCACACACGTCGGCGCCCCCACGCATCACCTCCGCGGCCAGCTCGAAGGGCAGCTTCTCGCGCGGCCAGCCGAGCAGGTTGACCGCGACGACCGGGGTGCCGCCCATGGCGTAGACGTCGGACAGCGCGTTGGCGGCCGCGATGCGCCCCCAGTCGTAGGGGTCGTCGACCACGGGGGTGAAGAAGTCGGTGGTGAGGATGACGACGCGGCCGGTGCCGTCGGCGGCAGGGTGGATCCGCACAGCCGCCGCGTCGTCGCCGTGCTCGACGCCGACGACGAGCTCGCCCTCGGCGCCGGGGTCGCCGGCGCGGCCGCCGGGCAGGCCGGCGAGCACGCGCTCGAGCTCGCCGGGGGGCACCTTGCAGGCGCATCCGCCGCCGGCGGCGTACTGGGTCAACCGGAGGGGTGACGTCATGGGGCCAACCTAGGAGGGCTGTGGCTACGCTGCACGCGGAGGCGGTTCTCGTCTGGTGACGGACGCGGTCCTCAAAACCGTGGTGGCCCAGCACCTGGGCCAGGCGGGTTCGATTCCCGTCCGCCTCCGCCAGTCGTCAGCGGGGCGTTCGGAGGGGAGTGCGGTGCCGGATCCGAGACGCGCGGTCCCCCGCACCGACCAGGTCCTCGCCGACCCGCGGCTGCGCGAGGCCGCGGAGCGGCTCGGCCCCGACCTGGTCAAGCGCTGCGTCGTCGCGGCGCAGGCGCGGTGCCGCTCCGGTGAGATCGCGCCGGCCGACGTCGCCGACGAGGCCGTCGCGACGCTGCCGCCGGGCGCCACCACGCTGCGTCGCGTCGTCAACGCCACGGGGGTGCTGGTGCACACCAACCTCGGCCGCGCCCCGCTCTCCCCCGCCGCCGTCGACGCCCTGCGCACCGCGGCCGGGCCGACCGACGTCGAGCTCGACCTCGCCACCGCACGCCGTGGACGCCGCGGGCGGGGCACGCTCGAGGCGCTCGCCGAGCAGGTGCCGGCCGCCGAGGCGGTCCACGTGGTCAACAACGGTGCCGCCGCGCTCGCCCTGGTCACCCGCGTGCTCTGCCGCGACGGCGGCTCGGTCGTGATCGCGCGCGGCGAGCTGGTGGAGATCGGCGACGGCTTCAGGATCCCCGAGCTGATGGAGTCGGTCGGCGCGCGGCTGCGCGAGGTCGGCACGACCAACCGGGTGCGGCTCGAGGACTACGAGCGAGCCGTCGACGACGACACCGCCTTCGTCCTCAAGGTGCACCCCTCCAACTTCTCGGTCCGCGGCTTCACCTCCCAGGTCCCCGCCGGCGAGCTCGCGACCCTGGCCGCGCCGCTCGTCGTCGACATCGGCTCCGGCCTGCTGCGGCGCCACCCCCGCCTGCCCGACGAGCCCGACGCCACGAGCGCGCTCGAGGCCGGGGCCGACCTGGTCACCGCGTCCGGCGACAAGCTGCTCGGGGGGCCGCAGTGCGGGCTGCTCCTGGGCCGCGAGCCGCTCGTCGAGCGGCTGCGGCGCGACCCCTTCGCGCGGGCGCTGCGCGTCGACAAGCTGACCCTCGCCGCGCTGGAGGCGACCCTCACCGGACCGGTGCCGCCCGTGCCCGCAGCGCTCGCCCGGCACGTCGACGACCTGCGCACCCGGGCCGAGCGGATCGCCGCGAGCCTGCCCGACCACCTCGGCGCCGAGGTCGTCGACAGCGACGCAGCCGTCGGAGGTGGCGGTGCGCCCGACGTCGTGCTGCCGAGCGTCGCGATCGCGCTGCCCGAGGCCTACGCCGTCGCGCTGCGCGCAGCCGACCTGCCCGTCGTCGGCCGGCTCGAGCGCGGGCGGCTGCTCCTCGACCTCTTCGCCGTCGACCCCGCGGAGGACGCCGACCTCGCCGAGGCCGTGCGCGGCGTGGCGGAGCCCGTCTGATGGAGCGCCCCTGATGCACGTCGTGGCAACCGCCGGCCACGTCGACCACGGCAAGTCCGCGCTGGTCGAGGCGCTCACCGGCACCCACCCCGACCGGCTGGCCGAGGAGCGGCGGCGCGGCCTGACGATCGAGCTGGGCTACTGCTGGACCGAGTGGCCCGGGACCGGCGAGGTGGCGTTCGTCGACGTGCCCGGCCACGAGCGCTTCCTCACCACGATGCTCGCCGGGGTCGGCCCGGTGCCGGCCGTGCTCCTCGTGGTCGCCGCCGACGACCCGTGGATGCCGCAGGCCGCCGAGCACCTCGCCGCCCTCGACGCGCTCGGCGTACGTCACGCGGTGGTGGCCGTCACCCGCACCGACCTCGCCGATCCGCACCCGGCGATGGCGCGCGTGCAGGCGGAGCTGGCCGGCACCGGCCTCGCGGGTGCGCCCGTCGTGCCGGTGAGCGCGCGCACCGGGGCCGGCCTCGACGACGTGCGAGCGGCGCTGGTCGCCCTGGTCCGCGCCCTGCCCGAGCCCGACCCGGCCGCCGACGTGCGGCTGTGGGTGGACCGGCGCTTCACCGTGCGCGGCGCGGGCACCGTCGTGACCGGCACCCTGGTCGCCGGCACCGTCCGCCGCGGCGACACGCTGGCCCTCGGTGCCACGCCGCTGCGGGTGCGCGAGGTGCAGGCGCTCGGCCGCGACCGCGACGCGGTCTCCGGCGTGGCCCGGGTGGCGCTCAACCTGGGCGGCCGCACCGACGAGCTGGCCCGCGGCAGCGTGCTCGTGACCCCCGACGCGTGGCACCACACCGACACGGTCGACGTGCGGTGGTCCGGGCCGGGCGAGCCGCCGACCTCGCCGGTGCTGCACGTCGGGGCGGCCGACGTGGACGTGCGGTTCCGGCCGCTCGGCCCGGGCGTGGCCCGGCTCACGCTGTCACGGCCCCTGCCGCTGCGGATCGGCGACCGCGCGCTGCTGCGCGACCCCGGACGTCGCACGGTGTGGCGCACCGACGTCCTCGACCCCGACCCGCCCCGGCTCCGCCGCCGCGGTGCGGCCGCCCGCCGCGCCGTCCAGCTGGCCGGCGCCGACGGCACACCGCGCCTGGCCGACGAGGTGGCACGGCGCGGCATCGCCCGCGTCGACCACCTGCGCCGGCTGGGCGTCCCCGTCGAGGACGGCACCGGGCCGTGGCTGGTCGACCCCGGTGTCGCCCGGTCCCTCGCGCAGCGCCTGCCCGCGCTGGTGGCCGAGCACGCCGCCGCGCACCCCCTCGACCCGGCGGTGCCGCTCTCCGTGCTGGCCGCGCGGCTGCGGCTGCCGTCGCCCGAGCTGGTCCGGCCGCTCGTGCGGGCGCCGCTGCGGGTGGTGGACGGTCGGGTCGTCGGGGAGGCGACCGGCCTGCCCGACGGCGTACGTCGCTCGGTGGAGGCGGTGCTGCGCGACCTCGCCGCCGCGCCCTGGTCCGCCCCCACCGCCGACCGGTTGCGCGACCTCGGCCTCGACGAGCGCGCGCTGGGAGCCGCCGAGCGCAGCGGCCTGCTGCGCCGGGTCGCACCCGGCATCGTGCTGGCGCCCGGTGCGGTCGACGGGGCGGTCGAGCTCCTGCGCGGCCTCGAGCAGCCGTTCACCACCAGCGCGGCGCGCGAGCGGCTGGGCACGACCCGCCGGGTCGCGCTGCCGCTGCTCGACCACCTCGACCGCACCGGGCGCACCCGGCGCCTGCCGGACGACCGGCGCGAGGTCGTCGCCCGGTCAGGGAGCTAGGCGACCGACCTCTCGGGCTCGCAGGGCACGAAGTCGACCTTCTCGCGCACGCCGCAGTCGGGGCAGCACCAGTCGGCCGGGATGTCGGCCCAGGCGGTGCCGGCGGCGAAGCCCTCGTGCTCGTCGCCCGCGGCCACCTCGTAGACGTACTCGCAGCCGGGGCACCGGGCGGCGAGCACCTCCGCGACCGCACCCGGCAGCACCTCCCCCTCGGCCGGCGCGGCAGCCGCGGCGGTGCCCTGCGCGGCGTACCTCCTGAGGTAGGCCTCGCGCTTGCGGGGGCTGATGTTGGCCAGCGACACGTCGCCGCCGAAGTGGTCGACCACCCGCTGGTCCATCACCCGTCGCCACACCGCGGGGACGATGGCCAGCACGATCATCCCGGCATAGCCGGTCGGCAGCGTGGGGCTCTCCTCGAAGTCGCGCAGCGTCTGGTAGCGCCGGGTGGGGTTGGCGTGGTGGTCGCTGTGGCGCTGCAGGTGGTAGAGCAGCACGTTGGTCGCGATGTTGTTGGAGTTCCAGCTGTGACCGGGCAGCACGCGCTCGTAGCGCCGGCGGTCGCCCTCGCCGACCTTCTGGCGCAGCATCCCGTAGTGCTCCATGTAGTTGACGACCTCGAGGAGCGAGAAGCCGACGACCGCCTGCACGAGCAGGTACGGCGCCACCTCGACGCCGAACGCCGCGATCACCGCAGCCCAGAGCACCAGCGACATCAGCCACGCGTTGAGCACGTCGTTGTCGAGGCGCCACGGGCCCTGCTTGCGCCGCGCGAGCCGGCGCTTCTCCAGGCGCCAGGCCGACTTCACCGAGCCGCCGACCGTGCGGGGCCAGAACTGGTAGAAGTTCTCGCCCAGCCGGGAGCTCGCCGGGTCCTCCGGCGTCGCGACGCGCACGTGGTGGCCGCGGTTGTGCTCGATGTAGAAGTGGCCGTAGAAGACCTGGGCGAGCGCGATCTTCGACAGCCAGCGCTCGTTGGCCTCCTTCTTGTGCCCCAGCTCGTGGGCGGTGTTGATCCCGATGCCGCCGATGCAGCCGATCGAGATGGCCAGGCCCAGCTTGTCGACGGTGCTCAGCGGGGCGTCGGCCAGCACGCCGAACGCGTCCCAGCCACCGGCCACGGCCATGGCCGCGACGAAGCCGACGTACTGGATGGGCAGGAAGAGGTAGGTGATCCACCGGTAGTAGCGGTCGTTCTCCAGCGCCTCGATCACGTCGTCGGGCGGGTTGGAGCGGTCGAGGCCAGCGACGAGGTCGATGGCCGGGACGATGCCGAGGATCACGATCGGCCCGATCCAGAACCACACGCTCCAGCCCGTCGCGACGTAGCCGCCGAACCCGACGAAGGCCAGGCTCGGCACCACCAGCCCGATGAGCCACAGGTAGCGCTTGCGGTCCTTCCAGAGCTCGGTGGTGCCCTCGGGCACCGTGCCGCTGGGTGCGAGTCGCGCGGGAGTCTGGGTGGGGTAGCCGGCCATCTGACGGACCTCCTGCCGTGGGGTTTACAAGACCATATGATCTGTAAACCACTTTGACAAGAGGCTGGGTTCTGTCAACCACGATGGCGTCGCCGTCTCGTCGCGTGTTGCCCCCGTCACACCCGCCGAGGGCTGGCGATAGGTTGGAGCCATGGAGCACCCCTTCGGCATCGACTTCGGCGGCACCGGGATCAAGGGCGCCCCGGTCGACCTCGCGATCGGCGACTTCGCGCACGACCGGGTCCGCATCGACACCCCCAAGCCCGCCACCCCGCAGGCGGTGGCGGCGGTGTTCAAGCAGATCGTCGGGTCGTTCCCCGACTCCACGAAGCCCGTCGGCGTGACCGTGCCGGGCATCGTGCGCCGCGGCGTGGTGCTGTCCGCGGCCAACATCGACCCGTCGTGGATCCACCAGGACGCCGACGCCATCTTCACCGAGGCGCTGGGCCGCGAGGTCCACGTCGTCAACGACGCCGACGCCGCCGGCCTGGCCGAGGCTGAGTACGGCGCCGCGCGCGGGCGTCGCGGCCAGGTCCTGGTCATCACGCTCGGCACCGGCATCGGCTCGGCGATGATCTGGGACGGCGAGCTGGTGCCCAACACCGAGCTCGGCCACCTCGAGCTCGACGGCGCCGTCGCCGAGGTCACCACCGCCACCAGCGCCCGCGAGCGCGAGGGCCTGTCGTGGGAGGACTGGGCCACCCGCCTGACGGCGTACTTCCGCCACGTCGAGCGCCTCTTCACCCCCGACCTGTTCGTCGTCGGCGGCGGGGTGAGCAAGTCGTGGGAGAAGTTCGGCCACCTCATCGAGATCGACACCGAGATCATCCCGGCCAAGCTGCAGAACCGCGCCGGCATCGTGGGTGCCGCGCTCGTCGCGCACCGCAAGGCCGGCCTCGAGGACTGACGTCCCCGGCCCGCCTCAGGGCTCGAGCACCCGCTCGAAGGCGCGCGTCGCACCGCGCAGGTAGCGCTCGACGACCGCCTTCTCCTCGTCGCTGAACTCCGCGTCGTGACGGTCGAGCGCCGCGAACATCGGCATCAGGTGGCCGACGATCTCGCCGCGCCCGGAGTCGGTGATGTGCAGGTCCGTACGCCGTCGGTCGACCTCGTGCGGTCGCCGCTCGACGTGCCCCCGGGAGACGAGGCGGTCCACGATGCCGGTGGCGGCGGCGGTCGAGACCTCCAGGCGTCGGGCGACCTCGGCCGGGCCGATCTGCTCGCGGCTCAGGTGCTCGAGCGTGACGAGCTCGGTCTCGCTGAGGCCGGCGCGGCGCGCCACCACGTGGGTCACCCGGCTGCCCGCCGCGACGAGGTCGCGCAGGGCGAGCAGGGTCGGCGGCTGCTGCCGCTCCTGTCCACGCTCGGCCCACACGGGTGCCGTCGTCGGCTGCTGCTGGTCGGTCACGACCGTCCTTCCGGATCGAGGTGCGCTTGGCACTGTAGCTATTCTACCGCTAACTTGATAAGTAACTTGCTTAGCAATCTCCCTGACTAGCTACTTCTCACCCCTTCCTCCGAGGAGCACCCGTGTCCCCCCACCGCACCCCCGCCCTGGCCCGCGCCATCGCCGGGCGCCGGCTCGCCTGGCTCGTCGCGCTCGTGCCGCTCTTGGTCGCCCTCGCGGTGATCGCGCTGGTGCCCGAGGGCTCGCGCGAGGCCTCGGCCACCGACACCCTCCCCTCCGGGGCCGACAGCACCCTCGCGGTGCAGCTCGCCGACCAGCTGCCCGAGGACGAGGGCCAGGTGGCGATCGTGCTGTGGACGGCCGACTCGGGGGAGCTCGACCGGGCGGTGCAGGGCGACCTGTCCCAGCAGGCCGTCGGCCTGCTCTCGAAGGCCGGCGACGGGGAAGGCGCTCCCGAGGGCGCCGGTGGTCCTCCCGGAGCCGGGGCGGGCGGGCAGCAGTCACCCGTCGTGGTGTCCGAGGACGGCACGGCCGCATTCGTCGCCGTACCGGTGACGTCGTCGTCCGCGACCGACAACATCGACAAGGTCGAGGAGCTGCGCGACCAGCTGCGCGCCGACGCCCCCGACGGCGTCACGGTGCAGGTGACCGGACCCGCCGGCATCCAGGCCGACATCGGCCAGGTCTTCGACGGCGCCGACTTCCGCCTGCTGCTCGCCACGGCCGGCGTCGTCGCGCTGCTGCTGATCATCACCTACCGCAGCCCCGTGCTCTGGCTGGTCCCGCTGATCGTCGTGGGAGTCGCCGATCGGCTGTCCGCGATCGTGGCGACCAACGTGCTCGAGGCGACGGGCGTCGCGTGGGACGAGTCCACCGTCGGCATCCTCAGCGTGCTCGTGTTCGGCGCCGGCACCGACTACGCCCTGCTGCTGATCTCCCGCTACCGCGACGAGCTCAAGACCACCGACTCGCGCCACCAGGCGATGGCCCACGCCCTGGCGCGCACCACCGAGGCGGTTCTGTCGAGCGCCACCACCGTGGTGCTGGGCCTGCTGACCCTGCTGCTCTCGGCCATCCCCACCACCCGCGGGCTCGGCGTCGCGTGCGCCGTCGGTGTCGTGATCGCGGCCGCCTTCGCGCTCGTCGTGCTTCCCGCGGCACTGGTGCTGTTCGGCCGCTGGGTCTTCTGGCCGCGCGTGCCGCACGTGGGCGACACGGTGCTGGTCGAGTCGAACTCGCTGTGGCACCGCGTCGGCGAGGCCGTCGCCAGGCGCCCGCGCACGTTCGTCCTCGGCACCGTCGCAGCCCTGGTCGTGCTGGCCTCCGGCACGCTGTCGATCACCACCGGGCTCGACCCGGCCGACCAGTTCCTGCAGCGTCCCGAGGCCATCTCGGCCGCCGAGCGGCTCGGTCAGTCCTTCCCGGCCGGCACCAGCGATCCCGTCCAGGTCGTCACCCGCGACACCCCCGAGCAGGTGCTCTCGGCCGTGGAGGCCGTGGAGGGTGTCGACTCCGCCCGCATCTCCACCACCGGCGACGGCATCACCCGCATCGACGCGGTGCCCGACGCCGAGCCCGGCAGCGACGCCGCCCAGGCGATCGTGCTCGACGTCCGTGACGCGGTGGCCGGCTTCGACGACACCCACGTCGGGGGTGGCGACGCCGAGTCGCTCGACGCGGGCGACTACGCCGCGCAGGACCGGCTGCTCATCCTGCCGCTGATCCTCCTGCTGGTGCTGGGCGCGCTGCTCCTGCTGCTCCGCTCGGTCGTGGCGCCCATCCTGCTCGTGGCCACCGTCGTGGCGACGTACGCCGCCAGCATGGGCGCGTCGTGGGTGCTGTTCCGCACGGTGTTCGGCTTCGAGGCGATGGACACCGGCGTGCCCCTGCTCGCGTTCCTGTTCCTCGTCGCGCTCGGCGTCGACTACAACATCTTCCTCGTCACCCGCGCCCGCGAGGAGGCGCGCGAGCACGGCACGCGCACCGGGATGCTGCGCGCGCTCACCGCCACCGGCGGGGTGATCACGAGCGCAGGCATCCTGCTGGCCGCGGTGTTCGCCGTCCTCGGCGTGCTGCCCCTGGTCGTGCTGGCCCAGCTCGGCGCGATCATCTTCGTGGGCGTGCTGCTCGACACCCTCGTCGTACGCACGGTGCTGGTGCCGGCGCTCGCGCTGACCCTCGGCGAGAAGTTCTGGTGGCCGCGGAAGGTGACCGGCTGACGCGCGCGGGGTCCGACCTCAGCCCTCGCGGCCGCTGATCGCGGCCGCGACGCGCTTGGTGACGTCGGGGTGGAACACGCTCGGGATGATGAAGGCCGCGTGCAGCTCCTCCTCGCTCACCGTGTCGGCGATGGCCTGCGCGGCGCGCAGCAGCATGTCGGTGGTGACCTCGTCGGCGCCGGCGTCGAGCAGGCCGCGGAAGACGCCGGGGAAGGCGAGCACGTTGTTGATCTGGTTGGGGTAGTCGGAGCGGCCCGAGGCCACGACGGCGGCGTACTTGTCGGCCTCGGCCGGGTCGATCTCCGGGTCGGGGTTGGCGAGGGCGAAGACGACCGGCTTCGCGGCCATCGTAGGGATCCACTTACCCTTGAGGATGCCCGGGGCCGAGACGCCGACGAAGACGTCGGCGTCGACCAGGACGTCCTGCAGCGACCCGGTCGCGCGACGGGGGTTGGTCACGGCCGCGAGCTCGGAGTGCGCCGCGGACAGCGACTCGTCGCCCGCGGCGAGCGCACCCTCGCGGTCGACGACGACGACGTCGTGGGCCCCGGCGGCGAGCAGCAGCGTCACGATGGCGGTGCCCGCGGCACCTGCGCCCGAGACCACGATCCGCACGTCGGCGAGCTGCTTCTCCACGCAGCGCAGCGCGTTGGTCAGCGCCGCGAGCACGACGATCGCGGTGCCGTGCTGGTCGTCGTGGAAGACCGGGATGTCGAGCGACTCGCGCAGGCGGGCCTCGATCTCGAAGCAGCGCGGAGCGGCGATGTCCTCGAGGTTGATGCCACCGAAGCCGGGCGCGATCATCTCGACCGCGCGCACGATCTCGTCGGTGTCCTGGGTGGCCAGGCAGATGGGCCAGGCGTCGATGTCGGCGAAGCGCTTGAACAGCGCGGCCTTGCCCTCCATCACCGGCAGCGCGGCGCCGGGCCCGATGTTGCCCAGCCCCAGCACGGCCGAGCCGTCGGTGACGACCGCGACCGAGTTGCCCTTGATCGTGAGCCGGCGCACGTCCTCGGGGTTGTCGTGGATCGCCATCGACACCCGCCCGACGCCGGGCGTGTAGGCCATCGAGAGGTCGTCGCGGGTGCGCAGCGGGACCTTGGAGGAGACCTCGATCTTGCCGCCGAGGTGCAGCAGGAAGGTCCGGTCGCTGACCTTGTGCACGGTGACCCCGTCGACCGCGTCGACCGCGGCCACCAGCTCCTGGGAGTGGGGGGCGTCGGCCGCCGAGCAGGTCACGTCCACCACGAGCCGGTCGTGGCGCGACTCGGTGACGTCGATCGCGGTGACCACACCGCCGCCCTGCGCGATCGAGGTGGCGACGGCGCCGACCACGTGGTGGTCGGGGGCGGTGTGCAACCGCATGGTGATCGAGTACGACGACGCGGTTGCTGCCATGCCCAGACCCTCCCCCTCCGCCGGGGTTACGCACAAGTCACCTCAGGCTAGGGTCGCGTTGTGGACATAGAGTTCGCCGACGCCCCGGACCGCAGCCGCTACGAGCTGCGCGCCGGTGACCAGCTGGTCGGCTTCATCGACTACCGCCTCTCGCGCGACGTGATCGACCTCGTGCACACCGAGGTCCCCGACGAGTTCGGCGGGCAGGGCCATGCCGCGACGCTCGCCGGCCGCGCGCTGGCCGACGCCCGTGAGCGGGGGTTGCGCGTCGTCGCGTCATGTCCCTACGTCGCGGCCTACGTGAAGAAGCACCCCGAGCACACCGACCTCGTCGTGTCATGAGTGCGCCCGCGCGCCGCCGGATGCGCTCCGCAAGCATCTCGCTCGGCATCACGGCGGTGATGGCCTCCAGCCTCACCGGGTGCGCCTCCAGCGCCGACTACGCCGCGGTGTGCGTGGACCCCGACACCCAGGAGCGCGTCGCCGACGACCAGTGCGACGACGACTCCGACTACAACGGCAGCGGGTCGGGCTTCTTCTGGTACTACCTCGGCGCCAGCTCGCGCGTGCCGGCGATCGGCCAGACCACCTCGGGCGGCACCTTCCGCGGCAGCACCCTCAACGGCACCGTCCAGCGCGGCGGCCTGCCCAGCACCGGCGGCTCCACCGTCAGGTCGAGCACCACCAAGGGTGGCTTCGGCGGCTCCTCGCGCGGCTTCGGCTGACCCCCGCCCTCCCTCGCCACCTGCCGCCCCCCTCCCAGGAGAACTCGTGACCGACCTGCTCAACGCCCTGCTCCACGCCGTCGCCTACGCCCTCGTCGGGGGCGCGATGCTCGTCGTGGCCTACTACGTCCTCGACCTGGCCACGCCCGGCCACCTCGGCACCCACCTGCGCGGCGTCGACGACAACGGCATGGAGTCGGTCCACGCCCACTCCCGCTCGGCCGGCGTGGTGACCTCCGCCTGGCTGGTCTCCAACGCCGCGGTGCTCTTCACCGCGATCTGGACCAACGGCGAGACCTCGCTGGGGTGGGCGCTCGGGTGGACGGTCTCCTTCGGCGTGGTGGGCATCGTGCTCAACACGGTGATGTTCTTCGCCGTCGAGGCGATCACCCCGGGCAACCTGCGCCGCATCATCACCGAGCCCGGCCCGGTGCGCCCGCTGGCCTACGTCGCCGCGTCGGTCGCGCTGTCGGTGGGCGCGATCGTCTGCGCCAGCATCGCCTGATGTGGCGCCACCGCTCGCGCGCCCGTGAGGGCTGGCGCGACACCGTGGTCGAGCAGGGCCTGGTCTTCCCGGTGACGAAGATGCCCGACGGCTCCGAGCTCCCCTACTGGAACGAGGAGGCGTGGTACGAGGTGACCATGGAGGAGGTGGAGGCCCTCGAGGCCGCCACTGAGGAGCTGTGGGCGATGTGCCTGCAGGCCGTCTCCCACATGGCCACCACGATGACCGACGAGCGGCTCGGCCTGCCGCCCGGCTCGCTCGACGTCGTACGCCGCTCCATCGAGGCCCGCGACCCGGCGCTCTACTCCCGCTTCGACCTGGCCTACGGCGCCGACGGGTCGATCAAGATGCTCGAGATCAACGGCGACACCCCGACCGGTCTCGTGGAGACCGGGATCATCCAGTGGAACTGGATGGAGGACGTGATGCCGGAGATGGACCAGTGGAACTCCGTCCACGACCGGCTGGTCGCCGCGTGGCGCACGCTGCGCCGCTCGGGGCGCTTCGACGGCGACCGGATGCACTTCCTCTACGACCTGGGCGAGGAGGACTCCTACGACGGCGGCGAGATGGAGATGACCGTCCACTACCTGATGGACACCGCCGTCCAGGCCGGGTGGCTCGCGCTCGCCCACCCCGTCGCCGAGGTCGGCTGGAACCCCGACGCCCGAGAGTTCCGCGACGTCCACGACGAGCCGCTGCGCAACGCCTTCAAGCTCTACGCCTGGGAGGAGATGCTCGCCGAGCCGTTCGGGCAGTACGTCGTCGACCGGGCCGAGGCGCGCCCGACCCGGTGGATCGAGCCCGCCTGGAAGGCGCTGCTCAGCACCAAGGCGCTCCTGCCGGTGCTGTGGGAGCTCTTCCCGCGCCACCGCCTGCTGCTGCCGGCGTACTTCGACGAGCCGCGCGACCTCGAGCGCTGGGTCGCCAAGCCGCTCCACGGCCGCGAGGGCGACAACATCCGCATCCACCTCGACGACATGCTCGAGGACGTCGTGATGCCCGGTGGCTACGGCGCGGAGGGCTGGGTCTACCAGGGCTACACCGAGCTGCCCAGCTTCGAGGGCAACCGCGTGGTGCTCGGCTCGTGGATCGTCGACGGCGAGGCCGCCGGGATGATCGTGCGCGAGTCGGACTCCATGGTCACCGACTACTTCTCGCGGGTCGCGCCCCACGTCATCTCCGACGGGCTCGCGCCGAGCGAGCAGCAGGTCGCGCAGTGGCTCGCCGAGCGGGTCGGGCCGGACGCGCCCACGATGCGCGGCTAGCGCCTCAGAGCGCCTTCTCGATGTCCTTGCTGAGCTTCTCCGGCTCCGTGGTGGGCGCGTAGCGGTCGATGACCTGACCGTCGCGGCCCACGAGGAACTTGGTGAAGTTCCACTTGATCTTGCTGCCGAGCATGCCGCCCTTGGAGTCCTTCAGCCATGCGAAGAGCGGGTGCGCGTCGTCGCCGTTGACGTCGACCTTCGAGAAGAGCGGGAAGGTCACGCCGAAGTTGCGCTCGCAGAACTCCGAGATCTCCGCCTCCGTGCCGGGCTCCTGGTTGCCGAACTGGTCGCACGGGAAGCCGAGCACGACCAGGCCCTGGTCGGCGTAGGTGTCCTGGAGCTGCTGGAGACCCTTGTACTGGCCGGTGAACCCGCACTGCGAGGCGGTGTTGACGACCAGAACGACCTTGCCGTCGTACTGCGAGAGGTCGGTGTCGGTGCCGTCGATCGCGGCCGCCGAGAAGTCGGAGAGAGAAGTCATGCCCGCGAGTCTGCCAAACGGTCCCGCACGCTCACTCGGCGCTCAGCCTCGCCTCGAGCGCGTCGAGCCGCTGCTCGATGCGGGCGAGCGCGTCGAGGACCTGCTGCTCGCGCGACGACTCCTCCTCCAGGAGCGGCATCTCCTCCTCACGCACGAAGAGGGCCGCCAGTGACGCGCTGACCATGGCGAGCGTCAGGAAGCCCACGACCATCAGCAGCGCGGAGAGCAGGGCGCCCGCCGTCGTCTCCGGCGGCTCGCCGATGAAGCCGACCGTCGTGATCAGGCTCGTCGCCCACCACAGCCCCCGCCAGAACCCGTCGACGGTGCGGGTCTCGATCGCGGCCGCGGCGGCCGCGGACACCACGACCAGCAGGACCGCGGAGAAGATGACCGGCACCAGCCAGGCCGAGCTGATGGGCAGTCGTCGTGTGCCCAGAACAAGGTGCTTCATGGTGCTCCTCCTCGTGGTCCGACCCGAGTGCCAGCGTAGGCCGGTCCCGGCACCTCACCTCTGGGTGCGTGGTGCGCGCGGAGGGCGGTGCCTAGGTTCGAGGACGGCCCACGCGACGGGGACCACCCCGTCGGGCCACGACGAGAGGACCACCTGATGTCCGTGTGGGACAAGATCAAGGACGCGCTGACCACCGACGACGCCGAGGCGGCCGAGGAGGCCCGCAAGGAGGCGGAGGCAGCACAGGCCGAGGCCGACAAGGCCAAGGTCGAGGCGCAGGCCCGTGCCGACGAGGCGCGTCGCAAGGCCGACGAGGCCGCGGCCAAGGCCGGTCTGCCGACCGCCACCGACGAGGAGAAGGCGCAGGCCGACCAGGCCCGTCAGGACGCCGAGGCCGAGGCGCGCAAGGCCCAGGAGGACGCCGCAGAGGCCGAGCGCAAGGCCGACGAGCGCGCCCAGCGTGCCCTCGAGAAGGCCAACGCCCGGCGGGAGAAGCGCCAGGAGGCCCGCCAGGAGGCCCGCGAGGAGCGGCAGGACGCGCGTCAGGAGGCCCGCCAGGACGCTCGCGAGGCCGCCCACGCCGATGAGGTCTACACCGTGAAGTCGGGTGACACGCTCTCCGAGATCGGTGCCCGCTACGGCGTCGACTACCACGTGCTCGCGCGGGTCAACAACATCGACAACCCCGACCTGATCTTCCCGGGCCAGAAGATCCGCATCCCGAAGTAGTCAGTCGTCCAGGGCGTCGAGCTCGGCCAGCGCGGAGGTCCAGTGCTGCCGACGCTCGGCGTCCGGGTGCTCCCGCCACGTCGGACCGCGACGAGTCCGCAGGCTCATCAGGCGAGGTGCGCGACGCTGTCGAGCCGGACGACCTGGCGGTTGCGGAAGAATTCGTCCTCGCGCAGGACCGTGATGCCGCCCGACGAGCTCCGCAGGTTGACGTGACCCAGTGCGTCGATCGGCATGCGGCTCCACGCCATGACCAGGAACGTCAGCGCGAAGCCGTGCGACACGATCACGACGTGCTCGGCAGAGCCCGCGAGTGCCTTGTCCATCGCCGCGTAGATGCGTTCGGCGAACTCGCGCTTGGTCTCCGAGCCCTCCACGCCCTCGAAGTGATTCATCCGGTCGCCGTCGGCCGGCGGCGGCACGAACCGCTCGTCGAGCCACTCCTGAGGGCGTCCTTCGGCGACGCCGTAGGACTTCTCACGCAGTCCGGGATCGGTGTTGATCGGCGCGTCCAGCGTCTGGGCGAGCTCCTCGGCCACCTCGACGCACCGCTTCAGGTCCGAGGAGTGGAGCTCGACCGTCGCGTCCTCGGGGATCATCTGCCGGATCGTCGCGGCGATCTGGGCAGCGTGCGCGCGACCCATGGCGGTCAACGAGGAGTCGTGCCATCCACCCACGACGTCCTCGAGGTGGTGCGTCGCCTCAGGGTGGGCGATGACGTAGACCGTGCGCATGTGACGTCCTTTCCGACGTGGAACCCGAGAGCAGGAGCGGCACCCGTGACGCCGACGGCGCGGCGGGTGGCCGAACACTGCGGCGCACCCTAGCCGTTCGGACGACCTCACTGCGGCGGCCGGCGACCCCCGCCGGTCGTGTCCCGGCCACCGTCGAGCGCATCGAGCTCGGCCAGCGCGGAGGTCCAGCGCTGCCGACGCTCGGCGTCCGACTGCTCCCACCACTTCGGTCCGCGCTCGCCGAGGCCCGTCTTGGCCAGCTGCGTGCGGTGGCGGGTGGCGGCGAGCTCCTCGTCGGTAGTCGCGGTGCGCACGCCCGAGCGCCCGCGGCCGAGGTGCGACTTCAGTCGTGCGAGCTTGTCGGCCGGGATCGCCGGGTCCGTACGCCGCCAGCGCCGGCCGTCGACCACCAGCCACTTCTCGTCTTCGGTGGGGAGGTCGCTCGGCCCGGTCATGTCGAGAGCATGCCCGACCCCGGCTCGAGGGCGTCCGCGAGGACCGGGCGCCACGCGCCGGCCGCCTCCGCGGACCTCTGGGCGGCATCGACGACGAGTGCGCAGCGCCAGGCGTCCTCGATCGTCGGGCACGCCACGCCCCGACCCAGGTGGTGGTCGACCGCGCGCTTGTGCAGCGACACGAACGCGTCGACGTAGCCCAGGCCGAGGCCCGCGACGGGGAAGCGCAGGTCACCGTCGGGGTCGTCCGGGCCGATGACGACGGTCTGCGGGTGCTGACCGAGGCGAGCGACGTGGAGCTCCTCCGGTCGCCGCCACGTGAAGCGCAGGCTGCCCTTCGTCCCCAGCACCTCGAAGGCCACGTCGGTGCTCTCCCCGCCGGCCACCCAGGTGACCAGGACCTGTCCGGTCGCGTCGTTGTCGAACCGCATCAGCAGCGCCGTGTGATCGTCGACCGTCACCGGTGACCGGTGGCTCCCGCCGCGCACCGTGGGACGTTCGGGGATGACCGTCAGGCTCAGCGCGGACACCGCTGCGACCTCTCCGACGAGGTAGCGCGCGAGGTCGATGGCGTGCGACCCGATGTCGACGACCGCGCCGCCACCGGACCGCAGCGGGTCCATCCGCCAGGAGTGGGGATGGCCCGGGTCCAGCGCGTGCCCGTGCACCATGTGACCCCGGTAGCCGAAGACGTCGCCGATCTCCCCCGCATCGATGAGCTGCTTGGCGAGCTCCACCGTCGGCCAGGTGCGGAAGACGAACGACACGTAGTGCTCGCGCGACGACTCGAGCCCGGCCCGGTGAATCGTCCGGGCGCCCTCGAGGGTGGACGCGAGCGGCTTCTCGCAGACCACGAGCTTGCCGTGGCGCAGCGCGTCGACGACGACCGTGGCGTGCTGGTCGTTGGGGGTCGCGACGACCACCACGTCCACGTCGTCTGCCCGCGTGACGTCGCGGTGGTCGCCGGAGACGCGCGGCAGACGCAAGGGGAAGGCCCTGACGACAGCGGGGTCGACGTCCACCCCCGCCACCGCCTCGAGCTCGACGTCGCAGTAGTGGGTCAGCCGTTCGAGCGCCGCCAGGTGGAGCTGGGCGATGAAGCCCAGGCCCACGATCCCGTAGCGCAGGCGCCCGCGGGCGGCGGCGTCGTGCACGTCGTCGGTCATCGAGGTCCGCCGTCCAGGAAGTCGGCGACGACGCCCTCGCCGGCAACGGCCAGCGCTGCCGCCAGGTCGTCGCGGTCGAGCCGGTCGAGCTCGGTGCTGAACACCTCGACGCCGACGACCCGGCCCGCGCCGATGGCCTTCAGCGCGGCCACGATCCTCCCCAGGTCGAACTGGCCCTGCCCCGGCAGCAAGCGCGAGTTGAGCATGTCGTGGACGAGGTCGACGCCCACCGGTGGCTGCACAGCGCCGTCCGAGAGCTGGATCGCCGCGATGAGGCGTCCGTCCACATCCAGGACCTCGTCCGGGGTGCCTCCCCCACGGACGAAGTGGTAGACGTCGAAGAGCACCTTCCCGTTGTCGCGACCGGCGCGCTCGACGATCTCTACCGCCGCGCCCAGGGTGCGTACGCCGCTCCAGTAGGGCAGGAACTCCAGGTCGCACCGGATGCCGAGCGGACGCGCCCGGTCACACACCCGCGCGAAGTCGTCGGCCAGCTCCTCGGGGGTGGCGCGCTCGCCCGCGACGATCGCCGGCAAGGTGATCGACTCGACGCCGAGGAGCTCCGCGCAGGCGAAGAAGTCGTCCTGCGACGTCGTCGAGAACTCCTGGAGCTGCGGGCTCAGGTCGTCGGGGTGGTGTCCGCGGTTCCAGCGGACCAGCGGATCGAGGTGCGCGAGCCTCACCTCGCCGCAGATGTCCTCGATCTGGGCGAGGGACAGCCCGTCCGCCCGCCAGGTCTGGAGCGTGTGGGGCGACAGCGACATCTTGCGGCAGCCGAGACGCCGGGCCACCTCGACGCGGTCGGGCAGGCCCAGGGCCCGGACGTTGCCCTCCCACAGGATCGTCTCGACCACCGGGCGTGCTCCGGTCGCGACTCGGCCGGTCATGCTGCTCGCCTCGCGCGCGAGCTGATCCCCAGGATGACCAGGATCAGCACGCCCTGGGTGATGTTCTGGTAGGCGGTGCTCAGGCCCATCGTGATCACGAGGGTGAGGATCAGGCTGAGCAGCACCGCGCCGCCCCAGAGGCCCAGGACGTAGGACTTGCCACCGGTGATGAGGGTGCCGCCGAGCACCACGACCGCGACCGACGACAGCAGGTAGGGCGCTCCCAGACCGATCTCGGCCCCGACGTCCCAGCCCGCGAGCAGACCGCCCACCGCCGCGAGGACGCCGGACGCCACGAAGGCCGCGGCCTCTCCCGCCCGCCAGCGATAACCGGCGAAGAAGGCCACCCGCCGGTCCTGGCCGATGCCGGAGAGGCAGCGGCCCCACGTGGTGCGGGCCAGGACGAAGGCGCCCGCGACGCTCACCGCCACCGCGATCCAGACGAGGTTGAGGACTCCGAGGGTGTGCGACGCCAGCACGCTGGAGATGCCAGGAGGGATGCCGGTCGTGAGCTCCTCGGACAGTCGCAGCGAGAGGCTGTCCAGGATGAAGGCCACGGCCATGGTGGCGATGATGGCCGGCAGGTCGAAGAGGCGGATGAGCAGGGCGTTGACGAGGCCGATCGCGGCTCCGCAGGCGATCGTCGCCGCCACTGCGATCGGCACCCGTCCGGCATCTCCGTCGAGGGCGACGGCGCTGACGTAGGCGGCGAGGGTCATCGTGCTGGGGATCGACAGGTCGATGTTGGCGTTGCCGGTGGTGATCACGATGAGCTGGCCGAGGCCGACCACGATCAGGATCGAGGAGCTGTCGAGCGCACCCGCAGCGATCCCCGGGAGGCCACGGCCTGCGATGAGCCAGATCACGATCCAGAGGACGACCGAAGCCAGGAGCGGCCAGGCCGCGGGGGGCACCCGCCGGAAGGCCTCGCCGGTGCGCTCGCCGCGGGCCGTCGGCTCGGCCGCGGCCGGGTCGGAGGTGCGGATCCGCAGGGGTGCATCGGTGGGCGGCGCATCAGGCGTCATCGCGAGCCCCCCTCGAGCATCGCGCGCTCCTCCGCCAGCTGGTGGGACAGCTGACGGCGGAGCAGGAGCTGCTCCAGCCCCTGGCGGACCCGGCGCAGCGCGACGATCACGATGAGGACCACCCCGACCACGGCGCTCTGCCACACCGACGACAGGCCGACCAGCGACACGACCGAGCCGACCATCGCCAGGCTCAGCGCGCCGAGCACCGCCCCGACGACGGAGATCCGACCACCGCTGAACTCGCCGCCACCGAGGATGACCCCACCCACGGCGAGCAGTGTGTACTGCGCCGTGCCCGTCGCGTTGCCCCCGCCGGTGATGCCCGTGAGCGCGATGCCGGCAAGCACCCCGAGCAGCCCCGCGACGAGGTAGGCGACCACCCGCAACCGGAGTGCGGAGACGCCGGTGCGGACGAGGTTGGCCCGGTTCGAGCCCAGCGCCCTCAGGTCGAGCCCGGTCCGGGTGTGGAACAGCACGCCGTGGAAGACGGCGCCGGTGGCGAGAGCCAACCAGATCGCGACCGGAAGCAGCGGCGGACGGGACTGGAGCAGCGCCGACAGCCAGGCGGGCGCCGCGCCTCCCGGCTGAGGGAGCACCAGGGTCGCGAGCCCAAACCACACGAACGCCGCACCGAGGGTGGCGACGATCGCCGGGATCTGGACCGCCTCGATGAGGACGGCGAGAGCGCCGTAGGCGGCGATCATCGCCACGAGGAGGAGCACCCCGACGACGGGACGTGTGGCGAGGTGGACCGCGGCGACCACGTTGGCCAGACCGATGAAGTTGCCGATGCCGAGGTCGATGTCCCCGATGAGGATGACGAACGCCGCGCTGCAGGCCGCGAAGACCAGCACGACCGAGCTCTGGAGCAGCAGCGACAGCCCGAGGTAGGACAGGACGCGATCGTTCAGCGTCGCGGCCCAGACGATGAGCACGAGCAGGGCCAGCGACGCGATGACGACGCTGCTGCTGTCCCTCGCGTGGGCCTTCGCGATCGTGACGACGCGCGACGCCGGGCTCGACGGCGGGCGGACCTGGACCGTGGGTGACATGGGTTCACTCCCTGAAGACGTCGGTCAGCTCTGGAAGGAGCTGGTCAAGAAGGTGTTGCTGGTGAGCTCTCCCGCGCCCACGCGTCGCACCAGCCGGCCCTGGTACATGACGTACACGGCGTCGCAGCGCTGGAGCTCGTCGAGCTCGCTGGAGTACCAGAGGATCGCCACTCCCTGCTCGGCGGCTAGGCGTTGCAGCAGGTCGTAGGAGTCGAGCTTGCTCCCCACGTCGACCCCCCGGAACGGGTCGTCCAGGATCAGGAGCCGTGGGTCGTCCGCGAGCGCCCGGGCGAAGAGGACCTTCTGCTGGTTCCCGCCGCTGAGGGTCATGATGTTGTCCTGGCGCCGGCCGATGATGCCCAGCTCGTCGATCCAGTGCTCGGCCACCGCCGCCTCCCGCCGCCGGCTCAGGACGCGTGAGCGCGACACCCGGCCCAGGCTGCTGGCGACCACGTTCTGCTCGATCGACCACAGCAGGAAGAGCCCCGCGCCGGCGCGGTCGCCGGTGACGAAGGCGGTGCTGGGACGTCGTGTGCGGCTCGGTCGTCCGGGGCCTCGGAGCGACATCCGCAGCGAGGTCCACGCCCGTTCGAGCACGTCGCTCTGGCCCTGGCCCTCCAGGCCCCCGAGGCCGACGACCTCACCCGCGCGGACGACCAGGCGTCCGGGTGAGTCCTCTCGCAGGCCACCGACCTCGAGGCTCAGGACGGGCTCGGCAGGGGGTCCGACCACGGCGGAGCCGCTGGCCCGCGTGGGACCGGTGGCCGAGCGGTGGGCCGCGCTCAGCTCGGTGCCGGCCATCGCGCTGATGACACCGTCGAAGTCGAGCGCCGCGGTGGGAGAGTCGAGGATGACGCGTCCCGCGGCCATCGCCACGATCCGCTGGCACTGCTCCAGGACCTCGCGCACCTTGTGGGTGATGAGCACGACCGAGCGCCGACCGTGGACCAGCTCCTTGATGCCGGTGAAGAGCTCGTCGGACAGCTCGTCGGGGAGGGACGCGGTGGGCTCGTCCAGGAGCAGCACGGAGTCGGGCCGCGACAGGCCGCGCGCGACCAGCGCCAGCTGGAGCGCCTGCCGGTGCACGACGCTCAGCGAGCCTGCCCTGACGTCCGGGTCGAGGGTGATGCTGGGGAACAGCCGCTCGACGGCCCCGACCACCGCCTCCCGCGCAGCCCGCCTGCCGCCCCGGAAGTCGGGGTCGAGGATGAAGACGTTCTCGTAGGCCCTCAGGTCCTCGCACAGCATCGAGGTCTGGGCCGAGCAGGACACACCCAGCGCCCGGGCCGTGTTCGGGCCGTAGGGCTCGGGAGCGGCCCGGCCGTGAAGCGCGAGCCGGCCGGACGAGGCCGGTTCGGTGCCGGCAAGGACACGCATCAGAGTGCTCTTGCCGGCACCGTTGTGGCCCACGACCCCGAGGAACTCGCCGGGCTCGAGCCCCAGCGTGACGTCGCTGAGCGCCTTCGTCCGGCCGTAGCGCTTCGAGACGCCGACGAGGTCGAACATCCGCTCTCGCTCCTGCGTGCGGTTCATCGCCTGGGGATCCGGGTCGGAGGTCGTCGCTCGTCGCATGGTCCCTACAGGGACTCGTCCGGGATGGCCGGCTCGTGGAGGTCGGCGCCCTGGGTGTCGATCACCTGCTGCACGTCGTCCTCGGTCCACAGCCACTGGGCGACGGCTCCGGGTCCGGTGACGGCGATCCAGGCGTCCAGGTCGTCCTTGGGGACGTTGATGACCGGCGTGATGATGTTCTTCGGGAGCTTGGTGCCCTCCTTCATCAGCATCGTGGCCTGGAAGGCGGCAGCACCCTGGCCCGGATCGGTGAACACGCCGCCGCCCGAGAAGTCCGGGTCCTGGCCGTAGAGCTCGGCGAGCTTGCGCAGGCTCTCGCCGCTGTTGTCGAAGGCGAGGGCGGGCAGCGGCCGGTCGGCCTTCTCGAAGGCGCTGAGGATGCCGCTCGTCCCGCCCCAGGAGATGACTCCGCCGACCTCGTCGAGCGTGGGGAGCACGCCGGTGAGCGCCTTCTCGGTGACCGAGTCGCTCGACTCGCCCACGACCTTGGAGACCACATCGATGTCGGGATAGCCCTGCAGGGTCTCCTCGACGCCCGACAGGATCTCCGCGTTGGGCTTGCCGCCCACCACGCCCTCGACGACGATCATGTTGCCGGAGCCACCCATCTGCTCGGCGACCGACGCCGCGATGGCCGCTCCGTAGTCCTTGAGGGGGTTGTAGAGGAACGTCGCGCAGTCGTCGGTGGCGTCGGTGGTCTGGTCGAAGACGATGACGTCGATGCCCGCGTCGCACGCCTGCTTGATGACGGGGTTGAGGGCGGTGGGCGACTCGGCGTCGATGTTGAGCGCGTCCGGGCTCTCCAGGATGAGGCTCTGGATCTGGGAGATCTGCGAGGTCGCGGTGCCGTCGGGGGCCACGGAGACCTTGAAGTCGGAGATCCTGCCGGCGTCCTTGGCCGCCTGCGCGGCGTGCTCCCAGCCCTGGATCATCGACTTGCGCCAGGCGTTGCCGGTGAACGCGACGCTGAGGGCGACGGTGTAGTCGCCGCTGTCGTCCGCGCCGGATCCGCCGTCGGCGCCGGAGTCCGACCCGCATCCCGCGGTGGCGAGCACGACCGCCGTCGCCACCAGCGCGGGCACCACCTGCCGTGATCGATTCAGTGTCTTCATGTCTGCGTGTCTCCTTGGAAGTGTCGCCGCACCTGGTGCGGACCTGGAGCGATGACCCGACACCGCGTGTGCTGTTCCTCCCGTGGCCGTGCTGGGACGCGTGTCATCGCACGATGTCGTCGACGATCGGGTTGCGGACCTGTCCGACCGACTCGACGGTGACGACGACCTCGTCCCCGGGTCGGAGGAAGACCGGCGGCTTGAGCCCGGCCCCCACTCCGCCGGGCGTGCCCGTCGCGATGACGTCTCCGGGCAGCAGGGTGAGCGTGTCGGTGATGTAGGCGATGATGCGAGGGACGCTGTGGATGAGGTCGCGCGTGTTGCCGTCCTGTCGCAGGCGTCCGTTGACCTCGGTGGTGACCCGCAGCCCGAGCCGCGGGTCGCCCACCTCGTCCTTGGTCACGACAGGACTGATGGGGCCGCTCCTGTCCGCGTTCTTCCCGACGGTGAACTGCGCCGTCTCCAGCTGCTTGGTGCGGGCGCTCAGGTCGTTGAACGCCGCGTAGCCGAGCACGGCGTCCAGCGCGGTGTCCTCGTCCGCGCGCCAGACCCGGCGTCCGATGACCACCGCCAGCTCGACCTCCCAGTCCAGGCCCGGCTCGTTGGGCGGGACCGGGACGGGCGTGCCGTCGACCACGAGGCTCTGCTGCCACCGGCCGAAGATCATCGGCACGGTCGGCTCGTCGAGCCCGGCCAGGTCCTTCGACTCCGCAGCATGGCTGCGGTAGTTGATGCCGACGCAGAAGATCCGCGACGTCTCGGGCACCGCGGGTGCCAGCTCGACGGTGTCCAGGTCGTGCATGTCGCCGCCGGGGTTCGCCAGGGCGGCGCCCGGGTCTGCGAAGAAGCCCGGTGCCGGTCCGAGGTCACGGACCTGTCCGTCCTCGATCGCCCCGATGTGCCGTACGCCCCCGAGGACGAGTCCAGTCAGCTTCATGTCGGTGCCTCCTCTTTCCCGGTGCTCGTCACCACTGACCGAAGTGCGGTCCGTCGTTGAACTCCTCGCTGACCGATCCCTCCGGGATCGAGTCGACGTCGGTCGGGCCCTTGAAGGGCCGGCAGACCTCGTAGGCGATCTCGCGTGCGATCCGCCCGTCCTTCATCTCGAAGCAGTGCACGAGCCGCATGCTGATGCGGTCGCCCGGCGCGAAGCCGAGGTGGGGCATCTCCTCACCGACGACCGTCATGTCGATGACCTGGTCGTCGAAGACGTAGTCCTCGGTGGCGAAGCGTCGCAGCGTGGTGGCCTTGTTGAAGTGCACCGTGCGGTAGATGCCCATGTAGGCGTCCTTCACCTCCGCCGGGTCGGTGAGGAGCACCCCTCGAGCCGGTGCCTCCCACACCACCTCGGGCCCGTAGAGGGCGATGGCACGGTCGACGAGCTCGGGTGACTCGTTGTGGAAGTGGGCCTCGACCACGCGCAGGTTGTGCGCGATGAGCTCCTCGCGGGTCATCGAGGCGATGTCGACGGAGAGGTCGACCTCACCCGGGGCGGTGTCGTGCTGGATCGTTTCGCTGGTCACGGGGGGTCCTTGCTCTCGGTGCCGTACGACACTGGTGGGGGCCGGAGGGGTCGCTGCAGCACGCGGCGTCCGGGGGGCCGTCGCCGCACTCCGCGCGTGGCCCGCTGCCGAGGTCCGCCGTGACGCCCGGCGCACCATCAGAATCAATCGCTATTAATTGATAGAGTGCCGGGTGCGCCAGCAAATGTCAATAACCATCATGATGAATTAGGCTGGATTTCCCGACACCACAGAGAGTGGGACCCCGATGGCCTCGACCCGCGGCACCTCCTTCGGCTCCTCGCGCGCGGAGGTGGCAGCAGCGAAGCTCGCCGACATCCTCGCCGGCCAGCAGACCGGCGCCCGCCTCGGCACCAAGGAGGAGGTGCGGGCCTCCGTCGACGCCTCGCTGTCGCTGGCGTCGTTCAACGAGACGCTGCGGCTCCTGCAGTCGCGAGGACTGGTCACGGTGCGTCCGGGCCCGGGCGGTGGCGTCTTCGTCGCCGAGCAGTCGCCGATGGCGCGCCTGGGCAACGCCTTGCTGGGCCTCAACATCGACCGGTCCACGGTCGGGGAGGCGGTGAGGATCCGCAACGCCCTCGAGGCTCTCGTGGTGGAGGACGCGTGCCTGTACGCCACGCGCGCCGACGTCGCGGCGATGGAGCAGGCGCTGGCGAGGATGAGGGACGCCCTGCGCGAGGAGGACGGCATCGAGTTCCTGCACTCCAACTGGGAGCTCCACTCCAAGATCGCCGCCACGGCCCGCTCGGAGATCCTGAGCTCGCTCTACCTGTCGTTGCTCGACCTGGTCGAGGAGCACACGATCTCCGTGCGATCGGCCGGACCGATGTCCCTGACGGAGTTCCACCGCGAGCGCCTGGGGATCCACGAGGACCTCGTCCGGGCGATCGAGCAGGGCGACCTCGTCGAGGCCGCCGCGACCGTCGAGCTGCACAACAAGGGCCTCGGTGTCGAGGCGCGCCCGAGCCGGGGCCATCGCAGGCGGTGACGCACGTCGGGGCGCGCGCACGGCCGCCTACAGGCCGATGGTCACGGTCTTGCGGTGGGTGAAGGCCTCGACGGCGGTCTCGAGCGAGAACTCGCCCCCGATGCCGCTGGCCTTGACCCCGCCGTACGACAGGCCCGGCAGCTGCCCGAGGCCGCGATTGACCTGGACCCAGCCCGCCTCCACGGAGTGCGCCAGCCTCAGCGCGGTCGAGACGTCCTTTGTCCAGACGAAGGCGGCCAGGCCGTAGGGCGAGTCGTTGCACAGCCCGACGACCTCGTCGAGCTCGCGCCAGCGGCTGATGACCATGACCGGACCGAAGATCTCCTCGCACGCGGCAGGCGCGTCCGGCGCCAGCCCGCCCAGCAGGATCGGGTCGAGGTAGTAGCCGGCCCCGCGGACGGACTCGTCGGGATGCGTGCCGGCGAGGAGCTCCCCTCCGGCGCTGAGGGCTCCCCGGACATATCCGCGCACCCGGTCGTACTGCGTCTGGTTGATGAGCGAGCCCATGTCGGACCGCTCGTCCATCGGGTCGCCCACCACGAGCTCGGCGACGTGCGCGCGGAGGCGGGCGACGAAGCTGTCGTAGACCGCGTCGTGGACGTAGAGCCTGCTGCCCGCGGTGCACGACTGTCCCTGGCGGTGGAACCGCATGCCGTTGACGACACCGCGCGCGGTCTCGTCGTCGTCGGCGTCCGCGCAGACGACGGCCGGGCTCTTTCCCCCCAGCTCGAGCGAGACCGGGATGATGCGGTCGGCCGCCGCTCGCATCACCACGCGCCCCACGCGCGTCGAGCCGGTGAACGAGAGCTTGGCGACCTTCCGGTCCTCCAGCAGCGCCGCGCCGGCCTCGGGGCCGAGACCCGTCACGACGTTGAGGACACCCGGGGGGAGCACGTCCTGCGCGAGCCGGGCCACGCGCAGCACCGTCAGGGGAGCCTCCTCGGACGCCTTCAGGACGACGGTGTTGCCGGTGACGATGGCTGCGGCGGCCTTCACCACGGCCAGCTGCACCGGTGCGTTCCACGGGGTCATCGCGCCGACCACGCCCATCGGCTCGCGCACGGTGTAGTTGAAGATCCCCGGACCCAGCGGGACGGTCTCACCCTTGGTCTCCTGGGCGACGCCGGCGAAGTAGCGGAGGATGTCGATCGCCGACCCGATCTCGGGTCGCGACTGGGTGCGGATCGCGTTGCCCGTCTCCCTGCACAGCAGCTGCGCGAGCTCCTCGCGCTCGTGGTCCAGCAGGTCGGCCAGCCGGTTGAGCGCGCGCCCGCGCTCGGTCGCCGACACCGCCCGCCAGGACGGGAAGGCCTGTGCCGCTGCTTGTGTCGCGGCGTCGACGTCGGCGGCCCGGCCGCGTGGCACCTCGCTGAGGACGGCACCGGTCGCGGGCTCGAGCACCTCGATCCAGTCGTCGTCGATGGCAGCGGTCTCCCCGCCTGCGAGGACCATGAGGGTCCTGAGCGCGAGCTGCGGCATGGGTCCACCACCTGTTCCCCAGCTCCAGGGCTGGTCCTGCCGGCCGGGGCGGCCGATCGAGTTCGTGAGCTGGTGCGTCGTACGGCGCGGTGCTAGGACTGAAGGAGCTCGTCGAGGGGGACGCGGATGCCGTCGTGCTCGGCAGAGCGCAGGGCGGCAGCCACCACCAGTGCCACGTCGAGGGCGGTGGAGGGAGGCACGCCGCCGTCGTGCTCGTCACCGCGGATCGCGGCGACGAACTCCTTGATCTCGGCGTCGAAGAAGAACCTGTTGCCGATCTGCGGGAGCTCGCTGAAGGTCGACTCGTCCCCGCCCCACGGTGTGGTGAACCGGCCCTCGGACCACTCGTTCCACCCGGCCCGCGTCCGGTCGTCGTCCACCCGGAGGAGGGAGACGCGACCCGGGAGGATGCCCATCGTCAGCTGCCCACCCGTGCCGTAGAGGGTCACCTCGGACGACTCGAACCACTCACACTCCTCGTGGACGGTGAAGTCGAAGGTCGCGATCTTGTCGGGATAGAGCAGGGTGAGGCTCGCGACGTCCTCGCGCGACGCGGCGGTCGAGAGTGGGGCGAGCTTCTCGACCGAGGCACGCACCGCATCGGGGCGTCCCAGGAGCTCCACCACCAGGTGGAGGGTGTGGCAACCGATGACCCACAACCCACCGGACATGTCGGCGGGCTGGTTGAGGTGCGCGGAGAGGTGCTCCTGGCGTGAGCATGCGCCGTGCCCGCGCACCAAGCTGACGGTGCCGATGGCTCCCGCCCCGAGCTGGGCGAGCGTCTTCTCCACGGCGGGCGAGAAGTGGAAGTTGTAGCCCACTCGCACGACGCGGTCGCTCGCCGCGTGGGCCTGCGCGAGGGCTCGGAGGTCGGCCAGGTCCGCGCCGCCGGGCTTCTCGACCAGGAGGTGCTTGCCCGCCTCGATGGCAGCGACGCCCAGGGCGGCCATCCGGTAGGACTTGGAGTGGACCAGCACGGCGTCGACGTCGGGATCGGCCAGGATGTCGTCGGTCGTGCGGGCCGTCGCCCCGACCTCGTCGCAGAAGGCGCGCAACGCCACGCCGTCGTCGTCCGCGGCGCCGGCGAGCTCCACCCCGGCGGCCGCCAGGGCGCTGCGGTAGCGGCCGGAGGAGTGCGGGTGGGTGATGCCCAGGAAGGCCACCCGGACCGGACCTCGCGCCATGCTCCACCTCTCGGCTCCTGCTCGCGCTCGCCACGTCGGCGAAAACGACCATAATTGATTACAACAGTTTCAGTGTCCAACCCTAGGACAGGGCTGTCAAGGTCCTGACGCGACGATGAGGTTGACCGCACCGACTGCGGTGAGGACGACCACGGTCCACTCGAAGGTGCGCAACGACAGACGGGGCAGGACCATGCGTCCGAGCCACCCTCCGGCCAGCACGACGGGCGCCAGTGCGACGAGCACGACCCACGAGCCGGCACCGACCAGGCCGAGGCCGACAGCGAGCGGCAGCTTCACCAGGTTGACGACGAAGAAGAACCAGGCCCCGGTCCCGAGGAACCCGAGCACCCCCACGTCCGCACGCAGCAGGTAGATGCTCATGAACGACCCCCCGGCGTTGGCGACCATGCTCGTGAAGCCGGCCAGCGCACCGAGCAGCGGAGCCTGCAGGCGCGACTGGGGGGGCCCCGACCGCGGCAGCCTCAATCGCGAGACCCCCTGCCACGCCAGGAGGGCGAGGAGCACCCAGCCGATCGTGCGCCCCACCGTGGCGTCGCTCGCGCGGGCGAGGTAGCAGGTGCCGCCGAGGATGCCGGCCGCCACCGGCACGACCAGGCGTCGCAGCACCTTCCAGTCGGCGTGCCGGCGGTAGGTGCGCACCGCGTAGAGGTCGCCGACCAGGATCAGCACCAGCAGGGTGCCGGTGGAGCTGCGCACCGGCAGCACCGACGCGAACAGCACCACGCTCACCAGTGACACGCCGTTCACCGCGGTCTTGGAGAAGCCGATCAGCGCCGCGCCGAGGGCGAGTGCGGCCCAGGCGCCGGCGTCGAGCCCCGGGCCGCTCATGGCGGTCGACCTGTTCAGTCGTCCACGGGCACGGACGTGCCGAGGGTGCTGCTGCGCTGGCAGGCCTCGGCCACCCGGGACACCAGGGCCGCCTCGCGCGCCGTGCAGCCGAGGAACGGCCCGCCGTCCGCCACGGAGCGCACGAAGGAGCGCGTCTCCTCCGCGAAGGCGTCCGCGAACCGCTCGGCGAACGTCAGCGGCGGATCCTGGGCCAGGAGCGAGGGATCCTCGACGGCCACGATCGGCGTACGACGACTCAGGCCCGCCGCGGCGGCGAGCTGCGAGCCGAAGACCTCCCAGCGCACGTCCTGGCCGATGGGGTCATGGCGCAGGCCGTGCATGGTCACGGTGAGGCCGTCCTCGAGGTGCGCCACGATGGTCGCGACGTCGGCGTCTCCGTGTTCGGCGTAGGCCTGGGAGACCCGGCTGCTCCCGACCGCATAGACCGACTGCACCCGTTGGCCGGTGAGCCACATCGCCGTCTCGATGTCGTGCACGAACAGGTCGTGGTGGATGCCTGCGCTCGCCGCGATGAACGCCGCGTGACCCGGCGTGTGGTCCATCGACGCCGAGCGCATCAGGTAGAGGCGTCCCGCCGACCCGGAGTCGATCGCGGACTTCAGCGCGACGAAGCCGTCGTCGAAGCGGCGCTGGAACCCGACGATCACTGGCACCCCCACCGCCTCCGCGGACGCCACGAGGGCCTCGCTCTCCTCGACCGTGGAACCCAAGGGCTTCTCGATGAGCACCGGGACGCCGAGCCGGAGCGCGAGCTCGAGGTCGGCCCGGTGCCGAGCGGTGGCGCTGGTGACGAAGACAGCGTCCGGGGACTCCGAACCGGCGGCATCCAGGGAGATCCCGACTCCTCCGAACTCCTCGCCGAGACCCACGGCGCGCGACTCGTCGCGGGTCGCGAAGACCAGGTCGACCCCGTCCATCTCGCGCAGTGCGGCGGCCCGGATGGCCGCCATCCGCCCGCTGCCCAGGATGAGGGCCCTCATGACCGGTCCGACCCCGCGTCCATCTCGATGTTGCGGAACTCGTAGCCGGCAGTGAGCGCTCCGTCCACGACCAGGTCGACACCGCTGATGCCCCTGGCCTCCTCGCTCAGGAGGAAGGCGACGACCCGTGAGACGTCAGCGGGGTCCGTGATGGCGCCCAGCGGCTGCCTGCCGACACGGGTCGCCAGGAGTGCCTCCGGGTCGGGGCTGCTGTAGAGGTGCTTGTAGAACATCTCAGTGGTCATCGGCCCCGGGCTGACCATCGTGCAGCGGATGCCTGAGCGGCCGAAGTCCAGAGCACTGGCGCGCACGACCTGCCGCAAGGCGCCCTTGGAGGCGCAGTAGGCGACCAGCGCCTCCTCGCCGTAGGTGGCATCGACGCTCCCGACGAACACCATCGGACCGCCCTCGCGACGCGCCATCTCGGGCTGGAGGTGCTTGATTGCCAGGCCCGGCCCAACGACGTTGACGTCGAAAGCGCGGCGCCACTCCGGCACGGAGATCTCGGTCGCGCTTCCCTGCACGAGGGTCGCGGCGACCGATGCCAGGCCGAGAGAACCGTCAGGCAGGTCGGCAAGGGCCGACGTCACGGCCTCCCACGTCGCCTCGGAGTCCACGCTGCCAGACACCGGCACGAAGGTGGGGTGAGCAGTCAGCTCCTCGGGCGCCGGCACCACGTCGACGCCGATGACGGCGCAGCCGTCCTCGAGGAGGGAGCCTGCGAGGTGCCTGCCGAGCCCGGAGGACGCCCCCGTCAGGACCACTGTCTGCGGAAGGTTGATCTTCATGACACTCACTCCCTCAGCTGCGAACGGCTGCCGCGAGCGGCGATGGCATCGACGACCACGGCCAGGAGCAGCACCATGCTGGTGATGATGAACTTCGCCGCGGACGGCAGTGCGAGGAGGTCCATCCCGTTGGAGATGGAGCCGATGATCAGGATCCCGACGAGAGCCGAGTAGACGGACCCGCGACCGCCGAACAGGCTCGTGCCGCCGATGACCGCGGCGGCGATCGCGTTGATGAGCGTGTCTCCTGCTCCCGACTGCGTCGTGGCGGCGATCAGTCGCGAGGCCGCGAGGACCCCTCCGAAAGCTGCCAGTCCGGAGCCGATGGCGAACGCAGCGATGCGGATGCGCTGCACCGGGATGCCGGCGCGTCGTGCGGCCTCGGCGTTGCCGCCGATCGCGAGCAGCCGGACGCCGAACCGCGTCTGGCGTACGACGTAGTCCATCACCACCACGATGCCGACGAAGATGAAGACGGCGAGGGGGACGCCGCGGTCGCGGTTGAAGACCGCCACCGCGCCGCCGAGGCCCACGGCGATCCCGACCAGCTTGAGCACCTGCGTGCGCAGGTCACTGTGCTCGAGGCCGGCCGCCTTCAGCCGGGCGCGCTCCGCGAGGGTGAAGTAGGCGAGGGCAGCGGTGGCGCCGATCGCGATCAACCATCCGGCAAGCGGTGAGAGGAACGTGGCGGTGAGCTTGGCGACGTCACCGTCGTAGTCGAAGTTGATGGCTGTGCGGTCTCCGAAGAGGGCCAGCGTCCATCCCTGCAGGCCGATCAGACCGGCCAGGGTGATCACGAAGGCAGGGACCCGGAAGTAGGTCACGACCGTGCCCTGGAAGGTGCCGATCGCGATGCCCACCGACACTGCGACCACGATCGAGAGCCACGCGTTCCACCCCAGCTGGACGTTCAGCACGCCCAGCACGGCCCCACAGAAGCCGCTGATGGCGGCGACCGAAAGGTCGATCTCGCCGAGCAGCAGGATGACGACGACACCGACGGCGATCACGCCGACCGAGGCGACCTGGAGCGAGAGGTTGGTGAGGTTCCACGGCGTGAGGAAGTTGCTGTTGGCGGTCTGGAAGCCGACGCACACGACGACGAGGCCCAGCAGCACGGGGGCGAGGTTGATCCCGCTCGGACGGCGCGCGAAGAGCGCCCGGATCCAGGCTCCTCCGCTCCGCCCGGCGCGGGGCCCGTCGGTGGTCGGCACCGGGGTCCCGCCCGGTTTCCTGGTGACGGCTGACTGCACGCTCATCGGGACAGCTCCTGCTCGGTAGTGGTGGGCTCTTCTGCGAGGCTCGGCAGACCGGCGCCCCACTCGGCACCGGTGATGGCGGCGACGACCTCCTGCTGGGAGGAGCTGCGTACGTCGAAGCGGCCGGCGACCTGCCCGAGCCTCAGGACGGTCACGACGTCGGACACGGCGAAGACGTCGGCGAGGTTGTGGCTCACGATCACCACGGCCAGTCCCTGGTCGCGCAGCCGGCGCACGAGGTTGAGCACCTCGTGGGTCTGGGCGACCGAGAGGGCCGCCGTGGGCTCGTCGAGGAGCATCACCTCGGGCTTGCCGAGGAGGGCTCGGGCGATGGCCACCGACTGGCGCTGGCCGCCGGAGAGACCCTCCACGGGCGTGCGCACCTTCTGGAGGTTGACCGAGAGCGACCGCAGCAGGTCGAGGGTCTCCTGCTCCATCGCCGTCCGGTCAACGCGGCGCAGCAAGGAGCCGAGGGGACCCGAGTGCCGCGACTCCCGGCCCAGGAAGACGTTGTCGGCGACGCTCAGGTTCCCGCACACGGCCAGGTCCTGGTAGACGACCGAGATCCCGCGCCGGGCCGCGTCGCGCGGGCCGGCGAACGACATCGGCTCGCCGCGCCAGAGGATCTGTCCGCCGTCGTGTGGCTGGACCCCGGTGATGGTCTTGATGAGGGTGGACTTGCCGGCGCCGTTGTCGCCGACGAGGGCATGTACCTCTCCCGGCCGCAGCTGCAGGGACACGCCCCGCAGTGCGTTGACCGGGCCGTACGACTTGCGGATGTCGACCAGCTCCAGCACCGGGTCCGACTGCAGGGCGTTCATGGCAGCTGCTTTCTTGTGGGGGGTCGCGGTGGGGGCTGGTGGAGCCGGGGCGCGGGCACGTGCGTCGTCATGCCCGCGCCCCGGGGCTGGGTGGGACCTACTGGATGCCGGCCTCGGCGCAGGCGTCGGCGTAGGGCCCGGTGCACAGGTCAGCGACCTTGATGAAGCCGCTCTTGATGACCGTGTCGGCGATGTTGTCCTTCGTCACCACGACCGGCGGCAGGAGCGTCGCGGGGATGTCGTCCCCGGACCCGTTGTCGACCGACTGCTCGCCCGCGGGGTCCTCCTTGTTGGCCAGCTGCAACGCGACCTTGGCCGCCTCCTTGGCCAGCGCGAAGGTGTCCTTCCATACGGTCATGTACTGCTCACCGACGAGGATGCGCTGGATCGCGGCGGTGTCGCCGTCCTGGCCGGTCACCGGCACCTGCGACAGGTCGACGCCGGCTCCCTTCAGGGAGGCCACGATGCCGGCGGCCATCGAGTCGTTCATGCTGTAGACGCCCCCGATGTTGTCCTTGCCGATCTTGGTGATCGCCTGGTCCATCTCGCGCTGCGCGTTCTCCGCCGACCACGCCGGGGTGTTCGTCTCGAAGCAGATGTCCAGGCCGGCGTCCTGGATGACCGGCTCGGAGCCGGACCAGAAGACGGACGCGTTGTTGTCCTTCGCGTCTCCCTTGATGACGACCAGGCACTTGTCCGTCGTGCCCAGCGCCTTCATCTGGTCCACCAGCGAGGTGGCGATCTGCTGGCCGACGACCACGTTGTCGAAGGACACGTAGTAGTCCAGCGGGACGTCCTGGATGAGGGCGTCGTAGGAGATCACCGGGATGCCCTTCTGCCGCGCGTTGTTGACCACGCCCGCGAGCGCCTGTCCGTCGACCGGGTCGACGACCATCGCGTCGACGCCCTGGCCGATGGCCGCGTCCATCTGCCGCTGCTCGTTGCCCGCGTCGCCCTCGGCGTTCTGCAGGATCACGCCGCACTCGGGGCAGCTCGCGTTCACCGCCTTCTCGAACTCGGGCGCGTCGATCGTCTTGAACCGCACCGCCTCGGTGTGGGGCAGGAACTGGGCGACCGTGGTCTTCGCGTCCCCCGAGCCGGAGCCGGAGCCGGAGCCGTCGGAGCCGTCCGACGAACAGGCACCGAGCGCCAGCAGGAGGACGCCGAGGCCCACCGCGGGGACTCGCATCGGACGATTCCCTGACAAACCAATCACTGTCGTGCTCCTTCGTGGTGGGCGCTCACGCGCCTGCAGATACAGAATGACGAAACTGGTACCGGTGGCGGCGGGCCACTGGGCATGCTCATTCCCGAGCTCAGGACCGCTGGTGCGAGGTCGTGCTGCGCGGGACCCGGTGTGGGGTCGCGCACGACTCCGGTGCAGTGCACCGGGGACTCGACGTGACCGTCAGGTGAGGACCGGGAACCGGTGGGTTCATGGCCGCCTCCTGCGATCAGGCCACGGCTCCTGCCGCGACCGGTGTGTGGATCACCAGCTCATATCCCCCATAATCATTAGCCGTGACTAAACCAGCGGTCCCGGCCGACTGTCAAGAGAAACGCGCACATTTGTTGGACCGGTCCAACACCTGCGAGCCGCTGCGCCGAGGTCCCCCCGCGGCGGCACTGGTCAAGACCCCCGGGTGCGGCCGGTCTCGCATATGGAATATGCTGGATTGGTGATCACTGCCATCAGGACCTCGTCCCCCAGCCGCGCGCACGAGGCTGCTGACCACCTGGAGGCGCAGTTCCGCGACATGGCGCCCAACGAACGGATCGGCACCAAGTCCGAGCTGCAGAAGATGCTCGGCGTGGCCGCGGGGACGCTGAACGAGGCGTTGCGCCTGCTCCAGGAGCGCGGGCTGGTCGAGGTCAAGCCGGGCCCGCGCGGCGGCGTGTTCACGACTGTCCCGGACCCGGTCGTCCAGCTGGGCCAGACCTTCCTCTCCGTCCGTGGCCAGCCCGAGTCGGTGGGCCACGCCGTCGCGGTCCGCGACGCGCTGGAGTCGCTCGTCGTGATGGAGGCGCTGCGCAACCGGAGTGCGGCGTCCGTGCGCGGCCTGCGCGGGCGCATCGCCCGGGTCGCGGAGTCGATCGACGACGACGAGCAGTTCCTGCGCCAGATCTGGTGCCTGCACGAGGACATCGCCAACATGGGCTCCAACCAGATCCTCACCAGCATGTACCTCGGGATCCTCAAGCTGGTCGAGGACGCGACCCTCGGCGTGGTCCCGCAGTCCAAGAGCGTCGACTACAAGCGCGAGCGCCTCGAGGTGCACGAGCTGATCGTGGACGCCATCGACAAGAAGGACGTCGCGGCCGCCGAGCGCGCCATCGCCCGGCACCGACTCGCCACGTCCTGACCCGGGGCCCCGGCGCGGGCGTCCGGCGACACCCGCGCGCGTCCGGCTAGGCCACCGGTGCAGCGTCTGCCAGCGCGAACTGCGCACGTGCAGCAGCGACCGCGTCACGCACGACCTCCTCCATCGGCCTGGCCCGCTGGGCGCGGGAGATCACCTCGATGCCCCATGGGCCGTCGTAGCCGGTGGCACGGACCGCGCGGACGAAGCCCACGACGTCGAACACGCCGTCACCCGGCATCAGCCGCTCGTTGATCGTGTCCTCCAGCAGCGTGCCCACGACCTCCTCCGCCGCGTCGTCGAGCTCGGTGGACACGATGGACTCGACCGGGACGTCTCTGACCACGTCGACAGGAAGGCCCAGCCGGCCCAGGTGCCACACGTCGAGCACGACGCCGCCGGACGGGTGTCCGGCTGCCTCGACCAGCTGCATCCCGTCCGCGGGAGTCCGGATGTCGGCGAAGGCGATCGGTTCGATCCCGACGCGGATCCCGACGCCCTCGGCCTGCTCGCACAGGGCGCGGAACTCTGCGGCCCGCGTCTCGAACGGCCAGGGGCTCCCCGAGAAGTCGCCACCCGCCTTGAGGTGGCGTACGGGGAGGTGACGCGCTGCCTCGAGGAGGTCGCTGCGGACCCGGTCGGAGGCCTCGCGCGCGGCACCGTCGGCGAACCAGTCGACCAGCATCTCCAGCTCGAGGTACTTGATCGAGGAGTCCGCGAGCAGCTGTGCGAACCCGGCGTAGCCCATGGAGTCACGCACGGTGACCAGGTCCGCGTGCAGCAGTCCGAACCCGGTGAAGCCGGCTTCGCCCGCCACCCGCACCCGGTCCTCGATCCGCTCCGGGCTGCGTTCGTCGGCGCTCAGCGGCATGGCCGCTCCCGCCGTGAGCCAGCAGGTCGCGATCAGCTCGGGTCCTGTCGTCGTGGTCATGGTGTGCTCTCTCTCGTCGAAGGTGCGTGGTGCCCGTGGCCGGGCGGGGACGCCGGGCTCACGTGCCGCGTCGCTGGTCGACCAGCGCGGCATCGGACTCCGCCCTGGCCACGACCACGGCGGGTGACTCGCTGACCTCGGGGATGCCCACCTGCCAGTAGGAGCCACCCGGCGTCCAGTCGGACTCGGCGACGTCGACGACGATCACGCTCGTGCGGTCGTGCGTCCGCGCAGCGGCCAGCGCCTCGCGCAGCTCGTCGAGGCCGCTCACGTGCACCGACCGGGCGCCCATCGCCGCTGCGTGCGCGGCGAAGTCGACCCTCTCGTGCGAGCCGCTCCCGCGGGCGTCGCGCAGCATGTTGTTGTAGGACTCCCCGCCCTTGCCGCGCTGGAGGCGCTCGATCACGGCGAAGCCCGCGTTGTCGCACACCACCAGCACGAACTTCTTGCCGGAGAGCACCGAGGCATAGATGTCGCTGTTCAGCATGAGGTAGGACCCGTCACCGACGAGGGCGAAGACCTCACCCCGGTCGCGCGCGAAGGCCGCCCCCCAGGCACCGGAGATCTCGTAGCCCATGCACGAGAAGCCGTACTCGCAGTCGAAGGTCGCGACGCCCTTGCTGGACCAGTTGATGTTGAGCTCTCCGGGGAGACCACCGGCGGCGGTGAGGACGTAGTCCTCCTCGGTCGCCTCGTCGTGCACCGCGCCCACCACCTGCGCATAGCTCAGGACGGACGACTCCTCCGCGCCGGTGCGGGCCGCCACCAGACGATCCAGGTCGGCGCGAGCCGCGGTCGCCCGCTCGTTCCACTCGACCGAGCAGGTCCACCCCGCGAGCAGCGCGTCCAGCTCCTCGAGGCACTCGCGCGCGTCACCGACGACGGGTGCCGAGAAGTGCTTGCCCGCGTCGAAGCGTGCGGCGTTGACGGTGACGACCTGCGCCTGGGGCGCGAACAGCGTCCACGACCCCGTGGTGAAGTCCTGGAGCCGGGTCCCGACGGCGATGACGAGGTCGGCCTCCTCGACCAGCGCGTTCGTCGCGTCGGCGCCGGTCACCCCCAGCGGCCCGACGTAGTGCGGGTGCGAGCCGAGCAGCGACGACTTGCCGGCCACGGTCTCGACGACCGGGACCCGGTGGGCGCGCACGAAGCGGTCGAGCCCGTCCTCGGCCAGCGAGTAGTGGACCCCGCCCCCCGCGACCAGCACCGGGCGCCGAGCGGCGCGGATCAGCCGCGCAGCGCGCGCCAGCTCCTCGCGGTCCGGACGGGGACGCGGCCAGTGGTGCACCCGCGGCTCGAAGAACGCCGCGGGATAGTCGTACGCCTCCGCGGCCACGTCCTGCGGGAGGCCGATGAAGGCGGGGCCGCACTCCGCGGGATCCATCATCGTGCGTACGGCACCGGGGATCGAGGCGAGGACCTGAGCGGGGTGGGTCAGCCGGTCCCAGAAGCGCACCACCGGGCGGAACGCGTCGTTGACGGTGACCGAGGGCGTGCCGAAGTGCTCGACCTGCTGCAGCACCGGGTCAGGGAGCCTGGAGTTGAAGGTGTCGCCCGCGACGAAGAGCACCGGCAAGCGGTTGGCCATCGCCACTCCGGCTGCGGTCACCATGTTCGTCGCACCGGGGCCGATCGAGGAGGTGCACACCATGATCTGGCGGCGCCTCGTGGCCTTGGCGAAGGCCGCGGCGGCGAGCCCCATGCCTTCCTCGCTCTGCCCGCGCCAGACCGGCATTTGGTCTCGGTGGGCCTCCAGTGACTGTCCCAGGCTCGTGACGTTGCCGTGACCGAAGATCGCCAGCGTGCCGGGAAACAGGGGCACCTCGACCCCGTCGACCACCGTCCGCTGGGCGATGAGGAAGCGCACCAAGGCGTCGGCCGTCGTCGTACGGATCGTGCTCACGGGTTGCTCCTCAGGTCGGACACGCGCTGCCACGAACGCGATGCCCAGGAGTCGATCAGCGCCTGCTGGACCCCCACCACCGCAACGGCCTCGTCGAAGCCGGGAGAGAACTGCTCACCGGTCGCGAGGGACTCCAGGAAGCTGTGGTCCTGGATGGTCACCAGGTCCTCGAACCCGATGCTGTTGGCCTTGCCCGGCACGAACGCGCCGTGGAAGGGGAACCGGTCGCCACCGAAGATCGTGGTGTAGCCGGAGTTGGTCGGGTCCGAGCCGGAGTAGTAGCGCAGCTCGTTGATCCGCTCGTGGTCCCAGCTGAGGGAGCCGCGCGTGCCGTAGACCTCGAAGGCGTTGCGGCTCTCCGGCCCGACGATGGTGCGACTCGCCTCGAAGGTGCCCGTCGCCCCGTTGTCGAAGGAGCACAGCATCGACGCGAAGTCCTCGTTCTCCACCTCGCCGACCGGGTCGGACGGCGACCCGGTGCCGTAGTGACTCGCGTTGCCGCTGGGCAGCGGCCGCTGCGGGATCGTCGTGCGGGCCATCCCCACGACCTCGGAGACCTCACCGATGAGGAACTGCGCCAGCGCGACGGAGTGGCTCAGGATGTCGCTCGAGACGCCGTAGCCGGCCTGGTCCATCATGAAGCGCCACGTCAGCAGCCCGAGAGGGTCGCTGCCGTACATCGACAGGAAGCATCCCTTGTAGTGCACGATCTCGCCGAGGGCACCGCTCTGGATCAGGTGACGGGCGTGGAGCACCAGGGGGGACCACAGGTAGCAGTACCCCACCCCGGTGGGGACCCCGGCCTCCTGAGCCATCCGCCAGGCGCGGAGGGCGTGGTCTGGGGTGCCACCGATCGGCTTCTCGCTGAACACCGCCTTGCCGGCCGCGCACGCGGCCTCGATCATCGGCAGGTGCAGCATGTTGGGCGCCGTAACGAACACCACGTCGACGTCGTCGGCCGTGACGGCGGAACGCCAGTCGTCCGTCACCCGGCTGAAGCCGAAGTCGTCGCTCGCAGCGGCTCGCCGACCCGGGTCGGGATCGGCGCACACGACGAGCCGGGGGTCGTAGGACCGGTCGGGGAAGTGCATGGGGATCCGGCGCGCCGACCTGCTGTGGGCCTGCCCCATCCATCCCAGCCCGAGCACGGCGATGCCGAGGGGCCGCTTCATCGGGCCACCCGTCCGCTGGCCGAGGTCACCGGGCACCGTGGATCCTGGTCCTGCGAGTCCCAGGACTCGCGGATCCAGGCATGGGTCGGGTCGTCGCAGAAGCCCATGGTCCGCTCGTCGTCCGGCCCGGCCAGGACGTTGAGGAAGTAGAGCGGGTACTGCGGCGGGGCGGTGGAGGGCCCGTGGTAGCCCTCGGGCACCAGGTAGACGTCTTGGTCGTGGACGGTGACGGTCTCGTCGACCCCGCCGTCCACGGTGTAGACCCGGAACTGTGCCTGCCCGCGGGCGTCGCCGTGCGGCGAGTCCAGGCACCCGGTGCGGAAGTAGTAGATCTCCTCGTTGCGCACCGGGCAGCCGTCGATCCCGTCGTGGCGGTGCGGCGGCCAGGAGGAGAAGTTGCCGGCCGGGGTGATCACCTCGCAGACGTTGATGCGGTCCGCGCCGGTGAAGGAGTCCGGCGTGGCGATGTCGGTGACCTGGCGGGTCGCGGGGCCCGCGCCGCGCACCTGGACCGGCACGTCGACGGCCTGCGTCACCACCACGTCGTACGTCGTGGTCGCTCGCGCGGTGCACAGGGCGACCTCGCCACGAGGTGCCGAGAACACCACCGTGCTCCCGAGCGGGAGGTAGATCCAGTCGGACACCGCGGCGAAGACGCCGTCACGGCCACGCAGCGTGTGGAGCTCACCGTCCACCCTCACCTCGACCTCGCGGGCGGACAGGGGGACGAGCACCCCCTCGGTCGAGGCCATCGTGCGGGTGACGGACCCGGCGACGCCGAGGTCGAGGACCTCCAGCCCGCAGTACTCCCAGCCGGCGGCCTCGGGCGTCACCCGCGCGACGACGCCGTCGGCGCCCACCTCTCCTGCCCTGCGCAGCCACGTCATGGTCACCACTTCCTTTCGACAGAGCCATGGACGAGCTGCGCCGCACGATCGACGGCGGCGCGCGCGGACATGGTGGACGGATAGAGCAGCGCCCGGCCGGGGACCAGGCCGCGGACGTTGGGCACGGCCAGTGCCTCCGCCCAGCTGCTGAACACCGCCTCCCAGGAGCTCCCGGGATCTCCGCCGAGCAACAGGATCGGGCAGGTCGTCGCGGCGGCGACGAGACCGGGGTTCGCCGTGGCCGGGATCTTCAGCCACGTGTGGGCCGACGACGAGCCCAGGCCGGACGCGATCCCGACCACACGCGCCAGAGCAGCCTCGGACGGGTCCAGGAACGCGCGCCCGTCGGCGTCCTTGAGGTAGGGCAGCGGCTCGACCATCGCCATGAGCGACTGCTCGGCGAGCTGCGTCACGAGCCGGCCGGCCATCTCGATGGTCCGCGCGACCCCGGGGTCCGTCGGCTCGAGGCGGAGCAGCATCTTGCCGCCGTCGAGCCCGCTCGCGGCCACGTGCTCGGCGTCGTAGGCGGTGACCCGGTCGTCGAGCTCCCACGACGCGCCGATGATGCCGCCACGGTTCATGGTGCCGATCGCCAGCCGATGGTCGAGCGCACCCAACAGCGCGAGCTCCTCGAGGATGTCGGCGCTCGCCATCACCCCGTCGACGCGCGGGTCCTCCAGCCCGGTGAGCAGGCGCTCGAGGAGGTCACGACGGTTCGCGACCGCGAGGGGCTCGGAGCCGACCGCCACCATCCCCCGAGCGGTATGGTCCGCCGCCAGGATCATCAGCCGCTGGTCGTCGCCGAGCAGGGGCCGGCGCGGGCGCTTGGCGAGGGCGTCCGGCAGGGCCCGCGGCTCACTGAGGCGAGCGCCCAGGATGCGGTCGTAGTCGTGGTCGCTCAGCACGCCCGTGGTCACCGGACCTCCAGCCGGGGAGCCACCACGTCGCGCAGGTAGTCCATCGACGAGGCGACCGAACGCACGGGACCGTCGCCCGGGGGCGGGACCTCGCCAACGACGGCGGTGTCCTGCTCGATGACGTACCAGCCGTCGTAGCCGGCGGCCTCCAGGGTCCAGATCACCTCGGCGATCGCCACGTCACCCTGGCCGAGCGGGGTGAACAGGCCGGCGTGCACCGACTGCAGGATCGACGAGCGGCGCTCCATCAGCGCCGGCACGTGGCTGAGGTCGACGTCCTTCAGGTGGACGTGGCCGACGCGGTCCGCGGCCTCGCGGGCGAACGCGACGGGATCCTTCCCGCCGATGGCCAGGTGCCCGGTGTCCAGGCACCATGCGACGTCGCAGGCCTCGAGCAGCCGGTCGACGTCGGTGGCCGTCTCGATGATCGTCTGCACGTGCGGGTGCAGCACCTGGGCCAGCCCGAACTCGTCGCACACCTCGTCGACCCGGGCCAGCATCTCCACCAGGTGGCGGTGCTCGGAGCTGTCCAGCACCTCCGGCGGGCTCCACGCCGCGTCCGCCACCGCGGCGGTGATGAACGTCGTCGCGCCGGCGCGGGCGAGGGCAGCTGCGGTGTCGCGCGCCGACTTCAGTGCCTCGTCGCGCGCCGAGCGCTCGTGCAGCACAAGGGGTGTGAACCCGCCGATGAGGGCCAGGCCGTGTCGGGCCAGGTCGTCCCTCACTGCGTCCGGGTCGGCCGGGAGGAAGCCCGGCGCGCCGAGCTCCGTGGCCGGGAGGCCGAGCCCGGCCATCTCGCCCAGGACACGGTCGGTCGGGAGCATCGCGCCCCATCCGGGCACCTCGCAGATGCCCCACGAGATGGGTGCGGATGCGATCCGCGACATGAAGTCCGTCATCTATTTTCTCCGTGACTGTTGGACCGGTCCAACAGATCGTGCCACTCTACGGAGGACGGGTGCAAGCACCTGGTCCAGATCGGTCGGCAAGGGAGTGAGGCGTGGACTACTGGATGAGCCGGCACGACGCCGACCCGCGAGACCTCGCGACGGTGGTCCGCGAGCCGACGCAGGCGACCGACCACCCCCACTGGTCCGACGTGCGCAGCGGCATCGTCGTCTACGACGCCACGTCGCTCCCCGGCGCGGCAGACCCGGTCGCCCGCCGCGCGGTGATGGCGGAGGTGGGCCGGGCCCTGATGGACGGACCGGGCGTCGTGGTGTTCGCCGGCGCCTACCCGGACCACGCGCTGGTCGACGCGGTGAGCGCGGTCTACACCGAGATCATCCGCGAGGAGAAGGGAGCCGGCGGGGCGAGCGGCGACCACTTCGGTGTGCCCGGGGTCAACGACCGGCTCTGGGACTCACTGGAGAAGCTGGCGCTGCGCGACGCGGACCTGTTCGTGCGCTACTTCGGCAACGACGTCATCGCGCTGGCCTCCGAGGCCTGGCTCGGCCCGGGATACCAGGTGACCTCGCAGGTGAACCTGGTCCGCCCCGGGGGCCGGGCACAGGTGCCGCACCGCGACTACCACCTCGGCTTCCTCCCCGTTGCCAGCCTGGAGGCCTATCCGCAGCACGTCCACCGCCTCTCCCCCCTCCTGACCCTCCAGGGTGCGGTCGCCCACTGCGACATGCCGCTGGAGAGCGGCCCGACGGTCTTCGTGCCGCACAGCCAGAAGTACGTCGCCGGCTACTTCGCGCGCGACGACGAGGCCTTCGCGCGGGTCGTCGCCGACCACGCCGTGCAGGTCCCGCTGCGCAAGGGCGACGTCGTCTTCTTCAACCCGGCGGTCATCCACGGGGCCGGCGACAACGACTCGCGGGACATCGAGCGGATGGCCAACCTCATCCAGGTCTCCTCGGCCTTCGGTCGCTCCACCGAGGTCGTGGACCGCACCCGCGTCGTCGAGGCCGTCTACCCGGCCCTCGCCTCTGCCCTGGCCGCGGGTGTGCCCCGTGCACTCGTGGACAACGCCCTCGCCGCCGCGGCGGAGGGCTACGCCTTCCCGACGAACCTCGATCGGGACCCACCCATCGACGGGCTGGCACCGCCGGCCCAGGCCGCGCTCGTCCGAACCGGCCTGGAGGAGGGGCATCCCCTCGACGTCATCAGCACCACGTTGGCCGCGCACGCGGCAAGGAGGAAGACATGAGCACGAACACGCCGTTGCGCATCGGTCTGGTCGGAGTGGGACGGATCGGGCGGATGCACGCCGAGATCATCGCGCGAGACGTGCCCGGGGCAGAGCTCACGATGGTCCACGACGTCGTCCCGGAGCTCGCGCACCAAGTCGCCGCGCGCCTGGGTGTCGAGGCCGCGGGGAGCCCCGCCGAGCTGGTGGCCTCCGAGAGGGTGGACGCGATCGGGATCTGCTCGTCCACCGACACCCACGTCGAGATCATCGAGCTCGCCGCCGCGGCCGGGAAGGCCGTGATGTGCGAGAAGCCCCTGAGCAGGTCGCTCGCGGAGGTCGATCGCGCCGTGGAGCTCGTGGAGTCCTCGGGGATCGCCTTCATGACGGGCTTCAACCGTCGCTTCGACCCGGGGCACCAGGCAGTCCACGACGCGATCCGCGACGGCAGCATCGGCGCGGTGCACCTGACCCGGATCTCCAGCCGCGACCCCGAGCTGCCGTCGCTGGACTACCTGAGGGTCAGTGGTGGGCTCTTCGTGGACATGGCCATCCACGACTTCGACATGGCGCGCTACATCGCCGGGCCCGTGGTGCAGGTCTACGCGCAGGGAGAGGTCCTCATCGACTCCGCGATCGGGGACGCCGGGGACATCGACACGGCCGTGACCGTCCTGACCCATGCCAACAGGTCCGTGACGGTGATCGACAACAGTCGTCTGGCGACCTATGGCTACGATCAGCGGGTGGAGGCATTCGGTTCCCGGGGCATGGCCTCGTCGGACAACCGCCGTCTCCACAACGCCGAGGTGACCGACGCCTCCGGCACCCGCCAGCAGCCGCTGATGCGATTCTTCATCGACCGCTACGCCGAGGCCTACCGACGCGAGTGGTTCGCCTTCGTCGACTACGTCCGGGGCGGAGGGCCCTCTCCCGTCACCGTGCGCGACGGGCGTGCGCCGGTCGTCATCGCCGGGGCAGCGTCGGAGTCCATGCGCCGTGGAGCGCCGGTCGAGGTGGACGTTGCCCTCGGGTGAGCCCACGATCCGCGACGTCGCCGCCAAGGCCGGGGTGTCCAAGTCGCTGGTCTCGCTCGCACTCCAGGGCTCCTCGCGGGTCGCGCCCGAGACCCGTCGCTCGATCCAGCGCGCTGCGGACGAGCTCGGCTACCGCCCGAACGCGATCGCCCGCAGCCTCGGCGCGCACCGCTCGCGCACCATCGGGGTCTACGTGCTCGATCTGCACAACCCCATCTACGTCGACATCCTCGACGGCGTGCAGGCCGAGGCGCACCGTCTCGACTACCGCACCATCGTCGTGATGGGCAGCTCGGACCGCCGCATCGAGCGTGCCGAGCTCGACAAGCTGATGGAGTTCCGCGTCGAGGGGCTGATCACCATGGGTCACCGACTCCCCGTCGGTGCACGCGACGCGATCTCGGACTCCTGCCCTGCCGTCCTGGTCGGTGCCGAACCACGGCTCACGCCGCACCTGCTCTCGGTGTGCACCGACGACACCCGCGGCACCGCGCTGGCGGTCGACCACCTCGTGGGCCTCGGGCACTCGGCCATCGCGCACGTCACCGGAGGCACCAACAGCGTGGCGCGCAAGCGCGAGCGCGGCTACGTCCAGGCCATGGAGCGGCACGGCCTGCACGAGCACATCCGCTGCATCCCGGGCGGGTTCACCGACGAGGACGGCTACCACGGCACGATCGAGGCGCTGGACGCCGCCGTGCGCCCCACCGCGCTCTTCGTCGCCAACGACTTCGCCGCGATCGGCGCGCTGGCAGCGGCCGCCGACCGCGGCCTCGACGTGCCGGGGGACATCTCGATCGTCGGCTACGACGGCACCCGGCTCAGCGGGCTCCGGTCGATCGGCCTGACGACCGTGGCGCAACCCCTCACCGACATGGGCGTCGCGGCGTCCCGCGAGCTGTGCTCCCGGCTCGACGACGGGCCCGGTGCGACGCGACGGGTGCGCATGTCCCCGGACATGATGATCAGGACCAGCACCGCGCCGCCACGGAAGTCCTAGCCGAAGACGGTCACCTCGGAGCCGGGCGGGATGTGGTCGTGGTCGCTCGGGGCACCGGCCTCGCGGAAGATCTCGTACGCGATCTCCTTGGCGATCCTGCCGTCGCGCATCTCGAAGACGTGGGCCAGTCGCAGGCTGACCCTCGTCCCGGCCGGGAAGGGGAAGTTGGTCATGTGGTCCGCGACGTATGTCGCCTCGTAGATGCAGTCGTCGAAGACGAAGTCCTCCGTCGCGAACCGCCGCAGGTGGGTGTGCTTGTGGATGACCAGCGAGCTGAAGATGTCGTGGTAGCCCGCCAGCGCGTCGTCCGCGTTGTCGAGGACGAGGCCGCGGGCCGGGCCCTCCCACAAGATGTCGTCGGCGTAGAGCGCGACGGCGTCCTGGATCGTTTCGGGCGTCTCGTTGTGGAAGTGCGCCTCCACGACTTGCAGGTTGCGCTCGATGACTTCCTCACGCGTCAGCGTCTGCTCGGACACCCGGTCCTCCTCGGCTCGGCGCTCACCGGGGCACTGCCGGGGACACCGCAGCGCCCCCTAAAACGCGCAATGATTATGTGGGGAAGACAGTAACCGCGGCCCGGTCCCTCGGTCAACGGCTCAGCGGCGTACGGCGACCACGCCCAGGTCGAGTCCCAGGTCAGCCGGCACAGGAAAGCCCTCGGAGCAGCCCGGCTGCATCACGGTGTGCGCGGCGGCCCGCATCGCCAGGTCGAGGGCGTCCTCCCACGCCATGCCCGCCAGGCGTGCCGCCACGAGCGCGCCGGTGGTCGAGTCCCCGCCGCCGACCGTGCACACCGGCTCCAGGGCGACTGCCGCGACGTCGACCACCTCCTCACCGCCCTCGAACAAGAGGGCTCCGCGCGGTCCACGCTTGAGGATGGTGGACGGCGCAGGGAAGGTGCGCGCCAGGTCACGCACCTGGGCCGGCGATGCATCAGGGCCCGCACCCAGCAGCGCCGCGAACTCCTCCTCCGTCCCGATGACCAGGTCGGCGCCGTCCAGCGCCGGGACGGTGGTGCGCCCGTAGTCAGCCGGGTCCCGCCACGTGCTGGGACGCAGGTCGAGGTCCCACCACACCGGGATCGCACGGTCCCGGGCGTACGCCGCCACGCGGGCCACGGCCTGGGGCGTCGTGCCCGCGGCGAGCGAGTCCGCGGACAGCACGACCACCTCGATCGCCTCCCACGGCAGGTCGTCGACGGCTGCGGGGTCGACCAGCGTGTCGGCGGCCTCGCGCCGGTAGAACACCCGCTCGCCGTGGTCGGCGGAGAGGGTGGCGAGGAAGGCGGTCGAGGTGAGCGCGCCTTCGACCCGCTGCACCGCCGCGACACTGACCCCGGTGGACGCCAGCCGGGAGATCGCCAGGTCCCCGACCGGGTCGGCCGCGACGGCGGTCAGCACGATCGAGGGGACCCCGAGGCGACGAGCTGCGATGGCGGTGTTCGTCGGGCTACCCCCCACCGACGGACGGAAGCACGTCGCACCGACCAACCCGGTGCCGTGGGAGTCGGCGAACAGGTCGAGGTTGATCCGTCCCACCGTCAACAACCGGGGCGCGTCGGACAGGGGCGTGGGGTCAGCGGTCACGTCGGTCTCTTCTCTCGGCGATCAGCACGCGACCAGCTGGTCGACATGCCACTCGCGGCGACGCATCCGCGGAGACGAGGGTGGCACCTCCCGGGGCGCGAAGGCAAGGACCGCACGTGCGCCGCGACGACCGCGTCAGGACCGGTTCCGGCTCCATGCCGCGGCGTCGGCGGCGTAGCGGACGAGGTGACGCGCGAAGTCCTCCCGCTCCGACGGGCGCCAGCCGGCCGTGATGTCCTCGAAGGCCTCGCGCTGCAGGCGCGCCAGGCGGCGCGCCTCCGCCCGGCCCTCGTCCGTCAGCTCGAGCACCGTCTTGCGTCCGTCGTCGGCCGCGGCCTGCCGCCGCACGAGCCCGGTCGCGACGCAGTCGGCCACCACACGACTGGCCGCCGGTTGGGCGACCCCCATCTCGACCGACAGCCCGCCCACCGTCAGACGCGGCTGGTCCGCCAGCACGAACAGCACGACGTTGCGCAGCACGTCACCGCTGGTGGCGGCCTGCGTGCGTCTCCTCATCCGCGCCAACGCGGGCCCGACCTGGTCGAGCAGCGACTCCTGGTCGTCGTCCATCACGCCTCCACCCCTCATGTTCCGTGCGGACTGTACGCGGACACTTCTATAACGTATGTTATGCATATATCAATAGAGATGCACCAACGAGGAGCGGCCATGTCCACGGTCATCACAGGCGCACAGGTCTTCGACGGCGAACGCTCGCTCGGGAGCCTCGACGTCATCGTCAGCGGCGGCGTCATCGCGTCGATCGGCGGTGACCCCCCGTCCGGGGTGGACGTCGTGGACGGGCGCGGCTGCACGCTGGTGCCCGGCTTGATCGACGCCCACGTGCACACCTCACCGGAGGCGCTGCGTCTCGCGCTCCGCTTCGGGGTGACGACCGAGCTCGAGATGCAGGGGATGCACACGCGCGAGCACCGGCGCGACATCGAGGACGACGACACGTCCGCGGACGTCCGGTCGTCCGGACTGGCCATCACTCCGCCGGGGGGTCACCCGAGCGAGCTGTTCCCCGACGACTTCGACCCCAGCGGTGGGCGAGCGCGGTCCGACGACGAGCACGCAGGGTCCGGACGGCCGGCGGAACGACCCTTCCAGCCGTTCACCAGCACGCCCGCCGAGGCGGTGGCCCACGTCGGGATCCTCGTTGAGTCCGGGTCGGACTACATCAAGTTCATCGTCGACGACGGATCCGTGGAGGGGACGCCGGTGCCGATGCTGGACCAGGCCACCCTCGACGCCGGCGTCGCCGAGGCACAGCGCCTCGGGATGCTGACCGTGGCCCACGCACTGACGCGAGACGCGACCCGCATGTGCCTCGAGGCAGGCGTCGACGGCCTCGTCCACCTCTTCATGGACGGGCCCCACGACGACGACCTCCTCGCCCGGATCGCCGGGAGCGGCACGTTCGTCGTGCCGTGCGTCGTCCTCAACGCCTCGATGATGGGCCTCAACGGCGCCGCCCTGGCGGACGACCACCGCGTCGCCTCACGGCTCGACGCGGCGTGGGACCGGACGCTCAGGTCGAGCTTCGACCGCTACCCGCAGGGCAGCATCGACCATGTCCTGGATTCCGTGCGCGCCCTCCACGAGGCCGGCGTACGACTGCTCGCCGGGACCGACTCCTCCGCACCGTTCCCGTTCCTCGGCGGGCTGGCCCACGGCGCCAGCGTGCACCACGAGATGCAGTACCTCGTCCGGGCCGGGCTCTCCCCGTCCGCCGCACTCCGCGCAGCCACCTCCGAGGCAGCCGAGGCCTTCGGGTTGTCCGACCGCGGCCGCATCGCGCCCGGCCTCCGAGCCGACCTCCTGCTCGTCGAGGGGGACCCGACCACGGACATCGCGGCGACGCTCGACATCCGTGCGGTCTGGCGCCACGGGACGCGTCTCGACAGCGACGGCCCGCCGGCGCGATGACATCTCCCCCGGGAGAGAACGACGAAGGCCCCGGACACTGTCCGGGGCCTTCGTGGTGTGGTGCGCGAGGGGGGATTTGAACCCCCACGCCCTTTCGGACACTGCGACCTGAACGCAGCGCGTCTGCCGTTCCGCCACTCGCGCTTGAAGCGGGCTCAGGCTACCCCACGCGTGACGAGCGGTCCCAATCGGTGCCCCTCGGCGCTGGGGCTCGTGTCGCGATCCCCGGGTACCCGGGGAAACGTGAGGTTCCAGTGCGAAGTTTCGGGGGTGAGGCTCCAGTTTCCCCGGATATCCGGGGAAACTGCGCGAGGCAGGACCGCACGACGGGGCGGCACCCGCGCGCCCGGGTGGACGGCCGGTACGCTCGGCCGCACCGATCGGGCGGTGTGTGAAGCCTGCCCAGCACGAACCCATCACGACGATGCGACGCGAGCGCGAGGAGAGGAGGCACGGGGTGAACGCCCTCCAACGCTTCGAGCAGCGGCTCGAGCAGGTGATCTCCGGTGTCTTCGCCCGCGCCTTCCGCAGCGCCGTGCAGCCGGTCGAGATCGCGGCGGCGCTGCAGCGCGAGTGCGACAACAACGCCCAGGTGCTGAGCCGTCAGCGCCGGCTCGTGCCCAACGACTTCCACGTCGAGCTCTCCGGCGTCGACCTCGACCGGATGCTCGGCCTGGGTCGTGCGCTCGAGCAGGACCTCGTCGACCAGCTCCAGGACCACGCCGACGCGCAGGGCTACGTCTTCACCGGTCCGGTCTCGGTGGCCTTCGAGTCCGCCGACGACCTGACGACCGGCCGCTTCCGGATCCGGAGCAAGGCGCAGGCGAGCGTCACCGACAACGACCAGCGCACCCGTACGCGCTCCTCCCACGCCACCCTCGAGGTCAACGGCACCCGGCACCCGCTGCGACCCCCGGGCCTGGTCATCGGCCGCGGCACCGAGGCCGACCTGCGCATCAACGACCCCGGCGTCAGCCGCCGCCACCTCGAGCTCGAGGTCAGCATCGACGGTGTCGAGGCGGTCGACCTGGGCTCGACCAACGGCATCCTCGTCGACGGCAGCAAGGTCACGCGGGCCCGGCTGCGCGACGGCTCGACGATCAAGATCGGGCACACCGAGATGACGGTCCGCATCGACGGCGGGCGCGACGAGGCCGGGGGCTGGAATGTCTGAGCTGACCCTCTTCCTGATCCGCATGGCCTTCCTGGCCATCCTCTGGATCTTCGTCCTGTCCGCCATCTCCGTGATCCGCTCGGACATGTTCGGTGCCCGGGTCCCCGAGACCGCGCGCGGCGGCGCGCCGGCGCCGGCGGGCCGCAAGGCCAGCGGCAAGCCCCGCAAGCCGCGACGTGGTGCGCCCACCCACCTGCTGGTGGTCGAGGGGGCCGAGGCCGGCGCCCGCGCCGAGCTGGCCGACGCGCCCCTGCTCATCGGTCGTGGCAGCGACGCCGCGATCAAGCTCGACGACGACTACGTCTCGACCCGCCACGCCCGGGTGGCGGCCAGCGGCGACGAGTGGTTCGTCGAGGACCTCGGCTCCACCAACGGCACCTACGTCGGCCCGGTGCGCATCACGCAGCCCACGACGATCGGCCTCGGCGTGCAGGTGCGCGTCGGCAAGACGATCCTGGAGCTGCGGAAGTGATGTACCTCCACTACTCCGCGATCTCCGACGTCGGGCGCGTACGCCGGGAGAACCAGGACAGCGGCTATGCCGGGCCCTGGCTCCTGACGGTGTGCGACGGCGTCGGCGGCGCCGTGCGCGGTGACCTGGCCTCCAGCACCGCCGTGCAGGCGCTGCGCAAGCTCGACCAGGAGCCCGACGCCGACATCCTCGGCCAGCTCGCCGGCGCCGTGCACCGCGCCGACGACCGGATCGCCGAGCTCGTCGAGGAGGACCCCGACCTCAACGGCACCTCCACCACCGCGACCGTCGCGCTGTTCGACGGCACCCGCTTCGGCATCGGCCACATCGGCGACAGCCGCGCCTACCTCTACCGCCGTGGCCAGCTGCGCCAGCTCACCCACGACCACACCTTCGTGCAGTCGCTCATCGACGAGGGGCGCATCACCGAGGAGCAGTCGCGGACCCACCCGCACCGCAACCTCATCCTCAAGGCCCTCGACGGCATCCGCCACGAGGAGCCCGACCTCTTCGAGTTCCCCGCCGAGCCGGGCGACCGCATCTTCGTGTGCAGCGACGGCGCCTGCGGCACGCTGACCGACGACCGGATGGCCGACATCCTGTCGACCGGCACGCCCGACTTCGCCGCCGTCGAGCTCGTACGCGCCAGCCTCGAGGCCGGCAGCACCGACAACGTCACCTGCATCGTCGCCGACGTCGCCGAGGAGCCGCCGCCTGCCGACCTGGCGCCGCTGCTCGTCGGTGCCGCGGCAGACCTGCCCCGCCGGATGCCGCTGGGCGGCGCGGTCAGCGGTGCCGTCGGCGGGCTCTTCCGGGGGCACCGCTCCGGTGACACCGGGGAGATCGCCCCCGTGCCGGCCGACGTCCCCGAGGGCGCCTACGTCGCGGACCCCATCGACCGCGAGGCCGCTCGCTACGCCCCGCGCGACCCTGGCCGCCACCGCTGGCTGCGCCGCCTGATGCTCGCCCTGGTGCTGCTCGGCCTGGCGTGGGTGGTCGTGGCCGCCGGCTGGTCGTGGAGCCAGCAGCAGTTCTACGTCGCCGAGCAGGACGGCAAGGTCGCGATCTTCCGCGGCATCGACGCCGACCTCCCCGGTGTCTCGCTGTCCCACGCCTACGAGCTCACCGACGTCGACCTCGACCGCCTCAGCGACATCGACGCCGAGCAGGTGCGCGAGGGCATCGAGGCCGACGGCCTCGACGGGGCCCGGCTCACCGTGGACAACTACGCCGCGCGCCAGGACGTCAACGCAGGGTGACGGCGATGAGTCAGAACGGGACCCTCATGGGCTTCGTGCACCGGCGGCGCCGGGGTGCGGAGCTGTTCCTGCTGGTCCTCGCCCTCGCGGTCGGCATCGGCGCCTACGCCGCGGTCGGCCTCGGCGTCGAGGGCTCCGTGCCGGCGGACCTGGTGGCCTACGGCGGCTGGTTGACGGCACTGATCGTCGCCTCGCACGTCACGGTCCGCCTCGTCGCGCCGTACGCCGACCCGGTGCTGCTGCCGCTCGTCGCCGCGCTCAACGGGCTGGGCCTGGCGGTCCTGCACCGCCTCGACCTGACCTACGAGGCGATCGGCAACGACCAGCACACCTTCGCGCGCCAGCAGCTGATCTGGATGACGCTCGGCGTGGTGCTCTTCGTCGCCACGATGTTCCTGCTGCGCGACCACCGCTCGCTGCAGCGCCTGACCTACACGTCCGGCCTGGCCGGCATCGTGCTCCTGGTCCTTCCCTTCCTCCCGGTCATCGGCAGCGCCAAGAACGGCGCCAAGATCTGGATCTACATCGCCGGCTTCAGCTTCCAGCCCGGCGAGGTCGCCAAGGTCCTGCTGGTGATCGCGTTCTCCGGCTACCTCGTGCTGCACCGTGACGCGCTGGCGCTCGCCGGGCGCCGCGTGGTCTTCGTCGACCTGCCGCGCGGGCGCGACCTGGGCCCGATCCTGGCGATGTTCGGGATCTCGATGATGATCCTCGTCCTGCAGAACGACCTCGGGTCGTCGCTGCTGTTCTTCGGGCTGTTCCTGGTGATGCTCTACGTCGCCACCGAGCGGCCCGGGTGGCTCGTCGTGGGCGGCCTGCTGTTCGCGGCCGGCGCGCTGGCGGCGTACACCTTCGTGGGCAACGTGCAGAACCGCTTCAACTTCTGGCTGCACCCGCTCGACTACTACGACCAGACCCCCGGCAGCGGCCAGCTCGTCGAGGCGATGTTCGGCATGGGGTGGGGTGGGCTGATCGGGCGCGGCCTCGGCAACGGCTTCCCCGAACGCGTGCCGTTCGCCTACTCCGACTTCATCCTCTCCACCATCGGCGAGGAGCTCGGCCTGACCGCGGTCATGGCCATCGTGCTCTGCTACGGCCTGATCGTGGAGCGCGCGCTGCGCATCGCGCTGATCTCGCGCGACGGCTTCGGCAAGCTGATGGCCGTCGGCCTCGCCGCGATCTTCGCGCTGCAGGTGTTCGTGGTCATCGGCGGCGTCACCGGCCTGATCCCGCTGACCGGGCTCACCACCCCGTTCCTGTCCTACGGCGGCTCCTCGCTCGTGGCCAACTGGGTGGTCATCGCGCTGCTGCTGCGCATCTCCGACCAGGCCCGCCGGCCGGCGCCGCGCCTCGACCCGGTGGACGACGGTGCCGCCGACAGTGAGCACACCCAGGTGGTGAAGCTGAGGTGAACAAGCCGATCCGCGTCGTGTCCGTGTTCTGCCTGCTGCTCTTCCTGGCGCTGCTGCTCAACGCGACCTACCTGATGTACGTCCGCGCCGACGACCTCTCGAAGGACCCGCGCAACCGCCGCATCATCACCGCGACGTACTCCCGTGAGCGCGGGGCGATCCTGGTGGGCAAGGACGCGATCGCGCGCAGCGTGCCCTCGGACGACAAGTACAAGTTCCAGCGCACCTACTCCGAGCCCTTCAAGTACGCCCCCGTCACGGGCTACTTCGCCTTCTTCAGCCAGACCGGCGTGGAGCGCTCGCAGAACTCGGTGCTCTCCGGCGACGACTCGCGGCTCTTCGTCACCCGCCTCGTCGACATGCTGAGCAACGGCGACCCCAAGGGCGGCAACGTCCAGCTCACGCTCGACGCCGCCGCGCAGACCGCCGCCTGGGACGGCCTGCAGGCCCTGCCGGGCGACGCCGAGGGCGCGGTCGTGGCGCTCGAGCCGACCACGGGGCGGGTGCTGGCGATGGCCTCCACGCCGACCTTCGACCCCAACAAGCTCGCCTCCCACGACTTCACCGCGGTCGCGGGCCTGAGCAAGGACCTCAACGACGACCCGCGCGACCCGCTGATCAACCGCACCATCGGCACGACGCTGCCGCCCGGCTCGACGTTCAAGCTCGTCACCGCCGCGGCCGCGATCGAGTCCGGCGACTACGACGCCGACTCCCAGGTGCCCGGCGGCTACCGCTTCAAGCTGCCGCAGTCGTCGGACACCATCGGCAACTACGACGGTGGCAACTGCGGCGGTGCGCGGATCACCCTGACCCAGGCCCTGCAGGTGTCGTGCAACGTCACCTTCCTCACCCTCGCCAACGAGCTCGGCAACGACGCGATGGCCGAGCAGGCGGAGAAGTTCGGCTTCAACGACACCTCGCTCGAGGACCTCGGCGGCCAGGCGACCTCGCTCTACCCGCGAGACATGGACGCACCCCAGACCGCGATGTCGGGCATCGGCCAGTCCAGCGTGACCGCCACCCCCCTGCAGATGGCGATGGTCGCCGCCGCGATCGCCAACGACGGCGACGTGATGCGTCCCTACGTCGTCGACGAGGTCCGCGCGCCCAACCTGTCGGTGCTCGACCAGACCGACACCCAGAGCATCAGCAAGGCGATCTCCAGCACCACGGCGGACGAGCTGACCAAGATGATGGTCGCGACGGTCGCCGACGGCACCGCGAGCCCCGCACAGATCCCCGGGGTCGACGTCGCCGGCAAGACCGGCACCGCGCAGTCCTCCGGCGACCGCCCGCCCTACGCCTGGTTCGTCTCCTTCGCGCCGGCCGACGACCCCCAGGTCGCGGTCGCCGTCCTGGTGGAGTCCAGCGACACCTCGCCCGACGAGATCGGCGGCGGCGTCCTCGGCGGCCCGATCGCGAAGTCGGTCATGGAGGCGGTGATCAACCAGTGACCACCCTCGCTCCGGGCGGTCACGTCGACGACGCCCGTCGCTACGTCCTCGAGTCCCGCATCGCCACCGGCGGCATGGGCGAGGTGTGGTCGGCGCGCGACACCGTGCTCGACCGCCCCGTCGCGGTGAAGGTGCTCAAGACGGAGTACGCCGACGACCCGCTGTTCCGCGCTCGCTTCGAGACCGAGGCCCGCCACGCGGCTGCGCTGCACCACCCGGGCATCGCCTCGGTCTTCGACTACGGCGCGAGCTCCCTCGACGACGGCTCGGCGACGCCGCGGCCCTACCTCGTCATGGAGCTCGTGGAGGGCCAGCCCCTCTCCGCCCTCCTGCGCCCGGACGCGCCGCTCGACGCGGCGGTCGCCCAGCAGCTGCTCGCGCAGGCCGCCGAGGCGCTGGGCGTCGCGCACGCCGCTGGCATCGTGCACCGCGACGTCAAGCCCGCCAACCTCCTCGTCACCCCCGACCGGCGGGTGAAGGTCACCGACTTCGGCATCGCGCGCGCCGCCGAGGGCATGGCGCTCACCAAGACCGGCGAGGTGATGGGCACCCCCGCCTACATCTCCCCCGAGCAGGCCGAGGGCGGCACCGCCACCGCGGCCTCCGACGTCTACTCCCTCGGCGTGGTGGCCTTCGAGTGCCTGGCCGGGCGCAAGCCGTTCACCGCCGACAGCGCGGTGGCCACCGCCCTGGCCCACCTGCGCAACCCCGTGCCCGAGCTGCCCGACCACGTGCCGGGCGCGCTCGCAGCTGTCGTACGCCGCGCGCTGGCCAAGTCGCCCGCCGAGCGCTACCCCGACGGCGCGGCGTTCGCCCGGGCGCTGCGCGCGCCGACCGCCGAGGAAGCGGCGACAGTGGTCGCGCCCGTCGTGCCCCCCGCCTCGTCGAGCACCCAGGTGCTGCCGACTGCTGTCGCTGACCCCGCCGCCCCTGCCGCCGCCGCTGCCGCGCGGCCCGCACCCACGCCGACGTCCGCGCGACGCCGTACGTCGGTGCCGTGGCCGCTCGTGATCGGGATCGCCGCGGTGCTGGCCGCGGTGCTGCTCGCGGTCTGGCTCGGCACCCGCGACGACACCGACCCCACTGATCAGCCGTCGCAGACGCCCCGCCAGTCGCAGAGCCCCAGCCCGAGCCCGAGCCAGTCGCCGTCGCAGACGCCGACGGAGTCGCCGAGCCAGACCCCCACCGAGACGCCGGAGCCGACGACGGTCGAGGTCGACCCCGCCTCCTACGTCGGTCGCAAGGCCAAGGACGTCGAGAAGGAGCTGCGCGACCTCGGCCTGGTGCCGCAGCTGGTGGAGGTGGAGAACACCGCTGACGCCGCGCCCGACACGGTCTCGGACGTGTCCCCCAGTGGCACCCTCGAGGAGGGCACGCCGGTGACCGTCAGCTACTACGGCAAGGCCCCCAAGCCCACCCCGCCCGGGAAGGACAAGAAGCGATGACCCAGCCGGAGCCGACGCTGATCGGCGGCCGCTACGAGCTCGGCGAGCTGCTGGGCCGCGGAGGCATGGCCGAGGTCCGCAAGGGCAAGGACCGTCGCCTGGGGCGCACCGTCGCGGTGAAGCGGCTGCGCACCGACCTGGCCAGCGACGCGACCTTCCAGGCGCGCTTCCGGCGCGAGGCCCAGTCGTCGGCCTCCCTCAACCACCCGGCGATCGTGTCGACCTACGACACCGGCGAGGAGATGGCCACCGACGGCTCGGGGGTCGCCCAGCCCTACATCGTCATGGAGTGCGTCGACGGACGCACGCTGCGCGACATCCTGCGCGAGGGTCGCAAGATCCTCCCCGAGCGGGCGCTCGAGATCACCGCGGGCGTCCTGTCGGCGCTCGACTACAGCCACCGCGCGGGCATCATCCACCGCGACATCAAGCCCGGCAACGTGATGCTCACGCCGTCGGGCGACGTGAAGGTGATGGACTTCGGCATCGCCCGCGCGATCTCCGACGCCTCCTCGACGATGACCCAGACCGCGGCCGTGGTCGGCACCGCCCAGTACCTCTCCCCCGAGCAGGCGCGCGGGGAGACCGTCGACTCGAGGTCCGACGTCTACTCCACCGGGTGCATGCTCTACGAGCTGCTCACCGGCCGTCCGCCGTTCATCGGCGACAGCCCGGTGGCGGTCGCCTACCAGCACGTCCGCGAGCCCGCGGCGCCGCCGTCGGACCTCGACGACCAGCTCGACCCCGAGATCGACGCGATCGTGATGAAGTCGCTCGCCAAGCGCGTCGAGGACCGCTACCAGAGCGCCGCGGCGATGAAGGCCGACATCGAGCGCTACCTCTCCGGGCACCCCATCCAGGCGCCGGCCGTGCTGCCGCTCGCCGCGGAGACCCAGCAGGTCGCCGCCGTCCCGCCCGCGCACGCCACCACCACGATGGCTCCGCCCCCGCCGCCCCAGCAGGAGGGCCCGTCCCGCAGCCGTACGGCGTGGTGGGTGCTCGCGGGCTTCCTCGCCGTCCTCCTGCTCGGTCTGGGCGCCTGGGCGCTCAACAACATGCTCTTCGACGACGCCCCCCAGCGGGAGGCCGTCCCCAACGTCGTCGGACTCACCGAGCAGCAGGCGCGCCTCGCGATCGCCGACGCCGGGCTCCGGGTCGGGCAGGTCGGCCGTGACACCTCCGACACCGTCGAGGCCGACAAGGTCATCTCCCAGGACCCCAACCGCGACGTCTTCGTCGACCCCGGCACCTCGGTCGACTTCGTGCTGTCGGTCGGCAAGCCCGAGGTCGAGGTGCCCTACGTCGTGGGCACGCTGCGCAAGGACGCCCGCGAGGCGATGCTCGCGCAGGACCTCAAGGTGCGCTTCCAGGAGGAGGACTCCGACGAGCCGCGCTTCCAGGTCCTCAGCACCACGCCGCCGGCCGGCACGCCGGTCGGTGAGGGCACCACGATCACGATCGTGTTCTCCGACGGCCCCGAGAAGGTCCCGGACGTGCGCGGGCTGAAGCAGGGTGCGGCGGAGCGGGCCATCCGCGAGGCCGGCTTCGTCCCCGACGTGCGCACCGACGCCACCTCGACCGAGCCCAAGGGCACGGTCGTCGACCAGATCCCCGTGGGGGGCACGGCCGACCAGGGCAGCACCGTCACGATCTTCGTCTCCGCCTACGAGGAGCCGGTGCCCACCGAGACGCCGACCGAGACCCCGACCACGCCGGCCCCGACCGAGACCCCGACCACGCCGGTGCCGACGGAGACCCCGACCACGACCCCACGGCGGTCCTGACGCCCCACCCGGGGCGACCGGTCCTGCTCAGCCGTCGGCCATCGGGGTGGCGTAGGTGAGGTCGAGCAGGCCCGTGTAGGCCGGCGCCGTCGCCGCGTCGAGCTCGGTCATGTCCCACGCGACCCCACCGCCGGGGATGAGCGTGTAGTCGCGGTAGGTCGCGAGGATCGGGTCGGTGGTGAGCTCGGAGAACAGCCGGGCCGTGTCGCCGATCCCCACGATCACGTAGGGCGGCGAGTAGGGGATGCCGTGCAGGGTCACCTGGTTGCCCTCGCACTTGATGCCGGTCGTCGAGATCAGCCGCTGGCCCTGGATGGTGACCGCGACGGCCCCGGCGTTCCACATCGCGTTGGCCACGGCCTGGATGTCCTGCTGGTGCACGACCAGGTCGTTGGGATCGCCCTCATAGGCCAGCCGCGCCTCCGGGGAGGCGTCGTCGAGGGTGACCTGCACGGCCGGTCCGGTCTTCTCGGTGAGCCCGGCCGGGTCGACGAGGGTGGCGACCTCGTCCTGCACGCGCGCCACGGAGCGGTCGCCGAGCCGGGCGCTGAGCGCCTCGACCTCGGCGTTGAGCTCGGAGGCCTGCGCGGTCAGGTCGCCCGCCTCGTCGCGCTCGGCGCGCACCACCGAGGCGAGGTCGGTGAGCCGTCCGCCGCGCAGGTCGAGGCCGTCGCTCTGCCTCGCGCTCACCGCGAAGAGCGCCCCGCTCAGCAGCAGCACCACCACCGGGGTCGCCACACGCCAGGCGCGGTGACGCGCGGGGCGTGCGTGTGGGTGGGGCGGCATGGCGACTACGCTAACCCCCCACCGGGTGGTTCGCCGCCCCGCAGCGGCGTCGTCGTACGCCCTGAGCCGCATCAGCTACCCACAGGAGCAGCAGTGTCGAAGTCCACGACGGTCATTGAGTCGGAGAAGAGCAAGCTCTTCACCGTCAGGTTCGTGATCAGTCTGCTCCTGGTCGTGGCCGGCATCGCCTGGCTGGTCTTCTACTACACCCAGGCACGTGGCAACCCGCTGGCGTTCCCGCCCACCAAGGGCTCGCCGAAGGCCGTCGCCGACCTGGGCGACTGGAACTACGCCATCGGCTTCGGCCTGCTGATGCTCGGCCTGGTCGTCTCGGCGCACCCCTCCACCCCGCTCGGGCGCGGTCGCGGCGTCGTGGTCGGCATGCTGGCGTGCTTCCTCGTCGGCCTGCTGTGGATCTGCACCTTCTACGTCTTCTCCAACGATCTCTCCAGCATCTGGATCTTCAACGACCTCGGCCAGTGGAACCTGGTCGTCGGCATCGCCTTCATGGCGGTCGGCTTCAGCTTCGCGACCAAGTGGGAGTAGGTTCTCCCTCGGCCTGACATCCTGCGTGGTGATCAGGCCCCGCGCCTCGAGCGGTGAGTGAGGCGCCTTCCTGGGGAAGGGAAGGCGTCTCTCTCACCGCTCGAGTCGATTTCGGGGACGGACGGAGCGAGCAGCCGTTCGATTTCCACACTGTGGAGAACATCTGTGGATGAATTACACCGGTGTAGTTGTCCACAGCTGTGTGCACACCTGTGGGTAACGCAGCGGCCCCCGCCCCGGTCGTACGACGGGAAGCGGGGGCCGGCGGCCGGGGGCGGGGCTCAGCCGAGCGCGGAGGCCCGCACCACGGCCAGGACCAGCAGCACGGCCGCGAGGGCGCCGAGCCCCACCCACTGCACCACGGTGCGCCTCGACCGCGGCGCGTAGGCGATGATCGCCGCCGCCAGTGCCCCGCCGACGAAGCCGCCGAGGTGGCCCTGCCAGGAGATCGACTGCCAGCCCACGACGGTGATGACGGCGCCGAGGACGAGGTTCTGCACGAGCCACTGCGAGTTGAGCCGCGCCTTGCGGGCGGTGACGAGCAGCGCACCGAGCAGGCCGAAGAGCGCACCGGAGGCGCCCACCGTGCTCGAGTCGGGAGCGGCGAGGTAGAGCACCAGCACCGACGAGGCGAGCGCGCCGGCGACGTAGACGGCGAGGAAGCGGGCCCGGCCCACGATGCCCTCGAGGGCGGGCCCGAAGATGAACAGGGCGAACATGTTCATCGCGACGTGCCAGATCTCGACGTGGGTGAACGCACTGGTGAGCAGCTGCCACCAGGCCCCGTCGGCCACGCCCGGGTGCCACACGCCGTCACCCTGGGTCAGGCTCTGGCAGACGCCCGACTGGTTGATGCCGGGGTAGTACTGGTTGGGCGAGGACGCCGAGTGGCAGCTGCCCGTGGGCGCCAGGGCGAACAGGTCGGCCACCTTGGACAGCCGCCCGCCGGTGGCGGTGATCGCGAGCCAGACGAGGGCGTTGATGCCGATCAGGACGTACGTCGTCAGCCGCGGGTCGGCGCTGCGCTCACCGCCGTACATCGCCTTGTTCTGGCGCGATCCCTTGCTGGCCTCCTTGACGCAGTCGGGGCACTGGAAGCCCACGGCGGCGTCGCGCATGCAGTCGGGACAGATCGGGCGCTCGCAGCGCTGGCAGCGGATCCAGGTCTCGCGACCGGGGTGCCGGTAGCAGGTGGGCACCCCGGTCGCGGCCGGGTCCTCGGACGGTTGCGTCATCGTCGGGAGGCTCGTGTGGAGGTGGTGCGGGTCTCAGCGCTCGACGGTGACCGTCTCGATGACGACGGGCTCGGCCGGGCGGTCCATCGCGCCGGTGGGCGTGGTGGCGATGGCGTCGACGACGTCGCGGCTGGCCTGGTCGGCCACCTCGCCGAAGATGGTGTGCTTGCGGTTGAGCCACGGGGTGGCGCCGACGGTGATGAAGAACTGCGAGCCGTTGGTGCCGGGGCCGGCGTTGGCCATCGCGAGCAGGTAGGGCTTGTCGAAGACGAGCTCGGGGTGGATCTCGTCCTTGAACGTGTAGCCCGGGCCGCCGGTGCCGGTGCCGAGCGGGCAGCCGCCCTGGATCATGAAGCCCTCGATCACGCGGTGGAAGCCGAGGCCGTCGTAGTACTTCTCCCCCGAGCGGCCCGCGTCGTCGCGGTAGTCCTTGGTGCCCTCGGCGAGGCCGACGAAGTTCTCGACGGTCTCGGGGGCGTGGTTCGGGAACAGGTTGATGACGATGTCGCCCCGGTTGGTCTTCAGGGTCGCCTTCAGGTCGGCCATGGGATGTGCCTCTCAGCTGTCTGTGGGGTGGGCCCGTCGGGCCCGCGTGCGCCTCGATCCTGCCACGCACCGCCCACGCCCGGCCCACGCAGGGCGGCGCCGGGGCCCCCACCCGGACGGGGCTGGTCGCCTCAGGGTGGGCATGGTGAGATGGAGCCACAACTGACAGAGGAGGTCACGCATGCCTTTCCGCCGCAAGAAGTCCCTCATGGACCGGGCACACGACTACGTCGAGCAGGTCTCGGAGACCGTTCTGCCCCACCTGGAGTCCGCGTGGGAGCAGGCCGTGGACAAGGCCGGGCCGGTCATCACCGACGCCCGTGACAAGACCCAGCCCCTGCTGGCCGAGGCGCGCGCCACCGCCGCCGAGAAGGCCGCCGTCGGTGCGGCCCTGGCGAGCGAGAAGGCCGCCGAGGCGCGGGAGAAGGCCGCACCGCTGCTGGCCGAGGCTCGTGCCACCGCGAGCGAGAAGGCGTCCGTCGCCGCCGCGCTCGCTGCCGAGAAGGCCGCGTCGAGCCGCGACGTGGCCGCCGCGAGAGTCAACGAGCTCCGCGGGGTGGAGCCCGAGCCCCAGGGCGGTCGGCTCAAGAAGCTGCTCGTGCTGACCGGGCTGCTCGCCCTCGGTGGCGTGGTCTTCAGCAAGCTGCGCTCCAAGCAGGACGCGGAGGCCAACTGGCAGTCCAGCTACGTCCCGCCGGCTCCCCCGGCCGCGCCCGCGTCGACGCCGTCGTCGCCGGCCGCCCCACCTGCAGCTGCGCCCGTCACGCCGGCCACCACCTCCGGTGACCCGCTGACCGACCCGCTGCCGGAGGAGATCACCGCGGACGACGTCGTCACCGCCGAGCCCCCGGCCGCGCAGGACATCGGTGGCGGCGACCCGGGCGAGGCGATCAGCGACTCGGTCGAGGAGGCCCACCCGGCCACCACGCCCGACGCGCCCGCCGAGGTCATCGACATCGACGACGTACCGCCGAAGAAGTAGCACCTGCTCCATCGCCACGGGCGGTGTGTGAGGAGGGTTCTCCAGCTCGCGAACCCGCCTCACGCACCGCCCGTTCGCGTGCCCGGACGTGGGCGGTGCGTGAAGCGGGATCCTGGTCGCGAAAACCCGCCTCACACACCGCTCAGGCCTCGGCCGGTCGGTTCTCCTCGATCCAGTCGTCCACGCGCTCCCACCAGCCGTAGAGCCACTCGATGCGCGCCTCGCGGTCCTCGGGGATCTCGGCGCGCGAGACCTGCCACCACCGCATGGTGATCTGCTTGTCCATCGGCAGCTCGCGCCACAGGTCGCTGACCGTGACGAGGTGGTCGAGCCCGGTGTGCGCCACCATCAGCACGTCGGCGTCGGGCGCGGCCTCGAGCGCGGCCAGTACGCCGCCGGGGCGCGGCGCCAGCACGTGGGTCATCTCCTCGGCGCGCACCGCCATCCGCTCCAGGCCCAGCCTGCGCAGCCGGGTGATCGCGCGGGCGCGGCGCTCGGGGGTGAAGTTGCCGCCCTCGGGGAAGATCACGAACGCGTCGTTGTCGTCGAGCCCGGTCGCCAGCGCCGCGATCTGCGACTCGAGGTCCTCCCCGGCCGCGGGGTTCGGGGAGATGAAGCGCGCCGGGATGCGACGCAGCACCACGTCGATCGCCGGGTCCCACGCGAGGGTGTTCTTCAGCACCACGCGCGGCTCGCGGTGGTACCAGTGCAGCAGGGCGTACATCAGGATGAACGAGTCGCCCGGGCCGGCGTGGCGGCACATCACGAGCACGGGGCCGTCCGGGTGCCGCGAGGGGTGCGGGCCGTCGGTGACGATGCGCAGCGCCAGCACCCGGCGGGCCTCGCGGAAGAAGACGATGAGCGTGCCCTGCACGAGGTCGTAGTGGATGCCCGCGAAGTACGGCGAGCGGATCCGCCACCCGAAGCCGCTGGCGAGCCACAGGCCCAGCATCACCGCGAGCAGCAGGGTCTCGAAGCTCAGGTAGACCACGACCAGCCACAGCAGCCGCAGGGCGCGCCACCGGCCGGGCAGCACGGGCGACAGGGCGGCTGCCACGAGGAGCCACGCCGGCAGCGTCACCCACAGCACCACGGCCAGGGCGACCACGGCAGGGGCGACGACCAGCCGGCGCAGCGCCCAGACCGCGGGGTGCGTCACGACCGCGGTCCGTCCCACGGTCCGAGGACCTCGTCGAGGTGCGCCCGCGAGGCGGCGTACGTCGCCTCGATGCGGGCCTCGACCCCACCGAAGTCCCGGTGGGCGAGCAGGGAGTCGTCGCGTGCCGACGTGCCTCCTGCCGGCAGGACGTGGGCCTCCACGCCCTCGGGGATCGTGGCCATGTCGCGCATGAAGCGGTGCCGACGGGCGACCTCGAAGCTCACCCGGGCGACCTCCCACGGACGGCTCGGCACCGAGAGCGGCCGGTCGATCCGGCCCACCTGGAGCACGAAGACGCGCGTGGCGCCGAGCTCGACGGCCCGGCTGACCGGGATGGAGTTGACCAGGCCGCCGTCGAGGAAGTGCTCGCCGTCGACCTCCGCGGGCGGGAGCAGGCCCGGCACCGCGGCGCTGGCCAGGATCGCAGGCACCAGCGGGCCGCTGGTGAACCAGTGCTCCGCCGCGCGCTCGATGCTGGCCGCGCACACCTCGAGGCGCACCGGGAGGTCCTCGAAGCGGGCGTCGCCGAGCTCGTCCTCGAGCCTGCGCCGCAGCGGCGCCGAGGAGTAGATGTGGGTGCCGGTGGACACCGCCCGCCGCACAGTGCGCAGCGGCTTGTCACCGTAGACCTCACGCCCCCGGGCGGTGGCCACCCAGAGCTCGGTGAGGCGCTGCACGACCGTGAGGTCGGGCTGCCGGGCGACGAGCGCCCCGTTGAGCGCACCCACGCTCGTGCCGACGACCAGGTCGGGCACGATGTCGCGCTCCAGGAGCGCACGCAGCATGCCCACCTCGACGGCGCCGAGCACGCCGCCCCCGCCGAGCACGAACGCTGTCGTCACGGCACTAGTCGACCACGACGCAGGAGTGGGCGACGTGTGCCGGGAGGTTGAGCAAGCCCGCGACCGAGCCTGCGAGGTCGCGACGGCGCGTCGAAACCCGCGTCATACCAGCTCGGGGTGCTCGGCCCGCACGCGCTTCGTCGCGCGGTGCTCGGCCCAGAACGACAGCAGCGGAACGGTGCCGCAGACGAGCGTGACCAGCGTGAACGGCAGGTCCCAGCGGGCGCGACGCGAGAGCAGGAACGCGCTGAGCAGGAAGATCATGTAGAGCCAGCCGTGGGCCACACCGAGGTAGGTCGTGATGACCTCACCGAGGTTGTTGAGGTCGGAGCCGGCCGTCACCCAGGCGGGGGTGCTGTCGAAGACCCCCCACATCGGCGAGCCGTCGAAGTTGGCCAGCGGGACGCCGATGAGGCAGAGCACCACGAGCAGGACACCGACGATCGTGGCCATGACGCGGTAGGCGGTGAGGTTGCGGGACACGGCGACCAAGGTAGCGGGCAGGCCCTACCCGGCTGCCGGGCGGTCGAGGTCGCCGACCTCGGGAGCGGTCGCGTCCCTGCGCCAGCGCCACCAGATGAAGGCCGCGAAGCCGCCGAAGATCCACCACTCGAAGGCGTAGAGCAGGTTGCGGACGCCGGTGAACCGGCTCGGGCTGGGCAGCGCCTCGAGCTCGGCGGCCTGCAGGCCGGGCGCCGGCTCCTGGGCGACGAGGTAGGCGGAGTAGAGGTCGACGTCCACGCGCTGGATCGCGTCCGCGACGCGGATCTCGGGGAAGACGTCGTCGTCGGGGTCGTCGTCGGTGGCCAGGCTGCCGTCCGGGGCCTGCAGCCACCCGGTCAGCGCGGTCTCGCCGCGCGCCGCCAGCAGCGCCGCCTCCGGCTCGGGCGCCCACCCGCGTACGACGAGCACGGCGGCGTCGCCGACCTGCAGCGGGTCCACGGCCCAGTAGCCGTCGCGTCCGTCGAGCTCGCGGTCGGCGACCCAGAAGCCGCCCTCCAGCCACTCGCCGCGCACCTCGACCGGACGCCCGAGGTCGGGGGCGGGGAAGGGGTCGTCGGCACCCATCACGTCGTCGAGCGGCACCGGCGTGACGCCGGAGAGGTCCCGGGCCTCGGCCTCGCGGTGCGCCTGCCACGCGTCGTACTGCCACCTGCCCAGCGCGCCCGCGATGCCCACCAGCACCAGCGTGAGGACCACGGCGCCGAGGTCGGTCAGCAGGCCGGGTCGGCGGGGTGAGCTCACGGGCTCGATTGTCCCAGTCGCCCGGTGAGGGTCGTCAGGCGGTCGGAGCGCTCAGGCTCGGTCGTGCGCTGCCCGGACGGAGGTGAGGAGCTCGTCGAGGCCGCGTCCCGGGCCCCCCACCACGACGGGGATGCCGGACTCGCGGAGCGACGCGGTGGCACGACGTACGGCGGCCTCGACCTGGCTGTTGGTGACCGACAGGACGGCGACGTCGATGTCGTGGCTGAGGCAGAACCCGACGATGTCGTCGGGGGGCATGTTGGCGCCGAGGTGCTCGACGCGCCAGTTGTCGTCGCGGAGTGCGGCGGCGGCCATCGCGGTGGGCAAGGCGTGCAGGTCGCCGGTGACGGCCGCGACCATCACCGTGCCGCGCCTGCGCCCGCGCGGCGAGGGAGTGAGCTCTCCCAGGACCCGCTCGACGACCGCCGAGGCGCGGTGCTCCACCCAGATCGGGACCTCGCCGTCGTGCCAGGACTGACCGATCCGCCGCAGCGGAGGGCTGAGGACGTGCGTGATGAGCTCCTGGACCGACGTCCCCTCCTCCACGAGGCGGCGTGCGACCTTCCGGGCGGCGGCGTCGTCTCCGGAGACCAGCGCGTCGTGCATGCGGTCGGCCTGGCCCTCCAGGCGTCGCGGGCCGGGGGCGGGGACCGGCCGGGGGCGTGTCCGGCGTTCCGCCAGCTCCTCGACGTCGGCGCGGCTGACGGCGTACTTCCCAGCGACCATGGTGGCGGGGAGCTGTCCACTGCGGACCCACCGGTAGGCGGTCTGGTAGTGCACGCCGAGCTCGGCTGCCGCGTCGCGCAGCTCGATCAGGGGCGGCTCCGTCATCCCTCCATCGTAGAGCGGACGACATATTTGCGCTGATCATTGTTAATTCGGGCTAAGCGATGCTAATTTCGCAGCACCTAATCACGAGCGCCACTCGGGAGCCTCTCCTACAAGGAGCAAGCCATGGGCCTCACCCTGAGTGCGGGTCAGTACGACCTGGTCTACAACTCGTTCTCCTTCGTCATCGCAGCCATGGGCGCGTCCCTGCTGTTCTTCGTGCTCGTCCGGGGCTCGGTGGCGCCCCGTCACCGCCTGGCGATCACGCTGTCGACGGTCGTGGTGGGCATCGCGCTCTACCACTACGTGCGCATCTTCAACTCCTGGGTCGACGCCTTCACCTACACCGGCGGCGCCTACGTCCAGGACGGCATCCCGTTCAACGAGGCCTACCGCTACGTCGACTGGTTGTTGACGGTGCCGCTGCTGCTGGCCGAGCTCGTCGTGGTGCTGAAGCTGGACCGTGGCAAGACCCGCAGCCTCCTCGTACGACTGACGATCGCCGCGCTCGCGATGATCATCTCCGGCTACCCCGGTGAGCTCGCCGCCGCCGACAGCACCGCGAAGATCGTCTGGGGGGTCGTGGGCACCCTGCCGTTCCTCTACATCGTGTACGTCCTGTTCGTCGAGCTCGGCAACTCCCTGGGCCGGCAGGCTCCGGGCGTCATCCGGCTCCTCAGCGGCCTGCGCTGGATCCTCGTCGTGACCTGGACCGTCTACCCTGTCGCCTACTTCCTGCCCGTCCTGGTCGACGACCCGGTCACCGCCGAGATCGCCCGTCAGGTGGGCTACTCGGTGGCGGACGTGCTCGCCAAGCCGCTCTTCGGCCTCCTGGTCCTTGCGATCGCGCTCGCCAAGTCGCGCGACGAGGGCTACGTCGAGTCGGGCGACAGCGGACTCGCCGGATCCGAGCCCGCGGCTCCGTCTCCGCTGCGCACCCGCTCCTGACCACCCGAGCCCCGGTCCCGGCGTCGTCGCGCAGGGACCGGGGCGACCCGACCCAGAGGCAGAAGACCATGGACCGTCCCACCACTCCCACCACCGCGTTCGCCGGCGCTGTGCCCCGCGGCTTCGAGGACCAGCCGTTCTACACCGAGACCGTCACGCTGCTGGACTCCGTGCGCGACCACGACCTCGCCACGCTCTCGGACCTGTGCGACGACGACTTCGGCATCGTCGACATCGACGTCTCCGGCCATGCCCGCCCGATCAGGACCCGCACGGAGTGGCTGACCTGGTTCCGGGACCTGTTCGCCACCCTGGACGCCATGGGAGCGTGGACCGAGTCGACCGTCCTGGGCTACCAGGCCGTCCGGCACGAGACGATGGGCTTCTCGGCGCTCGACTTCCGCCAGACGCTGGCGGTCGGCCCGCACGTGGCGACCTTCGACTGCGTCGCGACCATCGTGTGGAAGCTGACCGCAGAGGGCTGGCGCGAGGCCCGGTGGCACGCGTCGGTCATCTCCTCCGACGTGCCGGCCGAGCTCGTCCCCGCCGCCTGACCAGTCAGGCGGAGGCGAGCGCCAGCTTGACCGCGAAGCCGACGAAGACCGCGCCCACCGCGGACGTCGCCCCCGCCGAGAGCGCCTTGCGGCGCCGGAAGGCGTCGGCGAGGCGGGTGCCGGCGAAGATCAGCACCGTCAGGTACGCCGCGCTGGCCAGCGTCGCGAGCGTGCCGAGCGCGAGGAACGAGATCGCCGGGTGGGCGTAGGCCGGGTCGACGAACTGCACGAAGAAGGCGACGAAGAACAGGATCGCCTTGGGGTTGAGCAGGCTGATCACCAGGGCGCGACGGTAGGGACGCTCGCCGCGGGTGGGTGCCTCGAGCCCGGCCTCCACGGTGGCGTCGGCGAGCTGCTCGGCCATCGATCGGCGCGAGCGCCACATGCCCCAGGCAGCGCGGATCATGCCGACGGCCAGCCACAGCAGGTAGGACGCCCCCACCCACTTCACGACCGCGAACGCCGTCTCGTTGGCCTGGAGCAGCGACGCGATCCCGGCGGCCGACAGCGTCATCAGCACCGCGTCGCCGGTCCACACGCCGGCCGCACCGGCGTACCCGCTGCGCACCCCGCGCCGCGCCGCGACCGAGAGCACGTAGAGCGAGTTCGGCCCGGGCAGCAGGATGATCAGGATCAGCCCGACGAGGTAGGTCGGGAGGTCGGTGATGCCCAGCATGCCTCCAGTGTGGGGCTGGGTCTTGGTCAGCACCCCTGCATTTCGAGGGGTGGGCCGGACACGGGACCTTCGCCTCTCCGTCGCGCCCGGTGGCTCCGTCACACTGGTGGTGTCGTCGCGACCGCTTCGGACTGTGGGAGGCAAGATGTCGTTCAACGTCGCGCTGGTGGGCGTCCTCGCCGCAGCCCTCGTCGGAGTGCCGGTCGCACCGCGCGCCGGCGTTCAGCCCGGTGCCGATCGCGCGCCGCGGTCATACACCGTGCGCGCCAGCGTGGCGAGCCATCGTGTCGTCGAGGACTCGGGGTTCGTCGAGGTGTCGGGTCGGGTCCTGCCCCGGTTCGCCCACGAGCCGGTGATCCTGCAGCAGCGAGTGGCCGGCAGCTCGCGGTGGAAGAGGACCGACCGTGGCGCGACCACCAGAGGCGGCAAGTTCTACCTGCTCGACATGCCCAGCACGCCGGGCCTGCGGCACTACCGGGTGGTCAAGCCCGGCTCGCACGGGCTCCGCGCGGGGACCAGCAAGCCGATGCGGGTCGTCGTCCTCGACTACGAGTGGGCCTCGCTCCTTGGACGACACGTCGCCCTGCAGAACGTCAGCACGCAACCGGTCGACGTGGCGGGCACTCCTCGCGACGGGGGCATCACCCTCGTCGACCCCAGCCAGCTGGGGTACGCCGAGTTCGACCTGGCCGGTCGCTGCGAGCTCGTCGAGGTCGGCACCGGCATGGCGAAGACATCCGCTCCGGGATCCGTGGGCTGGGCGTACGTGCACCGGGACGACGTCGAGGACGTCACTGAGGTCTACCGCAGCGACTACAGCGGTGACGGGCCGTCGCTGTACGGCGGGCTGCCCGTCGCGGGCGCCGGGCGCGTCAGGATCGAGCTCGGTGCCAACCCAACGCCGCCCGGCTACCCGTCCGTGTTCAAGCTGCGGGCATTCTGCGCGCCCTGATCAGCTGCGGTCGTGATCGTGGTGGAGCCTAGGGGACTCGAACCCCTAACCCCCTGCTTGCAAAGCAGGTGCGCTACCAATTGCGCCAAGGCCCCGTGAGGTGGGCGGGTCAGGCCTTCTCGACGGAGTCGGTGGCCTCGGCCCAGAGAGCCTGCTCGTGCTTGCCCTCGTCCATCTTCTTCTTCGCGAGGACCGCACCAGCGGCGGCGAGGACGACCAGCAGGATCTTCTTCACGCCGTGCTCCTCGGTGTCGAGATGGAGTGGGCCTAGGAGGACTTGAACCTCCGACCTCTTCCTTATCAGGGAAGCGCTCTAACCGTCTGAGCTATAGGCCCGCACTCGCCGCCATGCGGCGACGCCGAAGATTACCTGACCCTGGTCGGGCGGTGCCAATCGAGGTCAGGAACCGACGGGATCAGCTCACTTCTCGTCCTCGGCGAGGGTGACCTCGATGCCGCCGAGCAGGGCGGCCGCGAGGTTGTAGAGGAACGCGGTGAGCGTGGAGATCGCGGTCAGGAGCACGACGTCGAGCACTGAGACGAGCAGCGTGAAGCCCAGCACGCGCGACATCCCGACGTAGTCGGTGACGTCGAAGGTCGAGTTGCCGCTGTCGCCCTCGACGATGCTCGCGACGGCCGAGTTGATGGAGTCCCACACGCCGGCCGCGCCGAGCACGGACCACACCATGAAGATGGCGACGAACGTGACCACGCCGAAGGCGACGGACAGCAGGAACGACGTCTTCATCACCGACCACGGGTCGATGCGGGTCAGCCGCAGGCGGGCGCGGCGCGGCTGACGCCCGGGCGTACGCCGTACGCGGCTGCCGCGCGGAGCCGACGAGCCGGCATTGGCCCGGTGCTCCTCGGCGGCGTTGGAGAGCGTGTCCTGGAGACGGCTGGTCAGCGACCTGCGGGCAGGCTCGTCACCAGGCGTTCGACGGGCTGCCTCACGACTGGGGGGCGCGGTGCGGTCCGACATGGATCACTCCTCGGTGTCAGCGTCGGGGGAGGTCGACTCGGCCTCGGTGGCCGGCGATCCGGCGGGCGCCTCGGAAGCGTCCTGGTCCTCGATTGTTGCACCGTCGACCGCGGCGGGCGATTCGTCGCCCGCCTCGTCGGCGGTCGCGGGGGCCGCCTCCTCGACGATCTTGGCCTCCACCGAGCGGGCCACCACCGCGACCGTGTCGCCCGACTTGGGCGTCACGAACTTCACGCCCATGGTCGAGCGACCGGTGGGCCGGAAGTTCTCGTCGATGGGGCTGCGCACGACCTGGCCGCCGCTGGTGATCGAGAGCACCTCGTCGTCCTCCTCGACGATGAAGGCGCCCACGAGACCGCCGCGGTCCTCGTTGGCCAGCGACATCGCCTTGATGCCGATGCCGCCGCGGGACTGGAGGCGGTAGTCGGTGATCCGGCTGCGCTTGGCGAAGCCGCCGTCGGTGATGGTGAAGACGTACTGCTCCTTGACCTCGTCGGACTCCGCCGCGTCGCCCTCGACGGCCTCCTCGGCCGCGACCTGCGCGGCGCGGATGACCGACATCGACAGCAACGAGTCGCCGTCGCGGAACTTCATCCCGCGCACGCCCCCGGTGGCGCGACCCATCGGGCGCAGCTGCTCGTCGTCGGCCTTGAAGCGGATCGACTGGCCCTTGCGGGAGACGAGCAGGATGTCGTCGTCGCCGTTGACCAGCTCGGCGCCGATGAGCTCGTCGTCGTCCTCGCGGAAGTTGATCGCGATGACGCCGGCCTGGCGTGGGCTGTTGTAGTCACCCAGCTTGGTCTTCTTCACCAGGCCGGTGCGCGTGGCGAGCACGAGGTAGGGGGCCTGCTCGTAGTCGCGGATCGCGAGCACCTGCGCGATGTCCTCGTCGGGCTGGAACGACAGCAGGCCGGCGACGTGGCCGCCCTTGGCGTCGCGTGCGGCCTCGGGGAGGTTGTAGGCCTTGGTGCGGTAGACCCGGCCCGCGGTGGTGAAGAACAGCAGCCAGTGGTGGTTGGTGGTCGCGATGAAGTGCTGGACCACGTCGTCACCACGCAGCGTGGCGCCACGCACGCCCTTGCCGCCACGCTTCTGCAGGCGGTACTGATCGGCGCGGGTGCGCTTGGCGTAGCCGCCGCGGGTGATGGAGACGACGAGGTCCTCGTCGGGGATCAGGTCCTCCATCGACAGGTCGCCGTCGGCGGCGATGATCTGCGTGCGCCGGTCGTTGCCGTACTTGTCGGTGATCTCGCGCAGCTCGTCGGCCACGATCTGCCGCTGGCGGGGCTCGTTGGCCAGGATGTCCTCGAGGTCGGCGATCACGCGCTCGAGCTCGGCGAGGCGGTCCATGATCTTCTGCCGCTCGAGGGCCGCGAGGCGGCGCAGCTGCATCTCGAGGATGGCGTTGGCCTGGACCTCGTCGATGTCGAGCAGCGCGATGAGGCCGCTGCGGGCCTCCTCGACGTCGGGGCTGCGCCGGATGAGGGCGATGACCTCGTCGAGCGCGTCGAGCGCCTTGGCGAGACCGCGGTAGATGTGGGCCTGGCGCTCGGCCTCAGCGAGGCGGAAGCGCGTACGCCGCTGGATGACCTCGATCTGGTGGGTGACCCAGTTGGAGATGAACTGGTCGATGGGCAGCGTGCGCGGCACGCCGTCGACCAGGGCCAGCATGTTGGCCGAGAAGTTGGTCTGCAGCTCGGTGTGCTTGAACAGGTTGTTGAGCACCACGCGCGCGACGGCGTCGCGCTTGAGGATGATCACCAGGCGCTGGCCGGTGCGCGAGCTGGTGTCGTCGCGCACGTCGGCGATGCCCTGGATGCGGCCGGTGTCGGCGAGCTCGGCGATCTTGAGCGCGAGGTTGTCGGGGTTGACCATGTAGGGCAGCTCGCTGATGACCAGCATCGTGCGGCCCTTGGCGTCCTCGTCGATCTCGACGACGGCGCGCTGCGAGATCGAGCCGCGACCGGTGCGGTAGGCCTGCTCGATGCCCTGGCGGCCCACGATGAGCGCGCCGTTGGGGAAGTCGGGGCCCTTGACCCGCTCGATGATCGCGTCCTGCAGCTCCTCCTTGGTGGCGTCGGGGTGCTCGAGCGCCCACGTCGCGGCCTCGGAGACCTCGCGGAGGTTGTGCGGGGGGATGTTGGTCGCCATGCCGACCGCGATGCCCGCCGAGCCGTTGACCAGCAGGTTGGGGAAGCGGGAGGGCAGGATGGTCGGCTCCTGCGAGCGACCGTCGTAGTTGGGGCGGAAGTCGACGGTGTCCTCGTCGATGTCGCGCACCATCTCCATCGCCAGCGGCGCCATGCGGCACTCGGTGTACCGCATGGCGGCGGCGGAGTCGTTGCCCGGCGAGCCGAAGTTGCCCTGCCCGTTGATCAGCGGCGCGCGCAGCACCCACGGCTGCGCGAGGCGGACCATGGTGTCGTAGATCGCGGTGTCACCGTGCGGGTGGTACTGACCCATCACGTCACCGACGACGCGCGAGCATTTGGAGAACCCGCGGTCGGGGCGGTAGCCGCCGTCGTACATCGCGTAGAGGATGCGGCGGTGCACCGGCTTCAGCCCGTCGCGTACGTCGGGCAGCGCGCGGCCGACGATGACGGTCATCGCGTAGTCGATGTAGGACTGCTGCATCAGCGTCTGCAGCTCGATCGGCTGGATGCGCTCGTCGCCGAATCCGAAGCCGTCGCCGCCGCCGGCGTTGTCGGTGGGGATCTCAGTCATTCTGGTGCCCTCTTGTCGTGTCTAAGACTGTGTCTAGATTCCGGGATACATCTGCATCGGGTCTCGTGACGGGCGCGGACGCCCTCCTCGACCACCGAGGGCTAGATGTCCAGGAACCGGACGTCCTTGGCGTTGCGCTGGATGAAGGAGCGGCGCTGCTCGACGTCCTCACCCATGAGGATCGAGAAGATCTCGTCGGCCTGGGCGGCGTCCTCGAGCGTCACCTGCTTCATCAGGCGGGCGTCGGGGTCCATCGTGGTCTCCCACAGCTCGTCGGCGTTCATCTCACCGAGACCCTTGTAGCGCTGGACCGGGTTCTCCTTGGGCAGCTTCTTGCCCTGGGCCTGGCCGTCGGCGAGCAGCGCGTCGCGCTCGGCGTCGGAGTAGACGAACTCGTGCTCGGCCGGCTTGTTCCACCGCAGGCGGTAGAGCGGCGGCTGGGCCATGTAGACGTAGCCGTGCTCGATCAGCGGCTTCATGAACCGGAAGAGCAGGGTCAGCAGCAGGGTGTTGATGTGGTGGCCGTCGACATCGGCGTCGGCCATCATCACGACCTTGTGGTAGCGCAGCTTCTCGAGGTTGAACTCCTCGTGGATGCCGGTGCCGAGCGCGGAGATGATGGCCTGCACCTCGGAGTTGGCGAGCACCTTGTCGATGCGGGCCTTCTCGACGTTGAGGATCTTGCCGCGGATCGGGAGGATCGCCTGGATGCGGGGGTCGCGGCCCTGGCGCGCGGAGCCGCCGGCCGAGTCGCCCTCGACGATGAAGACCTCGCACTCCTCCGGGTTCGTCGACTGGCAGTCGCTCAGCTTGCCCGGGAGACCACCACCGCCGAGCAGCCCCTTGCGCCCGCGCGCGAGCTCGCGCGCCTTGCGGGCGGCGATGCGCGCGTTGGCCGCGGCCTGCGACTTGCGCACGATCTCCTTGCCCTCGGCCGGGTTCTGCTCGAGCCAGGCGCCGAGCTGGTCGTTCATGATGCGCTGGGTGAAGCCCTTGGCCTCGGTGTTGCCGAGCTTGGTCTTGGTCTGGCCCTCGAACTGCGGCTCGCCGAGCTTGATCGAGATGATGGCGGTCAGGCCCTCGCGGATGTCGTCACCCGAGACCCGGTCCTCCTTCTTCTTGATCAGGCCCCACTCCTCGCCCCAGCTGTTGACCAGCGAGGTGAGCGAGGCGCGGAAGCCCTCCTCGTGGGTGCCGCCCTCGTGGGTGTTGATGTTGTTGGCGAAGGTGTGGACCGACTCGGTGTAGGTGGTGTTCCACTGCATCGCGACCTCGAGGCTCATGTGCTGCCCCGACGCCCCCTCGGCGGTCTCGGCCTCGAAGGAGATCACGGTCGGGTTGGCCACGGTCTTGCGGCGGTTGAGGTGCTCGACGTAGTCGACCAGGCCGCGGTCGTACTTGAAGACCTGCTCGAGGCCGCCGGACTCGGCGCGCTTGATCGCGTCGTGGCCGGCGTTGTCGACGTCGTTGTCGATCGTGTCGTCCTGGACGGCGTCGACGCGCGACTCCGCGTCGGCCCGCTCGTCGCGCACGACGAACTCGACGCCCTTGTTGAGGAAGGCCATCTCGCGCAGGCGCGAGGTGATCGTCTCGAGGCTGTAGGTGGTGTGCTCGAAGATGTCGTCGGAGGCATACCAGGTCACGGTGGTGCCGGTGCCCTCGCCGGGCTCGAGCGCGCGCACCTGAGCGAGGTCGGCGTCCGGGACACCGAGCTGGAAGGACTGGCGCCACAGGTGGCCGCGGTTCTTCACCTCGGCGACGAGGCGCGAGGAGAGCGCGTTGACCACCGAGACGCCGACGCCGTGCAGGCCGCCGGAGACCTTGTAGCCCCCACCGCCGAACTTGCCGCCCGCGTGGAGCATCGTCAGCGCCATCGTGAGCGCCGGCATGTCCTGGCCGGGGGCGGTGTCGGTGGGGATGCCACGACCGTTGTCCTCGACCCGCACGCCGCCGTCGGCCTGCAACGTCAGCACGATGCGGGTCGCGTAGCCGGCGAGCGCCTCGTCGACGCCGTTGTCCACGATCTCCCAGATCAGGTGGTGCAGGCCGCGCTCACCGGTGGAGCCGATGTACATGCCGGGGCGCTTGCGCACGGCCTCGAGGCCCTCGAGGACCTGGATCGCGGAGGCGTCGTACTCCACCGAGGTGTCGACCGCGGAGATGGAGCGCTTCTCCTCGGCGGGAGCGGCGGGCGGTGCGGGGGGCGAGGCGGTGGTCGGATCGGTGGTGGTCTCGACGTGGTCTTCGCTCAAGGCACAGCCTTCTTCTCGTCGCCCGCGAGGGCGTTCGACATGAGTCGAGTCGCTGCAGATGCCACGGCAGGCACGCGTGCGACTCGTACGTCGATACTACCTCTCTGACGGCCTCCACCGAAGCACCGACGGCCCAGAGGGGGGTGATCGGTGGAAAAATAGGCCCTCAGGGGCCTCATGGGGCCCGTTCACAGCGCCTTGCAGGGGGGTCGGTGGGTCCCCCTACCGCCGGGAGGCCCGCAGATCGCCAGTTCGGTCGTCAGCTCGCCCGGGCGGCTCAGCCGTAGGTGTCGCGGGGGCCGCGACCGTCGCGGCTGGAGAGCCGGCCCTTCTTCCACGTCGGCAGGTGGGGGCCGAGCACCTCGATCACCGTGACGGTGCCGTGGCCGAGCTCGGTGTTGAGGCGGCGTACGACCGAGGGGGCGAGCAGCTTGAGCTGCGTGGCCCACGCGGTGGAGTCGGTGCGCACCACCAGCCGGCCGTCGCCGAACGACTCGGGCGTGCAGTGGTCGGCCACCTCGGAGCCGACCAGCTCGGCCCAGCGCCCGAACACGCCCTGCACCTTGAGGTCGAGCTCCCAGCCGTGGTTGGCGACGAGCCGGCCGAGCGCCTGGTCGAGCAGCTGGGGGTCGCGGTCGTCGGGCCGGGCACCGGAGGACTGGGTGGTCGTACGCCGCCGGAAGGGCGCCGACTTCCGTCGGGCCTGCGGCGTTCCGGGGCTCGCGGCCGCGGCCCGGGCGGCGGCACGGGCGAGGTCGAGGCCGTCGGGCCGGTGCTCGGGAACCTCGGGTGCGTCCTCGGGCGTCATGGGATCGGCGGGTGCGGACCCGCGATCCTCATGACGTCCGTCGTCGCCGTCAGTCGTCACGGGTCACCTGCCCGTCGGCCACGACGAAGCGCACCCCCTGCAGCGAGGCCGGGACGTCGGCCGCGACGGCTGCGGTCACGAGCACCTGCTCGGCACCCGCCACCAGCTGGGCGAGCTGGCCGCGGCGCTCGGCGTCGAGCTCGGCGAAGACGTCGTCGAGCACCAGGATCGGGTCGTCGCCGTCGGCGCGCAGCAGGTCGTACGACGCGAGCCGCAGCGCCAGGGCGTAGGACCACGACTCCCCGTGGGAGGCGTAGCCCTTGACCGGCAGCCGCAGGTCGTCGGGGCCCGACCCCGTGCCGAGCGTGAGGAGCAGGTCGTCGCGGTGCGGGCCCACCAGCGAGACACCGCGGTCGAGCTCCTCCTTGCGCCGCGACGCGACGGCGTCGAGGAGCGCCTGCTGCAGCGACTCCTGCGTCGCGGCGGGCGGCACCTCGATGCTGGCGCGGTAGTCGAGGTCGGCGTCGTCACGGCTGGCCCCGCGGGCCACCGCCTCGTAGGCCTTGCCGAGGTAGGGGCGCAGGTCCTCGACCAGGCGCAGCCGGGCGGCGAGCAGCTCCGCGCCGACCCGCGCCAGGTTGTCGTCCCAGATCTCGAGGGTCGCCATGGCGGCGTCGCGCGAGGAGCCGCGGGCGATGCCGGCGGTCTTGAGCAGGCTGTTGCGCTGCTTGAGGATCCGGTCGTAGTCGGTGCGCACCCCGGCGAGCCGCGGCGCGCGCAGCACCAGCAGGTCGTCGAGCATCTTGCGGCGCTCCGACGGGTCGCCCTTGACCAGGGTCAGGTCGTCAGGGGCGAAGACCACCGTGCGGACCAGGCCGATGATCTCGCGCGGGCGCGGCAGGGGCGAGCGGTTGATGCGCGCGCGGTTGGCGCGCCCGGGGTTGAGCTCGACCTCTAGCAGGGCCGTACGCCCCTCCTTGACCACCGACGCCCGCACGATCGCCTGGTCGGCACCCGCGCGCACGAGCGGGGCGTCGGTCGCGACGCGGTGCGAGGAGAGCCGGGACAGGTAGTCGATGGCCTCGACGAGGTTGGTCTTGCCCTGGCCGTTGCGCCCGATGAAGGCGGTCGCCCCGGGCTCCAGCGCGACGTCGACGTCGGCGTAGGAGCGGAAGTCGTGCAGGGTCAGGTGGGCGACGTGCACAGGGACCTAGCTCTCGCCCGGCTCCTGGCCGCTGCCGGCACCGGCCCGCTCCGACGTCTGCGACTGCTCGGCGCCGGTCGCGCCCTCGGCGTCGCCGCCCTTGGGGGCCGTGGCCCGCACGGCGTGGCCGCCGAACTGGTTGCGCATCGCGGCGACGGCCTTCATGGTCGGGGAGTCGTCCTGGCGCGAGACGAAGCGCGCGTAGAGGGCCGCGGTGATCGCGGGGGTGGCGACGGCGTTCTCGATGCCGGCCTCCACGGTCCACCGGCCCTCGCCGGAGTCCTCGGCATAGCCCGCGACCTGGCTGAGGCCGGGGTCGGCGTCGAGCGCGTTGACCATGAGGTCGAGCAGCCACGAGCGGATGACCGTGCCCTCGCGCCAGGAGCGGAAGACCTCGGTGACGTTGTCGGTGAGCTCGGCCTTCTCGAGCAGCTCCCAGCCCTCGGCGTAGGCCTGCATGATGGCGTACTCGATGCCGTTGTGGACCATCTTGGAGAAGTGCCCGGCACCGACCTTGCCCGCGTGGACCGAGCCGAAGTCGCCCTCGGGCTTGAGGGCGTCGAAGGCGTCCTGGACCTTGGCGATGTCGTCGGCCTCGCCGCCGTACATCAGGGCGTAGCCGTTCTCCAGGCCCCAGACACCGCCGGAGACGCCACAGTCGACGTAACCGATCTTCTTCTCGGCGAGCAGCTCGGCGTTGGCGATGTCGTCGGTCCAGCGGGAGTTGCCGCCGTCGACCACCACGTCGCCCTCGCCCAGCAGCTCACCGAGCTCCTTGACCGTGGCGCGGGTGGCGTCACCTGCCGGCACCATCACCCACACGACCTTCGGGCTGGGGAGTGCCTCCACGAGCGCCTCGAGCGAGTCGACGTCGCTCACGTCGGGGTTGCGGTCGTAGCCGACGACCGTGAGTCCCGCGCGGCGCATGCGCTCGCGCATGTTGCCGCCCATCTTGCCCAGGCCGATGAGTCCGATGTCCATGGCGGTGAGCCTAGTCCCCGGTCCCTGCGGAGCCGACGGGATCAGCTCAGCAGGCGGCGCGGCATCAGCAGGTAGCGGAAGGACCCGGTGTCGTCGGCGTCGGTGCCGGAGATGACGACCGGCTTGGTCGCCTGCGTGAACGCGAGGTCGACGAACTCCCCGTCGATGGCGGTGAGGCCGTCGAGCAGGAACTGCGGGTTGAAGCCGGTGGTCAGCTCGTCGCCGGTGATGTCGGCGTCGACCGCCTCGGTCGCCATGGCCTCGTCACCGGAGCCGGCGTCGAGCACGATCTGGTGCTCGCCGAACTTCATCTGCACCGCGGTGTTGCGCTCGGCGACCAGCGCGACGCGCTTGACGGTCTCGATCAGCTCGGCCTTGTTGACCTTGGCGACGGTGAGGTGCTCGGCCGGGAAGAGCGAGCGGACCTTGGGGAACTCGCCGTCGAGCAGGCGGGTGGTGGTGCGGCGTACGCCGCCCAGGCCGGTGCCCTCGAAGCCGATCAGGCCCTCGCCGGCACCTCCGGAGCTCAGCGCGATCGTCACCTCGGCGCCCGAGGTGAGCGACTTCGCGGTGTCGCCGAGCACCTTGGCCGGCACGAGCGCCGCGACCGACTCGTCGGGCGACTGCGGGTTCCAGGTGAGCTCGCGGTGCGAGAGGCGGAAGCGGTCGGTGGCCAGGAGCGCCATCGTGGAGCCGTCGATCTCGATCCGTACGCCGGTGAGCACCGGGAGCATGTCGTCGCGACCGGCCGCGGTCACGGCCTGCGCCACCGCATGCGCGAAGTCGGCGCTGGAGACCGTGCCGGTGGCCGACGGCATCTCGGGCAGCGTGGGGTAGTCGGAGACGGGCATCGTCTGGAGGCTGAAGCGTGCCGATCCGCACGTCAGCGAGACACGCGGGCCCTCGAGGGTGAGCTCGACCGGCTTCGCCGGCAGGCTGCGGCAGATGTCGGCGAGGAGCCGACCGCTCACGAGGGCGCGACCCTCGTCGTTGACCTCGGCCGAGAGGGTCGCGCGGGCGGAGGTCTCGTAGTCGAAGGTGGACAGCACCAGCCCGGCGTCGCTGGCCTCGATCAGCAGGCCCGCCAGGACGGGCGAGCTGGGGCGGACCGGGAGGCTGCGGGCAGCCCAGGCAACGGCGTCGGCGAAGACGTCGCGTTCGACGCGGAACTTCACAAGGGTCTCCTGGATGAGAGATCGAGCGGGGTGATGACAGGTTCGAGTGCCACGAGCGCGGCGCGTGGGAAGAGCATCCTGTCACGCGCAGTGGCGCCTGCGTCAGGGGTTCTCCCCAGAGGAGCGCGTGTTCGTCGTTGGTGGGAGAGGGGAGATGTCTAGGGGTTCATAGGAGTCATAGGGTCCGTGGAAACTGTGGACAACTCGCGTTCGTGCTGGTCAGGTGCCCCTGAGCATGTGGACGAGGGGTGGGGACAGGCCCCGGTGAACTCGCGTCCACGTGTGGACGCGGCGCGGGATTCGTGTGGTTCGTCCCGTACGTCCACAGGGCTGGGGACGAAGCGCCGGAGCCGAACCACAACTTCTCCACACATGGAGGTCTCCGACCGCGGCGTGCCGCCTCAGGCCTGGCGGGCCTGCATCTTGACCCGGTTGGTGAGCTCGCTGACCTGGTTGAAGACCGCACGGCGCTCGGCGAGCAGCTGGCGGATCTTGCGGTCGGCGTACATCACGGTCGTGTGGTCGCGTCCGCCGAACTCGCGGCCGATCTGGGGCAGCGACATGCTGGTCAGCTCGCGGCACAGGTACATCCCGATCTGGCGGGCCATCACGAGGTGGCGCCCGCGCGACGGTCCGGTGAGGTCCTCGAGCGAGACCCCGAAGTAGGCGGCCGTCTGGGCGATGATCAACGCGTGGGTGATCTCGGGCTCGCCGCCCTCGGGGATCAGGTCCTTGAGGACGATCTCGGCCAGGGTCATGTCGACCTCCTGGCGGTTGAGGTTGGCGAAGGCCGTGACCCGGATCAGCGCGCCCTCGAGCTCGCGGATGTTGGTCTGGATCTTCGAGGCGATGAACTCCAGCACGTCCGGCGGCGCGGTGAGCCGGTCCATCGCGGCCTTCTTGCGCAGGATCGCGATGCGGGTCTCGAGGTCGGGCGGCTGCACGTCGGTGATCAGGCCCCACTCGAACCGGTTGCGCAGGCGGTCCTCGAGCGCCTCGAGCCGCTTGGGAGCGCGGTCGGAGGTCAGCACGATCTGCTTGTTGGCGTTGTGGAGGGTGTTGAACGTGTGGAAGAACTCCTCCTGCGTCTGCGTCTTGCCCTCGAGGAACTGGATGTCGTCGATCAGCAGCACGTCGACGTCGCGGTAGCGCCGCTTGAAGCGGTCCTGGCGGTCGTCGCGGATCGCGTTGATGAACTCGTTGGTGAACTCCTCCGACGAGACGTAGCGCACCTTGGCGTTGCTGTAGAGGCTGCGCACGTAGTGGCCGATCGCGTGGAGCAGGTGCGTCTTGCCCAGGCCGGACTCGCCGTAGACCAGCAGCGGGTTGTACGCCTTGCCCGGCGCCTCGGCCACCGCCACCGCGGCGGCGTGGGGGAAGCGGTTGGACGAGCCGATGACGAAGGTCTCGAAGGTGTACTTCGGGTTGAGCCGCGTCTCGAGCGCGGACGGCCGGCGCTCCGCGGATCCGGTCGTGGGCTCGAGGTGCTCGGCCGGCGCAACCGGTGCCGGGTCGTACGGCGCGTCGTACTGCGCGTCATTTGTCGACAAAGAGACAGATCGATCTATCGATTCGTCGACGTGGTTGGTGGGCGCGTCCTCGAGGGCGGGGTTCACCGTGACCAGCATCCGGATCTCGCGGCCGAAGCCCTCGGTGAGGGCGTCCTCGATGTGGTTGCGCAGCCGGCCCTCGAGCTGGTTGCGGGTGAAGTCGTTGGGCACCGCGATGATCGCGGTGTTCTCGTGCAGCGTCACCGGCACGCTCGGGCGCAGCCAGGCGCGCTGGTTGGGCTGGAGGTCCTCGACGATCTGCTGCCACGCCGTCCCGAGATCTACCTGCTGGTCGTCCACCGGACCGCCTTTGCTTCTCACCGTTGTCTGAAGGCTCGTGTGCGAGCACCCGGCGAACCTTGGTCCACAGAGTTGTCCACAAGCTGTGAACTGCTTGGACCGAGCTGCGGGTCCAGGCTCCCCGACGTCGTCGCCATCGTGATCCTGTCAGCGTTTCCGCAGGTCAGGCCCTGTTTGACAACCTGTGTGACCCGGGTCACACGCGGTGTGCGACCCTGTGGGGACCGGGGTGGCGAGCACCCTCGGAGACAGGGAACGTAACAACCCGGTGACCCCGCGAGCAAGACGTCATCCACAGGCCGGCCCGCGGGGCGACGTCGTGGGTTTGACCCCCTCTTTCCCCACCGCGTACCGTTGGCCGGTCGCTCCGTGTCGACGGGCGCCGCATGTCCACGTTCCGCCTCATGGCGGCCACGTGGGTGGGCGGTGCCGGCCGAATGTCATCCGGGCCAGCACCGATCATCGCTGTGGAGTGGACATCCCTCGAAACCTTCGGAGAAATAGCCGTGAGCAAGCGTACCTACCAGCCGAACAACCGTCGCCGTCACAAGGTGCACGGCTTCCGTCTGCGCATGCGGACCCGCGCCGGTCGCTCGATCCTGTCCAGCCGTCGCCGCAAGGGCCGCAAGAGCCTGGCAGTCTGACGGCCTGCGGCTCACGGCCACCCGCCGTGCTCCCCGCTGCCCACCGTCTCAGCGACAGTGACGCCTTCCGTCACACCGTACGTCGCGGACGGCGCGCCGGCTGCTCGACCATGGTGGTCCACCTCTGGGTGGACCGCGACGCAGCGCCCGGCCCCGTGCAGGTGGGGTTCACGGTCAGCAAGGCCGTGGGCAACGCCGCCACACGCAACCGCGTGAAGAGACGACTGCGCCACCTGACCCGGGAGCTCCTTCCTTCACTGGAAGGGCTTCCGGGTCGTGCTGCTCTCGTGGTCCGCGCTCTGCCGCCGGCTGCCGAGGCGTCCTACGACGCGCTCGGTGCCGACCTGGGCCGTAGCCTCAGCAGGGTGAGCAGCGCATGAAGCACCTCCTCGTCGGCTTCATCCGCGCGTGGCGCTTCGCGATCAGCCCGCTCTACGGCCAGGTCTGCCGCTACCACCCCAGCTGCTCGGCGTACGCCCTCGAGGCGGTCACCGTCCACGGGGCCGGTCGCGGCACCTGGCTCTCCGTACGCCGCATCGGCCGCTGCCACCCGTGGGCCGCCGGAGGCTACGACCCCGTCCCGCCCCGCGCCACCCCGGCTGCGGAGTCACCCTCAACACGAGGAGCTTGAGTGCTCTCCTTCATCGGCGACATCGGCCACGCGATCATGGTGCCGCTCTACTACGCGGTGTCCTTCGTGCTGGTCGGCTTCCACAAGGGGCTGTCCAGCCTCGGGATGGACCCCGCGGGCGGTCTCACGTGGGTGCTGTCGATCATCGGTCTGACGCTGACGATCCGCGCGGCGCTGATCCCGCTGTTCGTCAAGCAGATCAAGTCCAGCCGCAACATGCAGCTCATCCAGCCCAAGGTGCGCGAGCTGCAGAAGAAGTACGGCCACGACCGGGAGCGTCTCGCGCAGGAGACGATGAAGCTCTACAAGGACACCGGGACCAACCCGTTCGCGTCCTGCCTGCCGATCCTGCTGCAGATGCCGATCTTCCTCGCCCTGTTCCGGATGCTCGACCAGGCGTCGAAGAAGGACAAGGCGCACGGCTTCCTCGACGAGACGCTGGCCAAGCAGTTCGGCGACTCGAAGATCCTCGACGTGATCCCCGTGTCCGGCACGTTCCTGAAGAACGGCGGGGTCACCGAGGTCATGGTGCTGGCCGCAGTGCTGGTGGTGGGCATGACCGCCACCACGTTCCTCACCCAGCGCCAGCTGATGAGCAAGAACATGCCGACCGACGCGCTCAGCGGCCCCTACGCCCAGCAGCAGAAGCTGCTCCTCTACGTGCTCCCCGTCGTGTTCGCCGTCGGTGGCATCGCGTTCCCGATCGGTGTGCTCGTCTACTGGACCGTGTCGAACCTCTGGACGATGTGCCAGCAGTTCTATGTCATCCGCAACAACCCCGCGCCGGGCACGCCCGCCTTCAAGGCGAAGGAGGAGCGGGACCGGGCCAACGGCAAGGTGCCGGCGACCCAGGCAGCGGCCGAGCAGGTGACCCTCGTCGAGGAGCCGAAGGCTCCGCGTCAGCAGCCGCAGCGCCAGACCAAGGCCCAGCGCACGAACAACCAGCGCACCAACAAGAAGAAGAAGCGCTGACCCCACGATTTTCTGCGGGGCCCAGGGGGCTCTCGCACCCCGAAAGAAGCAGGAGACACACGTGAGTGAGCAGATGACGAACGACGAGGCCGCACAGGCCGACGCCGCGACCGAGGCCGCGGCCGGGGCCGACGACGCCGGCGAGACCGGCGCCGCTCGCCCCTCGAAGGTCGAGCGGCTCGAGCACGAGGGCGACATCGCGGCGGACTACCTCGAGGAGCTGCTCGACATCGCTGACCTCGACGGCGACCTCGACATGGACGTCGAGGGCGATCGGGCGAGCGTCCAGATCGGCGGCGCCGACCTGAGCCTGCTCGTGGGCCGCAACGGCGAGGTGTTGGAGGCGCTGCAGGAGCTGACCCGGCTCGCGGTCTTCCGCGAGACCGGCGAGCGTTCGCGGCTGATGCTCGACGTGGGCGGCCACCGTGCCGAGCAGCGGACCCGCTTGGTGGCGCTCGCTGAGAAGTCGATCGCCCAGGTCAAGGAGTCGGGCGAGTCGCTGTCCCTCGAGCCGATGAGTGCCTTCGAGCGCAAGGTCGTGCACGACGCTGTCGCCGCCGCGGGCCTCACCTCGGAGTCCGACGGCGCGGAGCCCAAGCGCCACGTGGTGATCCTTCCCGCGTGAGCGACGACGTTTCACGTGAAACAGCACCCTCTGTGCCGCCGCTGGCACGGAGGGTGTTCACGTCCGAGCGCCTGCCGCTTGCGGTGCGCTACACCGAGCTGCTCGCGACCGAGGGTGTGGTGCGCGGCCTCATCGGCCCGCGCGAGGCTCCGCGGCTGTGGGACCGGCACATCCTGAACTCGGCGGTTCTCGCCGAGGCCGTGCCTGCGGACGCCTCCGTGTGCGACATCGGCACGGGAGCCGGGCTGCCGGGCCTCGTGCTGGCCATCGCGCGTCCGGACGTGCGGATCACGCTGGTGGAGCCGCTCCTGCGACGTACGACCTTCCTGTCCGAGGTGGTCGACGAGCTCGGCCTGACCCATGTCACCGTCCGACGCGGTCGCGCCGAGGACCTGCACGGCGTCGAGACCTTCGACGTCGTGACCTCACGTGCCGTCGCCCCTCTGGAGCGGCTGCTCGGGTGGTCGATGCCCCTGGTGGCGCCCACCGGGGCGATGGTCGCGATGAAGGGCCAGTCGGCGACCGAGGAGATCGCCGGAGCGGGATCACTCCTTGGCTGGTGGCGCTGTGCGACCCCGGAGGTGCTGGAGCTCGGCGTGGGGATCGTTTCTCCACCGACCACAGCAGTCCGGGTGTCGTGGGCCGATCCATCCCAGATAGGTTGGCCCCTTGCCCCCGATTCCAGGAAGCGGCGCTCATCGCGCTCGCGTCGTTCGACGAAGTGAGAGGTGTCCTGAGGTGAACGAGGGTCCTGAGGAGCTCACCGACGACACCCGCCGTGGTGTCCAAAGGTTATCCACCGATGCTGCCGCGCCTGCTGAGCGGGGTTCTCCACAGGATGCGGGGTTTCATCCACAGGCTGGTGATACCGGGGCTGTTTCACGTGAAACGTCCGCCACCTCTGTTTCACGTGAAACACGGCCCTCCTGGCAGGTCCGCACCGCTGGTGACATCGCCCGCCAGGACAACGACTTCGTCGATCCCGGCACACCGCTGGCGCAGGCGGCCCAGCACTCGGTGCTGGCCCGGTCCGGTGGTCTGCGCCGCCAGGGTGCGCCACGACCCGACGCGACCCGGGTCATGGTCGTGGCCAACCAGAAGGGCGGCGTGGGCAAGACCACCTCGACCGTCAACGTCGCTGCTGGGCTCGCCCAGCTCGGCCAGAAGGTCCTCGTCATCGACCTCGACCCGCAGGGCAACGCCTCGACCGCGCTCGGCGTGGAGCACCATCGCGGTGTGCCGTCGACGTACGACATGCTCGTGGACGGTGAGCCGCTCGCAGACGTGATGACCCAGTGCGCCGACCTGCCGGACCTGTGGGCCGTCCCAGCGACGATCGACCTCGCGGGTGCCGAGATCGAGCTGGTCAGCGTGGTGGCACGCGAGCAGCGCCTCGCTCGTGCGATCAACGCCCATCCCCTGGTGGGCAGCGCCGCCGACGTGGGCGACGACCGGTTCGACTACGTCTTCGTCGACTGCCCGCCGTCCCTGGGCCTGCTCACCCTGAACGCGCTGGTGGCCGGGCGGGAGATGTTCATCCCGATCCAGGCGGAGTACTACGCGCTCGAGGGCCTGGGCCAGCTCCTCGAGACCGTCGAGATGGTGCGCAAGCACCTGAACCCCCAGCTCGTGGTCTCCACCATCCTGCTCACCATGTACGACGCCCGCACCCGCCTCGCCGCAGGCGTCGCGGACGAGGTCCGCAGCCACTTCGGTGACCAGGTGCTGAAGACCGCCGTCCCGCGCTCGGTGCGCGTCTCGGAGGCGCCGTCCTACGGCCAGACCGTGATGACCTACGATCCTGCGTCGGCAGGAGCGCTGTCCTACCTCGAGGCAGCCCGGGAGATCGCCGGCAAGGGAGCACCCGCATGAGCACGAACACCCCGCGTCGGGGCCTGGGCCGTGGCCTCGGCTCGCTGATCCCCACTGCTCCGAGCCAGCCGGAGACCCGGGCCGAGGGTGCGGCGCCGACCAGCGGCGCGAACGGCACCGCGCCCACGTCCGCTGAGGGCGGTGCGAGCACCACGAACGGTGCCGTGGCGGGCGGGACCGTGGCCGGTGCCTACTTCGCCGAGCTGCCGATCAGCCAGGTCCGCCCCAACGCCCGTCAGCCGCGCCAGGTCTTCGAGGCCGAGGCGCTGGCCGAGCTGGTGCACTCGATCACCGAGGTGGGGCTGCTGCAGCCCGTCGTCGTACGCCGCACCGGTGAGGACTCCTACGAGCTGATCATGGGTGAGCGGCGGTGGCGCGCCTCGCAGGAGGCCGGACGTGACACGATCCCGGCCATCGTCCGGGAGACCGATGACGACGACATGCTGCGTGACGCGCTCCTGGAGAACCTCCACCGGTCCCAGCTGAACCCGCTCGAGGAGGCGGCCGCCTACGGCCAGCTGCTCGAGGACTTCGGGTGCACCCACGAGGAGCTCGCGCAGCGCATCGGCCGTTCGCGACCCCAGATCTCCAACACGCTCCGCCTGCTCCGCCTCTCCCCTGCGGTCCAGCGTCGGGTGGCTGCGGGCGTGCTGTCGGCCGGCCATGCGCGGGCGCTGCTCAGCGTCGAGGACGCCGGCCTCCAGGACAAGCTCGCCTCCCGCGTCACGGCCGAGGGCATCTCGGTGCGCGGCCTGGAGGAGATCGTCTCCGTCGGTGTCGAGGACGACGACTCCCCACGGGTCGTACGGCGCAAGCCCGTCGCGCCCGGCCTCGCCGAGCTCGCCGACCGGCTCTCCGACCGTCTCGAGACTCGGGTGAAGGTCGACCTGGGCAAGGCGAAGGGGAAGATCACCGTCGAGTTCGCCAGCCTGGACGACCTGCGCCGCATCGTCGACATCATGGACCCGCGCAACCGCAACGACCGACCTGTCTGAGTCGGACCTGGCGGCAGGGCTTGTCAGGGACTTCCTGAAGATGTCAGGCCTTGCATGGGCCGACAAGTTCAGCGATCCCCGGCCAGCCGGGGATCACGAGGCGGCAATATGTCGACAAAGCGACAGATCGACAAAGTGACCTGTCGACAGATCTATTTGTTGCCTTGTCGCTTGGCCCGCTTCTCGGCACGCTTGCGGGCCCGCTCACGCTTCTCCTCGGCGTCGAGGACGGCCGCCTCCTGGAGCGTGGGGGCACTGCCGCCGTGCGAGGCGGGGAGCCACCACGAGCCGGGCGGCTGCTCCTCGACGGGGTAGGACGCGATCGCCTCGTCGAGCATCCGCGACATGCGGGCGTGCAGCTCGGCGGTCTCGGCGACCGGGTCCTCGCCGGTGGGGTGCATCGCCTCGCCGACGCGGATGGTGATGGTCTTGCCCCGGGAGAAGTCGCGCGGGTGGTCCTTGGTCATCATCCGCTGGGTGCCCCACAGGATGACCGGGACGAGCGGCACGCCGGCCTCCGCGGCGATGCGTACGGCCCCGGTCTTGAACTCCTTGAGCTCCATCGCGCGCGAGATCGTCGCCTCGGGGAAGATGCCCACGGCCTCCCCCTGGCGCAGGAAGTCGACGGCGGTGTGGAAGCTCGCGACGCCCTCGCCGCGGTCGACCTCGATGTGGTGCAGCGAGCGCATCAGCGGCCCCACCCACTTGTGGTCGAACAGCTCGCGCTTGGCCATGAAGCGCACCAGGCGCCCTGACGGGTTGGCCGCGAACCCGCCGTAGATGAAGTCGACGTAGCCGATGTGGTTGTAGGCCAGGAGCACGCCGCCCTCACGTGGCACGTTGTCCGTGCCCGTCATCTGGAAGCGCTGGCCCAGCGCGCGGAACGCGGTCTTGGCCGTCACGATGATCGGGGGGTAGGTCACGTCGCGCATGGGCCGAAGCCTAGGGAACCGGGCAAGCGGCGGCGAGCCAACGTGTCCGGGGACTCACGGGCCCCGGTCAGCGGCGCGTGGCAAGGAAGTCCGCGATGCGCCCGATGGCCTCCTCGAGCACGCTCGCCTCGGGGAGGGTCACGAGCCGGAAGTGGTCGGGCGTGGGCCAGTTGAAGCCGGTGCCGTGGGTGACGAGGAGCTTCTTGGCGCGCAGCAGGTCGATGACGAACTCCTGGTCGTCGTCGATCGCGTAGACCTCGGGGTCGAGCCGCGGGAAGCAGTAGAGGGCACCGCGGGGCTTGACGTTGGAGACGCCCGGGATCTCGTTGAGCAGCCGGTGGGCGAGCATCGACTGCTCGTAGAAGCGCCCGCCGGGGCCGATGAGCTCCTCCACGGACTGGTAGCCGCCCAGCGCGGTCTGGATGGCGTGCTGGGCCGGGACGTTGGCGCACATGCGCATGTTGGCGATGAGGGTGAGACCCTCGAGGAAGTCGGTCGCGATCTCCTTCGGCCCCGAGATCATCACCCAGCCGGCGCGGTAGCCGCAGACCCGGTAGGCCTTGGAGAGCCCTGAGAACGTCAGCGTCAGCACGTCGTTGCCGCCGAAGGTCGCGGCGTGGTGGTGCTGGGCGTCCTCGAAGAGGATCTTCTCGTAGATCTCGTCGGCCATGACCACCAGCTGGTGGCGGCGCGCGATGTCGACGAGCCCCTTCACGACCTCCTCGCTGTAGACCGCCCCGGTGGGGTTGTTGGGGTTGATGATCACCAGCGCGTGGGTGTTCTCGGTGATCTTGGCCTCGATGTCGGCCAGGTCGGGGTTCCAGTCGTCGTCCTCGTCGCACCGGTAGTGCACGGGGATGCCGCCGGCCAGCGTGACGGCACCGGTCCACAGCGGGTAGTCGGGCGAGGGCACGAGGATCTCGTTGCCGTCGTCGACGAAGGCCTGGAGCACCATCGAGATCAGCTCGGAGACGCCGTTGCCGATGAAGATGTCCTCGACGCCGACGTCGCGCAGTCCGTGCGACTGGTAGTAGTGCATGACCGCGGTGCGCGCCGACCAGATGCCCTGGCTGTCGGCGTAGCCCTGTGACTGCGGCAGGTGGTGCACCATGTCGGCGACGATCTGCTCGGGCGCCTCGAAGCCGAAGGGTGCGGTGTTGCCGATGTTGAGCTTGAGGATGCGGTGGCCCTCGGCCTCGAGCCGCTGGGCCTCGACGAGGATCGGTCCGCGCACGTCGTAGCGGACACCTTGCAGCTTCTTGCTCTGTCGGATCGGGCGCACGCCCCATCCTCTCAGCCTCGCGCCCACGGCACGGGCGCGGTCGTAGCATGGACGTCGTGTCCCGCAAGACCACGCGCCTGACGGTCGACCACCTCGCCGAGCTGGCCGACCCGGTGCGCTCGTGCCTGTTCTGGGAGCTCAGCCCGGTCGATCGGTCGCGGCTCGACGCGTCCGAGCGGGTCGCGGAGAAGGAGCGCTGGCTCTCGGAGGTGCTGCGCGAGTGGGGCTCCTGCGGGCGCGTCGTACGCCTGGACGGGCGCACCGCGGGTCACATCGTCTACGCGCCGGCAGCCTTCCTCCCCGGTGCGGCGAGCCTGCCCACCGCCCCGTCCACGCCCGACGCGATCGTCGCGGCCACCGCCTGGATCGATCCCACGATGCGTGGCGGCGGACTCGGCCGCCTGCTCGTGCAGGCGATGGCGGCCGACCTCGTGGAGCGCGGGCACACCGCGATCGAGGCCTACGGCGACACGCGCGGGCGGGCCGAGGGCTGCGTGCTGCCCTCGGAGTTCCTCGGCAGCGTGGGCTTCAAGACCCAGCGGGCGCACCCCACGACACCACGGATGCGGATGGAGCTGCGCACCGCGCTGAGCTGGAAGGACGAGGTCGAGCTGGCGCTGGAGCGGATGTGGGGTGCCGTGCGCCCCACGCAGAAGGCGACCCGCCCGATCGGATCGGTGCGGGCCGCCTCCGGCGACTAGCAGATGGAGCGAGGGACTCAGATGATGCCCTCGAGCTCCTTGAGGAGTGCAGCCTTGGGCTTGGCACCCACGATGGACTTCACGACCTCGCCGCCCTGGTAGACGTTGATCGTCGGGATGCCGGTCACCCGGTAGGACGAGGGGGTGACGGGGTTCTCGTCGACGTTCATCTTGAGGAACGTGAGCTTCTCACCGTGCTCGGCGTTGAGCTCGTCGAGGATCGGGGCGACCTGGCGGCACGGACCGCACCACTCCGCCCAGAAGTCCACCAGGACGGGCTTGTCGGACTTGAGGACCTGCGCCTCGAACTCGGCGTCGGTCACGGCGGCGATGTTGGCCACGGAAGTGCCCCTTTCAGCAGGGTCTGCGGTTGTCGTGCGGGATGGTAGGTGAACACCACGCCACCGACGGATGTTCCCGTCGGCGCGCGGCTCGGCCGCGCTCAGGCGCCCGCGGTCTGCACCTCTTCGGCGATGGCCTCGACGGTCGCGGCCGCCTCGCCCGCGGTGGACGCCTCGTGGTCGAGGGCGGCGATGAAGCGCTCGGCGTCGAGCGCGGCGGCGCAGCCGGTGCCGGCCGCGGTGATGGCCTGGCGGTAGTGGTGGTCGACCAGGTCGCCGGCTGCGAAGACGCCGGGCAGGTTGGTGGCGGTCGACGGGTGGTCGACGAGGACGTAGCCGTCGTCGTCGAGGTCGACCTGGCCGGTGAGCAGCTCCGAGCGCGGGTCGTGCCCGATGGCGATGAAGAGCCCGGTCACGTCGAGCTGGCGCTCCTCACCGGTGACGGTGTCGCGCAGGACGATGGACTCGAGCTTGTCGGCGCCGTTGATCGCGGCGACCTCGGAGTTCCACACCATCTCGAGCTTGGGGTCGGCGAAGGCGCGCTCCTGCATGATCTTGGAGGCGCGCAGCTCGTCGCGACGGTGGATCAGGTAGACCTTCGAGGCGAAGCGGGTGAGGAAGGTGGCCTCCTCCACAGCGGAGTCGCCACCGCCGATGACAGCGATCGCTTGCTCGCGGAAGAAGAACCCGTCGCAGGTGGCGCACCACGAAACGCCGCGCCCCGACAGCTCGTCCTCGCGGGGCAGGCCGAGCTTGCGGTAGCCCGAGCCGGTCGAGAGGATCACCGAGCGCGCCGTGTAGGTGTCGGTGGCGGTCCTGACGACCTTGATGTCGCCGGTCAGGTCGACCTCGACCACGTCGTCGGAGACCAGCTCGGCGCCGAAGCGCTCGGCCTGGGCGCGCATCTCGTCCATCAGCGCCGGGCCCATGATGCCGTCGCGGAAACCGGGGAAGTTCTCCACCTCGGTGGTGTTCATCAGCGCGCCACCAGCGGTCACCGAGCCCTCGAAGACCAGCGGCTCCAGCGCGGCCCGCGCGGCGTAGACGGCCGCGGTGTAGCCCGAGGGGCCCGAGCCGATGATGATGACGTTGCGCGTCTCGGTGCTGGTGCTCATGAGCGGTCAGTGACTCCTGTGGATCGGGTGGCGTCGCCGAGTGCGGCGTACGACGGTCTCAACCGATCGTAGGCCAGCGTTCTTCCCGCAGCCGCGGTGACGCGGACCCCACCGGCGCGTCAGGCGCGGTCAGGGCGCGGGGACGGTGAGCGTGCGCACCGGGTCGGGGGAGTCGCAGGTGTAGAGCTCGACGCGCTGGGTGTCCCCGGCGGGGCGGCGGAAGACGACCAGCCCGGGGCGTCCGTCCACCTCCGCGGTGAGGCGGCGACCGCCGGCGTCGGCCGGCCCGGCGCACGAGAGGGCCGCGGCAGGGTCTCCGCCCTGGAACATCACTCCGTCCGAGCGCAGCTGCACCAGCTGCTCGGCGAGCGCGGGGTCGCCGGAGGTGAGGCTCGGCCCGCCGCTCTGGGCGGAGTAGGTGCGCAGCGACTCAGGGCCCGGCTCGGCCCCGGTGGAGCCCTTGGCGGACCGCTCGAGGCCGGTGTCGCTCCCGGCGCTGCTGTCGGCCGCAGAGGCGCCGGCGCCGGCCGAGTCCGCGCTGCCGCCGTCGTCGGCACCGCGGGGGAGCACCTGGCCCACACCCACCCCTGCGACCACCACGGCGGCCGCGGCCAGCAGGCCGATCCCGACGACGCGGCGCCGGCGGGCACCCGGGGAGACCCGGGCGGCTGCCTCGGAGGCAGGCGTCCCCGCGCCGTGCTCGACCACGTGCTCGGCCACCAGCGTGGCCAGTGCCTCGTCGAGGCGGGCGACGACCTCGGGCGGGGTGGGCCCGGTGTGCCGTGCGTCGGCGAGGAGGCGACGTACGGCGTCGTGCTCGGGCGTCAGCGGGGCGTCGGGCACGCGGTCACCTCCTTCTCGGTCCGGTCACGGTTCGGGGTTGCTCGGGGCTGCTCGGGTTCGGGGGCAGGGCAGGGCTCAGGACGGCGGCGGGCCGCGCGGGCGCCCGGTGGGTAGGACGGGCCCGTCGGGGGGCGGGTTCCCGTGAGGCGGGTCACCGGCCGGCTGGTGCAGGTCGGCGAGCAGCCTCGCGAGCCGGGTGCGGCCACGTGAGCAGCGTGACTTGACCGTCCCCTCGGCGCAGCCGAGCATCTCGGCCACCTCGGCGACGGGGTAGCCCTCCATGTCGACGAGGACGAGCGCTGCCCGCTGGTCGGCGGGCAGGGTGGCGAGCGCCGCCAGCACGCGCCGGCGCCGCTCGGCGACCTCGGCGGCGACGTCGGGGCGGTCGTCGGCGACGGCGGTGGCGACCAGCGTGCCGCGGTCCTCGACGTCGTCGGGGAGCGCGTCGAGGCGGCGGATCCGCGAGGCTCGGATGCGGTCGAGGCAGGCGTTGACGACGACGCGGTGCAGCCAGGTGGTGACGGCGGCCTCCCCGCGGAACGAGCCGGCCCGCCGGAAGGCCGCGACCATCCCGTCCTGCAGGCCGTCGGCCGCGTCCTCGGGGTTGCCCATCGTCCGCAGTGCGACCGCCCAGAGCCGGTCGCGGTGGCGGGCGAAGAGCTCGCCGAACGCCTCGGGGTCGCCCTCGACGTGGGCGCGCAGCAGGTCGTGGTCGGAGCGGTCGCTCGTCGGGGTGCTCATCCGAGCACCTGCACCTCGGAGACCGTGCCGCGGAAGCCGCCGTCGACCGGCGGCAGGAGCGTGAGCCAGACGGTGACGTAGCGCCCGGAGACGGCCTCGTCGAGGTCGATCGCCAGCTCGCCGTCGCCCGATGCCGTGCCGACCGGGGTCAGGCCCGCGATGCCGGTCGGGGCGTCGGAGGTGACGTAGGCCGCCAGCGAGGTCGCTCCTCCGACGGTGGTCACGACCACCCGGCGCACCGCCCGGGTCGAGCCGAGGTCGACCACGAGGCCCACCCCGGACTTGAGGCCGCCCGGCCCGAAGTTCTGCACGTAGGTCGAGGTGGTCCACGTGGTGGCGGGGTCGCCGTCGAGGACGTTGGGGACCTGGTCGGGGTTCTCCTCGCGCGGCGGGGAGCCCTGGGGGTCGAAGTCGTCGGCGGTGAGGCCGGTGAGGGGAGTCGGCGCTGCCGAGGTGGGGCTGGCGCTCGTGCTGGGCTCGTCGTCGGAGGAACCGGACGTCGGCGGCTTGAGGCCGAGCTGGTAGGCCGCGACGGCCGCCACGCCGACGAGCAGGCAGATCGCCACGATCATCGCCAGCCGGATCCAGCTGCGGCCGGGCACCTGGCTGCCGGTGTCGTCGAGGCCCTCCCCGGTGCCCCAGCGGTCCTCGGTCCACCCGCCGGACCCCCACGAGCCGGTGTCGCGCGCGGACGGTCGTACGCCGGCATCGCGAGCCGGGTCGCGCCCGGAGTCCTGCGAGACGTCCCAGGGCCAGTAGTCCTGCCCGGTCGAGGCGGCGCGGCTGCCGGGGCGGGGACGGCGTACGGGCTCGCCCTCCGGCGGGTCGGGCGCGAAGAGCGGCTTGGGCGTCGGGTCGTCGAGCGGCGGCGGCGGCGCAGGCCGTTCGGCACGCGCACGCAGCCAGTCGACCTCGTCGTCGTCGTGGAAGACCGGCATCCCGGCCTCGGTGGGGAGGTCGGGCGCGGGCGCCGGAGCGGCGGGGGCGACCGCCGGCGGCTCCTCGGCCACGAACGTCGTCTCGACCGCGGGCTCGGGCTGACCGGCCACCGGCGCGTCGGCGGCAGGTGCCGCGGTCGCGGGATCGGTGGCGGCCCCGGTCGAGGTGGACGGGTCGTCGTGCGGCACCGTCCGCATCACCGGCACGGCCGGCTGCGTGCCGGTCATGTCGCCGACGTAGTCGCGCAGCAGGTCGCGGACGCGGCGTGCGGTGTAGTCGGTGCCGGCCGCGCCGGGGGCGTGCTCGGGGTTGAGCACCTGGTCGCACAGCGCGTCGAGCATCCGGGGGATGCCTGCCCGGACCCGGCGCGGGCGCAGCACCTCGCCGTGCACCTCCGGGGCCGGCGACACGGCGGACTCCGAGATGCCGGCCCACTTGCCGGTGAGCGCGCAGTAGAGCAGGCCGGCGAGGTCGATCTCGTCGACGTTGACCCGACCGGGCGGCAGGCCGCGCAGCGCGGCGTCGACACCGAAGCCGATCAGGCGGACCTGGCCGTGCTGGTCGACGAGGACGTTCTCCGGGGTCAGGCACCCGTGGGCGAGGCCGGCGTCGTGCGCCTCGGCCAGGCTGTCGGCGACCTCGCTGACCAGCCAGGCCGCGCGCCGGGGTGCCAGCGGCCCCTCACGGCTGAGCAGGATGTCGAGCGACTCGCCCTGGCCCCACTCGTTGACGACGTAGCACCGGCCGTCGGCCACCTCGGCGTCGAGCACCCGCAGCAGGCGTCGGTTGATGACGGGCCCGGTGCGTCGTGCGGCCTCGAGGAGCGACTCGGCGCGATCGTCGTCGCCGGGCAGCAGGTGGACGGAGACGGGGCGGTGCAGCACGAGGTCGTGGGCGCGCCAGAAGCGCCCGCCGCCGCTCTCCGCGAGCAGGTCGTCGAGGCGGTAGCGCCCGGCGAGGACGTCGCCGGCCTGCATCGATGTCGGCATGCTCACCTCGCTCCCACCGTCGGATCGTGCGGTCCTCGTCCCCAGCCCACTCTAGGGAGTCTCATCCGCGACGCAGCCGCGCCGCGACGGTGTCGACCAGGCCGGTGACCTCGCGCACGTGCAGCAGGCGGGCACCGAGGAGCACGACCAGCATCCCGGCGGCGGCGCTCAGCCCGCCCCGCACGAGCGACAGCAGCGGTCCGGGGTACTCGCCCAGGCCGGCGAGGGAGAGCTCGACGAGCCAGGCGACGGCGCCGGCGGCCGCGAGGACGATGGCCATCCGCACGAGGAAGCGCACGAGCTGGGCGGTCTGGAGGCCCCCGACGGTGCGTTGCAGGAGGAGGAAGCTCGCGGCTGCGCCGACGACGTACGACGTCAGGTAGGCCACCACGAGCAGGGGGGCCGTCGTCGTGGCGTCGCCCATCGGCACCAGGACGCTGGCGACGACGACGTTGGTGGCCGAGACGGCGAGCTGGACGAAGAAGACGAGCCTGGTCATCTCCATCGCGTAGAAGCCCCGCAGCATGAAGTAGTGGACGGTGAAGAAGACCAGCGCCGGCCCGAACACCGCCAGGGTCGGCGCGAAGCGCGCGGCCTCCTGCGCATCGGCCCAGCTGAACGCCACCCCGGCGACGTCGACCGCCGTGATCGGCAGCAGCACAGCGAAGGGCAGCACCAGGGCCAGCGAGGTGCGCAGGGTGGAGCCGACGGTGCTGCCGAGCTCGGCGAGGCGGCCCTCGTGGGCGTACGACGACAGGCGCGGCAGGATCGCGGTCGCCAGCGAGACGGTGATGATCGCGTGCGGCACCATCATGATCAGCAGGCTGTTGGAGTAGACGAGGTAGCCGGTGCCGCCGGCGACGCTCCCGCCCGAGGCGAGGAAGACCACGCGGAGGTAGGCCAGCTGGGTGACCACCACGAAGAGCACCGTCCACACGCCCAGGCGCAGGGTGTGGCGCAGCTCGGGGTCGCGGAAGTCGAAGCGCGGGCGGTAGGTGAAGCCGGAGGCGCGGAGGTAGGGCACCAGCACGAGGAACTGGGCGACGATCCCGAGCGTCGAGCCGAGGCCGAGCAGCACCTCGGCCGAGGAGCCCACCGCGCTGTCGCGCACGGCACCCTTGCCGGTGGGACCGAAGACGAGCAAGTAGGTGAGCAGGATGGCGACCGAGAGCAGGTTGTTGGCGATCGGGGCCCACATCATCGGCCCGAATCGGCCGCGGGCGTTGAGGACCTGCCCGACCAGGACGTACATGCCGTAGAAGAAGACCTGCGGCAGGCACCACCGGGTCAGGTCGACGATGGACTCGAGCTGGGCGGCCTGCGCGGGCTCGTAGTAGTCGCCGTTGAGGTAGAGCCGCAGCACCAGCGGCGCGGCGAGCACCAGCACGATCGTGACGGCACCGAGGAACAGCGCCGACAGGGTGATCACCCGGCTCGCGTAGGCGTCGCCGCCGTCGGCGTCCTCCTTGATCCGGCGCACGAGCTGCGGGACCAGCACCGCGTTGAAGATCCCGCCCGCCAGCAGGATGTAGACCATGTTGGGAAGGGTGTTGGCGATGGCGAAGAGGTCGCCGCGCACCCCGGAGCCGAGCGCGACCACGAGCAGCGCTGCGCGGACGTAGCCCGACGCACGGGAGAAGACGGTGCCCGCGGCCATCACGGCCGAGGAAGCCAGGATCCGCTGGTCGCTCATGCGCGGCCCGGGGCGGGGTCGGCCGGGAGGTCGGCCGGGAGGTCGGTCGGGGTGGTGGTGTCCGCGGGGGCTGCTGCCTCGGCCTGCTCCGCAGCAGCCAGCTCGGCGCGACGCTGTCGGATCTGACCGGGCAGCCGGTAGCCGATCATCCCGAACAGCACGAGGGCACCGAGGGCCATCACGATCCAGATCAGCGCGCTCACCCGAGCGGCCCGGATCGGGAGCACGTCGCTGGAGCCGAGGGGCGTGCCGTCCACGCTCGTGACGACCAGTCGCACGCTGTGCACCCCGGCCTGGGAGCTGGTGGCCTTGTAGCGCAGGACGCTGCGGGCCCGCGGGCCGAGCCGGCGTTCGCCGTCGCCGGTGACGCTCAGCTCGCCGTCGGTCGTGGTGCGGACCTGCACGGTCACGGGCTGGTCGAGGCCGTTGACGAGCGTGGCGCCGAAGGGCCCCGAGTCGCTCGACAGGGTGACGGCCGTCGGTGCCTCGATGCTGATCCGGCCCAGGTCGTCCTGGAGGGCCTGCTCCACCCGGCCCGCCGCCCGGATCGCGAGTCGCGGACGCTCCCGGTGCTGCTCGGACAGGCTCACCAGCACCTCGTCGCGGACCTGCTGCTCGATGGTGGTCTGGAGGGTGAGCACCTGCTCCAGCAGCGTCGAGGCGGCCGTGGCCCGGGTCGCGGCGGCGAAGCTCGCCGCATCGAGCTCGGCGTCGCGGTCGGTGTCGGAGTAGAGCAGCCTCGAGGCCGGCACCCCGACCGGGGTGCGGGCGGCCACGGCCTCGACCGGGACCACGTCGAGCCACGGCCGGTCGAGGCGCTGGAAGAAGGTGGCGGCGTCCTCCCCGCGCCACACGGTGGGCAGCGTCACCACGAGCGGCGCGGTGTTGTCGTCGCGCAGGCGCAGGGCGGCCTCGCTGAGCAGGCGCTGGCGCAGGGCGAGCGGGTCGGTGGCCGCGGTCGGGCCGGGGCCACCGGCCTCGGCCCCGGTGCTGGTCACCACGACGTCGTGGCCGAGCATCCGGACCACCGAGGTGGGGGCTTCGGGCGGCAGCGCGAACGCGTTGTCGCCGATCAGCACGAGCGCGTCGTCGGGCGTCGCGGCGATGGCCTCCGGGCTCAGCAGGTCGTCGGTCGGCGCCACCGTGGGTCGGGTCGGGAGGCCCAGGTCGGACATGACCTGGGCGCTGCGGGCCATCGCCTCGGTGAAGCGGGTCGGGTCGTTGCGCACGGCCGCGGAGACGTCGAGGTCACCGAAGGGCAGCGTCAGCACCGGCTGGTCGCCGGCGAGGGTGACGAAGCGTTGGATCCACGCTCCGGCCGCCGCGGACACCGCCTCGTCGACGTCACTCGAGCCCTCGCCCTCGTGCGACTCCGTCGACGGCGGCGGGGTCAGGCTGCCCGGCGCCTGCGTGCCCTCGGTCGCGGGTGCGTCGGTCGGGGTCTCGGTCGGGGTGGGCTCCTGTCCCGGCACGGTGGTGTCGGGGCCGATGCTGCGCGCGGGGTTGCCATGGGCCAGCCGCACCAGGGCGACCAGCACGGCGGGGTCGACCAGCCAGCTGTACGGCGTACCGTCCGCCGAGTCGGCCATGTCGAGGACGCCGTCGAGGCTGCCGCCCTCCTCGAGACGCCGTAGCCACCGCTCCCCACCGCTGATGCGTCCGTCCTCGTCGTACCAGACGCGGCTGCGCACCGAGAGGATGACCGAGGCCTCCTGCACACCGTCGCCGGACGGACGCCGCGGGATGAACGTGCGGGCGCGCCCGTCGGCCACCGTGTCGCGCGGCACGGCGCCGTCACCCAGCGCGTGGATGCCGATCCAGTAGACGCCCTCCTGGTCGGGGATCCCGAGCAGCTCGACCGGCACCGAGTCGCTGAACGAGGCCGTCTCGCCCGGCGCCAGCTCGTCGACGGTGTCGAAGGTGCCGGGCACCGTCACCCGCGGGCCGACGTCGACGCTCGGGTCGAGAGCAGCGGACGCCCGCAGCGCGGTGGCGTCGAGGAGCGGGTCCTGGGAGGAGAAGGCGTGCAGGTTGACGCGGGTGAAGGTGTCGTCGCTGACGTTGGTCACCGTGCCGGTGATGCTGACGTCGCCCTTCCGGGGCAGCTCGGGACTGATCGTGTCGATGTGGACGACGAGGGGGTCGGGGTCCTCGGCGGGGGTCGCCGCGGCAGGCGGGACGAGCCCGGTGCAGACCAGGCTCGCGGTGGCGCCGAGGGTCAGGAGCCCCGCCAGGGCAGCACGGAACGACGACGGGTGGGGCACGCACCGATGCTAGAGGACCAGTGAGCCTGCGCTGCGCCGGACTCTCGGCTCCCCGGGCCGACACGTAGACTGGCCTGTCGTGTCCGACGTCGCCCTGCAGCCCCTCACGATCGTCGAGATTCAGAGCCGCGTCGCCACCGAGCTGACGCGCATCGGCTCGGTGATCGACGAGCTCGGTGCGCTGTTCGCCGACGCCGGCGAGGAGCTCGCGCTGGTGGGCGGCCCGGTGCGCGACGCGATGATCGGGCGGCTGCAGAACGACCTCGACTTCACCACCTCCGCGCACCCCGACGTCACCGAGCGGCTCGTCAAGGGGTGGGCCGACGCGGTGTGGGACATGGGCCGCGAGTTCGGCACCATCGGGTGCCGCAAGGGTCCGTGGCAGGTCGAGATCACCACCTACCGCTCCGAGACCTACGACCCGTCCTCACGCAACCCCGACGTCTCCTTCGGCGAGACCCTCGCCGGCGACCTGGGCCGACGCGACTTCTCGGTGAACTCGATGGCCGTGCGGGTGCCGAGCCGGGAGTTCGTCGACCCGTTCGGCGGGATCGTCGACCTCGCCGAGCGCGTGCTCCGCACCCCCGGCACCCCCGAGGACTCCTTCTCCGACGACCCGCTGCGGATGATGCGCGCCGCCCGGTTCGCCGCCCAGCTCGGCTTCACCGTCGCCCCCGACGTGGTCGCGGCGATGACCGCGATGGCCGGTCGCATCGAGATCATCTCGGCCGAGCGCGTGCGCGACGAGCTGGTGAAGCTCGTCTGCGCACCCCACCCGCGCCTGGGCCTGACCCTGCTGGTGGAGACGGGCCTGGCCGCGCACGTGCTCCCCGAGCTCCCGGCGCTCGCGCTCGAGCGCGACGAGCACCACCGCCACAAGGACGTCTACGAGCACACCCTCACGGTGCTGGAGCAGTCGATCGACCTCGAGCACCGCCTCGGCGGCGGGCCCGACTTCGTCTCGCGGTTCGCAGCGCTCATGCACGACGTCGGCAAGCCGCGCACGCGTCGCTTCGAGGCCGGCGGGACCGTCACCTTCCACCACCACGACGTCGTGGGCGCCAAGCTCACCCGCAAGCGGATGAAGGCGCTGCGCTTCTCCAACGCCGACATCGACGCGGTCTCCACCCTGGTGGAGCTCCATCTGCGCTTCCACGGCTACGGCTCCGGCGAGTGGACCGACAGCGCCGTACGTCGCTACGTCCGCGACGCCGGCGACCAGCTCGAGCGCCTGCACATCCTCACCCGCGCGGACTGCACGACGCGCAACCAGCGCAAGGCCGACCGGCTGCGCCGCACCTATGACTCGCTCGAGGAGCGCATCGCGCGGCTCGGTGAGGAGGAGGAGCTGGCCTCCATCCGGCCCGACCTCGACGGCAACCAGATCATGACGATCCTGGGGATCGGTCCCGGTCGTGAGGTCGGCGAGGCCTACGCGTTCCTGCTCGAGCTGCGCATGGACGAGGGGCCGAAGTCGCCCGAGGAGGCCGAGGCCGCGCTCCGGGCCTGGTGGGCGGCCCGCCAGGGCTGAGCGCCCCGGCTCAGCGCACGACCCGGAAGTTGAACATCCCGGTGCCGAGGGCGCCCATGGTGCGCAGCCACAGCGGCAGCAGCATCTCGGTGCCGCGCGCGGTCTCGATGCCGCCGAGGTCGATCACGTCGGTGTGGCCGAAGCCGGTCAGGATCTCGGTCACCAGGGCCTTGGCCGCCGGGTCGTCGCCGGAGACGAAGACGGTGCTCGGCTCCCCGAGCAGGCTGGGATCGACCATCAGCGGCGCGGTGAGCGTGTTGAGCGACTTCACGACCCGCAGGCCGGGGAAGCTCGCCTGGATGCGCTCGCCCAGGGAGTCGGTGTCCTTGACGAAGAGGCTCGGCGGGAAGCCGGCGGAGAAGTCGAGGGGGTTGGAGATGTCGAGCAGCACCACGCCGTCGAGGGCCTCGGCCCCGGCGGCGGTGAGCATGTCGAGGGCCGCGGACCCGTTGCCGGCCAGCACCACGAGCTCGGCGCCCGCGGCGGCATCGGCGTACGTCGCGAGCGCGACGTCGGCGTGCTCGGCGTGCCAGGCGGCGAAGGGCGGGTTGCCCATGCCGTCGGGTTCGGTGCGGGCGAGCGTGGCCCCGGGGTCACGCGTGCCGACGGTGACGGAGTGGCCGAGCCGGGTAAGGCCGCCGGCGAGGGCCTGGCCGACCATGCCGGTGCCGAGCACTGCGATGTCCATGAGTGATTCCTTCGTCCAGGGCAGACAGGTCTGTCTGCCTCGAGGTGGACGTTAGCAGACAGATCTGTCTACCATCAACCCATGGCCGTCGTCCCCGCCCGTGACCGCATCCTCCAGACCGCGTTCGCGCTGTTCTACGCCCGGGGGATCCGCGCGGTGGGCGTGGACCTGATCATCGCCGAGTCGGGGGTCGCGAAGGCGACCTTCTACAAGCACTTCCCGGCCAAGGACGAGCTGGTCCTGGCCTACCTCGACAAGGTCGACACGATCTGGAGCGGCCAGCTGCGCGACGCCGCGCGGGCGGCGGGCGACGCCCCCGGCGAGCAGCTGGTCGGCATGTTCGACGCGCTCGCGAGCGCGTGCCGGCGCGAGGGCTACCGCGGCTGTGCCTTCATCAACGCCGCCGCCGAGTCGGTGCCGGGCACCGCGGTGCACCAGCGCACGGTCGCGCACAAGGAGTCGGTGCGCACCTGGGTCGCCGACCTGGCGGACCAGGCGGGTGCCGCCGACCCGGCCGGCCTGGCGCGGACCCTGACCCTGCTGCTCGACGGCGGGCTGGCCGACGGTGCCCTCTCGGCCGACCCGCGCGTGGCCGAGGACGCCCGGGCCACCGCTCGCCTGCTCGTGGCGGCCGCGACCGCCTGACCCGGCGGCGGCCCCGCAGGTCGCGTGGACCTGCGGGGCCGCCCCCGAGCCGACCGGGTCGGGGCCGGCCTCAGCCGAGGGTCCGGAAGCCCTCGACGAAGGCCCGTCCTCGCTTCACGACCAGGCGCAGGCGGTGCGGGCGCCCGTCGCCCAGGCCGCTGATGACGGCGTGCCGGTCGAGGTGGGGCCGGTCCCGCCGGCCGGCGAACGAGAGGGTGCCCACCCGCTCGCCGTCGACGAAGAGCACCGCCCTGCCGCCGCGTCGCGCCCGCCCGAACACGACGTCGACCGCGTCGCCACGGAAGCCGAGCCGCAGAACGTCGCGCCCCTGGCGCGTGCCGCCGTTGTCGCAGTAGCTGCCGCCGGGTGCGCGGCCCTGCACCACCCGCCAGCTGCCGAGGTGCCCCACGGCCCTGCCCTGGCAGGGCTGGCGCCGGGTCAGCCCCGCCGGCGGCACGGACGTGGTGGTGAGCTCGGGCTGGTCGGTCCCGCCAGGGGTCGGAACCGGGTCGGGACCCGGGCCGGGAGTGGGGCCGGGCGTGGGGCCGGGAGTGGGAGTGGTCCCGGCGGCGACGACGGTCACCCGGACGGTCGCGCGGTCGGTGAGCCCGGCAGCGTCGGAGACCGTGACGGTGGCGTCGTAGGTGCCCGGCTCGTTCCAGGCGTGCCGGACCATCGCACCCTCGGCGTCCTTCGTGGTGCCCCCGTCACCGAGGTCCCACGAGTACGTCAGTGCGCCCGGGGTCTCCGCGTCGGTGCTGGCGGAGGCGTCCAGGGTGACGGTGCTGCCGGTCGACGTGCTCGTCGGCGTGGCGGTGGCGACGGCCTTCGGGGCCGTGTTGGCGTCCGGCAGGACCTCGTCGCCGTAGCCGTAGTCGAAGGTGCCGCACCCGGCGCCGAGGGTGAAGCGCACGTCGCCGGTGAGGTCGCCATCGGCTGCCTCGGGTCCCTCCCCGGCCACTGTGCCGTCACCGTTGCCGGTCATCCGGAGCACGTCGAAGCCCAGGCAGTCGTAGTCGAAGTCCCAGTTGCCGGACCCGCTGGTCGGGTCGGCGTAGTTGTCGGTCCATCCCGCACCGCCGTCGGAGAAGTGCGAGTCGCCGGGCGCTGCGGTCCAGGCGGCGTCGGAGAGGTCGGGCGTGTTGCTGCCCGGCTCCGGCTGGCTGTCGAGCGGCGACTGCGCCGGCGGGTCGTCGGTGCCGGCGTTGCCGTAGCCGTGGGCCTCGTCGGTGTAGGCGGTGTAGAAGCCGGACGCGAACGCGATGGGGTCGCGGTCGATCTGTCCGTTGCCGTCGAGGTCGAAGCCGGAGCGGTCGCGCATCTCCATGTAGTAGGCGTGGTCGGAGGGTCCCTCCGCGCCCGCGGCGACGTACTGCCAGCCCTGGGTGCACTGGGCGCCGGGGCCGTCGGCCCGGCAGCCGCCGTTGAAGATGCGCGGGTCCTCGGGTGAGCCGCTGGTCTCGAAGTCGGTGCCGTAGATCTCGCGCGTCGAGCCGTCCGGGAGCGTCGCGGTGATCCTCAGGTCGTCGATGAACCAGCCGGGCCGGGCCAGGCCGGGGTCGGTGGCATAGCTGAAGCGCAGCACGGGGCTGTCGGAGCCGACGAGGTCGGAGATGTCGTAGCTGTCGGCGAGGTAGACCATGTCGGGCGTGTTGCCGGCCTTGCGGTCGAAGGCCTCGGAGCCGGCCTGGTAGGAGCCCGAGGTCCCGGTGATCCCGTTGTCGAAGGCCTGCTGGCAGGCGTTCTGGTTGGGGTTGCCGGCGAGCGGATCGGTGTTCGAGGTGGTGTAGCCCTTCTCCGAGGGGTGGGAGGTGAAGCTCTGGCCGCCGTCGGTGGAGGTGAGCACGAAGCCGTAGTCGTAGTCCCACTCGATGTCCCACATGGACTTGAAGTCGGCCGTGAGGGTCGTGCCCGCGGGGAGCGAGGCCACCTCGGGCACGGCCACGTCGATGTTGTGACCCTTGCCGGGGTCCTTGGCGCACCCGAAGTCATTGCCCGAGCGCGACCACCAGGTGTGCGACGCCGACGCCATGTCACCGGTGTCGAACTTGGCGGGGTCGAGGAGGACCCGGCCCGGGAGCTTGGCGACGTACATCTGCGAGTTCTGCACCCGGCCGACACCGTCCTGTCCCTCGGTGAGGGTGTACGCCGTCCCGTCAGGCCGCTGCCACGCGATCGTGTCGGTGTCCTGCTTGGAGTCGGTGATGCCGGTCTCGGTGCGCGAGGAGTCGAGCACCTCCGGCACCACCCAGCCGAGCTCCTGGCGGCCGAACGCGTCGATGTGGTGGGACTTGTCGGTGGCCATCAGGTTCCAGTCGCCGTAGGTCTCGCGGCTTCCGGTGGAGTAGAAGTCGGGCAGGCCGAGGGAGTGGCCGTACTCGTGCGAGATCACGCTCGCGGCGTCGATCGCGGTCTCCGGGTTGACGTTGTAGGGGCCGATGCGCACGTAGACCTTCAGGTCCTCGCCCTTGTCGGTCGTCGTCATGTCGGAGTAGGTGGTGTCGGTGTACCAGAGCGGACGGCCCTCGAGGTCCTTGAGCTGGTCGTCGGTGGCGAAGCCGGGCAGGTTGGTCTTCGGGTCGGAGTAGTAGAACTCCAGGCTCGACGAGTGCGGCCAGACGTTGTCGTAGGGCGCGACGCCGTAGTCCTGCGGGCACCCGGCGACCGACAGCTGCGAGGCGCCGTTGCCCCCGCAGCCGGCGAAGACGGCCATGAAGAAGTCGACGACCCCGTCCTTGTCGGTGTCGTAGTCGGAGTAGTCGATCTCGGGGTCGGCGATCGCGGCCGCGTCGAGGACGAGCTTGCCGGCCGGTCCGCAGCCGGAGTCGATGGCCTGGAGCGCGCCCACGCCGGCGAGCGAGCCGGTCAGGGCCGAGCCGTTGGCGTCGGCGCCGTAGTAGGCCGTGTTGCCGGGGAGCTGGTAGACGCCGTCGGCGATGCGCTGCGGGTAGAGCGGCGTGCCCCGGGCCGGGACCGGGCTGTCGGCGTAGGTCACACCACCCGTGCACGTCTGGCCGGGCTGCACCGTGCTGAAGGGGAACCCGGGGGCGTAGTTGAAGTCGGCGGACGCCTTGCCGGTCGAGGGGACGGTGCCCTCGGGGTAGAGCTGGCCCAGGCTCATCTCCTGGTAGAGGTTGAAGGTCGAGCCCGGGTTGGCCGGGTCGTTGAGGACCTGGTCGAGCGTCGCGTCGTGCGCGATGTAGTCGCGGTCGGTGTAGGCGACCGGGACCACGGGGAACGGGCGGTCGCCGTAGCGGGCGGTGTCGTACTCCTCGCCCGGCGGGATGACCTTGGGGCCGTGGCTGGTCAGCGCCTTCGTCGCGGCGCCGACGGTGACGGTGGCCTTGGTGGACAGGTCGCGCCACACCACCGTGGCCAGCTCGTCCAGGGAGGCGGCGCGGCTCTCGAGGACCAGCGTGCGCGAGGCTCCCGCAGCCAGGCTGCCCACCTGCCAGGTGTACGTCGCCGCGCCGACGTCGGTGGTCCCGGCGCGGAGGATCGTGCTCCCCGCCGGTGCGGTCACGGTGACGGTCGCGCCGTCCACGGTCGCGGGCGAGGTGTTGCGCACGATGATCCGCGAGGGGTAGGTGTCACCGGGCTTGACCCAACCGACGGCGGAGACGAAGGAGTTCTCGACGTCCAGGCCACCGACGGTGCCCTCGGACACCACGGTCGTGGACCGCGCGGCGGCGGGAGCGCCTGCCGCTGCCGCGTGGGCGGAGCCGGTGCCGACGACCGCGGTGGCGGTCAGCAGGCCGGCGAGGAGGGTGGTCGCGGCGGTGGCCGCGAGCCGTCGTGAACGGGGCATCGTGCTTCCTCGGTGACGGGACGCGCTCGAAGACTGCGTCAGGTGACCAAAGAACGACGCCGGGACGAGGGAGGTTACGCACGACCCGGAGACGCCAGCGGCCCCGCAGGTCCGGGACGTGGACCTGCGGGGCCGCCTGCTGCAGCGTCGTACGACGCGGGCGTCACTCGCCCTTGATGAACTTCTCCAGCTCGGCGCGACCGAGGTCGTCGGCCATCTGCACCGGCGGGGACTTCATGAGGTAGGCCGAGGCGGGGAGGATCGGGCCACCGATGCCGCGGTCCTTGGCGATCTTGGCCGCGCGGACGGCGTCGATGATGATGCCGGCCGAGTTGGGGGAGTCCCAGACCTCGAGCTTGTACTCGAGGTTGAGCGGGACGTCACCGAAGGCGCGACCCTCGAGGCGGACGTAGGCCCACTTGCGGTCGTCGAGCCACGCGACGTAGTCGGACGGGCCGATGTGGACGTTGCGGTCGTCGGCGCCGACGCCGGCCAGCGAGCCCTCGAGGTTGGAGGTGACGGCCTGGGTCTTGGAGACCTTCTTGGACTCCAGGCGCTCGCGCTCGAGCATGTTCTTGAAGTCCATGTTGCCGCCGACGTTGAGCTGGTAGGTGCGGTCCAGCGCGACGCCGCGGTCCTCGAACAGCTTCGCCATCACGCGGTGGGTGATGGTGGCACCGACCTGGCTCTTGATGTCGTCGCCGACGATCGGGACGCCGGCGTCCTCGAACTTCTTGGCCCAGACCGGGTCGGAGGCGATGAAGACGGGCAGTGCGTTGACGAAGGCCACGCCCGCGTCGATCGCGCACTGGGCGTAGAACTTGTCGGCCTCCTCCGAGCCCACGGGGAGGTAGGACACGAGGACGTCGACCTCGGCGTCCTTGAGCGCCTGCACGACGTCGACGGGCTCGGCGCCCGACTCCTCGATGGTCTGGCGGTAGTACTTGCCGAGGCCGTCGAGGGTGGGGCCGCGCTTGACCTCGATGCCGAGCGTCGGGACGTCGGCGATCTTGATGGTGTTGTTCTCCGAGGCGTTGATCGCCTCGGACAGGTCCTTGCCGACCTTCTTGTCGTCGACGTCGAAGGCGACGACGAACTCGACGTCCTTGACGTGGTAGTCGCCGAAGACGACGTGCATGAGCCCCGGAACGGTCCCGGTCGGGTCCGCGTCCTTGTAGTACTCAACGCCCTGGATGAGGGAGGTGGCGCAGTTGCCGACCCCGACGATCCCTACTCGTACCGAACCCATGGGGCTCTCCTTCTCTCTACTGGTCTCGACTGGACGCATGACTCGTGGTCAGTCGTTGGTGGCCGGGACGCCACCGGCGGCCCGTGGGGTGGTGGATGGTGCGGTGGGTGCTGCGGGGGGCGTGACGGACGAGGAACCCTGCGACCCGTCGCCGCGCTCGGCGCGGATCAGGTCCGAGAGCCAGCGCACCTCGCGCTCGACCGACTCGACGCCGTGCCGCTGGAGCTCGGCGGCGTAGCGGTTGACCTCGGCCTGGGTGCGCTCGAGCTCGCCCTGCACGCGGGCGAGCCGCTCCTGGAGCCGCGAGCGCCGCCCCTCCAGCACCCGGAGCCGGATCTCCATGTCGGTGGAGGAGAAGAAGGCGAACCGGATGTCGAAGTTGTCGTCCTCCCACGCGGTCGGACCCACCTCCGACATGAGCCGCTGGAAGTGCTCGTTGCCGAGCTCGGTGACCTCGTAGGTGATCCGGGGGCGCCGGCTCACCGGGGTGGCACCCGCAGCGGACGCGGTGACCTCGGTGATGAGGTTGGCGCGCAGCATCTTCTTCAGCGCCGGGTAGAGCGAGCCGTAGGACAGCACGCGGCCCCAGCCGAGCATCAGGTTGAGCCGCTTGCGCAGCTCGTAGCCGTGCATGGGTCCCTCGTGCAGCAGTCCGAGGACTGCGAGCTCGATGGTGTCTCCACGGCGTGCCATACGACCTATCGTAGCGATATATCCGCAGGTGACGAATCGGGACTGCCGAGCCTCACCCGTACCCTTGCCCGGTGACTCAGAACAAGCGGAGGGCCGCCGGTCCGGCGCAGACCAAGCGGCCGAAGCCACGACGTACGGGCAAGCAGCGGGCCGCCAAGGTCGCCAAGGTCCTCGCCGTGCTCGGCGTGGTCGGCGCGCTGGTGCTGGGCGGCGCGGTCGTCGTGCTCTACCAGGCGATCGGCATCCCCACGCCCAACTCCGCCTTCCAGGCGCAGACGACGTTCGTCTACTACGCCGACGGCAAGCAGCAGCTCGGCACCTACTACGAGGACCAGAACCGCGAGTCGATCCCGATCAGGGAGATGCCCGACTCGATCCAGGACGCGGTGGTCGCCGCGGAGAACCAGACCTTCTGGACCGACAAGGGCATCGACCCCAAGGGCATCCTGCGCGCGTTGTTCTCCAACGCCCGCGGCAACGCCCGCCAGGGTGCCTCGACGATCACCCAGCAGTACGTCAAGATCCTCTACCTGAGCAGCGAGCAGAGCTACAAGCGCAAGATCAAGGAAGCGGTCGTCTCGCTCAAGATCCAGCAGCAGCTCAGCAAGACCGAGGTGCTCGAGGGATACCTCAACACCATCTACTTCGGCCGCGGGGCCTACGGCATCCAGGCCGCGTCGAAGGCGTTCTTCGGCCACCCCGCCAAGGACCTCAGCCTGCGTGAGTCGGCCGTGCTCGCCACGGTGCTCAACAACCCCTCGAAGTACGACCCGGCCAACGGCAAGCAGGCCAAGGAGGACCTCAAGGGCCGCTACGAGTACGTCCTGGACAGCATGGCGGAGATGGGCACCATCACCACCGAGGAGCGCGACCAGGCGCTGAAGCGGCTGCCGAAGTTCCCGAAGGTCGCCGCGCAGAGCCAGTTCGGCGGCCAGAAGGGCCACATGCTGGCGCTGGTGAAGTCCGAGCTGCTCGCCAAGGGCATCGTGTCCGAGAGCGAGATCGACGGCGGCGGGCTGCGCATCACCACGACGTTCGACCCCGACGTGATGGCCGACGTCGAGGCCGGCGTGATGGAGGAGAAGCCCGAGGGCTTCGCCGACAAGCAGCTCCACATCGGCGCGGCGACGATCGAGGTCGGCACCGGCGCGGTGCGCGGCTTCTACGGCGGCCAGGACTACCTCCAGTCGCAGATCAACTGGGCCGCGACAGGCGGCATGGCGGGCTCGACCATCAAGCCGCTGACCGTGGCGGCCGCGATCAAGCAGGGCTTCTCGCTCGAGGACACCTTCCAGGGCGACTCGCCCTACGAGTTCCCCGACGGCACCGAGGTGCGCAACGAGGGCACCGGCAGCGACGGCCTCGGCAACGACTACGGCTCCGCGGTGAGCCTGGTGACGGCGGGCGAGGAGTCGATCAACACGGCCTTCGTCGACATGTCGGACTCGATGAACGACGGCCCCGCCGCGATCTACGACATGGCGCGCGCGCTCGGGATCCCGGGCGAGACGCCGTCGAAGAAGTACCCCGGCATCCCCGACAAGTCGGTCGACTTCAGCCCGTCGGACACGCTGATCACCCTGGGCAAGGGCCGGGTCAGCCCGATCAACATGGCCAACGCCTACGCCACCATCGCCAACGGCGGCGAGCGCGCCGACGCCCACGTCGTGCAGAAGGTCGTCGACAAGGACGGCAGGACCCTCTACGAGTACAAGCCGGCCAACCGCCGCGCGGTCGACGAGGACATCGCGGCCGACACGTCCTACGTGATGCAGCAGATCGTCCAGAACGGCACCGGCCAGGCGGCCCTCGAGCTCGGCCGCCCCGCCGCCGGCAAGACCGGCACCGCCACGGGTGGCGAGGACGAGCACGTGTCCTCGTCCTGGTTCGCCGGCTACACCCCGCAGATGGCGACGGCAGTGATGTACGTCCGCGGCGACGGAGACGACCAGATCGACGGGTGGCTGCCGTCCTACTTCGGTGCGGTCTATCCCGCCCAGACCTGGACCGGGATCATGCAGCGGGTCATGGACGGCATGGAGGTCGAGGACTTCCCGGAGCCCGCCTACGTCGACGGCGACGCGCCCGAGGACGGCCACGAGTACACCCCGCCGCCGGCACCCCCGTCGCCGCAGCCCACCAAGCAGCCGACCAAGCAGCCCACCAAGGAGCCGACGGTGGGGCAGCCGACGGAGTCCCCGACCGAGACGCCGACGCCCACCGAGACGCCGACGCCGGTGCCCACCACGCCGGTGCCCACGACCCCGGTGCCCACGACCCCGGTGCCGACCACGCCGGCGCCCACTCCGGCGCCGACGACGCCGGCGCCCACCACGCCCGCGCCGACCAGCCCGACCACACCGGCGGGCCGGGTGGAGCAACGCGGGTCCGTGGCGGACCTCCGCCCCTGAGGTCGGCGGTGGACGTGCACGACGCGGGAGCGCCGACGCGCACCGACCCGGTGGCCGCCACGATGTCGGCGGTCGTCGGGGGACCGGCGGGCACCCGGGCGGGGTCCCACCGCTGGTGGGACGCCTCGCGTGCCCTGCTCGGGGCGACCGCGGTCGTCCTCGGCGCGGGCATGCTCGCCAAGTCGGCGTGCGTGCCGTCGGGGTGGGGCAAGCAGGACCAGCCCTTCGCGCAGATGTGCTGGTCCGACCTGGCCGGCACGGCGATCGACGCGGGCACCCCTCCGCACGTCACCACCTGGCTCGAGCGTCTCGCGGGGTTCGGCCCGGGCTCCGGCACCGTCGCGACCACCGCCGCCCTCGCCGTGGTGCTGGCCGGGCTCGCCCTGCTGGCCACCGCGCTGCTCGCGCGCACCGACGTACGCCGACCCTGGGGGGCCGCGGGGTGGGCGCTGTCCCCGGTGCTGCTCGTCCACTGGCTCTCCTGGGACCTCGTCGCCGCCGTCGGCGTCGCCGTGCTGCTCTGGGGCTGGACGTCCGGGCGTGGCTGGCTGGCCGGGGTCGGCGCCGGGATCGGGGCGGCCTTCGCGCTGCCCGTGGCCGTCGCGGCCGTCGGGGTCGTCGCCGTGGGCGGTCGCCTGCGCGACCGCGTCGACGCGCTCGTCGCGGCAGCAGCGGCGTACGTCGTGGTGACGCTGCCCGGGCGCGGTCATGGCGAGGTGCCCGACATCGGGTCGGTGTGGCTGCTCCTGCAGCAGATGGGGTTCGGCGGCTCGCGCACCTCGCGGACGGTCGTGCAGCTCGCCGTCCTGGCGCTGGCCGCCGCGGCGGCGTGGTGGGTGGTGCGGCGCTCAGGTCGCCCGACCGTCGTCGCCAGTGCCCGCGCCGGACTCCTCCTGCTGGCCGCCGCCCTCGTCGTGGCCCCCTCCGCCCCACCCGAGTCGGCCCTGCTCGTTCTCCCGCTGGCCGCCGTCGCCGTGCCACGGTGGCGCGACCTGCTGGTGTGGCAGGGCCTGCACCTGGTGAGCTCGGTGATCACCGGGTGGTACGTCGGGCAGGCGCTGGTGCCGACGGTCGCCGACGACGCCCGGGCCTACTGGCTGGCGGTCGTGCTGCGCGTGGCGGGCCTGCTGTGGCTCGTCGTCGCGCTGCTGCGCGCAGCCTCAGTCGATGACGACGCGGTCGAAGTCGGTCGCGGTGAAGCGCACCCGGACCTCGATGTCCTCCCCGATGCGGGGCACGCGCGCGCCTGAGGGCACGAAGAGCATCGAGGCCTGCATGTGCGGGGGCTCGGCGAAGAGCCGCTGCTTGCCGTCGATGGAGAACGGGGAGCGCACGAACCCGACCGCGTCCATGCCGCCGCGTGCCAGCGTCGCGGCGCGGGCCTTGAACGACTGGTCACCGGTCGGTGCCTCCAGGCCGATGCCGTGCGCGGTGCCGCCGCTGACCACGACGATGTGGCCGTGCTTGGGCGCGCTGCGCTGGCGGTAGCCGAAGGCCTCCCCGCGCTCGACCTCGTGCACGTCGAGCACGGTCGAGCTCACCGACAACGCCCCGCGGTCACCGAGCCAGAGGTCGGTGCCGATGCGCGGGCGCACCGTGAAGTCGGGGTACGTCGTGGCCAGCCGGGCGTGCTCGTCGTGGGTGAGGTGCGAGACGAACACGGTGCGGGCGGGCAGGCCCGAGGCGACGATGTCGTTGACCAGCCGGCTCACCTCGCCGAGGTGCGACGTGGTGTTGAGCGGCAGGTGCATCGCCACGCCCCGCAGGCCGCCGCGCTCGCCACCGTGGCGGCGTACGACGTCGGCGGCGACCGCGAGGTCGCGCCGCGTCATCCCGTGGCGGCGCATCGAGGTGAGCTGCTCGAGGACGAAGCGGGCGTCCGGGTCGCGCTCCAGCAGCGCGGTCAGGTCCTCGGGACGGCTGACGGTGTGCACCACCCGCGAGGTCGTGCGCGCATCGAGGTCGAGGGCGGCGCCGAAGGGGCGCCACGGGGTGAGCACGAGCAGGTCGCCGTCGTAGCGGCTCGCGGCCTCGCCGACCTCGTCGTAGGTGCCCACCGCGAGCATGTCGAGACGCGCGCCGGTGCGCTCGACGTGGTCGGCCAGCCACTGCGCGCGGCGCGCGAGCCGGCCCAGGGTCAGGCCGTAGCCGTTGCCCTTGGCCACCGGCACGATGCCCGGGTGGCGGGTGGCGGTCGCGAGCAGGTGGGCGCGCCACCGCTCGCCGTCGACGCGGAGCGTGAGGCTCATGCGCGCCTCGCCAGGTACAGCTGGAAGGCCTTGTAGATCGCCCGGTTGATGGGCAAGTCCCACTCGCCGGCGTACTCCACGGCCTGGCCGCCGGTGCCGACCTTGAACTGGATGAGGCCGACGTGGGGGTCGTCGGCGTCGAGGGTCTCGGTGATGCCGCGCAGGTCGTAGACGTGGGCGCCGGCCGCGAGCGCGTGGCGGATCATCGCCCACTGCACGGCGTTGGACCCGCGCACCTCGCGCTTCTCGGTCGACGAGGCACCGTAGGAGTACCACGCGTGGGTGCCGACGCGGATCGCGATGGTGGCCGCGACCAGGTCGCCCTCGTGGCGGGCCAGCCAGAGCTGGATGCGGTCGGGGTCCTCGGCGATGAGCGCGTCGTACATCGTCTCGAAGTAGGAGAGCGGACGGGGCGTGAAGTGGTCGCGCTCCGCGGTGTGGGCGTAGAGGTCGTGGAAGGCCTTGAGGTCGTGGCGCTCGCCGAGCGCGACCTCGACGCCGGCCTTGTCGGCCTTCTTGATGTTGCGGCGCCACAGCTGGTTCATGCCCGCCAGGACGTCGTCCTCGCTGCGCGGGCCGCCCTCGCCGTCGACCAGGGGGATCTGGAAGTTGAATTGCGGCTGCCCGGCCGAGAAGCCGCCCTCCGCGCTCTGCTGCTGCCAGCCCAGCTCGTGCAGCTGGGCGATCACGCAGGCGCCGTCCTGCGAGCGCTCCAGGGGAGGTACGTCGCCGAGGCAGCGCACGGACTCGTCGGCGATGCCGGCCTTGACCTGGTCGGCCGACCAGCGCCGGGTGACCACCGGGGGCCCCATGCGGACCGCGAAGGCGCCCTTGGCCTTGAGGTGGGCGACGAGGGGGGTCAGCCAGGACTCGAGGTCGTCACCGGACCAGTCGATGACCGGGCCCTCGGGGAGGTAGGCGAGGTAGCGCCGGACCTTGGGCAGCTGGCGGTAGAGCACGAGACCCACGCCCACCATCTCGCTGCGCCCGTCGCTCCCGCGGAACCAGCCGACCGACTCCGAGCGCCACTCCGCCTTCACGCTGGCCCACGCCGGCGTCTGGAGGAAGCTGGCGGACGACTGGCCGGCGATGAAGTCGCGGTGCTCCTGCGCGGAGACGGGGCGCAGTGTCAGGGGGGTCGTCACCCCGAGAAGGCTACAAGGGGCCAGGCACGACCCCCGTACGTGTCTGGCCCCTTGTGACTAGAGACGTCGCACGGCGTGCATCGGTTGCACGTCGGGGCCGACTTTCTTCACGAGACCTCCGAGCGGTTCGTCAAGAAGTCATCAAGAACTCAACCATCGGGGTGAGGAGGCCATAGCCCGTTCGGGCCATGCCCGTTGCACAGAGTGATCAGAGGCACCGGCGTTTGGGAGCTCGGGGCCCCGGATCGACCGATCTGAGTCCACGACGGCGTTATCGCGCCGGCGTTCCACACCGGGACGGCGCCACCCGCACCGTCTCGTCACAGGGGAGAGAAACCGATGTCCATCGCGCACAGCATCACCCGCACGTCCAGCCTCAGCGTGGCCGCCCTGCTCTGCATGGGCTCGCTCGCGCTGGCACCCGCCGCCCAGGCCGACCCCGGCAACGCGCAGTCGCCGGCACAGGGCCAGGGCCAGGGCCAGCCCCCGGCCAGCCCCGGCAACGGCAACGGCAACGGCAACGCCAGCAACCCCGGCGCCCCGGCGCCCGGCACCCCGGCCCCCGGCGATGCCGGCAATGGCAAGGGCAACCACGGCAACGGCAACGCCGGCAACGGCCCGTCCCACCCCGCCGGCCAGGGCAAGCCCGCCAAGCCTGGGAAGCCCGGCAAGGACAACCCGGGCGGCAACAGCTCGGGCAGCACCAACCAGGGCGGCAGCAACCCCGGCAACGGCGGTGCGCCCTCGTCGTCGAACGACCCGGCCGGCAACAACGGCACGGTGAAGATCGCGCCGCTCGGCGACTTCGACGGCATCCCCAACAACACCCCCCACGTCGGGTGCTCGTTCCTCGTCGAGTGGTACGGCTTCGACCAGGGCGCCGACATCATCTCGACGGTCTCCTTCGCCGAGCAGGCGCCGACCACGGGCGTCGGCATGACGGTCAGCGGACCGTCCCAGGTCTTCGTGGGCGGCGACCCCGCGTCCGGTGCCGGCACCGCGACCGGTCTCGACGGACGGCAGCAGTACACGCTGTCCTTCACCGGTGCGCCGCACCCGCAGCAGGGCTACCACGTCAAGCTGACCATCCACACGCCTGGCTCGATCGGCAACGACACCAAGTCCAAGGTCTTCTGGGTCGAGGGCTGCGCGGCTCCGACGCCGACGACGCCGACCACTCCCCCCACCGAGGGCGGGACGACGCCGACCACCCCGGGTTCCACCACGCCGGACCAGGAGACCTCCTCGCCCGCGCCCGAGGTCGAGGCGGAGACCGCGGAGGCCCCGGGCTCGGAGACCGCCCCGGAGACCGCCCCCGAGGTGCTGGGCGTCCAGGCGTTCGGAGCGCAGGTGGCCCCGAGCACGGCCCGCAGGAACGGCCCGAACAACGAGGCGCTCCCCACTGCGGTCAACGCCGGTGCGGCAGGCAGCAGCACGACCGCCGTCCGGGATGGGGGCGCCACCGCGCTGCTTGGCATGATGCTGCTCGTCCTGGGCGCGATCACCGGGCGTCTGGGGTGGACCCGCGCCCGTGGCTGAGGCCTCTCGCACCGCTCGGCACCGGAGGTGGCCGCTGCTCCTCGCAGCGGCCACCCTCCTGGTCGCCGGAGGGGTGCTGACCCACACCGGCTGGGGCGGCTCCGACGCAGCCGCGCCGGCCGGGTCCACGGGGGCGGGGGCCGCGCCCGCTGCCCGGCTGGACCGCGCGGCAGCCGTAGCGCCGTCCGAGGCCGGGCAGCCGTCGGGACCGGCCGGGCGTCCGCGGTCGATCGTCGTCCCCGCGCTCGGCGTACGGGCGGCGGTCTCGCCGATCACGACCGAGGACGGTGCGCTGAACCCGCCGTCGGACCCGCGACAGATCGGCTGGTGGTCAGGCGGCAGGCAGCCCGGCAGCCCGCATGGTGCCGCGGTCCTGACCGGTCACACCGTCCACACCGGCGGTGGGGCGTTCGACGACCTCGAGCAGCTCGCCCCCGGGGACGAGGTCGTGGTGCGGACCGGCCGCAGCCGGCTCGCGTACGACGTCGCGTCGGTGCGGGTGCTGAGCCGCGCCGAGCTCGCGCGGGAGAACACCCGCGTGTTCGGCCGGTCGGGACCTGCCCGCCTCGTGCTGATCACCTGCGAGGACTGGGACGGCTCGGCCTACCGCAGCAACCTCGTGGTCGTCGCGCGCCCCGCCGCCTGAGCCGATCGGCGGCTCCTACGCTCCGACTCGCTCGCGCAGCCACGCGAAGTCGGCCACGTGCTCGGCCGCTCCGCCCGGCGTCTCGCAGATGACGGGCGCGCCGGCCTCGCGCACGACGCCCGCGAGCTCGTCGGCGGGCAGGTGGCCCTGGCCGAAGCTGGTGTGCCGGTCGGCGCCGGAGCCGAAGTCGTCGCGGGAGTCGTTGGCGTGGACGAGGTCGATGCGGCCGGTGATCGCCCTGATCCGCTCGACGGCGTCACCGAGCTCGATGCCGCCCGCCCAGGCGTGGCAGGTGTCGAGGCAGAAGCCGACCATCTCCGCACCCTCGGCCGACGAGATGGCGTCCCACACCCCGGCGATCCGGTCGAGGTGGCGGGCCATCGCGTTGTCGCCGCCGGCGGTGTTCTCGATGAGCAGCGGGACCTTGAGGTCGGTGGCCTCGACGGCCTTGCGCCAGTTGTCGAAGCCCACCGTCGGGTCGTCGGTCTTGTTGACGTGCCCGCCGTGGACGATCAGTCCCTTCGCCCCGATCGAGGCCGCGGCGTCCATGTGCTGCTGCAGCAGCTTGCGGCTCGGGATGCGGATCCGGTTGTTGGTCGTGGCGACGTTGACGATGTAGGGCGCGTGGACGTAGAGGTCGACACCCGCCTGCTCGGCGTCTGCGCGCAGGGCGTCCGCCCCACCGGCGTAGCGGATCTCGGGGCCCTTGTAGCCCTGCGGGTCGCCGAGGAAGAACTGCACGAGCGACGTCCCGCGCGCCGCGGCCTCGGCGAGCGGGTCGCTCTGGTCGACGTGGGCTCCGACGGACAGCGCGCTCTGGCTCATGCGGCCCAGCCTAGGAGCACCCGCAGACAACCCGCGACGACGGCGAGGAGGGCGGCGACGGCGCACCACCCCACCCAGTCGACGTCGCGCGGGCCGACCCACGCGCGGCGCCGTCCCGGCGCTGGACCGAGGCGGTCGGGGACGGGTGCGTACGCCGCCGGGGGCACGGGGAGCCGCCGCAACAGGCGCAGTGCCGCCTCCGCCGTCGCGAGCCGCTGCTCGGGGTCGGCCACCAGGAGCCGCTCGAGCAGCGGGCGCAGGGGGTGCGAGGGGACCTCGCGCTGGCGTGCCGGCGGGAGCCCGGTCACGAGCTCGAGCCCCACCCGTCCGACGGCGTAGAGGTCCTGGGTCGGCTCCGGAGGCGCGCCGCGTGCCTGCTCGGGCGCCATGTAGCCGTCGGTGCCGATCGCCCCGGGCACCGTGGTGAACCGGCGATCCGCGACGGGTGCGGCGACGCCGAAGTCGCCCAGGCGCAGGTGGGGGGTGTCGTCGCCGGTCGCCTCGAGCAGCAGGTTGGCGGGCTTGACGTCGCGATGCACCAGGCCGGCGCCGTGGACCGCTGACAGCCCCTGCAGCAGCTGGTCGAGCAGCAGCGCAGCCGTCCCGGCGTCCAGCGGCCCGTGCTCGCGCAGCAGGTCGGCGACCGAGCCGCCCGCGACCAGCTCCATCACCAGCACGACCAGGTCGTCCTCGGCCGCCCAGCCCTGCGGCGCCACGACGTGGGGGTGGCGCACCCGGATCGCCTGTTCCCGCACGAACCGCGCGAGGAGCGCCGAGCTGTGCCGGCCCAGGACCTTGACCGCGACGTGGTGCCCCGTGCGCTCGTCGTGCGCGCGCCACACCGAGCCCATGCCTCCGGTGCCCACCTGGTCGAGCAGGGTGTAGCGACCGGCCACGACCACCGATGGTCGCGACGGCGTGGCGGCGCCGACTCGGGGCAGGACATGTGGCACCCCACGAGGCTAGGACGATCCGCGCATCGGTGCCGGCGTCCTCCACAGGGCCTCTGCAGCGATTCCTGCGGCCGGCGCGTGCGCTGGTAGCCTTCCCCGGTTGCCTTCGGGTGACCGCGGTGCACGACCCACGTCGTACACGCGCCGCGAACGCACAGTCCCTCCTGCCACGGAAAGCCCGTGGCCGCTCTAGCCCAGAGGAGGTGGAGACCGCTATGCGTGCCTATGAAGTGATGGTCATCCTCGACCCGAGTCTCGACGAGCGCACCATCGAGCCGTCGCTCGACAAGTACCTCAACGTGATCCGCAAGGACGGTGGCTCGATCGAGTCGCTCGACGTGTGGGGTCGTCGCCGGATGGCGTACGAGATCAAGAAGAACGCCGAGGGCATCTACGCCGTCATCAAGCTGACGGCCGAGCCCGCGACGGTCAAGGAGTTCGACCGCCAGCTCACGCTGAACGAGTCGATCCTGCGCACGAAGGTCATGCGTCCCGACGCCCACTGATCGCCCTCGCAGGCATCTGTGGAGAACACCTTCCCGCTGTCGGTGAGTGCCTGTTTGATGGGCGCATCACCGGGAGCACCCGGATCAGCAGGACATTCTGAGGAGACCTGACATGGCAGGCGAGACCACGATCACCGTCATCGGCAACCTCGTCGACGACCCGGAGCTGCGCTTCACCCCCTCGGGGGCGCCCGTGGCCAACTTCCGGATCGCGTCGACGCCGCGGACCTTCGACCGCCAGAGCAACGAGTGGAAGGACGGCGACACGCTGTTCCTCTCGTGCGCTGTGTGGCGCCAGGCCGCGGAGAACGTCGCCGAGTCCCTCCAGCGGGGCATGCGCGTGATCGTCCAGGGTCGCCTCAAGTCGCGTCAGTACGAGACCCGCGAGGGTGAGAAGCGCACCGTGTTCGAGATCGACGTCGAGGAGGTCGGCCCGTCGCTGCGCTCCGCATCGGCCAAGGTCACCAAGACGCAGCGCTCGGGCGGCACCGGTGGTTACTCCGGTGGCGGCGGTGGCGCCGGCTACTCGGGCGGTGGCGGGCAGCAGTCCGCGCCGGCCGACGACCCGTGGGCCAGCCCGGCTCCCTCGCAGTCCGGTGGCGGCGGCAGCTGGGGCGGTCAGTCCCAGGGCGCCCAGGGTGGCGGTCAGTCCGCTCCGCCCAACGACCCGTGGGCCACGCCCGGGGTCAGCGGCGGCAACGACGAGCCCCCCTTCTGATCCAGCACCACACCCACATTCCATTCCGTCCCTGATTGCCTTCAGGGCCGGGCTCACTGAAAGGGAGCACCACAATGGCCAAGGCAATTCTGCGCAAGCCCAAGAAGAAGGTTTGCCAGTTCTGCAAGGAGAAGGCGACCGGTGTCGACTACAAGGACACCACGCTGCTCCGCAAGTTCATCTCCGACCGTGGCAAGATCCGCGCCCGTCGCGTGACCGGCAACTGCGTCCAGCACCAGCGCGACGTGGCCATCGCCGTCAAGAACGCGCGCGAGCTCGCCCTGCTGCCCTACACGTCCACCGGTCGCTGAGAGGAGCACGAGACATGAAGCTCATCCTGACGCAGGAAGTCGACGGCCTCGGCGCCCCCGGCGACGTGGTCGAGGTCAAGGACGGCTACGGCCGCAACTACCTCGTCCCGCGTGGCCTCGGCATCAAGTGGAGCCGCGGCGGCGAGAAGACCATCGAGTCGATCAAGGCTGCCCGCACCGCCCGTGCGGTCCGCGACGCGGACCACGCAGGCCAGGTCAAGGCCAAGCTCGAGGCCAACGCGGTCAACGTGAAGGTCCGTGCCGGTGAGGGAGGCCGCCTGTTCGGCGCCGTCACCACCGCGGAGATCGCCGACGCGATCTCCGAGGTCTCGGGCGAGAAGGTCGACCGCCGCACGATCGTCGTGGCCAACCCGATCAAGTCGCTCGGTGCCCACGAGGTCTCGGTCAAGCTGCACGACGAGGTGTCCGCCACGGTGGCCCTCAACGTCGTCCCCGCCTGACCCACGCACCATCCGCACGGCCCGCTGCCTCCTCGGAGGCGGCGGGCCGTTCGGCGTTCCGGGACTACCTGGAGAGCTGTGGACGCCGCGCCACCGTCTCGCGCGGGAACCGGTTGGGCCGTGCCACCACGGCATCGACGACCACCGGCTTGTTGCTCAGCGTCTCGATGACGACCTTGCCCTTCCGCGTGCCGGAGTAGCGGTCGAGGACGACGTACTGCTGCAGCGGCGACCGCGCACCTGCGAGGTCGACCACGTGCCAGTCACCCCGCCCGACGCGGAGCCGGACCTTGCCGAGCCGGGGGCCGCGGGGCGCGATGAGCCGCAGCTCGCCGACGGTGGCGCGCGGCACCACGAGACGTACGCCGCGCCGGGTGGCCCGCAGGGCGTCACCGTCGACGTAGGCCGCGTCGCGCACCGCCTTCCACCCGCGTGAGCGGCGGAGGTCGCGGGGCACGAAGAACTCGACGGGCTCGGACCAGGCGCTCGCGTTGCCGGCGCGGTCGACGGTCCGCGCGCGGATGACGTGGCGTCCGGCCTGTGGGTGGGCGAGCTCCCAGCGCGGGCCCGAGCACGGCACGGAGTCCCCGTCGTCCGTGCACTCGAAGGTCGAACCCGCCTCGCTGCTGTTGAGCCTGACCGGCACCGGGTCCGAGGTGACGACGGGTTGCGTCGGCGTCTCCTCGTCGTAGGCGCTCTGGGTGACGAAGACGAAGGGAGCCCGGGTGTCCTGGGTCCAGGCCAGGGTCGCGGGAGTGGTGTCCTCGTCGGGGGTGTCGGTGACGGTCGGCGGCAGGCCGTCGTCCGGTGTGAGCGCCCGGTCGCCGAGGTCGACCGCACGAGCCGCGAAGGAGTAGGAGCCGTCGGGCAGTCCGGCGTACGTCACCGGGCTGGCGCAGGCGCGCCAGTCATGGGCCTGGGCCGGACCGACCAGCCTGCACTCGACGCCGAAGGGACCGGCGTCCCCGTCGCCCACCTGGACGCTCACGGTGAAGCTCATCGTCGTGACGCGGACGAAGCCGGCCGCGTTGGGCGCGGTGGACGGCACGACCGCGGTCTCGGGCGGGGTGCTGTCGTCGCAGCCGTCGCCCCCCGGCAGAGGCAGGCCGGGGACCAGCGGCGGCCGGGTCTCGTCGAGGCATCCCGGGCTGGCGGCGGCCCGAGCTGCGCCGAGCGGCACGAGGGCGCCTGCGAGCAGGGCCACCAGTGCCAGGTGGCGGGCGGTGCGGTGTCGAGCCGTCTGTCGAGCCATGTGTCCCCCAAGGTCGTCGGTCACGGGCCTAACGATGGACCGCCGCACCGGTCACGAGCCAGTGGTCCCCGCGGGCGCGCCACGACAGGAGGACGCCGCGGGCGCCCATGAAGACCACCGTCATCGCCACCCACACCGCCACCAGGCCGTGCGGCAGGGTCGCGGCCCAGAGCGCCGCGGGGGCGTACGCCGCCAGCACGACGAGTCCGGCCCACGCGAGGAACCTCCCGTCGCCGGCGCCGATGAGCACGCCGTCGAGCACGAAGACCAGGCCTGCGAGCGGCTGGCCGAGGGCGGCCACCAGCAGGACGGGCACCAGCTGGGCACGGACCGCGGCGTCGTCGGTGAAGAGGGCGCCGAGCCAGGGGGCAGCGACGGCGAGGGCGAGACCGGCCACGATCCCGCTGCCCCAGCCCCAGCGCACCATGCGGCGGGTCAGGCGCCGGGTGTGCGCGACGTCGCCGCTGCCCAGTGCCCGTCCGGTGAGTGCCTGCGCGGCGATGGCGATCGCGTCCAGCGCGAAGGCGAGGAACGACCAGAGGGTGATCGCGACCTGGTGGGTCGCGACGTTGACGTCGCTGCTGCCGGTGCCCACGCGGGTCACCGCGTAGGTGCCCACGAGCAGGCAGGCACGCAGCGCGAGGGTGCGGACGACCAGGGCGACCGCGGCGTGCGCGGCAGCGGTGATGCCGGCCCGGTCGGGCGACAGGGGCGCGTCGTGCGCGCGTGCCGCGCGGACCACCACCCCCACCAGCCAGGCCGCGGACAGCACCTGCGCCACCACCGACCCGAGGGCCGACCCGGCGATGCCGAGGTCGAGGCCGTAGACGAGGAAGAGGTTGAGGGCGATGTTGAGCGCGTTGCCTACGACCGCGACGAGCAGTGGCGTACGCGTGTCCTGCAGGCCGCGCAGCACACCCGTCGCGGCGAGCATGATCAGCAGCGGCGTGGTGCCGAGGAAGGCGATGGACAGGTAGGTGCGGGCGTGGTCGGCGACCTCCGGTCCGGTGCCGAAGGCAGCCACCAGCGCCGGCGTCGCCACGATGCCACCGACGGTGGCGAGGGTGCCGATGAGGACCGCGAGCCAGATCCCGTCGACGCCCTGGGCGAGGGCGGCTCGCAGGTCGCCGGCACCGAGGTGTCGTGCGACGCTCGCGGTGGTGCCGTAGGCGAGGAACACGCACAGCCCCACGACGGTCTGCAGGACCACCGCCGCGATCCCGAGCCCGGCCAGCTCCGGCGTGCCGAGGTGGCCCACGATGGCGGCGTCGGAGAGCAGGAAGAGCGGCTCGGCGACCAGGGCGAGGAAGGCCGGGACCGCCAGTCGCAGGATCTCGCGGTCGACGGCCTTCACGGTGCTCAGGCTAGGCCGCCGACGAGGCGGCGCCGTCGAGCACCCGGCGAGGTGTGCGCCGCACGAAGGAGACGAGGCGGAGGAGACCAATCCGCAACGGGCGTGACCGCGAACACACCGCACCCCGGCTCCGTGATGAGTTCCGGGCTGCCCGGGCAGGCCCCACAGGCCGCGACCGGGCCGACATCAAGGAGTAGTTGCTCATGACACGACCCACCAAGCGGCACGGGGCTGTGGCCCTGGCCTGCGCAGGCGGACTGCTGACGGCTGTCGGCCTCGCCGGCGTCGGTCCGATGGCCGCGACCGCGTCGAGCCACCGTGAGGCCCCGCTCATCTCCGGGACCCCGCAGTACGACACGACCGACCTCTACGCCTTCCGCAGTCCGGAGGCGCAGAACACCGTCACGCTGGTCGCCAACTGGCTGCCCTTCGAGGAGCCGGCAGGTGGTCCGAACTTCTACAGCTTCGCGACCGACGCCCAGTACGACATCCACGTGGACAACAACGCCGACGCGAAGCCCGACGTGACCTTCCGCTGGACCTTCAAGGACCACTACGTCACCAAGGACACGTTCCTTGCAGCCACGGGTCCCGTCACGTCCCTGACGGACAAGAACCTGAACTACTACCAGACCTACAAGCTGGTGCGGATCAGCAAGTCCGGCAAGACCAAGACGATCGTGCGCAAGAAGCGCGTGGCACCGTCCGACATCGGCAAGGCGTCGATGCCCAACTACGCCGCGCTGCGCAAGCAGGCGGTCACGTCGCCCGCGAAGGACGTCAAGTCCTTCGCCGGGCAGGCCGAGGACCCGTTCTTCCTCGACCTCCGGGTCTTCGACCTGCTCTACGGCGGTGACCTGTCGGAGGCCGGTGACGACACGCTGGCCGGGTTCAACGTCCAGTCGGTGGCGCTGCAGGTGCCGCAGAAGTGGCTCGCCAAGAACGGCAACGCCAAGAAGAACCCCGTCATCGGCACCTGGTCGACCACGCAGAAGAAGGGCGCCAACGGCAAGTTCCAACAGGTCTCGCGCCTGGGCAACCCCCTGGTCAACGAGGTGGTCATCCCGCTGAAGCTCAAGGACGCGTTCAACGCCTCCAAGCCGACGCAGGACGGTGCCGCGCTGAAGTACGTCACCAACCCCGAGCTGCCCAGGCTCGTCGAGGGTGTCTACGGCATCGACGCACCGAAGACCCCGCGCAACGACCTCGTGTCGGTGTTCCTCACCGGCGTCAAGGGCCTCAACAAGGCCAAGGGCAAGGTGACGCCCAGCGAGCAGCTGCGGCTGAACATGTCGACCCCCGTCACCGCCCAGCCCAACCGGCTCGGCGTGATCGGTGGCGACACGCAGGGCTTCCCCAACGGCCGTCGACTCGGGGACGACGTCATCGACATCGCGCTCCAGGTCGTCGAGGGTGAGCTGGTCGGCTCGGCCAACGACCTCGGTGACGGGGTCGACGCCAACGACACCGCGTTCGGCACGACGTTCCCCTACCTGGCTCTCCCGGCCAGTGGCAGCAACGCCGACCCGCACCCCTCGAAGAGCGGTGCACCGGCCGCGTCCTCCAACGGGGGCGGCCTGCTCGAGAACGTCATCCCGGGTCGCAAGAGCTCGGTCGCGTTCATCGGCGTGGGCCTGCTGGCTCTCGTCGGGGGCGTCGGCAGCGCTGCACGTCGTACCCGCAAGGACTGACCACACCCGGTCCGGTCGCGCGACCCCGGTCGCGCGGCCGGACCATCCCCGTGCACCCCGCGGGACCGCTTCTCCCGAAAGGACGCCCCCATGCGCAGGAGCCTCATCGTCGTCGGTGTCGGCCTCGTCCTCGCCGTCTCCGGTGGTGTCGGTGTCGCCACCACGTCCGAGCCCGCCGCCGCCCCGCCTACGACGACGGCCCCGCGGGTCGTGCCCGGCTCCGGTCAGGACCTGGCCACGAGCATCGCGGCCCTGCAGGACACGCTGCGGCGGGTGCCGGGCGACTACGCGTCGTGGGCCAACCTCGCCGTCGGCTACGTCGAGCAGGCCCGCCTGACCGGCAATGCGACCTACTACCAGAAGGCCGACGACGCGGTCGCGAAGTCGTTCGACGTCGAGCCCGACGACAACTTCTCCGCGCTCGCGGCCCGCGCCGCCGTGTCCGCCGCGCGCCACGACTTCCACGACGCCCTCACCAGCGCTGACGCCGCCCTGGCGATCAACCCGCGCGACCTCGGTGCGCTCGCGATCCGCGTCGACGCTCTCAACGAGCTCGGCCGCTACGACGAGCAGCTGAAGGCCCTGCGCACCGCCGACCGGCTCCAGCCGAGCACGGCCGTGTCGGCGCGCTACTCCTACGCCTTCGAGCTGCGCGGCGACCTCGACCGCGCCGGTGCGCTGCTGCGGCGCACGGCAGCCGCAGGCTCACGCTCGGACAAGGCGTACGCCCTCACCCTCTACGCCGACATCCTGCGCAAGCAGGACCGCCTCGGCCTCGCGCAGCGTCAGCTCGACGTCGCCCTCGAGGCCTCTCCGGACTACCTGCCGGCCCTGGTGTCCACCGCCCGCCTGCAGACGGCGCGCGGCGACCTGGAGGGTGCGGTCACCACCTGGCGGGACGTCGTGGCCCGCCAGCCGCTGCCGGAGTACCTCACCGAGCTCGGTGAGCTGTTGCTCCACCTGGGTCGGCCCGCCGAGGCCGATGCGCAGTTCGCCGTCGTGCGCACCACCATCCGGCTGCTCGACGCGAGCGGGGTGCGCACCGACCTCGAGACCGCGCTCTTCGAGGCCGACCACGGCTCGCCCGAGAAGGCCCTCGAGCAGGCGCGCGCGGAGTGGCGCCAGCGCACCAGCGTCCACGTCGCCGACGCCCTGGCCTGGGCCCTGCACCGCGTCGGACGCGACCGGGAGGCGCTCGGGGTCACCCGCAAGGCGACCCGGCTCGACTCGCCCGAGGCCAGGTTCTGGATCCACCGCGGCACCATCGAGGCAGCGCTCGGCATGGACGCCGCCGCGCGCACCCACCTGCGCCGCGGCCTCGACCTCGACCCGGGGCTCTCGCCCTGGCAGCGTGCCGAGGCGCGCGAGACGCTGCGCACCGTCGGGACCGGCCGATGATGCGCGTCATCGCACGGCTGGTGCTGGCCCTCGGTGCGATCGCCTCGTGCGTGGTCGTCTCGGCCGCGCCGGCGTCCGCCCACCCCCTCGGCAACTTCACCGTCAACCGCTACACCGGGATCCTGGTGTCCCCCGACGGCTTCGTGGTCGACCACGTGGTCGACCTCGCCGAGATCCCGACCTCGCAGCTGGGCGACGCCATCGACGACCTGCCCACGCTCGCCGCGCGGGAGTGCACCTCGACGGCGCGTGGGCTGGTCCTGCGCTCGGGCGGGAGCGTCGTACGCCTCACCGTGCAGGACTCCTCGGCCTCGCTCGCCGACGGCGAGGGTGGCCTGCCGATCACCCGCATCACCTGTCGCTACTCCGGCGCGGCCGACGTCGGCGCGGGTCAGGTGACCTTCGAGGACGACACCGCCCCCGGTTCGGTGGGGTGGCGCGAGATCACCGCGGTCGGGGACGAGATGACCCTCACCGCCTCCGACGTCCCGTCCGAGAGCACCAGCGACCGGCTGACGTCCTACCCGCAGGACCTCCTGCAGTCACCGTTGGACGTCACCAGCGCCACGCTGACCATCTCCGAGGGCGGTCCCGCGGGAGTCCTCCCGGGTGACGACACCTCCGGTCCCACGTCGACGACCGGCTCGTGGCTCTCCTCGCAGGCGACCAGCCTCCTCGCCGACGGGGGCTGGATCGCCGCAGGACTTGCGATCCTCGTGGCGCTGGCCCTCGGCGCGACCCACGCGCTGTCCCCGGGCCACGGCAAGACGGTGATGGCCTTCTACCTGTCCCAGCGCGGCGAGAGCTCGGTCCGCTCCGCGCTCGCGGTGGGCAGCGCCGTGACCGTCGCGCACACCGGCTCGGTCCTCCTGCTCGGTGCGCTGGTCTCGATCAGCAGCGCGTTCGTGCCCGCGCGGATCTACCCGTGGCTCACGCTCGGCACCGGGCTGCTGATCGTCGGTCTCGGCCTCTACCTGCTCGCCCAGCTGCGCGCCGGTGACGGGCACGGGCATGGTCACGGGCACGGCCACGGTCACGGGCATGGGCACGAGCACGACCACGGGCACGGGCACCACGAGCCTGCGGCCGACCCGGCCTCTGCTGCTCCTGCTGCCACGGCCGTGGCGGTCGCGGAACATGCCCCGCACCACGTCGAGCCCGAGAAGACCCCAGGACGGTGGGGGGTGTGGGTGATGGGCCTCGTCGGCGGCCTGGTGCCGAGCCCCTCGGCGCTGCTGCTGCTCCTGGCCGCCGTGGCCCTGGGGCGGGCATGGTTCGGCTTCGTGCTCGTGCTCGCGTTCGGCATCGGGATGGCTGCCTCCCTCGCGGCCGTCGGCCTGCTGGCGCGCGACCTCGTCCTGCGTCTGGAGACGTTGGCGCTGCGCCGGGGCTTCCTGGCGGGCAACGTCCGCACGATCTTGAAGTATGGCGCCGCCCTCGGCATCTGCGCGGTCGGCACCGGCGTCGTGGTGCGCACGCTCATCGGACTGTGAGGGGAGACCCGCGTCACATCACGTGGTGCGACGACCCCATCCGCCGGGGTCCCGGTGCCGAACCACTGCTGTTGCACATCGTGTGCAACAGGACCGGGAGGTCACCATGCACGTCCCCGACGGATTCCTCGACGCCCCGACGTCGCTCGCCACCGCAGGCGTCGCAGCCGCGGCCGTCGCCCTCGCGCTGCGGGGTGCACGCCGGGAGCTCGACGACCGGGTGGCGCCCCTGGCCGGCATCATCGCGACGTTCGTGTTCGCCGGGCAGATGATCAACTTCCCCGTGGCCGGGGGCACCAGCGGTCACCTGCTGGGCGGTGCGATGACCACCGTGCTGGTCGGCCCCTTCACCGGGCTCCTGTGCATGACGGTGGTCATCGTCGTCCAGTCGTTGCTGTTCGCGGACGGCGGCATCACCGCCCTCGGCACCAACGTGGTGCTGATGGGTGTGGTGGCGGTGGTCACGGCCCACCTGGTCTTCCTGGCCGCCCAGGTGCTCCTGCCGAAGCGGGTCTCGATGGTCGCACCGGCCGCGGCGCTGGCAGCGCTCGCGTCGGTGGCGACGAGTGCCGCGACCTTCGTGCTGCTCTACTCCGTGGGAGGCGTCGTGCCGATCCCGTTCGACACCCTGCTGACGGCGATGCTCGGGGTGCACCTGTTGATCGGCGCCGGCGAGGCCGTCATCACCTTCGTCGTGGTCGCCGGGATCATGGGGGTCCGTCCCGACCTGGTCCGCGGCGCGCGGGGTGTGCTCGTCTCCCGCGAGCTGGAGACCAGGATGGTGGCGGCATGAGGCGCCCGCCGACCCGGGTCGTGCTGGCAGTCGTGCTGGGGATCGCGCTCCTGGTCGCGGGGGTGGTCAGCCACTACGCGTCGAACAGTCCCGACGGCCTCACCAGCGTCGCGGTCGACCTCGGGTTCTCGTCCTCGGAGCAGGCTGCGGCCGGTGGGCCGCTGGCGGGCTACGAGGTGCCCGGCCTGGGGCACCCGCGCTGGTCGGGCGGCCTGGCCGGGGTGCTCGGGTGCCTCGTGGTCCTTGCCGTGTCGACCCTGTTGTTCCGGCTGCGCCGGCCCGTGTCGCGTGCGGGCGCGGAGGACGAGTGATGGGCGCACCGCACGGACACCGCCTGCACTTCCACGGCCACTCCCCGATCCACCGGGCTCCTGCGCACCTCAAGGTCGCCGCGCTGGTCGGCTTCATGCTCGTCGTCGTGGCGACCCCGCTGTCCTGGCTGCCTGCCTTCGCGACGTACGCCGCGGTGCTCGCCGTGCTGGTCGCGCTGTCCGGCGTGCCGGCCTCGTACCTGGCGCGTCGGATGGTCATCGAGACCCCGGTGCTCGTGTTCGCCGTGGTGCTTCCCTGGGTGGCCAGCGGACCGCGGGTCGAGCTCGGGGTCCTCACGGTGAGCGAGCCGGGTCTGGCGGCAGCGGCAGCGCTGGTCGTCAAGGCGACCTTCGGTGTGCTGGCCAGCCTCCTGCTCGCCGCGACGACCGACCCGCGCGAGCTCCTCGCGGGCCTCGAGCGGCTCCGGGTGCCGGCGCAGCTGGTGCAGATCATGGGCTTCATGGTCCGCTACCTCGAGGTGGTCACCGACGAGCTCGGTCGGATGAGGACCGCCCGGGAGTCGCGCGGATTCTCTGCGCGCGACCCGCGCCACTGGCCGGTCCTCGGCCGCTCGGTGGGAGCGTTGTTCATCCGGTCCTTCGAGCGCGGCGAGCGCGTCCACCTCGCCATGGTCTCGCGGGGCTACGACCCCGGTGCGCGCCGATGACCACGCCCGTGCTGGACCTCCAGGGCGTCGCGTTCGCCTACCCCGATGGCCACCAGGCGCTGTTCGGCGTGGACCTGCACGTGCACCGCGGCGAGCGGGTGGCGGTGCTGGGCCCCAACGGTGCCGGCAAGACCACCCTCGTGCTGCACCTCAACGGCATCCTCCTGCCCGGCCGGGGCACGGTCAGCGTGTCAGGCCTGCCCGTGGTGAAGGACAACCTTGCCGAGGTCCGCCGGCGCGTCGGGATCGTCTTCCAGGACCCCGACGACCAGCTCTTCATGGGCAGCGTGCGCGACGACGTGGCCTTCGGGCCACGCAACCTGGGGATCCGCGGCGTCGAGCTCGACCGGCGCGTGATGGCCGCGCTCGACATGGTCGGCATGGCGGACTTCGCCGACCGTCCGCCGCACCACCTCTCCTTCGGTCAGCGGCGCCGGGTCGCGGTCGCCACGGTGCTGGTGATGGAGCCGGAGGTCATCGTCCTCGACGAGCCGAGCTCGAACCTCGACCCGGCGTCGCGGCGCGAGCTCGCCGACATCCTCACTAGCCTGGACGTCACCCTGGTGATGGTCACCCACGACCTGCCCTACGCGCTGCAGCTGTGCCCGCGATCGATCGTGCTCTCGGGCGGAGTGGTCGCCGCGGAGGGACGCACGCTCGACGTCCTCACCGACGACGCGCTGATGAAGGCCCACCGGCTCGAGCTGCCGTTCGGCTTCGACCCGCACGCCTGCTGAGGCGCACCGCGCACGTACTGACAGCCGGCCGCAGCTGTACATAGTCCGTTGGGACTACCTGTGAATGGCGGTGTGGATGATGGGGCCGTGGCAGGCGTCACGAAGCCGTGTCGACAAAGCAACAGGCGACTTCCAGATGGCGGACAGGTGAACGCACAGACCGGCCCACTGATTTTCCTCCACAGCGTGTGAATGACATAGGTGCAGGTCAGAGGACGTTTTGGTGGTCGGTCTCCTGGTTTGTCCACAGGCCCCTCCACGTCGTGTGCACCGGTGCAGGCGTGTCGTCCACCTGAGTGCCCAGGTTGTCCACAGAACCTGTGGACAACTTGGGCTTCCCGACTTCCCCGGGACGGTCCCGACGACGTACGGTCTCGCGCGTCCAGTGATCGCGGAGCTGGGTCGGCGCACGTGTGCCGACGGCGGTGGCCACGGTGCCGGCGATGTCGGTGCCCGGCCCTACCGTCGTGGGCGAGGGCTCGGGGAACGGACAGTGAGGGGACCACGGTGAGCATCACCTTCGAGGGCGACACCGACGAGGCCTGGGGCGACGGACCCGCGGCCTACGAGCCGGGTCACTCGCCGCGCTCGGCCGGTGACCGCACCCCTCCGCAGGACAACGCCGCGGAGCAGAGCGTGCTGGGCTCGATGCTGCTGTCGAAGGACGCGATCGCCGACGTGGTCGACGTCATCAAGGGCGTGGACTACTACCGCCCGGCCCACGAGATCATCCACGACTCGATCATCGACCTCTACGGCCGCGGCGAGCCGGCCGACCCGATCACCGTGGCCGCGGAGCTGCAGAAGCGCGGCGAGCTCCAGCGCATCGGTGGCGCGCCCTACCTGCACACCCTGTCGGCCAACGTGCCCATCGCGGCCAACGCCGGCTACTACGCCGAGATCGTGCGCGACAAGGCGATCCTGCGCCGCCTGGTCGAGGCCGGCACGCGCATCGCGGCCCTCGGCTACGCCGGCGAGGGCCAGATCGACGACGTGGTCGACAGCGCCCAGGCCGAGGTCTACAAGGTCACCGACCGCCGCGCCGCCGTCGACTACGCGCCGCTGAGCGACATCATGAGCGGCGTCCTCGACGAGATCGAGGCCATCGGCAACCGCGAGGCCGGGCTCTACGGCGTGCCGACCGGCTTCGCCGACCTCGACGACCTCACCAACGGTCTGCACTCCGGGCAGATGATCATCGTCGCGGCTCGACCTGCCATGGGGAAGTCGACCCTCGCTCTCGACTTCTGCCGTGCGGCGTCGATCCACAACAACCTCACCAGCGTCTTCTTCAGCCTCGAGATGACGCGCTCGGAGATCATGATGCGCCTGCTCTCCGCGGAGGCGAAGGTGCCGCTCAACCACATCCGCAACGGCACGATGCGCGACGACGACTGGGAGAAGCTCGCCCGCAAGATGGGTCAGGTCTCGGGTGCGCCGATGTTCATCGACGACAGCCCCAACATGACGATGATGGAGATCCGGGCCAAGGCCCGTCGCCTCAAGCAGCGCCACGACCTCAAGCTCATCGTCATCGACTACATGCAGCTGATGAGCTCGGGCAAGAAGGTGGAGTCGCGCCAGCTCGAGGTCTCGGAGTTCTCCCGCAACATCAAGCTCCTCGCCAAGGAGCTCGAGTGCCCGATCATCGCGCTGTCGCAACTCAACCGTGGTCCCGAGCAGCGTGGCGACAAGCGCCCGATGATGAGCGACCTGCGTGAGTCCGGCTCGCTCGAGCAGGACGCCGACATGGTGATCCTGCTGCACCGCGACGACGTCTACGAGAAGGAGTCGACCCGCCCCGGCGAGGCCGACCTCATCGTGGCCAAGCACCGCAACGGCCCCACCCGCGACCTCACGGTCGCCTTCCAGGGGCACTACTCGCGCTTCGTGGACATGGCGCAGGGCTGAGCCCAGGCGTCACAGCTCCAGCACGGTCGTGAGGTTGACCCCGCGCGGGCCAGGTGCAGCGTGCTCGGCCTCGCGGCGCAGCAGCTCCGCGAGGTCGGCGACGCTGGGGGCAGGTCGCTCACGCGGTGAGTGTGTCAGCCGACGGACAGCACGAGGCCCCGCCCACGACTGGATGTCGTCGGCGGGGCCGTGTGGTGCTCAGCGGGTCGGCGGAGCCGGGGGCGGCATGTGCTGCGTGGCGTCCGGGTCGAACCCGGTGCCCGGCTGCGTGTAGCCGGTCTGGGCCGTGGAGCTGGTCCAGTCGCTCGAGCCGGTCGAGCCGGTCGAGCCGGTGTGCTGACCGACCTCCTCGCGAGCCCGGGCAGCGCCGGTCTGGGCGTCCTGCTTGGCCTGACGGGCAGCGTCGGAGCCCTTGTCCTTGGCCTGGCGCAGCATGTCGGCCGCCAGCTCGCGGCCACCGAGGCCGAAGGCCAGCGCGAGGCCGAGCGCGAGGGCGAACATGATCGCGGTGAAGGCGATGCGGACGATCTCGGGGGCGATCTGCAGCTGCTCGAGGATCATGAAGAAGGCGATCGTCATGATCACCGCGGGAGCCACCGTGCCGACGATCTTGCCGGTGGGCGTGTCCCCCATGAACTTCACGACGGCGCCGGCGATGGCGCCGGAGAGCAGCGCCGCGACGATGAAGATCAGGATCGCGACGATCACGTTGGGCAGGTAGGCCATCACCTGGTTCATGAAGCTCGTGGCGGCCGGGATCCCGAGCGCCCCGATGGCGGCGGTGATGAAGAAGATGAAGATCAGCCAGAAGACGACGCGGGCGATGCCCTTCGACGGCGAGGCCCCCGGCAGCACGGCGTCGACGTACCTGCTCGCCGAGCTCTCGTTGAGCCGTTGGTCGATGTGCACCTTGTCGAGGAGCTTGCCCACGATGCCGGAGACGATCTTCGCGATGATGTAGCCGACGAGCAGGATGAGCAGGGCGCCCACCAAGTTGGGCAGGAAGGCGAATATCCCGTCCGTCGTGTTCTGGAAGCTGTCACCGATGTCCATGAGTGATGTCCTTTCGTTCGGTGGCTTCGACCTTGGTAGGGGAAGCACGCCGACAACACCTCCCGAGGGACGACATATTTCGCGTCGTTCGGGGAAGGGTTTGTCCCAGGTGTCAGCCGGGCGCCAGCACGTCGGGCAGGGTGTGGCCGAACCGCTCCTGCTTGGTGCGGAGGTAGACGACGTTGTGCTGGGTGACCCGGGTCAGCAGCGGCACCTGCTCGCGCACGTCGATGCCCGCGTCGGTGAGCGCGCGCACCTTGTCGGGGTTGTTGGTCAGCAGCCGCACCGAGCTCACCTCGAGGTCGGCGAGGATCGCGGCGCCGGCGCCGTAGTCACGGGCGTCGGCGGGCAGGCCGAGACGGAGGTTGGCGTCGACGGTGTCGGCGCCGAGGTCCTGCAGGGCGTAGGCCCGCAGCTTGTCCACCAGCCCGATGCCGCGGCCCTCGTGGCCGCGCAGGTAGACCACCACCCCTGCGCCCTCCTCGGCGATCCGTCCCAACGAGGCGCGCAGCTGCGGTCCGCAGTCGCAGCGTGCCGATGCGAACGCGTCGCCGGTGAGGCACTCCGAGTGCAGCCGCACCAGTACGTCGACTCCGCCGGCGACGTCGCCGCGCACGAGCGTGAGGTGCTCCTGCCCGGTCGCCTCGTCGCGGTGGCCGAGGGCGCGGAACTCGCCGACGTCGGTGGGGAGCACGGTCTCGACGACCCGCCGGACCGGCATCACCCGACCACCGCGGCGGCGACCCGCGCGACCACCTCGCCGTAGAGCGTGCTGCGCTGGCGCAGCGGACGCCCGGCCCGGCGGGCGATCGCGGCCAGGTCGTCGGGGGTGAGGCCCTGGCCGTGGCTGGCGCCGGCGGCGCGGCTGATGTTCTCGTCCATCAGCGTCCCGCCGAGGTCGTCGACGCCCGCGGCCAGCAGCTGCCCGGCGCCCACCGGCCCGAGCTTGACCCACGATGCCTGCACGTGGGCGATGTCGTCGGCGTACGCGATGCGGGCCACCGCGTGCACCAGCACCGTCTCGCGCCACGTCGGTCCGCGCCGCGCGCCGCGCTTGAGGTAGATGGGCGCGGCCATGTGCACGAACGGCAGCCCGACGAACTCGGTGAACCCCCCGGTCTCCCGCTGCAGCGCGCGCGTGCGCAGCAGGTGGCGCACCCAGTGGTGCGGGCGCTCGATCGAGCCGAACATCATCGTCACGTTGCTGCGCAGGCCCACCGAGTGCGCGACGCGGTGCACCTCGAGCCACTCCTCGGTGGTGACCTTGTCCGGGCACAGCACCGCGCGGACCTCGTCGTCGAGGATCTCCGCGGCCGTGCCCGGCAGCGACCGCAACCCGGCGTCCTTGAGCCGGAGCAGGTAGCTCTCGAGCGGCTCGCCGAGGCGCCGTGAGCCCTCGAGCACCTCCAGCGCGGTGAAGCCGTGGATGTGGATGTCCGGCACCCGCTCGTGCACCGCCCGGGTCACGTCGACGTAGAAGTCACCGTCGAAGCTCGGGTGGATGCCTCCCTGCAGGCAGACCTCGGTCGCGCCGAGAGCGGCGGCCTCCTCGCTGCGGTCGGCGACGTCGTCGAGGGTGAGCAGGTAGGGGGCGCCGCGCAGGTTGAGCGACAGCGGGCCCTTGGAGAAGCCGCAGAACGTGCACTTGTAGGTGCAGACGTTGGTGTAGTTGATGTTGCGGTTGACCACGTAGGTCACCTCGTCGCCGACGACCCGTCGTCGCACCTCGTCGGCGGCGGCGGCCACCGCGGCGACCTCGGCCCCGCGCGCGGCGAAGAGGGCCTCGAGCTCCTCGGCGCCCACCTCCTGCCCCAGTCGTACGCCGTCCAGCACCTCGCGCACCCGCCCGGTCACCGCGAGCGCGGCCTCGGAGTGGGCACCCACCACGTCGACCGGGTCGACCCCGGCGCCGGAGAACCACGCCGTGGAGCGCCGGCCGATCTGCACGACCTCGGCCCCGGTGCCGACGTTGGCGGCGTCGCGGTGCCGCTCGGGCCACAGCGCCCCCGGGTCGTCGCGGCCGAGCAGGTCGGCGTCGGCGCGGTCGAGCACCGGGAAGCGCACCGCTGGATCGAGCCACCGCTCGGGGGCGGCGGCGTGCGACGGGTAGGTCGTCAGCCGCGGTGCCAGCTGGTGCCCGCCCGCCTCGGTGGCCGCGCGCAGCACGTCGAGCGAGGGCCACGGCCGCTCGGGGTTGACGTGGTCGGCGGTCACCGGCGAGACGCCGCCCCAGTCGTCGATGCCCGCCGCCAGCAGGCCGGCGAGGTCCTCGGGGGCCGACAGGTTGGGCGGGGCCTGCACGTGCACGTCGTCGGGCAGCACCAGCCGCGCCAGTGCGATCGCGCGGACGTGGTCCTCGTGGGAGCACGGGGCGGCGTCGCGCATCGCAGTCCCCGGCTTGGGCAGGAAGTTCTGCACGATCACCTCCTGCACGTGGCCGTGCAGCAGGTGGGAGGCGGCGATCGCCTCCAGCGCCTCGAGGCGGTCGGTCTCGCTCTCGCCGATCCCGACGAGGATGCCGGTGGTGAACGGGATGGCGAGCCGCCCGGCGAGGTCGAGCGTGGCGAGCCTGCGGGCCGGCTCCTTGTCGGGGGCGCCGCGGTGGGCGGCCAGGTCGGGGCGCAGGCTCTCGACCATCATCCCCTGCGAGGCGCACGTCGTACGGAGCAGCGCGAGGTCGTCGCGACCGAGCGCACCGGCGTTGGCGTGGGGCAGCAGCCCGGTCTCGCCGAGCACCAGCGCCGCGACCTCGGTGAGGTAGGACACGGTCGAGGCGTGGCCGCGCGCGGCGAGCCACTCGGCGGCTGCCGGGTAGCGCAGCTCCGGGGCCTCGCCCAGGGTGAAGAGGGCCTCGTGGCAGCCCGCGGCCGCGCCCTGGGAGGCGATGGCGAGGACCTCGGCGGGCTCGAGGTACGGCGCCGCGGCCGTGCGCGGGGACTCCGCGAAGGTGCAGTAGCCGCAGCGGTCGCGGCACAGCTTGGTCAGCGGGATGAAGACCTTGGGGGAGTAGGTGACCCGCGTCCCGAAGAGCTCGTCGCGCCGTCGCGAGGCGCGGTCGAGGAGCTCGGGGGTCGAGAGGTCGACCAGTGCCGTCATGCGGGGTCACCGGGGTGCATGACACCAGTGTGTGGCCTGCGCCTCACTGACGGACCAACGGATTCTCAACGCCGCCACAACGAGTCGGGCCGAGGCAGTGATTTGCGCGGCGCGCTGTGGTGTCCTTCACACATGAGCCAGCCCGGTTCCGACCGCGTCGCCGACGCCAAGGCCCCGGTCGTGCTCGTCGTCGACGACGACGCCGCCATCCGCACGGTCGTGCGGTGGCAGCTCGACGACGCCGGCTACCGGGTGGTCGAGGCCGACGACGGTCCGACCGCCCTGCGCCGCATCCGCGACGACCACCCGACGCTGGTCGTGCTGGACCTGTCGCTGCCCGGGCTGGGCGGGCTCGACGTGCTGCGCTCGGTGCGTGGCGGCAGGTCGGGGCGCTCCGACACGCCGATCATCGTGCTCTCGGGTCGCAACGGCGAGACCGACCGCATCGTCGGCCTGGACCTCGGTGCCGACGACTACCTGGTCAAGCCGTTCTCGCCCGGCGAGCTCGCCGCGCGGGTGCGCTCGGTGCTGCGCCGGACGACCCCGGAGACTGCCGACGAGGCCGTCGTGGTGGGGCTGTTGCGCATCGAGCCGGCCTGCCGCCGGGTGGTGCTGGACGGGCTCGAGGTGGAGCTCACCCCCAAGGAGTTCGACCTCCTGGCGTTCCTGGCCACGCACCCGCGTCACGTCTTCACCCGCAGCCAGCTCCTCGACCGCGTCTGGAACTCCTCCTCGGAGTGGCTGGGCGAGGCGACCGTCACCGAGCACGTGCACCGGCTGCGCCTCAAGCTCGAGGCCGACCCCTCGAGCCCGCGGTTGCTGCGCACGGTGCGCGGGGTCGGCTACCAGCTGGTGGACGACGAATGACCGCGCTCGAGCCGAGGCGCCCGCACGCCGAGCTGAGGCCCGAGGACGTGCGCGAGCTGATGGGCCGCCAGACCGAGGTGCTCGAGCTCATCGCCCGCGCCGCCCCGCTCCGGGAGGTGCTCACCGGGATCCTCACCTCGCTCGAGGACCTGATGCCCGGTGCCCGCTGCTCGGTGCTGCTGCTCGACCGTGCGCACGGCACCCTGCACCACGGTGCCGCCCCCAGCCTGCCCCCGGCCTACGTCGCCGCGATCGACGGGATGGCGATCGGCGAGGGTGCCGGGTCCTGCGGGACGGCCGCTGCCACCAACGCCCCGGTCGTGGCCGCCGACGTGCTCACCGACGTGCGGTGGACCGGCTACCGCGACGCCGCCACCGGCGCGGGGCTGCGCAGCTGCTGGTCCACGCCGATCGACGGCGACGACGGGCGACCCGTCGGCACGTTCGCGGTCTACCACCGCCGTCCCCACGCGCCGTCCAGTCGCGAGCAGCTGCTCGTGGACCGCTTCACCCACCTCGCCTCGATCGCGATCGGCCACGCCCGCCTGCTCGAGGACGGTCGGGCGCGCCTGGAGGCGGAGACCGCGCGCCGCACGGCCGAGGAGCTCTCGCACGCCAAGTCCGAGCTGCTGGCGGCGGTCGGCCACGAGGCACGTACGCCGATCCAGGCGATCGTCGGCTTCGCCGAGCTGCTCGGCACGATGGACCTCGACGACGCCCGCCGGCGCGAGGCGCTGGGCCACATCGCCGCCGCGGCCGGGCACGTGATGGACCTGCTCTCCGACGTCCTCGACATGAGCCGGCTGGAGGCCAACGCGCTCCCGCTGGCGCTCGAGCCGGTGCACGTGGGTGACGCGGTGGCCGAGGTGTTCGGCCTGCTGTCGGCGCGCGCCGAGGGGCGCCAGGTCACGCTGGTGCTCGAGCGGGGCAGCGCCGACCGCGCCGGGGACGACGCCGTGCTCGCTGACCGTCGACGGCTGCGCCAGGTGCTGCTCAACCTCGTCACCAACGCCATCCGGCACGGCCACGTCGGTGGCCGGGTCGAGGTGCGGGTGTGCGCGGACGCCGACGACGAGCGCCTGCCGGTGCTCGTGGAGGACGACGGACCGGGCATCCCGCCCGACCTCCTCGACCGTGTCTTCACCCCGTTCGCGCGCCGCGCCGACGACCCCGCGCGGACGCCGACCGTCGCGGCGGACGAGGGAGCGCAGGAGGAGAGCATCGGCCTCGGGCTCGGCCTGGCGCACGGTCTGGTGGGGGCGATGGGCGGCGAGCTCGAGGTGGCGCGCTCGGGCCCGACCGGCACGACGATGAGGCTGCGCCTCCCGCGGGCCGACCGGTGACCCCGTGAGCGCGACCCGCACGGAGAGCCCCGGCGTGACCGCTGTGGTGCCGGTGAAGCCGCTCGCCCTGGCGAAGTCGCGCCTCGCGCTGCCGGCAGCGCACCGTCGCGCGCTGGCCCTCACCTTCGCGCTCGACACGGTCGCGGCGCTCGCAGGCTGCCCCGAGGTGGGCGGCGTGCTGGTGGTGACGTGCGACGCCGAGGTCGCGCGACGCGTACGTCGACTCGGTGCCCAGGTCGCGCCGGACCGGGGCGCCGGCATGCGGCCCGCCGTGCGCGACGGCGCGCGCGCGGCCTCCACCTGGCGTCCCGGCTCGGGCATCGCCGTGGTGCCCGCGGACCTGCCCTGCCTCACTCCCGCTGACGTCTCCGGGGTCCTGCGGGAGGCGGCCGCCGATCCCGGGCGGGGGGTGTTCGTGCCGGACCGGGCCGGCACCGGCACCACCTTCGTCGTGCACGCACCGGGGCTCGCGGTGCGCACGCGCTACGGGCCCGCCTCGGCGGCGCGGCACCGGGTCCTCGGGCTGCGCGCGATCGACGGCGCGCCGCGGGGCGCGCGCCACGACATCGACACCGTCGACGACCTGCGCGCCGCCTGCGCGCTCGGCGTCGGGCCGCACACCCGCGCCGCGGCCCGCGGCGTCCTCGAGATCCGCACGGTCGTCGGGGCTCGTTGAGCCTCAGTCCTCGCTGGCCGACCAGCCCGTCACCTTGACGATGCGGCAGACCAGCACCCGGTGGAACGGCTTGTCGGCGTACTGCGGCACGGTGGTGGCCAGCCGGTCCGCCAGGGCGTCCACCAGCGACCGGTCCGGATCGGGCACGTGCTCGGTGTCGGCGCGCACCCACCACAACCGCGACCAGTCCTCGGCGTCCCAGTGCTCGACCAGCAGCGACCCGCGCGGGTCGGCGGCCAGGTTGTCCTCGCGCTGGAGGCGGGAGGACGCCTTCGGCTTCACCGAGTCGATCGGCACGCCGACGTGGCCGTCGTGGATCGCGTAGACGACCGGTTGCGGGTCGGGTCCACGCTCGGGGTGCAGGGTGGCGAACACGCCGTGCACGTGCTCCTCGAGCCGGGATCGGGCGGTTTCCTCGGACAACCTCATCGCGGCTCCAGCCTGTCGGGTGCGACATGTGCGCCCAGCCTCGCCGATGCGGGCTCGGCGAACAATCACGCCTTTCTCAACGCTGCAGCGCGAGCCTTGACCCGCGGCGCTCCCGCGGCGAGGTTGTCGACATGAACCTGGCCTCCTGGGTGGAGCGCAACGGGCGCCGGCTGCGCGAGCGCCCGGCCCTCGCCGCGGGCGAGGACGTGCACGCGACGTGGGCCGAGCTGGCGGCGCGCGTCGCGGGCGGTGCCGCCGGGCTGCGGGGGCTCGGCCTCGACCCCGGCGACCGCGTGGCGATCGTGATGGCCAACGCACCGGACTACCTCGTGGCGCAGTTCGCGGCCTGGCACGCGGGGCTGGTCGCGGTGCCGGTCAACGCCCGCCTGCACCGCGACGAGATCGCCTTCATCCTCGACGACAGCGGGACCCGGGTGGCGCTCACCGACGATGCCCACACGGCCGACGTGGAGGCGCTGCTCGACTCCGTGGCCTGCCTCGAGCGCGTCGTGCGGGTGCCCGGAGCCGCGTGGGGCGAGCTCACCTCGAGCGCCCCGCTGCCGCTGGTGGACCGGCACCGCGACGACCCGGCCTGGCTCTTCTACACCAGCGGCACCACCGGCCGGCCGAAGGGCGCGACCCTCACGCACGGCAACCTGCTGATGGCGTCGCTGAGCTACTTCGCCGACATCGACCCCGTCAGCTCGAGCGACAGCGTCCTGCACGCGGCCCCCCTCTCCCACGGCTCGGGCCTCTACGGCCTGCCGCACGTCGCCCGGGGCGCGGTGAGCGTCTTCCCCAGCGGCCCGGGCCTCGGGGGCGAGGAGCTGCTGGCCCTGCTCGCCCGCTGGCGCGGGATGTCCTTCTTCGCGGCGCCGATCATGGTCAAGCGGCTGGCCTCCGAGCCGGCGCTGGTCGCGGCGGGCCCCGACGGGCTGGGGGGCCTGAAGACGATCATCTACGGCGGCGCCCCGATGTACCTCACCGACCTCGAGGCTGCCCTGACGACCTTCGGTCCGCGACTGGCGCAGATCTACGGCCAGGGGGAGACGCCGATGACGATCACCGGCCTCTCGAGGGCCGACCACGCCGACCGCGACCACCCGCGGTGGCGCGAGCGGATCCAGGGCGTGGGCTTCCCCCGCACCGACGTGGAGGTGCGTGTCGTCGACGACGACGACCGCCCGCTCCCGGCCGGCGAGGTCGGCGAGGTCGTCGTACGCGGCGGTGTGGTGATGGCCGGCTACTGGCGACAGCCCGACGCCACGGCGGAGGCGCTGCGCGGCGGCTGGCTGCACACCGGCGACGTGGGGAGCTTCGACGACGACGGCTTCCTCACGCTGCGCGACCGCTCCAAGGACCTGATCATCAGCGGGGGGATGAACATCTATCCCCGCGAGGTCGAGGAGGCCCTGCTGTGCCACCCGCACGTCGCGGCAGTCGCGGTGGTCGGCCGACCCGACCCCGAGTGGGGGGAGTCGGTGGTCGCGTTCGTGGTGACCGACGGCACCGAGCCGCCCACCGAGGAGCTCGACCGCACGTGCCTGGACCGGATCGCGCGGTTCAAGCGGCCCAAGGAGTACCGCTTCGTCGAGGCGCTGCCGACGAACAACTACGGCAAGGTGCTCAAGCGCGAGCTGCGCGAGCGCCTCTGACGTACGCCTCCGGCGGGGCCGGCGAGCGTTGAGCAAACCATGAGCACGCGCTCCCTTGCGGCGGATCCGGGACAGATTGTGAGATACGACACAAGGGCCCGACCGCGGCGTGAGGACGCCTCCGGGTCGGCCGAGACCGCTCCCGAGGAGACCGTTGACATGAAGCTCGCCCTCTACCTGCCCACGTTCCGTGACCACGTCACGGTGCAGGAGCTCGCCGACCTCACCGACCTGGCGGAGGAGCTCGACTTCGACTCCGTCTGGACCCTGGACCGCATCATCGTGCCGGAGGCCTCCGACCGCGGGGAGCTCCAGTACCCCTTCGGGATGATGGACCAGTTCCCCCTCCAGATGCCCGTCGGCTCCAAGGGCAAGTGGTTCCAGGGCTGGCCGATCCTGCCCTGGCTCGCCGCCCGCACCGAGAAGGTGCGCATCGGCATGAGCATCACCGACACCCCCTACCGCGCACCCGCCGTGTTCGCCGCGGAGTGCGCCACCATCGACCACCTCTCCCACGGCCGGCTCAACGTCGGCGTCGGCGCCGGCTGGATGCCGGAGGAGTTCGATGCCGCGAGCGCGACCCACCTCTTCCCGCGGCGCCACGCCCACGTGCGCGAGACCATCGAGATCTGCCTGGGCATCTGGCAGAACGAGATCTTCGAGTACCACGGCGAGTTCGCCGACTTCGGCCCCTCGGGCTTCGGCCACCAGCCGGTGCAGAAGCCGCACCCGCCGATCTACTTCAGCGGCCTCAAGGACCCCAAGCGCTCGGCCAACCGGGTCGCGAAGTACGGCCTGTCGGGCTGGATCGGCATCCAGGACTCCCCGGCCGAGCTCACCGAGTGGCGCACGGCCATCGCTCGCGAGCTCGAGGAGAAGGGCAAGTCGATCGACGACCTCGACATGTGCTCGATGATCTGGTTCACGATCACCGACACCGAGACCGACCAGACCGACAACCGCAAGGTGTCGAACCTGCTCATCGGGACCGAGCAGCAGATCGTCGACCGGCTCAAGGCCTACCAGGAGGCCGGCCTGACGATGCCGCTGCTGTGGCCGCCCTTCGCCGACGTGCCCGTCTCCAAGACGCTCGACGACCTCAAGCGCCTGAAGTACGACATCATGCCGAAGGTGGAGGCCTCCTGAGGTGGGGCGCGAGCGGGGCGAGCGCGTCCAGCACGCGCTCGGCCTCCTCGGTCGCCGCATCGGCGTCCGCGTCCGGCGAGCCCACGCGCGGGGAGAAGTTGAGGTCCACCAGGACCTCGGTGGCCCCGTGGCTCGCCAGGACGGCCAGGTCGTCGAGGACCTGCTGCCGCGTGCCGTACCCCCGACGGCGACCGCGGCCGGGATCCTCGGCGACCAGGTCGACCACCATCCGCACCAGGATGCGTACGGCGTCCGGGTCGCGCCCGGCCTCCTCCGCCCCGGCGCGCACCAGGGCGACCGATCGGGCGAGCGACTCCTCGTCGGTGCGGGTGCTGCCGATCCAGCCCTCGGCCAACCGGCCGGCCCGGCGCAGCGCCGCCTCGGCCGCGCCGCCGATGAGCACGGGCGGGTGGGGCCGCTGGACCGGCGGCGGCCCGACGTGGGAGCGGGGCACGGTGTAGAACTCGCCGTCGAACTCGACCGGGTCCTGCGTCCACACCGCCTTGAGGCAGCGGACGTACTCCTCCATCCGGGCGCCGCGCTGCTCGAACGGCACCCCCGCGGCGACGTACTCCTGCGGCAGCCAGCCGATCCCGATCCCGGCCGTCACCCGACCGCCGCTGAGGTGGTCGAGCGTGGACATCGCCTTGCCCAGCGCGACGGGAGGGGTGAACGGCGCACACAGCGTCGCGGTGCCCAGGCCGATCGTCGTGGTGTGGCCGGCCACGAAGGCCAGCGGCAGCACGGCGTCGTGCACCGAGGCGTACGCCGGGTCGGAGACCGGCCTGGCTCCCGGGTTGTGCGCGGCGTCGTAGGCCGCGTCGAGCTTCTCGGCCACCGGCTGCAGCAGGCGCTGGAAGGTCCACAGCGAGGCCCAGCCGAGGTCCTCCGCCCGCCGGGCGAGGTGGATCATCCTCGCGGGGGTGGCCCAGCTGCCCGACACGGGAAGCCCGAACCCCAGCAGCGGCAGCTCATCGCTCACACCCCGCACGATGCCACCTCGCACCCCCTCCGCACCCCCGCTGACGCCCACCGTTAGGACACCATCTCCTCATGACCGCGTCCACGCCCCTCACCATCGGCTACAAGGCCTCGGCCGAGCAGTTCGGTCCCCGCGAGCTCGTCGAGCTCGGTGTCCGCGCGGAGGAGGTCGGTCTCGACAGCGTGATGGTCAGCGACCACCTCCAGCCCTGGCGCCACGAGGGCGGGCACGCGCCCCACGCGCTGACCTGCCTGGCCGCCATCGGCGAGCGCACCGAGCGGGTCGTGCTGGGCACCAGCGTGCTGACCCCGACGTTCCGCTACAACCCGGCGGTGCTCGCCCAGGAGCTCGCGACGCTCACGCTGCTCCACCCGGGGCGCGTGCTGCTGGGCGTGGGCACCGGGGAGGCGCTCAACGAGATCTCGGTCGGCCTCGGCGAGTGGCCCGACTTCAAGGAGCGCTGGGCGCGGCTGCGCGAGGCCGTGCGGCTGATGCGCGAGCTGTGGGCGGGCGAGCGGGTCACCTTCGAGGGCGACTACTACCGCACCGTCGACGCGACGATCTACGACCGTCCCGACGGCGGCGTGCCCATCTACGTCGCCGCAGGCGGCCCCCAGATGGCGAAGTACGCCGGACGCGTCGGCGACGGCTTCATCTGCACCAGCGGCAAGGGCATGGATCTCTACACCGACCAGCTCCTGCCCGCCGTGGCCGACGGCCTCGAGGCGGCAGGCCGCGCGCCCGGCGACATCGTGCGGATGATCGAGATCAAGCTGTCCTACGCCCCGACGCGCGAGGAGGCGCTCGACAACACGCGCTTCTGGGCGCCGCTGTCGCTGAGTGCGGAGGAGAAGCACCGTCTCGACGACCCGATGGAGATGGCGGCCGCCGCCGACCGGTTGCCCATCGAGCAGGTCGCCTCGCGCTGGATCGTGGAGACCACGCCGGAGGCAGTCGTCGACGCCGTACGCCCCTATGTCGAGGCGGGATTCGACCACCTCGTCTTTCACGCGCCCGGCCACGACCAGGAGGCGTTCCTCCGCTCCTTCGGCGCCGAGGTGCTTCCCTGTCTGCGTGAGCTCGGCGGCTGATCCGACCCCGCCCGGCCGCGATCCCGCGGTGAGGGATGCGCCACGACGACGTCACGCCTTCGGGTGTGGTCGCCGTCGTGCACGCGTGCCTAGCGTGCGAGGCGATGAGCGCGTTGACACTCGAGGCCGAGCCCCACCACGAGGGTGCGGTGCTCACCCTGACCTACACCAGCACCGCGACCGACCTCTTCAGCGTCGAGGAGCTGGTCGAGCTGATCGAGGAGATCCGGCCGAAGAACGAGCAGCTCGGCGTCACCGGCCTCCTCCTCTACAGCGGCGGCAACGTCATCCAGACTCTGGAGGGCGCCGAGGCCGACGTGATGACGATCTTCGACGCCATCTGCGCCGACGACCGCCACGACCGCATCGAGGTGCTCGACCGCCGCACCGTGGTCGCCCGGGCCTTCCCGACGTGGTCGATGGGCTTCCGCAACGTCACGGCCCGCGAGGCCATCGACACCCTGGGCTACGCCGCCTTCGTCAAGCACTCGCTGGGCCGCGACCTCGATGCCCACCCCGAGCCGGCGTTCGAGCTGCTCGAGCGCTTCCGCCGCACCGCGGTCTGACGCCCCGGCACCAGCGGGCGGCCCCGGCTGGGACGCCGGTCGTAGGGTCGAACGCATGCAGACTCGCACCCTCGGAAACCAGCAGGTCGGCGCCATCGGCCTGGGCCTGATGACCTTCGACCAGACCGGCACGCAGCCGCGGCAGCAGCTCCTCGACACCGTCACCGCCGCCCTCGATGCAGGCGTGACCCTCTTCGACTCCGCCGATGCCTACGGCCCCGGCGACGAGAAGGGCGCGGGCGCGCAGGGCGAGAACGAGCGCCTCATCGCCTCGATCCTCGACGAGCTCGGCGTGCGCGACCAGGTGCTCCTCGCCACCAAGGGCGGCCACGTCCGCACCGAGGGCGGCGGATGGGACACCGACAGCTCCGCGGCGCATCTCCATGAGGCGGTCGACGCCAGCCTGCACCGCCTCGGCGTCGAGCAGCTCGCCCTGTGGCAGCACCACCGGCCCGACCCGAAGGTCCCCTACGACGACGTGATCGGCACGCTGAAGGAGATCGCCGACAGCGGCAAGGTCGCGCGCGTCGGGCTGTCCAACGCGAACCCTGACCAGATCCGGGCCGCCCACGCGGTGCTCGGCGACGCCCTGGTGAGCGTGCAGAACCAGTTCAGCCCGAAGTTCCGATCGAGCAAGCCCGAGATCGAGGTGTGCGAGGAGCTCGGCCTGGCCTTCCTGCCGTGGAGCCCCCTCGGCGGCCTCTCCGACGCCAAGGAGCTGGCCGACAAGCACCCCGCCTTCGCCGAGATCGCGGCCGCCCGCGGCGTCAGCGCCCAGCAGGTCGCGCTGGCGTGGGAGCTCGCGCAGTCCCCGGTGGTCATCCCGATCCCCGGCGCCAAGCGTCCCTCCTCCATCACCGACTCCGCGGCGGCGTCCGACATCGAGCTCACCGCCGACGAGCTGGCTCGTCTCGACGCGAGCTGAGCCGTGTCCCGTCCGCTCCTGACCCGCGCGGTCGACGCCGCGATGGACCGCTCCCTCGTGCTCGGCTACACCACGATCGGCCTGGCGGTGCGCCGCGCGCTGCCCGGCTGGCCCGCGGATCCGCCGGCCGGCGCGCTGGCGGGCCGGTACGTGCTGGTCACCGGCGCCAGCTCGGGGCTGGGCATCGCGACCGTGGGGGGCCTCGCCGACCTCGGCGCGGTCGTGCACATGCTCGTGCGCGACGAGGCCAAGGGCGCCGGGGTGCTCGACCGGATCCGCGGCGAGCGGCCTGGATCCGAGCTGCGGCTGTGGCGCTGCGACGTCGGCGACCTCGACGACGTACGCCGCTTCGCCGTCGACTTCGCCGCCGAGGTCCCGCAGCTGCACGCGATCGTGCACAACGCCGGCGTCATGCCGCCCGAGCGCACCGAGTCCGCGCAGGGCCACGAGCTCAGCATGGCCGTGCACGTCGTCGGTCCCGTGGTGATGACCGAGGCGCTGCGCGGACCGCTGGCGGGCGGTCGCGTCGTGCTGGTCAGCAGCGGTGGGATGTACGGCCAGGCGCTGCGCGCCGACGACCCCGCCTACCTCGCCGGCGACTACTCGCCCACGACGGCCTACGCGCGCTCGAAGCGGATGCAGGTCGAGATGGGTCCGCTGCTCGGGGAGCGCTGGTCCGGGGACGGCATCACGGTCGCGACGATGCACCCCGGCTGGGCCGACACCCCTGGTGTGCAGGAGTCGCTGCCCCGGTTCCGCTCGATCACGCGTCCGGTGCTGCGCGACGACGCCCAGGGTGCCGACACCAGCGTGTGGCTGGCCGCGGTCGAGCCGGCCCCGCCGACGGGCAGGTTCTGGCACGACCGGGTCGAGCGACCCACGAGCCTGCTGCCGAGCACGCGGCCGAGCCCGGACGCCCGGGCGCGGGCGTGGGCCTGGCTCGGCGAGGCCGCCGGACTGACCTGACGCCGGCGTGGTTCGGGACGTTCCGGTAGGCCATCGGGCGGTTCTCCACCCATGACGTCCTGAACTACCCCGGACGTCCTAGGGTCGCCCTCGTGCTGAGCCTCCAGATCGACCACGCCCGCATCGCCGACCTCGAGCCCTGGCACGCCGACCAGCTCGCCGCGCTGTTCGAGCACCACGGCCCCGACTTCTACGAGTGGCTCCCGTGGGAGCACTTCGAGCAGGTCGACGCCGCCCGCGGGTTCATCGAGGGGTTCACCAGGGGCCGCGCCGACGACACCCGGCGGCTCTTCGGCATCTGGGTCGACGACGAGCTGGTCGGCGGCACCCTCTTCCCCAGCATCAACCCGCGCGCGGGCTCCGCCGAGGTCGGCGTCTTCATCGCCGAGTCCGCCCGGGGCCGCGGGATCGTCACCCGCACGGTCGCGGCGATGCTCGACTGGGCCTTCGTCGAGCGCGGCCTGCACCGCGTCGAGTGGAAGTGCGCCCCGGGCAACGCGGCCAGCCGCCGGATCCCCGAGCGCCTCGGCTTCACCCACGAGGGCACCCTGCGCGAGACCTTCCGGGTGCGGGAGGTGCGCCACGACCTCGAGGTCTGGGCGATCCTGCGCGACGAGTGGGCGGGGCTGCCGGCGCGCTCGTAGAAGACTTGACCCGTTCAAGAAAAGGGGGCAGGGTGACGAGTGATGGACGACACCGACTTCGAGCACCTGCTGCGCCGCGCTGACCTGCGCGTCACACGCCCGCGCCTCGCCGTCCTGCGCGCCGTACGCCGTCACCCGCACGCCGACACCGGCAGCGTCCTCGCCGCGGTCCGGGTCGAGGAGCCGGCCGTGTCGCACCAGGCCGTCTACGACGTGCTCGGGGCGCTGAGCGAGTCCGGGCTGGTCCGCCGGATCCAGCCCGCCGGGTCGGTCGCGCGCTACGAGCTGCGCGTCGGTGACAACCACCACCACGTCGTGTGCCGCTCGTGCGGCACGGTCGCCGACGTCGACTGCGCCATCGGCGCCCGACCGTGCCTCGACGCCTCCGACACCCGCGGCTTCGTCATCGACGAGGCCGAAGTGACCTACTGGGGCACCTGCCCCGACTGCACCGCCGGCTCGACCCCGAGCCCCGCCACCAGCAGCACCAGCAGCAGCAACTGAAAGGGATCCTCATGCCTGACGACCTGCCCAACGACTCGGCCGCCGCAGTCGACACCTCCGACAGCAACCAGGCCAACGCCGAGGTCGGCGAGATGAACCAGGACGCCCCGGCCGGCCAGTGCCCGGTGCTGCACGACGGCCTGGCCCACCCGACCCAGGGTGACGCCAACAGCGAGTGGTGGCCCGAGCGGCTCAACCTCAAGATCCTCGCCAAGAACCAGCCGGTGACCAACCCCCTCGGCGCGGACTTCGACTACGCCGAGGCGTTCTCGTCGCTCGACCTCGGGGCCGTCAAGGCCGACATCACCGCCCTGCTCACCGACAGCCAGGAGTGGTGGCCCGCTGACTTCGGCCACTACGGGCCGTTCATGATCCGCATGGCGTGGCACAGCGCCGGCACCTACCGCGTGCAGGACGGTCGCGGCGGCGGCGGCACCGGCCAGCAGCGCTTCGCCCCGCTCAACTCGTGGCCCGACAACGGCAACCTCGACAAGGCCCGCCGCCTGCTGTGGCCGATCAAGAAGAAGTACGGCAACGCGCTGTCGTGGGCCGACCTGATGATCCTCACCGGCAACGTCGCGCTGGAGTCCATGGGCTTCGAGACCTTCGGCTTCGCCGGCGGTCGCGTCGACGCCTGGGAGCCCGACGCCGACGTCTACTGGGGCCCGGAGACCGAGTGGCTGGGCGGCGACCAGGGTGGCGCGCAGCGCTACAAGGGCGACCGCGAGCTCGACAACCCGCTCGCCGCGGTCCAGATGGGCCTGATCTACGTCAACCCCGAGGGCCCGGAGGGCAACCCCGACCCCCTCGCCGCCGCCCACGACATCCGCGACACCTTCGGGCGGATGGCGATGAACGACGAGGAGACCGTCGCGCTCATCGCCGGCGGCCACACCTTCGGCAAGACGCACGGCGCGGCCGACCCCGAGGCGTACGTCGGCCCGGAGCCCGAGGCGGCCCCGATCGAGACCGGCGGCATGGGCTGGCTGTCGAAGTACGGCACCGGCAAGGGCAAGGACGCCATCACCTCGGGCCTCGAGGTCACCTGGACCGACCGACCCACCGAGTGGAGCAACCGCTTCTTCGAGATCCTCTTCGGACACGAGTGGGAGCTCTCGAAGTCGCCGGCCGGTGCGGCGCAGTGGGTCGCCAAGGACGCCGAGGCGATCATCCCGGCGCCTGACGAGGGCGGCGCCAAGCGCCTCCCGACGATGCTGACGACCGACCTCGCGCTGCGGATGGACCCGGCGTACGAGCAGGTCTCGCGCCGCTTCCTCGAGCACCCCGAGGAGTTCGCCGACGCCTTCGCCCGCGCGTGGTTCAAGCTGACCCACCGCGACATGGGGCCGGTCTCGCGCTACCTCGGTCCCGAGGTGCCCTCGGAGGAGCTGCTCTGGCAGGACCCCGTCCCGGCTCCCGCGCACACCCCGTCGGCCGAGACGATCGCGACGGTCAAGCAGCAGATCGCCGACGCCGGCCTCACCGTGAGCCAGCTCGTCTCCACCGCGTGGGCGGCCGCGTCGTCGTTCCGTGGCTCCGACAAGCGCGGCGGCGCCAACGGTGGTCGCATCCGCCTCGAGCCGCAGCGCAGCTGGGAGGTCAACGACCCGCAGCAGCTCGCGGGCGTGATCACGGTGCTCGAGGGCATCGCGGACGCCCACGACATCACCTTCGCCGACACCGTCGTGCTGGCCGGCAACGTCGGCGTCGAGCAGGCCGCGGCCGCGGCGGGAGTCACCGTGGAGGTGCCGTTCACCCCGGGTCGCGGCGACGCCACCCAGGAGCAGACCGACGTCGAGTCGTTCGCCTGGCTCGAGCCGAAGGCCGACGGGTTCCGCAACTTCGAGCGGTCCGACTCCAAGCTCCCCGCGGAGTACCTCCTGGTCGACAAGGCCAACCTGCTCAACCTGAGCGCCCCGGAGATGACCGTCCTCGTCGGCGGCCTGCGGGTGCTGGGCGCCAACACGGCGGCCTCCACCGACGGCGTGCTCACCGGGCGTCCCGGCCAGCTGACCAACGACTTCTTCGTCAACCTGCTCGACCTCGGCACGGTGTGGAGCCCCGCGGGCTCCAACGACCGCTTCGAGGCCAGCGTCGGCGGCAACGCCTGGACCGGCTCGCGCGCCGACCTGGTGTTCGCCTCCAACTCCGAGCTGCGCGCGATCGCCGAGGTCTACGCCCAGGACGGCGCGGAGGAGAAGTTCGTCCACGACTTCGTCGCGGCGTGGGTCAAGGTCATGGACAACGACCGGTTCGACGTGCGCTGAGCGCTGGTCGCTCTCGTCGCGATCCCCGGATATCCGGGGATCGCGACGACAGTGCGGTGATCCTGGTGCGCGAGCCGCGTCAGGATCACCGCACAGTGCTGTCCGGGTGCTCCGGGACCGGGTGGGGCTCGGCCTCGTCGCCGACCGAGATCGTCCCCGACGACAGCAGCCGGAAGACGGTGCCGCCGCGGGGCGAGCGCAGCGCCTGCATCGCACCGGGGCCCAGCCAGTCGTCGAGCAGCCGGCAGGGCGCGGCGATGCGCACCACCTCGAGCTCGACCTCGCCGATCCGCAGCCGCTCACCCGGCCGGGTCGGGAGCGGTCCGTGGTCCAAGGTGACGTTGCGCCGCGTCAGCCCCGGCTCGACCGGGCGCCCCAGCACCTCGGCGGCCGCGGCGAGGTCGTCGAGCGCCTGCACGGTCACGTGGCGGTGCCTGCTGCCGTGGTAGCGGTCGCCGACCAGGCCGGCGCCGGCCTCCGCCTCGACCGACGCGACCGACTTCGTGGGCAGGCGGCGGCCCGGGGCGAGGTGGATCGAGTGGACGCGCGCATTCACTCGCCCGACCGTAGCCCGCGCGCCATACTCCCTCCGTGACCGCGACCCACCCCGCCCCCGGCCCGACCGCGCCGACGTCCGACCGCGCGCGCACGGCGTACGCCGTCAACGCCGGCGTCGCCTGGTTCGGCATCGTGACGACCCTCGTCGTCTCCGCGCTCGACGGCTATGCGCGGATCCCGGTGGAGGCCGGTCTCTACGGCGACACCGCGGCGGGCGCGGCCGGCTCGCTGGCGCGCGTCACCGACACGTTGAGCTACTTCACGATCTGGTCCAACGTCGTCGTCGCCGTCTCGGTGACCCTGTTGCTCGCACGGCCGCTGCGCGACACCCTGGCGCGCCGGGTGCTGCGCCTGTCGGGCCTGCTCATGATCACCGTCACCGCGATCGTCTACCAGGTGCTGCTCGCGCCCGCGGCGACGATCGTGGGCTGGTCGCGCCTGACCGACCCGGTGCTGCACGTCGTCACGCCCCTGCTCACCGTCGTGGTCTGGGCGGTGTGGGGGCCGCGCGGCTGGATCACCCGGCGCGAGGTGCCGCTGGCGCTGGTGATCCCGCTCGTCTGGATCGCCTGGATGCTGGCCCGCGGCGCGGTCGTGGACGCCTACCCCTACGGCTTCGCCAACGTCGAGGACCTCGGCTACGGCCCGGTGGCTGTGACGCTGCTCGTCATCCTGGTCTTCGGGCTGGTGGTGGCGGCGGTCTTCTGGGGAGTGGAGCGCGCCCTGCTCCGGCGCACCTCGACGCGCGCGACCCCCCGGGAGGCCGAGGAGCCGGCTGTCTAGTCGAGGGGCGCGGCGGCGCCGCAGGAGTGCTAGACCTGTGGGGTCGCCGAGACCGGGAGGTCGGATGAGCACCACGTCCTGGCGGTTGCCGGAGGCCGCGCACGGCTGGGTCACTGACGGTGGCCTCGAGACCGACCTGATCTTCCACCGCGGCCTCGACCTGACCGACTTCGCGTCGTTCCCGCTCCTCGACGACACCTTCGGCCGCGCAGTGCTCACCGACTACTTCCGGGCGTACGCCGACGTGGCCGCGCGAGCCGGCGCGGGGCTGCTGCTCGAGACCCCCACCTGGCGCGCCAACGGGGACTGGGGCGAGCGGCTCGGCTACGACGCCCAGGCGCTGCACCGGGTCAACCACGACGCGGTCGGGTTCCTGCGCGGGCTCGGCGACGAGGTGGACGTGACCGACGTGCTCGTCGTCGGGGTGGTGGGCCCGCGCGGCGACGGCTACGTCGCGGGCGACCTCGACGCCGACCGCTACGCCGCCTACCACCGCCCGCAGCTCGCGGCCTTCGCGGGGGCCGGCGCCGACCTCGCGACGGCGTACACGCTCACGACGGTCGCCGAGGCCGTCGGGGTCGTGCGCGCGGCGCAGGACGTGGGCCTGCCCGTCGCGGTCTCCTACACCGTCGAGACCGACGGCCGGGTGCCCGACGGCACCACCCTCGGTGAGGCGGTCGAGGCGCTCGACGAGGCCACCGGCGCCGGCGCCGCGCACCTCCTGGTCAACTGCGCCCACCCCGACCACGTCGCGCCGGGCCTCGACCCGACCGCGCCGTGGACGAGCCGGATCGCCGGCCTGCGGGTGAACTCCTCGCGGCTCAGCCACGCCGAGCTCGACGAGGCCGAGGAGCTCGACGAGGGCGACCTCGCCGACCTCGCCGCCTCGACCCGTGCGCTCGCCGAGGCGCTGCCCGACGCGCGCATCGTCGGCGGCTGCTGCGGCACCGACGCGCGGCACGTCGCGGCGATGTGGGAGGGCTGGACGCCGGTCCGGCCGTGACGCCCGCGCGTCCTCGGGCGGGCACCCGTGGCCGCCGGAGGCACCGCGCGGTCACATCGGTGGTCGCCGGGACGTCGGAGGGTTGGCAGGATGCCCACGACGCAGGGGGAGACACGATGGAGCGAGTGGACCAGACGGAGATCTTCGAGGCCGAGCGGCCCCGGCTGCTCGGGATCGCGAGCCGGGTGCTCGGTGACCACGCGGAGGCGCAGGACGTCGTCCAGCAGGCGTGGCTGCGGCTCGACCGGGCCACGACCGGCGACACGACGGTCATCGACAACCTGCCCGCCTGGCTGACCACGGTCACCACGCGGCTCTGCCTGGACCGGCTGCGGGCCCGCACGCCCATGCCGTACGAGGACGTCGAGCTGGTCGGCGACGACGCGACCGCGCCCGACCCCGCCGACGACGTGGCGCTCGCCGACACGGTGGGCATCGCGTTGCAGGCCGTGATCGACCGCCTGTCCCCGCGCGAGCGGGTCGCCTTCGTGCTGCACGACAGCTTCGGCTTCGAGTTCACCACGATCGCGGCGGTCCTCGACTCCACGCCCGCTGCGGCCCGCAAGCTCGCGTCGCGGGCGAGGGCCAAGGTCGCGCAGCCCGCCGCCGACGACGCGCTCGCCGACTGGGAGGTGGTCGACGCCTTCATGTCCGCCGCGCGCGGGGGCGACCTCGTCCGGTTGCTGCAGCTCCTCGCCCCCGACGCCGTGGTGGGCGCCGACGAGGCCGCGGTCCTGGCCGGCACCCCGGCCTCGATCGAGGGAAGGGAGGAGGTGGCGGCCTTCTTCGACGGCAGCGCGCAGTCGGCGCTGGCCGTCTACGTCGGCGACCGGCCCGGCTCCGCGTGGTTCCTGCGCGGGGAGGCCAAGGTGGTCTTCGACTTCACCGTCGAGGGCGGCCTGGTGCGGGGCATCACCTTCCGCGCCGACCCCGACGTCCTGGCCCGGGTCGTACGCCGATCCGGCCCGGCGCGCGGCTGACGGTCACACCCGCGGCCCACCACACGTCAGACCAGCAGACCCCACGGAAGGAGAGACCATGAAGACCATGACCTGCCGCCAGCTCGGCGGCCCCTGCGACCTCGCGCACCGCGGCGAGAGCGCCGACGACGTGATCAACGCCCAGGACAAGCACCTCAAGCAGGCCGAGAAGGCCGGCGACGCCGCGCACCAGCCGGCGCGCGACGAGATGAAGGGCCGCTGGCGGCACCCGAAGAAGTCGCTCGGGTGGTACCGCGACATGAAGCAGGCCTTCGCGGACCTGCCCGCGGAGTGAGCTGCGCCGGCCGTCCCCAGTGAAGCAGCGACGGCTCAGCGAGCCCGGCGGTCGGCGAGCACCCAGGCCGCGCCGGCGCTCGCGGCGGTGACCCCGAGCACCGAGGGCCAGCGGCCCACCTTCTTGGCGAGCGGGTGCGAGACGCCCATCGCGGCCCAGTAGGCCGCGGTCAGCCCCGCCGTGAGCGGAGCGCCGCCGACGGCGTACCACTGGCGCGCCGCCAGCACGTTGGCGCCGAGCATCGCGGCTCCGCCGAGGGGGCGTACGCCGGTGCGCTGGGCGAGGGTGAAGCCGCCGACGAGGCCGGCGGCGAGCAGGGGAGCGGTCGGGACGCGGTCGAGGTCGGGCACGACGTCGAGCCTAGCCAGCGCACCCATGGCCAGGACCGGTGCGCGCACCCCACACTGGAGTCCCCGAGCGAAGGAACACATCGTGAGTGATCTGCAGGTCATCGCCACCATTCCCGCCAGGCCCGAGTCGGCCGCGGTCGTCCGCGAGGCGCTGACCACCCTGGCCGAGGCGACGCGTGCCGAGGAGGGGTGCGTGGCCTACGACTTGTTCGAGTCGGCCAGCGCTCCGGGCACGTTCGTCACCGTCGAGCGGTGGCGCGACGCCGCCTCCCTCGACGCGCACATGGGCACGCCGCACGTCGCCGCCGCCTTCGCGGCGGCGGAGGGTGCGCTCAGCGGCGAGGTAGCGATCCACCCGCTCCAGCCCGTGGGCTGAGCGCGCACGTCTGGGCGAGGCCGAGGGCCCAGCAGGTCGGGCACCCCCGGAGCAGGACCGCCGCCGGCACCACGAGCAGGAGGGCCCACGGACCGGCCCACGGCACCAGCACGAACGCCGCCACCATGAGCGGCAGGCCGAGCGCCCCACGGACGAGGTGGCGCGCCACGCTGCTGCTGGCGAACATCGTGTCGGGCTGGCTCACGAGGCGTGTTCGGCGCCGCGGTCCCGACGGATGGCGCCGCAACCGGCAGCCGTTCGTCCGGAAGTCGGCCTAGCGTGAGCGGCATGAGCGAAGACGACAGCACCCCGGTCTGGGTCCCGCCGCCGTGGGAGCCACCGATCGACGGCACGGAGGCCGAGCACCTGACGGGTGCGCTAGGAAGGATGCGCGCGACGGTGCGCTGGAAGGCCGACGGCCTCGACGAGGCCGGGCTGCACCACCGCCTGGACTCCTCCGCCCTCTCCCTCGGCGGCCTGCTGCTGCACCTGGCGATGGCCGAGGACTACTACCTCACGACCAAGCTGCGCGGCGAGGAGCTCGTCGAGCCGTGGCGCTCGCTGGGCCACGACGGCAGCGACGAGTGGGAGTTCGAGACCGACGTCTTCACGGCCGCGGAGGTCTACGCGATCTTCGACGAGGCGGTCGTGCGCAACACGCGGCGCATCGCCGACGCCGTGGCCCAGAGCATGGCCGAGGGCGGCGGGGGCCTCGACCTCGTCGCACACGTCGACGACGGCAACGGCAACCACCCCCGGCTGCGGCGCCTGCTCTGCGACCTGCTCGAGGAGTACGCCCGCCACACCGGTCACGCCGACCTGCTGCGCGAGGCCGTCGACGGCCGCGTCGGGGAGGACCCGCCGGAGGACTGGGTGCCGCCGTGGGTCGAGGTGCCCGCGCCTACTTCGAGGGCTTCGGGGTGTTGACGTTCACGTCGGCGCACTTCACCTTGGGGTTGAGCCCGACGTAGTTGAGCGGGCCGGCCACGATGTTGAGGGCGATGTCGCTGGTCTCGGAGCAGTTGGTCTTCGAGTCCTCGAAGTAGCCGCGCTGGTAGGCGGCGAACGCGCCGATCACCAGCCAGATCACCAGCAGGATGCCGATCAGTCGTCCCACGGGGGTGCCTCCTCGCTCGTGACGGCCTGGTGGCCATCTGGTGCGAGTCTGCTCGGAAGCCTCCGCGGCTGCCACCCTCCCAGGGGTAGGCGGGCCCGGGGAGCGATCGGGCCTAGGGTGCGCACATGGACATCGTCGCTGCGGTCTTCGCGGCTGGGGCCGCGCTCCTCCACGTCTACATCTGGGTGCTCGAGTCCTTCCGCTGGACCGAGCCCGCCACCCGCAAGGCCTTCGGCACCTCCGAGAGCGACGCCGAGACCACGAAGCCGATGGCCTACAACCAGGGCTTCTACAACCTGTTCCTGGCGATCATCACGCTCGCCGGTGTCGTCGCCGGGGGCACCGACAGCACGGTCGGTGCCACCCTGATGCTCGCCGGCACCGGCTCGATGCTCGCCGCCGCACTCGTGCTGGTCACCCACGACCGCTCGATGGTGCGGGCCGCGCTCACCCAGGGCACCCTGCCCGCACTCGCGGTGCTGGCGGTGCTGCTGTCGCGCTAGCTGCTACTGGCCCAACCAGGCGTGCACCGACGACACCACGGAGGCGCCCTCTCCGGTCGCGGAGGCCACCCGCTTCATCGAGCCCGAGCGGATGTCACCCCCGGCGAAGACCCCGGGCACCGTGGTCGCCAGGTCCTCGGGCGGCACGCCGTCGAGCCAGTGCTCGCGCGGGACGTCGCGGCCGGTGAGCACGAAGCCGCGCTCGTCGCGCAGCACGTCGGCCGGCAGCCAGCCGCACTCCGGGGCGGCACCGAGCAGGAGGAAGAGTCCGCGTGCCTCGACCCGCTCGCGCTCGCCCGTGTCGACGTCCTCCACCTCCAGCCAGGCCAGGTGCGAGACGTCGTCGGGACCGCCGTCGACGACCCGCGCGGAGCCGCGCACCGTGATGCGGGGGTTCCAGCGGATCTCGTCGATGAGGTAGGACGACATCGTCGCGGCCAGGTCGGGACGGCGTACGACGATGGTCACCGCGCTCGCGAAGCGGGCGGCGTGGATGGCCGCCTGGCCGGCGGAGTTGCCGCCCCCGACGATCACGACGTGGTCGCCCGCGAGCTCGCGTGCGGCCGCCATCGCGGCGCCGTAGTAGACCCCGCGCCCCACCAGCTCCTCGAGCGAGTCGACCCCGAGGCGGCGGTAGTCCACCCCGGTGGAGACCAGGACCGACCGCGCGCGTACGTCGCCGCCGTCGGTGTGCACGACGTGCGGATCGCCGTCCACGCCGGGCGTGAGGCCGGTCGCGGGCCAGCCGGTGAAGAAGCGGGTGCCGAAGCGGAGCGCCTGGCCGCGGGCGCGCTGGGCCAGCCGCATGCCGGAGATCCCGCGGGGGAAGCCGAGGTAGTTGCGGATCATAGAGCTGGTGCCCGCCTGCCCGCCGATCGCCTCGGCCTCGAGGCAGACCGTGGACAGACCCTCGCTCGAGGCGTACACGCTCGCGGCGAGGCCCGCGGGTCCGGCGCCGACGACGACCAGGTCGACCACCTCGTCGACCTCGATGTCGTCGGGGCGGCCGTAGAGCTGGTTGGCCAGGGAGCGCACGTCGGGGCAGTGCCCGCACCACCCGGCGAGCGACGACACCACCGGCCAGCGGCCCTCGTCCTCGGGGCAGTCGGCCATCACCTCGCGCCCGACCTCGCTGTCGGGGTGGTGCACGCCGGCCGGGAGGCCGACCCGGCCGAGGTAGTCGAGGAGCTCGCGGGTCAGCGCGTCGACCTCGGGGGTGATGATGCGGACGTTCTCCACGACCGGGGTGGCGACGGTGGCGTTCCACTCGTTGAGCAGCTCGCCGACGGCGCCGTGGAACTCCTCGTCGCGCGGACCCTGCGGCATCAGCAGCAGCGCGTCGACCTTGCCGGCGGCGACCGCGTGGCGGAAGGCCTGGTTGTCGTCGCGGAAGCGGCTGATGTGCGACACGATCAGCCGCCGCGCGGTCGGCACCGCCTTGCGGGTGCCGGCGATGAGGCCGTAGAGCTTGTCCTGCTCGTGGTCGCTGTCGATCACGAACAGCGCCACCTGGTGCCCCGATCCCAACAGGTCCTTGGCGCAGGCCTTGGCCGCGAGCTCGTCGCCCACCAGCCGTACGTCGTACTCCCGCTCGTAGCGCGCGAACGCCTCGCCGAGCACGTCACCGTGGCGGGCGGAGGCGATGACGATGGCAGGCGCTCCCATGGTGTGAAGCGTACGGGCCGACGGGCTCAGCCGGTGAGGTTGTGGACGTAGCACCAGCGCCACGACTCGTCGGGCTCGGCCGACTGCATCACCGGGTGGAGGGTGTCGTGGAAGTGGGCGGTGGCGTGCTTGCCGACCGAGGAGTCGCAGCACCCGACGTGACCGCACTCCAGGCACTGGCGCAGCGAGACCCAGCGGGTGCCGTCGGCCAGGCAGGTCGCGCAGGCGGGGTCGCTCGCGGTCTCGACCGCGGGATGGGACTGCAGGTCGTCGCACTGGCGTCCGGCGGTGAAGGCCAGCGAGCCGTTGCGCACCCCGGCGCGGGCCTCGACGCCGGCGTCGAGCATCGACTCCTCGATGTCGAGCATGCCGAGCACCTGGCTCACGACCTCGGAGGGGATCTTGCCCTTGCCGCGCACCTTGAGGACCTTGCTGCGCTCGGCCTCGATCATCTCGCCGCGGATGCGGGCGTAGAGCTCGGAGGGGGTCTCCTCGCCGACCGCGGTCGAGAGCTGCTCCCAGGCGGCGAAGGTGCGCTGGTCGAGGCGCGCGCGGATCTGCTCGCCGACGCCGTGGTGGTCGTCGTAGTCGAGCTCGTCGAGCCGGGCGAAGCCGGCGTCGGCGGCCTGCTGGAGCAGCGCGGCGCGCGCCAGGGCGTCCTCGGCCGGGTCGGGCGCGGGCACCTTCATCACCCGGGTCAGCAGCGGGAGCGTGAGCCCCTGCAGCAGGAGGGTGCCTGCCACCACGGTGAAGGCGACGAGCAGCAGCACCTCGCGGTGGGGCGCGTCCTCCGGGATCACGAACGCCGCCGCGAGGGTCACCACGCCGCGCATCCCGGCCCAGCCGATGAGGAAGGTCCACGAGGCCGGCAGCGGGTTGGCGCGCAGCCCGCGCATCAGCCAGGTCGCGTAGACCCAGGCCAGTCGTACGGCGATGACGGTGGCCAGGGTGGCGCCGCAGACGAGGGCGATGCGCTCGGTCGTCAGCGTCGAGTCGGCGACGTCGGCCAGGATCCAGTCGAGCTGGAGGCCGATGAGCAGGAAGACCGTGTTCTCCAGGACGAAGGCCACGGTGCGCCAGGTGATGCGCTCGGTGATGCGTGACTGGGCGGTCTGGATGATCGGCGCCTTGTGCCCGAGCAGGAGGCCGGCGACGACGACCGAGATGACGCCCGAGGCGTGGACCTCCTCGGCCGCGACGAAGGCGGCGAAGGGGGTCAGGAACGAGATCGCGGTGTCGAGCAGGGGGTCGGTGATCCGCTTGCGCAGCCAGGCGACGAGGGCGAAGAAGGCGATGCCGATGACGAGCCCGCCGCCGGCGGCGCGCACGAAGTCGACGCCGACGTCCATCAGCGCGACGCCGCCGGACAGCGCGGCGATCGCCGTGCGCAGCGCGACCAGGGCGGTGGCGTCGTTGAGCAGCGACTCGCCCTCGAGGATCGTCACCACCCGTCGTGGCAGTCCGATCCGGCGCGCCACGGCGGTCGCGGCGACCGCGTCGGGCGGCGCGACCACGGCGCCGATGGCGATGGCTGCGGCCCAGCCGATGTCGGGCACCAGCCACTCCACGACCGCGCCCACGGCGAGCGAGGTGAGCACGACCAGCACCACCGAGAGCCGCAGGATCGAGCCGCGGTTGGCGTTGAAGTCGACCAGGGACGTGCTGATCGCCGCGGCGTAGAGCAGTGGCGGCAGCAGCCCCAGCAGGACCACCTCGGACTCGAGGTGGATCGTCGGCACCCCCGGGACGTACGACGTCGCCGCACCGACGACGATCAGCAGCAGCGGCGCCGGGACGCCCACGCGGTCGCTGACGGCGGTCGCGGCCAGGACGACGGCGGCCATCGACACCAGCAGCAGGGCGAGCTCCACGCGGGGAAGTGTCTCACCTGCGGCGAGCCCTCAGCGGACGACGTCGTAGCGCTGGAGGGCGTCGTGGTCAGGCGGCGAGCAGGTCGTCGATCTGGTTGATGGCAAGCGACGAGCCCTCGACCACCCCCATCGCGAGCACCTTCTCGAGCCCCTCGGCGGACTCGTACGTCGCCACGAACGTGGCCCGGGTGCCGGCCTCGGTGGGGGTGAAGTCGTAGGTGTTGTGCGAGACCGGCATGGAGGTGTCGGGCGCGAACGTCTCGTCGAGCGCGAAGCCGTCGTCGAAGGTGAAGCGGCGCGGCTCGTCGACGGACGTGACGGTCCAGTAGGCGTAGTACCTCTCGCCCTCCGGGCTGGTCATGAAGTAGGTCATCCGGCCTCCCGGGGCGAGCTCGTGGTCGACGAAGGTCGCCGGGTGGGTCGGCGGCCCCCAGACCTGCTCGAGGCGGCGCGGGTCGGCGTAGACCTCCCACACCCGGTGGACGGGTGCGGCGAAGTCGGCGGTGATGGTCAGGGTGCGGGTGTCCAGGTCGTGGTGGACGTCGGTGACGGGCATGTCAGCGCTCCTTCTGGGCGGTGGTCTGGTCGGTGGTGGGGTCCTCGGTGGCGAGCAGCTCGTCGATGCGCGAGATCCGTCCGCGCCAGAGCGCCTCGAGCTCGGTGAGCATCCGGCCCACCGAGCGGACGGCCTCGACGTCGCCGCTCGCCAGCGCCTTGCGGCCCTCGCGCCGCTTGGACAGCAGGCCGGCGCGCTCGAGCACCGCGACGTGCTTCTGGACCGCCGCGAAGCTCATGTCGTGGTGCTGCGCCAGCGCCGAGACGGAGTGCTCGCCGGCGAGCACGCGGCGCAGGATGTCGCGCCTGGTGCGGTCGGCGAGCGCGCGGAACCACGCGTCGGCCCGGTCCTCGTCGCTGCTGCTCACGGGCCAAACCTACAACTAGATTGTTGTACGTTGTCAAGAACCCACCCGCCCGGGGGTGCAGATCGCTCGTCGTGGAATGAGATGAACGAGGAGAGGGTTACGATCCGACGTGGTGCGCCTCCGCGCGCCGTCCGAGAGAGAAGTGGGGCCTGGTCCGTGCAGAGACTCGAGGCAGGGCTCCGTCTCGGGGAGCGCTACGTGCTGCAGGAGCGCATCGCCTCCGGTGGCATGGCAGACGTGTGGAGCGGTCTCGACGACGTGCTGCAGCGCCAGGTGGCGGTCAAGATCATGCGGGCCGACCCCGACAACGAGGAGATCTTCGCCGAGCGCTTCCGCGACGAGGCCCTCCACTCCGCGGCGCTGATGCACACCAACATCACCACCGTCTTCGACTACGGCGAGGACGACCACCTCACCTTCCTCGTGATGGAGCTCGTCGACGGCCAGCCGCTGTCCGCGGTGATCCGCGACCAGGGCGCCCTCTCGCCGGAGATCGTCCGCTCGGTGCTGGCCCAGGCCGCGCTCGCCCTCGGCGTGGCGCACGAGGCCGGGGTGGTGCACCGCGACGTCAAGCCCGCCAACATCATCGTGCGCGAGGACGGCGTGGTGAAGCTGACCGACTTCGGCATCGCCCGCGCCATGGACGCCATCGGCCACACGCGCGTCGGCGAGATGCTCGGCACCCCCAACTACATCAGCCCCGAGCAGGCGATGGGGGAGCAGGCGACCGGCGCCAGCGACCTCTACGCCCTCGGCGTGGTGGCCCACGAGATGCTCACCGGCACCCGGCCCTTCGACCGGGGCACCCCGATCGCGACCGCCATGTCGCACGTCAACGAGCCCCCGCCGCCGCTGGGCGACGACGTGCCGCCCGACCTGCGCGCCGTCGTCGAGACGCTCCTCGAGAAGGACCCGACCAAGCGCCCGGCCAACGCCCACGACGTCGCGGCGATGCTCGGTGCCGCGACGGCGGAGCTCGCCGGCCTCGACCTCGACCTCGCCGCCGGTGTGCCGAGCGGCTACGTCGTCATGCCGATCACCCCGATCACCCCCATCAAGGTGCCCGTGAGCGAGGCCGACCGGGCGGCCGCACTCGACACCCCGACCGTCGCGTCGCGGCCCGAGGACCTCCTCGACTAGCTCGTCGCGCCTGCCACCGGCGTGCGGGCTGCCTCGTCGAGCAGCGCGGCCAGCGCCTCGGGCTGGGTGAACATCGGCCAGTGCCCGGAGTCGATGTCGACGACGTCCACGGCCGTGGCCCGGGCGAGCTCCGGGATGTCGCCGGCCGCCATCCACTCCCGTGCCTGCTCGGGGCTGTACTCCGGGCACACCATCGTCACCGGGACGTCGTAGCGCCTCTCGTCGCCGAGGCGCACCGTGCCCTGGGTGACGGCAGCGGGCACGGCGATCGTGCGCGCCGCGACCGACGCCTTCAGCTCGGGCGACATGTCGTCGGAGTCGGGCCCCTCGAAGGGGTCCCACCCCGGGAAGGCCACGACGCCGTCGACCGGCTCGAAGAACCCGAAGTAGGTCTCGCCGTCCTCGCTCGGCATCCCGCCGACCAGCGCCACGCGCGCCACCTTCTCCGGGCGGGCGTCGGCGGCCACCCACGCGAGCGCGCACGCGGCGGAGTGGCCGACCACGAGCGCAGGCCCACTGGCGGCGTCGACCGCGGCCACGACCGCCGCCACCTGGTCGTCGTACGTCGCCTCGGTGCCGTCGCCCTGGCCGGGCAGCGTCAGCGCCACCGGTCGGTGGCCGCGCGCCTCGAGGGCCGGCACCACCTGGTCCCAGGCCGATCCGTCGAGCCACATGCCGGCGATCAGCACGATGTCCATGGGTTCTCCTCCGTGTCGGTGTGGACCCGAGGTTAGGCCCGGTTCCGGACGCTCCACGACCGGAACAGGTGCCACCATCACTCCATGAGCGAGATCAGTCCGACCGCGCGGGCGCTGCGGGCGCTCGACATCCTGCAGGGCCGACCTGGTGTCACCGCCTCCGAGCTGGCCCAGCGCCTCGGCGTCACCGAGCGGGCGGCGCGGCGCTACGTCGCGATCCTGCGCGAGGCCGACATCCCGGTGGTGTCGACCCGCGGGCCCTACGGCGGCTACACGCTGGGCCGTGGCGTGCGGCTGCCGCCGCTGGTGTTCTCCGCGACCGAGGCGCTCGGGCTCGTGATGGCCGCGCTCGACTCCCAGCACGCCGTCGCCGATGCGAGCGACCCGGTCGGCTCCGCCCTCGGCAAGATCCTGCGGGTGCTGCCGACCAACGTCGCGCGCCAGGCGGTGATGGTGCGCGAGACCGCCCGCACGGTGCCGGAGCGGTTCCCCGCCAGGCCCGACCCCGCCGTCACCAGCGAGCTCGTCGAGGCGGTCGCGGCCCAGCGCCAGGTGCGCATCGGCTACCGCACCGCGGCCGGCAACCCCCGCTCCTTCGACGTCGACCCGTGGTCGGTCGTGGTGCGCTACGGCCGGTGGTACCTGCTGTGCCTGTCCCACCACGCCGCCGAGCTGCGCACCTACCGCGTCGACCGCATCACCGAGGTCACCCCGCTCGACGGCTCCTTCGAGGTCCCCGCCGACCTCGACCCCGCCGCCGAGCTCGAGGCCAACCTCGCCCGGGGCTGGGAGCACGAGACCCACGTCGTCTTCGCCGCCCCGATCGAGCAGGTGCGTCCGTGGATCCGCCCCACCCTGGGCGACCTGCGCGCGCGACCCGACGGCGGCTGCGAGCTCGTCGGCAGCACCAGCAACGCCGAGGCGTACGCCGGTGAGTGGCTGGCCGGGGTGCCCTTCGACTTCACCGTCGTCGGAGGGGAGGAGCTGCGCGCCGCGGTGCGGGCGGTGGCCGAGCGGCTGGCCCGCGCGGTGGGCTGAGGTCAGCGGCTGACCGCGACCTCCTGGCCGAGGGTCCAGCCGTCGGAGATCGGCAGGTAGTCGCCGCTCCAGAAGGTGCCGGGGTCGTACCAGGTGGCGCGCCGGTCGTCGCGCAGGATGCCCATCTCGATGTAGCAGCTGGCCACGATCTCAGCGCAGAAGGCCGCCTCGGGGGTGGCGCGCTGGCCGCGCTTGCGGCGCGGGACGTAGGCGTCGCGCCCGCGCAGCCACCGGGCACCGAGCTTGGCGATGCTGGGGAAGGAGACGCCGTCCAGGCGCGCCACCGTGCGCAGCATCCCGTCCTCCTCGTCGCGCCCGATCTCCGGGTGGAGCTGGCGGACCCAGGCGTCCTGGTCGTACTCCGTCTGCCACCGCGAGACCGCCTCGCGGAGGTCGTGCAGCTGCACACCGCGATGGTTTGCGCCGGTCCACATGTCCATCTGCCTCTTGCCGAGCTCGGCGTGGAAGATCAGCGGCGGCAGGTCGTCGACGACCACGGCCATGCCCACGTGGTTGACCGGCGAGTTGGTGACCGCGCGGATGGCCCGGTCGGGGGCCCGGCGCCCGCGGAACAGCCAGATGTCGCCGCTGCGGGTCAGGTCGACCGCCTGGTCGAGGGTCAGGGCCGGTGCCATGCGCGGAAGTCTGCCCCACCGCTCCTCGGCCGAGGGCTACTCTCGCGACATGCGCGTGTGGAAGCTGCTCGGCCTCGCCGGGATCCTGGCCGGGGTCGCCACCGGCGCGGCCGTCGCGCGTGACGAGCGCGTACGCCGCCACTACGACGCCGGCGAGATCCGCGAGCGGCTGCACAGGCGCCACGACGAGGCGCTCGCCCGCGAGGACACTGCTGGTTAGCCTCTCAGGGCCAGGCGCACCGCGATCGCGAGCATCACCACGCCGACCAGCACGTCGAGCACCTGCCAGGCACGCGGGCTCGCGAGGCGCGGCGCGGCCAGGCGGGCGCCGTACGCCAGCGCGCTGAACCACGCCACGCTGGCCACGCACGCGCCGAGCGCGAACCACCAGCGACCGGGTGCGCCGTGGGTGCCGGCGATCGAGCCGAGCAGGAGCACCGTGTCGAGGTAGACGTGGGGGTTGAGCCAGGTCAGCGCGACCGCGCGGGCCGCGACCGGGCCGCGGCGCTCGACGACCTCCTCGCCCACGGTGAGCGCCTGCGGGTGCCGCGCCCGGAGCAGGGAGGTCACGCCGTAGACGGTGAGGAACGCGACCCCGAGCCAGCGCACCACGTCGACCGCGACCGGCGCGCGGTCGAGGACCACGCCGATGCCGGCGACCCCGGCCACGATCAGCACCACGTCGGAGAGCGCGCAGATCGCGACCACCAGGCCGACGTGGCTGCGGCGCAGGCCCTGCCGGAGCACGAACGCGTTCTGCGCACCGATCGCGACGATCAGCGACAGGCCGGTCAGCAGTCCCGCCACCACGTCTCCCACGGGGCCAACCTAGGGGCTCCGCGGGAGGCACCCGCGACCCCGGTCGACCCCTGACACATGTCAGGGTCGGGTGGGGGCCTTATCCCATGGCCCGGCACTTCGCGGCCCTGCCAGACTTGCCGACATGACGGAGCAGACCCTGGGGGGAGCGGCGCACGGCGTCGCAGCGAGCGCGTACGACCTGGTCAAGACCTACGGCAGCGGCGAGGCCGAGGTGCGCGCCCTCGACGGCGTCACCATCGACTTGATGCAGGGCGAGTTCACCGCCGTGATGGGGCCCTCGGGCTCGGGCAAGTCGACGCTGATGCACTGCCTGGCGGCCCTGGACACCCCCACCTCGGGGGAGGCGGTCGTCGACGGCACGTCGCTGGGCCGGCTCAAGGACAAGGAGCTCACCACGCTGCGCCGCGAGCGGGTCGGCTTCGTCTTCCAGTCCTTCAACCTCGTGCCGACGCTGACCGCGGAGGAGAACATCCTGCTGCCGCTCGACCTCGCCGGCCGCAAGCCCGACCGGGCCTGGTTCGACCAGGTGGTCGACGCCGTGGGCCTGCGGCCGCGGCTGGGCCACCGCCCCTCGGAGATGTCGGGCGGCCAGCAGCAGCGCGTGGCGTGCGCCCGCGCGCTGGTCAGCCAGCCGCGCATCGTCTTCGCCGACGAGCCGACCGGCAACCTCGACTCCACCAGCAGCGCCGAGGTGCTCGGCTTCCTGCGGCGCAGCGTCGACGAGTTCGGCCAGACCGTGGTCATGGTGACCCACGACCCGGTCGCCGCGTCCTGGACCGACCGCGTGATCTTCCTCGCCGACGGCCGGGTCGTCGACGAGCTCCGCGAGCCCGACCGTGACCAGATCCTCGAGAAGATGGTGGGCCTCCAGGACGCCGCGGCCGCGAAGGCGGCGGGCTGACATGCTCCGCCTGACCTGGCGCAACCTGCTGGCTCGCAAGGTGCGCCTGCTGATGAGCGCGCTCGCGATCGTGCTGGGCATCGGCTTCCTGGCCGGGGTGATGACCTTCAGCACCGGCCTCAACGCCACCTTCGACAACATCGTCAACGGCTCGACCTCCGACGCCGTCGTACGCCCTGCCGGGGAGGTGCAGGCGACGAGCGCCGGGGTCGGCACCGACCAGGTGATCACCCCCGCCGACGTCGACAAGCTGTCCGCACTGCCGGAGGTGGCCGACGCGGTCGGCTCCGTCGACGGCATCGGATCCTTCCTGCTCGGCCAGGACGGCAAGCTGGTCGGCGGCCAGGGCGCCCCGACCCTCGCCTTCAACTACGCCCCGAGCGAGAACATGGCCGGGGACCAGGTGCTCGAGCTGTCCGCGGGAGGCTGGCCCTCCGAGCCGGGCGAGATCACCCTCGACACCTCGTCGGCCGAGCGTGGCGGCTACGAGGTCGGTGACACCGTCACGATGGTCGTGCCGACCGCGGAGACGATGCGGAAGTTCACCCTCGTCGGCACCGCCGACTTCAACGGCGGCGGCACGGCCGGCGCGACCCTCGTGCTGCTCGACACCGCGGAGGCCCAGGAGATCTTCCTCGACGGCCAGGACGCCTTCACCAGCGTCGCCCTGACCGGTGCCGACGGTGTCTCGCAGGCCGCGCTGGCCAAGGCGGCCGACGCGGTCGTGCCCGACGGCTTCACCGCGGTGACGGGCGACAAGGTCGTCAAGGAGACCCAGGAGCAGATCGGCCAGTTCCTCGACGTCATCTCGATCTTCCTGACCACCTTCGCCGTGATCGCGATCGTGGTCGGCGCCTTCATCATCTTCAACACCTTCTCGATCCTGGTCTCCCAGCGCGTGCGCGAGTCCGCGCTGCTGCGTGCCCTCGGGGCGAGCAAGAGGCAGGTGACCCGCTCGGTGCTCGTCGAGGCGTTCCTGATGGCGCTGGTGGGCTCGACCCTCGGCCTGCTGCTGGGCCTCGGGCTCTCGCGGCTCCTGGCCGGTCTGTTCCGCTCGTTCGGCCTGGACATCGCCGGTGACGTGCTGACCCTGACACCCTTCACGGTCGTGGCCGGCTACGTCGTCGGCATCCTCGTCACCATGGTCGCGGCCTTCGTCCCGGCCCGCCGGGCCGCCAAGGTGCCGCCGGTCGCCGCGATGCGCGACGACCTCGTCGTGCAGGAGAAGGGGATGGGCCGCCGGCTGGTGCTTGGGACGATCGCGATGGTCGTCGGCGTCGCCCTGGCCGCGGCCGGCCTGGCCGGTGCTCCCGGCACCGACGCCATCTGGATCGGCGCGGGCGCGGTCATCTGGGTGATCACGACCGCGGTGCTCGCCCCGGTCGTCGGCAAGCCAGTGCTCGTGGCCTGCCGCGTGGTCTTCGGCCGGCTGTTCGGCACCGCCGGGCGGCTCGCGGGCGAGAACGCGCTGCGCAACCCGCGGCGTACGGGTGCCACCGCCTCCGCGCTGATGATCGGCCTCGCGGTCGTCTCTGCCGTGGGGGTGCTCGCCTCGTCGCTGAGCGCGACCAACGACGCGGTCGTCGACGAGCAGTTCACCAGCGACTTCCTGGTGCAGACCCCGACCTTCCAGGGCTTCCCGGCCCAGTTCGGCGACCGGATGGAGAAGGTCGACGGCGTCTCGCTCGTCTCGCGCCAGCAGGGCACGCCGGTGTCGGTCGAGGTCGACGGCAAGCCCGACCAGAGCTTCGCGATCGGGGTCGACCAGGGCTTCTTCGAGATCTACGAGCTCACGATGCTCGACGGCACCGACACGATCACCGGGCACCAGACGCTGCTCAGCGAGAGCCGCGCCGACGACCTCGACGCCGGTGTCGGCGACACCGTGGAGGTGGAGTTCCCCGGCGGGAAGAAGATCCCCCTCGAGGTGCAGGGTGTCTTCGAGGACACCCCGACGACCGGCGGGATGACCTTCCCGCTCTCGGTGCTGAGCGACGCCGGGCTCAAGCGCAGCGACTCGACGGTGAGCATCATGGTCGCCGACGGCGCCGACCGCGCGCTGGTCAAGCGCGACCTCGACGACGTGGTGAAGGACCTGCCGATCCTCTCGGTGCAGGACAAGCAGGAGTTCAAGGAGCTCATCAGCGGCCAGGTCAACCAGCTGCTCTACGTCATCTACGGCCTGCTCGCCCTCGCCGTGATCATCGCCGTGATCGGCATCGTCAACACCCTCGGCCTGAGCGTCCTGGAGCGCACCCGCGAGATCGGCCTGCTCCGCGCGGTCGGCCTGTCGCGACGCCGGCTGCGCACCATGATCACGCTGGAGTCGGTGGCGATCGCGCTGCTCGGTGCGGTGCTGGGGATGGTGCTCGGCCTGGTGATCGGGGTGGTGCTCCGCGAGTCGCTCAAGGACGACCTGACCGAGCTCTCGCTGCCGCTCACCAGCCTGCTGGTGTTCCTCGTCGTCGCGGTGATCTTCGGGGTGCTGGCCGCGATCGTGCCGGCCGTGCGCGCCTCGCGGATGAAGGTGCTGGACGCCATCGCCACCGAGTGACTGCGGCGACTGGCATGATCACCGCGTGATCGAGTCCCTCGGGTGGGGAGCGCTGGCCGCCAGCTCCCTGGTGGTCGGCGCGGTCCTCGCGCTCGTGCGGTCCTGGTCGCCACGGGTCGTCGGGCTGGTGCTGGGCTTCGGCGCGGGCGCGCTGATCGCCAGCGTCTCCTTCGAGCTGGCCGAGGAGGGCCTGCGCATCGGCAGTGCGTACGCCGTCGCGATCGGGCTCGCCCTCGGCGGGCTGACCTACTTCGCAGCCGACCGGCTCGTCGAGCGGTGGGGCGGACGCAAGGGTGGGTCGTCGGCGGGCGCGCCGCTCGCCGTCGGGGCCCTCCTCGACGGCATCCCGGAGCAGGCCGTCCTCGGGATCGGCATCGCCGCGGGCGGCGGGGTCAGCGTCGCCCTGATGGTCGCGATCTTCGCCTCCAACCTGCCCGAGGCGATCGGGTCGGCCTCCGACATGCGCACCGGCGGCAGGTCGGCGAGGTCGATCGTCGGGCTGTGGGCCGTCGTCGCTGCCTTCTGCGCGGCCGCGACGGTCGGCGGCGCCGCGCTGTCGGACGTGGTGTCGAGCGAGGGCCAGGCCTTCATCGACGGCTTCGCCGCGGGCGCGCTGCTGACCATGCTGATCGACTCGATGGTGCCGGAGGCCAAGGAGAAGGCGAAGGACCTCGCCGGGCTCGCGACGGTGGTCGGGTTCGCGCTCGCCGCGGGCCTGTCGCTGCTCGGTGGCTAGTAGCCGCCCTCCGGCGCCACCATCTCCCCGCGCACCCCGAGCAACCGGACCGGCCGGTCGTCGCCCAGCGCGAGGTAGAGGTCGTACGCCGTCTGCGTGACGACGTCGGCGTCGAAGGTCGGCTCGGGCAGCTTGCGCACCTTGGTGAACGTGAAGAACGGCGCGAAGCGCACCTTGAGGTGCACCCGCTGCACCGCCCGCTCCTCGAGGCGTACGTCGTCGACGACCCGCGCCGCGAGCTCGGCCAGGGCCGCGCGCACCTCGTCGGCGCCGACCAGGTCGGACTGGTAGGTCGTCTCGCGCCCGTGGGCTCGGGGCACCCACGGGGTGTCGTCGGGACGCGAGCGACCACCGCCGCGCCCGAGGCGCCCGAGGTGCGCGCCGCTGGCGGGTCCGAAGGCGGCGACCAGCGAGTCCTCGTCAGCCGCGGCGAGGTCGGCGACGGTGCGGATGCCGATCGCCTCCAGCCGGGCCGCGATCTTCGCGCCGATGCCCCACAGCGCGGTGGTCGGTCGCTCGCCCATGACCTCCATCCAGTTGTCGCGGGTGAGCCGGAAGGTGCCCTGCGGCTTGCCGAAGTCGGTGGCGATCTTCGCCCGCACCAGCGTGTCCCCGATGCCGACCGAGCAGTGCAGGCCGGTCGCCTCCAGCACCGCTGCCTGGATCGCGCGTGCGGCCGCGAGCGGGTCGTCGGTCTCGATGCCGACGAACGCCTCGTCCCAGCCGAGCACCTCCACCACCGCGCCCGGCGTGGCGCGCAGGGTCTCCATCACCCGCGCCGAGGCCTCCTCGTAGACCGGGCGGTCCACCGGCAGGAACACCGCGTCGGGGCAGCGCCGCTTCGCCAGCCGCAGCGCGAGCCCGCTGCGGACGCCGTGGGCGCGCGCCTCGTAGGACGCCGTCGACACCACCGCCCGCTCGGTCGGGTCGCCGCGGCCGCCGACCACCACCGGCAGGCCGACCAGCTCGGGGCGGCGCAGCAGCTCGACGGCGACCAGGAACTGGTCCATGTCGACGTGGAGCACCCAGTGGGTCACCCGGTCATTGTGGCGGGTCGTACGGTCGAGACATGACGAGCGACGACCAGACCGGGCCCGACCCCTACGCCACGCACCCCGAGGAGTCGGCCTTCCCGGGCGCCGGCGAGCGGGTCAGCGACGAGGACCGCCGGCGCGCGCTCGACGCGGAGCCCGAGGGCAACGCGGAGGTCGGTGACACCGTCGACACCGACGAGGTCGACTCCCGCGCCCACGAGGACTGAAAACCCCGCGCGCCGGGGACGACCGGGCTGCCAGAGTGCGGCCATGACCCCCGAGCGCCTCGACGTCGAGGACGCGCTGCCGCGCATGCAGGCCCTGTCCTCCCGGCTCTGGACCCCCGAGGCGCGCCACCACCCCGGCCAGCTGGCCTGGTCGGCGGCCTACGGCGAGCCCGACGTCCTCGACCTGGGACCGGTGTTCGCCGCCGACGACGCGTGGGCGTGGCTGGAGTCGCGCGACTGGCTGGAGGTCTGCGGCACCGACCCGGCGTCCGTCGAGGCGGTCGTCGCGGCGGCGCTCGAGGAGGCCGACGACGAGGTGCACGCCAGCACCCTCGAGACCGAGACCGCGGTGGTCCAGGTGCTCGGCGCCGCTGGTTTCGGGGAGGTCGAGCTGCCGTGGTTCACCCACCACCTCCTCGACCTGGCCGACCTGCCGCCCGTCTCCCTCCCCGAGGCGTACGCCGTCCGCGCGGTGGCGCCGGGCGAGCACGAGGAGCGGGCCGCGGTGCACCGCGCCGCCTGGTCGGCGACGTCACGGGTGACCGGCACGGCGTACCGCCGGCTGATGGCCACGCCGCCCTACCGACCCGGGACCGACCACGTCGTCATCGCGCCCGACGGTGCGTGGGTGGCGTCGTGCTGCGTGTGGCTGGACGAGGAGACCGGGGTGGCGCTGGTCGAGCCGGTCGGCTGCGTCGAGGAGCACCGCCGCCTCGGGCTGGCCACGGCCGCGTCGGTGTCGGCGCTGACCGCGGCCCGCGAGCTCGGCGCGACGCAGGGCCTGGTGTGCCCGCGCGGCGACGACGACTACCCCGCACCCGCGCGGCTCTACCAGGGCATCGGCTTCCGCCCGGGCGCCCGCACCCGCACGTGGCGACTCAGCCGAGGAAGTCGCTGAGTCCCTCGAGCAGCCGGTCCACCTCCGCGTCGTCGGTGTAGGCCGCGAGCCCGATCCGCAGGCCGGAGTCGACCGGGAGGCCCAGCGCGCGGAAGGTCTCGTGGGCGTAGAACGTGCCGGCCGGGACCAGCACGTCGCGCTCCGCCAGGAAGGCGAAGGCGTCGGCGGGCGAGCGGTCTCGGAGCGTCAGGAACAGCGTCGAGGTGCGGTCCGCGGCGCGGGAGTGCAGGTCGAGCCGGTCGCCGAGGCCCAGGAGGCCCTCCTCGATGCGCCCGCGCAGCCGCAGCTCGTGCGCCGCGATGGCCGCGGCCGCCGAGACCAGCCGCTCGCGTCGCGTCGCGCCGGTGTCGACCGAGGCGATCACGTCGACCGCCGCCGCGGCGCCGGCCAGCAGCTCGTAGGGCAGGGTGCCGAGCTCGAAGCGCTCGGGCACGGCGTCGCTCGACGGCAACAGCTTGTCGGGGCGCAGCGTCTCGAGCAGGGCGGGATCGGCGACGAGCGCGCCGCAGTGCGGCCCGAAGAACTTGTAGGGCGAGCAGACCAGGAAGTCGGCGCCCATCGCGTCGAGGTCGGGCGCGGCGTGCGCGGCGTGGTGCACCGCGTCGACGTGCACCAGCGCGCCCACCTCGTGGGCCCGCGCGGCGACGGTCGCGACCGGCGGGCGGGTGCCGAGCAGGTTGGACGCCGCGGTGAGGGCGACCAGCCGCGTCCTCGAGGTGATCGCGTCGAGCGAGGCGAGGTCGAGCTCGCCGGTGGTCGGGTCGAGCCGCAGCCACCTCACCGTGGCGCCGGCACGCTCGGCCGCCTGGACCCACGGCCGCACGTTGGAGTCGTGGTCGAGCTCGCACACCACGACCTCGTCGCCGGGCGACCAGGTGCGCGCCAGCGTGCGGGAGAAGTCGTACGTCAGCGCGGTGGCGCTGCGGCCGTGGACCACGCCCTCGGGCACCCCGCCGACCAGGTCGGCGATGGCCGAGCGGAAGCCGCTCACGGTCTCCTCGGCGTTGCGCAGGCTGACCGTGGCGCTGCCGCGCTGCGACAGCGGACCGGTGATCGTGCGCATGATCGCCTCTCCCACGACGGCCGGGGTCTGCGTGCCGCCGGGGTTGTCGAAGTGGGCGATGCCGGAGGCGAGGGAGGGGAAGCCGCTGCGGAAGTCGGCCACGTCGAAGGTCATGCTCCGCACGCTAGTTGGCGATGTGCACGACCGCGTCGCCGGAGTTGACCAGCGGGGCCTCGGTGCGACCGATCACGATGCCGTCGCGGTTGGCGTAGACCGCGCGCAGCGTCTTGCCGAAGGAGTCGAAGAGGGTGCCGAGGCGCTCGCCGTCACTGACCTTCTGGCCCAGCGCGACGTCGAGGTGCAGGATGCCGGTGCGCCGCGCGCGCACCCAGCCGCTGCTGCGGCACTCGAGGCTCGGCTCGGCGGCCGACTCGTCGACCGGCTCGGTCATGCCGAGCGCGGCCAGCACACGGCGTACGCCGATGACGCCGGCGTCGACGGCGTAGGAGTCGAACCGCAGGGGCTCGCCGGCCTCGTAGAGCAGCACCTTCGCGCCCTGCTCGCGGGCGGCGTGGCGCAGGGAGCCGTCGCGGATCTTGGCGTGGAGCATCACCGGTGCGCCGAAGGCCGCGGCGAGCTCGCGGGTGCGCTCGTCGTCGAGGTCGGCACGGATCTGGGGCAGGTTGCTGCGGCGGTCGGAGCCGGTGTGCAGGTCGATGCCGACCTCGCAGCCGGCGACGATCTCGCGCATGAAGAGGTGCGCGATCCGGCTGGCGAGTGAGCCGCGCGCGGAGCCCGGGAAGGAGCGGTTGAGGTCGCGCCGGTCGGGCAGGTAGCGGTCGCCGGTCATGAAGCCGAGCACGTTGACGACCGGCACCGCGACCAGCGTGCCGCGGAAGGTCTTGGGGTCCAGGCCCGCCATCACCTGGCGCACCACCTCGACCCCCACGACCTCGTCGCCGTGGATGGCGGCGTCGATCCACACGCACGGCCCGTCCTCGCGGCCGTGGACCACACGGACCGGCAGGGTGACGTCGGCGCCGGTGACCAGCCGGGTGATCGGCAGCTCGAGGGCCCGCACCGAGCCGGCGCGGATCCGCACGCCGCCGATGCCGAAGGACTCGCGCGCCACTAGCTCACCTGGCGGGAGCGGGCGGCGACGGTCACGGGCTCAGGGTAGTGCCCGGCGTCAGCGGTCGGCGCTCACGGCCGGACGTCCCAGCCAGGCCAGCACCGCGGTGACGGCCGCCTCCGTGCCGGTGGCGAGCGTGGGTTGCATGGCCGGTGCGAAGCCGGGGTTGTGGTTGGGGACCGGCTCCTGGTCGGCGGTGAACCCACCGAACCCCCAGTAGGCGTAGGGGACGCCGAACGCGTCGGGGATCACGCTGAAGTCCTCCGACGCGGTGACGGGGTCGAGGTGCCTGACCCGGTGCTCGCCGAAGTGGTCGACGAACGCCGCGGTGACCCTCGCGGTGACCTCGGTGTCGTTGTCGGTGAGGGGATAGGTCTCGTAGAGCTCGATCTCCGGAGGCCGGGGGCAGCCGGACGCGTCACACTCGGCGTGCACGATGCGCTCGATCGCGGCGCGCAGCCGGTCACGCACGGTGAGGTCGTAGGCGCGGAGGTTGAGGAGCAGGGTGGCGTCGTCGGGGATGATGTTGGCCTTGGTGCCCGCCTGCAGGCTGCCGACGGTGAGCACCGCGAAGTCGCCGGGCGCCACCTCCCGTGCCACGACGGTCTGCAACCTCGTGACGATGGATGCGCCCAGCACGACCGGGTCGACGCCCAGGTGCGGCATCGACCCGTGGCTGCCGCGGCCGAACACCTTCACCCGGACGCAGGCACCCGTGGACAGCACGGGACCCGCTGCGATGGCGACCTCTCCGGCGGCCGGCTCGGTGAGGACGTGCTGCCCGAACGCCACGTCGGGCCTCGGGACCTTGTCCACCAGGCCGTCCTCGACCATCGAGTGTGCGCCCGCCGCGGTCTCCTCCCCGGGCTGGAACAGGGCGACGTGTGTCCCGGACCAGGTGTCACGGCGCTCGGCCAGGAGGCACGCCGCCCCCAGCGCCGCGACGACGTGGACGTCGTGCCCACAGGCATGCATGACGGGGACGGTGGCGCCGTCGTGGTCGACGACGGTCCTCGTCGACGCATAGGGCAGTCCGGTCGCCTCGCGCACCGGCAACGCGTCCATGTCGGCGCGGAAGAGCACGACAGGACCCGGCCCGTTGCGCAGCACGCCGACCACACCACCGCCGACCTGGAGCACCTCGTAGCCGAACGACGCGAGGCGCCGCGTGACCTCGGCTGCCGTCCGGGTCTCCTGCATGGACAGCTCGGGTTCCTGGTGCAGGCGGACGTAGAGCTCCTCCTGCCACGACGTGACGTCACCGAGTCCGGCCAGCACGTGCTCTCGCGGATCCATGCTCCCGGCATACTCCTCCGGTCCACGCCGGGCAAGGGCGACCAGGGCTGCGGAGCCGGCGCTGGGGCGCTACCTGCCCCAGTTCCTGCGCCGCACAGCCCGCTTCGGCCGGCCGCCGGCGTAGGACAGGGCGGAGTCGACGAGGAAGCCGCGCTCGAGGGCCTCGCGCCCGATCAGCATCCGGAAGCCCATCTCGTCGCGGTTGCTCAGGGTCATGACCGTGGTGATGGTGCGACCGGCGAGGGTGACGTCCATCGCGACGGCGTACCTCTGCTCGGTCGCACCGTTGCTGCTGCGCACCTCGCGCCGGTCGAGCACCGGCAGCGTCAGCTCGACGTGGTCCTCGTCGGAGCGCTGCCACGGGTGGATGGAGAAGCGCACGCGCTCATCGCCGTCGACGTCGACGACCTCGAGGTCGAAGGCGTGGATCGACGACGACCGCGCGCCGGTGTCGATCTTGGCCTTGACCCAGTCGAGGTCGGCCTGGGGCAGGGCGACCCACTCGCGCCAGCCGACGACGGTCCGCGCGGAGGGGTCGGACTGGCTCACGGACTGGGACACGGCGCCATCTTGTCAGGTGGCCCGTGGGGCCGGCGTGCTTGTATGTGGCCCCATGAAGCTCGCCATCCTCTCTCGGGCCCCGCGCTCCTACAGCACCCAGCGCCTGCGCACCGCCGCCGTCGAGCGCGGTCACGACGTCAAGGTGCTCAACACGCTGCGCTTCGGCATCGACCTGACCGGCGAGGAGCCCGACCTGCTGTTCCGCGGCAAGCAGCTGTCGACGTACGACGCCGTGCTGCCGCGCATCGGCAACTCGATCACCTACTTCGGCACCGCCGTCGTGCGCCAGTTCGAGCAGATGGACGTCTACACCCCCAACACCTCCTACGGCATCGCCAACAGCCGCGACAAGCTGCGCGCGACGCAGATCCTGTCGCGCCACAAGATCCCGATGCCGGCCACGACCTTCGTGCAGGACCGCGCCGACGTGATCCCCGCGATCGAGCGCGTCGGCGGTGCGCCCGTGGTGATCAAGCTGCTCGAGGGCACCCAGGGCATCGGCGTGATCCTGGCGCCGACGATCAAGGTCGCCGAGGCGATCATCGAGACGCTGCAGAGCACCCGGCAGAACGTGCTGATCCAGAGCTTCGTCAAGGAGAGCAAGGGCCGCGACATCCGCGCGCTCGTGGTCGGCGACCGCGTGGTCGCGGCGATGCGGCGGGTCGCGCAGGGCGACGAGTTCCGCTCCAACGTGCACCGCGGCGGCAGCGTCGAGCCGGTCGAGCTCGACGAGGAGTTCGAGCGCGTGGCGGTGCGGTCGGCGCAGATCATGGGCCTGCGCGTCGCCGGCGTCGACATGCTCGAGGGCCGGCGCGGGCCGCAGGTGATGGAGGTCAACTCCTCGCCGGGCCTGGAGGGCATCGAGGCCGCGACCAAGCTCGACGTCGCCGGCGCGATCATCGACTACATCGACAACCAGGTCGCCTTCCCCGACATCGACGTGCGCCAGCGCCTCACCGTCTCGACCGGCTACGGCGTGGCCGAGATCGTCGTGCACGGCGGCTCCGACATGGTCGGCAAGAAGCTCGGCGAGTCCGGCCTCGACGACCGCGACATCACCGTGCTGACGCTGCACCGCGGCACCCAGGTCATCCCCAACCCGCGCAACAAGACGGTGCTCGAGGGCGAGGACCGGCTGCTGTGCTTCGGCAAGCTCGAGGAGATGCGCTCGATGATCCCCGACCGCAAGCAGAAGCGGGTGCGCCGACTGATGAAGAAGAACCTGCCGCCCGAGGCGTCCTGAGTCAGGCTCCGGATCAGGGGGCGGCGACCTCGTGCGGCACCGCGCGGGCGTTGACCCCGCGCATGGTGAGGCATCCGGCGGCGCGGCCGAGGTAGCGGTTGAGGACGGTGAAGTCCCCGGCTCCGAACGTCGTCGCCGGCGTCACCATCGGATACATCACCTGGGTGCTGTCCTGCGAGTGCCCGGCCCCGACCGCGTGGGCGATCTCGTGGCGCAGCACGTTGGCCAGCACGGCGTCGGTGATGGTCGCCTCCGCCGGGTTGACGTCGACGAAGACCTGCCCCTTGGTGATGAGTCCGACCGGGCCCGCGGAGTCGCTGGTCGTGTAGTAGGTCGGGCCGCCCATGCCGATCGTGCCGCCGGTGACTGCCGCCGTCGTGTTGACCTGGGTGCCGAACGAGATCAGCAGGTCGGTCTCGGCGTCGGCGCCCGGATAGCCCGGTGCCGGCCAGGCGTAGGCGTTGGTGTCACCCGTGATCGTGAACGCCAGGCCCGACGCGGCCCGCACGTGGGCGAGCGCCTGCTCGACGTGGGCGCGGGTGCTCGCGAGCGGGGCCTGGGCGTAGTTGACCTTGACCCGGATCGGGGCGCACGGGTTCCAGCGGGCGCGGGTGCCGCCGAGGAAGGAGTACGCGTTCGGGTCCCCGGGCAGCGCCCAGCTCGGCGCGACGGAGGCGGTCGACTCCCCTGACACGGCCGCGGTCGCACCGGGGACGGCGGGCACGGACGCCCGCACCGCGCTGGTCCACGCGAAGTCGGCGGGCAGCGCGACGGCGTACGCCCCGGTGGCGCCGGAGGTGGTGCGGGCGAGCTCGACCCACCCGTTGGGCAGGGCCTGCTCGACGACCACGAGCCGGTTCGCGGGGAGGGCGCCGCCGACGGTGCCCGACATCGTGAGGGGTGCGGCGTACGTCGTCGTCGCCGGCCTGTCGAGCGCGGCGGTCGCGGTGGTGGGGGCGGTGGTGACCGGGGGCGTGGTCGCGGTGACCGTGACGACGAAGCGCTTCCTGTACGCCTTGACCCCGCGGGCGCGCGGCGCCACGACCGCCATCCGACGATCGCCGACCTTCGACCCGGCGGCGACGCTGAAGGCGAAGGCGCCCTTGCGGGTCGTCCTGCGGGTCGAGAGGAGGACCCACCGGCCGCCTCGCGACTCGAGGAGCCCGACCTTGCGGCGGGTCCCGCGGTGGACGGCGACCTTGCCGGAGACCTTGATCTTCGACCCGACGGCGACCTGCCCGGGGGCCGTGAGGCCCGCGCGGGCCGGCAGGCTGGTCGGCGCGGCAGCCCGGTGGGTCACGCTCACGGTGGTCGCGCCGGCGGTGGCCGGCGCGGCGGTGAGGGCCGAGAGCGCGAGCGCTGACGCCGCGAGGGCGGTCGTGAGGGTGGCGGCGGTGCGGGAGAGCGTCAACGGGCGTCCTTCGTCGATGGTGGGCGCGTGGGCAGCGGTCGCGCGCACGATCGTCGCCCCTCGTCGATGCCCCCAGGTGTGTCACACAGGATCCTCACCGATCCTGGCGACGGTGTCCGGCGATTGGCCCGGACGAGTGCCGTCAGGCGTCGGAGGAGCGCGGGCGCGTGCGCAGCAGCCAGGCGATGCCGGCGAAGGGCAGCACGAGCGGCAGCCAGCCGTAGCCCGCGCCGTAGGCCGACCACACGGTCTGGTCGGGGAAGAGCTCCGGGTCGAGCACCGTCAGGGTGCCGACGGTGAGCACGCCCACGAGCTCGAAGCCCACTGCGGCCCACGCGAGCCGCCGCGGCGCGGGCCCGACCTCGGCGAGGCCGAGGGTGGCGGCGATGTAGACGAGCCCGGCGAGCGCCGACAGGGAGTAGGCCAGCGGGGCCTCGTCGGCCTTGGTCAGCAGCTGCACCAGCGATCGGGCGGTGGCGGCGAGGGCGAAGACGCCGTAGACCGCGACGAGCACGCGGCCGGCGCCCGCACGTGTGGAGCTCACGACGACCACACCTGCAGCGCGCGCACGACGACGAAGGCCTCGGTCAGCCCGGCGACGGCCAGCACGGCGGTCGCGCCGCGGCTGCGCTCGGCCAGCGACCAGGCGAAGCCGATCGGCAGCAGCACCAGCGCGGCGACGAGGTAGCCGAAGAGGGTGATGGCGTCGGCGCCGCCCAGGTCGGCGCCGCCCACCTGCACGGCCGCGACCACGAGGAGCACGAGCGCGCCCGCCTCGACGAGCCCGGCGAGGCCGAGCAGCGCCCAGTCGGGCGTGCGCCCCAGGGCGACGTAGCCGAGCACGACGACCGCGAAGACCAGCGAGGCGACGATGAGCGCGAGGGGCAGGGGACCGTCCACGGCGCAGATCCTCTCAGGTCGCTCCCACCGTCATGGGGATCGAGGGTCCGGACCCGCGATCCCCATGACGCTGGCGGGGGCCCGGCGCCGAGGGCTCAGCTGACGGCCGGGAACTCCTTCATCGCCTGGTCGGCGATCTTCTTCATCATGAAGCCGTCGATGCCGCCGCCGACCAGGCCACCGGCGACCGGGATGCCGCGACCGAAGCGCGAGAGCACCTTCTCGCTCACCCCGCGCATCAGCCGGAAGCCGACCGCCTTGTTGACGACCATCAGCGCGGCCGGCGGCATGCCCCTGAGGGCGTACGACGTCACGCGACCGCTCATCGAGGTCATCCCCGCCTTCTTGAGCACCTCGTCGGAGTCCGAGCCGACCAGCGTGAGCAGGATGGCGGTGCGCACCCGCGGCTCCGAGACGTCGTACCCCCGCAGCGTCGCGATGCTGCCGACCATGCGCACGGCCTGGAGGTAGAACTCCGCGACGTTGACCGGCAGCGAGACCGGCATGGTGACGAAGCCGCCGAGGCCGGTGACGAAGCCGCCGATCGAGCCGGTCAGGGTCGTACGCCGTGCCAGTGCGGCGATCGCCTTCTCCGGGTCGCCCCCGGCCTTCTTCAGCGCGGCGCCCGCCACCTCGCCCACCGGGTCGATCGGCCCGCGGCCCTCGAGGCCCACGTCGACGAGCATCTCGACCAGCCGGTCGATCGCGCCCGGGTCGGGCTGCGGGTCATCGGCGGCGTCGAGCGCGGCGCGCGTCTTCCGCGACTCGTCGCTGCCCGGGCGGAGGAGGTCCTTGAGTCCCATGCGCCCACCCTAGGAACGTGGCCCCAGCCTTGCTCCCCCCTAGGGCGGTGGTCCAACTGCATTCCGGCGGTCCGAAGTGTGGCTGGACCACCGCTCGAGCACCGCCCCGAGCGACGATCAGCCGATCGCCGACCGGAAGCCCCGCAACCTGAGGCTGTTGGTCACCACGAAGACGCTGGAGAACGCCATCGCCGCACCGGCGAGCATCGGGTTGAGCAGCCCCGCGGCGGCGAGCGGCAGCGCGGCGACGTTGTAGGCGAACGCCCAGAACAGGTTGCCCTTGATCGTGGCGAGCGTGCGGCGCGAGAGCCGGATCGCATCGACCGCGACGAGCAGGTCGCCGCGCACGAGGGTGAGGTCGCTGGCCTCGATCGCCACGTCGGTGCCGGTGCCCATCGCGAGGCCCAGGTCGGCCTGGGCGAGCGCGGCGGCGTCGTTGACCCCGTCGCCGACCATCGCGACGACCTTGCCGGCGGCCTGCAGCCGCTGCACCTCGGCGACCTTGTCGGCGGGCAGCACGTCGGCGATCACGGTCTCGATGCCGACCTGCCGCGCGACGTGGTGCGCCGCGGCCGCGTTGTCGCCGGTCAGCAGCACCGGCTCGAGGCCGAGCTCGCGCAGCCCCGCGATGGCCTCGGCGGAGGTCGGCTTGATGGTGTCGCCGACGACGATGACGCCGCGGGCGGCCCCGTCCCAGCCGACGGCGACGGCCGTACGCCCCTCGGCCTGCGCCCGCTCCACTGCGGCGGCGAGCGACGGGGTGAGGTGCTGCGACCAGTCGGCGAGCAGGCTGGGCCGGCCCACGACCACCGCGTGCCCGTCGACCACGCCCTGCACGCCGAGGCCCTCACGGTTGGCGAAGTCCTCGACCGCGGGCGGCTGCTCGTCGAGGGCGGCGATGGCCCGGCCGATCGGGTGCTCGGACGCCGACTCGAGGGCGGCGGCGAGGCGGCGTACGTCGTCGGCGGACTCGCCGTCGGCGGCCACCACCTCGTGGACGGTCATCTGGCCGGTGGTCACGGTGCCGGTCTTGTCGAGCACGATCGTGTCCACGCGGTGCGTCGACTCGAGCACCTCCGGGCCCTTGATGAGGATGCCGAGCTGCGCGCCGCGCCCGGTGCCGACCATCAGCGCGGTCGGCGTGGCCAGCCCGAGCGCGCACGGGCAGGCGATGATCAGCACCGCCACGGCGGCCGTGAAGGCGGCGGTCGCTCCGGCGCCGGCGCCGAGCCAGAAGCCGAGCGTCCCCACGGACAGGCCGATCACGACGGGCACGAAGACCCCGGAGATCCGGTCGGCCAGGCGCTGCACCTGGGCCTTGCCGTTCTGCGCGTCCTCGACGAGCCGCGCCATCTGCGCGAGCTGGGTGTCGGCACCGACCCGTGTGGCGCGTACGACGAGCCTGCCGCCGGCGTTGACGGTGGCTCCGACCACCGCGTCGCCGGGTCGCACCTCGACGGGCACGGACTCGCCGGTGAGCATCGAGGCGTCGACCGCGGAGCTGCCCTCGACGACCTCGCCGTCGGTCGCGACCTTCTCCCCGGGGCGCACGACGAAGGTGTCGCCGACGACGAGCTGGTCGGTCGGGATCCTGACCTCGACGCCGTCGCGGAGCACCGCCACGTCACGCGCCCCGAGCTCCAGCAGCGCCCGCAGCGCGGCACCGGCGCGCCGCTTGGAGCGGTGCTCGAGCCAGCGCCCGGCCAGCAGGAAGGTCGTCACGCCGGCCGCGGCCTCGAGGTAGATGTTGCCCGCGCCGTCCGTGCGGTCGATGGAGATCCGGAACGCGTGCGTCATGCCGGGCTCGCCGGCGGTGCCGAGGAACAGCGCCCACAGCGACCAGCCGAAGGCCGCCAGCACCCCGACCGAGACGAGGGTGTCCATGGTCGTCGCGCCGTGGCGCAGGTTGGTCCACGCGGCGCGGTGGAACGGCAGCGCGCCCCACACCACGACGGGTGCGGCGAGCGCGAGCGAGGCCCACTGCCAGTAGGTGAACTGCCACGCCGGCACCATCGCCATCGCGACGACCGGGATGCTGAGCGCGGTGCTGACGAGCAGCCGCTGGAGCAGCGGATCGCGCTCGGGCACCTCGTCGTCGACCTCGGCTGACGGCGGGGCCGGCAGCGCGGCGGCGTAGCCGGCCGCCTCGACGGTGCGCAGCAGGTCGTCGGTGGAGACGGTGCCGGGGTAGGAGACCTTGGCCTTCTCGGTGGCGTAGTTGACCGACGCGGTGACGCCCTCGAGCTTGTTCAGCTTGCGCTCGATGCGGTTGGCGCACGACGCGCAGGTCATGCCGGTGATGGCGAGCTCGACGTCGCTGAGCTGCGCAAAGCTCGAGTCAGTGGTCATGGCCCGCTCCTTCCTCGTGGTCGCCGCCGGAGCCCGACGGCACGCCGCCCGACTCGACGGTGAAGGCGGCGGTGTGGACCTGGCCGCGGTGCTGGAAGTCGAGGAACAGCGCGTACGTCCCCGGCGTGGGGAACTCGGTCGCGAAGTCGATGCCCGGGCCGGGCTCGCCCTCCTCGGGGTGGACGTGGAGGTAGCCGAGGTCGCCGGCGCGGATCGCGACCAGGTGGCCGTAGGCGCCGAGGTAGGGCTCGAGGTCGGTGACCGGCTCGCCGTCGAGCTCGACGGTCGTGGTGAGCACGGTGCTCGCGCCCGGCGCGGTGTCGCCGTCGAGCGTGACCGTGTAGGTGCCCTCAGCGGTCTCGACCGTCGCGGTGCGGGTGTCGGCGGGCGGCTCGGCGGGCGTGAACTCGCCGGCCACGGAGACGTCGTCGGCGAGCGTGATGCCGTCCCAGCCCGCGGGGGTCAGGTCGGCGACGACGCGCCAGACGCCGGGCGTGAGGTCGACGTCGACCGACCAGGTGCCGCTCGCGCGGTCGAGGGTCGGGTGCACGTGCTGGAACCCCGTCAGGTCACGGCGTACGACGATGAGGTGCAGGTCCTTCTCGTGGGTGCGGGTGTAGTCGAGCAGCGGCCGGCCGCTGGAGGTGAGGACCTGGAAGTCGAGCCGGGTCCGCCCTGCGGGCAGCGTGCGGTCGGCGAGCGCGAGGGTGAAGCCGTCGGCGCGGGCGGTCAGCCCCCCGACGTCGGGGACGGTGGCACCGCTTCCGTGGTCGCCCGCCATGTCGGAGTGGGCGGCCACCGGCTCGGTGTCGACCGGTCCGACGAGGCGTCCTCCACCCCACGCCACCGCGAAGGCGGCGACGAGGGCGGTGACGAAGGCGGCGACCCGCAGCGGCGTGCTCATGGGGTGCTCACGCGAGGGCGTAGCCGGCTTCCTCGACGGCTGCCTGGACGGCGGCGTGGTCGAGGGGCGCGGTGCTGGTGACGGTGACGGCTCCGGTCTCGACGACGACGTCGACGTTCGCGACGCCGTCGATCTCGGAGATCTCCTCGGTGACGGAGGCGGCGCAGTGGCCGCAGGTCATGCCGGTGACGGTGTAGGTCTCGGTGTTCATGGTGTCTCCTTGGTCGGGTTGGTCCGGGGGTCAGGACCTCACGAGGCGGGCGATCGCCTCGGAGGCCTCCTTGAGCTTGAGCTCCTGCTCCTCCCCGCCCTGCCGGGCCGCGTCGACGAGGCAGTGGGCCATGTGGTCGTCGAGCAGCGAGAGCGCCAGGGCCTGCAGCGCCTTGGTGGCGGCGGACACCTGGGTGAGGATGTCGATGCAGTACTTCTCCTCCTCGACCATCCGCTGGATGCCGCGCACCTGCCCCTCGATGCGGCGCAGCCGCTTGAGGTGGGCCTGGACGGCCTCGTCGTTGCCCTCGAGGTGACCGTGCTGCTCGCTCATGGCACCAACATACCCCTAGGGGGTATCACGGACAAGGCTGGCACCTGTGCGCGTTCACCCCTGGGGGTGGACTTTGCGTCTAGACCGGTCCCAGCGGTCCTCTTGTTGAGGGTTGCACCAGTGGGTGTGCCAGAGTGTCGGCGACGGTCTGGGGGACGTCGGGGACGCACGGGCGTGCGTCCCTTCCGCTCACCGTCAGGAGTCCCATGATCATCCGAGTCGGCCTGCTGGGCGGTGACGAGCTCGTGAGGCGGGGCCTGGAGAGCATGCTCCGGACCCAGGGTGGCTTCGAGATCGGCAGCTTCAAGGACCGCACCCGCGCGCCCATCGACATCGCGCTCGTCGAGACCTACGGCACCGCGCTCGACGACACCACGCTCGCGCGCGCGGTCGCCGACCCGTTCATCCGGCGCGTCGCGGTCTACACCTGGAACCACCACCCGGGCCTGGTCGACGACGTCCTCAAGGACGGCGTCACGGGCTACCTCGGCAAGAGCCTGAGTGCCGTCCAGCTCGGCAGGGCGCTGCGCTCGATCCACCTCGGCGAGGCCGTGGTCGCCCCTCCCCTCGGCGGGGGCCCGGGCGGCGGCAGCCGGGTGCAGGCCTCGAGCGAGGTCGGCCAGCTCACCGTCCGCGAGCGCGAGACCCTCGCCCTCATCGCCACCGGTCGCAGCAACGACGAGATCGCGCGCGAGATGCGCATCTCGCTGAACTCGGTGAAGTCCTACATCCGCAGCGCCTACCGCAAGACCGGCGTGCAGAGCCGCAGCCAGGCGGTGCTGTGGGCGGTCACCCACGGCGTACGCGTCGAGGTGCTCGAGAAGGTCTGACCCACCTCAGGTCAGGGGCAGCGACAGCGGGGCCGCCAAGGGCGGCCGCAACCACTGCCCGCGCGCGACCAGCACCTCGCGCAGCACGTCGGGCCGGTCGGTGATGATGCCGTCGACGCCCGCGTCGAGCAGGGTGCGCATGGTCGCGGGGTCGTCCACGGTCCACACCACGACCCGGATGCCGAGCTCGTGCGCGCGGTCGATGACCCGCTCCGAGTGCACCGGCAGCCGGCCCAGCCGCAGCGGCACGTGGGCGAAGGCGCCGCCGCCCGCCCGCACGCCGGGAGGGCGTACGCCGCCGCGCGAGCACGCCACGAGCGTGGTCAGCGAGCGCCAGCCGAGGGCCGTCGTGACGCCGGGGGCCTCGTCCTGCAGGCGCCGCAGCCAGCGGCTCCAGGCCCCGGCGACCAGGATCCGCTGCGCCCAGCCGGGGTGGGTGCGCAGCAGCCGCGCCATCCCCGCGATCGAGCGCTCGTCCTTGAGGTCGATGGCGAAGCACGCCTGCGGGAAGGTCGCCATCGCCTCGACGAGGGTCGGCACCTGCTCGGTGCCGCCGACGCGCAGCCGCCGCAGGTCGGCGAGGTCGAGGTCGGCGACGTCACCGGCGTGACCGGTGACCCGGCGCAGGCTCGCGTCGTGGAAGCACACGACGTGTCCGTCGCGGGTGGTGCGCACGTCGGTCTCGAGGTGGGTCAGGCCCAGGGCCGTGGCACGGCCGAAGGCGGCGAGGGTGTTCTCCGGGGCGAGGGCCATGCCCCCGCGGTGGGCGATCGCGAGCGGTCCGGTGTGGGCGCCGTAGCTGGTCACGAGCCCAGCATGCGGTCGCGGCCGACCCCGTGGGGCCGGCCGCGGGAGTGTTCACCGAGCCTTCGTACTAGGACACCCCCGTGGTCGCTCGACGCCCGGCATGCCGGGCGTCGAGCGGACCTGGGGCCGCTCGACGCCCCCCGTGGCCGCAGCCCTCAGGTCCGGTAGCCCCCCAGCAGCTCAGCGAGCCGCAGGTGCGGCTGCGCCTCGTCGCGGCGCCCCTTGCGCTGGAGCGCACGGCCGAGGAGCAGGTGGGCATAGGGCTCGTTGGGGTCGTGCTCCAGCAGCTCGGTCGCCACCGCGATCGTGCCGTCGAGCTGGGCGGAGTGGAAGAGCGAGCGCGCCAGCAGCAGGCGTACGTCGGTGAGCTCGTGGCGCACGTCGCCGGACTCCTCGAGCAGCTCGGCCAGCAGCACGGCGGCCTCGCGGTAGGCGCGGTCGGCGAAGAGCGCCTGGGCCCGGACCCAGCGGTCGTGGGCGGTGTCCTCGAGCAGTCCCGCGTGTCCGCGCAGCAGGTCCTCGAAGGGGGTGAAGTCGGTCATCGTCGCTCCTCTCGCGAAGCGTGCCGAGAAGTGGGTACTCCGAGAGTGCGCCCGGATGCCGGTCCAACGCGAGACCTGTCCCGGCGATTCCACGGAATACTGGAAGCGCACGCCCCGTTGGAGGTGATACAAACTTCAACTAACACGGAGGACACCATGCAGTTCGGCATCTTCAGCGTCGGTGACGTCACGACGGACCCGACCACCGGACGCGCGCCGTCCGAGGCCGAGCGCATCGCCTCGATGACGCAGCTCGCGCTCAAGGCCGAGGAGGTCGGGCTCGACGTCTTCGCGACCGGCGAGCACCACAACCCCCCGTTCGTCGTGTCCTCGCCGACCACCCACCTCGGCTACATCGCAGCGAAGACCGAGCGGCTGCTGCTCTCGACGAGCACGACGCTGATCACCACCAACGACCCGGTGAAGATCGCCGAGGACTACGCCTTCCTGCAGCACCTCTCCGGCGGTCGCGTCGACCTGATGATGGGCCGCGGCAACACCGGTCCGGTCTACCCGTGGTTCGGCAAGGACATCCGCGACGGCATCAAGCTCGCCGTGGAGAACTACCACCTGCTGCGCAAGCTCTGGCGCGAGCCGGTGGTCAACTGGCAGGGCCAGTTCCGCACCCCGCTGCAGGGCTACACCTCCACCCCGGTGCCGCTCGACGGCACGCCGCCCTTCGTGTGGCACGGCTCGATCCGCAGCACCGAGATCGCCGAGCAGGCGGCCTACTACGGTGACGGCTTCTTCCACAACCACATCTTCTGGAACAAGGAGCACACCGAGCAGATGGTGCGCCTCTACCGCCAGCGCTTCGAGCACTACGGCCACGGCTCCGCCGACCAGGCCTACGTCGGCCTGGGCGGGCAGGTCTTCATGGCCGGCTCGGAGGCGGAGGCCAAGCGCGTCTTCCGGCCCTACTTCGACAACGCCCCGGTCTACGGCCACGGCCCGTCGCTGGAGGACTTCACGGAGATGACGCCGCTGACCGTCGGCACGCCCGAGCAGGTCATCGAGCGCACCCTCGGCTTCGCCGACTACGTCGGTGACTACCAGCGCCAGCTGTTCCTCGTCGACCACGCCGGCCTGCCGACGTCGCTGGTGCTGGAGCAGGTGGAGATGCTCGGCACCGAGGTCGTGCCGGTGCTCCGCAAGGAGTTCGAGCGCCGCCGCCCGGCCCACGTGCCGAGCGACCCGCCCACCCACGCCTCGCTCGTGGCCGCCGGTCCCGACGCGCCCCACCACCTCGTCGAGCCCGCCCGCGCGCGTGCCGAGGAGCTCGCGGCGGCGCAGGCATGACCCGCCGCATCGTCGTGGTGACGGCGGGACTCACCGTCCCGTCGTCCACCCGGCTCCTCGCCGACCAGATCGCCGAGGCCACCACGGCCCAGGTGACCGCTCGCGGCGAGTCGGCGGACGTGGAGTTCATCGAGCTGCGCGAGGTGGCGGGCGAGCTGGCGACCTTCATGGTCACCGGCGGCATCCCCACCCCGCGCCTCACCGAGCTGCGCGAGCAGGTCGCCTCGGCCGATGGGCTCATCGCCGTCACGCCGGTCTTCAACGCCAGCTTCAGCGGGCTGTTCAAGATGTTCTTCGACGCCGTCGACCCCGACTCGCTGACCGGTACGCCGGTGCTGATCGCCGCGACCGCCGGCACGTCGCGCCACCAGCTGGTGCTCGACCACGCGCTGCGCCCGCTCTTCGCCTACCTGCGCGCCGTCGTCGTGCCGACCGGGGTGTTCGCCGCCACCGAGGACTTCGGCGACCACGGGCTCGCCGACCGCATCACCCGCGCCGCGGCCGAGCTCGCCGCCGCAGTGCTCAGCCAGGGGGCGTACGCCGTCGGCGGCTTCGCGCCCGACCTCGCGGCGCGCCCGCGGCGTACGTCCGGCACGCGCGTCGAGGCCGACGTGACGCCCTTCGGCGACCTGCTGCGGGGGCACTCCGGCTCCGACTGAGCCGACCGTCCCGCGGGGTGTGTTGCCGCGCGACCGGCAGTGGTTGCGTCGAACCTCAGGCAACCCACCCTGGAGGCAACCGTGAACGACACCGTGTGGAGCTATCGCGACAGTGAGTGGAGCGAGGACCGCGACCTCGTCGGCTACGAGGTGGAGGCCGACGGCGGCAGCATCGGCAAGGTCGACGGGGCCAGCACCGAGACGGCCGCGCAGTGGCTGGTGGTGGACACAGGCTTCTGGATCTTCGGCAAGAAGCGCGTCATCCCCGCCGGCGTCGTGGTCGGCATGGACCACGAGGCCAAGCGCGTCATCATCAGCATGAGCAAGGACCAGGTGAAGGCCGCGCCCGACTACGAGGAGTCGGAGTGGGCCAGGGAGGACACCCGGGCGAAGCACGCCGACTACTACCGCCAGTGGGCCGAGAGCTGACCCGTCCTGCCCCATATGGGGTATCTCCACGGCGGTCCGCCTCACGGGTGTAGCCGTGCGCGTCCCCGCGTGTTCCCGTGGTCGTGCACCACGTCACCTTGGGGAGGGAACATGGACGCAGCGCAGCGCCGGGGCGAGGGGCCGGGCCGATGATCCTGACGGGCCGGATCAAGCCGGCGGCCACGAACGGGACCGCTCCGCGGCTTCCGAAGCAGCGCACGGGCTCACTAGATTGGGGTGCCCACAGCGACGAGAGGAAGTCCGTCATGTCGGTCCAGCTCAACCCCTACCTCAACTTCGCCGACGGCCACGCGCGCGAGGCGATGGAGTTCTACGCCTCGGTGCTCGGCGGCACGCCGACCTTCATGACGTTCGGCGACATGGGCACCGAGGGCCCCGTCGCCCAGCAGGTCATGCACGGCCAGCTCGAGACGCCGGACGGCTTCACGCTGATGGGCGCCGACGCGCCACCGGAGTTCGTGCAGATGAGCTTCGGCGACAACGTCTCGGTCAGCATCTCCGGCACTGACGCGGAGAAGATGTCCGGCTGGTTCGAGGCGCTCAGCCAGGACGCTCAGGCCGTGACGATGCCGCTCGCGAAGCAGATGTGGGGCGACGTCTTCGGCTCCTTCAAGGACCGCTTCGGCATCAACTGGCTCTTCAACATCGCCGGGGACGCAGCGTCCTGAAGCGTCGCGACCCCCAGGGATGAACGGAGACGGCCTGCGGCGGCAGGCGCAGGACTTGCCCCCGCGCGCCCGGATGGCTCTCGGCCTAGTGCTCACCTGGCTGCTCAGCCCGATCCTGCGCTTCGACGACAGCGAGGAGGGCCGCCGGCGCAGCGCGGAGTGCCGTCGGCTGCTCGACCAGGCACTGGGTGACGTCGAGGAGGGACCAGGCGGATCACTGATCGAGGACGTGACCTCGGCCGACGAGCTCCAGCTCGAGGAGGAGCCGGACGGGCCGGACGTGTTGCGGGTCGACTTCCTGGCGGCCCTGGACTACGCACTGCGCAGCGGCACGGGGGACGAGAAGGCCTTCGTCTCCTGCTTCTCGCGCGTGGAGAGCACTCTGGAGTTCCTGGAGGAGGCGGGGTTCACCGACGAGCCGCCAGGGCTGGACGACCAGGTGCTCGAGGTCATCGACATCCTGCGGGGGGCGGACCCGGTCGACCAGGCCCTGCTCGCCCGTCTTCAGGACGTCATGTCGCCCTCACGAGACCATCTCGCCGGCTCAGCGACATTTGGGTGACGCGGCGACCGGCCGTCCGGGCTAGCGTGGCTGCATGTCCCTCAACGACAAGCTGAAGCAGGCGATCGACCAGATCGATCCCGACCGGCTCGTCGCCGAGCTCAAGGGCGCCGCGGGCGAGCTCGCCCGCGAGCACGGGGGCCGACTCGAGGAGGCCCTCGACAAGATCGGGGCAACGGTCGACGAGAAGACCCAGGGCAAGTACGCCGACCAGCTGGCCTCGGCCCGCGCGAAGGTCAGCGAGTCGGTCGCGAAGGTCGCCGACCTGCCGCCCGCGCCGGCGACTCCTCCCGACGCGGAGCACCCGGACTACCGCCGCCGGCCTCCGGAGGAGCTGCCGCCCGCCTAGTTCTCCTCGGCGGTCAGCGCTGTTGCGGCGAACGTGTCGCCGTCACACCGCACCTGCGCCGTCACGGTCCCGCCCGTCCACAGCGACGACTTCACGTCGTCGGGACCGAGCGCGGGGCTGGTCGAGATGTCGGCGTGCACGGTGATCTGCGTCTTCACGTACTCGTCCGGTCCCTCGTCGACGTGCACCGTGATGCGATAGGGCAGCTGAATGTCTCCGTCGTACTGCGGCTTGTGGGGACCCTGCACGCCGAGCCACGTGCCCGCGAGCTCGAAGGTGCCCTCGGTCGAGCACTTCGGTGCCGTACGCCAGTACCTGAGTTGCTCCGGTGCCTCTCGGCCCTCGCGGACGTAGACATCGCCGTTGAACAGCAGCGCGGTGTCCGAGCCGATCTCGGTCAGCACCTGGGCGGTGACGGTCTCCTCCGGCGGCATCTCACCGCCGGTGTCGTTGCAGCCGGGCATCACCGCCTCGACCTCCTCGCCGGTCACCTCGGGATCGCGGAGGAGTCCGCCGATGCCGATGTAGGTAACCCGGTCCACGCGCAGTACAGCGGCGCAGGAGGCTGCGCTGCGTTCAGTGCCGCTGGTGTCGTGGGTACGGGCCGTGCCGCACGAGGTGAGCGCGAGGCACGAGGTGAGCGCGAGGCACAGGCAAACCCCAGCGAGGACCTGCTGGCGCGAGGGCATGGCTGATGCTCCCACCAATGAGCCCAATGAATGGCTGCCGCACTCCGTTGTGCCATGGAGGCGCCCAAAGCGTCCAGCATGGGCTGGCGCAACCCTCAGCCCTGGTCCGACCTATGGCGGGATCGGCAGCCCAGCGTTGGCTGTGAACTACTCAGATGCCAACTCCTCGACCATCAACGGTCCGGCGACTCGGCGAGTTCTCGTTCCATACGTCGCCTCGACATGCAGGACCGTGCGTTCTCACGGCTTGGGCGAAGATGCGAGATAGCGAATCATGCGCTCGTGAACGGCGGCAGTTGTACGCGCATCCTTCGCGAGCTTTTCGAAAAGGACTTCGCCGTGCGCTCGCGCCGAGCGTGCGAACTCGTCCTGAATCAGAGCAAGCAACTCCCTAAGCAGTTGGTTCGACGGCATGAGATCAACTGCTGCAACATCTGACGCGCTGGGCCTCGCCTTGCGGGTCAGCGCGATGGCTGCGGCCATCGAAAGATGAAATACGTAATCGTCAACCTGACCCTCGGTCTGCCGGTTTGATCGTAGGTATGACTCGCACTTCCGAACAAGCTGGATCGACACGAGATACATGTCTATAGGATTTTCGCTGGCAAAGACGACGTCATAGACGTCATCATGGAAGATCCGGGTGACTTCGCCACGGGACACGTGCGGCACTTGAACCAATGCCGCCATCACGGCCTGCCCTAGCTGATCAATTGAGACCAAGTGCGAGAGGGGAATCTGGCGATTCAAATAGAAGTGCTTCCTTCGCTCGTAATACAAATTCTTGGTGAGGAAGTATTCTTCTATTTCGCGCTGGACGCGGTCCGTCGCCCGCAAGGAACTTAATCCGAGCGACGTCTGACTGTTGGTGGCGCGAATGATTCGGTCCTTGACCAGATCGTTATCGGCTTGGATCACCTTGACGAGGACCCCGCGGCTCTCCTGGAAACCCTCACTTCGGCCCCTCTTGTAGATCTCGTGCGACGTCTGCAGCCCGTTCACAATTTGCGGCGATTCCAATTGCAAGAGCTTCCCGGCAGGTTGGACCTTATCCGCGACGATCGTTACGCCATTATTCAACCACCAAAAATCGACGTCCTTGTCCTCGTGCTCGAGCGTCTCTTGGATGCTTCGGTTCACCCCGGACTCGCCCTCGTAGTCTCGCACGTTCGCCTCGAACAGCGTCGCGTCCAGTTTGCCGGACTTGTCAGTGATAAAGACTTGATAATCCTTCAAGCGAACGAGGCCGATATATCCCCCGGCCATGTCCGTGGAGATCGGATTCTCAGCCAAGGCGAGGTGCATCATGACTGGAGGCTTGTCTCTCGCGAGATCAGATACCGCGGCGGCGTCGAGTAGGTGCACTTCAGGCGAGCAAGAGCCGAAGCACTTTGTGAGTGTTTCCTTTAGTTGCAGTGCCTTAAGTTCAACGTTTGGATGTACCTGATCGGCCTTCAAGGACGCAAAGGCGGCGTAGATGCTGACGTCCGGCATGTCCATAGCCCGATAAGTGTCGAGGAACCTACGAGTGATTTCGATGACTCGGGGATTGAACTGCTTGACGAGTGCTGCGTCGTTTCGGGTGAAGTCCAGCAACTTTGGCAGGTGAACGATGAGCTTCTCGATTGGAGTCTCGCCGAAGCCCTTGGTGTTCTTTACTTGGATGAAAATAAGGTCCAGTTGCGGATTCCGACCCAAAGCGGCGATGTTTGTATCGTCGCGGAGGCAATACCCGTTAACGAAGATGTACGCCGCGTCGATTCCTCCGTCGAGAGTGCCGTCGACAACTCCAGACAGCAGGTCGTCGTGACTTGGCCTATAGTCGCTAAGGTAGTGGCGCGAAACGAAGTATGCTTCCTGTTCCGCAGGGGTCAATCCCGCAGTCTCTACTCTCGATCGATTGACCATGTCCTCGAGCAAGATGACGTCGTTAGCACTCATCTTGCATCCCCGTGTGACCGCATAACGCCTGACATTAGACGACGGTCTGACTTGCTGTCTCCCAGATGGCTGCCGTTCGCGGGACAGCCGTCCCACGGCTAAGCGGTTAGCAAGGGTCAAGTCCCTCACGAGCCTCTGGTGCGAGCCCGGCAACTGGCTGCCACAGGGTCGCCGCAATTGCCCTCATGCATCCGGTCACTACCCATCAGAATGGACGAGCGTGCCTTGCTTGTGTCGCCCCGAGGTGAGTTGGACTGAAGCCCCGATGGCGGCTGGGCAGACCCTTGCGCTCATATCCGAACAGGCGTACGATGGCGTGAGCACACTGATCCGGAACGGGTCCCACGTCTGAGGTGACGAGGATCCCGGGGTCAGGACAGTCACCCATAGAACCCGTCGTGGTGCTGACGGGATGCCTTGCGGCTCACCGGTGACGACCCGGCAATGGTGCCACCAGTCATGCCTCACCGTTCTCGCCCCGGATCCTGGGCGGTGTCCAGTGAGTNGACGGGATGCCTTGCGGCTCACCGGTGACGACCCGGCAATGGTGCCACCAGTCATGCCTCACCGTTCTCGCCCCGGATCCTGGGCGGTGTCCAGTGAGCGCGTGCGAGGAGGTGGCCCCCGTGGATCGAGTGCACCCGATCATCGAGTGTGCCGCCGACGTCCGGGCCGCGCTGAAGGGCGCCGCGTCGGTGGAGCCGGCGTTCATGACGCTCGAGGAGAAGCGGTCCGCGCTGGTCGCGTTGACCGAGGCGCGGTCCCAGCTCGAGGCGCTGAGTGTGCGGCTGCTGGCCGCCTCTGACGAGGTGGGTGAGGTGCAGGGTCTGCGTGACGCAGCGGCGTGGCTTGCGGTCGAGACCCGGATGACCCGGGGTGCGGCGCGGCGTGACCTGGCGCTGGGGCGGGCGCTGGGGGAGCACGCCCACGTCGCGCAGGCACTCACCTCCGGTGGGCTGCGCGCCGAGCAGGCGCGCGTGATCGTGGAGGCGGTCGACGCGCTCCCGGCGCGGGTGGACGCTGAGACGCGGGGGCGGGCGGAGTCGGTCCTGGTCGGCCTCGCTGCCCAGCACGACGCGCGGGCGCTGCGGCAGGTCGGGAAGCGGATCCTGGACGTCGTGGCGCCGGAGGTGGGGGAGTCGCACGAGGAGGCCGTGCTCCAGGAGGAGGAGTCGCGGGCCGACGCGGGCGTCGACTTCGCGATGAGTGATGACGGCGAAGGCCGCTGTCATGGCACGTTCACGGTGCCGTCGGGGATCGGGAAGATGTTGAAGCGGCACCTGCTGGCGTTGGCGAACCCGGCGCGGCACACCGAGGCCGAGCTCCGCGACGAGGGCGGCGGGTGGAAGCCGTTGCGGCGTCGGATGGGGGAGGCGCTCGTGGAGTACGTCGAGCGCTACCCGGTCGATGCCGCACCGCAGACGGCTGGGGTGAACGCCACCATCGTGGTCACCATGACCCTGGAGCAGCTGCTGGGCGAGCACGCCACCGCACTCCTCGACGACGGCACCCGCATGACCGCGGGCCAGGCCCGCCGGCTGGCGTGCGAGGCAGCCATCATCCCGGTCGTGCTGGACTCGAAGTCGCAGCCCATCGACATCGGGCGCGCGGCGCGGTTGTTCACGAAGGCCCAGCGCATCGCCCTCGGTCTGCGTGACGGCGGCTGCACCGCCCGCGGCTGCGAGACGTCCGCGTCGGGCTGTCATGCCCACCACGACGACCCGTGGTCCCGGGGCGGCCTCACCGACCTCGCCAACGGCCGGTTGTTGTGCCCGCGCCACCACCGTCTGGCCCACGACTCCCGCTACGCCATGACCGTCCACGCCGACAACAAGGTCGAGTTCNGACCTCGCCAACGGCCGGTTGTTGTGCCCGCGCCACCACCGTCTGGCCCACGACTCCCGCTACGCCATGACCGTCCACGCCGACAACAAGGTCGAGTTCACGAGGCGGACGTAGACCGACGACCCCGGCGCCCACGTCCCGACGCGCGCGAGCCCGGCGGCTGACGAAACTGCCAGGCGTCGGTAGCGTCGAGCGCATGCCCATCAAGCTCGAGAACGTCGCGATCGCCGTGCGCGACCTGGAAGAGACGATCGCGTTCTTCACCGACCTCGGCCTGACGGTGCTCGGTCGCGACACCGTCAGCGGGGAGTGGGCCGACACCGCCGTCGGCCTCGACGGCAACCACGTCAAGCTCGCCATGCTCCAGACTCCGGACGGGCACGGCCGCCTCGAGCTCTTCGAATACCTCCACCCCGACGCCATCGAGACCGAGCCCACGCAGCCCCACGAGATCGGCATGCACCGCGTCGCCTTCTCCGTCGACGACCTCGACGCGGCGCTCGAGATCGCCGCGCGGCACGGGTGCCACCCGCTGCGCGGCGTCGCGACGTACGCCGACGTCTACCGGCTCACGTACGTCCGCGGGCCGAGCGGGATCATCGTCATGCTGGCCGAGGAGCTGTAGAAGGCTGTCGAATCCCAGCCCCGCCGCACGTCAGAGAAGTGACGAAAGGGATATCACCATGAAGCTGCTCCTCACCTCCGGAGGCGTGTCCAACCCCAGCATCCGCGACTCGCTCGTGGAGCTCCTCGGCAAGCCGATCGAGGAGTCGACCGCGCTGTGCATCCCCACCGGGATGTACGGCCACCCCAACGTCGGGCCCGGTGTCAGGGCGTGGCAGTTCATCAGCGGCACCTCGGAGAACCCGATGGTCGACCTCGGCTGGAAGTCCATGGGCGTGCTCGAGCTGACCGCCCTGCCCAGCCTCGACGAGGAGAGGTGGGTGCCGCGGGTCCGCGAGGCCGACTGCCTGCTCGTCGGCGGCGGCGACGTGCTCTACCTCTGCCACTGGATGCGCGAGTCCGGGCTGGTCGACATGCTGCCGTCGCTCACCGAGACCGTGTGGGTCGGGCTCAGCGCCGGGAGCATGGTGATGACGCCCGTCGTCGGGGAGGACTTCATCCAGTGGCGACCGCCGAGCGGCGACACGAGCACGCTGGGGCTCGTGGACTTCTCGATCTGCCCGCACCTGGCCGCCGACGGCAAGCCGGGCAACTCCATGGCAGAGGCGCAGGAGTGGGCGGCCACCATTCCCAACGCGGCGTACGCCCTCGACGACCAGACGGCGATCAAGGTGGTCGACGGCGAGGTGGAGTGGGTCTCCGAGGGCCACTGGCAGCAGCTCCACGCCTGAGCCACCGCTTCCCAACCGGGGCAGGGGGTGGCACCCTCGCCCGCATGCTCGGGGACACGCAGAAGACCTACCTCCACAACTACCTCCAGACCTCTCGCGAGGCGCTGCTCGCGAAGCTCGACGGCCTGTCGGAGTACGACGTACGCCGCCCGATGACCGCCACCGGCACCAACCTCCTGGGCCTGGTCAAGCACGTGGCGACGTGGGAGGCGCGCTACCTCGGCGAGGTGTTCGACCGGCCCTTCCCCGAGCCGCTGTCGCGCTGGGACGTCGAGGCCGACCGGCTCGCCGACATGTGGGCCACCGAGCACGAGACCCGCGAGGACATCGTGGAGCGCTACCGCCGCGTCTGGGCCCACAGCGACGCCACCATCGACGCGCTCGACCTCGAGTCGGTCGGCCACGTCGAGTGGTGGCCGCGCGACGAGGTCACCCTCTTCGCGGTCCTCGTGCACCTGCTGGCCGAGACCACCCGGCACGCCGGGCACGCCGACATCCTGCGCGAGGAGGTCGACGGGGCCGTCGGCACCGACGCGGAGGCGATGGCCGAGCCGCAGCACGACGCCGCCTTCTGGGCCGAGCACCGGGCGACGATCGAGCGGGCCGCCCGCGCCGCCGGCTGAGCGGCGTACGGCGTCGTCCCCCATCTGCGGGATTCGTCGCACCACGACGGCCGGAGGTGCGGGCCCGGAGGATCGTGGACCGCATGTCCACCACCCACAACATCGAGACCCCGCACGAGGTGCGGCCCTTCCGCGACCACGGCCACATGGACGTGGTCACCCTCGGCGACTTCACCCTCGGCCGGGGCGTCTTCGAGCCCGGCTGGCGCTGGTCCGCCGACGTGCAGCCGATCGCCGGCACCGACTCGTGCCAGGTGCACCACACCGGCTACTGCCTGTCGGGTCGCATGACCGTGCGTTTCGACGACGGCGAGGAGATGAGCATCGCTCCCGGCGACGTCATCGACCTCGAGCCCGGGCACGACGCCTGGACCGACGGCGACGAGCCCTGCGTGCTCATCGACACCGGCGTCGCGGCGTACGCCGCCCCGCACTGAGACGGGGCGCCCGATGTTCAGCCGGGCGGGTCGCCGCGCGGCCGCCACGGCTCGTGCGCGTGCGAGAGCCAGACCTCGGCCTGCTCGAGCGCGCGGACGACCCGTTGACCCTCGGTGCGCGGCTCGTCGAGCTCGCCGTGGAACACCGCCGTGTCGCCGGCGATGACGACGCGACCTGCCTCGGTCTCGACGACGACCACCTGCGAGCCCCGAGTGTGGCCGGGCGCGGGGACGAGGGTGATGCCCGGCAGCAGCTCGAGCGTGCCGTCGACCGGCACGTAGTGCGCACCGTCGACGTCGACCCACTCGCGGATCGTGTGGTCGTCCAGGGTGCGCGCGTCGTCGAGCTCCTGGCGCTGCACGTGGATCGGCTTGCCGGCGAAGAGGTGGTTGCCGCCGCAGTGGTCGAAGTGCAGGTGGGTGTTGACCACGACGTCGATGGCGGCCGGGTCGAGCCCGGCCTGCTCGCTCGCCGGGACCAGCCGCGGATCCATGTCGGCGACCAGCGGGTGCAGCTGCGTGAGGCCGGTGTCGACGAGGACGCGCGCCTCGGGGTGGTCGATGACGTGCACGTAGACCGGCATCCGCCCGTCCTCGACCAGCAGCTCGGCCACGAGGACCGGGGTGACCGTCGGCGCCGAGGTCCCCGCGGTGGCGAGCCGCAGCCGGTGCTCGCCCTCGTCCTCGCCGACGTAGCGGAAGCCGCATCGCTCCCAGAACGCCCTCGCCCGTGGGCTGTCCTTCTCCACCCCGAGCTCGACCGGCAGCCCGTCGGCCCGCGCCTGCGCCACCACCTGCGACACGACCGCGCGCCCGACACCGCGTGACTGCTGCTCGGGCAGCAGCTGGAGACCGGCGATCTCGACGAGCCCGTCACGCCGTACGACGCGCAGCCGGCCCGCGTCGACGCCGTCCACCTGCACGACCGAGGTCACCGAGCCGTCGAGCTCGCCACGCACCTGCTCGGCGGTCCACTCGCCGAAGCCCTGGCGGAAGTCGGCCTCGTCGAAGTCGTCGGGGAGCCGGCCCTGGTGGAAGGTCGCCTCGACGACGACGTCGGTCAGGAAGGCGACGTCGGCCTCGGTGGCCGGGCGGATCGTCACGTCCACGGGATCACCGCTCCCAGGCCGGGCCGTCGCCGCCGAGGCGCTCGAGGACGCGGGCGTGGAATCCTTCGGGCGCCTCGAGATCGATCACGGGGCTCAGTCAATCAGGCGCTCACGTGGACGCGCGGACCAAAGGAAGCGGACCTCGCGCCGCGCAGCATGGATAGGGGTCGTCGGTCACGACTTCGGTCCGCGCGTCTACGACGAGGTCACCAGGGCGAGGGCCTGTAGTCCTTGACGAAGCACCCGAACAGGTCCTCGCCCGCCTCGCCCAGCACGATCGGGTCATAGACGCGCGCCGCTCCGTCGACGAGGTCGAGCGGCGCGTGCCAGCCCTCCGCGGCGATCCGCAGCTTCTCGTGGTGCGGGCGCTCGTCGGTGATCCAGCCGGTGTCGACCGCCGTCATGAGGATCCGGTCGGTCTCGAACATCTCGCCCGACGACGTGCGGGTGAGCATGTTGAGCGCGGCCTTGGCCATGTTGGTGTGCGGGTGCCCGGCGCCCTTGTAGCGGCGGGAGAACTGGCCCTCCATCGCCGAGACGTTGACGACGTACGCCCGGCCCGAGGTCGCCGCTCGGGCGGCTGCGGCCATCGCCGGGCGCAGCCGGGAGACCAGCAGGAACGGCGCGATCGAGTTGCACAGCTGCACCTCGAGCAGCTCCAGCGGGTCGACCTCGCCGACGGTCTGGGTCCACGAGTTGTTGACCTGCACGTCGGGCAGCAGCCCGCCCGCGTCGACCGCGGTGCCCGCGAGGTGCGCGTCCAGCGAGGCGTGCCCGGCCTTGAGCGCCAGCGCGGTGAGGGTCGCGGCGTTGTGCACCGCCACCGCGTGCTCCTCGGACTCGCCCTCGTGGTGCGCGACCGGGGTGGGGGCCAGCGCGCCGGCGATCGCGGCCGGGTGCGCCTCGGAGATGTGGTCGAACGTCACCAGCTCGGGGACGCTGTCGTCCGGCAGCGCGAGCTGCTCGGCCTCGACCAGCGGGGCGTAGGCGCCCGGCGTGCGACGTACGGTCTGGCAGGCGTTGTTGATGAGGATGTCGAGCGGGCCCGCGGCCGCCACGTCGTCGGCGAGCGAGATCACCTGGGTGGGGTCGCGCAGGTCGATGCCGACCACCTTGAGCCGGTGCAGCCAGTCGTCGGCGTCGGGCAGTGCTGCGAACCGGCGCACCGCGTCCTTGGGGAAGCGCGTGGTGATCGTGGTGTGCGCGCCGTCACGGAGCAGCCGCAGCGCGATGTACATCCCGATCTTCGCCCGACCGCCCGTCAGCAGCGCGCGCTTGCCGGTGAGGTCGGTGCGCTGGTCGCGCTTGGCGTGGCTCATCGCCGCGCAGGTGGGGCAGAGCCAGTGGTAGAACGCGTCGACGAGGGTGAAGTCCTGCTTGCAGATGTAGCAGCCGCGGGCGACCAGGAGCTCGCCGGCGAAGGCGCCCGGTGCCGTCGAGACCAGCGGGATGCCGGCGGTCTCGTCGTCGATGCGCATCGGCGACCCCGTGGCGGTGCGCTCGATGACCTCGCGGTCGTGGGCGAGCTCGGCGGCGCGCTTGGCGAGCTTGCGCTCGGCCTTGATCGACTTGTACATGTGCGACGCGGCCCGCTTCACCGTCACGTGGTCGGGGTGGTCGCCCGGCAGGTGGTGGAGCGACTCGAGCACCCGGAGCGTGGTCGCGAGGTCGTCGGGGTCGATGCCGTGCTCGGAGTCGTGCTGGGTGGGGCCGGGGTGCTGCTGGTTCACCGGCGAATCGTACGGGCGCGGTCGGGCTTCTCTGGCATCCGTCGCGCTGCGCCCCGGCCTCCGGTCGCGATCCCCGGATATCCGGGGAAGCTGGAGGTTCCAGTGCGAAGTTTCGGGGGTGAGGCTCCAGTTTCCCCGGATATCCGGGGAAACCAACGGCGCCGGCGGGCCAGGCGTACGCCGCCCAGCGACCGCGAGCCCCCTCAGCCCTCCCGGGCCGGGGAGCCGTTGATCCGCACCCGGTCGGCGCGCATGCCGTGCTCGACGCCCCAGAGCACGGCCCGGGAGCGGGAGTCGACGTCGATCTTGCGGTAGGCCGAGCGGATGTAGGACTTGATGGAGTTGAGGGAGAGCAGGGTGCGCTCGGCGATCTCCTGGTTGCTCAGCCCCATGGTGATCAGCGAGAGCACCTCGGCCTCGCGGGCGGTGAGGCCCTCCTCGCGGCCGGGCCAGTCGCCGCCGACGAGGGAGGAGCGCCCGCGCGAGGGGGAGACGATGACCTGACCGGCGGAGATCGCGGAGATCGCGTCGACGAGCCGGGCGGCCGGGAGGCTCTTGGAGAGGTATCCGCGGACGCCTTGGTTGAGGGTGTCGCGGGTCAGCCACGGCTGGAAGTTCCACGTGTAGACCGCGACCTGCCGCACCTGCGGGCTCTCGACCAGCCTGTGCACCGCGGGGCCGTTGCCCTGGCCCATGCCGAACGTGTCGTAGAGCGCGACGTCGACGGGCTGCGCGACCGGCTTTCCGGCCACCAGCTCGACCACCTCGATGCGGTGTCCGTAGCTGCGCATCATCGCGTCAAGGCCACGCACGACGACCTCGTCGTCGTTGACCAGCGCCACTCGAATCACCATGGCCACAAGGTACGACAGTTTGTGTATGTTGAGCCGGTTGTTCGGCAGAGATGGGGGAGACGTGCGGGAGAGCGCGGCCGTGGTCGAGGAGTCCCGCACGGGAGGTCTCGGCATCCGGTGCGAGGGCGTCGTGCACCTCTACAAGACCTTCGGCGGCCACGACGTCGTGGCACTGCGCGGCGTCGACCTGACGATCCGCCCCGGTGAGCGCGTCGCCTTCCTCGGCCCCAGCGGCTCGGGCAAGTCCACGCTGCTCGCGCTGCTCGGCGGCATCCAGCGCCCCAGCGCCGGCAAGATCTTCCTCGGCGAGGAGGAGGTCTCGCGCATGGGCGAGCGCTACCTCGCCCGCATCCGTTCGCGTCAGGTCTCCACGATGCTCCAGGGCGCGACCCGCAACCTGCTGCCCTACGCCACCGCCCGGCAGAACATCGCCTTCGCCCAGCTCTCCCTCTCCGGCGGCGACCGCGACCGCGCGCTGGCCGACACCGAGCTGCTCGACCGCGTCGGCCTCGTCGACCAGGCCGACCAGGTGGTCTCGACGATGTCGGGCGGCCAGCGCCAGCGGCTCGCCCTCGCGTGCGCGGTCTCGACCGCGCCGCGCCTGCTGCTCGCCGACGAGCCGACCAGCCAGCTCAGCCACGCCGACCGCGACCACGTGCTGCACCTGATCCACTCCATGGGCGACGACTTCGGCACGACGATCGTGGTGGTCACCCACCAGCCCGAGGTCGCCGCGACCTTCCCGCGCACCGTGACCATGAAGGGCGGCCGGGTCGGCGCGGAGGGCCACGGCGGCTCGGAGTACGCCGTCGTGGGCGAGGACGGCGTCCTCCACCTGCCCGGGCACATCGCCGCCGAGTGGCCCCCCGGCACGCTCGTGCGCTTCGAGGACGACGAGCAGGGCCGGATCATCGTGACCCGCGCCAGCGGCGAAGGAGCCCAGCAGTGAACGCCTTCGGCACCGACAGCCTGGGCGGCTTCAGCGGGCGCGACGGCGTCAGCGGCGGCCTGGTGCTCGAGTCGATCACCTACGTCAACGGCCGTACGCTCCTCGACGACGTCAGCGTCGTCTTCCCTGCCGGCAAGGTGACCGCGCTCTCCGGGCCGAGCGGCTCGGGCAAGACCACCCTGCTCTCCATCGCCGGCGGCCTGCTGCAGCCCACCTCGGGCACCGCCGAGCTCGCCGACGGCAACGAGAAGCTGGACATGTGGACCGGCAGCGGCGACCCGCGGCCCGAGGTCGCCTTCGTCCTGCAGGTCTACGGCCTGGTCCCGATCCTGTCCGCCCGGGAGAACGTCTCCATCGCACTCCGCGCCCGTGGCACCGCCCCGGCCGACGCCGACGAGGCCGCCGAGGCGGCCCTGGCCCGCTTCGGCATCGCCGACCTCGGCGAGCGCCAGGTCGAGGAGCTCTCGGGTGGGCAGATGCAGCGCGTCGCCTGCGCCCGCGGCTTCGTGGTCGGCGCCGACGTGCTGCTGGCCGACGAGCCCACGTCCGAGCTCGACGAGGGCAACCGTGGCGTCGTGCTGGCCGAGCTGCGCGAGGAGGCCGCCCGCGGCGCCGTCGTGGTCGTAGCCACCCACGACCCCGCCGTCGTCGAGGCCTGCGACCTCCACATCGCCCTCGACGAGGGCCGGGTCGTCCGTTGAGCCGTGTCCTCCGCGGGGCCTGGAGCCGTCGGGGCGCCCTGACGACGCTGGTCCTGATGACCCTCGTCGTGGTCGCGGGGGCGGTGCTGGTGCTCCAGTTCGCCGACGCGGCCGGCACCTCGCCGTGGCTCTCCGCGCCCCTGCTCCTCCTCGGCGCCGTCGCCGTGCCGAGCATCGGCGCCGAGCTCGCCGTCGCCCGCCGCGAGGAGATCGGCCTGGCGCGGCTCCGCGGCATCCATGGCGCCCGGCTGTGGCGTTTCCTGCTCGTCGAGCCGCTCCTCGCGATCGTCCTGGGCACCCTGTTCGGCCTCGCGATCGGCGCCGTCGGCACCGTGCTCGCCACCCGCACCTGGCTCGACGACGCGGCCCCCGCGCTCGGTCGTACGGCGCTGCTGGCCGCCGCCGCGATCGCCGGAGCCGGCCTGGTGATCGTCGGCCTCTCCGCCGCCTCCGCTCTCCGTGAGCCGCTGGCCGTGCAGGTCTCGGCCCGCCGCCGCCCGCGGCGCGCGACCACCCTCGCGATCTTCCTCAGCGTGCTGGTGCTCGTCGGCGCCGGCGTCGCGGCCTACCGCAGCCGCGAGGCGGCCGGCGAGCCCGACCTCGTCGTGCTCCTCGGCCCCGCGCTCGTCGGCCTCGCGCTCGGCCAGGTCGCGATCTGGGTCGTGCGGCTCGCGGCCCGCGGCCTCACCCCGGTGACCGAGCGCCGCGGCCTCGGCGCCTTCCTCGCCGCCCGCCGGCTGGCCCGCGCCGACGACCTCGTCACCCCGATCCGGCTCGTCGTGGCCGCCGCCGTCGTCGGCGCGCTGGCGCTGAGCGGCGCGGTCGCGGTGAGCGGCTGGACCACCGGCCAGGCAGCGGTGGAGGTGCCGGGTGCGCGCACGATCGATGCGACCGAGCTCGGCGCCATGGGAGCGGCCGACCTCACCGACGCCGTCGACCCCGACGGCGAGCACCTCGTCGCCACCGCCATCGTCCGCAACGAGACCCGCCTGGCCGAGCGCCGGGCCTACGTCGACGCCGCCCGCTGGGACGCCGTCGTCGGCGACTTCTACGACGCGACCCCCGCCCGCGCGGCATCCGCGGCGGTCGGGCGGCTGTCCACCGGCGCGACCCCGGTGCAGGTGAGCGGCAAGCGCCTGACCCTGACCGTGTCGGGGATCGAGGTCCCGAGGAAGCGGACCTTCCGCGCCCCGGACGGCCAGGAGGCCTCGGTCGGCGGCGGCTTCGCCGAGCTGTCGCTGAGCTACGTCACCACCGCCAACGTCTCGGGGGCCGCGATCGTGCGCTTCGAGGTGACGCCCGACGGCCGGGCCGTCTCGCGCAGCGTCGGGGTGCCGGACTGCGCCGACGGCTGCGCCATCACCGGTCTCGCGCTCAGCCGCGACACCCGCGGCGTCATCGACGGCAGCGAGTTCGTCGTCCGCCTCGACTCGCTCGACCTGGGCGACACCGACCTGCTCGCGAAGCCCTGGGTGCCGGAGGAGTCCTCGGTCGCCGCCGCGCTGAGCAACCGCTTCTTCCGCAACTACGAGCCGCCGGCCGTGCTCGTGGTCAACCTGGTCGACGGCCTCCAGGTCGCCCTGCTGCCCGGCGGCACCCCGCTCGCCCTGCGGCTCGACCAGGGCGGCGCGGGCGTGCCCGTCCTCGCCGCGGGCGAGGAGGCGCCGCAGGCGCTCGACCTCGGCGGCGACGACCGCACGACCGACGTCATCGGCGTCGCCGGCTCGCTCCCGCTGCTCGGCAGCGTCGGGCTGCTCGCCGACATCCGCGCGTCGGCCGTGGGCTCCGGGCCAACGGTCCCCGCGGCCGAGGTGCAGGTCGTCGCCGACGCCGACACCCCGCAGGCGATGCTCGACCAGGTCGCCGAGGCGACCGGCTCGACGTGGCGCACCCGCGCCAGCGTGCGCCACTCGCTGGGCGAGCGCTTCGGCGGCGCCCAGTCGACGGCGTACGCCCTGACGGCGCTGGCGTGCGCGCTGGTCGCGCTGCTCGCCCTCGGTGCCGGGGTGGCGCGCCACCTGCGCGACTACCGCCGTGACGTGGCGTCGCTGCGCGTGCTCGGCATCTCGACGGCCACCGCACGACGGGCCGGCCGCGCCGAGCTCGCCAGCCTGACCGTGCTCGTGCTCGCCGGCGTGGTGGCCGGGGGCTGGCTCGCGGTCACCCTCCTGCTCGACGGCCTGCCGCTGCTCGACGTGCCCGTGGCCGGGCTCGCGCTCGACACCGCCCCGAGCCTCTGGCCCCTCGTCGTCCCCGCCGTGCTCGCCGCCGCGGCCGTCGTGCTCGTCGGCGGGCGGGCCCGCGCGGTGCGCGCGTCGACCACCCGACCCAGCCTGCTGCGCGAGGAGGAGGGCCGATGATCCAGCTCCTCGGCGCGATCGTCCGCGGCCTGCGCGCCCGCGCGCTGCTCTCGGCCGGCTCGGTGCTGCTGACCGCGCTCGCGATCGGCTCGGCCGTGCTCGGCCCGGTGTTCTCCGAGGCCGTCACCAACTCCTACGTCGTCACCCGCCTGCAGGAGACGCCTGCCGGCCTGACCGGGCTGAGCCGCGTGCTCACCCCCGACCCGGGGTCCGACGTCGCGCAGGCGAAGCAGGACGCCGTCGCGGCGGCCCGCACGCTCGCGCGCGGGCCCTGGCAGCCGCCGGTCACGACGGTGCAGTCGGAGAAGCTCAGCGCGCTGCGCGGGGTCGTGACGTTCTGGTCGCGCGCCGACGCCTGCGAGACCCTCGCCGTCGAGGGCCGCTGCCCGCAGGCCCCGGGCGAGGTGCTGATGCTCACCCGCGACCTGGAGAAGACCGGCGCGGAGATCGGCAAGCCCCTGCCGCTGGCGATCTTCGAGACCCCCGGGGTGCAGCAGCTCGGCCTGCCGCGCCCGGGCATCGACGAGGTCGTGGTCGTCGGCACTTACGACACCCCGGCCACCGACGACGACTGGCTCATCCCTGGCCGGCTGGCCAGCACCAACGAGCAGACGAGCATCCGCGGCGGCTACCAGCCCTACGCGCCCGCGCCGCTGATCACCACCGACGACACCGTGGCCGCGGTGGGGGCCTGGACGGTGCGGGTCGACTCGCGCCTGGCCGTGCCCGCCGACCTGACCCCGAGCGACCTCGAGGAGGCGGCCGACGCCGCGCTGGCGGTGCCGCCGGACGCCGAGGTCGAGGTCGAGGGCGGCACGATGCGCGCCGACGACACCAACTCCCTGGCCGACGTGGTCGAGGAGGTCGGCTTCCAGCAGTCCACCGCGCGCAGCTCGATCGCCCCGGCGGTGCTGTCGCTGGTGCTGGTCGCCCTCGCGCTGCTGATGCGGCTGCTCAACGCCGCCAGCGAGCTGCGCGTGCCCGAGCTCGCCCTCGCCTCCCTGCGCGGCGTGACCGCGCGCAGGCTGTGGGGGCTCGGCCTCGCCGAGCCGCTCGTGATCCTGCTCCTCGCGACGCCGCTCGGCATCGCCTTCGGCCTCGGGCTCTCGGTCGTGCTGGTGCGCAGCTGGCTCGTGCCCGGCCTCCCGCTGCCGCTGCCCGCCGCCAGCTGGACCGCGGCCGCGCTGGTGCTCCTCGCGGCCTTCGCCGTCGCGTGCGTCGCCGTGGGGCTGGTGGTCCGCGAGTCGCTCGCCTCCCAGCTCAGCGGCGTACGCCGTCCGGTGGCCGCGCGCCGCTGGTCGGTCATCGCCCAGCTCACCCTCGTCGCCCTCGCCGTCGCCGTCCTCGCCAGCAAGCTCTCGGCGAGCGGGCCGGGTGAGCCCGACGCCACCGACCTGGTGCTGCCGGTGCTGCTCGCGGTGGTCGCCGGCCTGGCCGCGACCAGGCTGACCGCGGTGCTCGCCACGTGGTGGACCGGTCGCTCGCGCAGCCGCTCGCTCAGTGGCTTCGTGTCGTCGCGTGCGATCTCGCGGCGCCAGGAGGGCACGCTGGTGATCCTGCCGATCACCGCCGCGATCGCCGTCGCCGTCTTCGGGGCGGGCGTCTACGACTCCGCCGCCACCTGGCGCACCAGCGTCGCCGCCACCGCCTCGCCCGCCGCGACCACCTGGTCGACCACCCTGAGCATTTCGGAGGCCGTCGACCTCACTCGCCGCATCGACCCCGACGGCGAGTGGATCATGGCCGCCGCGAGCGTCACCAACCCCGGCGCCAACTTCTCCGTCGTGGACAGCAGCCGGCTGGCCCGCGTCGCGACCTGGCCGCCGACCTGGAGCCCCGGGCGCGGCGTCGAGCAGGTCGTCGACGACATCGCGCCCGACGGCGTCGTGCCCACCGTGCGGGGGCGGCGCATCAGCCTCACGATCGACAATCGCGCCGACATGGATGCACCCCTCTCGGTGGAGGTGCGCTTCGGCACGCGGGCCGGCGTGCCGCTCAAGGCCTACCTCGGCCCGTTCCCGCGCGGGGAGAGCACCCGCTCGGCCCGGTTGCCGCGGTGCGCGGAGGGCTGCGCGCTCGAGGGCATGACCCTGGGCGGCGGCGCCGGCACCAACACCCGGATGACGGGCACGCTGCGCGTGGTCGCCATCGACGTCGACGGTGCACCGGTCGAGCACGCCATCGAGGGCGCGGCCTGGACGCCGACGCCCGACCAGGGCGTGAAGAGCTCGATCACCGAGATGCGCGAGGTCGACGGCACCCTCGAGATGAGCGTCGACACCGGCAGCTCGGTCGGCATGGCTCGCCTCACCGCGGGCGGCATCACCCGCGACCGCCGGGCCCTGGCCGGGCCGGGGGTGCAGCAGCGCTCGCTCGACCGGCTCGACGAGGGCTACGGCCTCATCCCGGTCGCGCCCGTCGGCGGCATCGGTGCCGTGGAGGGGATGCCCTTCACCGGCCCGTCCGGCCTGCTGGTCGACTACTCCTCCTTCATCACCGACCGCCCGGTCTTCGACAACCTGGTCACCACCCACGTGCTGGCCCGCGAGGGCACCCCCGCCTCGATCACCGAGGCGCTCTCCGAGGCGGGCCTGAGCATCGGCACCACGCTGGCGCAGGAGCGGCAGGTGCTCGACCAGAGCGCGTACGCCCTCGCGCTGCGCCTCTACGGCGTGGTCGCCGCCCTCGTGGTGCTGATGGCGCTGGCCGGGCTGTTCGTCAGCGCGGCGGTGCAGCTGCCGGCCCGCCGCCGCGACGCGGCGGCCCTGCGTGTGGTCGGCGTGCCGAGGTCCGCGGTCATGGTGGCGGTCGTGCGCGAGCTCGCCGTCGTGCTCGGGAGCGCGGCGCTCGCCGGCATCCTGGCCGGCTCGCTCGCGCAGTGGGTGGTGCTGCGCACCATCACGCTCGGCTACGCCGACGACGCGACGACGCCTGCGCTGGTCGCGGCCATCTCGCCGCTGCGGCTGGTCGTGCTCGCGCTCCTCGCTGCGGCCGTCTTCGGCGCCGTCGCGCTGCTCAGCGCCTCGATGACCGTGCGCGGTGCGCGGGGTGCGACGCTGCGGGAGTCGGCCCGCTGACGCAGGCCTGGCCCGCCGTGGCTCAGGGGCAGGCTCAGGCTCAGGCTCAGGGGCAGCAGGGGTCGTAGCGGAAGCCGACGCCGCGGATCGTGCGGATCCACTCGTTGTCGGCGGCCGCGCGACGCAGCTTGCGACGCAGGTTGGCCAGGTGCACGTCGACGACGTGGGTGCTGTCGGGGACGAACTCGGTCGACCAGACCGCGCGCATCAGGTCCTCGCGGGGCACGACGACGCCGGGGTTGCGCACGAGGTGGGCCAGCAGGTCGAACTCGGTGCGGGTGAGGTCGACCTCCTCGCCGGCGACCGTCACCTCGCGCGAGCCGGTGTTGAGCGACAGGTCGTCGCAGCCCAGGGGGTGCGCGGGCGAGTACACCGCTCCCGTGGCCGGGTTGATCGGCGGCAGCGCAGGGACGGGCACGGTGACCTCGACGTGCGCCTGGGCGGCCGCGCTGATGGCGGGCGAGACGAGGTCGGAGGTCCGTGGGCGGCGGAAGAGTGCGGCGACGCGGGCCTGAAGCTCGCGCATCGAGAACGGCTTGACGAGGTAGTCGTCGGCCCCCACCTCGAGCCCGACGAGACGGTCCACCTCGGAGGTGCGCGCACTGATGACGATGACGTAGCAGTCGCTGGTCACCCGGATCTGGCGGCACACCTCGACGCCGTCGATGTCGGGCAGCGAGAGGTCGAGGGTGACCAGGTCGGGCTGGTGCTCGCGCACGAGCGTCAGCGCCTCGGCGCCCGAGCGGGCCACGACGACGTCGAAGCCGGCCTGCTCGAGCAGGGTGCAGATGACGTCGCCGATGTCGTGGTCGTCCTCGACGACCACGGCCCTCCGGTCCTTCTGCATCAGCCAGCTCCCACGTCGATCACTCGTCCACCCGGGTCGGTCCCGGCTGCCGGGACGTCGTGCCCCCGTGGGTGCGGGACTCCGGGCTGCTGCCGATCGTAGGCGGCGGCAGCCCGGAGGGAGGCGGAATGGCGCAGGTGCACCCCTCGCTGGGGTGAGGCGGCAGGTCGAGCCGGCAGGTCGAGCCGGCAGGTCGAGCCGGCAGGTCGAGCCGGCGCTGCCCGGCTCGACCTCAGGGACGAAGCTCAGAAGTCGAGCCCGCGGGCCCAGTCCTCGGAGTCGATGCGGGCCACGAGGTAGGGGCCGCCGCCGGCGCGCCGCCCCTCCTGGCTGCCCTCGCGGTCCATCCGGTAGCCGATGCCGCGGATCGTGTGGATCCAGGTGGCGTCGGAGTGCCGGCGCAGCTTGCCGCGCAGGTTGGCCACGTGCACGTCCACCAGGTGGTGGTCGTGGGTCAGGGCGCTGCTCCAGATGGCCAGCACCATCTCCTCGCGGGTGCAGACCCGCGACAGGTGCGTGGCGAGGAACTCGAGCACGTCGTACTCGATGCGGGTCAGGTCGACGATCGCGCCGTCGACCTGCACCTCGCGCCGCGCGGAGTTGATGACCAGGCCGGCGCCGCAGTTGATCGTGCTGGGCTCGTCGCTCGGCTGCGCCGGGGCCGGCACGTGCGGTGCGGTGGCACTCGCGTCGTCGGCACCGCCGTTGGACCGCGGCCGACGGAACAGCGCGGCCACGCGGGCCCGCAGCTCGCGCGGCGAGAACGGCTTGAGCACGAAGTCGTCGGCGCCGACCTCGAGGCCGATGAGCTTGTCCACCTCGTCGGACCGGGCCGAGACGATCACGATGTAGCAGTCGCTGCTCTCGCGGATGCGGCGGCACACCTCGATGCCGTCCATGTGCGGCAGCGTCAGGTCGAGCGTGACGAGGTCGGGTGGGTCGGCCTGCGCCGCACCCACCGCCTCGCGCCCGTCGCGCGCCGAGGTGACCCGGAAGCCCGCCCCTTCGAGCGTCTCCACCAGTGCCGAGGAAATGTCTGGATCGTCTTCGACGACCAATGCATGAAGATCTTGCACGTTGAAACCCCCACCGTTGAGCTCACAACGAGGACCCCACGTCCTCGCGATGGCGTCGCCTGGGCGACGTTGATCGATGGTACGGGGTGGAAACAGTCAACGGCGGATTAGTTGTCCGCCTGTGGACGAGTGTCTAGACCAGGGCATTTGACGGAATCTGAGTCAACGTCCCGACACCCGTGCGCTTTCCTTGGTTCAGGTCAGGTCGATCGCGCGATTGACCCAGGTGCTGTGCACGACCATCCCCACCCGCTCGTAGAGGCCCAGGGCCCCGGTGCGCGAGTCGGTGCTGAGCTCGGACGTCGTCGTGCCGTGCGCGCGGGCCTCGGCGAAGGAGTCGACGAGCAGCGCCTGGGCCAGGCCGCGGTGGCGCTGGTCGCGGCGCACGGCCACCCGGTCGACGTAGCCGGTGGTGCCGTCGTCGGAGACCAGGACCACCGAGACGCCGACGACGGCGCCGTCGGCGTCGAGCGCGACGCGGAGGTTCCACGGCTCGAAGCCCGGACGCCCGGTGGTGGCGGCCTCGAAGTCGGCGAGGTCCTCGCGTGGGCGCACCGACCACTCGAGGAAGGCGTCCTCCAGCACGTCGTGCGCGGCCCCCATCTCCTCGGGCTGCGCGGCGCGTACGACGTAGCCCTCCGGCAGCGCCCGCTCGGGGATCGTCGCGCCCTCGGGCAGCCTGAGCACCCAGCTGGTCCAGCGCACGTGGTAGCCGAGGGCCTCCAACAGCCGGTCGCCCGGCGAGCCCTGCGGCACCGGCATGCCCACGACCGTGGACCCGATGCTGCGCCCGAGGTCCTGCAGCCAGTGCGCCAGCCAGGTGCCGATGCCGCGCCCGCGGTGCGAGGGCAGGACGGAGGTGTCGGCGCGGTCGGCGCCCATCAGCTCGGCGTACGCCACGAGGGTGTCGCCGTCCCAGACGCCGACCGAGCGGGCGCCGAGGTCGTGGCTGGGCCGGGCCCAGTCGCTGACGATGTCGGCCTCCTCGATCGCGACCTCACCGATGTCGGCCTGCTCCTGGGCGGCCATGAGGACGAAGACGTCGTGCGCGTCGGTCTTATGGAGGGGCCTGGTGGTGAGCCCCGGGGGCAGTGCCGGCATCACATCTCGCATGGGTGGAGTGTGCTGCCTCACGTCGGGCCCTGTCGCAGGCTTTTTCGCCGCCGCGGAATGCTCGAATCCCCCGCGAGGCCCTACCTTTGGGGTGTGAGTGACGACCAGCTTGTAGCACCCGACCAGACCTTCTCCGACCTCGGCCTCGCGCCGCAGGTGCTCAAGGCGCTGGCCGACGTGGGCTACGAGACCCCCTCCCAGATCCAGGCGCTGACCATCCCGCCCCTGCTCGAGGGCCGCCACGTGGTCGGCCTCGCGCAGACCGGCACCGGCAAGACCGCCGCCTTCGCGCTGCCGATCCTCTCCCAGCTCGACATGAACCAGAAGACCCCGCAGGCGCTCGTGCTGGCCCCGACCCGCGAGCTCGCGCTCCAGGTCTCGGAGGCCTTCGAGCGCTACGCCGCGCACATGAAGGGCGTGCGCGTGCTGCCGATCTACGGCGGCCAGGGCTACGGCGTCCAGCTGTCCGCGCTCCGCCGCGGCGTGCACGTCGTCGTCGGCACCCCGGGTCGCATCATGGACCACCTCGAGAAGGGCACGCTCGACCTCAGCGAGCTGCGCTTCCTCGTGCTCGACGAGGCCGACGAGATGCTCAAGATGGGCTTCGCCGAGGACGTCGAGACGATCCTGGCCGACACCCCGGACAGCAAGCACGTCGCGCTGTTCTCGGCCACGATGCCGGCCCAGATCCGTCGGATCTCCAAGAAGTACCTCGCCGACCCGGTCGAGATCACGGTCAAGAACAAGACCTCGACGGTCTCCTCGATCACCCAGCGCTACCTGATCGTGTCCTACCCGCAGAAGGTCGACGCCCTCACGCGCATCCTCGAGGTCGAGAACTTCGAGGGCATGATCGTCTTCGTCCGCACCAAGAACGAGACCGAGACCCTCGCCGAGAAGCTGCGCGCCCGCGGCTACTCCGCGATGGCGATCAACGGCGACGTCGCCCAGGTGCAGCGCGAGCGCACCATCAACCAGCTCAAGGCCGGCAAGCTCGACATCCTCGTCGCCACCGACGTCGCCGCCCGCGGCCTCGACGTCGAGCGCATCAGCCATGTCGTCAACTACGACATCCCCACTGACACCGAGTCCTACGTCCACCGCATCGGGCGTACGGGCCGGGCCGGGCGCACCGGCGACTCGATCGCCTTCGTCACCCCGCGCGAGCGCCACCTGCTCCGCGCGATCGAGAAGGCCACCCGCCAGCCGCTCACCCAGATGCAGCTGCCCACGGTCGACGACGTCAACGCCACGCGCCTCTCGCGCTTCGACGACCAGATCACCCAGGCGCTGACCCAGCCCGAGCGCATCGACTTCTTCCGCGACGTGGTCTCGCACTACGTCAGCGAGCACGACGTGTCCGAGGTCGACGTCGCCGCCGCGCTCGCCGCGGTGATGCACGGCGAGCAGCCCCTCCTCCTCGAGCCCGAGCCGGAGCGCGCCACCCGCACCTTCGACGAACGGCCCACCCACGGCGGCAAGGCCGACCGTGCGCCGCGCGAGTCGCGCAGCGGCGCGCCGATGGCGGCGTACCGCATCGAGGTCGGCAAGCGGCACAAGGTCGAGCCGCGCCAGATCGTGGGCGCCCTGGCCAACGAGGGCGGCCTGTCGCGCGGCGACTTCGGCTACATCTCCATCAAGCCCGACTTCTCCGTCGTCGAGCTGCCCGCCGACCTGCCGCCCGGCACGCTCGACCGCCTCGCCGGCACCCGCATCTCCGGCAAGCTGATCGAGATCAAGCCCGACAACGGCCCGTTCCGCGGCCGCCCGGGTGGCGGTCATGGTGGCGGTCACCGCAGCAGCGGCGGCGGCTACAAGGGCAAGAACCCCCGCTGACGCCTTTCCGGCGGAGCTCGGGCGAAGTCCCCGGATATCCGGGGACTTTCCCGCTTGTCACACCAGATCTGGGTGTCAAAGCGGGAGACTCGGGTGCACAGTACGCCGTTCGCGCGACGAAGCCCCGCCGGCCGAGGGGCCGACGGGGCTTCGGTTCGCTTGCGCGAAGCGGTGGATCAGGCGTTCTTGATGGCCGAGATGTCGAACTCGAGCTTGATCTTCTCCGAGACCAGGACGCCACCGGTCTCGAGGGCGGCGTTCCAGGTGAGGCCCCAGTCCTTGCGGTTGATGGTGGTCTCGCCCTCGAAGCCGACGCGCACGTTGCCGAAGGGGTCCTGGGCCGAGCCGGTCTGCTCGAACTCGATCGTGACGGGCTTGGTCACGTCCTTGATGGTGAGGTCGCCGGTGATGGTCCAGTCGCTGCCCGAGCGCGTGACGTCGGTGGAGACGAAGGTGATGTTGGGGTAGGTCTCGGTGTCGAAGAAGTCGCCGGACTTGAGGTGGCCGTCGCGGTCGGCGGAGCCGGTCTCGACCGAGGTGACGTCGATGGACAGGTCGACCTTGGAGCTGGCGGGGGTGGCCTCGTCGATGTGGGCGGTGCCGGTGAACGCGCCGAACTGGCCGCGGACCTTGGTCACCATCGCGTGGCGGGCCACGAAGCCGAGGCGGCTGTGGCTGACGTCGAGGGTGTAGTCACCGGTGATGTCGTCGATGGCGGTGGTGGGGGCGTCGAAGGACGTGGTCATGGAGGGCTCCTGAAGGCGGTGGTTGGTAGAACTTTCAACCATCCTAACGAGGGGGTCCAGGGATTCATTCCCGCGAGCCCGGACTAATTCGGCCGGACCATTTCGGTCCGGACGTGCAGCGAGCCACGTCCCCGACGGGGACGTGGCTCAGGCGCGTGGTCGTGCGAGTGGAGCTGCGTCAGGCGGCAGCGACCGCGAGCGCGGTCGGTGCGGGCGCCCAGCGTGCCTCCATGTGGGTGCGACCCGACGCATCCGTGACAGCGATCCACGTGCAGACCGGCCCTGTGGTCATCGCGTGCTTGCTCATGTGACACCTCCCGTTCACCTTCTGTTCACCTAATCTAGCACGTCTCCACCCGCACACCATCGTTTCGCTCAGAACTGCGTCGGATGCCCCACCGTGGGCCATCGGATGGCTCGTGAGGGTCGACCATGCCCCACTTGTGACGCAGGGGGCCAGCTCCAACGCGGCCGTTCTGGACCCAATCGGCGGTTTCTGCCCGATTTCGGGCAAGAAGTTGCACCGGATGGCTCCGCGGCGCGACCATCGGGGATGTGCCCGATCCCGCCCTCGTCTCCCACGTCGTCGCCACCACGTCGCTGACGCCGGGAGAGGCAGCCCGCGTGATCGACGACGTCATCGCCTTCCACACCCAGAGCGTGGAGGGCTTCGTCCGCGACCGGCACGCGCACCTCAAGACCTACGGCGCGAAGAACCCCGAGATCTTCGCCCGCATCGCCGAGGAGCTGCGCGAGCGCGTGGTCGCGGCACCCGAGCTCTCCGAGCGGCAGCTGCGCCGCATCGTCTACGGATAGAGGACTGACCATGTGTGGAATCGTCGGCTACATCGGCCGCCAGGACGCGGCCCCCGTCGTGCTCGAGGGGCTCACCCGCCTCGAGCACCGGGGCTACGACTCGGCGGGCGTCGCGGTGCTCGGCGGGCGCGGGATCCGGGTGGCCAAGCAGGCCGGCCGGGTGCGCGACCTGACCGAGGCGCTGCCCAAGCGCTTCGCCGGCACGACCGGCATCGGCCACACCCGCTGGGCCACGCACGGCCCGGCGACCGACGCCAACGCCCACCCGCACGCCGACGAGTCCGGCCGCGTCGCGGTGGTGCACAACGGCATCATCGACAACTCGGCCGCGCTGCGCGCCGAGCTCACCGACGCGGGCGTCACGCTGGCCAGCGACACCGACACCGAGGTGCTCGCCCACCTCGTCGCCCGCAGCGACGCCGACACCCTCGAGGGCAAGGTGCGCGACGCGCTCGGCGCCGTCGTCGGGACCTACGGCCTCGCGGTGCTGCACGCCGACTTCCCCGACCGCATCGTGGTCGCCCGCAACGGCAGCCCGCTCGTCGTCGGCGTGGGTGACAAGGAGATGTTCGTCGCCTCCGACCTCGCCGCGATCGTGCGCCACACCACGACGGTCGCGGTCCTCGACGACGGCGAGATGGCCACGGTGACCGCCGCCGGCTTCAGCACGATGCGCCACACCGACCTCGCCTCGACCGGCAAGACCGCGACCGAGGTCGACATCGACGCATCGGCGTACGACGCGGGCGAGCACGAGTCGTTCATGCGCAAGGAGATCCTCGAGCAGCCCACCACCGCGCAGGCGGTGCTGCGTGGCCGGCTCGACGAGCGCTTCGGCACCGCGCACCTCGGCGGCCTCCACATGGACGCGCGTGAGCTGCGCGCGGTGCGGCGGGTGAAGATCCTGGGCTGCGGCTCAGCCTACTACGTCGGCCAGATGGGCGCAGCGCTGATCGAGGAGCTCGCGCGCATCCCTGCCGACGCGGAGGCCGCGAGCGAGTTCCGCTACCGCGACCCCGTCATCGAGCCCGACACCCTCTACGTCGCGGTGAGCCAGTCGGGCGAGACCATCGACACCCTCCTCGCGGTGCAGGAGGTGCGCCGCAAGGGCGGTCGCTGCGTCGGGCTCGTCAACGTCGTCGGCTCGGCGATCGCCCGCGAGTGCGACGGCGGCATCTACCTCCACGCCGGCCCGGAGGTCGCGGTGGCGAGCACCAAGGCGCTGACCAACATGTTCCTCGGCTTCGCACTGCTGGCCCTGCAGCTGGGGCGCGTGCGCGACCTCTCGATCGCCGACGGCAAGCGCCTGGTGGCCGGCCTGGAGAAGCTGCCCGCGCAGATCGAGGAGGTGCTGGCCGGCGAGGACGACCTGGTCGAGGTCGCGAAGGTGCTGGCCGAGGCGCGCAGCCTGTTCTTCATCGGCCGGGTGCGCGGCTTCCCGGTGGCTCGCGAGGGCGCGCAGAAGTTCAAGGAGATCAGCTATCGCCACGCGGAGGCCTACCAGACCTCCGAGCTCAAGCACGGCCCGCTCGCCCTCATCGACCCCGAGGTGCCGACCGTCGCGCTGGTGCCGCGCGACGAGCTGACCGAGCGCAACATCGGCGCGCTGCACGAGATCGACGCGCGGCACGGCCCGCTCGTGGTCATCACCCACGCAGACGTCGACCTCGGCGAGGTCGGTGCGCGCCGGATCGTGGTGCCGCGCAACGAGCCGGAGCTCGACCCGATCCTGCTCACGATCCCGCTGCAGCTGCTGGCCTACCACGCCGCGCAGCACCTCGGTCACGACATCGACAAGCCCCGCAACCTGGCCAAGTCGGTCACCGTCGAGTAGCCCGCGCGCACCGCGCGACGGCCCTGAAATGGACTGGGCGCCCCTTGCCGCATGGGGTCGGCAAGGGGCGCGCCTGCAGAACCTTCCCACGGGCCCCGAGCGGTGTCCGGGCTTCGTCGCAAGTGCCCCCCAGTTTTTGCTGTCAGGTGCATCACCCGTGGCCGACCGCGGTCGCGACCAGGCCGAGCGCGCGCTCCGCGAGCGGCTCCGCGAGCGCCCGGTCGGCGGCCACCAGCCCCACGCGCGTACGCCGCTCCAGCAGGTCGTCGGCGTCGTGCGCGCCCTCGTGGGTGATCGCGAAGACGAGCTCGGCCAGCGTCACCGGCACGTGGTCGGCAGCCGGGGCGAGCAGCTCGTCGTCGCCGAGCCCGGTGACCTCGCGCGCCGTCGCCAGCACCAGGTCGGCGTCGGTGCCGAAACGTCGTACGAGCCGGGCGGGCGCGGTGCTGCGCCGGAGCCGTTCGTGCGGCGCTGCGCCGAGCAGCCCCAGCGTCGCGGTGCGGCAGGGGCCGGCGTCGAGCCGACCGTCGGCGACGAGCGCGTCGAGGGTGTCCTGCGCCATGCGGCGGTAGGTGGTGAGCTTGCCGCCGACCACGGTCGTCATGCCGCTCGCCGAGGTGAGGATCGCGTGCCGGCGGGACAGGTCGGCGGTCGTGTCGGCGCCGGCGACCTCCAGGAGGGGGCGCAGCCCGGCGAAGGCGCCGACGACGTCGGCGCGGGTCGGGGGGTCGGCGAAGGCGGTGGCCACGACGTCGAGGAGGAAGTCGACCTCGCGCTCGCTCGGCACCGGCACGTCGGGCACCGGTCCGGTGACGGGCTCGTCGGTGAGGCCGACGTAGAGGGTGCCGTCGGGCTGCGGCAGCACCATCGCGAAGCGCGAGCTGCTGCCCGGGATCGGCACCATCACCGCGACCCGGGTGTGCGGCAGGGTCGAGCCGCGCAGCACCAGGTGGGTGCCGCGGCTGGGGCGCAGCCGCACCCGGTCGTCGAGGTCGCCGGCCCAGACGCCGGTGGCGTTCACGACCGCCCGGGCGCGCACCACGTGCGTCGCACCGGTCAGCTCGTCGCGCAGCTCGACCCGGGTGCCGCTCGCGCTCAGCACCCGCGCCCTGGTGCGTACGTCGGCGCCGTGGGCGGCCGCGGTGCGCGCGACCGTCGTGACCAGCCGCGCGTCGTCCTCGAGCTGGCCGTCCCACGCCAGCAGCCCGCCGCGCAGGCCGTCCGGCCGCAGCGACGGCGCCAGGCTGAGGGCCTCGGTGGCGTTGAGCCGGCGGGGGCGGGGGAGCGTGCGGGCGGTGGTGTGCGCGGTGCGGCGCAGCGCGTCGCCGGCGTGCAGGCCGGCCCACGTCAGGGCGGTGCGGCCGCGTGGCATCGCCTCGCCGACGGGGGTCAGCATCGGCAGCGCGTGCACGAGGTGGGGCGCGGTGACGTCCATCAGGATGCCGCGCTCGACGGCGCTCTCGTGCGCGATGGCCAGCTGGCCCTGGGCGAGGTAGCGCAGGCCGCCGTGGACCAGCTTGGACGACCAGCGCGAGGTGCCGAAGGCGAGGTCGTGGGCGTCGACGGCCAGCACGGTGAGACCGCGCGTCACCGCGTCGAGCGCCACGCCCGCACCGGTGATGCCGAGGCCGACCACCACCACGTCGACGTCGTCGGGGACGCCGCCGAGGCCGGGGGTGATCCGCCGGGCGGTCATGGCGCGAGCGAGGCGGTGACGAGGCGGGCGAGCTCGGCGTCGAGCTCGTCGAGGCCGACGGCGGCGTCGACCATGGTCAGCGCGGAGAAGACGAACCCGTGGCCGGCGAGCACCATCGAGCGCGCCATGAGCACCGGGTCGCCCGCGCGGATCGCGCCGGCGGCCTGCCCGCTCGCGATCTCCGCGGCGAGGATCTCGATCAGGGCCTCCTGCGACCGGCCGCGGCGTGCGAGCAGGTAGGGCAGCATCAAGTCGGGGTCGAGCTCGACGATGCGCACGAAGAGCTCGTTGTCGCGCAGCGCGCGGACGGTGGCGAGCGCGGCGGCGGCGATGCCGGCCGGGCTGGTCGTGTCGGTGGCCGCGGCCCGGGTGGCGGCGGCGATGCCGACCCACTCGCGGGTCATCAGGTCGCCGAGCAGCGAGCCCATGTCGGGCCACGCGCGATAGATCGTCATCCGCGAGACCCCGGCCCGTTTCGCGACCTCGGTGAGCGTCGTACGCCGCCAGCCGACGTCGAGGATGCAGTCGCGGGCGGCGTCGAGGTAGGCGTCGAGACGTGGGTCGCTCCCCAGGTCGGGGTGGATGTGACGAAGTGACGACATGTGGCACACTGTAACGCATGGATCGCAGGACGCCCGTGCCCGAGATGCACCCGCAGCGCTGGGGCGACCCGTCGCGCGCCGCTGACCTGCCGGAGTCGGCGCTCGAGCTGGTCGAGCTCGCCTTCGGCTCCCGTGAGCGGCCTGCCGTGGCGGGGGCGCGCCCCCCCGCCCCGGACCTGGCCGACGACCTGCTCCCCGGCCTCCGCACGATCGTCGGCGCCGAGCACGTGCTCGTCGACGACGCCACCCGCACGCTGCGCACCCGTGGCAAGTCCACCCCCGACCTGCTGCGCGCCCGCGCGGGCGACCTCGACGACGCGCCCGACGCGGTCGTGCGGCCCGACGGGCACGGCGAGGTCGTCGCGGTGCTGGAGTGGGCCGCGGAGCACGGGGTCGCCGTCGTGCCCTTCGGGGGCGGCACGTGCGTGACCGGTGGTCTCGCGGCCCGCCGCGACGGCTTCGCGGGCCTGGTCAGCCTGGACCTGGTGCGGATGAAGCGGCTGCTCGCGGTCGACGAGGTGTCGATGACCGCGACGCTGCAGCCGGGGCTGCGCGGGCCCGAGGCCGAGGCGCTGCTCGCCGAGCGCGGGCTGACGCTGGGCCACTACCCGCAATCGTTCGAGCACGCCTCGATCGGCGGCTTCGCGGCCACCCGCTCCAGCGGGCAGTCCAGCGCGGGCTACGGCCGCTTCGACGCGATGGTCGTCGGGCTCACCGTCGCCACCCCCACGGGCTCGCTCGACCTGGGCTCGGCCCCCGCGTCGGCCGCCGGGCCCGACCTGCGCCAGCTGGTGCTGGGCTCGGAGGGCGCCTTCGGCGTCATCACCTCGGTGACCGTGCGGGTGCGCCGCGCGCCGGCAGCGACGGCGTACGACGGGTGGCGCTGGCCGTCCTTCGCCGCGGGCGCCGACGCGATGCGCGCCCTGGCCCAGGGCGGGCTGCTGCCCACCGTGCTGCGCCTCTCGGACGAGTCCGAGACCGCCCTCAACCTCGCCGACCCGTCGTCCATCGGCAGCACCGACGACCCCGGCTGCCTGATGATCACCGGCTACGAGGGCACTGCCGAGCAGGTCGCGGAGCGGCGCTCGGCGGTCGGTGCCCTCCTCGAGCGCCTCGGCGGCACCGCCCTGGGGGAGGAGCCCGGGCAGAGGTGGCTGCACGGCCGCTTCGATGCGCCCTACCTGCGCGACTCGCTGCTCGACCACGGCGTCCTGGTCGAGACGCTCGAGACCGCGACCTTCTGGTCCGACCGCGAGCGGCTCTACGACGACGTGCGCGCGGCACTCCAGGACACCCTCGGCGAGGGCACCCTGGTGCTGTGCCACGTCTCGCACGTCTACGAGACCGGCTGCTCGCTCTACTTCACCGTCGCGGTGCGGCAGGGCGACGACCCGATCGCCCAGTGGCAGCGCGCGAAGGCCGCCGCGAGCGACGCGATCGTCGCGGCGGGCGCGACCATCACCCACCACCACGCCGTCGGCACCGACCACCGGCCGTGGCTGGCGCGCGAGATCGGTGACGTGGGCGTGCGGGTGCTGCGGGCCGTCAAGGCCGAGCTCGACCCGGCCGGCATCCTGAACCCGGGGGTCCTCATTCCCTGACCCTGACCCCGTCGCTGGTCGAGGAAGGCGCCCTGCGTGACCTCCTCAACCAGCGGGAGTGGCGAAGGACCACACGAGCAGCTCGGTCGGCTCGCTCGCCCGCACGACATGCCCCGGCTCGTCGGTGAGGCTTGCGGCGTCGCCGCCGCGCAGCGCGAGCCCGTCGAGCTCCAACGCACCAGTGGCGGCGAAGACGTGCTGGCGCGGGTCGTCGGGCAGCGTCACGACATCGCCCGCAGCCATCCTCGCCACCAGCAGGCGCGCGCCGGTCGTGCCGATCGGCAGGGCGTCGCCGCCCACGACCGCGACCAGCCCGGACGCGCCGGTCGGCGCCTCGCCCACGGCGTACGACGGCACGGTGCCCGCGGTCGAGGGCGTCAGCCACGCCTGGACGAAGCGGCAGCGCCCGGAGCCGGGGTCGGCGACCTCGCTGTGCCGCACGCCCGAGCCGGCCGACAGCACCTGGGTGCGCCCGGCCTCGACGACGTGCCGGGCGCCCGTGGAGTCGGTGTGGACGAGCGCCCCCTCGAGCACCCAGGTGACGATCTCCATCTCGGAGTGCGGGTGCTCGGCATAGCCGGCGCCGGGGTCGAGCAGGTCGTCGTTGTGGCAGACCAGGGGACCGAAGCCGAGGTTGGCCGGGTCGTAGTGCGGGCCGAAGGAGAACGAGTGGTGCGTCACGCGCCCCGCGTCGACCGACGACGACCTCCGCGAAGCGGCGTACACGGCCCTGCCCATGCCGATATCTTCACCGATGTGTCCCCCCCGCACGACTTCCCCCTGCTCCCGCCCGGCTTCCGGTTCGGCACGAGCACCGCGAGCTACCAGATCGAGGGCGCGGTCGACGAGGACGGCCGGGGGCCGAGCATCTGGGACACCTTCTGCGCCGAGCCCGGGCGGGTCTCCGACGGCAGCTCGGGTGCGGTGGCGTGCGACCACTACCACCGCGTCGACGAGGACGTCGCGCTGATGGAGCAGCTCGGCACGGGCGGCTACCGCTTCTCGATCGCCTGGCCGCGCATCCAGCCGACCGGTCGCGGACCCGCCAACGCCAAGGGCCTGGAGTTCTACGACCGGCTCGTCGACACGCTGCTCGCGCACGGCCAGCAGCCGATGGCCACGCTCTACCACTGGGACCTCCCGCAGGGGCTCGAGGACGACGGCGGCTGGCTCAACCCCGACACCGTGGAGCGGTTCGCCGACTACGCCGCGATCGTCGGCGAGCGCCTCGCCGACCGGGTCGAGCACTGGGTGCCGGTCAACGAGCCCAATGTCGCCTCGCTCCTCGGCTATGGACTGGGCCGCCACGCCCCCGGCAAGACGCTGCTCTTCGACGCGCTGTGGGCCTCGCACCACATGCTCGTCGCGCACGGCCGCGCCGCCATCGAGCTGCGCCGTGCCGGCGCGACCTCGATCGGCTGCGCCAACAACCACGCCCCGGTGTGGCCGGCGAGTGACGACGACGCCGACGTGGGCGCGAGCAAGCTCTTCGACGCCGTGTGGAACGGGCTGTTCCTCGAGCCGATGCTGCTGGGGCGCTACCCCGCCGACCTCGCGCCGCTGATGGAGGACATCATGCAGCCGGGCGACCTGGCCACCATCCGTCAGCCGCTCGACTTCTACGGAGTCAACTACTACAACCCGATGAAGGTTGCCGCCGCGTCCGAGGGCTCGGACCTGCCCTGGGAGAACCGCGACGTCGTCGGCCACCCCACCACCGACTTCGGCTGGCCGATCGTGCCCGACGCGCTGCGCGAGTGGCTGGTGATGTTCCGGGCCCGCTTCCGCGCCGCCCTGCCGCCGATCGTGATCACCGAGTCGGGCTGCGCCTTCAACATGGGCCCCGACGAGCACGGCGTCGTCGACGACCAGCCCCGCATCGACTACCTCCGCTCGCACCTCAACGCCGTCTCGGAGGCCATCCAGCGCGGCGTCGACGTGCGCGGCTACTACTGCTGGTCGCTGATGGACAACTTCGAGTGGGCCGAGGGCTTCTCCCAGCGCTTCGGGCTCGTGCACGTCGACTACGACACCCTGGTGCGCACGCCCAAGAAGTCGTTCCAGTGGTACGCCGACATGATCGCGGCGCAGCCGCAGCACCTGTGACGTACGACGGTGGAGCGTTGGGCCGGTAGGTCGGGCCCGAGGCTCCACCGACGGCTGGCCGGGCGGCGCGACGCGTCGGGGCAGCGCGGCCCGCCGTCCGATCCAGCGCCCCCGATAGTCTCTGCGCCATGACCGAGCCCACTTCTCGACGTGTCGTGTTCGTCGTCGGGTCCGGCCGCAGCGGCACGAGCACGATGGCCGGCACCCTGCGCACGCTGGGCCTGCACGTGCCGCAGCCCGAGGTGGTCGCCGACGCGACCAACCCCAAGGGCTTCGGCGAGCCGCGGTGGGTGGTCGACCTCCACGCCGAGCTGCTCGCCCGCAGCAACGTGCAGGTCTCCGACGCGCGTCCGCGCGCGTGGCTCGACACCGGCACCACCAGCGGCGACCACGCCACCCGCGAGCGGGTCGCGACCTGGCTGGAGGAGCAGTTCTCGGTCGCCGACGAGCTCGTCGTCAAGGACCCGCGGGCCTCGTGGTTCCTCGGCCTGTGGCGCGCCGCGGCCGAGCGCTGCGGTGCGACCCCGTCCTACGTCACGATGCTGAGGCCGGTCACCGAGGTGGTCGGCTCCAAGCAGACCTACTACGGCCGGATGGGCGCCGGGTCCGACCAGGGCGCCATCACCCGCACCGCGGCGTGGGTCAACATGATGCTCCACACCGAGCGCGCCACCCGGGGCCAGCAGCGCGCCTTCGTGCACTACGGCGACCTGCTCGACGACTGGACCCAGCCCGTCTTCGCCCTCGGCGAGGCGTTCGACCTCACCGGCGTGAAGACCGCGATGGCCGTCGACATCGCCGAGGTGCACCGCTTCATCGACCCGTCCCTGCGGCGCGTGACGATGACGTGGGACGACATCGGGGTCCCGGACCGCCTGCGCGAGCTCGCCGACGAGACCTGGCAGGCGCTGGACGCGATCTCGACCGACGACTCGGCGAAGCACCAGGAGTGGTGCGACCAGCTCCGCACGGCGTACGCCGGCCAGTACGCCGAGGCCGAGGCGTTCGCCCACTCGACCGTCGTCGCGCAGCGGCGTACGGCTGCCGCGGAGGCACGCCGCGAGGCCGGCCAGCCGGCCGCGCGGTCCGCCGCCGACCGGGTGCCACACGCAGTGCGCGCGATGGTGCCGCCGGCGGCGCGCCAGAAGCTGCGCAGGGCCATGGGCCGGGAGCGCCCCCAAGGACCTGCCTGATGCCCGACATCGCCTCGCTCGAGGGTGACCCGCGCTACGACGTGACCTGGCCGTGGACGGCCGGTGAGTCGCTCACGCCGGGGCTCACGTGCGTGTTCCGCGTGCGCAACGAGGCCCGCAACCTGCCGTGGGTGCTGCCGCCGATCTTCTCGGCGGTCGACCACGTGCTGCTGGTCGACAACGGCTCCGACGACGGCACCGCCGACGTCGCGCGCCGCGTGGCCGAGCAGTGCGGTGCGGGCGAGCGGCTGACCGTGCTCGACTACCCCCACCGGGTCTCGCGCGCCGGCGGCGAGCACCTCGCGACACCTGCGACGAGCGTCCACTCGCTGACCCACTTCTACAACTGGTGCTTCTCCCACGTGCGCACGACCTACTCGATGAAGTGGGACGGCGACATGGTGCTGACGCCCGAGGGCGCGGGCATCCTGCGCGACCTGTCGTGGCAGCTGCAGTCGACCCGCGCGATCGTGGCGATGCCGCGCCACCCGCTCACCGTCGTCGACGAGTCCACCGGCTGGCTCGACCTGTCGCTGCGCTTCCTCGAGCCCTGGGTCTACCCGATGGGCCCCGACACCACCTTCGTCAAGGCCTTCGACTGGGAGCTGCGCGAGCAGCCGCCCGGCGTCGAGCGCATCGTGCTCCAGCAGGGCCTGGTGCTCGAGGTGAAGTGGCTGGATGCCGACGAGTACGCCCACTGGCGCCGCGACGGCGTCGACTTCACCAACACCCGGCTCTACCGCAAGCTGCGCGAGTTCGAGGTCGACGAGGCCATCCGCAACGGCGACCCCGAGGCGCTCGGCGGGCTGGTGAAGGTGACCGCACCCCCCGGCGTCCACATCATCGACCACGTCAGCCGCGACTGGCTGTGGCGCCAGCCCCGCCCGCTGGTGCAGCACTCCCTGCCCCCCACGCTGAAGCACAGAGCCCTGAAGCACCGAGCGCCGAAGGAGCGCCTGCGACCGTGAGCCCCACCCCGCAGCAGCCCGTCCAGCACCCCCACTCGCACCCCCTCCAGGACCTGCGCCTCCCCGGGCCGACGCTGGTGCTGGTCGACGACTCCGACGCGCTCGCCCTCGACGCGCTCCACGGCATCGAGGACGTGCCCGGCATCGAGCCGACCGTCGTCCCGCTGTCGACGCTGACCGGCCCGCGCAAGGGCTGGGGCTCGGTGCTCGTGGTGGCGGCCGATCGCGCCCGGCTGCGACGGATGGCGAGCGCCGTGCCGCTGCTCGGGCAGTGCAAGGCCGTGGCGTGCTGGCTCACCGACGCGCCCACCCCCTGGGTGCTCGTGCCGCGCCCGGAGTGGCCCGAGCTGGTGCACCTCGCCGCCCGTGAGGCCGGTGACCGCGGCGTGCTGACGGTCGTCCGCTTCGCCTCCGGTGCCCGCGCGCAGCTCGTGGTGATGGAGATGGCCCGCCAGGCCGCCGGCCCCGGCGACACCACCCACGGCGGGCTCGTGGTGGCGTACGCCGGCCGCTCCGCCGCGCCCGGCCTCGACGCGCGTGCCGTGCTGCTGCCCGACGTGGCCGGTGCCGGCGACGCCGAGCGCGACGTGCCGCCCGACGTCGTCGTGGCTCGACGCGGGGGGGACGTGGAGGCGCACCACGTCATCGACCGTGCCCCGACGGTGGTCACCGACCCCGGGCCGGAGCCCGTCGACGAGCGGATCTTCAACCCCATCGGCTTCCGCAAGGACTGGGACCACGGCGTCGTCGAGCTGTCCCGCATCGGCCGCGGCCCGGTCACCGAGGGCGTCGTCGCCGCGGCCCGCGCCTTCCAGGCCGTGCGGCTGCCCGCCGACATCCCCACCGCCGACCTGCTCGCGCTCGCGATGTCCGGCGTCCCGCTGGTGACGTCGGGCGTGCTCGACGTGGCCCCGCCGCTGGCGGCCGCGCTCGACGCAGAGGTCGACCTCGACGACCCGCTGCGGCGCGAGGAGCACAGCCTCGCGGTGCGCCGCGCCGCCTTCGACCACCACTCCACCTTGGCCTGGCGCTCGGCCCTGGCCGACCGTGCCGGGGTGCGCCACGTCGCGATGCCGCCGGTCAGCGCGCTGCTGTCGACCAAGCGCCCCGACATGCTCGACTTCGCGCTGCGCCAGGTCGCCCGGCAGCGGGGTGCGGAGGTCGAGCTGGTGCTGGCCGCGCACGGCTTCGAGCCCGACCGCGACGCCGTACGCCGTGCACTCGGCGACCGCCCGCACCAGGTGCTGTCCTTCGAGGAGTCGACGTTCTTCGGCGACGTCCTCACCGCCGCGGCGCGGGCCGCGTCGAGCGAGGTGCTGCTCAAGGTCGACGACGACGACTGGTACTCACCCGACGCGGTCCACGACCTGCTGATGGCGCGCCGCTTCTCCGGCGCCGACGTGGTGGGGATGCCGTCGGAGTTCGTCTACCTCCACGCCAACGAGGAGCGCGGCGACCTCACCGTGCGCCGCAACCACCCCTCCGAGCTCTTCGCGCGCTTCGTCGCCGGCGGCACGCTCCTGCTCGACCGCGGGCTGCTGCACTCGCTCGGCGACTTCCGCCGGGTGCGCAAGTTCGTCGACGCGCAGCTGCTCGCCGGTGTCGAGGCGGCCGGTGGCCGGATCTACCGCACGCACGGCCTCGGCTACGTCCTGCGGCGCACCGGAGCGGGACACACCTGGGCCCGTGACGACGAGGAGTTCCGTCGACCTGACATCGTGGCCTCGGAGTGGAGTGGCTTCCAGCCGAGCCTGGCGCTGGAGGTCGACGACGTCGACCGACCCGACGGGGGTAGTTGAGCAGATGTCTCGGCAGCCAGTGGTGCGCCACAACGACTGGGGCGTGCTGAGCCCGCCCGCGCTCGGCGAGTGGGAGCCGACGCTGTCGGTGACGGTCGTCGTGCCGACCTTCAACTACCAGCACACGCTGCCCTACGTCCTCGCGGGCCTGGCCGCCCAGTCCTACCCCGCCCACCTGCTCGAGGTGCTGGTCGTCGACGACCAGAGCACGCCCGCCCAGGAGCTGCCCGAGGTGCGCCCCGACAACACCCGGATCATCCGGGTAGAGGAGGGCTGGGGCCGCGCCAACGCCTGCCACCTCGGCGCGCTCGCCGCGGACGGCGACGTGCTGCACTGGTACGACGCCGACATGCTGGCCTACCGCGAGGAGGTCGAGGCGCACGCGCGCTGGCACCACCTCATCGACTACGCCGTCCCCGGGGGCGACAAGCGCTTCGTCGACCCGGCCACGCTGCTCGAGGTCGACCCCGCGCTGGTGCGCGACCGGGTCGCCGCGGGCGAGGCGGCCGACCTCTTCCCCGGCCAGGAGCACGAGCCGCACCAGTGGGTCGAGGACTACTGGGCCAAGACCGACGACCTGCGCACGGCCGGCCCGCGCGCCCAGCGCTACCACATCGGCATGACCGGCTCGGTGTCCAAGGCGCTCTACCTCGACTCCGAGGGGTTCGACCGCACGCTGCGCCTCGGCGAGGACATGCACCTCGGCCACTCGCTGGCCCAGGCCGGCGGCGTCTTCGTCGTCGACCGCGAGGCGCGCAGCTGGCACCTCGGCCGCTCGCAGGTGCTGCGCCGCGCCGAGCAGGTCAACCGCTTCAACGACCCCTACCTCGCCGACCTCGTGCCGACGATGCGGCCCAAGCGCAACCGCCGCGGCCGGGCCTACCAGGTGCCCTACCTCGAGGTGGTCCTGGCCGCCGGCCCCGCCGACGAGACCATCCGCGTCGTCGACTCGCTGCTCGACGGCGACGTCCCCGACCTCCGCGTCACGATCATCGGCCCGTGGTCGACCGTCCACGACGATCGCGTGCAGCCCGTCGAGGACCCGGTCCTGGAGACCCGGCTGGTCCACCGCTCCTACCTCCACGAGCCGCGGGTGCGGCTGGTCGAGTCGTTCGCCGGGACCTCGGACGCCGAGTTCCTGCTGACCCTGCCCGACACCTCGCTCGCCCCGCTGCCGGCCACGCTGGCGGCCCTGCTCGACGACCTCGAGCGCACCCACCACGGCGCGCGCGTGCTGTCGTACGACGACGGGGCGCCCGCGCGCCTCGAGCGCACCTCGGCCCTGGCGCGGGTCGCCCGCCTCGCCGCCGACGGCGACGACCGCGAGGCGCTGCTCGAGGAGTCCTTCGGGGTGAAGACCTACCGCGCGCGGGACGTCGGCTTCGTGCCGGTCGAGGAGCGGGTGGTCGAGCGCTTCACCCTCGGCGCGCGCCCGCCGATGGACCCCGACAAGTCCGAGCACCGGCTGATGAAGGCGCTGCGCAAAGCCGAGGGCACGGAGGCTCCGGCCCCCGACGCCGGCGACCGCGCGGCCGAGCCCGACGGCAAGCGGGGGCTCTTCGGGCGTCGTCGCTAGTCGGAGCCGAAGAGGTCGCGCGTGTAGACCTTGTCCTTCACGTCCGCGAGCTCCTCGACCATCCGGTTGGCCACGATGACGTCGGCGCGCTCCTTGAACGACGCCAGGTCCCTGGTCACCTCCGAGCCGAACCACGACTCCGCGTCGAGCTCGGGCTCGTAGACCACGACCTCCACGCCCTTGCCCTTGAGCCGTTTCATGATCCCCTGCACCGACGACTCCCGGAAGTTGTCGGAGCCGGCCTTCATCAGCAGGCGGTGGATGCCGACGACCTGCGGCTCGCGGTCGAGGATGTCGAAGGCGATGAAGTCCTTGCGGGTGGTGTTGGCCTCCACGATCGCGGAGATCAGCGTCTGCGGGACGTCGCTGTAGTTGGCCAGCAGCTGCTTGGTGTCCTTGGGCAGGCAATAGCCGCCGTAGCCGAAGGACGGGTTGTTGTAGTGCGTGCCGATGCGCGGGTCGAGGCCCACGCCGTCGATGATCTGGCGGCTGTCGAGCCCGCGGGAGAGCGCGAAGGAGTCGAGCTCGTTGAAGTACGCCACCCGCATCGCCAGGTAGGTGTTGGCGAAGAGCTTGATCGCCTCGGCCTCGGTCGGCTCGGTCAGCAGCACCGGTACGTCGTCGGCGTCGGCGCCCTTGAGCAGCAGGTCGGCGAAGGTGCGGGCCCGCTCGGAGTCCTCGCCCACCACGATCCGCGCCGGGTGGAGGTTGTCGTGCAGCGCGCGGCCCTCGCGGAGGAACTCGGGGGAGAAGATGATGTCGTCGGTGCCCAGGCGGGCGCGTACGTCGTCGGTGTAGCCGACCGGGATCGTCGACTTCACGACCATCGTCGCCCCGGGGGCGATCCGGATGACGTCGCGGGCGACCGCCTCGATGGTGCTGGTGTCGAAGTAGTTGGTCACCGGGTCGTAGTTGGTCGGCGTCGCGATGATCACGAAGTCGGCGCCGGTGTGTGCCTCCTCGGCGTCGGTGGTGAACGCGAGGTCGAGGTCCTCCTCGGCCAGGAACCGCGAGATGTCGTCGTCGTGGATCGGGCTCTCACCACGGCGCAGCCGCTCGATGCGGTCGGCGTCGAGGTCGAGGCCGACGACGGTGTTGTGGCGGGCGAGGAGGACGGCCATCGACAGCCCGACGTAGCCGAGCCCGGCGACGGAGATCTTGGTGGTCACGCGCCTCAGTCTGCCGCACGCCGGGTGGGCGCGCAGAGCGCCGTCAGCACCGCGGCCAGCGCGAGGCCGAAGAGGACGATGGGCGGGCGGGGGAGCAGCAGCGCGCTGATCGCCAGGCCGGGCAGCAGCACCGCGACGCACAGCACCAGCAGGCCGTGCGCGTCGAGCACGAGGTGCGGCGCACGTCGCAGTGCGTGGAGCAGCAGCGCGCCGAACCCGACGATCATCAGCGCCATCAGGATGCTGAAGCCCTGGAAGAGATCCCAGTAGCTGCGCTCGACACCACCCAGGACCACCGAGGTGCCTGCCATCAGCTCACGCGTGGGCACCTCGCGCGCCGGCGCCTCGGTGAGGCTCTGGATCACCACCAGCGCCGTGTGGCCGGTCCCGGTGAGGACCAGGAGCCCGCCGGCGATCGCGGTCGCAGTGGTGCGGATCGGGCGACGGGCTGGGGACGTGGTGTTCACGGGTTCTCCTCGGGTGGGGGTGGAGCGGGGCTCGGCGGGTGCCAGTCGGTCGCCAGGCCGGTCGCCCGCCGCACGACGCGGCCCGGTGTCGCCCGCACCGCCAGGTCCCGAACGGCCGCGACGGCCGGGGGTGCGTGCTGGGCGAGGCGACCGATCCGTCGGGACTGCCGACCCAGTGCGGCCACCCTGGGCCCCCGTTCGCGGGCGTAGCGGACCAGTGCGGCGTCGTACGTCGGCTCTGCGTCGAGGACGTGGGCCAGCACCACCGCGTCCTCGAGGGCCAGTCCCGCGCCCTGGCCCAGGTTGGGCTCCATGGCGTGACCGGCGTCCCCCACGAGGACGTAGCGGCCGCGGCGCAGAGCCACCTCTCCCGGCGTCAGGTCGTGGACGTCGTGGCGCAGGAGCATCCCGGGCTCGACGGCCGCCAGGAGCTCACCGATCGGGGCGTGCCAGTCACGGAACCGGTTCCGTACCTCCGCCAGCTCGCCCGACTCGTCGGGCCGCCGACCCGCCGGCGCGGTGGCGCAGGCGTAGACATAGGTCGATCCCGTCCCGACCGGCACGATCCCTAGGCGCGCGCCACGTCCCCAGGTCTCGGTGAGGGTCGTCGCCGGGTCCGGGAGGTCGCTCCGGCGGGGCACCAGCGCCCGCCACGCGGTGTAGCCGCGGTGGGTGGGCGGGGTCTGCGACCCCATGGCCCCGCGCACGACCGAACGCAGGCCGTCGGCACCCACGACGAGCTCGGCGTCGAGGTCGGCGACGGCGTCCACGACGGTCCCGAGCCTGAGGGTCCCGGGTTCGAGCGCAGCGGCAAGCGCCGCGGAGAGATCGGCGCGCACGACGCCGAGCAGCGGCCCGCCCGCGCCCGGGACGTCGAGGTCGGTGCGAGCGAGCAGGCGGCCACCAGCCTGTCGTACGACGGACCGGCGCAGCACCGTCGCGCGGGAGCGGACCTCCTCCGCGACCCCGAGCGCCTCGAGACAGCGCACGGCGTTGGGTGAGAGCACCAGGCCCGCACCACCACCGTCCACCGAGGTGCCGCGCTCCAGCACCCGGACCGCCCACCCGTTGCGCTGCAGCGCCAGTGCGGTGGCGAGGCCCCCGATGCCGCCGCCGACCACGACGACGGGGTTGGGTGTGCCGGCTCTCATGCCGTGGGACACTACAGACGTAGAGTCTTGTTGTTCAACTCTACGGCTGTAGTGTCGTCCTCGTGGAGCATGAACGACGCCGACACATCGCCCGTACGGCACTGCACGTCCTGGCGACTGCCGGGGGGCGGGGGCTGACCCACCGGGCGGTCGACACGGCTGCCGGGGTGCCGGCGGGGTCCACGTCGTACTACTTCCGCACCCGGGCCGCCCTGCTGAACGCGTGCCTGGACGACCTGGTGGAGCAGGACCTGGCCGAGCTGGACCTGATGCAGCCCCTGGTGACCGCTGCGGACGCCGAGGTGGCGGCCGGGGCCCTCGCGGACCTCGTGCTCCACTGGCTGACAGCCGGGCGCGAACGCCACCTCGCGAGGTACGAGCTGTGCCTCGAGTCGCTGCGGCGACCGGAGGTGGCGGAGGTCCTGCAGGCAGGAGGCCGCTCGATCCGGCACCGGGTGGCGGACCTGCTGACGGAGCTCGGCGCTCCCGACGCCCGGCAGCGGGCCGACTGGTTGGTCGCCTGCCTCGACGGCATCGTCCACGACCGGCTGGTGGGCGCCAACCGCGACACCCGTCCCTCCCGGGACGAGCTCGTCGCCATGACGCGCCGCCTCACCGGCCTCGCGCTCGCCCCGTGACCCTGCGCAGACGCACCACGGCGGACGGGACGAGCCCCCAGGCCCCGCCCCGCCCGCTGTCCGACCCGGGTCAGCCCCGGTCGCTGGAGTCGCCGGTCACGACGACGTAGAAGCGCTTGCGGGCGCCGTCGGTGGTGAAGCTGCCGTCGCTGTTGCGCGGGCTGACGACGAGGTGGTTGGTGTTGGCGGTGCCGGGAGGGGCGCAGTTGACGACGCCCGGCTGGCACATCGCGGCGGCGATCTCGCCGGAGAACTCCGGGTTGGCGTCGGCGCCCGGCGCACGGCCGTTCATGACCATGTCGCCGTTCTGGTCGACGGTGTTCTGCAGCGCCACGACCGCGATGATGCCGTTGTCGGTGAGGTCCTCGCCGGCGTTGATGTAGACGTTGCCGTTGGCCGCGGCGGGCGCGGCGGGGTAGCCCGCGGTGACGCTGAAGCCACCGGACTGGGCGACGATCGCGCCGGTTGCGTCGACCAGCGCCCAGCGGCCCACGCCGGCCGGGCCCTGGGGACCCGTTGGGATCTGGCCGGCCTTGAAGTCGGTGGTCTTCAGCGAGCCGTTGCGGATCTTGTTGGACCCGATCACGTCGTCCTTGACGTCGCGGCCCTTCAAGGTGCCGTCCTTGACGTCCATCGTGGTGATCGAGTCGTTCCTGATGTCGGCGGAGCCGATCAGCCCGGTGGCGTACGACGTCCCGGTCGAGGCGACCACGAGGGCCATGACCGACACGGCCATGGACGGCGACGGGCGGCGGAGAGCGGGGAGGCGCATGGGTCGGACCCTTCGTCGGAGTGTCCGTCGGGGACGACGGCTCAGCACTGGTTCGGAGTGACGTGGGTCACGGATGGGCGCGGATGTGTGGGACTTTCAGCCCTGCCGGTCCGGGGCGGCGCGACCTAGCGTCGGAGCAGGACACCCGCAGCGTGGAAGGGAGCGATCGCCATGTCCGACGAGATGGACGAAGTCGTCACCTCGCTCAGCGAGGACGAGTGCTGGGACATGCTGCGCGAGGAGGAGTTCGCCCGGCTGGCCTTCCGGCTCGTCGACGAGGTGCACATCACCCCGATCAACTACGCGGTCGAGCACGACACGGTGCTCTTCCGCACCGCGGGCGGCGACAAGCTGCTGTCGGTCGCGATGGGCTCCGAGGTGGCGCTCGAGATCGACCGCTACGACGAGGAGCACGCCCGCAGCGTCGTCGTACGCGGCTCGGCGCGGATCCTCGGCGAGGACGAGGAGCACCGCGCGGAGAACGTGCCGCTGCGACCGTGGGTGGGGACCTTGAAGTACAACGTCGTCGAGATCACCCCGCGGGTCGTCACCGGCCGCGCGTTCCACCTCTCCCGCCCGTGGCTGCACCTGCGCCTGCACGACTGAGGCCCCCCGCACACCCCTGGGGGTGGTCGTCGGGAGACGGGTGCAATCCGTGGCGGCGCCGGTGACGAAGCACACAGCGAGGCCGGCAGTCGGCCACGTAACCGTCACCAAGGAGCACCCCATGCAGCACCGCAAGCTCTACGCCGCCCTCGGCGGCCTCGTCCTCGCCGGCTCGCTCGGCGCCGTCGGCATGCAGGCCGGCAACGCCACCGAGGCGGCCCCCGCCGCCCGCGGCACGGTCCACCTGGACGCCACGCTCAACTCGCTCAACGACTCCGGCGCGACCGGTCACGCCCACGTGAAGATCACCGGTCGCAAGGCCCACGTCGAGATCGACGCGCGCCGCCTGGCCAAGGGCCTGCCGCACGCGCAGCACCTCCACTTCGGCGCCGACGCGCGCAACGAGTGCCCGAGCGTCTTCGACGACACCAACAACGACCACCGGCTCAACGTCGCCGAGGGCGTGCCGGCCTACGGCCCGATCCTCAAGTCGCTGACCACCTCCGGTGACACCAGCCCGAAGAGCGGCCTCGCCGTCGACCGCTTCCCCACGACCCCCAAGGGCGTCGAGGAGTACGAGCGCACCATCAACTTCGCACCCGGCGCCGTGCTGCGCGCGATCAAGAGCGGCAAGGGCGTCATCGTGATCCACGGTGTCGACCACAACGGCAACGGCACGTACGACTTCGAGGGCGCGGGCGCCAGCGAGCTCGACCCGAGCCTGCCGGCCGAGGCGACCGACCCCGCCCTGTGCGGCGTGCTGCGCTGACCCCTACGACCGACTGGTCACTCGACCCCGCCCCCGCCAGGGGCGGGGTCGTTCCATGCTCGGGCGGTGTCCCCACGCGAAGGCGGCGAGCCCGAGGAGCACCGGCCACAGCGCGAGCCGTTCCAGCGCTCCCGCAGCCCGGTCGTCCCCGGAGACGATGAAGCCGACCGCGGCGGTCGCGGTGACGATCCCGGTCGCGAGCAGGCCCGTGGCGAGCCGGGGTCGCTCGTCGCGCAGCCGGTGCCCGAGCAGGAGCAGCGCCAGGGGCTGGCCGACGAACAGCGGCCTCGCAGCGATCGCGTGGAGCGCGGCGTCCTGGTCGAGCGGCGCCAGCCCGGTGGCGTACGAGCTCACGCCCGACACGACGAGCAGGCCCGTCACCCACGGGCCCAGCGGGCGCGCGAGGAGCAGAGCCCCTCCGGCGAGCAGCACGCCGTAGGCCATGAAGGAGCCGTTCATCACCTCGTGGCGCGGTGAGCAGTAGGCCTCGCTGCAGCCCACCTCGCCGAGCCTGCTCACCGAGTCGGAGACGAAGCTGTAGCCGCCGGTGGTGGCGGCCGCGGTGACCACCTCCGTGAGGACGTACGTCGGTCGCAGCAGGAAGGCGATCGCGCCCAGCTGGGCGGCGCGGGAGGGGGCGTCGGGCACGCGGTCAACCTACTGGCGCGCCCCCTCTCTCGGGGTGGGGCGGGCGTTGCCAACGCCGGCGAGGAGGCGTAGACCGGAGCGATGACCACCACACCGATGGAGCCCGCGTCCGACCCCGAGATCGTGCCGTCCGGCGACCCCTCCGTGAACCCCGTCGCCCCCGGTGAGGACCCGGGCGCACCCGTCCCTGAGACCGAGCCCGAGCCGGTCTGAGCCGCGCGCTCCGTGGGCACCGACCTCGAGCGCTTCGTGCGCGCGCAGGACGACCACGGCACCTACGACCGCGCGCTCGCCGAGCTGCGCGCCGGCCGCAAGACGAGCCACTGGATGTGGTTCGTCTTCCCGCAGGTGGCCGGGCTCGGGCACAGCCCGACCGCGCAGGCCTTCGCGATCAGTGACCTCGCGGAGGCCCGGGCCTACGTGCACCACGACGTGCTGGGCCCGCGGCTGCTCGAGTGCTGCCGCGCGCTGCTCGACCTCGGCGACGACCGCACCGCCGAGCAGGTGCTGGGCGGCACCGACGCGATGAAGCTGCGCTCGTCGATGACGCTCTTCGCGCTCGCCGACCCCGACGAGCCGACGTACGACGCGGTGCTGGCGCGGTTCTTCGGCGGCGAGCAGGACGAGCGCACGCCGCCCCTGCTGGTGTGAGGGTCACACGTCGGTCTCGATCGTTCGCCTGCCGGATGTCGGCGCGGAGACGTAGCCTTCCCGCGGCCCGTCGACTCGGGTCGTCAATCCAGCAGGGGGACCATCCGTGAAGCTCAAGTCGATCGCACTGTTGCTCGCCGGCACCGTTGGGGTCACTGCTGTTGCAGTGTTGGCACTCGTTGCAATCCTCGATCTGGTCAACCCCTTCGACACCGACCGCGTCGACCGCAGCCAGCCCCCGCTCCTCGAGTCGATCGAGGACGTCAGCGAGTACAGGGCTGCCGTAGGCAACTTCCAGGTGCTCGTCGATGTCGAGGACGATGTCAACTGGGTGCCGAGCTTTCTCGCCGGCGAACGCTCCCTCTTCGTCGCCACCGGGACGGTCGACGCCTACGTCGACTTCTCCGGTCTGAGCAAGGACGACGTGGTGCTGTCGAAGGATGGCACCAAGGCGACCATCCGACTGCCAGAGGCGGAGCTCGACGAGCCGAATCTCGACCAGGAGGAGACCTACCTCTACGACCAGGACCGCGGTCTGGTCAATCGCGTCCAGGACGCCATGTCCACCGACGACCAGAGCGAGATCTACCAGCTGGCCGAGGACAAGATCCGCACCGCCGCAGATGCTTCAGAACTCCGCGCCCAGGCACGCGAGAACACCGAGACCTTCCTGATCGGCCTCGGCAAGTCGCTTGGCGTCGAAATCACGATCGCGGCCTGACCGGTTCCGAACCAATCCAGTCGTCTCCGGCGTCCTGACGTCGTCACCCAGGAGTACCTGATGCGCATTCCCACCTTCCTCTCGATGTTGCTCGCAGCACTCGTGCTCGCGCCGCCGGCGCAGGCAGTGGGTGAGCCCCCGCCGCGCACCGGCTCCATCGCGGTCTCGGTCCGCGCGGATGACGGCGTCGTCGAGGTCGACACTGGCTCGTGCAGCACGCCGATCCGGTTCTCCGTGCGGCCGGGAGTGCTTCCCAATGGCGGGTCATACGACGTCGTCGCACGCCTGCGTGACAGGGCAGGCACGAGCTTCGGTGCTGACAAGTCGTGGATCGACGGTGACGAGACCTACCGAGGCAGCATCACGCCGCGTTGCGGTGAGGGACTGGTCTCGGGTCGCTACACGATCTCGGTCGATGTGGTGATCAACGACGACGCCGTCTCCCCCGTCGAGCGGCGCACGGGCTCAACCACCGTGCGCCTGTCGGTGACCCGGCCGGCGCTCACCAGGTTGGTGGTGTCGAAGACGCCGTACGGCTCGGCTGGGTGGCAGTGGACGGGCAGGCTGACCAGCAACGGCAGGCCACTGGCAGGTCGTCGCATCGAGCTGTGGTGGGACCTGGCGCGGTGGGAGAACTACGGCGTGACCAAGACGACGAACGCCTCAGGGACCGCCCGCTGGGTCTCCAATCCCGACGGAGCCATGGGCGGCATCCACTTCCGTCTAAGGTTTCGTGGAGCCACGGGCTTGTCCGCTTCGCAGTCCGCGATCTTCGACCTAGCTCCGCGCTAGCAGGACGAGCGCACGCCGCCCCTGCTGGTGTGACGACCTTCATGCCTATGCTCGCGACATGACGATCCAGCAGCCGACCGACCTCACCCACGCAGCGATGCTCGGTCTCGGGGTCCACCGCCCCGAGCGGGTCGTCACCAACGACGAGATCTGCGAGGTCCTCGACTCCACCGACGAGTGGATCCAGACCCGCTCGGGCATCAGGACGCGGCGCTTCGCCGGCGAGGGCGAGACGCTGATCGGCATGTCGATCTCGGCGGCCGAGAAGGCGCTCGCGGCGGCCGGCGTGGGCGCCGAGCAGATCGGCTGCGTCATCGTCGCCACCTCGACCCACCCCGAGCACACGCCCGCCTCCGCGCCCCAGGTCGCCACCGCGCTGGGCATCACCGCGGCCGCCTTCGACATCTCCGCCGGCTGCGCGGGCTTCTGCCACGCGCTCAACCTGGCCGCCTCGATGGTGCGCTCGGGCGCGGAGTCGCACGTGCTGGTCATCGGCGTCGAGCAGCTCAGCCGCTTCATGGACCCGACCGACCGTGGCACCGCCTTCATCTTCGCCGACGGAGCCGGCGCGGTCGTGGTGGGACCGTCGGAGCAGGCCGGCATCGGCCCGACGGCGTGGGGCTCCGACGGATCGCAGGCACACGTCATCACCCAGACCCCGAGCTGCATGGGGGTTCGCGACCACTCTGGCGCGGACCACCCGGTCGTGCAGATGGAGGGCACCGCGGTCTTCCGCTGGGCCCCCTTCGCGATGGCCGAGGTGGCCCACGAGGCGCTGCGGCTGGCGGGCGTCTCCGTCGACGAGCTCGACGCCTTCATCCCGCACCAGGCCAACCTGCGCATCACCCAGACGCTCGCGCGCAACATCAAGCTCCCCGAGTCGGTGGCCGTCGCCACCGACGTCATCGACTCCGGCAACACCTCGGCCGCCTCGGTGCCGCTCGCGATGGAGGCGATGCTGCGCCAGGACCAGGCGTCCGTCGGCGACACCGCGCTGCTGATCGCCTTCGGTGCCGGCCTGAGCTATGCCGGCCAGGTCGTGACGCTCCCGCCGCTGGGCTGACCACTGTGCGGTGATCCTGATGCGGCATCCGCACCAGGATCACCGCGCTGTCGTCGCGATCCCCGGATATCCGGGGATCCCGACAGCCGCGAGAGCTGCAGCCAGCAGCCGAGAGCAGCCGTCAGCGCCGCGCGAGCCGGTCCGCCACGACCGCCCACACGTCGGGGTCGATCCCCATCCCGATGTGGGTGGAGAAGACCTCGACGTGCTCGGCGTCGGGCGAGGTGTGGTCCAGGCACGCCTGCCACGACACGATCCCGTCGCGCCGGGAGAACATGATCGTCAGCGGCACCGGGATCGGGCCGGTCGCGTCGAGCCGCTCCGCGACGCGGTCGCCGTCGGGGTCGGGACCGCGACGGTAGGCGCGCGCGACGGTCGTGTGCCGCGGGCCGCCGGTGACGGGGGTGCCGTAGGTGATGACGCGGCGTACGGCGTCGGGGTGCCGTCGGGCGACCTCGCGCGCGATCACCCCGCCGAGGCTCCAGCCCACGAGTGAGGCCGGCGAGCCCGACTCCTCGACCAGCTCCAGCACCCGCCGCGAGAGCCGCTCGACGTCACGCCTCGGGTCGCCGGTGTTGGTGCCGAAGCCCCAGCCGCGGGCGTCGTACCCGAGCCGCTTGAGGTAGGCGCGCAGCGGTGCCCCGGACAGCTCGGGCGCCTTCCAGCCGGGGATGTCGACGACCAGGTGGCCGTCGCCGCGCGGGGCGGTGGACAGCCGTGGCAGCGCCCCGACCAGGCGTACGCCGTCGAGCACCGAGCCGAGCTCACGCAGCGCCGCGCGGGTGGTCGGCGGACCGGTGGGGTGCCCGAGGGCATGGGTGTCGGCACGGTGCCGCGCCCGCGAGCGCACGCCCGTCGCAGCCAGGAGGTGGTGGCCGGACAGCGGCAGGCGAGGCATGCCGCGACTGTACGACGACCGCACTGGGGACCTAGGTCCCCCGCAGCTCCGGACCTTCGCCCGATCACCCGCGGCGCCCGGGACCCGAGGCTTGAGCCATGACCCTCCCGCTCGTCCTCGTCCCTGCCCTGCCCACGCACGAACGCTGGTTCGTCCAGTCGCAGGCCGCCGGGGACTGGTCGTTCTTCCTCTCCCCGCTGCCCCTCGTCCTCACCGCGGCCGTCGTCGCCGTCACCGTGGTGTGGCGCCTCCTCGCGCTGCGCGTCGAGCGCCCCGAGCTGCCGTTCCTGCAGCGGCTCGGCGGGCTGGTGCCGTGGGTCCCGCGGTTGCTCGGCATCCACCTCGGCGTCGCGCTCCTCGCGCTGGCGGCGACCGGGGCGTTCATCACGCCGTCGATCGACCACTTCGAGGGGGCCGGCAAGGTGCTGCTGCTCGTCGAGGCGGCGCTGGGCATCTGGCTGGTGACCGGCTGGCAGCTGCGCGCCGCGTCCGCGCTCGTGCTGGCCCTCGCCCCGGCCCTGGCCGTGGTCGGCGGATGGACGGCGCTCGGCGAGTGCGCGAACCTCGCGGCCGTCGCGGCCTTCCTCGTCGTCGTACCCCCCGGGCCTGACGCGCACGGCGCGGCGCACCCCTCCCGCGCTCACCTGCGCTGGGCGCTGCTGTGGCTGCGCCTCGGTGTGGGTGTCGCGCTGATCGTGCTGGCGTTCTCGGAGAAGCTGACCAACCCGGGCATGGCGATCGACACGCTCGAGCGCTACCCCGCCCTCGACGTCTTCTCGCTCGTCGGCATCCACCTCTCGCCCGAGACCTTCGTCGCGGTCGCCGGTGCGACCGAGCTGCTCTTCGGCCTGCTGGTGATCTCTGGGGCGTTCCCGCAGGTGGCCGTGCTCGTCGCGATGGTGCCCTTCAACGCGACCCTGCTGCTCTTCGGGCAGACCGAGATGGTCGGGCACCTGCCGGTCTACGGCGTCTTCCTCGCGCTCCTGGTCTACGGCTCGTCGGCCGAGACCGCCGCGTCGGTGCGCTGGCTGCCGGGGCGGCGGGCGAGCCGGGTCGCGGTGCCGGCCAGCGCGGCCTGAGGCCGTTCGCCGGTTCGTCTGACAGCCCGCGGGCGCCGTGTGAGCATGGCGCAACCTCTAGCCACCACCGACCATGGGGACCTCATGTCATCGCTCCACCGCCTGTGGGCCACGGCGCTCGCCGCCACGATGCTGGCCCTGGTGCCGCTCGCCCCGGCCGGCGCCGCGTCGGTCGCCTACGTGGTCGACGGCGACACCATCCGGCTGAGCTCGGGGACCTATGTCCGCCTGATCGGCATCGACACCCCGGAGGTCGGGCAGTGCGGCTAACCCGGCGAGCGTCGACGACCGGGACCGCTACGGCCGGCTCCTGCGCTACGTGCGCGTGGGCGGTCGTGACGCCGGGCTCGTCCTGGTCCGGCACGGCCTGGCCAAGGCGCGCTACGACAGTCTCGACGGCTACGACTGGCACCCGCTCCAGGACCGCTACCGCGCCGCCGACGCGACGTCCCGCGACGTCTGCTGACCTCAGGCCAGGGCGCGCACGTCGCCGCGCAGGTGCTGGTGCGCGACGCTCCGCCCGGCAGCGGCGAGCAGCAGCCACTGCACCGTCCCCTCGACCCGGCGACCCGACCCCCACTCCCAGTCGGCGTCGGTGGCGACGAGGTGGAGGTGGCGCAGCCGCGGGCCGAGCGGCATGCGCCTCGACCACCAGATGACTCGCTCGAGCGCGGCCACTGCCGCGTCCGTCGGCGCACGATGGTCGATGTCGAGCGGGACGCAGATGTCCTGGGTGTGGATCAGTGTGTCGAGCAGCGCCTCCCGCTCGGTGACGCCCACCGCGGTGCGCCGCGAGCCGGCGAATCCGCGCAGCGTCGCGATGATCTCCGGGTGCGTGAGCGGGCTGTCGATCGCGCTGGTGCGGATCGTGGCGTTGTAGCGCAGCCCGGAGCGCAGCGCCGGGCGGAGGATGTCGCGGATGCCGGCCTGCGCGAAGCAGAGGTGCGCGGCCACGTCGCGCACCGTCCATGCGTCGCACAGCGACGGCACGCGCCACGCGTCGTCCGGCAACGTCTCGAGGATGTCGGCGAGCGCCGCGCGCTCGGTGTCGATGTGGTGCCAGATCGCGTCGCTGTCCATGACGCACCTCCTCCACGAAATAGTCAGGTTCTCTGACTAATATGGACCCGTGCCCGACCAGTCGTCAACGCCCAAGCTGGGAGTCCTGATGTACGTCGCCTCGCGCTCGCTGGAGGCCCGGGCCTACGACGCCGTGGTGGCGGCGGGCGCCACCGACCTGACGCCCACCCAGGCCCGCCTGATCGCGCAGATCGACCCCGACGGCACCCGGGTCGTGACCCTCGCCGCGCGCGCCCGCACCACCAAGCAGTCGGCCACGTCCATCGTCGACCAGCTCGAGCGCGCCGGATACGTCGAGCGCGTCCCCGACCCGGCCGACGGCCGCGCCAAGCTCGTACGCCTCACCGACCACGCCCGCGAGGTCGGTGTCGCCGCGCAGGTCGAGGTGGACCGGGCGCTGGGGGAGTGGGAGGCGCACCTCGGCGCCGACCGGATGCGGGACCTGGAGGACACGATGCGGAGGCTCCGGGAGATCACCGACCCGTGGGCGTAGGGGCCGTCGGCCCTTCAGGCGCCCTCGGTCAGTGACGCGACGGGCAGCCAGTCGGCGCCGAGGAGCTCGGCGAGGTCGGTGAGGCCGGTGGTGTCGCTGCCGACGGTGTCGGAGGCCGCGGCGATCCGCTCGACCATCACCCTGCCCACCTGCTCCTCGACGGTGCCCTCGGCGTAGGCGATGTGCCACGGCGAGACCTGGTGGTCGCGGTGGGTGCGTCCGGTCACCTGTCGTCCGGCGATGCCCGAGAAGCGCGCCTGGTGGAACAGGCCCACCCGCGGTTCGGTGCTCGCCCGGCTCCCGTCGGCGAGAGCCTCGCCGGCGTGCAGGCTGATCGAGGCGACCGTGGTGAAGACGCAGACCTTCGCCTGCCCGGTCTGGAACCGCAGCCGCTCGGCCTCGGGGTCGAAGCGGTCGCGACCGTAGATCGAGGCGACCTCGATGCCGGAGTCGCGCAGCCGGTCGGCGATCGGGTCGGCGGCGGTCGCGACGAACTCGACCGAGCACGCCACCTGCCGCTCGGCCTCGACCTGCTGGGCGATCCACGCGACCGTGGAGTCGACGCGGATCAGCCCGGCCTTCTGCCGGAAGCGCAGCAGCGCGGCCCGCCCCTTCGCGACGTTGCGGCCCCGGCGGGCGAGGTCCATCTCGCGGCAGAACTCGCCCCACTCCGCCTCGTACGCCGACCGCTCCGCCGGTGTCAGCGCCACGGGCATGCCGGAGATGGGGACCGGTCCCCACGGCGCGGCGCGGTGCAGCATCGCGGGAGGTCGCTCCTCGTCGAGCCAGCCGCGCACGAGCTTGAGGTCGGCGGCCCGCCGCGCGGGGTCGGTGGTCCACGTCGCGCCGTAGCGCCCGTGCTCCACGCCGACGCCGTGGCGCTCGAGCGCAGCGGCGAACGCGTCACCGGGCTGCGTCGCGGAGGTCCACTCCTTCATCGGCTCGCCGAGCACCTGCGCGTAGGCAGGCGCGAGGTAGGGCAGCTCGAGCGGCGTGTGCCCGGGCGTCGCGGTGGTGGCGATGACGAACGGGGCCGTGTCGTGGGGCTTCCCGTGCCCGGAGATCCGTGCCCAGAGCTTCCACCGCTTCGTCGTCGTACGCCGCAGGGCATGGGCCTCGTCGGCGATGATCACGTCCCACGTGTGGTCCTTGACCTTGTCCAGGCGGTCCCACGTGATCACGACCCACTCCAGGCCGCCGTCCCCCAGCGCGGTGATCGTGCGGCACCAGTGGCCGATCGTGATGGCGGCGGGCCGGTCGGCCACGACGAGCACACGGCGCGCGCCGCGGAGGTCGCCCACCGCGATCGCCCCGAGGACCGCGGAGATCGTCTTGCCCACGCCCGGCTCGTCGGCCAGCAGGAACTGCCGTCCACCCGCCTCGGCGCGCGCAGCGATCGCATCGGCGGCCTCGAACTGGATGCGCCGCGGCTCGAGCTCGTCGGTCGGCTCGGGGCTGGGCGTCGGGTCGTCGGGGTTGAGGGTGTTCTCGATGAACCGGCCGAGCGTGTGGGGCCCCGGCGAGTACGCCGCGAGGTGCGCGGGCAGGGCGGCGCCGACGTGGAGGTGGGTCCTCACGGCCGGGTGCCACGTGGCTCCGTCGACCTGCGTCCCGTAGGGCACGTCGAGCACCCACAGCCGCTCGCCCGGCCCCGCGACCGGCAACGAACGCGGCTGGCGCGTGCCGCTCCTGCGGGAGGACGTCGTGCGCCGGCCGGCTCCGGGACGACGACGACTGGCCACCCCCGGACGCTACCGGGCTCTCCCCGCCGGTCGGCGCGGGCTCGCCCTGCGGCCCAGCGTCAGCGCTCGTCCTCGAAGACGACGTGCCCTGCCGGCAGCAACGAGCGGTCGTACTCGCTCGTCAACGCGCTCTCCAGGACGCTGCGCACCCGGTCACGCTGCGACTCGTCGCACTCGATGCGGACGCACTCGACCATGCCGACGCGCTCGTGCCCGGAGCTGAAGCCCGCGTGCGCGAGCGCGGCCTCGGCGGTCACGGGATCGACGCCGTTGGGGATCGCGAAGGCAACGGTGTGCGTGCGCGGGTCCCTCAGGTGCGCCTCGCGCTGGGCTCCCTCGCGGACCCAGTTGCGCAGGAAGAGGTTGATGGCGATGGTGCCGCCGACCACGACCACCACCAGGAGCAGGAGTGCTGGTGCCATGATCTCTCCTCGGTCGCTGGTGTGGGGATCTCTCGACTATGCGCCCAGCAGTGGGGCACCGACAGTGCCACCTGTCTCCTGTCGGGGGGTCTCTGGTCCCGGGCGCGTCGCAAACAGGGCCCGGACATGCGTCCCGCGCGAGCCCGTCAGGCTCGACCGGCGTCCTCCACACCCCGCCCCGCACCCCGGACCCACTGTCGGTGCCCTCTGGAAGAGTTCATCCATGACGGCGATCGCGCACTGGGACGACCACCACGTGGTGGCCCTGTCGCGGCTGCTGGAGGTCGACCTCGCCAGCGTGATCGACCGCCCGATGTGGAGCATGTCGGCCAAGGACGCCGAGGCGTCGCTGCTGTCGCTGACCCGGGTCCGGAGCCAGCTCGACGCCTTGCTGATGCGGGTGCTGCGGCAGGCGGAGGCGGTCGGCGCGGGCATGGACACCGGTGCGACCTCGACGACGAGCTGGTGGTCGCACGCGACGCGTACGACCCGCGCGGAGGCCCACCGCATGGCCCGGCTGGCCACGGCGCTGGACGACCACGACGAGGTCGCGCAGGGCTTGGCGGCCGGAGGCCTCCGCACCGACCAGGCGCGCGTGATCACTGATGCGGTGGACGCCCTGCCGGACGAGGTCGAGGACTGGGTGCCCGCCGCGGCGACCTCGTTCTTGCTGGACAAGGCCGTCGAGCACGACGCGAAGGAGCTGCGGGTCCTGGGGCATCGGTTGCTCGAAGCGGTCGACCCCGAGGCCGCGGACGCCGAGGAGGCGCGGCGTCTGGAGAGTGAGGAGGCCGACGCCGAAGCCGCGGCGTCGTTCACCATGACCGACGACGGGCACGGCGTCTGCCACGGGCGATTCACCGTCCCGTCGCGGCACGGGGCCATGCTCGCCAAGGAGCTGAAGGCTCGCGTCGCACATGCCGTCAGGATGAGCTCTACGGGCGATGAGCGACCGATGCTCACCCGGCACCGGATGGGCGCGGCGTTCATGGACTACGTCGAGGCAAGGTCGACGAGCCCGGTGCCCAGGTCGGGCGGGGTTGCCGCGACGGTCGTGGTCACCATGGACCTCGAGACGCTCCTCGGCGGCATCAGGGCCGCGTCGCTCGACACCGGGGGTCGCATCAGCGCGGGCGAGGCGCGCCGGCTGGCCTGCACCGCGGGCATCATCCCCGCCGTGCTCGGCGGTCCGAGCGTGCCGCTCGACGTGGGACGCAAACGTCGTTTCCACACCGAGGCGCAGCGGGTCGCGATGGGCCTCCGCGACGGAGGCTGCACCGCGGCCGGCTGTGACGCTCCGCCCGCGATGACCGAGGCCCACCACGACGAGGTGTCCTGGGGCCGCGGCGGCGGGACCAGCGTCGAGAAGGGCCGGCTGCTCTGCCCGGCCCACCACCGCCGCATCCACGACCCGGCGTTCCAGCACTCCCTCGACAAGCACGGCAAGGTCCGCTTCGCCAGACGGACATAAGAGGAAGGCTCAGCCCCGCAGGCGTACGGACAGGCAGGTCACGCAGCCCTCGAGCTTCTCGAACTCCGTGATGTCGACGGCGACCACCCGGAGCCCGCGCGACTCGTACAGCGCCCGAGTGCGCGGTGCGCTGGCGGCCATCAGCACGGTCGAGTCGTCGAGCACCACGACGTGCGCGCCCGGCTCCTCCGGCACGGCGACGTACGACGACCAGGCGCCCGGGTCGTCCACGACGGGGTCCCAGCCCACGACCGTGCCGTCGGGCAGCGCGGTGACCGCCGACTTGAGGTGCAGGGCCTTCGTCAGCGGGACACCCACGACGGTGGCCCCGAGCGGCGACAGCAGCCGAGCGAGCTGGTCGATGCCGGCCTGGTTGGTGCGCCCTCCCAGGCCGACCCACACCGTGCCGTCGTGCTTGAGGACGTCGCCGCCGTCGAGGGTGCCGGGCGCCTCGATGTGCGCGATCCGGAGGCCCAGGTCGCGCAGGGTCTGCTCGGTGCCGGCGGTCTCCGGCTTGCGCTCATCAGCGCCGGGGCGCGTGATCACGGCCAGGTCGGCGTACATCACCACGGTGTCCTCGACGAAGACCGAGTCCGGGAAGTCGGGCGCCGGCGGCACCTCGACGGTCTTCCAGCCCTCGGCCTGCAGCGCGGCGACGTAGGCCTCCCACTGCCGCAGCGCGAGGTCGACGTCGACCGGCACGCGGTCGATGTGGGTCAGCAGCCCGTCGGCGAGGCGGGGGCTGGGGCGGCGGACGAGGGCGCGACGGTTCACGCCACCGATCCTCCCAGCACCCCCGCCCGCCGACGAGCAGGCCAGACGTCAGGCCGACCGCTCAGGCGAGGTTGACCGTGACCGTGTTGGAGCAGCTGCTGGCATAGCTGTTGAGCACGCTCTTCTCCGCCGAGTCGGCCGACAGGCCCCAGCGGATCTTCACCGCGACCCACTCCGCGACGTAGCGGCACTTGTCGTAGGTGGGCAGCCAGGTCGCGGGGTCCTGGTCGCTCTTGGCCTGGTTGACGTTGTCGGTGACGCCGACGAGCGTGCGGTAGTCACCCAGGTCGTTGGCGTACGCCTCGCGCCGCGCCGAGGTCCAGCCGCTCGCGCCGGAGCCCCAAGCCTCGGCGAGGGGCACCATGTGGTCGATGTCGACGTCGGAGGCGAGCGTCCAGGAGACGCGGTCGTAGTAGGAGAACCAGCGTCCGCTGGCCACCGTGCACCTGCCCGACGTCGTGTAGGTGATCGGGGTGTCGGTCTCGGCCTCGCTGATGAGGACCTCCTGCCGGGCGTTCTGGCAGTCGCCGTCGGCGTCGACCCAGTGCTTGAAGAGCGTGCGGTCGTAGCCGGTGTTGGCCTCCGACGAGGTGGGGATCGCAGCGACGCCCTGGGCGAGCGAGCCCGAGAAGGTGGATGCCGCCTCTGCCGGGGCGAGGGGACCGACGAGCAGCAGTGCGGTGAGGGCGCTCAGGAGAGCGGCGGTGGGACGGGACAGCAACCGAGAACGAAGCATGGGGGCTCCAGCTGTGAAGGCAGGCCGAGTACCTGCGGCGCGCTGTTCCTACCTCCTGGACCACTGATTCGCAGGCGAACTGGCGTCCCGACACGCGATGTTCGAGCGGTGTTCGACCCGCGGTCGGGCCGTCCGGCCCTGGGCCGGACGCGGGCGGCGAGGGAGAGTGGGCCCATGACCGAGCAGCAGCACTACGAGGTGGTGCGTGAGTACTCCGACTTCGAGCTGCGGCGCTATCCCGACCACGTGGTGGCCGAGACACGGGTGACCGGGTCGTTCGAGGGCGCCGGCAACGCCAGCTTCCGGCGGCTCGCCGGCTACATCGGTGGCCGCAACGCCGCTTCCCGCAAGGTGGCGATGACCGCGCCGGTGGTGCAGGAGGCCGAGGACGAGGCCGCCGGTCGCTTCGTGGTCGGCTTCGTCATGCCGGCCGAGCTCGACCGCGCCAGCGCGCCGGACCCGTCCGACCCCGACGTCCAGCTCCGTTCGGTCCCGGCGCAGACGGCAGCCGCGCTGAGGTTCTCCGGACGCGGGAGCGCTACGACGAGCACGCCCGCCGCCTGTACGCCGCACTCGACGCGGCCGGCATCGAGGCCGTCGGTCCCCCGCGGTTCGCGCGCTTCGACCCGCCGTGGACCCCGTGGTTCCTGCGTCGCAACGAGGTCGTCGTACCGGTGAGGCCGCCGACAGCCTGATCGCGAGGCGGCTCATGCGGGCGCGATGAGCGGCTCGCCGTCGACGACCCGCTGGCACACGTCGTGCACCGTCAGGTGGTGCGCGCGGGCGTAGGACCGCAGCGCGCAGAACGCCTCGTCGGGGCTCACCCCGTCACGGCCCACGAGGAACCCCTTGGCGAGCTCGATCACCAGGCGAGTCCGCAGGGCGGTCTCGAGCTGGCGGGAGCGCATCTCTGCCTGCTCCATCGCGACGAGGGCCGAGCTGGGACGCAGGTTGCACACCACGCCGCGCACCGTGGGGTCGTCGAGGAGGTTGGTGAAGGCGGCCTCGGCCCACCGCCAGTCGTGGAACGCCTGCACCCGGACCGCGGCCGGCGGGTGTGCCCCGGGGTGGGCGACGACGTCCTGGAGGAGCTGGCCCAGGGCTGGACGGTCGTCGTCGTGCAGCAGGTCGACCACCGAGGTGCCGACGAGCGTGTCCTGGTCCCACCCGAACAGCGTCTCCACGGCCGGGCTGGCATAGGTGATCACGGCGTCGTGCCGCAGCAGCAGCGCCGCGTCGGTGGAGCGCTCGAGGAGGGGCCGGATCGCCGACCCGAGGTTGGTGGACACGCCCACGATGGCGACGAGCCGGCCCTCGCGGTAGACGCCCGCGTCGGTCACCAGGGCGGGGAACGTGCTGCCGTCCTTGCGCCGCACCGGGAAACCACCCGACCACGGGACGCCGTCGCGCAGCGCCGCCATGATCTCCGCGCCGACGTCCTGGCCCACCTCTGACACGGTGACCTCGGCGACGTCGCGGCCGACCACCTCGTGCGCCGCCCAGCCGTACAACCGCTCCGCGGCCTCGTTCCAGTAGACGATCGTGCCGGCGGGGTCGGTCGTGATCACCGCCTGCCCGATCGCCGCGAGCTGTTCCTCGGCGCTGATGCACTCCTCCTGGCCCATGGACCCATCGTGCGCCGTGCGCTGGTGCGACGGCAGGGTCCAATGACCTCCCGCCGGGCCCGCTGCAGCGGGGAGCTCAGCGGCTCCGGAGCACCCGCGCGGCGTGGACGGCCGAGGAGTAGCGCCACTGGCGGGGTGCGGGCACGGTGGGGGCCGGCGAGGACACGAGCGCTGACGCCCGTGCTCCCCCCGACGCCGACCCCTCCGCTGCCCCCCCGTCCTGGGCGCGTACGTCGCTGATGTCGCCGCGCATGCGCTGCTCGAGCCACCGCACGACGACCTCGGTCTCCGAGGTCACCCGGCCCAGGCAGATGCCGTGCACCAGCGCGCTCGCGACTGTGGTCACCGCGACCCCGGCGTCCTGCGCCCACCGGTCCAGCACGGCGAGCGACTCGCGCGACCCCACGCCGTAGCGGAGCATCAGGACTCCTCTGGCCTGGTCCACGACGCTGCGGTCCGACTCGTTGACGAAACGATGCATGCCCACCCTCCGGGACGATCGATGACATGCCACCGGGGGTCTGGGGTGGGGCTCCCGTGTGATCGGGAGCACAGTGCTGCCAACGAAGGTAGCAAGGGTCGGCAGGGCCGACAAGGGTCCGACGGCTACAGCCCTGCGACGACCTCGGTGCCCTGCTTGATCGCCCGCTTCGCGTCGAGCTCGGCGGCCACGTCGGCCCCGCCGATCAGGTGCGCCGAGCGGTGGTCGAGGACGTCGTAGAGCCCACGCACCGAGTCCTGTCCCGCGCACACCACGACGGTGTCGCACGCGACCACGCGCGGGGTGCCGTCGACGATGACGTGCACACCCTGGTCGTCGATCCGGTCGTAGGTCGCGCCGCTCACCATCGTCACCTTCGACTGCTTGAGCACCGCGCGGTGCGCCCAGCCCGACGTCTTGCCCAGCCCGATGCCGATGGGCGTCGTCTTGCGCTGGATCAGCGTCACCTCGCGCGCGGGGGTGCGCGGCTTGGCCTCGGTCAGGCCGCCCTCGTGGAGTGCGGGGTCGCCGACGCCCCAGTGGGCCATCCAGTCGTCGAGGTCCTCGGGCTCGTGGGTGAGGAAGACGCTCACGTCCACCCCGATGCCGCCGGCGCCGATCACCGCCACCCGCTTGCCGGGCACGACCCTGCCGCTCAGCACGTCGGCGTACGACGCGACGCTCGGGTGGTCGATGCCGGGGATCTCGGGCATCCGCGGCTCGACGCCCGTCGCGACGACGACCTGGTCGAAGACGGCGAGGTCGTCGGGGGTCGCGCGGGTGGAGAGGCGTACGTCGACGCCGAGCACCTCGAGGCGACGGGTGAAGTAGCGCAGGGTGTCGGCGAAGTCCTCCTTGCCCGGCACCGCCATCGCGAGGCGGAACTGGCCGCCCAGCTCGGGCGAGGCCTCGAAGAGCGTCACCGCGAAGCCGCGCTCGGCCGCGCTGGTGGCGGCGGCCAGGCCGGCGGGACCGGCGCCCACGACCGCGACGGTCTGCTTGCGCATCGTCGGGGTCAGGACGAGCTCGGTCTCGTGACAGGCGCGCGGGTTGACCAGGCACGACGCGCGCTCGTTCGAGAACACGTGGTCGAGGCAGGCCTGGTTGCAGGCGATGCAGGTGTTGATCTCGTCGGCGCGCTCGTCCATCGCCTTGGCGACGAAGGCCGGGTCGGCGAGCAGCGGGCGCGCCATCGAGACCAGGTCGGCGTCGCCGCTGGCGATGATGTCCTCGGCGAGCTCGGGGGTGTTGATGCGGTTGGACGCGCAGACCGGCACCTCGACGACCTGCTTGAGCCGCGCGGTGTAGGAGCGCCAGGCCCCGCGCGGCACCTGGGTGATGATCGTCGGCACCCGGGCCTCGTGCCAGCCGATGCCGGTGTTGAAGACGGTGACGCCGGCCGCCTCCAGGTGCAGCGCGAGCTCGGCGGTCTCCTCCCAGGTCTGGCCGCCCTCGACGAGGTCGAGCAGCGAGATGCGGTAGACGATGGGGAAGTCGTCGCCGACCAGCTCACGCGAGCGTCGTACGACCTCGACGGGGAAGTGCATGCGGCGCGCGGCCGAGCCGCCCCACTGGTCGTCGCGGTCGTTGGTGCGCGCGGCGAGGAACTGGTTGATGAGGTAGCCCTCGGAGCCCATGATCTCGACCGCGTCGTAGCCGGCCTTGCGCGCCAGCGAGACGCTCTTGGCGAAGGCGGTCGCGGTGTGGTCGACCTCCTTCGACGACATCGCGTGCGGCTTGAAGGGCGTGATCGGCGACTTCTTGTCCGACGCGCTCTGCGAGAGCGGGTGGTAGCCGTAGCGGCCCGCGTGCAGCACCTGCAGCGCGATCGCGCCGCCGGCCTCGTGCACCGCGCCGGTGACGCGCTGGTGACGCATCGCGTGCAGGCGGTTGGTCATCTCGGAGGCGAAGGGCTTGAGCCAGCCGCGCTTGGTGGGCGCGTAGCCGCCGGTGATGATCAGGCCGACGCCCCCGCGGGCGCGCTCGGCGAAGAACTCGCTGAGCTTGTCGATGTCCCACGGGTGGTCCTCGAGGCCGGTGTGCATCGAGCCCATCACCACGCGGTTGCGCAGCGTGAGCGCGTCCGGTCCGGCGCCGAGGGTCAGCGGCTCGAGGAGGTGGGGGTAGGTGGGGTGCGTCATGCGGATGCCTCTCCATCGATGCGTACGTCGTGGGCCTGCAGGTAGTCGGTGAACCAGTCGATCCAGAACCGCTCCATCCGGATCCCGCCGCGCAGCACCAGCCACTGGTCCAGGCGGGCCTCGTCGAGACCGGTCGGGTCGGGGAACTGCTCGCGCTCGAGCCGCTCGTAGTGCGCCAGCCGCGTGGCGTGGTCGGCGCGGAGGTCGAGGAGGTGGGCGGTGAGCCGCGCGCGGTCGCCGTACGACGCCCCGCGCAGCTTGACCGCGACCTCGCTGCGGAAGGTCTCCATCGGCATGGGCTCCGCGAGCCAGTCGGCGAGCGCGCGGCGGCCCGTCGCCGAGGGGGTGTGCACCCGCTTGTCGGGGCGGCCCTCCTGCTCGACGACCTCGACCGTGACCCAGCCGTCGGCCTCCATCCGCGCGAGCACGCGGTAGATCTGCTGGTGGGTGGCGTGCCAGAAGAAGCCTAGCGACTTCTCGAAGCGCTTGGTCAGCTCGAGGCCGCTCGCGGGTCGCTCGCTGAGCGCGACGAGGAGGGCGTGCTCGAGGGCCATGGGGAGCAGTGTGGCCGACCTATGCAACGAGTTGCAAGAGGGGGTGGCGCGCGTCACTTCCCGCCGCGCCGCACCCCTCGCGACCGTGACAGTGGAAGTGTCATGATCCCCGCATGACGTACGAGCTGGGGCACGGCACCGGACCGCTGCGGGGCGTGAAGGTGGTCGAGGTCGCGGGCATCGGGCCGGGGCCGCACGCGTGCATGCTGCTCGCCGACCTCGGCGCCGACGTGATCCGCATCGACCGCCCGGGCGGGGGCTGGTTCAGCATGGGGGACAAGGACGTGCTCAACCGCGGCCGCCCGAGCGTCGCGCTCGACCTCAAGCACCCCGACGCCGTCGCGACCGTGCTCGACCTCGCCGCACAGGCCGATGTGCTCGTCGAGGGGATGCGCCCCGGCACGCTCGAGCGCCTCGGCCTCGGGCCCGACGAGTGCCTGGCGCGCAACCCGCGACTGGTCTACGGCCGGATGACGGGGTGGGGCCAGGACGGCCCGTGGAGCCACGCCGCCGGGCACGACATGAACTACGTCGCCACCGCCGGCGTCCTGCACGGCCAGGGCCAGGACCGCGACCGGCCGCACTTCCCCACCAACCTGCTCGGTGACTTCGGCGGCGGGTCGACGTACCTCGTCATCGGGGTCCTGGCGGCCCTGCTCGAGGCGCGCACCAGCGGTCAGGGGCAGGTCGTCGACGCCGCGATCGTCGACGGCACCGCCCACCTCAACGCGATGGCGTGGACCTTCGCCGCGCTCGGCGTCGCCTCCGGGGAGCGCCGCTCGGGGCTGCTCGACGGCGGCACCCCGTGGTACGACCTCTACGAGACCGCTGACGGGCAGCACATGAGCGTCGGCGCGCTCGAGCCGCAGTTCTGGGCCGAGCTGGTCGCCCGCATCGGCGTCGAGCTGCCCGACCGCGACGACCCGACCCAGCTCCGCGCGCTCCGCGCTGCACTGGCCGCGCGCTTCAAGGAGCGGACGCAGGCCGAGTGGAGCGAGGTCTTCGACGGCACGGACGCGTGCGTCGCCGCCGTCGTACCCCTGGCCGACGCGCCGCGGCACCCGCACCTCGCCGCCCGCGGGACCTACGTCGAGCGCGACGGCGTCACCCAGCCGGCGCCCGCGCCGCGGTTCTCCCGCACCGGCGCGACGATCGGTGCGACCCCGGACCGTCCCGGCGAGCACACCCGCGAGGCGCTGACGGCCTGGGGGATCGGCGACGTCGACGTCCTCCTCGCCTCGGGCGCGGCGACCCAGGCCTGACGTGTAACTCATAGTTACAGACGCTCGGGAGGTCGCCTACGCTGGCGGGGTGAGCGACCACGTCGACGTGCTGATCATCGGGGCCGGCCTGTCCGGCATCGGCGCCGCCGCACACCTGGCGAAGGACCTGCCGGCGACGACGTACGCCGTGCTGGAGCGGCGCGCGGCCAGCGGCGGCACGTGGGACCTGTTCCGCTATCCCGGCGTGCGCTCGGACTCCGACATGCACACCCTGGGCTACCGCTTCCGGCCGTGGCGCGGCGACACCGCGCTCGCCGACGGCGCCTCGATCCTCGACTACCTGCGCGACACCGCCCGCGAGTTCGGGGTCGACGAGCACGTCCGCCACGGCCACCACGTCCGCGCCGCCGACTGGGACAGCACCACCGCGCGGTGGACCGTGACCGTCGAGGTCGACGGGGAGCAGCGCACGATGACCGCCGACTTCCTCTGGGCGTGCAGCGGCTACTACGACTACGACGCCGGCTACACGCCGCACTTCGCGGGGCAGGAGCGCTTCGCCGGGCAGGTCGTGCACCCCCAGCACTGGCCCGACGACCTCGACCACGCCGGCAAGCGGGTCGTCGTCATCGGCTCGGGCGCCACGGCGGTCACCCTCGTGCCGGCCCTCGCCGACTCGGGCGCGGCCCACGTGACGATGCTGCAGCGGTCACCGACGTACGTTCTCCCGGTCGCCAGCACCGACGCCCTCAAGCGGCGGCTGACCTCGCTCGTCGGGGAGCAGCGGTCCTACGCGGTCACGCGCTGGAAGAACGTCGCGGTGCAGTCCGCGCTCTACCAGCTCAGCCGGCGCCGGCCCGCCCTCGTGCGCGGGCTGGTGCGCAAGGCCAACGTCGCGATGCTGCCGCCGGGCTACCCCGTCGACACCCACTTCCGTCCGACCTACGACCCGTGGGACCAGCGGATGTGCCTGGTGCCCGACGGCGACCTGTTCCGCGTGATCAAGCAGGGCCGGGCCGACGTCGTGACCGACCGGATCCGCACCTTCACCGAGACCGGTCTCGAGCTCGAGTCGGGCGCGCACCTCGACGCCGACCTCGTCGTCACCGCCACCGGCCTCAACGTGCGCGTCTTCGGTGGGGCGACGCTCAGCGTCGACGGCGAGGTCGTCGAGCCGTCGCAGACCATGGCCTACCGCGCGATGATGCTCTCGGGCGTGCCGAACTTCGCCTTCACCATCGGCTACACCAACGCGTCCTGGACGCTCAAGGCCGACCTCGTCGCGGAGTACGTCGTCCGCGTGCTGGCGCGGATGCGCGCCACCGGCACCCGGTCGGTCGTCCCGGTGCGCGACGAGTCGGTCGCCGAGGTGCCGCTGATGGACTTCGACGCCGGCTACGTCCAGCGGGTGGTGCACACGCTGCCGCGCCAGGGCACCGTCGCCCCGTGGGCGCTCAAGCAGAACTACCTCTACGACGCCCTCGCGCTGCGGCGGGCCCGGCTCGACGACGGGGTGCTGCGCTGGTCGTGACACGGTGTCGCGATCCCCGGATATCCGGGGAAGCTCGAGCCTCCACCCCGAAGCTTCGGGGGTGAACCTCCAGTTTCCCCGGATATCCGGGGAAACCGACAGAGCCCCAATGCCGAGCCTAATGGAAGCGCTCCCACAAATATGACCGAGATGCGCGAGCGACCATTGACACCTCGATGTGACGGCCGCCATAGTGAGCCGCGGACGGAAGTGGAAGCGCTCTCACACCTTCTCCCACCGTCCACTCCCGGCCCGGGCGACCAGTCCCGGCATCTCGCAGGACGGCAGGAGTGCAGTGGTGCAGACATCAGGGCAGACATCAGGTAGGCCTTCGAGGCCCCGGCGGGTCCGACTCGCCACGAGCGCCCTGCTGGCGCTCACCCTCGCGACGACGGCGGCCGCGTGCGGCGGCGGCGGCGACGAGGGCACGACCGCGGACGGCAAGATCAAGCTCACCGTGGCGACCTTCAACGAGTTCGGCTACGAGGAGCTCATCGACGAGTACAACGCGATGCAGGACGACGTCGTCGTGGAGCAGAAGAAGGCGGGCACCGCCAACGAGCACCAGGACAACCTCTACACCAAGCTCGCCGCGGGCTCCGGCCTCTCCGACATCGAGGCGATCGAGGTCGACTGGTGGTCGGCGCTGATGGAGCAGTCCGACGCCTTCGCCGACCTCTCCGACCCCGAGGTCGAGGGCCGCTGGCTGGACTGGAAGGCCGAGGCGGCGACCACGCCGGACGGCAAGCTCATCGGCTACGGCACCGACATCGGCCCCGAGGGCATGTGCTACCGCTCCGACCTGTTCAAGAAGGCCGGGTTGCCCACCGACCGCGAGGAGGTCGCAGCGCTCTTCGCCGACTGGGACTCCTACTTCGAGACCGGTCGCCAGTTCGTCAAGAAGGTGCCCGGCACCGCGTGGTACGACTCCTCGGGCGGCACCGCGCAGGCGATGATCAACCAGGTCGAGTACTCCTTCGAGGACGAGGACAACACCGTCATCGCGGCCGACAACCCCGAGGTGAAGGCGGTCTTCGACGCCGTCACCCAGAATGCCGCCGACGGCCTGTCCACCGGCCTCACGCAGTGGAGCGAGGACTGGACCGCGTCCTTCCAGGACGACGGCTTCGCCACCATGGCCTGCCCGGGCTGGATGCTCGGCGTCATCGAGGGCAACGCCGACGGCGTCGAGGGCTGGGACATCGCCAACGTGTTCCCCGGCGGCGGCGGCAACTGGGGTGGCTCCTACCTCACGGTCCCCGCGCAGGGCGACCACATCGAGGAGGCCAAGGCGCTCGCCGCGTGGCTCACCGCGCCCGAGCAGCAGATCAAGGCCTTCGAGGCCAAGGGCACCTTCCCCAGCCAGGTCGACGCCCTCGACGACCCGACCCTGACCGGCGCGACCAACGCGTTCTTCAACGACGCACCGACCGGCGAGATCCTCGCCGAGCGCGCCGAGGCGGTGCCGTTCATCGCCCACAAGGGACCGAAGTTCGCCGACATCAACACCGCGTTCCAGCAGGCCATCCAGCGCGTGGACGAGGGCAAGGAGTCGCCCGACGAGGCCTGGGACTCCTTCCTCGCCGACGTCGAGCGGCTGGGCTGAGTCGATCCCGATGGAAGCAGCGCCCACCGCAGTGAACCCTGCAGTGAACCCCGCGGTGAACCCTGCCGCGGCGCCAGTCGGGGACACCGGTGCGCCGGTGCCCCCGACTGGGGCGCGGCCCACCGGTGCCGGTCCCCGGCCCGCGTGGCGGCAGGCGATGACGCGGCTGGACACCAGGCTCACGCCCTACGTGTTCGTCTCGCCGTTCTTCCTGCTCTTCCTGCTGGTGGGCATGTTCCCGCTCGGCTACACCGCGTGGGTCTCGGTCCACCAGTGGGGCCTGCTGTCGGGCCAGGGCGACTACGCCGGCCTCGACAACTACCGCCGCGTCCTGGAGGACCGCTACTTCTGGAACGCGCTGCGCAACACCTTCAGCATCTTCCTGCTCTCCTCGATCCCGCAGGTGCTCGTCGCGCTGGGCCTCGCCGGCCTGCTCGACACCCAGCTGCGCGGGCGCACCCTGTGGCGGATGAGCGTGCTGCTGCCCTTCGTGGTGGCCCCGGCCGCGGTCGCGCTGATCTTCGGCAACGTCTTCGGTGACCGCTACGGCCTGGCCAACGAGGTGGTGCAGGCCGTCGGGCTCGACCCGATTCGCTGGCACGTGGACACCCTCGCCAGCCACGTCGCCATCGCCTCGATGGTCAACTGGCGCTGGACGGGCTACAACGCGCTGATCTTCCTCGCCGCCATGCAGGCCGTGCCGCGCGAGCTCTACGAGTCCGCCGCGCTCGACGGCGCCGGACGCGTACGCCAGTTCCTGTCGGTGACGGTCCCGATGATCCGCCCCACGCTGGTCTTCGTGGTCATCACCTCCACCATCGGTGGCCTGCAGATCTTCGCCGAGCCGCGCCTCTTCGACACCCAGGGCCTCGGCGGCTCCGACCGGCAGTACCAGACGCTGACCATGTACCTCTGGGAGCTCGGCTGGCGGGTGCGCGACCTCGGCATGGCCTCGGCCGTGGCGTGGCTGCTGTTCCTCATCATCGTGGTCTTCGCGGTGCTCAACCTGGCGATCAGCCGCCGGGCCGGATCCCTGCGAGGTGCCCGATGAACCGTCGCCCCGGCTACCTGGTCTACGGCCTGCTCACCGCCTTCGTGCTCGGCTCGTGCGCGCCGCTCTACTGGTCGTTCCTCGTGGGCTCGCACAGCCGCGAGGTGCTGACCAAGCGGGTGCCGCCGCTGATCCCGGGCGGCCACTTCTGGGACAACGCGCAGCGCGCGTTCGACGCCGTACCGTTCTGGAAGGCGCTGGGCAACAGCCTCGTCGTCTCGGGCACGGTCGCCACCTCGGTCGTCTTCTTCTCCACCCTGGCCGGCTTCGCCTTCGCCAAGCTGGCGTTCAAGGGACGTACGCCGCTGCTGGTCTTCGTGGTGGCCACGCTCGCGGTCCCCACCCAGCTCGGCGTGATCCCGCTGTTCATCGTGATGGCCAAGATCGGCTGGGTCGGCTCGCTGTGGGCGCTGATCGTGCCGGGGATGGTGACGGCGTTCGGCGTGTTCTTCATGCGCCAGTACCTCCTCGACGCCGTGCCCGACGAGCTGATCGAGGCCGCGCGCGTCGACGGCTGCTCGGTCTTCCGCACCTTCTGGAGCGTCGCGGTGCCCGCCGCCCGGCCGGCCGCCGGGATCCTGTGGCTGTTCACCTTCATGGCCACCTGGACCGACTTCTTCTGGCCGCTCATCGTGCTGCCGGCCAGCAACCCCACGGTCCAGATCGCACTCCAGCAGCTCCAGAGCGGCTACTACGTCGACTACAGCCTGGTGCTCGCCGGCGCCACGGTCTCGACGGTGCCGCTGCTGGTCCTCTTCGTCCTCGCCGGTCGCCAGATGGTCGACGGCATCATGCAAGGAGCAGTCAAGGGATGACCGTCCAGACCTGGCCCGTCGCCACGCCGAGCCCCGACCAGCGCGCCGTCCGCTTCCCGCGCGACTTCGCGTGGGGCATGGCCACCGCGTCCTACCAGATCGAGGGGGCCGTCGACGAGGACGGACGTACGCCGTCGATCTGGGACACCTTCTCCCACACGCCCGGGGCCGTGCTCGGTGGCGACACCGGCGACGTCGCCTGCGACCACTACCACCGGATGCCGGCCGACGTGGACCTCCTCGCCGACCTCGGTGCCACGACGTACCGCTTCTCGGTGGCGTGGCCGCGGGTGCGCCCGGACGCGGGGCCGGTCAACGCGGCCGGCCTCGCGTTCTACGACCGCCTCGTCGATGCGCTCCTCGCGCGCGGCATCGCGCCGTGGCTCACGCTCTACCACTGGGACCTGCCCCAGGTCCTCGAGGACGCAGGGGGCTGGACCAACCGCGACACGGCGCACCGCTTCGTCGACTACGCCACCGCGGTGCACGACGTGCTGGGCGACCGGGTGCCGACGTGGACGACGCTCAACGAGCCGTGGTGCTCGGCGTTCCTGGGCTACTCCGCGGGCCACCACGCCCCGGGGCGGCAGGAGGGGCCCGCGGGCCTCGTCGCCGCGCACCACCTGCTGCTCGGCCACGGCCTGGCCGCTGCCGAGCTGCGCAGCCGTGGCGCCGACGGCGTCGGCCTGAGCCTCAACCTCACCGTGCCCGACCCCAGCGACCCGTCCGACGCGGTCGACGTCGACGCCGCGCGTCGCATCGACGGACTGCACAACCGGCTGTTCCTCGACCCGGTGCTGCGCGGGTCCTACCCCGCCGACGTCCTGGGGGACACCGCCCACCTGGAGTGGCAGGGCGCCCCGTGGACCGACGTCGTGCGCGACGGCGACCTCGAGGTCATCTCCACCCCGATCGACGTGCTGGGCGTGAACTACTACCACGGCAACGAGGTGTCGGGTCATCCGCGCACCGACGTCGTGGGCCTCGACGCCGACCACCCCGACCGCGTCGCGCTGTCGCCGTTCGTGGGCTCCGAGCACGTCACCTTCCCCAGCCGCGGGCTGCCCCTGACCGACATGGGCTGGGAGATCCAGCCCGACGGGCTGCACCGGCTGCTGCGCCGCCTGCACGACGACTACCCGCACCTCCCGATCCACCTCACCGAGACCGGCGCCGCGTTCGCCGACCGGCCCGGCGCCGACGGCGAGGTGCACGACCCGGACCGGATCGCGTTCCTCGACTCCTACCTCCGCGCCGTGCACCGCGCGATCGAGGAGGGCGTCGACGTGCGCGGCTTCTACCAGTGGTCGTTCATGGACAACTTCGAGTGGGCCTTCGGCTACGCCAAGCGCTTCGGCCTGGTCTACGTCGACTACGAGACGCAGGCGCGCACGCCGAAGTCGAGCGCACGGTGGTACGCCGCCGTGGCCCGTTCGGGCGAGCTGCCGCCGCCTGCCGCCGGTCCGGGTGTGGAGGAGATGGCCGCGCCGGGGCCCGCGGGCGACTAGCGTGGCGCGGGTGAAGACGCCACACGCCGGGTCACCCACCCTCGACGAGGTGGCTCGCGTCGCAGGCGTGTCGCGGGCGACCGCGTCGCGGGCGATCAACGGCGGGCAGCGGGTCAGCCCGCGCGCCCAGTCGGCCGTCGACACCGCGGTGCGCAGCCTGGGCTACGTGCCCAACCCGGCGGCCCGCAGCCTCGTCACGCGGCGTACGGACTCGATCGCGGTCGTGGTGCCCGAGCCCGACGACCGGGTCTTCTCCGACCCCTTCTTCGCCGGCACGCTGCGGGGCGTCAACCGGGTGCTCGCCGAGCGCGACATCCAGCTGGTGCTGCTGCTCGCCCGCCCGGGCGCCTCGACGGCGCGCACGCTGCGCTACCTCACCAACCGCCACGTCGACGGCGCGCTCGTGACCTCGCACCACCGCGACGACCGGCTCGCCGAGCACCTGGCCGACATCGGCCTGCCGTGCGTCTTCGGCGGCCGGCCGTGGACCGGCGGCGACCGCGTGGCCTACGTCGACGTCGACAACACCGCCGGCGAGCGCGAGGCCACCGAGGTGCTCATCGCCCGTGGCTGCACCCGCATCGGCACGATCGCGGGGCCCGCCGACATGACCGCCGCGGCCGACCGCCTCGAGGGCTGGCGCAAGGCGATGGCGATGGCCGGCCTGCGCGACGACGCCGTGGTCCACGGCGACTTCACCGAGGCCAGCGGCGAGACCGCGGCCCGCGAGCTGATGCAGCGCCACCCCGACCTCGACGGCCTCGTGGTCGCCTCCGACCTCATGGCGGTCGGGGCCCTGCGCGTCCTGGCCGAGCTCGGCCGTCGCGTGCCCGACGACATCGCGGTGGTCGGCTTCGACGACCTCGGCGTCAGCGAGCGCACCACCCCGCCGCTGACCACCGTGCGGCAGCCGGTGGAGGAGATGGCCGAGCGCGCCACCCGCCTGCTGCTCGAGCGGGTGGACGCGGCCGACGGGGCGCACCCGATGCGGCTGATCATCCCGCCGACCGTGGTGCGGCGCGCGAGCGCCTGACGGCTCACGACAGCGAGGCGATGAGCTCCTCGACGCGACCGCGGATCTCGTCGCGGATCGGGCGCACCGCCTCGATGCCCTGCCCGGCCGGGTCGTCGAGCGCCCAGTCCTCGTAGCGGGTGCCGGGGTAGAACGGGCACGCGTCGCCGCAGCCCATCGTGATCACGACGTCGGAGGACTCCACGGCCGCGTCGCTGAGCAGCTTGGGCTGCTCGCCGGCGATGTCGATGCCGACCTCGGCCATCGCCTCGACGGCGACCGGGTTGATGCCCGCGGCGGGCGCGGACCCGGCGGACAGCACCTGCACGCGGTCGCCGGCGAGGTGGCGCAGCCAGCCGGCGGCCATCTGGGAGCGGCCGGCGTTGTGGACGCAGACGAACAGGACGGTGGGCGTGCTCATCGGGTGGTCTCCTGCGGGATGAAGGGATGGGGGAAGCGGTTGCGCAGCGCGAGGCTGACGTAGACGAGGCCGACCAGCACGGGCACCTCGATCAGCGGACCGACCACGCCGGCGAGCGCCTGGCCCGACGTGACGCCGAACGTCGCGATCGCGACGGCGATGGCGAGCTCGAAGTTGTTGCCGGCCGCGGTGAACGCGAGCGTCGTCGTGCGCTCGTACGTCATCCCGAGCCCGCGCCCGAGCGCGAAGCCGCCGCCCCACATCAGGGCGAAGTAGGCCAGCAGGGGCAGCGCGATCCGGGCCACGTCGAGCGGCTTGCTGGTGACCTGGTCGCCCTGCAGGGCGAAGAGCACCACGATCGTGAACAGCAGCCCGATGAGCGCCCAGGGTCCGACGCGCGGCAGGAACGTCGACTCGTACCACTCGCGGCCGCGCAGCCGCTCGCCGTAGGTCCGCGAGAGCCAGCCGAGGAGCAGCGGGATGCCGAGGAAGATCAGCACGGACTTGGCGATCTGCCACGCCGAGACGTCGAGCGCGGCGCTGTCGAGCCCGAGCCAGCCGGGCAGGACCTCGAGGTAGAACCAGCCGAGCCCGGCGAAGGCGATGACCTGGAAGACGGAGTTGAGCGCCACCAGCACGGCGGCGGCCTCGCGGTCACCACAGGCGAGGTCGTTCCAGATGATGACCATCGCGATGCACCGCGCGAGCCCGACGATGATCAGCCCGGTGCGGTAGGCCGGCAGGTCGGGGAGCAGCAGCCACGCCAGGGTGAACATCAGCGCCGGCCCGACCACCCAGTTGAGCACCAGCGACGCGACGAGCATCCGGCGGTCGGCGGTCACCGTGTCGAGCCGGTCGTAGCGCACCTTGGCGAGGACGGGATACATCATCACCAGCAGCCCGATGGCGATGGGCAGGGAGATGCCGTCCACCTCGACCGCGGACAGCGCGTCGTCGAGCCCGGAGACGGCCCGTCCCAGCAGCAGTCCTGCCGCCATCGCCAGCCCGATCCACAGGGGCAGGAAGCGGTCGAGGGTGGAGAGTCGCTCGACGACGTGGGTCTCGGCGGGCGCGCTCATGCGGCACCGCCGATAAGGGCCGCCACGTCGGCGAGCACCTCACGGCGTACGCCGTAGTAGACCCACACCCCGCGCTTGGTCCGGTCGAGCAGGCCGGCCTCGTGCAGTACCTTGAGGTGGTGGCTGATGGTCGGCTGGGAGAGGTCGAAGGCGTCGTTGAGGTCGCACACGCACGCCTCGCCGCCCTCGCTGGCTGCGACGATCGACACCAGCCGCAGTCGGACCGGGTCGGCCAGTGCCTTGAGCAGCGGCGCGAGCCGCTCGGCCTGGTCGGCGGAGAGGGGTTCGCGCATCAGGGGCGAGCAGCACGCGGCCGTCTCGACGGGGGTCAGGGTCAGCTGAGACTTCGACACAGATCAATATTGACAGAGGTCGATGGATGCGGCAATCTCGGACATAGACATTCATCAATATATGGAAGGACCCACCATGTCCCGCCTGCAGCTCGCCCTCAACGTCGACGACCTCGAGACGTCGATCGCCTTCTACTCCACCCTCTTCGGCACCGAGCCGCACAAGGTGCGCCCGGGGTACGCCAACTTCGCCGTCGCGCAGCCGCCCCTCAAGCTGGTCCTCATCGAGAACACCGGCCAGGGCGGCAGCATCAACCACCTCGGCGTCGAGGTGGAGGACGTCGACACCGTCGACGCCGAGCTGACCCGCCTGGCCGCGGCGGGCTTCGCCACCACCGAGGAGCGCGACACCACCTGCTGCTACGCCCAGCAGGACAAGTTCTGGGTGCAGGGCACCCCGGACGGGGAGCGCTGGGAGGTCTACACGATCACCGACGACGCGCCCGTGGAGGCGGTCGAGGCGGTCGAGGCGGCAGGCTCGGTCTGCTGTGCGTGACCCCCGGCCGGGCGGCTGAGGGGAGGCTCACATGGCGCGGGATTCAGCGGAACACCACCAGCCCCGCTAGTGTTGAGCACTCAGACGCCCGGCCGGTCTTGCCCCGGGCGCAGGCCTCGCCCGACACGCTCGTGGCGAGACCCTTCCTCACACTGAGGCACGTACGCCGCACATCCCGTCGAGAACGACGCAGCGGCTCACGGTGGCGAGACGCCAACCGAAAGCAACTCACATGAACTTCGCCGAGCTCGGCGTGCCCTCCTCGCTGGTCCAGATCCTCGAGCAGCAGGGCATCACCACCCCCACTCCCATCCAGGCCGCGACGCTGCCCGACAGCCTCGCCGGCCGCGACGTCCTCGGCCGTGGCCGCACCGGCTCCGGCAAGACGTACGGCTTCCTGCTGCCGCTGGTCGCCCGCCTCGACGCGAGCAAGCTGCCGGCCATGCCGCGCAAGCCGCGCGCACTGATCCTGGCCCCGACGCGCGAGCTCGTCGGCCAGATCCACGCCTCCCTGGCCCCGCTCGCCAAGGCCACCGGCCTCTCCAGCGTCGTCATCTACGGCGGCGTCGGCCAGGGCCCGCAGGTCACCGCGCTCAAGAAGGGCGTCGACATCGTCATCGCCTGCCCCGGTCGCCTCGAGGACCTCATGGGCCAGGGCCACGCCGACCTGTCCGCCATCGAGGTCACCATCCTCGACGAGGCCGACCACATGGCCGACCTCGGCTTCCTGCCCGGCGTGCGGCGCATCATGGACAAGACGCCCCGCAACGGCCAGCGGATGCTGTTCTCGGCCACGCTGGACAAGGCGATCGACGTCCTGGTCAAGCGCTTCCTCACCAACCCCGCCACGCACGAGGCCGACTCGGCGCAGTCGCCGGTCGGCACGATGCACCACCACGTGCTGCACCTCTCGCGCGAGCAGCGCGTGCCGGTGCTCGTCGACCTGACCAGCGCCCCCGGCCGCACGGTGGTCTTCACCCGCACCAAGCACGGCGCGAAGGCGCTGACCCGCCAGCTCAACAAGTCGGGCGTGCCCACCGTCGAGCTGCACGGCAACCTGTCGCAGAACGCGCGCACCCGCAACATGGCGGCGTTCCACGCCGGCGAGGCGAGCACGCTCGTCGCGACTGACATCGCCGCGCGCGGCATCCACGTCGACGACGTCGCGCTCGTCGTCCACGCCGACCCGCCGGTCGAGCACAAGGCCTACCTGCACCGCTCGGGCCGTACGGCGCGCGCGGGCAACGAGGGCACCGTCATCACCCTCATGACCGACGAGCAGCAGCGCGACGTGCGCGACCTGACCCGTCTGGCCGGCATCAAGCCGACCACCACCAAGGTCAACGGCCCCGGCCACCCGATGCTCGCCGAGCTCGCCCCGGGCGAGCGCACGCTCGTGCCCGGCGGCCTCGTCGTCGAGGCGCCCGCCTCGACCGGCGGTGGCGGTCGCTCCACCGGCGCCAACGCACAGCGCAAGCGCGCCCGCCGCACGGGTGCGACCAACGGCCAGTCGCGTCGCGGCAACCCGACGTCGTACACCAGCGAGACCCCCAGCGGCTCCGCGGGCGGCTCCACCGGTGGCGGCCAGCGTCGACGCTCCGGCGGCGGCCAGGGTTCGGGTGGCGGCCAGTCCTCCCAGGGTGGCGGCGGCAACCGCCGTCGCAGCGGTGGCGGCCAGTCCGGCGCCTCCTCCAGCGGCGGCCGCGCGCACAGCGCGTCGTCGTTCAGCCGCGGTCGCTGACCTCGCGCCCCGCGAAGGGGCATGACTCCTCATCAGGGATCCCCGGTCAGCCGGGGATCCCTGATGTTGTCAGGCGTTGCAGCGGCCGACAACGTCAGCGATCCCCGGYCAGCCGGGGATTCCTCCGAGGAATGGATCCCCGCTCCGACTCGTTGACCCTTCAACGACCTACGGAGGAGCGACATGACCGAGCCCGAGCGCACGACGTTCGACCACAGCGTCCTCGGCACCCGCGAGCACATCTCGCTGGGCCTGGACACCTTCGGCGACGCGCCCCTCGACGGCGCCCCGGGCAACCATGCCGAGACGCTGCGCGAGGTCGTCGCGGAGGCGGTCCTGGCCGACCGCGTCGGCGTCGACTACATCGGCCTCGGTGAGCACCACCGCGCCGACTACGCCATCTCGGCCCCCGACGTCGTGCTCGCCGCGATCGCCGGGCAGACCGAGCGGATCCGGCTCGGTACGGGCGTGACGGTGCTGTCCTCCGACGACCCCATCCGGGTCTACCAGCGCTTCGCCACCCTCGACGCGGTGAGCAACGGGCGTGCGGAGGTGCAGCTCGGGCGCGGCTCGTTCATCGAGTCGTTCGGGCTCTTCGGCCTCGAGCTCGGCGACTACGACCGGCTCTTCAGCGAGAAGCTCGACCTCTTCGCCACGCTCCAGCACGAGCAGCCGGTCACGTGGGAGGGCAGCGTCCGCCCGCCGCTGGTCGAGGCGAAGGTCTACCCGACCACCACCGCGGGCAAGGTCCCTGCGTGGGTCGGCGTGGGCGGCACCCCCGAGTCCGTCGTCCGCGCGGCGCGCTACGGCATGCCGCTGATGCTCGCCGTGATCGGCGGCTCGCCGGCGGCGTTCGTCCCCCTCGCCGAGCTCTACCGCGACGCCCTCGGCCAGCTCGGGCACCCCGAGCTCCCGATCGGCATGCACTCCCCGGGACACGTCGCCGCGACCGACGAGCTGGCCCGCGAGCAGCTCTACCCGCATCAGGCCGACCTCTACACCCGCCTCGGCCGTGAGCGCGGCTGGCCGCCGTACTCCCGCATCCAGTTCGAGCAGGCCGCGTCCGCGCAGGGTGCGCTCTTCGTCGGGTCCCCCGAGACCGTCGCGCAGAAGATCGCGTGGGCCGCGCGGACGCTGGGCCTCTCGCGCTTCCAGCTCAAGTACTCCGTCGGCTCGCTGCCGCACGACCAGCGGCTCGAGTCGGTGCGGCTCTACGGCGAGGAAGTGGTGCCTCGGGTCCGCGAGCTGTTGGCGGGCTCCTAGGCTGGAGGCCATGCGCACCTTCATCCGACGATCGCTGTGGGACGTGGTCCCGCGCGACCAGCGCGACAGCGACGAGGCCTTCCGGCGCCGGCAGGTCGTCGCCGCCATCGTCGTGCTCGTCGGTGCCGGGGTGCTCGGCTGGTCGCTGCGCCTCGAGCCGGGTGGCAACACGTTCTACGTCGCCGCGGTGCTGCTCGCGGGCATCTGGGCCGCCGGCGCGTTCCTGTCCGGCCGGCTCCACCTGGGCCGGATCTCCGGCGGCGAGGTCTTCATCCGGCCGGTGGTCGCCCCGATCCTGCTCGGGCTGCTGCTCGTCGGGATCTTCGTGCTCGGCTCGCTGGTGGTGCGCGAGATCGGCCCGCTGGCCGACTACGTCAGCTCTGTCCTGGCCTACGCCGACGAGGGATCGCTGACCGTGCTGGCGGTCATCACCTTCTTCAACGGCATCGCCGAGGAGCTGTTCTTCCGCGGTGCGATGTACGCCGCCATCCCGCGCCACCCGGTGCTGTGGACCACCCTGGCCTACGTCGTCGCGACGCTGGCCACCGGCAACATCATGCTCGGCTTCGCCGCCATCATCCTCGGCGCGGTGTGCGGGCTGGAGCGCCGTGCGAGCGGCGGCGTGCTGGCGCCGATCCTCACCCACATCACGTGGTCGCTGTCGATGCTCTTCCTGCTGCCGCTGCTGTTCTCGTGAGCCCTCAGGGCTGGGCGCGCGCCGCCGCGTCGCGCTCGGCCAGCGCGCGGCGTACGGACTCCTCGTAGGACACCGGCTCGCCCGGCACCACCTCGCGGATCGAGGTGTCAGTCACGACGACCTCGTGCGACATCGAGTCGATGAGGTTGCGCCCCGTCGTGGCGTCGACGTCGGTCACGAGCGCGAGCCACCGCGACGATAGCCGCGGCGTCAGCACCGGCACCGTGATGATGGGGATGGAGCGACCGTTGATGAGCTCGGCCGCCACTCGCATCATCTCGAGGTAGGTCAGCTGCTCGGTGCCACCGATCTCGAAGACCCGCCCCAGTGCGCGCTCCTCGTCGACGACACCGACGATGTAGCGGATCACGTCGTCGAGGGCGATCGGCTGCGTGCGGGTGTGCACCCACTTGGGCACCACCATCGCCGGCAGGTTCTTCACCAGCTGGCGGGTGATCTCCCACGAGATGCCGCCGTGCCCGACCACGATCGCGGCCCGCAGCACCGTCACCGGTACGCCGTCCTCGCCGAGCAGGTGCTCGACCTCGCGCCGCGAGCGCAGGTGGGCCGAGAGGTCGTCGTCGTCGTCGCCGAGGCCGCCCATGTAGATGATCTGCTTCACGCCCGCGGCCGCGGCAGCAGCGCTGAAGTTGCGCGCCGCCTGCGCGTCCTTGCGCTCGAAGTCGGGGTCGTCGAGGGAGTGCACGAGGTAGACCGCGACGTCCACGCCCTCGAGCGCCGGGACCAGGGAGTCGGGGTCGGAGACGTCGGCCCCGACCGGCCGGCCCTGGCCGTCGTAGGAGTCCGGGCGCCGCGTCATCGCGCGCACGTCGTGGCCGGCCTCGACCAGGGCGGGGACCAGGCGGCGACCGATGAAGCCGGTCGCACCGGTGACGAGAACTGTGCTCATGCGGGGTCCCCTCGGCGTTGGTCGGAGGAGCGTAGCGGGGGAGAGGAACGTCGTGGGGTGCTCGACATGCCCCCACTCTGTCAGCCCGGTCCGCACCGGCGCCTCACCGCGACCGCGCCGCCGCCTCCCGGCGCGCGTCGAGGCGCGACATCGCGGGGGTCGCCGTGGCGCCGTGCAGCAGCACCGAGACCACCACGGTGAAGGCGACCGTCGACCACAGCCAGCCCTCGCCGGGCACGTGCTCGTGGCTCGCTGCGTAGGCCAGGTAGAACAGCGAGCCCACCCCGCGCACGCCGAAGAACGCGACGGCCAGCGTCTCGCCGCGGTCGAGCCCGCCGTCCTCGCCCTCGGCGCGGGGCCGCACCGCCAGCGCGACCCAGCCCGCGAGGGGGCGCACGACGAGCACCAGCGCCAGCGCGACCACCACGCCGCGCCAGTCGAGCTGCTCCAGCACCCCGCGCGTCATCGCCATGCCGAGGAGCAGCAGCACCATCAGCGTCATCAGCCGCTCGAGGCGCTCGACCACACCGTGCATGGCGCGTTGGTAGGAGTGGCCCCGCTCGGACGCGCGCACCCGCATCGCGCACACGAAGACCGCGAGGAAGCCGTAGCCGCCCACGATCTCCGCGGCGCCGTACGCCGTCAGCAGCGCGGCGAGCGCGAGGAGGGGCTCGCCGTGCTCGGCCAGGCGCAGGTTGTCGTTGCGGGCCCGGAACGCCTGTCGGCCGAGCAGCCAGCCGATGCCGAGGCCGATGGCCACACCGAGCGCGATCTTGCCCAGGACGTACCACCCGACCCACGTCACGGCGTCCGTGGCGGCGAACCCGCCGGCCAGCAGGAGCAGGGCGAGGTGGACGAAGGGGAACGCCAGGCCGTCGTTGAGGCCGGCCTCGGCGGTGAGGGAGAAGCGGATGTCGTCGTCCTCCTCGCGCTCCTCGCCCTCGGGGTCGTCGATGTCGTCGGTGAGCGGCTCGCCGACCTGCACGTCGGAGGCGAGCACGGGGTCGGTCGGGGCGAGCACGGCGCCCAGCAGGAGGGCCACCGCCGGCGTCAGCCCGGCCACCCACCAGCCGAGGAGTGTCGTGCCGAGGATGGTCAGCGGCATCGTCACCAGCAGCAGCCGCCACACCGGCGACCAGGTCCGCCAGGAGCGCCACGAGCGCATGTCGAGGCCCCGGTCGATCGCCAGGCCGACGCCCATGAGGGCGACCAGCACCGTGAACTCGGTGACGTGGGTGAGCAGCTCGCGGTTGTCCTCGGGCTGCAGGCTGATGCCCTCGGGCAGCGGCAGCAGGCCGATCGCCATGCCGACGGCGACGAGCACCATCGGCGGCGACAGCGCGATGCGCCGGGTGAGCTGCGGCAGGACGATCGCCAGGAGGAGTGCCAGGCCGAGGAGCAGGTAGACCGCGGCCCCGGTCATCGGAGGCGGCGGGTCGGGACCGGCAGGTCGGGCGTCAGGGGCGGGGGCACGTCACCAGCCTCCCAGTGCTGCCCGCCGGGCGTGACATCCCGACGGGCGTCCCGTGCGTGGGGCCCGGTCGGCTCAGTGCGGACGACGCGCGTCGTAGGAGGCCTGGCTCTCGTCGATCGCCTGCTCGTAGGCCATGACCAGGCCGGCGATGGTCAGCGGCTTGAGGCGGTGGACGAACTCGCGCAGCTGCTCGGCGGTGTAGCCGGCCTCGCGGAACTGTGGCCACACCTTGGTGCGCACGATCTCCGAGAGCTCTTCGGCGACCTGCCTGCCGTGCTCGGCGTAGACCTCGGCGACGGCCTCCGCGGCCTCGGCCGAGATGCCCATCCCCGACAGCCCTCCCGGCACGTCGACGTCGCGGTCGCCCGTCACCGGCGCCAGCAGCGAGAGGTGGAGGGCGATGTCGGAGGGGGTCGCGGCCTCGGGGATCTGCTCGACGTACTTCTCGATCGCCGAGAGCGTGAAGCCGTGGCCCTGCAGCTCGCGGACGAGCTCGAGGCGGGCGACGTGGTCGGGGCCGTAGTAGCCCGAGCGGCCGCGCCGCACGGGGGAGGGGACCAGGCCGCGCGAGGCGTAGAAGCGGACGTTGCGCGCGCTCACCCCGGTGCGCTCGGTCAGCTCGTCGAGCGTCAGCAGGTCGGTCTCCGGCTCGATGTTCGGGTCGGTCCCCAGCTCGGTCTCCACCGCTCCATCCTCTCGTGGCGTCGCTGCGCGTGACGCGGGACACACCCGTTTGACTGTGACAGTAATGGTGTCACAATCAGCCACATGGCAGAAGCATTCGTCTACGACCACATCCGCACTCCTCGCGGCCGCGGCAAGGCCGTCGGTTCGCTCCACGAGGTCAAGCCGGTGGACCTGGTCGTCGGACTCCTCGACGAGCTCAAGACCCGCAACCCCACCTTGGACACCGCACGCGTCGACGACGTCGTGCTCGGCGTCGTGACCCCCATCGGCGACCAGGGCGGCGACATCGCCAAGACCGCCGCGCTCAAGGCCGGCTACCCCGAGACCGTGGCGGGCGTGCAGCTCAACCGCTTCTGCGCCTCGGGCCTCGAGGCGGTCAACCAGGCCGCCCAGCGCGTGCGCTCCGGCTTCGAGGACCTCGTCATCGCCGGTGGCGTGGAGTCGATGAGCCGCGTGCCGATGGGCAGCGACGGCGGCGCGTGGGCGATGGACCCGGCCACCGCTCTCGAGACGGGCTTCGTCCCGCAGGGCATCGGGGCCGACCTCATCGCCACGATCGAGGGCTGGAGCCGCGCCGACGTGGACGCCTACGCCGCCGAGTCGCACCACCGCGCCGCCAAGGCGTGGGCCAACGGCTACTTCGACGACGCCGTCATCCCGGTCAAGGACCTCAGCGGCGTGACGGTGCTGGAGCGCGACGAGACCGTGCGCCCCGACACCTCGGTCGAGGGCCTCGCCGGCCTCAAGCCGTCGTTCGCCCAGATCGGTCGCGACGCCGGCTTCGACGACGTGGCGCTGGAGAAGTACCACTGGGTCCCCGCGATCGACCACGTCCACCACGCCGGCAACTCCTCGGGCATCGTCGACGGCGCGGCCGTGATGGCGATCGGCACCGAGGAGATCGGCACGTCGCTCGGCCTCACGCCGCGTGCGCGCATCATCTCGACCGCCGTGTCGGGCGCCGACCCCACGATCATGCTCACCGGTCCCGCCCCGGCCGCCCGCAAGGCGCTCTCGCGCGCCGGGCTCGAGGTCGACGACATCGACCTGTGGGAGATCAACGAGGCCTTCGCCGCCGTCGCGATGCGCTTCATGCGCGACATGGGCATCAGCCACGACGTCACCAACGTCAACGGCGGCGCCATCGCGATGGGCCACCCGCTCGGCGCCACCGGCGCGATGATCCTCGGCACCCTGATCGACGAGCTCGCCCGTCGCGACCAGAAGCGCGGCCTCGCCACGCTCTGCGTCGGCGGCGGCATGGGCATCGCCACCATCGTCGAGCTCGTCTGACCTTTCCCTCCGTTGGTCGAGGAGGTCGCGAAGCGACCGTCACGAGACCATCCCCACCTGCCCAGCCTGGTCTCGTGACGGGACTTCGTCCCTCCTCGACCAGCGAAGGAGAGCAATGAGCACCACTGACACCCAGACCGCGGTCCGCTACGACCGCGACGCCGACGGCATCGTCACCCTGACCCTCGACGACCCGACCGCCAGCGCCAACACGATGAACGAGCTCTACCAGTCGTCCATGGAGGCGGCCGTCCAGCGCCTGCACGACGAGGTCGACGACGTCACGGGCGTCGTGCTGGCGAGCGCGAAGAAGACCTTCTTCGCCGGCGGCAACCTCAAGAGCATGGTGAAGGCGACGCCCGACGACGCCGACGAGATCTTCGCGATGGGCGAGGCGGTCAAGGCCAGCCTCCGCAAGCTGGAGACCTACCCGCGTCCCGTCGTCGCCGCGGTCAACGGCGCCGCCCTCGGTGGCGGGCTCGAGATCGCGCTGGCGGCCAACCGCCGCATCGCCGTCGACGACCGCTCGGTCAAGATCGGCCTGCCCGAGTCGACGCTCGGCCTGCTGCCCGGCGGCGGCGGGGTCACCCGCGTCGTACGCATGCTGGGGCTGCAGTCCGCGCTGATGGACGTGCTGATGCCCGGCACGCAGTTCGACCCGCAGGGGGCGCTGGCCAAGGGGCTCATCGACGAGGTCGTGCCGACCCGCGAGGAGCTCGTGCCGGCGGCCAAGGCCTGGATCCTCGAGCACCGCGACGACGAGGACGCCGCGCGCAACCCGTGGGACCGGGCGGGCTACAAGATGCCCGGCGGCACCCCGAGGACCCCGGCGCTCGCCCAGTTCCTGCCGGCGTTCCCGGCGCTGCTGCGCAAGCAGACCAAGGGCGCGGTCTACCAGGCGCCCCGCGCGATCATGAGCGCCGCGGTCGAGGGTGCGCAGGTCGACTTCGACACCGCCTCGCGCATCGAGAGCCGCTACTTCACCAACCTCGTGGTCAACCAGCAGGCCAAGAACATGATCCAGGCCTTCTTCTTCGACCTCCAGGCGATCAACTCCGGTTCGCTGCGCCCGCAGGGCGTCGAGCGCTGGCAGGCCACGAAGGTCGCCGTCCTCGGCGCCGGGATGATGGGTGCGGGCATCGCCTACTCCTGCGCCCGCGCCGGGATGCAGGTCGTGCTCAAGGACGTCTCGGTCGAGGCTGCCGAGAAGGGCAAGGCGTACACCGAGAAGCTCAACGCCAAGGGCGTGGAGCGCGGCAAGCTCTCGCAGGCCAAGGCCGACGAGCTGCTCGGCCGGATCACCGCCACCGCCGACGCCGCCGACCTCGCGGGCTGCGACCTGGTGATCGAGGCCGTCTTCGAGGACCCGTCGCTCAAGGCGAAGGTGTTCGCCGAGGTGGCGCCGTACGTCGACGCCGACGCGCTGCTGTGCTCCAACACCTCGACCCTGCCGATCACCGAGCTCGCCACCGGCGTCGACCGCCCGGCCGACTTCATCGGGCTTCACTTCTTCAGCCCCGTCGACAAGATGCCGCTCGTCGAGATCATCCGCGGCGCGGAGACCTCCGACGCCGCGCTGGCCAAGGCCTACGACGTCGTCCAGCAGATCCGCAAGACCCCGATCGTGGTCAACGACTCGCGCGGCTTCTACACCTCGCGCGTCATCGGCACGCAGATCAACGAGGGCCTCGCGATGCTCGCCGAGGGCGTGCACCCGGTCTCGCTGGAGCGCGCCGCGACGTCGGCCGGCTTCCCGGTCGGGCCGCTGCAGATCAGCGACGAGCTCAACATGGAGCTGATGGCCAAGATCCGCAAGGCCACCGAGGACGCCGCCGAGCGTGAGGGCATCGACCTCGGCGACTACCCGGCCGGCGAGGTCATCTCCACGATGATCGGCCTCGGTCGCCCCTCGCGGCTCAAGGGCGCGGGCTTCTACGACTACGACGACAACGGGCGGCGTACGACGCTGTGGCCCGGGCTCGCCGAGACGTTCCCCGTCGCCGAGCAGCAGCCCCCGATCCGCGACGTGCGCGACCGGATGCTGTTCATCGAGGCGCTCGAGACCGCGAAGTGCTTCGAGGAGGGCGTCATCACCTCCGCGGCCGCGGCCAACATCGGCTCGATCATGGGCATCGGCTTCCCGGCGCTCACCGGCGGCGCGGCCCAGTTCATGACCGGCTGGCAGGCGCTCGACGAGACCGGCCACGGTGTCGGCCCGATCGGCTTGGCCGCCTTCGTGGCCCGCGCCGACGAGCTGGCCGAGGCCTACGGCGAGCGCTTCCGCCCGACGGCGGGCCTGCGCGAGATGGCGGAGAAGGGCGAGACCTTCCCCGCCTGAGCCTCGCCGGCTCGGCGCTGTAACGCCGGGTTGGTGGATGTTCTACCTATGTTCTGCGGTAGGTAGAACAAGCACCAACCCGGCGTTACAACAGGTGCCGGCTCTCGCAAAGCGCCCGCACGGAGGCCGCCGGTCGGGGAGAATCACCGGGTGACCCCCACCCCCGCGGTCGTCGTCCGCGACCTGCACGTGCGCTTCGGCGACGTCGAGGCCGTCTCCGGGGTCGACCTGGTGGCCGCGAGCGGCCGGGCGACCGCGCTGCTCGGGCGCAACGGCGCCGGCAAGTCGACCACCATGAAGGTCCTCGCCGGCGTGGTGCCACCGACCGCGGGCGAGGTGACCGTCGCCGGGATCGACGCCGCCAGCGACGCCCTCGGCGTCAAGCGGGTGGTGGGCTACTGCCCTGACGTCGGCGGCCTCGTGCCTCGCGCGACGCCGTGGGAGCACCTGCAGCTCAGCGCGCGCCTGCGTCGCATGGACCACTGGGAGGAGCGCGGGCGCGACCTGCTCGAGCGCTTCGAGCTCGGCGACGTCGCGCACCGCGTCGTCGGCGGCTTCAGCCACGGCATGAGCCGCCGCCTCAGCGTCGTGCTCGCCGCGCTCCACGAGCCGGCCGTCCTGCTGCTCGACGAGCCGTTCGACGGCGTCGACCCCCTCGGGGTCGAGGCCACGCTCGAGGTCGTCGCCGACGCCCGCGCCCGTGGCGCGTGCGTGCTGCTGTCCACCCACCTGCGCGACCTCGCCCTCGAGGCGTGCGGCGACGCGGTCGTGCTGCGCGGAGGCAACCGGGTGGCGGCGATGGATGCCGCCGACCTCACCGGCGAGGCCTACCGTGCGCTCCTCGACTGACCGGCGCGGCTGGGCCGACGCCGCGCGCGACACCGCGCACCTGGTGGCCTTCCGCGCCCGGACCGTACGCCGACCAGCGGGCACCGTGATCGGTGCGGTCGTCGCCCTCGCGCTCACCGCCGGCTTCGCGCTGGGGCCGGCGCTCGTCAACCTCTCGGCCCTCGACTCCCCGGCCCTCGACCGGGCGCTCGCCACGCTGCAGGGCAACCTCGGCGGGGCCTTCGTGGGCATCCTGCTGCTGGCCGTGAGCTCCTCGATGGGCAGCGGCGGCGGCCGCGAGCTGCTCTCGCGCAGCGAGGCCGCGATCCATCCGATCAGCCCGGTGACCGAGCACCTCGGCGCGCTGCTCCTGGCTCCGCTCAACCTCGCCTGGCTCGTGCAGACCTGGGGCCTGCTCGCCGTCACGGCGCTGGTCACCGCGCTCGAGCGTCTCCCCGGTGCCCAGCTCGTGGTGCTCGCCTGGGTGCTCGCCGCCACCGCTGCCGGCCAGGCGCTCGGCTGGACCGCGGAGGGCGTGCGGCGCACCACCCACGGCGTGGTCGTGGTGCGGGTCGTCGCGGGCGCGGTCGTGCTGGTCGTCGCCGGCCTGCACCTCGCCGGCGCGCTCGGGCCCCTCGTGCGCGCGCTGCCCACGACGTGGGTGGCGCAGACGGGGCAGACGTCGCAGTGGCCGGTGGCCGTCGCGGTGCTGCTCGTGATCTTCCTGGCGGCGGTCGCCCTGGGTGCGCGGCCCGCGGCCTGGGCGCTCGGCCTGCCGCCGCGCGAGGAGCTGCGCGTGCAGTCCGGTGTGCACGAGGCGCGCCCGGCACCCGAGCCGCGGTGGGGCTCGCCCGACCGCGCGCTGCTGCACCGACTCGACCGAGGGTCGGTGTGGCGCTCGGTCGGCATGCGCCGCGGCCTGGTGGTGCTGGGCCTCGGCCCGGGGCTGGTCGCGCTCGTCGCAGGCCTGGAGTGGAGCTCGGTGATGCTGCTGCCCGGGCTCACCGCGAGCGGCGCCGCGCTGCTCTTCGGCGTCAACGCCTGGTGCCTCGACGGCAAGGGCATGGTCTGGCGCGAGACCCTGCCGGTGTCGGCGCGCGACGTGTTCGACGTACGGGCGCTGGTGGTCGCCGAGTGCACCGCCGCGGTGTCGGGTGCGACCGTGGTGCTTGCGCTGCTGCGCAACGGGCTGCCGCCGCTCGTCGTGGGCGCGAGCGTGCTGTCGTGCTGGGCGGTGGTGCTCGTGCAGGTGCTGGCGATCGTGATGACGTGGTCGATCCGCTCGCCCTACTCCGTCGACCTGTCCTCCCCGCGGGCCACACCGGCGCCCCACGCGGCGATGGCGGGGTACGCCGGCAAGCTGTCGCTGGTCACCACGCTCACGGGCATGTTCTTCACCGGGCTGGCCTCGCTGCCGTGGGTCTGGGTGCCGCCGCTCCTCGCGCTGCCCTTCGTGGCCTGGTCGGGCTGGCGCCTGGTGCGGGCCCGCCGGCGGTGGCTGGCTCCCGCCGAGCGCGCCCGTGTGGTGCTCACCGTGGCGGCGGTCTGAGCCGACCCGCCGCCACGGCGCGCCTCACGTGCGCGGCAGGCGCCGGTTGATGTCCTCGCTCATGCGGGTGATGGCGATGTAGAACTCGCACATCATCCGGAACAGGCAGAGGTAGAGCAGCCCGACGATCGGGCTCACGACGAGCGTCAGGATGCCGAGCCCGGGGCTGTCGCTGAAGAAGCCGCTGAGCGCGAAGAAGAGCGTGCCGAGACCGATGACCACCAGCCCGATGATGTAGACGACCTTGATGATCATCGGGGTCACGAACGTCGCGAAGCTGAGGTCGAACAGCGCGCCGACGAAGCCCTTGCGGCCGGTGCCCGTGGGGCCCCCGCCGTAGCCGCCGCCGTAGCCACCGGTGTCGTAGCCGCCGTAGGAGCCCGAGGTCGGGGGCTGCCCGTAGGAGCCGCTCCCGTAGGAGCTCGCGGCCGGGGGCTGGCCGTAGGAGCCCGCCGGCGGCTGTCCGTAGGGGGAGGTGGGCTGGTCGCCGTAGGGCTGCTGCGGGGTGTCGCCGGACTGCGTCATGGGGCTCTCCTGGTGGGTGCGGCCGCGCGCTTCGGTGCGCCGGTCGCACCCCTCCTGCCCCTCGAGCCCCGTCCCAAACACTCCTCGGGACGCGCGCGACGAGGATGCATACGTGGTATACATACCCGGTATCCATCGGCCACGGGGGGCGATGGTCGAGGAGGCGCGGATGTCGATCAGGCAGGCGATGCTGGCGATCCTGGAGCAGGGGCCGATGTACGGCTACCAGCTCCGGGCCGAGTTCGAGCAGCGGACGGGCGAGACCTGGCCGCTCAACATCGGGCAGGTCTACACAACCCTGACCCGGCTCGAGCGCGACGGGCTCGTCGAGGTCGTCGGACACGGGGGTGCCGACGACGGCGAGGAGGCCGCGAGCGACCGCCAGCACGTCAGCTATCGCGCCACCGAGGCGGGACGGAGCGAGGTGTCGATGTGGTTCGCCACGCCGGTGCCTCGCTCCCAACCGCCGCGCGACGAGCTCGCCATCAAGCTCGCGCTCGCGGTGACGCTGCCCGGGGTCGAGGTGGCCGGCATCATCCAGCGCCAGCGCAGCGCGACGATGTCCTCGCTGCAGGACTACACCCGCCTCAAGCGCAGCGGCCGTGCCGCGGCGCCCCAGGAGCCGGCCGACCTGGCCTGGAGCCTGGTGCTCGACGCGCTCGTCTTCGACGCCGAGGCCGAGGTGCGCTGGCTCGACCACTGCGAGGCGAGGCTGCGGCGGGCGGCGCTCGACCGCAGCGACGTACGCCGTGACGCCCCGGCGGCGTCGACCACCGAGGGGATCACCCGATGAACGCCGTGGTCCACCTCGCCGCCGTGTCCCGGGTCCATGGCGAGGGCGCCACCGAGGTCCACGCCCTGCGCAGCGTCACCTTCCGCGCCCACCCCGGCGAGCTCGTCGCCGTCATGGGCCCGTCGGGTTCGGGCAAGTCCACCCTGCTCACCCTCGCCGGCGGCCTGGACGCCCCGACCACGGGCTCGGTGTGGATCGAGGGCACCGACCTGGCCTCGCTCGACAACGCCGGGCGCGCGCGCATGCGGCGTACGTCGGTGGGCTACGTGTTCCAGGACTTCAACCTCATTCCCGCCCTCACCGCCGCCGAGAACGTCGCCCTCCCGCGCGAGCTCGACGGGGAGAAGGGCAAGGTGGCGCGGCGCCTCGCGCTCACCGCGCTGGAGGAGGTGGGCATCGCCGATCTCGCCGACCGCTTCCCCGACGAGATGTCGGGCGGGCAGCAGCAGCGCGTGGCCATCGCCCGCGCGATCGTCGGCGAGCGCCGGCTGATCCTGGCCGACGAGCCCACCGGCGCCCTCGACACCGACACCGGCGAGGAGATCCTGCGGCTGCTCCGCGCCCGCTGCGACGCGGGCGCCGCCGGCGTGATGGTCACCCACGAGGCGCGCCACGCCGCGTGGGCCGACCGCGTGGTCTTCCTGCGCGACGGCGTGGTGGTCGACGAGACCGGCGCCGACGAGCCCGAGGCGCTCCTCGCCGGCGAGGCCGGTCGGTGAGGGGCTGGCGCCCGGCCCTGCTCATCGCCTGGCGCGACGCGCTGCGCCACCGGGGCCGCAGCGCGCTGGTGCTGGTGATGATCAGCCTGCCGGTGCTGGCGGTGAGCGCGGCCGCGGTGCTGATCCAGACCGCCGAGGTGAGCGGCACCGAGGGCGCGGACCGCACCCTCGGTGCGGCCGACGCCCGGGTGCGCACGGAGGGCGGCGGGCAGGTCGTCCAGGGTGTCGACCCCAGCCGCGGCGAGTACGCCCAGCTCGAGGTGGACCCCGACGACCCGCTGACCGCTGCCGACGTCCGCGCGGTGCTGGGCGCCGACGCGCGCCTGGTGCCGATCGCCACCGGGTGGCAGCGCGCGCGGCTCGGCGACCGCGTCGTCGACTTCTCCACGACAGGTGTCGACCTCGGCGACCCGCTCGCCGAGGGACTGTTCGACCTCGAGCGCGGGCACCTGCCCGGTGCGCCCGGCGAGGTCGTGGTCAACGACGCGATGCTCGCCAAGGGCTTCGCGCTCGGCGACGAGATGCAGGTCGGCGGGTCGACGCTGACGATCGTGGGGGTCGGCCGCGATGCCACCGTCCGGAAGTACCCCGTGGTCCTCGGCGCGCCCGCGGACCTGCCCGACGAGTCGGTCGACCGGCGCGAGTGGCTGGTCGCCGCGGGTCCGGTGTCGTGGGCCCAGGTGCGCGAGCTCAACGCGGCCGGGGGCATCGTCACCTCCCGCGCCGTGCTGGCCGACCCGCCCGACGTCGCGTCGATGGCCGAGCAGATGGGCTACGACACCGGCCGCAACGAGATGGCCGCGATCGTCGCGCTCGTGATCGTGATGGCGCTCATCGAGGTCGTGCTGCTGGCCGGGCCGGCCTTCGCGGTGGCGGCGCGGCGCCACGCCCGCACCCTCGCGCTGATCGCCGCGTCCGGCGGCACGCCCGCCCAGGCGCGGCGCGTGATCCTCGGCAGCGGCGTCGTGCTGGGCCTCGTGGCTGCGGGCCTGGGCCTGGTCGCGGGTGTGGTGGCCGCGTGGCTGCTGGTGCCTGCGGTCCAGCGCTTCAACGGGGAGTGGTTCGGGCCGTTCGAGCTCCCCTGGCTCTACCTGCTCGCGATCGCGGTCTTCGGCGTGCTGTCCGCGATCCTCGCCGCCGTCGTGCCGGCCTGGCTCGCGAGCCGGCAGGACGTGGTCGCCGTGCTCGCCGGACGCCGTGGCGACCGCCGCCCGCGTGCCTCCACGCCCGTGGTGGGCGTGGTGATGCTCGGTGTGGGCATCGCCGCGTCGTCCTACGGCGCCCTCACCTCCGACAGCGGCAACGGCGCGCTCTGGATCGCCGGCTCCGCCATCGTCTCCGTGCTGGGGATGGTGCTCGTGGTGCCGGTCGTGGTGTCCGGCGTGGCCCGGGTCTCGGGCCGCCTGCCGCTGACCGCGAGGTACGCCGCCCGCGACGCCGCGCGGCACCGCACCCGCACCGTGCCGGCCGTGGCCGCCGTCGCCGCGACCGTGGCCGGTGTCGTCGCGCTCGGCATCGCCAACGCCAGCGACGAGCGGCAGAACGAGATGACCTACATGCCCAACGCACCCATGGGCACCGGCGTCGTGTCGTGGGGGCCGGGCGTGCTGCCGGGCGAGCAGGCACCCGACCCCGACGAGGTGTGGGACCGGATCGAGGCCGCTGTGCGCAGCGCGGCCCCGGAGGTCGGCTTCCAGCCCATCCGCGGCCTGGAGGAGAGCTACGACCCCGAGGGCTGGACCTCCACCAACGTCGAGGTCCCCGGACAGGACCAGGAGCTGTGCTGCCTGAGGACCTACGGGCCCAGCGTCGCGATCGCCGACTCGGCCGCCGAGCTCGGGATCGAGGGCGACACCGCCCGCCGGGTCGACGCCGCGCTCGACGACGGGCTCGTGGTGGTGCTCAACGGGAGCGTGGACGGACGCAGGGACGCCGTGCTGAGCCAGCAGACCTATCGCGAGGGGGTGGACGAACCCGCCGCCTCCTCACGGCAGACCGTCCCCGCCGAGCTGGTGGCCTGGGACCAGCGGGCCTACGGCGCGGCGCCCGCGAGCTCGATCATCCCGACCGCCACCGCCGCGCAGCTCGACCTCGACGTGGTCGTGGGCAGTGCCCGTCTCACCGGTGACCTGGACGCCGCCACCTCGACGCGGATCAAGGAGGCCGTCGAGGCCGTCGACGGTGCCTCGCTGTACGTCGAGCGCGGGTACCAGCGCCCCGACGAGGCGGTCGTGATCCTGCTGGTGCTGGGCGCCCTCGGGGGCGTGCTGATGCTCGGGGGCACGCTGACCGCCACCTTCCTCGCGCTCTCCGACGCCCGCCCCGACCTCGCCACGCTGTCCGCGGTGGGGGCCGCTCCGCGCACGCGGCGGCGGGTGGCGGCGTCGTACGCCCTCGTCGTCGGGTTCGTCGGCGCCGTGCTCGGCGCCGCGGTCGGCTTCATCCCCGGGGTCGCGATCTCGCGTCCGCTCACCTCGGGCTACGGCGGGTTCGGGCCTGATGGCCCCTTCCTCGACGTGCCGTGGCTGCTGATCGCGGTCATCGTCCTGGCGTTGCCGCTGCTCACCGCGGCGGTCGTCGGGATGACGGCCCGCTCGCGGCTGCCGTTGGTGGCTCGGCTGGACTGACCACCCCCACAAAAAGTCAGGCTTGACTGTTTGTTTGTACGACGGCAGGCTGGGCCCGTGACCTCCCCGACCCAGGCCCCCCGGGTGCCGCAGGCCGACCGGAGCCGCGCGATGCGCGCCCGGCTGCTGGAGGCGACGGTCGAGCTGCTGGTCGAGCGCGGCTTCGCCGGCACCTCCACCACGCTCGTCTCCGAGCGGGCGGGCGTCAGCCGGGGCGCGCAGCTGCACCACTTCCCGACCAAGAACGACCTCGTCGTGGCGGCCGTCGAGCACCTCACCGAGCGTCGCGGCGCCGAGCTCGCGGCGTCGTTCGCCGAGCTGGGTCCCGGGTCGCTGGGGTCGGGTGCGGAGCGGCGCACGCGCCTGCGGCGGATGCTGGAGATGCTGGGCGAGCACTTCGCCTCGCCCGTCTTCGCGGCCGCGCTCGAGCTGTGGGTCGCCGCACGCACCGACGACACGCTGCTCGCCGCGGTCGCGCCGCTCGAGCAGCGGGTCGGGCGCGAGCTGCACCGCATGACCGTCGCGGCCCTGGGGGTCGACGAGTCGCAGCCGGGCGTGCGCGAGCTGGTGCAGGCCACCCTCGACCTGGTCCGCGGCCTCGGGCTGGCCGCGACCATCTCCGACGACTCGGCGCGACGCCGCCGCATCCTCACCGAGTGGGCCGCCGTGCTCGACCGTGAGCTGGCCCGACAGACCGACACCGAGCTCGCGGAGGAGCGACCATGAACGACGTCCTGAGCCAGGTGCTCGCCGACCTCGCGGCCGAGGGGGAGCGCCTCGACGCGCTCGTCGCCGGCCTCGACGAGGCCGGCTGGCGCACCCCGACGCCCGCGGCCGGGTGGGACGTCGCCGCCCAGGTCGCCCACCTCGCCTGGACCGACGAGGTCGCGATCAAGGCGGCGACCGACAAGGCCGCGTGGGACGAGGTCGTCCTCGGCGCGATCGCGGACCCCGACGGCTACGTCGACGCCCAGGCGCACGCGCTCGCCCAGGACGACGACCTCCTCGGCCGGTGGCGCCGATCGCGCGCCGACCTGCGCCGCGTCCTGGAGGAGCGGCCGGCCGGGGAGAAGATGCCGTGGTTCGGTCCGCCCATGTCGGCGACCTCGATGGCCACCGCGCGGCTGATGGAGACCTGGGCCCACGGGCTCGACGTGCACGCGGGCCTCGGCGCCGCCGTGGAGGACACCGACCGCATCCGCCACGTCGCGCACCTCGGCGTCCGCAGCCGCAACTTCGCCTACGCCGTCCACGGGCTCGACGCACCCGCCGAGGAGTTCCGCATCGACCTCCTCGCGCCGTCCGGGGACGTGTGGACCTGGGGGCCCGACGACGCGGCGCAGACCCTGACCGGGAGCGCCGGCGACTTCTGCCGGCTCGTGACCCAGCGCGTGCACCGCGCCGACACCGACCTGGTCGCCACCGGCGCCGACGTCGACCGGTGGCTCGACATCGCGCAGGCCTTCGCGGGCGAGCCGGGCGAGGGGCGGGCGCCGAGATGAGCGTGCTGAGGATCGGCAACTGCTCCGGCTTCTACGGCGACCGCCTCAGCGCGATGCGCGAGATGCTCGAGGGAGGTGAGCTCGACGTCCTCACCGGTGACTACCTCGCCGAGCTGACCATGCTGATCCTCGGACGTGACCAGCTCAAGGACCCGTCACTGGGCTATGCCCGGACGTTCGTGCGGCAGGTCGAGGACTGCCTCGGCCTGGCCCTCGAGCGCGGCGTGAAGATCGTCGCCAACGCCGGCGGACTCAACCCCGCGGGCCTCGCCGACCGACTCCGCGAGGTCGCGCGCGGCCTCGGCCTCGACCCGCAGGTCGCCCACGGCGAGGGCGACGACGTGCGCCACCTGTCCTTCCCCGGCGCCCTCACCGCCAACGCCTACCTCGGCGGCCTCGGCATCGCCGCCGCGCTGACCGGCGGCGCCGACATCGTCGTCACCGGGCGCGTCACCGACGCCTCCCTGGTCGTCGGCCCGGCCGTCGCGCACCACGGCTGGAGCGCGACGTCGTACGACGAGCTGGCGGGCGCGGTCGTCGCCGGCCACGTCATCGAGTGCGGCACCCAGGCCACCGGCGGCAACTTCAGCGGCTTCCGCGACCTGCCGCGCCGCGACCTGCCGCTGGGCTTCCCGGTCGCGGAGGTCGCCGCCGACGGCTCGTGCGTCATCACCAAGCACGCCGGCACCGGCGGCGCGGTCACCGTCGACACCGTGACGGCGCAGCTGGTCTACGAGATCCAGTCCACCCGCTACCTCGGCCCCGACGTCACCGTCCACCTCGACTCGGTGCGCCTGGAGCAGCAGGGCGAGGACCGGGTCGCGATCTCGGGCGTGGTCGGCGAGGCGCCGCCCGAGCGCCTCAAGGTCTGCGTCAACGAGCTCGGCGGCTGGCGCAACCAGGTCGAGCTCGTCCTCACCGGGCTCGACGTCGAGGCGAAGGCCGAGTGGGTCCGTGAGCAGCTCGGCTCCCGGCTCACCGCGGCCGAGGTCGTGTGGTCCGACGTGACTGCGCCGCCTGTCGACGCGGCCACGGAGGAGGCGGCGTCCACGCTGCTGCGCTGCACCGTCAAGGACCCCTCGCCCGACCCGGTCGGGCGCGCCTTCACCTCGGCCGCCGTCGAGCTCGCGCTCGGCTCCTACCCCGGCTTCACGATGACCGCGCCGCCCGGCGCCGCGACGCCGTTCGGGGTCTACCGCGCCGAGCACGTCGACCGCGCCGACGTCACCCACACGGTCGTCCACGCCGACGGCCGCCGCGAGGTGGTTGCCGACCCGGGGACGTGCTCCCCGCTCGCCGAGGCGCCCGGCGCCCGCCCCTCGCCCTACCCCGGGCGTCCCGACTCGCTTACCCGGCGGCTGCCGCTCGGCACCTTCGTCCACGCGCGCTCCGGCGACAAGGGCGGCGACGCCAACGTCGGCCTGTGGGTGGCGCACGACGGCGCGGACCCGGCGACGTACGACGCCCGCGTGCAGTGGCTGTTCAAGCTCATGTCACCGCGCGGCATCGGCACGCTGCTGCCCGAGGCCGCCGACCTCGACGTCGAGGTGTGGCTGCTGCCGCACCTCGGTGCGGTCAACCTGGTGGTCCACGGCCTGCTCGGCGAGGGGGTGGCGGCCTCCACCCGCTTCGACCCGCAGGCCAAGGGGCTCGGCGAGTGGCTGCGCTCGCGCCTGGTCTCGATCGAGGAGAGCCTCGTATGAGCCTGGTTTCCTCTCCCGACCACGACGCCCTGCGCGCCACCGGCGCTGAGTTCGTGCGCCGCGAGGTCGTGCCGCACCTGCAGGAGTGGGAGGACGCCGGGGAGATCCCGCGCGCCCTCCATCGCACCGCGGGCGAGCTCGGCCTGATCGGCGTCGCCTTCCCCGAATCGGTGGGCGGGGGCGGTGGCGACCTGCTCGACTCGCTCGTGCTGCAGGAGGCGATGTTCGAGGCGGGCGCGTCGAGCGGGCTGATGGCCGGGCTCTTCACCGCCGGCATCGCGCTGCCGCACATCGCGGCCAGCGGCGACGCCGACCTGGTCGACCGGTTCGTGCGTCCGACGCTGGCCGGCGACCTGATCGGCTCGCTCGCGATCACCGAGCCCGGCGGGGGGTCCGACGTCGCGCGCATCACCACGCGAGCGGTGCGCGAGGGCGACCACTACGTCGTCGACGGCGCCAAGACCTTCATCACCTCCGGCGTCCGCGCCGACTTCGTGACCGCGGCCGTGCGCACCGGTGGCCCCGGCCACGGTGGCATCTCGCTGCTGGTGATCGAGAAGGGCACGCCCGGCTTCACCGTCGACCGTTCCCTGCGCAAGATGGGCTGGCACTGCTCCGACACCGCCGAGCTGTCGTTCGTCGACTGCCGCGTGCCCGTGGCCAACCTCGTCGGCGTCGAGGGGTCGGGCTTCGGCCAGATCGCCGACCAGTTCGTGGTCGAGCGCATCGCGCTCGCGGTCCACGGCTACGGCATCGCCGCCCGCTCCCTCGACCTCGCCGCCGCCCACTGCCGCGACCGGGAGACCTTCGGCCGACCGCTGCTCGCCAACCAGGTCGTGCAGCACACGCTGGTCGAGATGCGCCGCCAGGTCGAGGTCGCCCGCACCTACACCCGCTCCGTGGCCGAGCGCCACGTCGCGGGGGAGTTCGTCGTTGCCGAGGCCTGCCTGGCCAAGCAGACCGCGGTGGACTGTGCGGCGTACGTCTGCGACCGGGCAGTCCAGCTCTTCGGCGGCTCCGGATACATGCACGGGACCGAGGTGGAGCGGCACTACCGCGACGCGCGGATCCTGCCGATCGGGGGCGGCGCCGACGAGGTGCTGCGCGACCTGACGGCCAAGCTCATGGGTTATGCCACGTGACCACGACAGAGAAGGAATCTCGATGATCAAGCTGCTGCCGTCCCTGGGTGACGAGGTGTCGGTCTGGATGGACGCCCCGCCCGCCAAGGTGTGGGACCTCGTCAGCGACGTGACCCGGATCGGGGAGTTCAGCCCCGAGACGTTCGAGGCGAAGTGGACCCGCGGTTCCACCGGGCCCGCGGTCCGCGCCTACTTCGCCGGCCACGTGAAGCGCAACGGCGTCGGTCCGACGTACTGGTCGCCGTGCCGGGTCACCGCGTGCGAGCCGGAGAGGGTCTTCGAGTTCTCCGTCGGCACCGACGCGGTGACGGTCAACAACTGGGGCTACCGCCTCGAGGCGAAGGACGGCGGCACCCTCGTCACCGAGTACTTCCGCCTCGAGCCGTCGCTGCCGACGCGGATCTACTGGACGCTCCTCGGCGCGCTGCGCGGGCGCACCAACCGCAAGGGCATGCGTACGACGCTGGAGCGGATGAAGGCGGTGGTCGAGAAGTGAGCAACCGCGAGGCGATGCTGGAGAAGATCGCCGACCTCGACGCCCAGCACGCGGTCGCGGTGGCCGGGGGCGGCGAGAAGTACGTCGCGCGCCACCACGCGCGAGGCAAGCTCACCGCCCGCGAGCGCATCGAGCTGCTCCTCGACCCGGGGAGCGCCTTCCTCGAGCTCTCGCCGCTGGCCGGCTGGGGCTCCGACTTCACCGTCGGCGCGTCCGTGGTCACCGGCATCGGCGTGGTCGAGGGCGTCGAGTGCATGATCAGTGCCAACGACCCCACCGTGAAGGGCGGCGCGAGCAACCCCTGGACGGTGAAGAAGATCTTCCGCGCCTCGCAGATCGCCGGGGAGAACAACCTCCCGACGATCTCGCTGGTCGAGTCCGGCGGGGCGGACCTGCCGACGCAGAAGGAGATCTTCATCCCCGGCGGCAAGCTGTTCCGCGACCTGACCCGCGCCTCGGCCAGGCGCCAGCCCACGATCGCGCTGGTCTTCGGCAACTCGACCGCCGGCGGGGCCTACGTCCCGGGCATGAGCGACTACACCGTCTTCGTGCGCGGCGGCGCCAAGGTCTTCCTCGGCGGCCCGCCGCTGGTGAAGATGGCCACCGGTGAGGAGTCCGACGACGAGTCGCTCGGCGGTGCCGAGATGCACGCCCGGGTCTCCGGCCTCGCCGACTACCTCGCCGAGGACGAGCACGACGCGATCCGGATCGGGCGGCGGATCGTGGCGCGCCTGAACCGGCGCCGACCCCCCGTCGCGATCCCCGGATATCCGGGGAAGCTGGAGCCTCACCCCCGAAACTTCGCACTGGAACCTCGAGTTTCCCCGGATATCCGGGGAAACCAACCGAGCACCTTCGCCGAGCCCGACGCCGACCCCGAGGGCCTCCTCGACCTCATCCCGACCGACCTCAAGGAGCCGTTCGACCCGCGCGAGGTGATCGTGCGGATCGTCGACGGCACGAGCGAGCACAACGGGCGCGCGTTCGACGAGTTCAAGCCGCTCTACGGCACCTCGCTGGTGACCGGGTGGGCCGAGATCCACGGCCGCCCGGTCGGCATCCTGGCCAACGCGCAGGGCGTGCTCTTCTCCGAGGAGGCGCAGAAGGCGACGCAGTTCATCCAGCTCGCCAACTCCTCGCACACGCCGCTGCTGTTCCTGCACAACACGACCGGCTACATGGTCGGGAAGGACTACGAGCAGGGCGGCATCATCAAGCACGGCGCGATGATGATCAACGCCGTCTCCAACTCCACCGTGCCGCACCTGAGCGTGATCATGGGCGCGTCCTACGGCGCCGGCAACTACGGCATGAACGGTCGCGCCTTCGACCCGCGCTTCCTCTTCACCTGGCCGAGCGCCAAGTCGGCGGTGATGGGTCCGGCCCAGCTCGCCGGGGTGCTCGAGATCGTCGCGCAGCAGTCGGCGGAGTCGAAGGGCGAGACCTTCGACGCCGAGGGCTTCAAGGGCGTCAAGGACTACGTCGAGGCCTCGGTCGAGGAGCAGTCGCTGCCCTACTTCCTCTCCGGGATGCTCTACGACGACGGCGTCATCGACCCCCGCGACACCCGCACGGTGCTGGGCATCTGCCTCAGCGTCATCGAGAACGCGCCGATCCGCGGCGCCGAGGGATTCGGGGTGTTCCGACCATGATCTCCAGACTGCTGGTCGCCAACCGCGGCGAGATCGCCCGCCGCGTCTTCGCCACCTGCCGCCGCCTCGGCATCGAGACGGTGGCCGTGCACTCCGATGCCGACGCGCACCTGCCGTACGTCGCCGAGGCCGACCAGGCCGTACGCCTGCCGGGCAACGCGCCCGCCGACACCTATCTCCGCGTCGACCTGGTCATCGAGGCCGCGCAGCGCTCGGGTGCCGACGCGATCCACCCCGGCTACGGCTTCCTCTCGGAGAACGCCGACTTCGCCCGCGCCGTCGAGGCCGCCGGGCTGACCTGGGTGGGGCCGAGCCCGGAGTCGATCGAGGCGATGGGCTCCAAGGTCGAGGCCAAGCGGCTCATGCGCGAGGCCGGCGTCCCGACCCTCGAGGCCCCGGAGAACCCGACGGAGGCCGACCTCCCTCTGCTGGTCAAGGCGTCGGCTGGTGGCGGCGGGCGCGGCATGCGCGTCGTACGCCGTCTCGAGGACCTCGCCGACGAGGTCGCGGCGGCGCAGGCCGAGGCCGCCTCGGCCTTCGGTGACGGCACCGTCTTCGTCGAGCCCTACGTCGAGCGCGGCCGGCACGTCGAGGTGCAGGTCGTCGGCAACGGCCGCGGGCAGGTGCTCGTGCTCGGCGAGCGCGACTGCTCGGTGCAGCGTCGCCACCAGAAGGTGGTCGAGGAGGCGCCGGCACCGGAGCTCGACGGCGACGTCGCCGACGCCCTGCACGACGCCGCGCGCCGGGCCGCGGAGGCCATCTCCTACCGCGGTGCCGGCACGGTCGAGTTCCTCTACGACCCCGACACGGAGCGCTTCTTCTTCCTCGAGATGAACACCCGCCTCCAGGTGGAGCACCCCGTCACCGAGCTGGTCTGGGACACCGACCTCGTCGAGCTGCAGCTCCACGTGGCGGAGGCGTCGCAGTCGTCGGGGAGGCTGGGCTTCTCGACCGGCGGCGGCGAGCCGCAGCGCCACGCGATCGAGGTGCGCCTCTACGCCGAGGACGGGGCCTACGTCCCGCAGAGCGGCCGCCTGGTCACCTTCGAGGTCGACCACGACGTCGAGTTCGCCCTCGGCGGCGAGCGTGGGATCCGGGTCGACTCGGGCTTCGCCTCGGGGGACGAGGTGTCCACCTTCTACGACGCGATGCTCGCCAAGGTCGTGTCGTGGGCGCCCAACCGCGAGCAGGCGATCCGCCAGCTCGTCCGGGCGCTGCGGACGGCCCGCATCCACGGCGTCACCACCAACCGCGACCAGCTCGTGTCGATCCTCACCGACCCGGTCTTCGCGGCCGGGGAGATGACGACGACGTGGTTGGAGTCGCGTCCGATTCCCGCTGAGTCTCCCACCGACTCAGCAGCCAGCACGCGGGCGGAGGTGGTCGCCGGGGCCCTGATGCTGGCCGCCGACGACGCGGAGCGGCGTACGGTGCAGCAGGGCGTGCCGCCCGCGTGGCGCAACGTCGTCAGCCAGCCGCAGCGCACCACCTTCGAGGGCCACGAGCCGGTCGAGTGGTGGGGCACGCGCGACGGCTTCGCGGTCGACGGTGTCACGGTGCTCGAGGTGTCGCCGACCCGGGTCCGCCTCGAGGTCGACGGGGTGACCGCGGAGACGCGTGGACACATCTCGGTCGAGAGGCCGGGCGCCCCGCGTGAGGTGTGGGTCGACGGACCACTTCGGTCCGCGCGTCTGCGGGAGGTGCCGCGGTTCACCGACCCTGCCGACGCCGTCGCGAGCGGCTCGCTGCTCGCCCCGATGCCCGGCACGGTCGTGGCGGTGAAGGTCGAGCCCGGCGCCACGGTCGTCGCGGGCGACCCGGTGCTCGTGCTGGAGGCCATGAAGATGCAGCACACCGTGACCGCGCCGCACGACGGCACGGTCACCGAGATCAACGTCGAGCCCGGTGCGCAGGTCGCGTCCGGGGAGGTCCTGGCAGTAGTCGAGGAGAACCGATGACCAACTTCACCGAGTCCGACGAGCGCATCGAGCTGCGCCGCCAGGTGTCGAAGCTCGCGAAGGGCTACGGCCGCGAGTGGTTCGTCGAGCGCGCCCGCGCCGGCGAGAAGACCACCGAGCTGTGGCTCGAGATCGCCAAGGCGGGCTACCTCGGCATCAACATCCCCGAGGAGTACGGCGGTGGGGGTGGCGGCATCGGCGACGTCGCGGCCGTCTGCGAGGAGCTCGCCGCCCAGGGCTGCCCGCTGCTGATGATGGTCGTCAGCCCGGCGATCTGCGGCACGGTCATCGCCCGCTACGGCACCGAGGAGCAGAAGCAGCGCTGGCTGCCCGGCATCTGCGACGGCACCGCCACGATGGCGTTCGCGATCACCGAGCCCGACGCCGGCACCAACTCGCACAACATCACCACCACCGCCCGCCGCGACGGCGACGAGTGGGTGCTCAAGGGCCAGAAGATCTACATCTCCGGGGTCGACGAGGCCGAGAACGTCCTCGTCGTCGCGCGCACCCAGGACGCCGGCACCGGCAAGCTCAAGCCCTGCCTGTTCGTCGTGCCGACCGACTCGACGGGCTTCGAGTTCACCGCAATCCCGATGGAGATCGTCAGCCCCGAGAAGCAGTTCCAGGTCTTCATCGACGACGTGCGCCTGCCCGCCGACGCGCTCGTCGGCGACGAGGACGGCGGGCTCGTGCAGCTCTTCGCCGGCCTCAACCCCGAGCGGATCATGGCGGCCTCCTTCTCGACCGGCCTCGCGCGCCACGCGCTGGAGAAGGCGTCGGCGTACGCCAAGGAGCGCACGGTCTTCAAGGCGCCGATCGGCTCCCACCAGGCGGTCGCGCACCCGCTCGCGATGGCGCACATCGAGAACGAGCTGGCGCGGCTGATGACGCAGAAGGCCTCGGCGCTGGTCGACGCCGGCGACGACCTGGCGGCGGGCGAGGCGGCCAACATGGCGAAGTACGCCGCTGCCGAGGCGGCGGTGCACGCCGTCGACGCGGCCGTGCAGACCCACGGCGGCAACGGCATCACACAGGAGTACGGGATGGCCGGGCTGCTGGTCGCCGCGCGCGCGGGCCGGATCGCTCCGGTGAGCCGGGAGATGATCCTGAACTTCGTCGCGATGCACTCCTTGGGGCTGCCGAAGTCCTACTGACCTCCGCCGGCTCCGCCCGGCTCCGCCGGATCCGTCATCCGGACCCGCACTGATGGGGTCGGGTTCGTATGACGGAGCGGCGGCTGTCGGAGCCCGGTGGCAGGCTGTGCGCCGTGGCCCTCGCCGACCGTCCGCTCGTGCCCGAGGACTGGGTGCTGCGCATCGACGCGGTGCTCGGTGCGCTCCCGCGCTGCGCGCAGGAGGCGGCGTGGACGGGCACGCGGTGGCGGGTCGGCAGCGCGACGGTCGCGCACGTCTTCGGCGGCGAGGACCAGGTCTTCCGGATCACCTTCCGCGGCGAGCCCGACGAGGTGGCGGCGTTCGAGCACATGGGCCACCCCTACTTCCGCTCCAGCTGGGGCGGCAACGTGATCGGGATGGTCCTCGACGACGACGCCGGCATCGACTGGGACGAGCTGGGCGAGCTGCTGACCGACTCCTACTGCATCCAGGCGCCGGCCTCGCTCGCCGAGCAGGTCGTCCGCCCGGGAGGCTGACTCAGCGCAGCGGCACGAAGCGGTAGTAGCCGTGCTCGCTCACCTGCGCGCCCGGGTTGACCACGCGCAGCATGGTGCCCGCCACGGGTGCCACGAGCACCCCGTCGTCGGTGAGCTGGTCGACGAGCTCCTGCGGCAGCTCGTCGGCCTCGGCGGAGACCAGCACCCGGTCGTACGGCGCACCCGCGGGGTCGCCGAGCACGCCCGGGACGGCCTGCCGGATGCTCGCCCAGGGCCGGTGGGTCGCGGTGACGTGGGCCGCGCCCAGGCTCACGAGCGAGGGCTCGAGCTCCACGCCGACCACCGACCCGGTGGGGCCGACGAGGTGCGCCAGCAGCGCCGTCGTCCAGCCGGACCCGGCGCCGACGTCGAGCACGCGCTGCCCGGCCCGTACGTCGAGCAGGCGCAGCATGTCGGCGACGGTGCGCGGCTGGGAGTTGGTCTGCCCGGCCCCGATCGGCAGCGGACCGTCGTAGGACGCCCGGCGGCGGACCCCGCGCGGCAGGAAGTCGCGCCTCGGGGTCGCGTCGAAGGCTGCGTCGACCGCATCCACCCCTGCAGTGTGCGCCTCAGACCCAGGTGTTGTCGTGCTCCTGCATGAACCGGTCGTAGGCGTCCTCGTCGAAGTCGGCGATGCCCTCGGCGAGCTGCTCGAAGTAGGCCTCGCGGGGCGCGCCCGGCGCGAAGTGGAGCAGCATCTTCGCGGGGCCGTCGGCGTTGCGGAAGCCGTGGATGCCGCCGGCCGGCACGTGGACGAAGTCGCCCGCGGCGCACGCAGCCCACCGCGTGCCGTCGAAGATCGTGACGGTCCCCTCGAGGACGTAGAACGACTCGGTGATCGTGCGGTGGAAGTGGGCGCCCGGCCCGCTCTCGGGGCCGGCGAACTCCCAGCGGTAGAGACCGAACGTCCCGGTCGTCTCGCTGCCCTGGGCGAGGTAGAACACCTTGTTGCCGTTGGGGTAGACGACAGCCGGCTCGGTCCCGGCTCGTACGCCGTGGGCGGAGACCTCGCCGGAGCTGCCGTGGTAGATCGGCGGGGGATAGCTCACTGATCGACCGCCGCGGTGTCGTAGGCGTCCTGCACCTCGGCCGGCGTCGCGGCGTTGGGCTGGCTGATCCGGACGTGGTTGCCGAAGGGGTCGCGCAGGCCGAAGTCGGTGCCGTAGGGCTGCTCGACCGGCTCCTGGGTGATCTCGACGCCGGCGTCGCGCAGGGCGGCGTAGGTCGCGTGCACGTCGCTGCTCTGGAGGAACAGCCCACCCAGCGCGCCCTTGGTGACGAGCTCGCGGACCTGGGTCGCGGTCGCCTCGTCGTGCTGCGGGCCACCCACCAGCTCGAGGAGCAGGGCGGTGTCCTGGCCGGGCACGCCGACGGTCAGCCAGCGCATGAAGCCGAGGTCGATGTCGTCGCGCACCTCGAAGCCGAGGTGGGTGGTGTAGAAGTCGAGCGCCTCGTCCTGGTCGAGCACGGGCACGCTGCGGATGTGCAGGGAGGTGATGTGGTTGGTCATGACGACGACGCTAGCCAGCGTCACCGCTCGCGCGCTTCTCCGAAACGACTGTCCCGCTCGCGTGGCCGCGTCCAGGCCGCGATGAAGCACGACGGCACCGCGACGGGTGCGTGCTGGGCGCGGAACTCGGTGGGCGACATCCCCACCACCGTGCTGAAGGTCCGGCTGAACGTGCCGAGGCTAGCGAAGCCCACGTCCCACGCGACGTCGGTGACCGGGCGGTCGGTCTGGCGCAGCAACGTCATTGCCCGCTCCACGCGGCGACGCTGGAGGTAGCGGTGCGGGGTCTCGCCGTAGACCTCCTTGAACACCCGCCCGAACTGCGACGGGGAGAGATGGGCGAGCGCGGCGAGCGTCGGCACGTCGAGGGGCTCGGCGTAGCGGCGGTCCATCTCGTCACGCGCCCGCAGCATCCGGCGGTGCGTGTCCTCCCGCGGGGACGGCCGGCGCGCGCTCACGCAGCAGAACCTAGTCGCCCGTCCCGACACCCGGGGACCGAGCAGCGGCACGGTCCTCGGGACCGTGCCGCTGTGGTGCGTTGTCCGGACCGCTGCCGCTTCCTGGGGGGATCCGTGCCTCCGCGGGAGCGTGAGGCACGGGTGCGACGTACGGCCCCGCGGAACGCGGCCGCTCCGGCTCGGGAGCCGAAGTCTGGTGGGGGCGCCTAGCGGCTGCCCTTGCCGTTGTCGGAGCCGCCGTTGCCCGCGTCGGTCGGGCGACCGGTGGGGTCCGGCTTCGCCGTCGGGGCAGCGCTGGGCTTGCTGGTGGGCGTGCTGCTGGGCTTCGCGGTGGGCTTGCTCGTCGGCTGGGTGGTGGGCTTCGCCGTCGGAGTGGGCTTCGCGGTGGGCGTGGGCAGCGTGGTCGGCTTGCCGGTGGGCTGGGCGGTCGGCTTGCCGCCGGGGGTCGGCTTCGCCTTCGGCGAGCCGATCAGGTCGACGCAGAAGGTGGCGACCCGGTCGGGGCCGCCGGCGGCGGTCGCGAGGGCCCGGAAGGCGGCGCTCTCGAGGGAGCGTCCCTGCTCGGAGCGGTCGGTGGCCTGGAAGGCGCGGCACAGGCCGGCGAGGTCGGGGCTGGGCGCGGCGGACCCGTCGGGCGTCGCGGAGCCCTCGGTCTCGTCGCTGTCGTCGGAGGAGGAGGGCGTGCCGGTCGTCGCCGTGGCGGAGGAGGGGTCCGTGGTGCCCGCGGTGCCAGGTGACGGCGCGACGGCCTCGCTCGCGCGGTCCGACGCGCGGTCGGGCAGCAGGGGGAGGTCGACGGAGCTGGCGAGCGCGAATCCCCCCAACGCGAGGGCGACGACGGCGCCGGTGGCGACGACGGCCCGGGTGGCGGCGCGGCCGGCGCGGCGCGCGGGGGCGGCGGGCGTCGGCTCGAGGCGGGCGCGGTGGAACGCGGCCACGGCCATCTCCTCGCGGCGCAGCTCGCCCGGTCGGGCCGGTGCGGCCGCGGCCGACAGGGCCGACCCCAGCGCGCTGTCGACCGACGCGGGGTCGTCGAGCAGGCGCTCGGCGTCGCGTCGGGACAGGTGGCGGTCGGGGTAGCTCATCTCACTCCGTTCAGCGCTGGTGGGGGGCACGGTGTTACGGCTCCCGGGGAAGTTTCCTGGCCAGCTGCTTGAGACCGCGGTGCGCGGCGGCCCGCACCGCACCGGGTCGCTTGCCGAGGATCCGGGCCGCGGTCGGGGCGTCGAAGCCCAGCACGGTGCGCAGCATGATGGCCTCGGCCTGGTCGGGCGGCAGCGACGCGATGAGCGCCAGCGCGGCCTCGGACTGCACCCGGCCGAGGGTGTCTGCCTCGACGTCGGCGTCGTCCTGCAGGTCGACGAGGTCCTCGACGGGCTCGGGGCTGGTCGGTCTGCGGTTGAGGCGGCGGAGGTGGTCGACGGCCCGGTTGCGCCCGATCGTCGTCACCCAGCCACGGAAGCCGTCGGCGTCGCCGGCGAAGGTGTGCAGGTCGCGGAAGGCCTGCGACCACGCCTCGCTGGCCACGTCCTCGGCGTCGCTGGCACCCACCAGGACCGTGAGGTAGCGCAGCAGCCGGGGCTGCACCTCGCGGTAGACCTCGCGGAAGGCCGCCTCGTCCCCGGCGAGCATGAGCTCGACGGAGGCGTCGAGCGGATCGGGGTCGGGCACGCCGCCGATTCTTACCCGAGCGCGGGGCCGGTCGTCACCCCAGGGGTCGCTGCGGGGGGTCGGGGCAAGGGCCGGGGCAAGGGTCGGGGGAGCGTCGTGCGGGACCGGTCAGCGCCGCGGCGGACGCGGCACGAACAGCGGCACGCGGGCGGCGTACTCGTCCCAGCCGGGGCGCTTCGACATCGTCTTCTCCAGCAGCTTGGCGCCGGTGACGTTGCGGATGAAGAACGACATCGCGATCGGCGCGAAGACCGTGGCGAGGCCCTGCACCCAGCCGAGCGACAGCGCGCCGGCCGTCCACAGGCCCCACCACACGCAGGCGTCGCCGAAGTAGTTGGGGTGGCGGGTCCAGGCCCAGAGCCCGGTGTCGAGCACCGGGGGTCGCGACTCGCGGGGGCGGGAGCGGTACGCCGCGAGCTGGGCGTCGCCGACGACCTCGAAGAAGACGCCGACCGCCCAGATCGCCACGCCGAGCCACACCACGGGCCACCAGCGCACGTCGTAGGCCGCGGCCACGTGGAGCGGGAACGAGATGACCCACGCGACGACGGCCTGGGTCAGGAAGACGCGCAGCAGCACCTGGCCGGCGCCGGCGTGCCACCCGGGACCGCCGAGCATCTCCTCGTAGCGCGGGTCCTCGCCGTGGCCCTTCGAGCGCTTGGCGATGTGCCAGGCGAGCCGGCCGCCCCACAGCGTCACCAGCACAGCGAGCAGCCACGAGTGCGTGTCGGGCCAGACCAGGGCGAGCACGAGGGCGACGGCGACGAACACCGAGCCCCAGGCGACGTCGACCACGGCCACGCGGTCGACGCGCTTGCTGACGGCCGCCGTCACCCCCATCACGACGAGGGCCACGGCGAGCGCGACCAGGCTCTGGGTCACCACGAGCGGATCGGCTCCAGGGTGTGGTCGGCGCCGGGACGCACCGACAGGATCTGGTCGACGCCCATGCGGCCGTCGCGGAAGGCGAGCGCTCCGCCGACGAGGTAGAGCCGCCACACGCGCACGACCTCCTCGCCGACGAGGGCGCGGATGGCTTCGATGTTGGCCTCGAAGCGCTCGAGCCAGCCGTGGACGGTGAGGACGTAGTGCTCGCGCATGGCGTGCACGTCGCGCACCTCGAGCCCGCCGGTCTCGATCAGGTCGACGGTCTCGCCCACGGGGCGCATCGTCATGTCGGGGGCGATGAACGACTCGATGAAGGGGCCGCCGCCGGGGTGCTTGCCGCCACCCGCGCCCTGGCGCGACATCTGCTGGATGAGCACGCGACCGCCCGGCCTGACCGCGCGGCGCAGCACCTCGACGTAGGTCGGGTAGTTGAGGGCGCCGACGTGCTCGCCCATCTCGAGGGACCCCACGGCGTCGAAGTGGTCGCGCTCGGGCACCTCGCGGTAGTCCTGGAGGCGGATCTCGACGCGGTCCTGCAGGCCCCGCTCGGCGATGCGTGCATCGATGAACTTCTTCTGCTCCGCAGCGATCGTCACGCCGGTCACCTGCGCGCCGAAGTGCTCGGCGGCGTGCAGCGACAGCGAGCCCCAGCCACACCCCACGTCGAGCATCTTCATGCCGGGCTGGAGGCCGAGCTTGGTGCAGACCAGGTCGAGCTTGGCGCGCTGGGCGTCCTCGAGCGAGGTCTCCGGGGTGGCGTGGTAGCCGCAGCTGTAGGCCATCTGCGGCTCGAGGATGAGGGAGTAGAACTCGTTGGAGAGGTCGTAGTGGTGGCTGATCGAGGAGCGGTCGCGCGCCAGGCTGTGCAGCCGGCCCTTGATCCGCGCCTGCGAGGCCGGGGCAGCGGGCGGTCGCCCGAGCGCGCCGAGGCCCGAGATGGTGCGCACCGCGTCGACCAGCGCGCGCGGCGAGAGGCGTACGCCGGAGAGGCCGCGCTCGGCGCCCACGGCGAAGGCGTGCGTCAGCGCGGAGCCGAGGTCCCAGCCGTCCTGCTCGGGCACGTCGAGCTCGCCGGTGACGTAGGCCTGCGCCGCACCGAGCTCGCCGGGGTGCCACAGCAGCCGGCGCAGCGCGTCGGGGGAGCGGAGCACCACGAGCGGGCCGTCGGCGGGCCCGGCCACGGAGCCGTCCCACGCCTCGAGGCGCACCGGGAGGTCACCACCGATGAAGGGCCGCACCGCCTCGGCGAGGCGTGCGGCCACACCGCCGGTGGCGCCGGGTGCGGAGGTCGGGCGCGGAGCGGTCTGGGTCACTGGTCCTCCCGGGTGAAGGTGAGCTGTGAGACGTTGATGTAGCCACTGGCGAAGCCGGCCTGGGAGTAGGCGAGGTAGAAGTGCCACACGCGCACGAACATGTCGTCGAAGCCGAGGCCCAGCACCGCGTCGCGCTGCGCGAGGAAGCGGCGGTCCCAGCGCCGCAGCGTCTCGGCGTAGTGGCTGCCCATCTCGAGCTGCTGGACCACGCGGAGCGTGGTCTCGGCGCGGGTGATCTGGTCGATCACCTCGACGCTCGGCAGGAAGCCGCCGGGGAAGATGTACTTGTTGATCCAGGTGTGGCTGTCACGGGTGGCGAGCATCCGGTCGTGCGGCATGGTGATCGCCTGGATCGCGACCCGGCCGCCGGGCGCGAGCACCTGGTCGATGGTCGCGAAGTAGGTGCCCCAGAACTCGTGGCCGACGGCCTCGATCATCTCCACCGACAGCACCGCGTCGTACGTCGCCCCGGTCGCGGCCAGCGCGCGGTAGTCCATCAGCTCGACGTGCACGCGGTCACCGAACCCGGCCGCCGCGATGCGCTCCTCGGCCAGCTCGAGCTGCTCCACCGAGAGGGTGATCGTGTGCACGCTGGCGCCGCGCCGCGCGGCCCGGATCGCCAGCTCGCCCCAGCCGGTGCCGATCTCCAGCACGCGGGTGCCGGCCGTCACGCCGGCCTCGTCGAGGAGTCGCTCGATCTTGCGACCCTGCGCCTCGGCGAAGTCGGGTCCGTGGCGACGGGGGTCGTCGTGGTCGACGGGCTCGGGAGGGGTGGCGACGAGGTGCTCGCCGACGGAGCCGGGGCCCTGCGGGGCACAGGTCGTCGAGGTGTCGAAGAGGGCGGAGGAATAGCTCAGCGTCTCGTCGAGGAAGTGCGCGAAGAGGTCGTTGGACAGGTCGTAGTGGTGCGAGATGTTGGCCTGGCTGTTGGCCTCGGTGCTGCGGTGGTGGCTGGGCAGGCGCGGGGTGACGAACGCGCGCAGGCGCTGCAGCGGCTCCGGGATGAGGGAGGCGATGCGGGCGGCCGGCACGGTGAGGAACCCCGCGAGGTCGTCGGTGTCCCAGGCGCCGGTCATGTAGGCCTCGCCGAAGCCGATCAGGCCGTCGCGGCCGAGGCGGGCGTAGAACTCCTCGGGCCGGTGCAGCGTCATCGACGGACCGCCCTGGCCGAACCGGCGGCCGGTGGGCTCCTCGACGACGGTCACCTCGAGGCGGGCGACGGCGGCGCGGAACAGGCGCCTGGCCACGGCGGCGGACACCGCGGTGCGGGGCCCGCCCGTGAGCTGCTCCACGGCCGGCATGCCCTGCTGGGCTGGACGGTTCTTCTCGACGGTCACTGCACGCCCTCCTGGCGGTGGCGGGGTCGGGGACGGATCGGCAGGCGTCGGGCCCACAGCCAGATGCCGTGCGCGCGGATGAGCGCGCTGCCGCGGAGCGCGGCGCCCAGGGTCCTGCGGAGCGGCACGTCGGTGCGGGTGCCGGTGAGGCTGGCGCTGAAGGGCGCCGAGCCGGCTGCGGCAGCTGCCTCGGAGTGGCCCCGCAGGGTCACCGCGACGTGGAGCCGGTCGGTCGGGACGGGCACCGCGATGTCGTAGGTGCCGTCGACGCCGTGGAACGGCGAGACGTACATCGCCTTCTCGGTGCGTGCGCGGCCCTGCTCGTCGGGGTGGACGAGGTAGGCGTGGCGGTCGCCGTAGGTGTTGTGCACCTCCACGACCACACCGGCCTGGCGGCCCGCGTCGTCGAAGCACCAGAAGACGCTGATCGGGTTGAAGCAGAAGCCCAGCGAGCGCGGATGCGCGGCCATGAGGATCGTGCCGGGTCGCTCGCCCGTGCCGAGGCTCACGCCGTTGTCGGCGAGGAACCCCTGCACGTTGGCGCGCAGCGACCGCTCGGGCGAGCCGAGGTGGTCGCGTGCCTCGAAGCGGGCCAGCACCCCGTGGTCGGGCAGGTCGTCGAGGTCGACGAGCCAGCAGGTGGAGGAGTGCTCGAAGCTGCGGCGCACCGGCGTACGCCGCGTGTGGCGGATCGTCGTCTCGAACCGGCCCGGCGTCGGCAGCACCTGCGAGGTGCGGGTCCACGGCAGGCCGAGGCGGGTGGCGGCGGCGAGCCCGGAGCGGGCGCCGTCCTCGTGGAAGCCCCAGCCGTGGTAGGCCCCGGCGAAGGCGACGCGGTCGGTGTCGATCTCCGGCAGCCGGCGCTGGGCGGCCACCGACTCCGGGGTGTAGAGCGGGTGCTCGTACTCCATGCGGTCGATCACCGTGGCAGGGTCGACGAGGTCGTCGCCGCCGAGCGTGACGAGGTAGTGGGTGTCGGTGGGCAGGCGCATGAGGCGGGTCAGGTCGTAGGTGACCGTGACCGCCCCCGTCTCGTCCTCGGGCCGGAAGAAGTTCCACGACGCGCGGGCGTCGCGTGCCTGCGGCAGCAGCGAGGCGTCGGTGTGCAGGAGCGCCGGGTTGCTGCTGTAGGGGAGGGCCGAGAGCACCTCGCGCTGCAGGTCGGTGGGCGCCTCGAGCATGCCGAGCGCGTGGGAGGGATGGGTCGCGATGATGACGGCGTCGAAGCGCGTGGTGGCGCCGCTGCCGTCGGTGACCTCGACGCCGTCGGCGACCTCGCGCACCGACGTCACCTTCGTCTCGAGGCGTACGTCGTCCAGCTCGGCCGCGATCGCGGCGACGTAGGTGCCCGAGCCGCCGGTCACCGTGCGCCACTCGGGCGAGCCGAAGACGCTGAGCATGCCGTGGTGGTCGAGGAAGGCGAAGAGGTAGCGCGCGGGGTAGTCCAGCGACGTCGCGGGGTCGCACGACCACACCGCGGCGACGAGGGGCTCCATGAAGTGGCGGACGAACCCGGCGGAGAACCCGCCCTCGGCGAGGAAGTCGCGCAGCGTCTGGTCGTCGCCGGCGGCGTCAGCGGAGGCGAGCACCGCGCGGGCACGGCGGTGGAAGCGCGGGATTTCCAGCAGCATCCGCCAGTGCGCGCGCGAGCGCAGCGACGAGCGCTGGGCGAACAGGCCCCGGGGCCCGAGCGCTCCGGCGTACTCCACACCCGTGCCGGCATCGCTGACCGACAGCGACATCTCCGAGGGCTGGGTGGCGATGCCGAGCTCGGCGAAGAGCCGCAGCAGCGTGGGGTAGGTGCGCCGGTTGTGGACGATGAAGCCGGTGTCGATGGCCAGCTCGCCGTCGCGGGTCGGCACGCGGTGCGTGTCGGCGTGACCGCCGAGCCGGGCGTCGGCCTCGAACAGGGTGACCTGGGACGTGCGCGAGGCGACGTGGGCGGCCGTCAGCCCGGCGACACCGGAGCCGACGACCGCGACGCGACGCTGTCCCGAGCCGGTCACGCGGGGTCCCTGTGGCGTTGTTCGGAGGAGCGGAGCGGGGGAGAAGAACGTCGTGGGGTGCTCATGTGGCCTCGGTGAGGTCGAAGACGGCGATCGGGTCGCTGGTGGGCTGCTTCGAGCCCTCGTCGGGCTCGACGGTGATGCCCACCGCCGCGGCCTGCGCGGCCGAGCCGTCGAGGACGACGGTCTGGTCGGCGACGTCGGGCATCACCCCGGCCGAGGTGAAGGTGTCACCGTCGATGAACCACAGCTCGTAGGCCTTGCCATCGGGGGCCGAGACCATGTCCTCGGTGGTGATGACGGCCTTGTCGGCGCTCTTGGAGCGCACGACGGTCGCGCGGCCGGCCTCGCCGAGGTCGAGGAAGACCTCCTCGGCGTCGGGGGCCTGGAGCACCTGCTCGGCCGCGGTCAGCTTGGTGACGTCGCCGGAGTCGTCGGTGGCCCAGGGCTGGGTCACCATGGCACCGACGCCGACGATGATCGCGAGTGCCGCCGCGACCAGAAAGGGCATCCAGCCCCGCCCCCGAGCCGCCGGTGCGCCGGCCCGGTGGTCGGGAGCCGTGCGGCGGACCTCGGGTGCGAGCGGACGGACCTGGGAGATGCCGGCGAGCACGGACTCGCGCAGGGCGGCCGGAGGCGGCGTGGCGACGGTCTCGGCGAGCAGGGCCGCGGTCTCGCGCAGCTCCACCACCTCGGCCCGGCAGTCCTCGCACTCGGCGAGGTGCTGCTCGAAGCGAGCGCGCTCGAGGTCGTCGAGCGCGTCCAGCGCGTAGGCGCCCGTGAGCTTGTGCATGTCGCTCATGACGCAACTCCCATCAGGTCTCGCAGGCGGATCAGTCCGTCGCGTATGCGTGTCTTCGCGGTGCCCAGAGGGACATCCAGCAGGGTGGCGACCTCGGTGTGGGTGTAGCCACCGAAGTAGGTGAGCTCGACGGCCTGGCGCTGGACGTCGGTCAGTGTGGCGACGGCGTTGCGGACCCGGGCCGCCTCCAGCGAGGCCTGTGCGGCCTCGGAGGTCTGGTCGTGGTCCACGGGAGCTGTCTCGCGGTTCCAGGTCTCGTCGCGAGCGGTGGCCGCCTCGACCGAGCGGACCCGGTCGACGGCCTTGCGGTGCACGATGGTGAGCAGCCAGCCGGCTGCGCTGCCGCGTGCGGGGTCGAAGCGGGTGCTGGAGCGCCACGCGTCGAGGTAGGCCTCCTGGGTGACCTCCTCGGCGTGCGCGGGGTTGCGGACCACCCGCAGCGCGAGGCCGTAGGCCCGCGCGGACGTCGCGTCGTAGAGCTCTGCGAAGGCTGCCTCGTCGCCGAGGGCGGCCTGCCGGAGCAGGTCGGACAGCCTGGTTGCGTCGCCCCCGGACGGGGCGCCCTGGGGCGCCCCGTCCGGTACGGGCCTCACGTGGTCCACGTCAGTCATCCTTGCCTAGTCGTCAGGAGACGAGTCACATCTTCGGCATCATGACCGAGTCGATGACGTACACGGTGGCGTTGGCGGTCGGCACGTTGCCGCAGACGACGGCCGCGCCCTCGGCGGTGAAGTCCTCGCCGGAGCCCTCGACGGTGATGGTGTCACCGGCCAGGGTCTCGTGCTCGCCCGCGACGTCCTCGGGGGAGAGCTTGCCGGCCACGACGTGGTGGGTCAGCACCGTGGTCAGGGCCTTCTTGTCCTTGAGCAGGGCGTTGAGGTCCTTCGCCGGGATCTTGGCGAAGGCGTCGTCGGTCGGGGCGAAGACGGTCAGCGCGTCGGCGGAGTTGAGCGTGTCGACGAGACCGGCCTGGGTCACCGCGGCGACCAGCGTCTTGAGGAGCGGGTTGTTGGAGGCGGCGGTGGCGACCGGGTCGTCGGCCATGCCCTCGACCGAGCCGGGGCCGGAGGTCGGGACGCCGGCGCAGCCCGCGCCGAACGGACCGTCAGCCATGGGCTCCTCGGAGGGGGAGTCCGACTCCATGGGGGCCTCGGAGGTGCTCTGCGAGGTGGTGGGCTCGCTGGCGGCGTCGCTGTCGCTCTCGCTGCCACAGGCAGCCAGGCTCATGGACGCGGTCAGCGCGAGGGCGGCGAGGCCCAGGGTGCGGGTGCGGAGCTTGGTGTTCATGGCGTGTGCCTTTCGACGTTCGTGCGATTCGGAGTGGGCCGTGTGGCCCGCTGTCGAGAGGTGTTCGGGGCGGTCCGCGGACCGGATGGGTCGATTCCCAAAAACTTTTGACAAGCCCTGGACAGGTGCGCGGACACAGCCGTCGGGCGGTGGGTGACGCAGGTCCAGGAGGCCCAGGACCTGCGCCACTCACCGCCCGACGGATGTCTGGGGGGAGCTGGTGGCGCTACGCGACGTTGACGGAGATCTCCTGCAGGCCCGACGAGCCCTGGGGGAAGGGACGCATCCGCACGGGCGTCTGCACCTCCCCGTCCTTGTTCGTGGCGCGGCAGGCGATGAAGTGCTGCCCCGGCTCGGCGTCCCACTCGTAGAACCACTGGCGCCAGTAGTCGTCGCTCACCTGCGGGCCGAGCGTGGCCGGGCGCCACGCCCCACCGTCGACGCGCACCTCGACCTTGTCGATGCCGACGCCCTGCGCCCAGGCGATGCCCCCGACGACCACCGTGCCGGCCTTGCTCTCCGACAAGGGACGCGGGGTGTCGATGCGGCTCGACAGCTTGATGGGGGCGTCGATCGCCCAGTCGCGCTCGGTCCAGTAGGCCTGCTCGGCGTCGTACGTCGTGAGCGTCATGCGGGTGATCCACTTGCACGCGCTCACGAAGCCGTAGAGCCCCGGCACCACCATGCGGGCCGGGAACCCGTGCTCGCGCGGCAGCGGCCGGCCGTTCATGGCGATGGCGATCATCGCGTCGCGCCCGTCGAGGGCGACGTCGAGCGGGGTCGAGATCGTCATGCCGTCGACGTCGGTGGACAGGATCTGGTCGGCCTTCGTCGCGTCGATGCCGGCGTGGGCCAGCACGTCGGCGAGCGGCACCCCGAGCCAGCGGGCGGCACCGATGTAGGGGCCACCGACCTCGTTGGACACGCAGGTCAGCGTGATGTCGCGCTCGATCGTCCTCATCTCGGACAGCTCGGCGAAGGTCAGCGTGACCTCCTGCTCGACGTCGCCGTCGATGGTGAGCGTCCACGAGTCGACGTCGACGGCCGGCACCGTCAGGCGGGTGTCGACGCGGTAGAACTCGCCGGTCGGGGTGCGCAGCGGGCTGATGCCGGCGTACTTCTGCTCCAGGCCGGTGGGGAAGGCAGGCGCGGGGTCGGTGGCGGCCGGCAGCGCGACGTCGGTGCCGCCGAGGCGGTACGACGTCACCCAGCGGCCCAGCGCCCCCATGGCCACTGCGGCCGCGGCGAGGCCGCCGGTCGCCAGCACGACCCCGCGCCGGCTCGGACCGTCGACCCCCGGCGACGGCCCGTCAGTGCCCCGGTCGTCGCGGTGGCCGTCGATCCGGTGCAGCCACCACAGGGCGGTGGGCGCGACGGCTGCGGCGACCAGGGCAGGAACGAGGTCCAGCGGCCCGGAGCCCGGGCGCAGGACGGCGAGCACGCCGGCGACGGCGGCGAGGCCCACGAGGACGAGCAGACCAGGCGTCTCGCGGCGCCGGGCGACGACACCGGCCACGGCGGCGAGCAGCAGCACGACCACGACGACCGACCCGACCAGCACGGTCTTGTCGGCGCTGCCGAACTGCCGGATCGCCCACTCCTTGAGCGGGGTCGGCGTCAGGTCGATGACGGTCGAGCCGACCGCCAGCACGGGCGAGGCCGCCGGCACGGTGAGGGCGGCGACCAGGTGGGCGGCCGCGAGGCCGACGACGGTGGCCAGCACGCCGTACGCCGCATGGCGGAGCGTGGCGGCACGGGTCGACGTCTCGGGGGTATGCATGGGAGGTGTTCGGAGCCCGGCGCCGCGCGGATGGGGTGGGGGTGGGGTGCGGCAGGATGTCGTCCATGACCGACGCCCCCGCCGAGCTGGTCCACCTCTCCGTCGCCGACGGCATCGCGACCATCACCCTCGACAGCCCGCACAACCGCAACGCGCTCAGCCGCCGGCTCGTGACCGAGCTGTTCGCCCACCTCGAGCAGGCCGGCGCCGACGACGACGTGCGCGTCGTGCTGGTGCGCAGCTCGGGGAAGGTCTTCTGCTCCGGCGCGGACCTGACCGAGGCGTCCTCGGAGGGCATGGAGGAGGGCACCCGCCGGATCGTCGCGCTGCAGCGGCTCGTCGCCACCCTCGACAAGCCGGTGGTCACCGCCAACCTCGGCGCCGTGCGGGCCGGCGGCATCGGCATCGTCGCGGCCGCCGACGTCGCCATCTGCGCGGAGGAGGCGACGTTCGCGCTGACCGAGGTCAAGCTCGGCCTCGCCGCGGCCATCATCAGCCTCACCGTCCACCACCGGATGAACCCGCGTGCGGCGGCGCTCACCACGCTCGGCGGCGAGGTGTTCACCGGCGCCGAGGCGGCGGCGTACGGCCTGGTCACCAGGGCCGTGCCCGCCGAGCGCCTCGACGAGGAGGTGGCCGCGGTCTGCGCGAGCCTGGCCACCGGTGCCCCGCAGGGCCTGCGCGAGTCGAAGCGCATCCTCAACCGCGACCTCGTGGCCCGCATCGACGCCCTCGGCGAAGAGATGGCCACCACCAGCACCCGCCTGTTCGCCAGCGACGAGGCGCGCGAGGCGATGACGGCCTTCCTGAGCAGGAAGTAGCCGCTCGCTGCATCCGGACGGCCCCCGCGGCGCGAGAAGGAGGCGGTAGGACGACGACGAAGGAGACCGCGTGAGCCAGCAGCACCAGCCAGGCCGGGGGCGTGAGCTCGCCGGTGCCCGGATCGCGGTCGTGGGTGCCACCGGCGCGCTCGGCTCGCTCGTCGCCGCCGAGCTCGAGCGCCGGGGTGCCCGGCTGCTGGTGGTCGGCCGCGACGCCGGACGCCTCGAGGCGCTCGGCACCGGCGTGCCGGTCGTGGCCGACCTCGGCGACGCGGCGGCCGGTGACGCGGTCGTGGCCGCGGCGCGCGAGCACCTCGGGGGGCTGGACGGACTGGTCAACGCCGCGGGCGTGGTGGCCTTCGGGTCGCTGGTGGACACCCCCGACGAGGTGGTCGAGGAGCTCTTCCTGACCAACGTCGTGGGCCCGCTCTTCCTGCTGCGCCGCGTGCTCCCGCTGCTGGAGGAGTCGCAGGGCTTCGTGCTGCAGCTCAGCGCCGTCGTGGCCGAGCGACCGATGCCGCGGATGGCGGCGTACTCCGCGAGCAAGGCGGCGCTCAGCGCGGTCGCGACGGCGCTGCGCACCGAGCTGCGCCGCAGCCGGGTCGAGGTCCACGACGTGCGACCGCCGCACACCGAGACCGGCCTGGCGTCGCGCCCGCTGGCCGGCGAGGCCCCCGGCCTGCCCGCCGGCCTGGCCCCCGACGACGTGGCCCGGCGGATCGTGGACGCGCTCGCCGCCGGCGAGACCGACGTCCCCGCGAGCGCCTTCGCCCCTCGATGAGCCTCGCCGATCCCCAGCCGTGGCTCCTGCTGGCGGCCGCGGCGCACCTGGGCTTCCAGGTGACGGTCGACCTGGTCGTCTACCCGGCCCTGGGTGAGGTGCCGCGCGAGGCGTGGTTCGTCGCGCACGACCGGCACTCGCGGCGCATCACCCCGGTCGTCGCGCTCGTCTACCCTCCACTCGTCGTGCTGCTCGGCTGGGCCGCGGTCGCCGAGCCGCGGTCGACGGGCACGTGGGTGGCGGTCGCGGGCGGCCTGCTGGCCGTCGGTGCCACCGCCGCGGTTGCCGCACCGACCCACGGCCGGCTGTCGTCGGCCTCCGTGGCCGAGCGGCCGGCGCTGATGCGGCGCCTCGACCGGGCCGACCGCGTCCGCACGATCGGTGCGGTGGTGTGCGTCGTCGGGGCCGTGCTGCTGCTGGCCTGAGGCCCTGTCAGGGCCGGCTGCGCTGCACGAGCCGCACGAGGCCCGGCTCGGCCAGGCCGAGGTAGGTGTCGACCGGCGGCGTGCCGACGGCCGCCTGGACGGTCGAGCACCGGGTGGTGTCGATCGCGAGCGTGCGGGCGGTGCCGGTGGCGTCGGTGAGCACCACGACGTACGACGTCGCGCCGGGGTCGGGCTCGCAGTCGGCGACCGCGCCCAGCCAGACCCGGGTGGTGGCCGCGGAGCGCACGGTCTCCGCGACCGGCAGCCCGACCTGCCACTGGTCGACCGGCTCGCGCCGGCGCCCGTCGCCGCGGTAGGCACAGACGTCGGCCGCGACGGCGGGCAGCGCCAGCAGGGGCACCGTGGACTGCCAGCGCTCGCGGGGCGGCTCGACGAGCAGGCCTGCGGAGGCACCGTCGGCGTTGGTCCGCACCGTGGTGAGCTCAGACGGGCAGGTCACGGGCGCGGGCATCGCGCCGGGCGGTCCGGCCTCGCCCGCCGCCTGCATCAGCAGGGTCGTCTCGAGCTGGGCGAAGAGCACCTGGTCGCGCGCGCTGCACCCGGTGTCGCCCGCGATCTCGGCGACGCGGCCGTCGGCGAGGCCCACCTCGATCCGGAACAGGCCGGTGGGGCCCGGCGTCTCCTGGAAGGGCGTGCACTCCGGCCGGCCGTCCTGCGTCTCGGCGAGGCTCGCAGCGACGCTCGCGGCCAGGTCGCCGGTCACCACGCCCTGCGGGTGGCGCACCCGCTGCGCCGCGCCCTCGTCGGCGAGGGGGCAGAAGCGCACCCACGCCGCAGGCTGCACGCCGACCTCCCCGACGGGTGCGTCGGCGCGAGCCACGCAGGTCGGGTCGACGGCCGGCGTGGCCGCCCGCTCGTCGGGTGCGAGCCCGGGCAGCAGCCTCGGCACGGCGACCACCAGCGCGACCACCAGCGCGGCCGCGATCGCCGCCGCGACGGCGACCACGCGCCGACGCCCCACCCGATCCGACCGCTCAGGCCCCACCTGCGCTCCTCCCACGCCCCCATCCAACTCGACGCGCGCCCGGGGCCGCGGGTTCCGCCGATGCGCGGCAAGTCTGCGGGTGGGACGGCGGCGGGTACGATTCTCGACTCTGCCCGTGAGGGACGGGCAGCGGTTCATCGGGGGATGAGGAGCGGGATTTTGAGCGAGGAGCTCGAGGCGCGGGAGATCGCGGCGGAGCAGCAGTACGTCGACGAGGTCTACGTGCAGCTCGAGGCGTCGGCGCGCAGCGCGCGGGCGCTGGCGGCGGAGGGCCACCAGCGCGGCCGGCTGGAGCACGAGGGCGGCCTCGTCGAGCGCGACGCGATGGTCTTCCAGGCCGCCAAGCGCATCGCGCAGCTCGACGCCGCGCACGAGGGCCTGGTGTTCGGCCGGCTCGACCTCGACCCGGCCATCGACGTCCTGCCGCGCTACATCGGCCGCATCGGCGTGCGCAACGCCGAGCGTGACGTGCTGCTGATCGACTGGCGCGCGCCGGCCGCCGGGGTGTTCTACCAGGCGACCGCCGCGACCCCGCAGGGCGTCGTACGCCGTCGGGTGCTGCGATCGCAGCACCGCACGGTCATCGGCGTCGAGGACGAGCTGCTCGACGACGAGGCCGAGACCGACCTGCCGATCGTCGGCGAGGGTGCGCTCATGGCGCAGCTCTCGCGGGCCCGCGACCGCTCGATGCACTCGATCGTGGCCACCATCCAGGCCGAGCAGGACCAGGCGATCCGCGCGCCCGGCAAGGGCGTCGTGTCGATCTCCGGCGGCCCCGGCACCGGCAAGACCGTGGTCGCGCTGCACCGCGCGGCCTTCTTGCTCTACTCCGACCGTCGTCGCTACGAGGGCGGCGGCGTGCTGGTCGTGGGCCCCAGCGGCGTCTTCATGCGCTACATCGAGCGGGTGCTGCCCAGCCTCGGCGAGACCGCGGTGGCGCTGCGCTCGCTGGGCGAGGTCGTCGGTGGCCTCCGCGCGACCAGGCACGACGAGCCGGCCGTCGCGGACGTCAAGGGCGCGACGCGGATGGCCGAGCTGATGCGCCGCACGGCCCGCCAGCACGCCCCCGGTGCGCCCACCAGCTTCCGCATCTACTGGCGCGACGAGATCATCGTGCTCGACCCCGGCCTGCTGGGCCGGCTGCGCCGCCAGCTCATGTCGCAGGGCCGCCGCAACCGCCAGCTGCCCCGCGTGGCCAGGACGCTGCTCGACGCGATGTGGCGCCAGGTCACCGGCGAGCGCGGCAAGGAGCGCGGCCGCGAGGCGTTCGACGACGACATGCTCGGCCACGAGGGCTTCGTCGAGTTCGCCACCGCCTGGTGGCCCCCGCTCGACGCACCCACCGTCTTCGGCTGGCTGCGCGACCCCGAGTTCCTCTCCCGCGTCGCGGAGGGCGTGCTGAGCCGCGAGGAGCAGCTGCTGCTGCTCAAGTCGTGGTCGGGCGACCTCTCGATCGAGGACGTCCCCCTCATCGACGAGCTGCGCTACGCCCTCGGCGACGTGCCGCAGCGCACCGACGACGAGCGCGACCTCGACGAGACCGGGCTGCTCGAGGGCGGCGTCGACCTCCAGGAGCTCACGACCGTCGCCGAGCGCGACTACGCGCCCGGTGGCCTCGCCTGGTCGGCGCCCACCCACCGCATCGAGGACGACGGCTACGCCCACGTCCTCATCGACGAAGCCCAGGACCTCACGCCCATGCAGTGGCGGATGGTCGGCCGGCGCGGTCGCGCCGCGAGCTGGACCATCGTCGGCGACCCCGCCCAGTCGTCGTGGCCCGACGCCCCCGAGGCCGCCCGGGCGCGCGCCGAGGCGCTGGAGGGCAAGGAGCTCCACGAGTTCCACCTGTCCACCAACTACCGCAACTCCGCCGAGATCTACGCCTTCGCCGCCGACTACGCCGGCCGTGTGGGCCTCGACGCCGACCTGCCCGACGCCGTACGTCGCACGGGCGAGGAGCCGCAGGTCGTCGGGCCGGTCGACGACCTCGAGGCCGCCGTGCGCGACGCCGTCGTCACGACCGCCGGTCGCGTCGAGGGCACCGTCGGGGTCGTCGTGCCGGTCGCGCGGCGCTCCGAGGTCAACGCGTGGCTGGCGTCGTGGCCCGAGCTCGCGTCCGACGCGGCCGGCGCCCGCGCCGCGGTCGACTCCCGCGTCACCCCGAGCGGCGAGGACCGCGTCGTCGTGCTCACCGGGCTCGACACCAAGGGCCTGGAGTTCGACGGGATCGTCGTGGTCTCGCCCCAGGAGATCGAGGACGAGTCGGCGACCGGCCGTGCCACCCTCTACGTCGTGCTGACCCGTGCCACCCAGCTGCTGACGACCGTCGGTTGATGGCGCGCAGGACCTCGGGCCCGGTCCTGGCCGCGGCGACGCTGGTCGTCGCGACCCTCGGCGTGCTCGCACCCGCCCCGGCGCAGGCCTCGATCGCCCGCGGCGACACCGTGGACTCCGACCCGGCGCCGACGTGGGGGTGGGAGCCCTTGTTCGTCGACGGCTTCGACGGCCCTGCCGGCGTGGCGCCGGAGCAGTGGCACACCATGCTCGGGCAGGGCGCGGCCCTCCAGAACGGGCAGGGCCAGCTCGACGTCGGGCACCTGGCCCAGATCCGCACCAACACCGGGTGGACGCTGCCGACGGGCTCGCAGGTGCGGGTCACCGCCAGCCTCGTCATGCCGGACACGGGCAGCAACTACGCCGCCTTCTGGGTCCAGCACCCCAACGGCATCGACCCGCGCGAGATCGACGTCATCGAGAGCTACGGTCCACTCAAGCCCGCGGGCGCCCAGCTGGGCTCGCACATCTGCTACGACGACACCCCCGAGACCGCGGTCAACGCGTGCGTCGCGACCGGTCGGGCACCCGAGCTGTGGCCGGTGACGCAGGCGTTCCCGGTCGGGGCAGCGCCGTGGGACACCTACTGGCAGTACGCCGCCGAGTTCACCGTCGGCGGCGACACGGTCGCCTTCTCGGCCGACGACGGCCAGGGCCACCACCCCTACGAGATGGCGCTGACGCCGGACGCACGCCGGGTGCCCGGCAATGCCACGCCGTTCCACCTGCGCCTGTCCAACAAGGACGTGCTGCCCCAGTACGCCGTCCCCGGCGGCACTCGCGCCACCATGCTCGTCGACTGGGTCGCCGTCGACGTGAAGCGGCCGTAGCGTCCTGCCCGCGGGCGCCGACGCGGGAGTTCCGCGCCGCGGATCCTCACCGCGACTTCGTATACATCGACGTCGCCAGCCCCCTCGTCGCCGCCATGACCGCCCCCCGGCCGGTCACGTGCGCACCGTCGACGTCGGCAGCGCGGTACGGAACACGATCGGCGACCGCGCACGCGACGTACGCGATGCCGCTCGGCTGGGAACCCCGATGGAGCCAGCGCGACGGCACCGCCGGCCTCAGGAGTGGATCGCCACCCAGATCGACCGGACAGGCCTCGCCCCGCATAGGGTGGCCGTGCAACGTGTCGTCCGAGAGGGAGCCTGTGCCTGTTGACCTGCCGACCGTCCTGATCGTCCTGATCGAGCGCTCCAGCGCTCCCGAGCCCCGTCAGGTCGAGGCCTGGCAAGAGGCGCTCGAGGCCTACCCGGGTGGCGGACGCATCGTGCGCGCCTGGGCCGGCTTGGGCGTGGTGCCGGCCGGCATCGACTACCCCACGCCGGCGGCGGCGGTCGCGGTGCTCGGGGTGCCCGCTGACTCGCCCGTGGTCGTCGCGGAGGCGTACGCCGTGCCCGGACCCCACCTGATGGAGCGGCTGGTCGGGGAGGCGCTGCTGTCCCCGGACCGTGTCGTCGACGCCCGCGCGCTCCCCGTCGAGCTGACCCGGGTCAGCGACCGACAGCGCGGCTACCACCTCGAGGACGACACCGACCCGTCGGCGGCCTTCCTGCAGGAGACCAGGTATCCCGGCTCGGACGACGAGCACGACGACCCCGACGACGAGGACGACGAGGACGACACCGACGAGGCGGAGGGCGAGGACGACGAGGGCGACCCCGACGAGGCGGAGGGCGACCGGGCGGAAGACGTGGGCCCGGGGCGCGACGACGCCGCGATGTCGAGCCACGACCTCCGGGCGCAGGACGGCTTCGTCCTGCAGGCGCGGGTCAGCGGCGCGTGCTGCGCGACGCGCGCCGCGCACGTCGCCGCGCTCGACGATGCCCTCCTCGCCGAGCCGTCGGAAGTCTCGGGCAACGCGCTGCTCGACGCCGCCGCGGCCCGCGGCATCGACGTCGTCGTCGCCGAGACGGGTGTCGTCAGCCTGCCGCTCCGGCTCGGGTGGGACGCCCGGATCGAGGGGCTGGTCCCCGTCGCGGCCGACCGCCCGGTGGAGTGGGACCCTGCGACCCACCCGGCCCTGCTGCCGGGCAGCGCGCTCGGCGCGCTCGCGCAGCAGCTCGGCCTCCGGCCCGCCGCGAGCGCCGACCGCGCCACGGCCGCGGACACGCCGTTCCTCAGCATCGTGACGCGCACCCAGGGGCGCCGCCTGCACTGCCTCGAGGACATGCTGACCTGCCTGGCCGGCCAGGGCGACCGCGACTTCGAGGTCCTGCTGATGTGCCACCGCACGACGACGCAGGAGCTTGCGGCGGTGCGATCGGTCGTCGACTCCGCGCCCGGGTGGCTGCGCTCGAGGGTGCGGGTGGTCGAGGCCGAGCGGCCCGGGCGCGCCGCGCCCCTGAACGACGGCTTCACCGCAGCGCGCGGTCGCTACGTCGTCGCGCTTGACGATGACGACACGGTCCTGGCGCACTACGTCGCCACCTTCAAGGCCGCGGCAGCCGAGCACGACGGGCGCGTCCTGCGTGCGGTGGCGGTCCGCCAGGACGTCGCGCCGGTGGGGGGCATCGACACGCTGTGCGCGGTGTCGGTCGACGACCCGTTCCGCGAGTGGCCGATGGACTTCAGCCTCGTCGACCACCTCGTCGCCAACTACAGCCCGTTCATGACGGTCGCCTTCCCCCGCGGGGCCTTCCACGACCTCGGCCTGCGCTTCGACGAGTCCCTCGACACCACCGAGGACTGGGACCTCCTCGTGCGGTGCGCCGCCGTCCTCGGCGTGGCATCGGTCCGCGAGGTCACGAGCGTCTACCGCTGGTGGGTGCACACCGGGTCCTCTCGAGCGGTACACAGCAAGGCTGAGTGGGCGGCGGCCCGCAAGCGGGTCCAGAGTGCCTTCGAGCAGTCGGTGCTGCTCATGTCGCCGGAGGAGACGCAACGCACGGTCGCGTCGCTGCGCAAGGCCCACAAGGACTCCAACACCGCCCACCGCATGGCGCGCCGGCTCGCGACCTCGCAGCACCACGTGATCCTGCAGATGGACGAGGTCAAGGCGGCCCACGACCGGGCCGTCGAGGCCTCGCACGAGTGGCGCGAGCGCGCCAAGGCCGCCCAGGACAAGGTGCAGGAGGTCCGCGAGCGGCTCCGCAAGCGGCACGCCCGGCAGCTCGCGCTGCTCCGCGAGGCCGACCTGTTGCTGGCCGAGCGGCCGCACGCGCGGCCCGCGACTTCCATCGTGGACCTGTCGCCCGGCGACCTCGAGGAGCTGGTCGCGCGGCTGCGCGCGGAGCCCGTCATGCGGTCCCGCGCAGGACGTCGTACGCGCTGAGCCGGGGACGTCAGTCCCCGGAGCCGCGGCCCCGTCGGCGCCACGAGCCCTTGGTGGCCGGCTTTTCGGTGGGCACAGCACCGTCGCCCGGTCGAGCCGAGCGGGCCGACTCCAGCTTGCGGCGCAGCCGGGCCACCTGCTGCTCGTGGCGGTCCTGCTCGGACTCGAGCCGGTCCTGGAGGCTGCGCACCACGGCCTCGAGGTTGACGGCGTGGTCATGGGTGAGGCGCAGCTCCTCGGCGGTGCGCGTGAGCTCCTGCGCCAGCGCCCGGGTGGTCGCGCTCTCCGACGACCCGGCCCGCAGGTGCTGCGCCTCGCCCGGCGGCACCACCAGGGGGCGGGCGTCGATGAGGTCGCGGGCCGTAGGCCCGTCACCGGTGCTGGCGGGTGCGGTGCCGACCCACTCACGGTGCAGCGACGTGACGACCTCAAGGTCGCTGACCCCGACGAGCTCCGCGGCGCGGACGAGGAGCTCCCAGTCGGCGTCGTCGGTCACGGTCGCGTCGTAGCCCAGCCCGTGGCTCCGCACCAGGTCTCGCGGCCACGCCCAGGTCGCCGGCGCGGAGAGCGGCTCCAGGGCGTGCTGCCACAGCGAGAAGCGGCTGGGTGCCAGCGCGCGCGGCGGCCCGTCCGCGCGGACCGCCTGGTGGCCCGCCACCTCGACGAGCGAGTGCTCCTGGGTGACGCCGAGCGCGCGCAGCAACCGCCTCTCGGGCGACGGCTCGGCGGCGCGGAAGGTGGTCACCCAGCTGCCGAGGACGAGGTCTCCCTCGGGCAGCACCGTCACGAAGCGGCCCTGGGCATCCGCCAGGCCGGCGTTGCGCACGGCGCCCGGGGTCGCCGCGTCGGCGACCACGCGACGCAGGCGTGCGGCCAGGCGGGGCGGCTGGTCCGAGACGACCTCGTCGACCTCGCCGTCCTCCTCGGGAGCGGCACCGGGCGGCGTGACGAGCACGACCTCGAAGTCGACGTCGTCCTGGCCGACCAGGCAGAGCAGCGACTCGCGCAGTGCCTGGGTGCCGGTGGTGCCGACGGGCACGACGACGGTCAGGAAGGGGCTGGTGGACCGGTCGAGGTCCTCGGCCACGGCGCTCACAGGGCGAACCTGTGCTGGGCGTAGTTTCCGGCGACGAACTGGCCGACCGCGTGGTCCGCGTCGCGTCGCGGGGCCAGCGTGCCGGCGTCGCGGCGCTTGCGGAACTCCGTCGTTGCCCGCCGGTGCACCTCGTCGGTGGAGGCGTCCAGCAGGGCCAGGGTGTCGTCGAGCACGTCGTCGCGCGACCACTTGTGGGCGAGCAGCAGCGCCGCCTCGGCGGAGAAGTAGCGCTCGGCCTCGGTGGGCACCCAGCCGCCCTGGGGGCTCAGGTCCTTGTCGTGGAAGACCACCGCGGACGGCTGGTTGACCACACGGTGACCGGCCTCGCGCAGGCGCCAGGATAGGTCCACGTCGTCGCAGTAGAGGAAGAAGGTGTCCTCATCGAAGCCGCCGACCTCCTCGAAGGCCGAACGTCGAACCAGTGAGAAGGCCCCCGAGCCCCACGAGCTCGCGCCGGTGGCGGGGTCGTAGTCCTTGGGGTGCTCGACCGGCTGCTGCTTGGCCTCGGCCATGCCCACGCCCGGGTCGGCGAGGGCCTCGAGCAGCCGCACGAGCCCGCGTCCCTCGGGGACCACGTCGGGGTTGCAGATCAGCACGTGGTCCGACGCGGTGGAGCGGCTCAGCCTGTTCTGGCCCCGTGAGGTGCCGGTGTTCTCGTCGAAGAACTCGTAGGTGACCTCGATGTACGAGGTGCTCTCGCGCAGCCGGGCGACCTGGCCGTCGTCGAGCAGGGGCTGCGGTGACGCGTCCCCGAAGGCGAGCACCAGCCGGTCGAGGAGCCCTTCCTCGGAAGCGATCCGGGCGGCGTTGTCGAAGGCTGAGACGGTGCGCTCCGCGGCGGCCGGCGAGTTGCCGTACAGCACCGTGAGCGCGGCGATCGAGCTCGGCGGGGAAGGGGGGACGGTCAAGGGTCGGCTCCTGGCGTGCTGACGGATATCCGACCGAGTCTAAGGTCGGCGTAGGCTACGACCCGCCCTGACCGCTGCTGATCGGACCGCTGCACATGACACCCTCCCTTGGCGGGAGCCACCCGAGGTGACCGCCGCGGACCGGACGGTTGGCCGGGTGGAGGCCGAGAGCCAGGTCGTGGCGGACCCGGACGAAACCGTCGAGCGCCCGATGACCCACCGCGCCAACAACTTCGACTTCCTGCGCCTGGTGGGCGCGCTGCTGGTGGTCCTCGGGCACGCCTACCCGCTCCTGGGCGCCCCCGCCGCGACGCCGGGCCTGATCGGCTACGGCGTGCAGAGCATCGGCGTCGTGATCTTCTTCTCGATCAGTGGCTACCTGATCACCGCGAGCTGGAACCGCACGCGTGACCCGCTGTCCTACGCTGCCGCACGATGCTTGCGCATCTTCCCCGGCCTAGCCGTGGTCGTGCTGGTCTGCGCCTGCGTGCTCGGCCCGCTGCTGACGGTGCTGCCGGTCGGCGACTACGCCACGCATCCGCAGACGACCGACTACCTCAACAACATCCTGATGAAGCCCGTCTACTTCCTGCCCGGCGTCTTCACTGACCTCCCCTACGCCAACGTCGTCAACGGCTCGCTCTGGACGCTGCCGGCCGAGTTCCTGTGCTACATCGTGGTCCCCCTGGCGCTCGTCGTGCCGCGGCTGGCGCGGCCAGCGGTCATCGCGGTGCTCCTAGCCCTCTCGCTCTGGTACGCCGCGACCCCGCCGATGGAGTCGGCGGTCGTCTACGGCACGCGCATCTCTGACGCCGCGGTCATGTGGGTCTTCTTCGCCGCCGGAGTGCTGCTGCGCTTGGGGCACGAGCGGGTCTCCGGACTCTTCCGCGCCGACGTTGCCGTCGGCCTCTTCGCGACCTACCTGTTGGTCATCGCGATCGAGCCGACATGGGTCGGCCACGTCTCGTGGGTCGCGCTGCCTTATCTCGTCCTTGCCGTCGGCCTGGCGAGCACGCCGTACATCCGCCAGGCTGCGCGCTTCGGCGACCTGTCCTACGGCATCTACCTATGGGCCTTCCCCGTTCAACAGACCGTGATCCATGTGGCCGGCGTGCAGAACATGGCTGTGAACCTGATCGTCGTCACCGCCCTGACCGCGCTCCTGGCACTGATCTCCTGGCACGTGGTCGAGAAGCCTGCTCTGCGTCTGAAGAACAGGGTTCCCCGGCTGGCGCAGGTCAAGGTCAGCTGGCGGGGTGGACGCTGACGACGCTCCAGTCGGCGTCCTGGCAGCGCCTCTCGAGCTGGCGGCCCCACTGGACGTCCTTGGTCCACACCTCGAGTCCCGGACCCCACGTCGTGGCCAGGTCGCAGAAGGAGTCCGGGTTGTCCGGTTCGAGGAAGTAGGCGTAGTACCGAACAGCGTCGTTGTCCTCGACGACCGGCTGGGAGAGCAGCCAGAAGTTCACGAACGCATCCAGTGCCGGGTCGGCGTGGAACCGGGAAAGCACGTGCTTCTCCTCCGGTGATGAGATCTTCAGCAGGGTCGCGACTGCCGGGTCCAGCTCGCTGGAGCCGTGCTCCTGGGCGATGGACAGCACAGGCAGGATGGCGCCCGGACTCCATACGGGCGTTGGCAGCGACACCGGGTGGGCGGCGGTGAGAGGCCGTGGATCCGCGGGGGGCACTTGGATGAGCATGGCCACCGTCGTAGCGATAGGGGCAATCGCGGCAGCCGCTGATCGCCCCGAGCCAGGCCGCCGATCAGGCGCGCCTGGCGTCGGCTCCGTGGGCGAAGGCATGGCGATCGCAGCTGCGGCGCGTGCGCCCACCAAGATGGCCAGGTAGGCGATGAGCCACCCAAACTTGGCGGGGTAGTAACCCCACGGACCCGAGGGCGCTCCTTCCCGTTGGGCGATCAGGTACTCCAGACCCGCTATCCCTGCGATCAGCACAGCAGCAGCGCCGAGCATCTCGCCGGTCCGGCCGCGCCCCGAGTAGGCGAGGAGACCGATCGCCGCGCTGGTGATCAGGATTGCCTGCACCGTGGTCTTGGCCATCGGGAACATCGCGCCGTCCGCGCCGAGTGCGGCTCCTTGGGAGGTGAAAAGGGGCCGCACCACGAACACGAAGTACCAGGCCAGCAGGGCCACCGGTGCGAGCCAGGCACCGAGCGCCCACCTCCGTAGTCCCATGTGCGCGCGCCAGTGGCGCAGGACCAGGATCAGGCCGAACAGTGCTGGAGCGAGAAGGAGCGGCGCCCAGAGCGCCAGCAGCGCCGTGCCCGCGAGTGCCTGTGCAGCGGAAGCAGCCGTTGGGTGCCGGTCGGCCTCAGCGAAGGCCAGCCACGCAGTCGCGAGGACCGCGCTGCTGACGATCGCGTTCCAGAACCCGAACTGGGTCGCCTGTCCGAACATGATCCAAGTCCAGGGCAGCACCGCGACCGCCACTGCCACACAGAAGCGGGTCACGAGCGGTCCGCCCCGCGCCGCAAGGACAACACCTATGGCGCCGACGAAGCTGAGAGCCGAGGTGGCCAGAACCAGGAGCTGCATCGCCCTGACCAGATCGTGCTCCAAGAGGTCAGCCGACGCAATTCCATCACGCCCCGGCCCGGTGAACAGCGCCACCATCTCGCTGATCCCCGCGGCTGGGCTGGGGTGCTTCTCGGGGTCTACCCCGCCGTCCCTCAGGATGTGCTGCGATGTGAACAGGTTGAAGGCGCTGTCGTTGTTCATCATCCAGGCGAGCTTGGGACTCGATGAGGCCATCCGGACGACGATCAGAGAGGCGGTGCAGACGGCGGGGGTGATCGCGGCGCCGAACGCGAGCCACCGAGCCTCGCCCGAGAGGGGACGAGGTCTGACGCCCTTGGCCATCACGGCGAGGGAGGAGGCGCCCGTCAACGAGAGAACGAGGGTGTTGCCCGCGACGAAGGGGATTCCGATGCGGAGGTAGAGCTGTCCCAACGCCATAAATGCAGCCACCAGCGTGAGCGAGGCGACTGCAGCTCCCAGCACCCAGCCGAATGGGCGGGAGAGAGCGGCGCTCAGCAGGGCGACGACGCACGACAGCAGTACCACGGGGCTCAGCCCGGCGACGGTCGAGAGGACGCTGCCGAGCAGTACCAAGGTGGCGAGCCCCCATGCTGCCCGTCCGGAGCGACAGACCCGACTCGCAAGCACGGTTGCCATGGTCGCAGTCTGCCGCAGAATTGCCGGCCCCAAGACGGTGCGGAACCCGCATTCCCTCGGAAGTAGGGTCTGCGTCATGACCGACACCGCTTCCGTCCACGACCTCCTGGAGCAGATCCAGGGGCACGGGGCGTGGGCGGTCATCCGGCGAAAGGCCGCGCCCACCGCGGGCCTGGTCGGTGGCACGCCGCACGAGGTCGCGAGCCTGCTCGACATCCCCCTGGAGACCGGTGCGCCCGAGCCGGGGCGCAGCGCCGACCGGCTCGTCGCGGTGCCGTTCCGCCAGGTGCGCGAGCGCGGCTTCGCCGCCATCGACGACGGCACCCCGCTGACGGTGGTCGACATCGAGGTCGAGCACGAGGTGTCGGTGGACGACCTGCTCGCGGCGCTGCCCGACGTGCCGGTGGAGCTCGCCGACCGCGGCGGGTTCGCCACCAGCGACGACGACTACGAGCGGGTGGTCGAGGCGATCATCCGCGACGAGATCGGGCAGGGCGAGGGTGCCAACCTCGTCATCGGCCGGCACTACCGCGCGGTCCTCGCCGACTGGGACGCCTCGCGCGCCCTGACGGTGTTCCGCCGGCTGCTCGAGCGCGAGCGCGGGGCCTACTGGACCTTCGTCTTCTTCACCGGCGACCGCTTCCTCATCGGCGCGAGCCCCGAGCGGCACGTGTCGGTGCGCTCGGGCGACGTGCGGATGAACCCCATCTCCGGCACCTTCCGGGTCGCGGGGCACGGCGACGCGCTCAAGGAGCGGCTGCTCGACTTCCTCGCCGACGAGAAGGAGGTCTTCGAGCTCTTCATGGTGGTCGACGAGGAGCTCAAGATGATGTGCGACATCTGCCACGAGGGCGGGCAGGTGCTGGGCCCCTTCCTCAAGCCGATGACCCACCTCATCCACACCGAATACCTCCTCGCGGGGCGCTCCGAGCGCGACCACCGCGAGATCCTGCGCGACACGATGTACGCCGCCACGGTCACGGGCGCGCCGGTCGAGAACGCCTGCCGGCTGATCGCCGACTACGAGCCCGAGGGCCGGGGCTACTACGGCGCGGCCCTGGCGCTCTTCGGCCGCTCGCCCGACGGCACGCCCACCATGGACAGCCCGATCCTGATCCGCACCGCCGACGTCTCGCCGGCGGGCGAGCTCAAGGTCACCGCCGGGGCGACGCTCGTGCGCGACTCCGACCCGGCCTACGAGGTCGCCGAGACCCGCGCCAAGGCCGGCGGCATCCTCAGCGCCTTCGGGCTCGCGCCCGCGGCCGGCTCCGACGGCACCGACATCGCCGAGCTGGCCCGCGACGAGGACGTCCTGCTCGCCCTCGGCTCGCGCAACCAGCGGCTCTCGCGCTTCTGGCTCACCGACCAGGCGGGCGAGCCCGCCGACCCGGGCCTGGCGGGGCGGAGCGCGGTGATCCTGCACGGCGAGGACGACTTCGTGAACATGCTCGTCCACGTGCTCGGCGTCTTCGGGATGACGTCGCGGGTGGTGCGGCACGAGGACTACGAGCCGGGTGCCTTCGACGGCGCCGACCTGGTGATCGTCGGCCCCGGACCGGGTGACCCCCGCGAGGGCGAGCACCCCAAGATCGCGTCGTTCCGCCGCGCGGTCGACGACCTGCTCGCCTCCGGGCAGCCCTTCCTCGCGGTGTGCCTGGGCCACCAGACCCTGTGCCAGCGCCTGGGCCTCGACCTCGCCTACAAGGACGTCGTCTTCCAGGGCACCCAGTCGCCGGTGCGGCTCGACGGGCGCACGGAGCGGGTGGGCTTCTACAACACCTTCGTCGGCCGGGTGCCGGCCGGCTTTGCCCTCCCCGACGGCACTCTGCCTCATGGACTGCGTGTGGAGGCCGATGAGACGACCGGCGACATCCACGCGATCGTCGGGCCGCACTTCCGCGGCATCCAGTTCCACGCCGAGTCGATCCTCACCGAGAACGGCTACGACCTGCTGCACACGGCGGTCCGCGACCTCCTGACCTGATCCGCGGCTCCCGTGCGCTATTGTCTAGTCAACGACTAGACATTCGTTCGGCGTGGCAGGCAACCCCACCGCGCCGGGGGACGTCACTCTGGGTAGTCGGCAGGACATGACGGGGGAGACGTGCAGCACTTCAGGGGAGCGTGGGTGGGCCTGTGCCTGCTCGCGGTGATGGCGGCGGGTGCGGCCTGCGGGGCGCCGGGAGGTGCCGGGCCGGACGGCGCCCGCCCCCCGCGTACGACGAGCAGCGCGGCGGCGGTCGGTGAGCTGCAGCCCGCGGCCGCCCGCGCGAAGCGCCCCAACGTCGTCGTGGTGATGCTCGACGACTTCTCGATGGACCTCGTGCAGACGATGCGGTCGGTGCAGCGGATGCGGCGCACGGGCGCGAGCTATCCGCACTCCTTCGTCACCGACTCGCTGTGCTGCGTGTCGCGCTCGAGCTTCTTCACCGGGCAGTACCCCCACCAGACCGGCGTGCGCACCAACACGTCCCACCAGGGCACCTCGACGCTGGGTGGCTGGCCGGCCTACGACACCCACGGCAATCCCGAGCGCGCCTTCAACGTGCGCCTGCAGGAGGCCGGCTACACCACCGGCTTCGTCGGCAAGTTCCTCAACGAGTACGAGTGGTCGCCCGGTCGCGCGCTCCCGCCCGTCGTGCCGGGCTGGACGACGTTCGACACGGTCTTCGGCTCGGCCTACGACGGGTGGGACTTCGCCAGCACCTCGCTCGTCGACCAGCGGCTGCGGCTCACCCAGCACCCGGCGCCGCCGGCGAGCGCGAGCGACCGCGCCAAGGACAAGGCCTACGCCGGCACCGTGATCGGCGACCTCGCGATGGACTTCCTGCGCGACGGCGAGGCCTCCGACGCGCCCTACTTCCTCGAGGTCGCCGTCTACGCCCCGCACAACCGTGTGAACGCCGAGGGCCACTACCCCGGTGACCCGCTCTTCCCGGCGGCGTTCCGCGACCGCGAGAGCGAGCGCAGCTGTGGTCGGGTCGCCTGCCGCAAGCTCACGACCGCAGACCTCCCCGGCTCCGGCGACTCCCGCACGGACAACCGCCCGCGCCTGGCCGACGGCAGCCGCGCCCGCGCGTGGAACACCGTCCGCACGCTGCCGGCCCCGCTCGCCGTGCGCGACCTGCGGGACCGCGCGCGGATGGCGCAGTCCGCCGACCGGCTGGTCTCGAAGATCCTGCGCACCGTCGGCCCGAACACCTACGTCGTGCTCACCTCCGACAACGGCTTCCACCTCGGCCAGCTCGGGCTCGGCCGCGGGAAGGGGACGCCGTACGACACCGACGTGCGGGTGCCGCTGCTCGTCACCGGACCGGGCGTGGTGCCCGGCGCGCGCGGCGAGGTCACGAGCAACATCGACCTCGCCCCGACCTTCGAGGAGCTCGCGGGACTGGCACCCGCGCCCTGGCGCAGCGGCGTCTCGCTGGCGCCGACCTTCGCCCAGCCGGGCCTGGTGCGCCAGCGCTACGCCTTCCTCGAGCACACCCAGCAGACCCTGACCGGGGGCGACCCCGACGCGGCGTTCAGCGGTGCCGAGCTCGACCGGATCCCCTCCTTCACCGCGGTGCGCAGCCGCACCGCGCTGCTGGCCCGCTTCGACCTCGACCCCCGCCCGAACGAGGTCACGTGGGGCTACGAGTACTACTCGTTGAAGAAGGACCGCTTCGAGCGCCGCAACACCTTCGCCAGCCCCCGGCACCAGCAGGACGTGGCCGCGCTGCTGGCCCGGCTCGCGGCCTTCGACACCTGCACCCAGGCCGGCGACGAGGCGGTGCCCGACGCCTGCCGAGCCGTGCGGCAGTAGCCCGCGCGGGCACTACTGTCGCTCCGTGCAGCCGGACGTGATCGTGGTGGACCACCACGACTCCTACACGTGGAACCTGGTGCACCTCGTCGCGTCGGTGACGGGCGTCCTCCCGCGGGTCGTGCAGCACGACGAGGTCTCCGCGGCCGACGTGCTGCGGCACTCCCACGTGGTCCTCTCGCCCGGGCCCGGTCACCCGTCGGTCGCCTCCGACTTCGCCGTCGGCACCGAGGTGCTGCTCGCCGGCAGCCGCCCGGTGCTCGGGGTGTGCCTGGGCATGCAGGGGCTCGTGACGGCGTACGGCGGCCGGGTGGAGCGGGTGCGGCCCGCGCACGGCGAGGTGGCTGCGATCCGGCACGACGGCCTCGGGATCTTCGCAGGCGTCCCGCAGGACTTCGCGGCCGTGCGCTACCACTCGCTCGCCGTCACCGCCCTCCCGGAGCACCTCACGGCGACCGCGTGGAGCGAGGACGGCGTCGTGATGGGCGTGCGGCACCTCGACCTGCCGCTCGAGGGCGTGCAGTTCCACCCCGAGTCGATCCTGTCCGAGCACGGCGAGGCGATGATCAGGAGCTTCCTGTCATGAAGGTCGACCCTGCTTCCTTCTTCGCTGACGTGGCTGCGCGCCACGCGCGGTGCTTCTGGCTCGACGGCGGCGGCGCCCGCGACTGGTCGGGGCGGCGCTCGCTCATCGGCTGGCTCGACGACGACGACGAGTCGCTGTCGTTCTCCGCGGCCCGGCGCGAGGTCTCCCTCCACGCCGGCGGCACCACGACCGTCGTCGGCGACGACGTCTTCGCCGTGCTCGAGTCGAGGCTGCGCGCGGGCGAGCAGTGGTTCGGCTACCTCGGCCACGCCGCGCGCACCGACCTCCCCGCCGCCCCCGACCCGCTCCTGCCCGACGCGGTGTGGATGCGGCCGCGGGGGGTGCGGGTGTTCGAGCACGCCGCGCCTCCTGCGCCTGCGTCGGGATCCCCGGTCAGCCGGGGATCCCTGAACTTGTCGGCCGGTGCAACGCCTGACAACGTCAGGGAAAGGCCGACAAGCCAGTACGCCGACGCCTTCGCGCGCGTCCAGGAGCACCTCCACGCCGGCAACTCCTACGAGGTCAACCTCACCCACCGGCTGACCCGGCGCTCCGGCCTCGACCCGCTGACGGCGTACCTCCGGCTCCGCGAGCTCAACCCGGCGCCGTACTCGGGGTTCCTCCAGCACGACGTCGACGGCGCGCGGGGCTGGCTGCTCTCGAGCTCGCCGGAGCGCTACGCCGTCATCACCGCCGACCGGCACCTGGAGACCAAGCCGATCAAGGGCACGACGCCGCGCGGCGCGACGCCGGCCGAGGACGAGGCGCTGCGCGAGCGCCTCGCGACCGAGGTGAAGACCCGCGCCGAGAACCTCATGATCGTCGACCTCCTGCGCAACGACCTGTCCCAGGTCTGCGAGGTGGGCTCGGTGGAGGTGCCGTCGCTCATGCAGGTCGAGACCTACGAGTCGGTGCACCAGCTCGTCTCCACGGTCCGCGGCCGGCTGCGCGACGAGGTGTCGACGATCGCTGCGCTGCGCGCGCTCTTCCCGGCGGGCTCGATGACGGGGGCGCCCAAGCTGCGGACCATGGAGATCATCGAGGAGGTCGAGTCGACGCCCCGCGGGGTGTACGCCGGCGCGTTCGGCTGGATCAGCGGCGACGGCCCGGCCGACCTCGGGGTCGTCATCCGCTCGCTGACGACCGACGGCAGCGGCACCTGGATGCTCGGCACCGGCGGCGGCATCACGGTGAAGTCCGACGTCGCCGAGGAGTGGGCCGAGGCGGGCTGGAAGGCGGAGCGGCTGCTCAGGGTGTTCGACGGAGAGCCGCTGTAACGCCGGGTCAGGGCTTGTACCCACCCCCGTGCACGGGGGTGGGTAGGTGCACTAACCCGGCGTTACAGCGGGGACGCCAGGGATCCACAGGCTGAACCGCGCGCCACCTGCCGGCGACTGCGACGCCTCCACCCGACCGCCGTGGCGGTCGACGACCTGGCGCACGATCGCCAGCCCGAGCCCGGAGCCGGGCATCGCCCGCGACTCCTCGGCGCGGTAGAACCGCTCGAACACGTGGGGCCGGTCGGCCTCGGCGATGCCGGTGCCCTCGTCGTCGACGGTGAGCACGCCGCCGACGAGCCGGACCGTCACGGTGCCCTCGGCGGGGCTCCACTTGCCGGCGTTGTCGAGCAGGTTGGTCACCGCGCGCTCCAGCGTGCTGGAGTCGCCGACGACCGGCCACGGCTCGAGGTCGACGTCGAAGGCCACGCCGTGCGCGCGGCGGCGCACGCGGGTCACGGCACGCTCGACGACCTCGGCGAGGTCGACCTCCGCCACCACGTGGGTCGTGGGCTCGTCACGCGCCAGCTCGACCAGGTCGCCGACCAGGGCGCTGAGCTCCTCGATCTGGCCGCGCACGTCGTCGAGGAGCTCGAGTCGGGCCTCGGCGGGGAAGGCGGTGTTGCCCTCGGCCTGGCGCAGCAGGTCGAGGTTGGTGCGCAGCGAGGTCAGCGGCGTGCGCAGCTCGTGGCTCGCGTCGGCGACGAGCCGGCGCTGCCGGTCGCGCGACGCCCCGAGCGCCAGCAGCATCTGGTTGAAGGCGGTCGCCAGTCGCGCGACCTCGTCGTCACCCTCGATCCGCAGGGGCCTCAGGTCCTCGGTGACCGCGATGCGCTCGACCGCGGAGGTGAGCCGGCGCACCGGCCGCAGCCCGTTGCGCGCGACCATCCACCCGATCAGCAGCGCGGCGAGCACGCCGAGGGCACCGAAGACGAAGAGCACGCCGCCGAGCTTCTCCAGCGTGCGGTCGTTGGGGGCGAGGGGCTGGGCGAGGATCAGCGCCTGCCCGCTGTTGGCCTGCACGGTGGCCACGCGGAAGCGCTCGCCCTCGCGGGTCACGATCGTGCGCACCGCCGAGTCGCGGCGGCCGGTCGCGACGTCGTACTCCGGCTGCCCGAGGGTGAAGTCGGGGACGTCGTCGCCCGTCATCGCCTTGCCCTCGGCGGTGATGAAGATGATGCGGACGTCGGCCGCGCCGAGCATCCACGCCGGTGCGCCGCGCGCGGTGATCTCCGACAGCGTGGTGAACGCCGTCGCCTTGTGCGCCCGGTTGAGCAGCGACTGGTCGAGCGAGCTCATCAGCTGCGCGCGCATCACCACGAAGGCCGTGAAGGCCAGCACGGCGATCGAGAGACCGATCGCCACCGTGGTGAGCACGGCCACCCGGGAGGCCAGCGAGCGCCGGTAGTGCCAGCGCCCGTCGGGCCACGTGGCGGTGGAGCTCATGATTCCTTCAGCACGTAGCCGACGCCGCGCACCGTCTGGATCAGCCGCGGCTCGCCCTCGGCCTCGGTCTTGCGGCGCAGGTAGCCGACGTAGACCTCGAGGGAGTTGGCGCTGGTCGGGAAGTCGTAGCCCCAGACCTCCTCGAGGATGAAGGAGCGGTCGAGCACGCGTCGCGGGCGGCGCAGGAACATCTCCAGCAGGGTGAACTCGGTGCGGGTCAGCTCGATCGCCCGGCCGCCGCGCGAGACGTCGCGGCTCGCGACGTCCATCGTCAGGTCGGCGAAGGTCAGCACCTCGCCGTCGGCGCCGTCCTCGGGCACCACCCGGCGCAGCAGGGCGCGCAGCCGGGCCAGCAGCTCCTCGAGCGCGAACGGCTTGGTGAGGTAGTCGTCGGCGCCGGCGTCGAGGCCCTCGACCCGGTCGCCGACCGCGTCGCGCGCCGTCAGCACCAGCACCGGTACGTCGTTGCCCGCCGCGCGCAGCGCACGCGTGGTCTCGATGCCGTCGAGGCGCGGCATCATCACGTCGATCACCACCACGTCGGGGTGCTGCGCGCCCACGGCGACCAGGCCCTCGGCACCGTCGGCGGCCAGCGCCACCTCGTAGCCGTTGAACTCCAGCGAGCGGCGCAGCGAGTCGCGCACGGCGCGGTCGTCGTCGACGACCAGCACGCAGGGCTTGGACTCGCTCACGGGCACATCACGACTGCAAGGATGCCAGTCGTGCCTGAGCGCACGCTGAAGATCGGGTGAGGGTCAGGCGTAGCGCGCCGCGACGCTGCCGGCCCGGGCGCCGTAGCCCCCGCCGAACATGCAGGCGTGCACGAGCAGCGGGAAGAGCTGGTGCAGGCCGAGGCGGTCCTCCCAGCCGTCGGCCAGCGGGTGCGCCTCGTCGTACGCCGCCATCGCGCGCGGCAGGTGCGTGAGGCCGAAGAGGTGCAGCATCGCGAGGTCGACCTCGCGGTGACCGCCGTAGGCGGCGGGGTCGATGACGTGGATGGCCAGGTCCTGGCCCCACAGGCAGTTGCCGTTCCAGAGATCTCCGTGCAGCCGCGAGGGTGCCTCGTCGGGGAGCAGCTCGGTGAGCCGGCCGACGACCGCCTCGACCGCCGCGGCGTCGGAGTCGGTGATCGCGCCGCGGTCGCGCGCGAGCTTGAGGTAGGGCAGGAGCCGGCGCACGGCGTAGAACTCCGCCCACGAGCCGGCCGTGCGGTTGGGCAGCGGGAGGCGGCCGATGAAGCCGTCGTGGTCGAGGCCCCAGCCGTCGGCGCCGGCCGCGTGGGTGACGGCGAGCTGCTGGCCGAAGGTGGTGGCCGCCTCGACCGGCGTCTTCGGGCCCTGCTCGACCCAGGCGAGGATGAGGCAGTCGCTCGCGGCGGCGAGGACCTCTGGCACCGGGACGCCGCCGTCGACCTCTCCCAGCCACGCCAGGCCCGCGGCCTCGGCCTCGAAGAAGCCCTCCGGTGCGTGCGGGAGCGTCTTCATCAGCGCGGTCTGGCCGCTGGAGAGCCGCAGCCGGGTCGCGGTGGCGATGTCACCGCCGGCGACCGGTGAGGTCGCGACGACCGACGAGCCGAGGAGCTCCTCGGCCCGACGGGCGATGATCGGCTGACGAGCCATCAGTCCCGGCCCGCCAGGGCGTCGCGCAGTGCAGCGACGATCGCGTCGCTCGTGCGCTCGACCATCGCCAGCACCTCCTCGAACCCGTCGGCCCCACCGTAGTACGGGTCGGGGACCTCGCCCCCGGGATCGACCGGATCGAGGTCGCGGAACAGCCCGACACGCGCGCTGCGCCCGCCCACGTCGGCGAGGTTGGCCTCGTCCATGACCAGGACTACGTCGTGGGTGTCGGGGCGCGCGGCGTCGTACTGCCGGGCGCGGTGCCGCGTCGGGTCGTAGCCGGCGCCGGTCAGTGTTGCGGCGGCGCGCTCGTCCATCGGGTTGCCGACGTGCCAGCCGCCGGTGCCCGACGAGGTGACCTCGACACGGTCGTCGAGGCCGGCGTCGGCGATCCGGCTCTCCAGCACGACGTGGGCCGTGGGCGAGCGGCAGATGTTGCCCAGGCACACCAGCTCGATGCGGTAGGTCCCTGCGGTGCGGGGCGGGGGGAGGCTCGGCAAACCGGGTCAGTCCCGCGCCGGGAGGGCGGCGCGGACGCCCCAGCCGACGATGGTGACGATGACCGCGCCCACGAGGGCGTTCCAGAAGCCGCCGACGTGGAAGCCGAGGTCGAAGGCCTGCGCGAGGCGGGCGGTGAGCAGCAGCATGAGCGCGTTGATGACGAGCAGCAGGAAGCCGAGGGTGAGGATGATGAACGGCAGCGACAGCAGCTTGACGACCGGCTCGACGAACGTCGACACCAGGCCCAGGATCAGCGCCACGACGAGCAGCGGCACGATCTTCTCCTGCACCTCGGCCTGGCCGGCCGCGGGTCCGTCGAACCGGATCCCGTCCAGCAGCTGGGCTGCCACCGCCAGGCCGACCGCGTAGGTCAGCAACCACGTCACGAAGCGCATGCCCCGACCATAGCCAACGTGCGTCGTCCACCGTCCCCGCTCTAGCCTCACCGGGTGGTCAGGATCGGCGGCACCGGCGTGATGGTGCTGGGCGCCCTCGTGGCCGCCGTGCTGGGCGTGCTCCTCGCCGTGGCGCTGCGCCGGCGGCTCGGCCCCGTCACGGCCGTCGCGGTCGCGGGGCTGCTCTGGTCGCTCGTCGCGATCGCGCTGGTGACGCTCGTGCCGACCCGCCCCGACGTCGGGATCGTGCCGGCCGACACGCGCAGCGAGTCGTGCTCGTGGGACTACGGCGGCCCGTCGGGCACCACGTTCGAGGTGCTCGGCCTCGACCAGCGCACCCTCAACGTGCTGCTCTTCGTGCCGGCCGGCATCTTCCTGGTGCTCGCCGCGGGACGGTGGTGGTCGGGGCTGGTGCTCGCCCCGCTCGGCCTCGCGCTGCTGGCGGCGTACAGCCTGGGGATCGAGCTCACCCAGCTCCAGCTCGCGCGCCTCGACCGCGCCTGCGACGTGACGGACCTCGTCGACAACGTGCTCGGTGCCGGGATCGGGTCGCTCGTCGGGCTCCTCCTGCTGCCGGTGCTCAGGCCGTGGCGCGGGCGGCTCACTAAGGTGCGGACATGAGCTCTCCCCAGCCGCGGCCCAACGTGCTCGCCATCCCTGCCTACGTCGCCGGCAAGCCGCCGGTCGCCCGCGAGGGGCTGACGTCCTACAAGCTGTCGTCCAACGAGAACCCCTACCCGCCGCTGCCCGGCGTGCTCGAGGCCGCCCACGCCGCCGCGGCGGAGATGAACCGCTACCCCGACATGGGCAGCTCCGCGCTCTACGCCGCGCTCGGCGAGGCGATGGGCGTGCCGACCGACGACCTCGCCGCCGCCACCGGCTCGGTCGCGCTGATCTACCAGCTCGTCAACGCCTTCTGCGACGCCGGCGACGAGGTCGTCTACGCCTGGCGCTCCTTCGAGGCCTACCCGATCGCGGTCACCGCCGGCGGCGCCACCAGCGTGCAGGTGCCGCTGCTGCCCGACGGGCACCACGACCTCGACGCGATGGCCGCGGCCGTCACCGACCGCACCAAGGTCGTCATCGTCTGCACGCCCAACAACCCCACCGGGCCTGCCGTCACCCAGCCCGAGCTCGACGCCTTCCTCGCGAAGGTGCCCTCCCACGTGGTCGTCGTGGTCGACGAGGCCTACCTCGAGTTCGTCCGCATGGACGACGCGGTCGACGGCATCGCGACCTACCGCCGCCACGACAACGTGGTGCTGACGCGCACGTTCTCCAAGGCCTACGGGCTGGCCGGCTTCCGGGTCGGGTACGCCGTCGCGCCGGCGCCGCTGGCCGCCGCGCTGCGTGCGGTCTCGCTGCCGTTCGGCGTGAGCCACGTCGCCCAGGCCGCCGCGATCGCCTCGCTGGAGGCGCAGGACGAGCTGTTCGCGCGGGTCTCCGACCTCGTCGAGCGACGCGCCGACCTCGTCGCCCGACTGCGCGAGGTGGGCTGGGAGCTCCCCGACGCGCAGGGCAACTTCGTGTGGTTCCCCCTCGGCGACCGCGCCCTCGACTTCGCCGCGGCCTGCGGCGAGGTCGGGATCTCGGTGCGGCCCTTCGCCGGAGACGGCGTACGGGTCAGCATCGGGGAGGCCGAGGCCTTCGACCGCGTGGTCGAGGTGGCGGCGCGCTTCGCACCCTGATCGCTCTTGGGGCGGTGCGTGAGGCGGGTTCTGAGGCCTGACAACCCCCCTCACACACCGCTCGGAACCGTTCGATCGGACCAGCGGTGCGTGAGGCGGGTTTCGGTGAGCCAGAAGCCGCCTCACACACCGCTCGGGACAGAGCCGGGCGCCCGGTCCATCGTGCGGAACGACGGCACCCGGGTCGGCGCCATCGTGGTGACGAGGTAGACCGCGCCCGCGACCAGCAGGGCCGGTGAGATGCCGAGGCCGGTGACCGCGAGCCCGCCGAGGATCCCGCCGAGCGGCATCAGCGACCAGCAGATCGCGGTGTTGAGCGACGACACGCGCCCGAGCAGCGGCGCGGGGATGCGCTCGAGGATGACCGCGCCCAGGATCGGGTTGAGGAAGCCCGACGCGACGCCCGCCACCGCGGTCACGACGAAGACCGCCCACACCGGCGACTCGAGCGCCATCGCGACGAAGCGCGGCGCCCCCGCGACGAGGAACGCGAGCACGTAGGTGCGGAAGCGCGGCAGCGTCTCGCCCCACCGCGCGGCGGTGAGCGCACCGACGACCGACGCCCCGCTCATCACCGCGAACAGGCTGCCGAGCACCGCGACGCCCGCGCCGGACTCCTTGGCCCACACCGGCGAGAGGACCGCGGTCCAGGCCTGGTCGACGAGGTTGGTCACCGCGACCATCGCGCAGATCGCGATCAGCACCGGTTCGGTGCGCAGGAAGTCCCAGCCCTGCCGCAGCTCGGTGGCGTACGACGTGGGGTGCACGTCGGCCTCCGGCGGGACCGGCCGGCCCAGCCCGCGCGTCGCCAGGCCGAAGACCACGAAGGACACGACGAACGACGCGGCGTCGACGTAGAGCGCGTCGGCCGCGCCGACGCCTGCCACCAGCAGGCCCGCGAGGGCGGCGCCGGCCATCGTGGAGGTCCGCTCCACCGCCGACGCCAGGCCCGACACCCGCTCCAGAGACCAGCCGGCCACGCGCGCGAGTTCGGGGCTCATCGCGGCCTTGCCGGCGTCGCCCGGCCCCCGCAGCGCGCCGGCGGCCGCGACCAGCACCAGCAGGGTGGGGAAGGAGAGCAGGCCGAGCCCGTGCAGGACCGGGATCGTGGCGACGACGACGGCCGAGACCAGGTCGCACGCGAGCGTCACGCGTCGCGGGCCGACCCGGTCGAGCAGCGGGCCGCCGAGGGCCTTGAGCAGCACGAGCGGGGTGATCTCGGCGGCCGCGACCAGCCCGGTCTGGGTCGCCGATCCGGTCGTCGACAGCACGAACCACGGGATGGCGATCATGGAGATCCGCGTGCCGACGAAGGAGACGCCCTCGGCGACCAGGCCGCCGACCAGCGGCGTACGCCGGGTCGCGGGGGCCACCGCGGTCGTCATGCCTGCTCCCCGGTGTCGAGCTCGCCGGGGCGGAGGTAGGCGTTGAGGTTGACCACGAAGCCTGCCGCGCCCTCCTCCTCGGTCTCCTCGACGTCCTCGATGAGGGTGGTGAGCGCCTCGACGAGCGCCTTGGCGCGCGCCGGGGTGAGGGAGAACTGCCAGTCGCTGAGCGTGCTCACGCCCTGCCACTCCTCGGGGTAGAACCGCAGCTCGGAGACGACCGTGCGCAGCCGCTCGCCGTAGATCATCGCGACGGTGCCGAGGTAGGCCTCGACGTCGTCGGTGATGTCGTCGCCGCGGAACTCGGTGCGCGTGGCGTCGTGCGTCGCGCGCCACCAGCGGTCGCGGGCGTTGCCGCGCTCGGTGTCCTCCTCGATGAAGCCGTGCTGCGCGAGCTGGCGCAGGTGGTACGACGTCGCGCCGGTGTTGAGGTCGAGGCGCCTGGCGAGGGTGGTCGCGGTGGCCGCGCCCTCGGCACGCAGCAGCCCGAGCATCCGCAGGCGCACGGGGTGGCTCAGCGCGCGGAGGCCGGCGATGTCGGGGGTGATGGCGGAGGTCGGCTTCACGGGACCAGCGTAGGACTGCAAAGAGTTATTTGCAAACACTTCTTTGGAGTCTGCATGGCCCGGTGGCTATGGTTGAAGCGTGAACGACACGGCGACCTACACCAAGCAGGGCGAGCCCTTCGAGCGCGACATGTCCTACCTCCCCGACCGGGTGCTGGCCGGCGAGCGGTCGGCGGACCCGCTCGACGACGCCTTCCCCAGCGGGTCCAAGGACAGCCCCCGCGACGTGGAGCGCTGGCCCGTCGAGCCCGGGCGCTACCGCCTCGTGGCCGCCCGCGCTTGCCCGTGGGCCCACCGCTCGATCATCGTGCGCTCGCTGCTCGGCCTGGAGGACGTCATCTCGTGGGGTGCTCCGGGCCCGACCCACGACGCGCGCAGCTGGACCTTCGACCTCGACGAGGGTGGGCGCGACCCGGTGCTGGGCATCGAGCGGCTGCAGGAGGCCTACTTCGCGCGGCAGCCCGACTACCCGCGCGGCATCACGGTGCCGGCGCTGGTCGACGTACCTTCCGGCAAGGTCGTCACCAACGACTTCCCGCAGATCACCCACGACCTGTTCTTCGAGTGGCGCGAGCACCACCGCCCCGACGCCCCCGACCTCTGGCCCGCCGACCTCCGCGAGGAGATGGAGGCCGTCATGAAGCGTGTCTTCACCGAGGTCAACAACGGCGTCTACCGGTGCGGCTTCGCCGGCTCGCAGGAGGCCTACGACGAGGCCTACGAGCGGCTCTGGGCCGCGATGGACTGGCTCGAGGAGCGCCTGGGCCAGCGTCGCTTCCTCATGGGCGAGGCGATCACCGAGGCCGACGTGCGGCTCTTCACCACGCTGGTGCGCTTCGACGCGGTCTACCACGGGCACTTCAAGTGCAACCGCAACAAGCTCACCGAGATGCCGAACCTCTGGGGCTACGCCCGCGAGCTCTTCCAGACCCCCGGCTTCGGCGACGAGGTCGACCTCGACCAGATCAAGCGCCACTACTACGTCGTGCACACCGACATCAACCCCACGCAGATCGTGCCTGCCGGCCCGGACCCGGCCGTCTGGCACACCCCGCACGGCCGCGGGTGACGCACCTGATCCGTGCGTACGCCTGAGGCTGGCGGGGTTGTCGTGACGGGTGTTCTGTCAGGTTTTCCCACGCTCGGTCGAGGTTCGGTCAAGCAGCTCCTCAGGTAGGCCGGGGCTTCGTCGAAGTCCTGCCCGACCCGCGTGTCGGGACGGCACCGTGGTGACCACGGCTGCCGACAGGGGTGGCAGCCCTCGACCGATCCCGTCCGGGATCGACGGCCAGGGGAGCACACAGTGGGAGCTGCACACGGGACCGCGACGCGCCGCACGGCCGCGCGCACCGGACGCGCCGTCCGGCTCGCACCGGTGCTGCTCATCCTGCCCGCGCTCGCCCTCGACCCGGCCCCGGCCACCGCAGCGTCGTACGACGCCGGAGCCACGCCGACGACCACGGTCACCGCCGTGGGCCACGTCGACCGCTCCTACGCGTGGTCGCTGGAGAAGGCCGTCGACGCGACCACACGGTCGGTCGACGCCAGCGGTCGCGCGCGCTTCCACTACACCGTGACGGCCCGGGCCGGTGCGATGACCGAGTCCGGGTGGACGCTCTCCGGCGAGGCCACCGTCACCAGCTCCGGCACCTCCGCGACGACCTCCGACGTGTCGGTCGCCACCGACCTCGGCGGAGCGCCCACCTGCACCGTCACGGGTGGCGACGACGTCCTCGTGGGCGCGGGCGAGACGGTGACGCTGCCCTGGACGTGCTCGTTCGGCTCCGTCCCCGCGTCGTCCGGCACCGTCACGGCCACCGCGGCCTGGGACCCGGCGGGTGACGGCGTCGCGGCGACCTCCGAAGGCTCCGCGCCGGCGTCGTTCGTCGCCCGCGAGACCGACGCCACGGTCGCCGTCGTCGACGACCAGGGCGTCTCGGGCCAGCGCGTCGTCCTCGAGCCCGCGCTGGGCTGGGCGCCCGGGCTGGAGCGATCGTGGGCCTACGACCTCGCCCTCGCGGGGGGTGCGCCCGGTGCCTGCGCCAGCCACACCACCACCACGTCGATCGACCTGGCGAGCGGCGCTGCGAGCGCCTCGACCACCGTGCGGGCCTGCACGCCGGAGGTGCTGCCCGCGCAGGCGTTCGGCTCTCCGGTCGGCTCGGTCCGCGCGCGCTGCCGGGGCCGGGTGCGCGCCCGGATGGCGAACCGCTCCGGCGAGGTGGCCGTCTACGTCCTGCGGATCGGTGCCACGGTGCACCGCGTCGCGGTCGGGCCGCTGGCCAGCCGGTCCTTCGTCACGCGGGCCCGCGCCAACCAGAAGGTCACCCTGGAGGTCGACGGCCGTCGCCTCGACCGGATCCGGGTCCCGCAGCGCTGCGCGGCCTCGGTGTCGCTCGACGACCTGGGCCTGTGACGAGGCCTCCTCCGCCGTCCTCGACGGCACCCCCGCACTCCGGGTAGCAGTCCTGCTCCCGAGCCTCCACCCCATGGGAGGGAATCGGCGCCGACGGGTCACCCACGGGCCCGGCGGCGCCGCTTCAGCTGTGGCGTGGCCCAGCCCTGCGGGTGGGCCGGAAACCCGCATGGGAGCGGCATTTCGGGCGCTTGAGGGTGTCTGCCGAGCGACGCAGACCGACCCACTGGTCCGGCCCAAACACCGGTGTTCCTCCAAGTACGTCGAGGTTCCCTCAAGTCCTCTCGCAGATCCCCCGGTGCCTCGTCCAAGCCCCTATGTCACGCCCATTCCAGCGACGAGGCTTGTGCTTGCAGAAGTGCCGACGTCTTGGGGGCGACGGCAGATGCAGCCGGCGGTAGTTGGGGCGCCGGCTCCACGGCAATCGAAGGAACATCATGTCCAATTACTCTCGCCGCACCGTCGTACGAGGAGCCGCCTGGTCGGTCCCGGTCATCGCGATCGCGGCACCGATCCCGGCCTTCGCCACCTCGCACGAGCCGCCGCCGCCGGTCATCGACTTCGGCAGGGCATGCGGAAACACCGGATCCGTCGGGAAGGGGTGTGGCGGCAAGTTCACGCTCGAGGTCCCCCTCACGCTGAGCAACCCGGGATCCACCGCCATCATCTTCCAGATCACGGGCATGTTCACCAGCAACGTCGGACCGGCTCCCACCGGACCTGGCCCCGGCGTCTACAGCGGGGTTCGGGGCATCTTCGACACGCCCGGGCATGCGCCAGCGAACCAGAACCAGTGCACGCAGGTGGCCGCGCCGGCGCCCGGTTGTAGCGGTGGGGTAACTGGCGGCAGCGTCCTCGTCCCGGCTGGGACCATCGGCGAGACGTACTGGATCGAGTCCGCGCCGACTGGTTCTGCGGATGACTTCGCCTCGACCATCTATTGGAGTTTGCTCGACGCAGCCACCTGCGACGTCCTCAGCTCGGGCAACGCACAGACGGCCGGAGCCATCCAGCCGCAGAACTGCGTTGGTTCGTAGGGCTGCGTCGGCCCAAGCCGGGTCGCTCGTCTCCAAACTGGCCCGCGCACCGTCGTTCCAGGGGAACAACCGGTCGTTCGCGCCTCCGGCCATCACAGGAAGGAGTGCTCATGCGCCGCGCCGCATTGGCTCTCGTAGCCGTCGCACTCACAGTCGGTGGGTTGTCCGTCGGACAGCCCAGCGGGTCCTCCGCCGCTCCGGCGGGCGGGACCGTGCCCAGCACGGCCCTGCACGCCACGAGCAGCTGACGACCGTGTCTCAGCTCCCGATGGGCACGTGTGCCAATCGGGACGTGGGCACGAGCCCACGGCATGCTGGAGGTCCTGTCCACCACGCTCGCAAGATCCTGCATCCCGGCGTCGCGCCCGGCCCTCGTGGTCGGACGGGACGCCGGTCTGCGGTTCCCGAGCAGGAGGTGGCTGCCCCCAGCTCCGGGTAGCGCGTGGAGCTGCCCGTGCCTCCACCCCCCAATGGAGGCGAGCCGGCGTCGACGGGTCACCCACGAGCCCGTCGGCGCCGGCTCATCCGCATGCCCCGATAGTCCGTATCAAATGTGTCGGCCGCCACCACGGGGGACGACCCATTCGACACGGACTATCGGTGCACGGGAGGGGCGACCCAGATTGGTGCTGGCTGGCCCCGGCCGATACGTTGAGCGCCACCATGTGGTCGGGGTCACACACGCCGACGACCACGCTGCAAGCCGTCGGCGTCCGGCGATCCCGGGACCGCCGCTAGCTGTTGAAGGAGAGCCCGTTGTCCGAACATGAGAGTTTCGGCCCCGACCTGGCGGACGTCTTCGGACCGTCCCAGTCCGACGGTGGCCCCGAGCTCGTCCAGCTCCTCACTCCCGAGGGTGAGCGCGTCCACCACCCGGAGTTCGACCACGACTTCTCGGCCGAGGAGCTGCGTGGCCTCTACCGCGACATGGTCCTGACCCGGCGCATCGACGTCGAGGCCACGGCGCTCCAGCGCCACGGCGAGCTCGGCATCTGGGCCCAGCTGCTCGGCCAGGAGGCCGCCCAGATCGGCGCCGGCCGCGCGCTGCGCCCCCAGGACTACGTCTTCCCGACCTACCGTGAGCACGGCGTCGCCTACTGCAAGGGCGTCGACCCGCTGCGGCTGCTCGGGCTGTTCCGCGGTGTCGACCAGGGCGGCTGGGACCCCAACGAGAACAACTTCGGGCTCTACACGATCGTCATCGGCGCCCAGACCCTGCACGCCACCGGCTACGCCATGGGCATGCAGCGCGACGGCGTGGTCGGCACCGGCGACCCCGAGCGCGACTCGGCCGTGATCGCCCACTTCGGCGACGGCGCCTCCTCGCAGGGCGACGTCAACGAGGCGTTCATCTTCGCGGCCTCCTACAACGCGCCCGTGGTGTTCTTCTGCCAGAACAACCAGTGGGCCATCTCCGAGCCGATCGAGCGCCAGACCCGCATCCCGCTCTACCAGCGCGCGCTGGGCTTCGGCTTCCCGGGCATCCGCGTCGACGGCAACGACGTGCTGGCGACGTACGCCGTCACCAAGGCCGCGCTGCAGCGCGCCCGCGAGGGCAACGGTCCGTCGTTCGTCGAGGCCTACACCTACCGGATGGGCGCGCACACCACGACCGACGACCCCACCCGCTACCGCCTCAACGACGAGCTCGAGCACTGGAAGCTCAAGGACCCGATCGAGCGGCTCAAGGTCTACCTGCGCCGCAACGGCCTGGTCGACCAGCAGTTCTTCGACGACCTCGACGCCGAGGCCAAGGAGATGGGCCACCACCTCCGCGAGGGGTGCAAGGCGCTGCCCGACCCGAAGCCGATGGACCAGTTCGGCTACGTCTTCACCGAGATGACCGAGGAGATCGCCGCCCAGCGCGACGGCTTCGCGGCCTACCTCGCGTCGTTCGAAGGAGCCCACTGAGATGAGCACCACTCAGAAGATCACTCTCGCCAAGGGCCTCAACATGGGCCTGCGCAAGGCGATGGAGGCCGACGACAAGGTCCTGCTCATGGGCGAGGACGTCGGCAAGCTCGGCGGCGTCTTCCGCATCACCGACGGCCTGCAGAAGGACTTCGGCGAGGACCGCGTCATCGACTCACCCCTCGCGGAGTCCGGCATCGTCGGCACTGCCGTCGGCATGGCGCTGCGCGGCTACCGCCCCGTCATCGAGATCCAGTTCGACGGGTTCGTCTACCCCGCCTACGACCAGATCGTGTGCCAGGTCGCGAAGTACACCTACCGCTCGCAGGGCAAGGTGAAGATGCCGATCGTCATCCGCATCCCCTTCGGCGGCGGCATCGGCGCGGTCGAGCACCACTCCGAGAGCCCGGAGGCGCAGTTCGCGCACACCCCCGGCCTCAAGGTCGTGGCCTGCTCCAACCCCGTCGACGGCTACTGGATGATCCAGCAGGCCATCGCCCACGACGACCCGGTCATCTTCTTCGAGCCCAAGCGCCAGTACCACGCCGACAAGGCCGAGCTCGACGAGTCGGCCACGCCCGAGCCGCTGTTCACCTCGCGCGTGGTGCGTCCCGGCACCGACGCCACCGTCCTGGCCTACGGCCCGACGGTGAAGACGGCGCTCAAGGCAGCCGAGGCCGCCGCGTCCGAGGGCCGCAACCTCGAGGTGATCGACCTGCGCACGCTGTCGCCGCTGGACATGAAGCCGGTCTACGAGTCCGTACGCCGCACCGGTCGCTGCGTCGTCACCCACGAGGCGCACGTCAACCTCGGCATGGGTGCCGAGGTCGCGGCCCGGGTCACCGAGGAGTGCTTCTACTCCCTCGAGGCCCCGGTGCTGCGCGTCGGCGCCTTCGACATGCCCTACCCGCCGTCGCGGATCGAAGAGGAGTACCTCCCCGACCTCGACCGTGTGCTCGACGCCGTCGACCGCACCTTCGCGTTCTGAGAGGGATCCGAGATGTCTGAGTTCCTCCTCCCCGACGTCGGCGAGGGCCTCACCGAGGCCGAGATCGTGGCCTGGAAGGTCAAGGTCGGCGACACCATCGAGATCAACGACGTGATCGTCGAGATCGAGACCGCCAAGTCGCTCGTCGAGCTGCCCTCACCGTTCGAGGGCACCGTCCTGGCGCTCCTGGTCGCCGAGGGCGAGACCGTCCCCGTCGGCACGCCGATCATCTCGGTCGGCGCTCCGGGTGAGGAGCCGTCGGCTCCCACCGCCGCCCCGGCCGAGCAGACCGAGTCCGACCCCTATCTCGGGATCGCGCAGAAGGCAGGTCAGCAGGCGGGTGCGGCCGAGGCTGCCCAGCAGGTCGACCCGGCCGACATCGACCTGTCCAACCCGGCTGCCTCCGGCTCGATGGAGGGTGCCTCCCTCGTCGGGCGGATCAAGGCCGAGCGCGGTCCGATGCGCCGGGCCCGCCGCGGCTCCGCGTCGCCGAGCACCGACGCCGGCGCCCAGACGCAGATGCAGGTGCAGGGCGCGTTCTCCCCGGGCGGGGCCCAGTCGCAGGACGTGCTGCCGGCCGACGAGCCGCCGGTGCCGGCCGTCGACCAGCGGCCCGCGCCCGCGGCCGCGCCCGCCGAGGCGCTCGTCCCGGCAGCCGCCCAGGTCGGCGCGGGCGACGTACGGGCGCTGGCGAAGCCGCCCGTGCGCAAGCTCGCCAAGGACCTCGGCGTCGACCTGACGACCCTGACCGGTTCGGGCCCCTCGGGCTCGATCACCCGCGACGACGTGCAGGGTGCCGTCTCCGGATCCGCCACGGCCCGGACGACGTCGGTCGAGGAGGTCGCCCAGCGACCGTCACGAGACCAGGCGTCCGGGGAGCGCGAGACGCGCGAGCCGATCAAGGGCGTGCGCAAGATGATGGCGACGGCGATGAGCCAGTCGGCCTTCACCAGCCCGCACGTCACCGAGTGGGTCACCGTCGACGTGACCGCCACGATGCAGCTCGTCGACCGGCTCAAGGCGCGGCGCGAGCTCAAGGACGTGCGGATCAGCCCGCTGCTCGTGCTCTCGCGTGCGGTGCTGATGGCGATGAAGCGGACCCCGGAGATCAACTCGTTCTGGGACGACGCCGCGCAGGAGGTCGTCTACAAGCACTACGTCAACCTCGGCATCGCGGCCGCCACGCCGCGCGGCCTGGTGGTGCCCAACGTCAAGGACGCCGACGCGATGTCGATGGTCGAGCTGGCCGGCGCGCTTGGCGAGCTCACCGCCACCGCCCGCGACGGGAAGACGCAGCCGGCCGAGATGGCGGGCGGCACCTTCACCATCACCAACGTCGGCGTCTTCGGCGTCGACGCCGGTACGCCGATCATCAACCCCGGCGAGTCCGCGATCCTGTGCTTCGGCGCGATCAACAAGCGGCCGTGGGTCGACGAGGCCACCGGCGAGATCGTGGTGCGCGACGTGACGACGCTGGCGCTGTCGTTCGACCACCGTCACATCGACGGTGAGAAGGGCTCGCGCTTCCTCGCCGACGTGGCCGGCATCCTGCAGGACCCGGGCACCGCGCTGCTCTTCTGACCGATCTCTGTCCGGGGTAGTGAGGGACGTTCTGGTCGGCGATCGGCCGACCTTCCTACCGGAACGTCCCTCACTACCCCGAGGTCACCGGGCGTGCCAGGCGGCGAGCACCTCGGCCTCCCGCTCGGCCGACAGCGCGACGACCGGGGAGTCGAGGCAGCCCGGTGCGGTCTCGGCCACCGGTCGCAGCCGCAGCCCGGCGGCGAGCGCCGGTGCGGGGTCGTGCGCCAGCATGCCGTCGTACTCCGGGCGCGGGAGCCACAGCGGCAGCGAGCCCTCGCCCGCCCACGGCGCGACCTCGTGCGCCTCGAGGAAGTCCTGGTCGACCCAGGTGAGCCGCGGGTCGGCCCCGACGCCGGACGCCACGCCCGCGAGCAGGTCGGCGAACGGCATCGGCTCGCCGACCGCGTCATAGGCGCCGGTCGTGCGGGCCTCGGCGAGGTCGAGCAGCCACGTGGCCAGGTCGCGCACGTCGATCACCTGCACCACGTCGTCGGGCGCACCCGGCGCCAGCACCTCGCCGCCGCGCGCCAACCGCTGCGGCCAGTGCGCGAAGCGTCCCGTCGGGTCGCCCGGACCGACGATGAGCCCGGGGCGTACGACGACCGCGGACGCCGCGGCGTCGACCACCAGCTGCTCGCAGGCGACCTTCATGCCGCCGTAGGCCTCGGGGTCCTCGGCCAGGTCGACGTCGTCGGTGATCGCCTCGACCAGCGGCTCCATGGCGGCTGAGGAGTTGTCGGCGTAGACGCTGATCGTCGAGACGAACACCCAGTGCGCCGCCGGCGCCGCCTCGACCGCGCGGCGCACGTGCGAGGGGTGGCGCGCGACGTCGACCACGGCGTCCCAGTCGCCGTCAGCCAGCTCGGCGGGAGCCGGCTCGGCGCGGTCCCACCGGAGGTGGGTGGCGCCCTCGGGCACGGTGCCCGACTCGCCGCGGCACGCACACGTCACGTCCCACCCGCGGGCCAGGGCCTGCGCCGCGGTCTCACGTGAGAGGAACTTGCTTCCGCCGAGGACGAGGAGCTTCATGACCCCCACTCCACCGGCCCGGCAGCGTGGGCGGCAAGGCGTTTCGCTCTGGGCGCAACAGTGCCGACCGCCCCTGTGTCTGCCCCTTTGTCACCCGCAGGGGTGGCCTGCGAGGATGAGGGTCTCGGAACGCACACGAAGGAGCGGGCGCATGGCTCTCGACGCCGCCACGGCCGCCTCCGGCGAGCCCAGCACGGCGACCTTGCTGGCGCGTGCCCAGCAGGTGGCCGACCAGCTGCAGAGCGAGGCCCGCGAGGAGGCCGAGCGGCTCACCGCCGACCTGGCCACGCTGCGCGCTGAGGCCCGCCGGCTGATGGCCGAGGCCGAGCGCGACCGGGCGGAGGCCGCGCGGGCGCGCAAGCAGGCCGAGGAGGTCCTCGCCGGCGCCTCGGAGGAGGCCGCCACGATCGTGCTCGACGCCAACGAGCAGGCCTCGCTGCTGATGACCGCGGCCGGGAGCGCCCGCGACCAGCAGGTCGAGGCGGCCCGCGCCGAGAGCGAGAAGCTGCGCGCCCAGGCCGCCGACGACGCCGTGTCGCTCCGCGCCGAGTCGCAAGAGCTGCGCGACAGCGCGGCGGCCGAGCGCGACGCGCTGCTCGAGGCCGCTCGCGTCGAGGCCGAGCAGACAGTCACCGGCGCGCAGGAGACGGCGGCCCGTCTGGTCGAGGAGGCACGTGCCGCTGGCCAGCAGCACCTGGACTCCGCCACGGCCGAGGCCGAGACGCTGCGCGCCAGCGCGTCGGCCGAGTCGGCGCGGATCCGTGACGAGGCGTCGCTCCACGTCGAGGACCTGCGTCGCACCACGGGCGCCGAGGTGGAGCAGATGCGCCTCGCTGCGGAGGAGACCCTCGCAGCTGCGCGCGCCGAGAGCGACGACAAGCTGCGTCACGCCTCCGAGCAGACCGAGTGGGCCACCCAGACGGTGCAGTCGGTGCTCGCCGGCGCGGCCACCGAGGCCGACTCGATCCGCAAGGCCGCCCATGCCGACGCGGGCGACCACGTACGCCGCGCACGCGAGCGCGCCCACGGCATCATCGCGGCGATCGACGCTCGCGTGGCCATCGAGCTCGCCGAGGGCAAGCAGCGCGCCGCCGAGATCGAGCACGCCGCCTCCCAGGCCGCCGCCGAGCGGACCGCGGAGGCCAAGGCGGTGCTCGAGCAGGCGCACACCGAGGCGGAGCGCATCATGGCCGACGCGACCGACGAGTCCGAGCGGGCCGTCGAGCGCCTCGAGCGCCGGCGCGCCGAGGCCGAGAGCGGCGCGGCGAGGCTGCGTGCCCTGGTCGCCGAGGAGGTCACCCGCAGCCGGGCCGAGGCGGCCGAGGACCGGCGCAGCGCCCGCGAGGAGGCGCTCGCCATGGTCGCCGACGGCCGGGCCGAGGCCGACCAGCTGCGCGACGGCGCCCGCCGCGCGGTGGAGCGGGCCCGCGCCGAGATCGCCCAGCTGCAGACGCAGCGCGACAGCATCGCCGCCGAGCTGGCCCGGCTCTCCGGCGTCATCGAGGCACTGTCGGTGCCCGAGCGTGCGACGGGCGCCCCCAGCTCCTCCAGCCAGACCCCCGACCAGGAGAACTCCGATGCCTGAAGAGATGTTCACGTCCGTGCGCCGCGGCTACGACCCCACCGAGGTCGAGCGCGCCATCGCCCAGGCCCGCGGGGAGGCCGCCGCCCTCCAGAAGCGGCTCGAGGCGGCCGAGGCCGCCGCCGAGCAGGCCCGGTCGGAGGCGGCCGCGTCGCGCGAGGCGCTCGTCTCGCGGGAGGCGCACGAGCCCGAGCTGCCGACGTACGCCCACCTCGGTGAGCGCATCGGCCAGATCCTGTCGCTCGCCGAGGCAGAGGCGGCAGAGGTCCGCGACCGCGTGCGGGGCGAGGTCGAGGCGCTGCGCAAGGACGCGGAGGCCGAGGTCGCCGCGCTGCGCGCCGAGGCCGACCGCTACGCCGAGGAGACCCGGCGCGACGCCGAGGCCGAGGGTGCGCGCGTGCTCGCCGACGCGCGCACGGCCGCCGACTCCGAGCGCGACGCCGCCGAGCGGGACGCCTCCGCCCGTCGGGCCGAGGCCGAGGCGCTGCACGAGGAGGCCCGCGCCCAGGCCGCGCAGGCCGCCGCCGACTTCGAGACCACGCTGGCCGAGCGCCGGCAGAAGGCCACCTCGGAGTTCCAGGCCCAGCAGGCCGCCAGCCAGGCCGAGCTCGACGCGATGACCGCGCGCAACCGCGACGCCGAGGCCGCGATGGAGCGCAGCCGCAGCGAGGCCGAGGCGAAGGTGGCGCGGATGCTCGCCGACGCCGAGGAGCGCGCCACCACGATGGTCGCCGAGGCTCGCGCCACCGCCGACCGGGTGCGCGCGGAGTCCGATCGCGAGCTGGCCGCGGCCGGGCAGCGCCGCGACAGCATCAACGCCCAGCTCTCCAACGTGCGCCAGATGCTCGCCACCCTCAGCGGCACCAGCGTGCCCGGCGTCGGGATGGCTCCGGCGGCCAGCGCCGGCGAGGACGACGTACCGGAGGCCGTCACCGAGGCCGAGGTCGTCGAGGCCCAGGAGGAGGCGGCTGCCGAGGCCGCCGAGCGCTCCGACGCGCCCGAGGAGTCCGCCGAGGAGCGGTGAGTGAGGAGGGTTCGGGCACTGCAGAACCCTCCTCACACACCGCCCGCTGAGTCGGCGGTGAGTGAGGCGGCTTCCCCGGGCCCAGAACCCTCCTCACGCACCGCTCGGGCCGATCACACGTAGCGCCGCGCCCGCTTCTGCGCCGACCCCGGACCCGACGCCAGCAGCGCGCTGAGCTCGTGCTCGAGCACCGCACCGACGCGCCGGCAGAACTCCTCCGGCTCGTCGGCGGCGTCGGGCTTCTCGGCGACGATGCGGTCGACGATGCCGCGGCGGTAGAGGTCGAGCGCGCGCACCTGTTGCGCGCGCGCCATCTCGGCCGCGTGGTCGAGGTCGCGGTGCACGATCGCGGAGGCGCCCTCGGGCGGGAGCGGTGAGAGCCACGCGTGCTGCGCGGCGACGACCCGGTCGGCGGGCAGCAGCGCCAGTGCGCCGCCACCGTTGCCCTCCCCGAGCATCAGGCACAGCGTGGGCGCATCCAGGGTGACGAGGTCGGCGAGGGAGCGGGCGATCTCGCCGGCGAGCCCGCCGTTCTCGGCGTCGGCCGACAGCGCGGCGCCCTGGGTGTCGATGACGGTGACGAGCGGCAGCCCCAGCTCCGAGGCCAGCCGCATGCCGCGCCGGGCCTCGCGCAGCGCCTCGGGGCCCATCGGGTGGTCGGTGGTCTGCCCGCGCCGGTCCTGGCCCAGGAAGACGCACGGCGCCTCGCCGAAGCGCGCCAGCGCGATCAACAGGCCGGGGTCGCGCTCGCCCTGGCCGGTGCCGTTGAGCGGCACGACGTCGCTGGCGGCGTAGCGCAGCAGACGGCGTACGCCGGGCCGGTCGGGGCGCCGCGAGCGCGTCACGCAGTCCCACGTGTCGACGTCGGGCACGTCCTCCTGCCCGGGGTCGGCCACCGGCGCGACGCCCTCGCGCGCGGCCATCAAGATGGTGAGCGCGCGGTCGAGGATGTCGGCGATCTCCTCGGGCGGCAGGACCGCGTCGACGATGCCGTGGGCGTAGAGGTTCTCCGAGGTCTGCACGCCCTCGGGGAACTTCTTGCCGTAGAGCGCCTCGTAGACCCGGGGGCCCAGGAAGCCGACCAGCGCACCCGGCTCGGCGACGGTCACGTGGCCGAGCGATCCCCACGAGGCCATCACGCCGCCGGTCGTGGGGTGGCGCAGGTAGACGAGGTAGGGCAGGCCCGCGGTGCGGTGGGCCGCCACGGCCGCCGAGATCCGCACCATCTGCACGAAGGCGGGCGTGCCCTCCTGCATGCGCGTGCCGCCGCTCACCGGCGCCGCGACCAGCGGCAGGCCCTCGCGGGTGGCGCGCTCGATGCCGGCGACGATCCGGTCGGCCGCGGCCCGGCCGATCGAGCCCGCCAGAAAGCCGAACTCGCCCACGAGCACCGCGATGCGGCGCCCGTGCATGCGCGCCTCGCCGGTGAGCACCGACTCGTCGACGCCGGACTTCTCGGCCGCGGCGGCCAGCTCGGCGGCGTACGCCTCGCTGACGCCGTCGCGGGCGGGCGGGGTGTCCCACGAGGTCCAGGAGCCCTCGTCGAGGACCAGGTCGATGAGGTCGTGGGCGGAGAGGCGGCTCATCCAGCGAGGCTAGCCGCGACGCGGCTCAGCTCCGGGCACTCCCGGCTTCGGCGTGGTGCGGCCCATGATCCACGCGTCGAAGAACGCCGACAGCTCGAGGCCGGTCTCGCTCTCCCAGTGGTCGTAGAGCTGCTCGCGGGTCACGGAGGTGTTGTCGTGGGCGGCCAGCCACGCGCGGGCGATCCGGAAGAACTCGTCGTCGCCGAGGGCCACGCGCAGCTCGTTCCACATGAGCGCGGGCGTGTAGTAGACGTTGGAGCCGCCGAACTGCGCCGGGTCGTAGTCGCCGGGCGGGCCGTACTCCGCGCGCAGCCCGCGGTCCGCGAACCGCGCGCCCTGCAGCGCGGTGCGCAGCGGACGTACGTCGTGCTCGTCCTCGTAGAGCCACTGCATGAGCATCGTCATGCCCTCGTTGAGCCACACGTCGCGCCAGTCGGCGGGCGAGACCTGGTCGCCGAACCACTGGTGCACCAGCTCGTGCGCGATCACCGGCGGCGACAGGACGTAGTCGCTGTTGCCGAGCGTGACCATGGTCTGGGTCTCCATCGCGCTCTGCGAGTCGGTGACGACGAGGCCGAGGGTGTCGAAGGGGTAGGGCCCGAGCTTGTCCTCGATCCAGTCGACCGACGCCGACGCGGTCCGCAGCCGGCCCAGGCGCTGCACCATGCCCCGCGGCGTCCAGTAGTCGACGCGCAGGCCGTCGTCGGTGGTGCTGGAGCCGTGGGCGTAGTCGCCGATCGCGAGGGTGACGAGGTAGGACGCGGCCGGCTCGGTGAGCTGCCACGAGGTGGTGGTGCCGTCCTCGTCGGTGCTCAGCTGTGTCAGCGCGCCGTTGGAGATCCCGGTCCAGGGGGCCGGTGCGTGGACGGTGATGTCGTAGAGCGCCTTGTCGGAGGGCTGGTCGTTGACGGGGTACCAGGTGTAGGCCCCGTAGGGCTCCTGCATCGTCCACACCTCGCCGGTGTCGGTGACGGTGAAGCCGGTCGTCGAGAAGTCGCTGCGCGTCGTCGGCGCCGGCGCCGGCCGCGGCGTGCCGACGTAGTCGAGGGCCAGCTCGTAGCGCTGGTCGGCGCTCACCGGCGCCTGCACGACGAAGTCCTTGCCGCGGCGGGCGAACCGCACGGGCTCGTCGTCGAGGGTGACGCGGCCGACGGTGAGGGCGGGGGAGAGGTCGAGCTGGAAGCGCGGCGCGCGGCGGGTGGCGCGGAAGGTCACGACGGCGTGCCCGGTGAGGCGCCGCGCGACGGCGTCCCACGACAGGTCGAGGTCGTAGTGGAGGGCGTCGACCCGCGGGTCGCCGACGGCGGGGTAGACGCTGTCCTCGCGGGGCTCGGAGACGGCGAGGTCGAGGTCGGGCTCGACCGCGTCGGTGACGGTGGGCGCCGAGGCCGGTGCGGGCGCGTCGCCGTCGGACTGGTCCACGGCCTGCGTGGCGGCGGGGGTGACGAGGTCGTCCGGTGTGCCTGCCTCGGTGGAGCAGGCGGCCAGGACGGCGACCGAGGCGACGAGCGCGAGCCCCCGGGCGCCGCGGTGGCGGGTCACCGGTCGCCGCGCAGCAACGGGCGGGCCAGCTTGCGGCCGTGGTGGATCTGCGCCTTGACGGTGCCGAGCGGGGCGTCGACCAGCGCGGCGATCTCGTCGTAGGGCAGGCCGTAGACGTCGCGCAGCAGCAGCGGCTCGACGTACTGCGGGTGGTCGACCTCGATGGTCTCCATCGCCTCGAGCAGGTCGAGGCGGGTGCCGGCGATCACGCTGGTGGTGCGCGGGTCGGGACGGTCGTGGGCGCCGTCCTCGAAGTCGGTCGGGACGGCGAGGTTCTTCAGCCGGCGGTACGTCGTGCGCGCGCTGTTGACCGACACGATGTGCAGCCAGGTCGTGAAGCGGCCCCGCGCGCCCCAGGTGTGGATCTTGGTCGCGACGTTGAGCATCGCCTCCTGGCACGCGTCCTCGGCGTCGCTGGAGTAGGGGAGCACCCCGCGGCAGATGTTGAGCACCCGCGGGCGCACCGCGGCGAGCAGCATCTCCAGCGCCTCACGGTCGCCGTCGCGCGCCCGTCGGGCCAGGTCGTCGATGTCGTCCGGCGCGAGTGCGGCACCGTGGTCCCCCGTATTGCTCACGCCTGCACGATAATGCCCGGGTGTCCGCTCCCTCTCGTCTCGGTCGGTACCCGGTGCGGCGTCGCATCGGGTCCGGGGCCTTCGCGACCGTCTGGCTCGCGCACGACGAGCACCTCGACTCGCCCGTGGCGATCAAGGTGCTCGCCGACAACTGGGCGGGCGACCTGCACATCCGCCAGCGCTTCATCGAGGAGGGACGCTTCCTGCGCAAGGTCGAGTCGCCCCACGTGGTGACCGTCTACGACGCCGGGGAGCTCGCCGACGACCGCCCCTTCCTCGTCATGGCCTACGCCGACCAGGGCACGCTGGCCGACCGCCTCGAGCTGGCCACCCTCACGCCCGGCGAGGCCCTGGCCGTGATCGACCAGGTGGGCAAGGGGCTCAGCGCGCTGCACGACCGCGGGGTGCTGCACCGCGACGTCAAGCCCGCCAACGTGCTGTTCCGCAGCGTCGAGCACCCCGGCGGCGCGCAGGTCGTCGCCATGGTCGGCGACCTCGGCCTCGGCAAGGCGATGGACATGTCGTCGCGGCTGACCATGGTCGGCGGCACCCCGACGTACGTCGCCCCCGAGCAGGCCCGCGGCGAGGGCCTGGACGGCCGCGCCGACCAGTTCTCGCTGGCCGCGCTCGGCTACTACCTCCTGGCGGGCCGCCAGCCGTTCTCCCACACCAGCCTGTCCGCGGCCGAGGACCCCGCACCGCCGCCGCCGATGGGCATCGACAACGCCGAGGCCGAGGCGGTCGTGCTGCGCGCGCTGGCCCGCGACCGCGACGACCGCTTCGACGACGTCGCGTCCTTCACCGCCGCGCTGGTGGAGGCGATGGGCGGCCAGGTCGAGGATGCCCCGCGCACGTGGGTGCCGATCGACCCCGACCTCACGCGCGCCGAGCCGCCGGCTGCCACCACGGCCGGCGACGTCGACGCGGCGCCGCTGCGGCCCGGGGGGCGGTGGCGGCGGGCCCGGCGTCCGGCGGCGGTCGTGGCCGCGCTGCTGGTGCTCGCGGTGGGCGCCGGGGCCGGCTGGACCCTCGAGCGCACGAGCACCGCGACGCGGACCGTCGCGGACCGCACGGGCACGATCTCGGTGACGGTGCCGGAGTCGTGGACCGCCCAGGTCGACCCCGAGCAGTGGACCCCCGTCGAGGGCGAGCAGGCCCAGCCGTCGCTGGCCTCGGGCAGCCGGGCCGGCTGGAACTCCGCCGACGACCCGTCGCCCGGCGTCTTCGTCGGCATCCTCGCCTCCGACAAGCTGCCCTCGCGCGTGCCGCAGCACAAGGAGTGCGTCGACGCGCCCGGTGGCCTGATCCGCGACCAGCGCGACGGCGACGCGTCGATGACGGTCTTCTTCAGCGGCTGTCCCGGCGCCGACGTCATGGTCGAGCGCGTCATCCAGGTCAACTCCAGCCAGCTGCTGTGGGTGCAGGTCCGCAGCGACGAGCGGGCCACCGCCAACCAGGTGCTCGACTCCGTCACCGTGTCGGGCATCTGAGACGCCCGACGACCGGTGCGGTCAGTCTCCGCCGAGCCGGATCCCCGAGGCGACGCGGGAGATGAGGTCGGCCATGCCCTCCTCGTCGACGGCGCGGCCGGTGACCGCGATCTCCACCTGCGCGTTGTCGGAGCCGGTGAGGTCGAGCCAGGTGAGGTAGCCGTTGCGCAGGTGGTTGCTGGTGACGTACGAGAAGTGCAGCCGCCCGTCGTCCTGGCCGAGGATCCTCACGTTGGACTCGTCCTCGTAGAGCTCGGCGATGCGCCGGTTGAGGGTCCAGTCGATCGAGCGCCGGTTGCTCAGCACCTGCTCGACGCGCATGACGTAGCCGAAGGACGGCTGGCCGGGCGGGCGCCACTGCCACTCGTTGAGCGAGTTCTCCGAGAAGTCCCAGCCCCGCGGCACCGGCAGCACCATCTGGAAGTCGCCGGTGCCGACCTGTCCCCTCACCATCCTGAGGCGGGGCTCCAGGGGCGGGTACGCCGGGTCGCGGAACAGCTCGGGGACCGGGTCGACGGGCAGGCTGGGCGACGCGGCCGCGACCGGTGCCGCCGTGCCGTCGCCGCGGGGGTTCTCGCCCAGCGCCCAGGACGCGCCGAAGCCGGTGACCAGGCCGGTGACCAGCAGCACCGCGAGCACGCCCGCCCAGCGGCGGACCGGGACGCCCATCAGGGCAGCTCGATCGCCTGCGCGGTGGCGCCGCGCATGCCGTCGGCGACCCGCCGGATGAGCGCCCGGCTCCCGGGCACGTCCATCTCGCGGCCGTGCACGACGATCTCGACGTCGGCCTGGCCGCTCTGGTCGAGGTCGAGCCAGCGCATGAAGCTGTGGCGCTTGTTGCCCTCGTTGCTGCGGTAGGTGTACTCCAGCGAGCTCGCGCCGCGGTCCTTGATCGAGACGTCGTCCTGCTCGGCGCCGAGGCGCTCGATGCGGATGTTGATGGCGTCCTCGATGGTGATGTCCTGGCTGTTGATCTGCTCGATGCGCATCACGTAGCTGTTGTTGGACGTGCCGGGCTTCTTCAGCTTCCACTCGTTGGTGGCGTTGGCGTTCGTGCTCCAGCCGACCGGGGCGGGGAAGGTGATCTCGAACTTGCCGCTGCCCAGCGTCTCGCGCCGCATCGCGATGCCGGCCTCGAGGGGCGGGTCGTCGGGGTCTGGCTGGTAGGGACGGGGCGCCTCGATCGGCATGTCCGGGCCCGCGGCGGGCACCGGGGCGGCCACTCCGGTGCCGATGGAGGTGTCGCGGGTCTGTGCGGACGCGGCGAAGCCGCTCCCGGCGCCGACGGCCAGGAGCGCGACCAGCACTGCAGCCCCCCGCCACTCCACCCGGACAGTATGTCGCCCCTCGGGGTGGTCTGGTCCAGCCGCCGCCCCGGGTGCGCGCGCGGGGTCGTCGCGCAGGGGTGACCTGCACCTCCTACGGTGGTCCCGTGCTCATCCGCAACGCCCACCTCGTCGCCGTCACCGAGACCGTCCCCGGCCCCGTCGACGTACGCCTCGAGGACGGCCGCGTGGTCGAGGTGGGCGCTGACCTCGCGCCCCGCGGGACGTCGTACGACGCGGGCGGGCGCTGGCTGATGCCCGGGCTGTGGGACCAGCACGTGCACCTCGGCCAGTGGACGCTCGCCTCGGCGCGCCTCGACCTCGGGCCGGCGCGCTCCAGCGCCGACGCGGTCACGCTCGTGCGCGAGCGGCTCGAGCAGTGGCCCGACCTCCCGGTCATCGGGTGGGGACACCGGCCCACGGCGTGGCCGGACAACCCGACCGTCTCCGACCTCGACGCCATCGACACCGACCAGCCGATCGTGCTGATCGCCGGCGACGGCCACCACGGCTGGCTCAACACCACCGCCCTGCACATGCTTGCCCTGCCGACCCGGGACAGCGTGGTCACCGAGGCCGAGTGGTTCCTGGCCTACGGCCGGCTCGCGGCGGTCGTGGGCTCCGACGGCACCAGCCCGGAGGCCTACCGCCGCTCGATGGAGGCCGCCGCCGCACAGGGCGTGGTGGGCCTCGTCGACCTCGAGTTCAGCGGCGGGGTCGCCGACTGGGTGGCCCGGTGGAGCGGGGGCGCCGACCTGCTGCGGATCCGGCACGCCTGCTACGCCGACGGCCTCGACGACGTGCTCGCCCGCGGGCTGCGCTCCGGCGACCCGCTCGACGACGACCCGCGCCTGACCATGGGCCCGCTCAAGATCATCAGCGACGGCTCGCTCAACACCCGCACCGCCTGGTGCTGCGAGCCCTACGCCGAGAAGGCCGTGCCGGGCGCTGAGGAGGGCCAGCCCAACCAGACCCCCGAGGAGCTGCGCTCGCTCCTCGCGCGCGCCGCCGCCGGTGGCCTCGACGTGGCGGTGCACGCCATCGGTGACCGCGCGGTCACCGAGGCCCTCGCCGCCTTCGCCGACACCGGCGCCCGCGGCGGCATCGAGCACGTGCAGCTCACCACCCGCGACGACGTACGCCGCATGGCCGAGCTCGGCGTGCGCGCCAGCGTGCAGCCCGCCCACCTGCTCGACGACCGCGACGTCACCGAGCGGCTCTGGCCCGGTCGCGCCGAGCGCTGCTTCCCGCTGCGCTGGATGCTGGACGACGGTGTCGACGTCGTCCTCGGCTCGGACGCCCCCGTCTCGCCGCTCGACCCCTGGCTGGCCGTCGCCTCCGCGGTCCACCGCTCCGGTGACGACCGTGAGCCGTGGCACCCCGAGCAGTCGATCACCGCCCGCGAGGCGCTCGCCGCCTCGACCGACGGCTGGGGCACGGTCGCCGTCGGGCACCCGGGCGACCTCGTCCTGCTCGACGCCGACCCGCTCGACGGCGGCTCCGACCGCGAGCACGCCCGGCGCCTGCAGGCCTTCGCCGACCGGGTCGCGGTGACCTGGGTGGCCGGCGAGGCGGCGTACGAGCGGGGCTGAGTGCGGCCCTGCTGTAACGCCGGGTTGGTGCTTGTTCTACCCATGGTGCAACGGGGTCCCTATAAGCACTAACCCGGCGTTACAGCGCCGCCGGCCCGCCTCCTCGCCCAGCAACACTGGCCCGCTGCCAGCGCCCTACGCCAGCGCGAGCGTCGCGTCGAGCACGAACGCCGGGTCCTCCAAGCGGTCGCCGTAGACCTCGCGCAGCTGCTGCACGCGGTAGCGCACGGTCTGGGCGTGGACGAAGAGCTCCTCGGCCACGGCGTCGCGGCGCCCGTGGTGGAGCAGCCAGCTGCGCAGCGTGTCGGTGAGCTTCTCGGCCGTCGATGGTCGCAGGTCGGCCAGCGGAGCGAGCACCCGCGCGCGCAGGTCGGCGCGGGCGTCGGGGTCGGCGCCGAGCACGAGCGCGGCGAGGTGCTCCTCGGAGTCGACGAGGCCGTCCAGGCCGAGGGCCGCGCACCGCAGCGCCCGGGCGTGGGAGGCCGCAGCCTCCAGCCACGGCGAGCCGGGGCCGACGACCGCGTCGGTGTCGCGCAGCGCACGCAGCAGGGCGGGGCGCGCCCCGGCGGAGCCGCTCCCGGGGACGAGCAGCGACGCGTGGCCGTCGGGCAGGCCGGGTACGTCGTCGGTGGGCTGCAGCGTGCCCGGGTCGAGCGCGGTCAGCGCCGCCGAGACCTGCGACTCGGGCAGCACGACCGCGGTCAGGGTGGCGGGCGGCTCCCAGTCGGCCCGCTCGGCGGCCGCCGCGACCGCGTCGGCCGGCGCCCCGGTGAGCAGGGCCCGTGCGAGCCGCTCGAGGTTGCGCTGGCGGACCCGTCCGCTGCTCTCGAGCTCGTCGGTGTGCCCGGCGACCGAGGCGGCCGAGAGCTCGTCGATGTAGGCGAAGACCAGCTCGGCGAAGCGGGCGAGCTGGCCGGGGTCGATCCCGGCCGCCACGGCCGCATCGGCCATGTCGCGCCAGGAAACGCGGGCCCCCACGCGGTAGGCCGCGAGCAGCGCCTCGACCGTGCGCCCGCTGCGGGCCTCGCCCCGCCCGAGCTGGTAGGCGCCCTCGATGGCCGGCGCCTTGGGGGCGTCGGCGTCCTGGCGGGTGGCGAGGGTGAGGAAGCCGCCGAGCGCGAGCTGGACGGCGTTGCGGATCACCTCGCCCATGCGCCCGGTGAGCGCGCCGGTGTAGCTCGGCACCTCGTCGATGATGGTGAGCACCGCACGGTCGGCGACGTCGGCCAGCCGTGAGCGCAGGGCGTCGGCCACGTGGGGGTCGAGCCCCACGACGGTCTGCAATTGTGTGGTGGGACGCACACTGCGTGAGGTCATTGGCCCTCCCGGGGTCAATCTTGTTCGCGACGAACAAGAGTCTACGCCCGATTCACGTGCTCGAGGCAGGAAGTCAGCGCCCGGATCCGCGACATTTGTTCTCATGAGCACGACTCTCGAGCCGCCGGTGCGCGGCGCACGGCTGGGCAGGAAGGTGGGAGACCGCCTGGTCCGCGTCGCCGAGGCCGCCACCACCCCCTACCTGCCCGCCGACTTCATGGACCTGTTCGCGCCCCTGCGCGCCGGTGCCGACCTGCGTGGTCGCATCGAGTCGATCGAGCCCGAGACCGCCGACGCCGCCACCATCGTGATCCGCCCCGGCGCCGACTGGGCGGGCCACGTGCCCGGCCAGTACCTCCGCATCGGCATCGACATCGACGGCGTACGCCAGTGGCGCGCCTACTCGTTGACCCACGGTCCGCGCCGCGACGGCCGCATCTCCATCACCGTCAAGGCCGTGCCCGACGGGCTGGTGAGCAACCACCTCGTGCACGAGGCCCGGCCCGGCACCCTGGTGCACCTCGAGCAGGCCGCCGGCGAGTTCGTCCTGCCGCCCGAGGGCGGCAAGTTCCTCATGGTGACCGCCGGCTCGGGCATCACCCCGGTGATCGGCATGCTGCGCAACCTGTTCCCGAGCACCGACGAGGGCGTGCTGCGCCCGGCCCGCAGCGCCGACCACGACATCGTGGTCGTGCACGTGGCTCCCAGCCACCCCGACTCGATCTTCATCCGCGACCTCGAGGCGCTCGACGCCGCCGGCGCGATCCGCCTGGTCGCGCGCTACGACGACGAGCACGGCGTGCTCGCCGTCGACGACCTGGCCGACCTGGTGCCCGACCTCGGCGAGCGTACGACGCTGGCGTGCGGCCCCGCCGGCCTGCTCGACGCCCTGGCCGCGCACCACGAGGCCGCCGGCATCACGCTGACGACCGAGCAGTTCCGCACCGCCCGCGTCGAGCCCGGCGACGGCGGCACCGTGAGCTTCACCTCCGGCACCACCCTCGAGGTCGACGGCGCCACGCCGATCCTCGACGCCGCCGAGGAGGCCGGGGTGCTCATGCCGAGCGGGTGCCGCATGGGCATCTGCATGGGCTGCGTCATCCCGCTGCGCGAGGGCAGCGTGCGCGACCTGCGCAACGGTGCGATCACCACCGCCGTGCCCGGCGAGACCGGCGACATCAAGGTGCAGACCTGCATCAACGCCGCAGCCGGCCCCTGCCACATCGACCACTGACCAGACCGGTCTCGTGACGGTCGCAGAGCGACCTCCTCGACCAGCGCCACGGAAGGAAATCCCATGACCACGATCCAGAAGAAGTCCGTCCTCGGGCAGGACAACCCCATCGCCCACCTCACCGAGGCCGACATCGAGCAGATCGGCATCGAGCTCGACGCGATCCGCCAGGACGTCCTCGAGAGCCGCGGCGCGGCCGACGCGGCGTACATCCGCCGGGTCATCGACACCCAGCGCAAGATCGAGCTCGGCTCGCGCGCGGTGCTGCTCTTCAGTGCCTTCCCGCCCGCCTGGGTCCTCGGCACGCTGGGCCTCAGCGTCTCCAAGATCCTTGACAACATGGAGATCGGCCACAACATCCTCCACGGCCAGTGGGACTGGATGCGCGACCCCAAGATCCACTCCAGCACCTGGGAGTGGGACATGGCCTCGCCGGCCGAGCAGTGGAAGCACAGCCACAACGAGCTGCACCACACCTACACCAACGTCATCGGCAAGGACAACGACCTCGGCTACGGCATCATGCGCGTCGACGAGGACCAGCCCTGGACGCCGGCCTCGCTGGCCCAGCCGATCTTCTGCTTCATCAACGCGGTCTTCTTCGAGTACGGCATCGCCGCCTACGACCTCGAGCTCGGCGCGGTCATCGCGAAGAAGCAGACCAAGGACCCCGAGTTCCGCCGTCGCGCCAAGCAGGTGCTGGGCAAGATCCGCAAGCAGGCCACCAAGGACTACGTCGTCCACCCGCTGCTGTCGATCCCGACCGGCTCGTTCCTGCCCACCCTCGCGGCCAACTTCACCGCCAACATCGTGCGCAACCTGTGGTCCAACTCGGTCATCCTGTGCGGCCACTTCCCCGAGGGCGTCGAGACCTTCGAGAAGCGCTCCATCGAGGGCGAGACCAAGGGCGAGTGGTACGTCCGCCAGATGCTCGGCAGCGCCAACATCTCCGGCTCCAAGGCGCTGCACCTGATGACCGGCAACCTGTCGCACCAGATCGAGCACCACCTCTTCCCCGACCTGCCGTCCAACCGCTACGCCGAGGTCGCGCCGAAGGTGCAGGCCCTCTTCGAGAAGTACGACCTCACCTACTGCGCGCGCCCGATGGTCCCGCAGGTCTACTCGGCCTGGCACAAGGTCGTACGCCTCTCGCTGCCCAACGGCTGGCTGAAGACGACGAACCGGAAGAACGCGCCGCAGCAGCTCGCGATCCTCTACAAGATGGCCACGGGCGACCGGCGCACGCGTCGCCTGCTGGGCCGCAAGCTCGAGAGCGAGGCCCGCGCCGCCTGACCAGCTGGTCTGGACATGCGTGCAATCGCGGATGTATCAGGACGGCCCCACGAGCATCCTCTATGTCGACAGCACGACCAGGGGGAGCAGCACGTGGGGACACTGATCAGCACCAGCAGGACCGGCACGCAGGGAGGGCACCGATGATCCGCATCGGTTCGGTGGAGGCACCGATGCTCGACGTCCGTGTCGCAGGAGCGCAGCCTTTGCTGCCGCGCCCGCGCGCGTCCGTGGACCGGGGGCCCACGGCGCGTCCGCCGGTGCGTTGACGGGGGAGGACCGGCGGGGTGGGGGCCGCCGGTCCGTCCGTGGACGTGAGCCACCGGGTGGTGCATCCTTGGCCCACGACCCCGGACGCTTCGGCCGTGGCGTGCACCACGGGGGAAGCACATGACTCGGTCTCGGCTCTGGCTCGCGCTCTGGAGCGCACTCGTCTCGACGGCGCTGGTCCTGACGGCGGCGTCCTCGCCCTCGTCGGCGCGCAGCGCCGCCGCGGAAGGCGTGGGCGGGCTCACCGGCCGGGTGTCTGCGCCCGACGGCAGCCCGCTCCCCGGGATCAGGGTGCTCGCCCGTCCTGACCAGGGCTACACGACGACCGTCGTGACCGACAGCGAGGGACGCTACGTCTTCGACGCCCTCGACCCGGGCCCCCACCAGCTGACCTTCTCCGACCCGAGCGGCGCGTGGGTCACCGAGCGCTACGACGACGCCTTCGGCTCCGAGCCCGGCACGCCCGTCACCGTGGTGGCGGGCACCGTCGCGGGGCCGTACGACGCCACGCTGGGCAGGCCCGCCTCGATCTCCGGTGAGGTGCGGGCCGGCGGCGTGCCCGAGGTCGACTCGTACCTCTACCTCTACGCCCGCGACGGCAACCGCTGGACACGGGTGAAGTCGACGAGCACCGGCTACACCGACGCCGGCTACACCTTCGACGGACTCGCGCCCGGCACCTACCGCGTGGGAGTCAGCCACCCCGACGAGCCCTACGTCGACACCTTCCACCCCTCGGCCGGCCTCGTGGCCGACGCCGCGGACGTGACGGTCGGCCACGGGGACGACGTGACGGGCGTCGACGTCGACCTGCTGCCCGGGGGTGCGGTCGCCGGCAGGGTCGTCGACGAGGCCGGTGCCGGCATCGGCGGCGTCAGGGTCGTCGTCACCGACGTCACGATGGAGACCCGCTACTTCGAGGCCGTCACCGACCCCGACGGCCGCTACCGCGTCGGCCTGCTCACCACGGGCGACTACGTCGTGCGCTTCGGCGGCTACGACGCCGGCAAGCAGTCGGAGTACTGGAAGGACGCCCCGACGCGCTACGCCGCCACGCCGGTGCACGTCGTCTCGGGCCAGGACTCGAGCGGCATCGACGCCGTGCTCACCGAGCCCAGCACGTTGAGCGGGACGGTCACCGACCGCGACACCGGCGACCCGATCCCCTGGGCTCGGATCGACCTCTACGAGCTGCAGGGCACCTCCTGGCAGGCCACCGGCGCCCACGCCTACGCCGATGCCCGCGGCCACTACGAGCTCAGCGGCACCTGGGGCACCTACCGTCTGCTCGCCTTCGACACGGGGTACGAGACGCATGACTACGCCTTCCACCCCGGCGTGCGCTCGGTGGACGACGCGACGAGCGTCGAGCTGCCGGCCGGTGCGGACGTCGTGGTCGACTTCGGGCTGACCCGGAAGGCGGAGACCTCGACCATCGCCGGCACCGTCCGCGTCGGCGGGCAGCCCCGCGGAGGCATCGTGGTCGAGCCGGAGATCCTCTACGACGGCCGGTGGCAGGTGATGAACCACGTCACGACCGCCGCCGACGGCAGCTACCGCACCTACGTCGCCGTGCCCGGCACCTATCGCGTGCACTTCACGGACCCGTCGGGGGCGCTGGGCGACCGGTGGTGGGACGGCGCGGCCACCGCGCCCGAGGCGACCGAGCTGAGCGTCGCCGCGGCCGCCGACCTGACCGGCATCGACGCCGACCTCGTCGCTCCGACGCCCACCGGCGGGATCGACGGCAGGGTGCAGGACGCCTCCGCCGCACCGATCCGCGACGTCGACGTCACCGCCTACGCCTGGAACGAGATCGAGGGAAGGTGGACCGCGGTCGACCACGCCCGCACCGGCGACGACGGCCGCTACGCCATCACCGGCCTCCCCGTCGGCACCTACCGTGTCGGCTTCGACGCCGGTCGCGCATGGATCGGCGAGTTCCACCACGACAGCGCGACCGTCGACGCCGCGGACGACGTCGCTGTCACCGAGGGCCCGGCCGCCGCGGTCGACGCCACGCTCGCGTCGGCGCCGGGAGCGATCGCCGGGCGGGTGAGCAGCGACATGGACGCGTCGCTGGAGGCCGTGCGCGTGGAGCTGTGGGCGTACGCCGACGGCGCATGGGCGGTCGCCCTGGACACCGCGCTCGACTCGTCGGGCACCTTCCGGTTCCCCGGGCTCGTGGGCGGCAGCACCTACCGGATCGGCGTCAGGGACACCGCCGGGCGCCACGCGGTCGTCTTCTGGCCGGGCGCGCCCGACGTGGACGAGGTGGACGAGGGCTTCGACGTGGTGGTGCGGCCGGGCGACACGTCGTTCTACGACTTCACGCTGCGCGCGGTCGCGCCGCCGGAGACCGAGAGCCCGAGCCCGAGCCCGAGCCCGAGCCCGACGCCTACGCCGACGCCGACGCCGAGCCCGACGCCGAGCCCGACGCCGACTCCGACTCCGACTCCGACTCCGACTCCGACGCCCGCGTCGACTCCGACGCCCACGCCGACTCCGACTCCCACCCCGACGCCCACGCCCACCCCGACTCCCGTCCCCGCCGCCATCAGCCAGGACGGAACGCCCCGCATCCTGGGCAGCCTCCGGGTCGGCGAGGTGGTCCGGGTCCGCCGGGTCACGTTCTCGCCTGCCGCGGTCCGCCTCAGGTATCAGTGGCGGGCCGACGGCCGGACGATCCGCGGCGCGACGCGGTCCAGGATCACCCTCACCCGCGCGCTGGCCGGCGCCCGGCTCCGGGTGCGGATCACCGCGACCCTCGACGGCGCCAGCCCGGTCGTCGTACGCACCCGCCCCACCGCACGCGTGCAGGCGTGACCGCACCGTCTTGACGGTTCGCGGGGCGGTCTGGACCGTCTCTCGAAGACTTCGCCAAGGCTTCACCTAGTCGTGAACAGTGCCCTCGGCCGCTCCTAGCCTTGGTCCACGAGGCGGTCCGTGGGGGACGTGCCGGGTGGGGACAGAAGGAGTGCGCAGATGAAGCGCGAGCGTGACAACCAGGTCGGGGACCTCTCAGGACGCATCAAGGCGTTGGACATCTTCAGCGGGTCGTTGGTCGCCCGCACGGTGCCCGACGAGGTGCCGGAGCCCTCCGCCGAGGTGATCCCGATCCACGAGGCGGTGCCGGCGCGCATCCCGCTGCCGCGGCGCTCGCGTGTCTTCCTGCGCCACGGCGAGGGCCACGGCGCGTTCGCCGACCTCACCCTCACCGCGCCGCGGCCCCGCGTCGCCGTCGACTGAGCTGCTCCCGGCGCGTGTGACCCACGCATCGCGGCGCTCCCCGTCGAGCCTGCCCGGAGGACCCGCCGCGCTCACCTAGAGTCGCCCGGTGGTCTGGCTGGTCGGCGCGCTCCTGCTCTCCTGGCTCGCCTGGGGACCGGCCGTCCTGCTCGTCGCCGCAGCGTTGCTGTGCGTGCCGCGCGTCCGCTGGTGGGTCGAGGACCGTGCCCACGTCGAGCGTCGCGTCGCCGGCCTGGCCGGAGCGGTCGTCCTCGCCCTCGTCGCGCTCGTGCTCGTCGTCCCGGACGGCTGGCTGCCCGTCCCGCCGGCGCCGGGCGTCCTCGCCGGGCCGTCGTACGTCGGACGTCCCGCCACGGCGCACCCCGCCGGCCCCGCCCCCGACGCGCCCGCGAACCCCCACCTGGCAGCGGACGACTCCACCCGGCCCGGTCCGCTGGGCCTGCAGCCGGAGGTGGACACCTCGTGGTTCGGCCTCCAGCGCTGCGGGAGGCTCGACGCCACCTCCGCCGGGACGCTCGTGGCCCGCTGCGTCGACCGGTCCGGGCCCAGCCTGCGACTGGTCGACGCCGACACGATGCGCCCGGTCGTGAGCCGCGACCTGCCCGACGCCGAGACGTGCGCCGACGCCGACGGACTCGACACGTCGTACGTCGACGAGGCCGACCGGGTCGTGGTGGCCACCCGCACCCGGGAGGTGCGCGTCGTCGCGACGCGGTCGGCGAAGGGCGACCCGGACCTGGGCACCGTGACGTCGTGGGACCTCAAGCCCTACGTCCCCTACGGCGACTGCCTCGTCGCAGTGGCCCCCGACTGGTCGGGCCGTGTCTGGTGGGCCTCGCAGCAGGGGCTGGTCGGCACCATCGACCCGGCGTCGGGCCAGGTGGCGGTGACCGACCTCGGCGAGGACGTGCGGCGCGGGCTCGCGACGGACGACACGGGGGCCTACGTCGTGACCGACGAGGCGCTGCACCGGCTGGTCGCCGGCTTGGGCGGCGGGCTCCAGGAGGTCTGGCGCAGCGAGTACGACGGCGCGAGCGGCTCCGCGCCGGTGCTGCTCGACGGCGGCGTCGTGGCCGTCACCGACCGCGTGGACGCCCGGCTGGGCGTGCTGTTCCTCGCGCGCGACGACGGCCGGCACCTGTGCCGCCAACCCGTCTTCGAGAAGGACGACGGGGCCACGGACAGCCCGCTCGCGCCGCTCGGCACCGGCGTGGTGGTGACCAACAACGACGGCTACTCCTCGCCGCGCAGCACGCTGCTCGGCTTCACCTCCAGCCCCGGGATGTCCCGCGTCGACCTCGTCGACGGCGGGTGCGTGGTGCGCTGGACCAGCGACGCGGTGTCGCCCGGCTCCGGGGCGACACCGAGCTGGCCCAACGGCCTGCTCTACGCCTGGACCAAGCGGCCCTCGCTCGTCGGGGTCAGTGCGTGGTACCTCACCGCCGTCGACGCGTCGTCCGGGCGGAGCATGTGGAGCGTGCGCACGGGCACCGGCCTGCTCGCCGGGAGCGACCGCTCCCAGGTCGCCGTCGGGGCCGACGGCACCGTCTGGCTCGGCACCCTGTCGGGCCTGGTGCGGGTGCGCGACCGCACCCGGTCCTAGGGCCAGGCCAGGCCGACGGTCTCCTCGCTGGTCTCCCACAGCCTGCGCTGCGCGACCTCGTCGCGCGCCAGCGGCGACGTGCCGACGACGCGCGGCGGGCCGCCGGCCTGGCCCGGACCACTGGGGCCGACGTAGGTGCCACCGGGCAGGTCGTCGGTGGCGGCCATCAGCGTCGGCCACGCGCCCGCTGCCGCCGACTGCGAGACCGCCTTGACCGCCGCGTCCATGATCGCCGCCCGACGGCCCTGGGTGGTGCCGAGCTGGCCGTTGACGGCGAGGTGGGTGCCGGCGAACCCGGGGTGGGCCGCCAGCGCGGTGACCGGCAGGCCGGCGCGGCGCAGGCGACGGTCGAGCTCGGAGGTGAAGAGGAGGTTGGCCAGCTTGGTCTGGGCGTAGACGTGCCAGCGCGAGTAGCGCCGACGGGTGTGCGGGTCGCCGAGCGGTGCGGACCGCGCCACGCGGTGCATCTGCGACGACAGGGTGACGACCCGGCCGTCGCCGGACGCGACGAGCTGGTCGAGCAGCAGCCCGGTGAGCAGGAACGGCCCGAAGTGGTTGGTGGCCATCTGCGACTCGAGCCCGTCGGCGGTGCGGCGCAGCGGGGTCGCCATGATCCCGGCGTTGTTGACCAGCAGGTGCAGCGGGCCGAGGCGCGCGGCCTCCGCGCCGGCGGCGCGCACGGAGGCGAGGTCGGAGAGGTCGACGACGAGGGTCTCGAGCCGCGCGTCGGGCACCTCGGCGGTGATGGCCTCGGCGGCCGCCCCCAGCCTGGCCGGCGTACGGCCTGCGAGGGTGACGCGGGCGCCGTGCCGGGCCAGCTCGAGGGCGGTGTGGAAGCCGAGGCCGCCGAGGGTGGGGCCGGTGACGAGGGCGGACCGGCCGGTCTGGTCGCCGATGTCGGCCGTCGTCCAGGTCACGGGGTCACGCCCATCACCGACAGCACCTGCGCGGCCAGGCCGGTGTCGCCGGAGACGCGCACGGCGTCGGTCGCGGACGCGCGGCGGCCTCCGGCGAGCAGGACGAAGGTCTCGCGGTCCATCGCCAGCGTCGCGGTCGGCTCGCCGTCGTCGGAGGTGCCGCGTCGTCCGCGGCCGTCCTCGCCCACGACGGCGGTCGCGGGCTCGTGGCCCTCCACCTCGAGGCGTACGACGCTGCCCGCCGGCGCTCCGGCCCGCTTGGCGACGACGAAGGGCCACGACTCCATCAGGTAGTCGGTGGTGTGGCGCGCGGGCGCCGAGTCGAGGTTGCCCGGACGCCCCAGCGCACGACGGACGTCCTGCTCGTGCATCCACACGTCGAGCGGGCGGTTGCGCAGCAGCAGGCCGGTGGTCCAGCCGATGGCGCCGAAGACGCCGGGAGCCGGCGCGCCGGGGTCGCTCGGCGGATCGGCGAGCAGCTGCGTGTGGCGCGCCGTGGCCGACTCGCGGATCTCGGTGATGAGCTGGTCGGCGGACTCCCCGCGCCGGGCGAGCACCCCCTGCTCGGTGAACTGGCCCATCGTGCCGCGCGCGTGGGGCGCGTCGACGACCTCCACGTCGTCGTGCGGCCGTCCCGCGAGCAGCGCCTCGAGATGGGCGGTGTGCGCGGCGACCGCGTGCACGTCCCACCCCGGAAGGTCGGTCGGCGCGGCCCACTCGTCGCCCTCGACGTGCTCGAGGAGGTGGGTGAAGGAGTCGATCGCCTCCCACCACACGGCGACGAGTGCGGAGAGCCGGTCCTGGTCGGTCATGGCACGAGCCTAGGGGCGCGCGCGTCGTCCCGGCCCGTGCGGCCGACCCGCGCCCACCCGCGCGGGTGGGCGGGTGCCGCGATCCGGGGCCGCGCAGGTCCTAGGCTGGTCGCGACGGCCGGGCCGACCGGCCGCACCCCGGCAAAGGAGTCGTCATGGGTATCGGCATCGGCATCGTGCTGCTCGTCATCGGCCTGATCCTGCTCTTCGCGATCAAGGAGTTCCCCGACTCCCTCCAGGAGGTCGTCGACCCCACCACGGTCGGCTGGATCCTCGTCATCGCGGGCGTGCTCGCCCTCGTGCTCAGCCTCGTCATGAACAACCAGCGCTCGAGGACCACCCACGTGGAGGAGCGCCGCGAGATGTGAGCCGGGCCGTGGCCCGGGGCTAGAGCCGGCTGAGCACCGCGCCGGTCGGCAGCACGAACGACAGCACCAGCACCACGAGGGACACCAGCACCGCCGGGCCGGCCAGGTCCTCGCCGCGCGCCATCGCCAGGGTGGCGCAGACCATCGCGACGACCGCCAGGAGCGGGCCGCCGAACCCGAGCACCGCTGCTCCCGCGCAGACGAAGGCGACCACGGAGAGAGCCGACCCGGGGCTGGTGCCGTACGCCATGGCCAGCAGTGTGGCAGAGCGCGTCAGAGCCAGCCTCGGTCCTGCGCGATCCGCGCGGCCTCGGTGCGCGTGGTGGCCCCGGTCTTGCCGATCGCCGACGACAGGTGGTTGCGCACCGTGCCCTCCGAGAGGTGCACGCGCGCAGCGATCGCGGCCACCGGCGACCCGTCGAGGGCGTAGGTCAGCAGCTCGCGCTCGCGCCCGGTCAGCGGGCTCGGCCCGTCGATCAATGACTCCGCGGCGAGGTCGGGGTCGATGACCCGCAGCCCGGCGTGCACGCGACGTACGGCGTCGGCGAGCTGGCGCGACGGGGTGTCCTTGACGACGAAGCCCGAGGCGCCTGCCTCGATCGCGCGACGGACGTAGCCCGGGCGCCCGAAGGTCGTGACGACGAGCGAGCGCACACCGGGCAGCTCCCGGCGCAGGGCCGCCGCGGCGTCGATCCCGGTCATGCCCGGCATCTCGATGTCGAGCAGGCAGACCTCCGCGCCGGAGGCGCGGGCGGCCTCGACCACCTCGTCGCCGCGCCCGACCTGTGCCACCACCTCGAGGTCCGGCTCGAGGTCGAGCAGCGCAGCGAGGGCGCCGCGGACCAGGGCCTGGTCGTCGGCCAGCAGCAGGCGGATCACGGCAGCACCACCTCCACGCGGGTCCCCGGTGACACGGCCGAGACGTCGAGCGTGCCCCCGACCCCCGTGACGCGCTCGCGCATGCCGCGCAGCCCGTTGCCCTCGGCGCCCGAGGGGCCCGCGCCGTCGTCGGTGACGCTGAGGCCGCGGGGGCCGAGCTCGATGACGACCGACCGCGCCCGCGCGTGGCGTACGACGTTGGTGACCGACTCGCGCAGCACCCAGGCCAGCAGCGCCCGGTGGCGCGGGTCGGTGTCGGCCACGTCGCCGACCGTCGTCGTCTCGACACCCGCGTCGGCGAGCACCCGTGGCGCGGCGGCCAGCTCGGCCTCGAGGTTGCCGGCCCGCAGGCCGCCGACGGTGGCGCGCACCTCGGCGAGCGCCTGGCGCGCGGTGGCCTGGATCGACTCCAGCTCCGCGCGGGCCTTGTCGGGGTCGACGTCGATCAGCCGGGCGGCGAGCTCGGCCTTCACCGAGAGCGCGGTCAGCGAGTGGCCGAGCACGTCGTGCACGTCGCGGGCGACCCGCTCCCGCTCGGCGACCAGGGCGAGCGAGCTGCGGGTCGCGCCCGCCCTCATCTCGGCCTCGGTCAGCACGCGCACGATGGTGCAGCCGCCGATGATGGGCCACACCAGGATGAAGAAGAACGCCGGGAAGTCGTCGTTGCCGAGCAGGGAGAGCACCGGGATCACGGCGGTCACCGGCGTCGTCCACTTCCACGCCGGTGCCGGCACCTGCAGGGCCGAGAAGGCGCCGAGGTAGGGCGTCATGCCGAGCGAGTCGACGCCGAGCACCGGCACGGTCGCGACCATGCAGAGCGCCATCGCCGCGAGCACGCCGAGGGCCAGGCGCTCGGGCACGACGCTGAAGCCCAGGACGTACAGGACCGCGAAGACCACGATCGCGGCGATGGTCGCGGCCCTGGCGGCGGCCGGCGCATCGGACTCCCACACCCCCACGAGCGGGAAGAACAGGAACCCGAGCCACACCACCGCCATGGCCCAGCCCCAGCGCGCCCACGGGCCGGGGGCACCGTCCGCGCCGCCGGCCAGCTGCTGGGTCACGCCCGCGCCCGGCTGCGGCGCAGGCCCCACAGGGCCAGCAGGGCGAAGATCACGGTCCACGCGAGCACGTTAGCGACCGGGAGCCACAGCGGGTCGTGCCCGCCGAGGGGGAGCCACCCGTCGGTCTGCGGGTAGTGCGCCAGCGCCGCGAAGCCGTACATCGGCGTGAGGCGCCCGATGTCGAGCATCAGACCGTCCATCGGCGTGAAGAGGTTGCCCAGGAAGGCCATCACCACGATCAGCCCCGAGGCGATGCCGGGGGTGTTGGGCCCGCGGAAGAGCAGGCAGATCGCCAGACCGTAGATCGCGAACATCGCCGACAGCGCCCACACCAGCAGCGCCGACAGCGCCCAGTCGCTCGCCGCTCCGGAGGCGCCGGTGAGCGCGCCGATGGTGAAGACCAGCGCGACGGCGACGGCTGCCACGGTCATGGCCACCGCCGCCTTGATGCCGACGATGGCGATCGGTCGCAGCGGGGTCAGCGCGAGCTGGCGGCCCCAGCCCATCACCTGCTCGGTCGTCGCGCCGCCAGCGACGGTGGTCGTGGCGGTCACCGCGGCGTAGGTCGCCATCGAGACCATGATGTACATCGCGACGTTGCCGCTGCCGACGGAGTCCTCGGACCCGAGCCCGAACACGACGTACATGAACGACGGCAGCGCGACGATGAAGAACATCCCCACGCGGTCGCGCAGCTGGCGGCGCAGGTCGAGGGCGGCGTACGTCGCCAGCGCGGGCCGCGGGCTCCGGGTGGTGGGTGCCAGGGCGGTCATCGCGATGCTCCGGCCAGCTCGTCGGCGGGGGTGGTCAGGGCGAGGAAGGCCGCCTCGAGACTGGCGCTCGACACCTCGAGCCCGTCGACGCCCAGGGGCACGAGGGCCTGCTCGACGCGGTCCAGCCAGGCCGGGTCGAGCCCGTCGGGTCGTACGACGTCGGGCGGGGGCCGGAACGACACGGTGCGCCCGCCGAAGGACGCGCGGACGTCGGCGGTCGGGCCGTCGGCGACGATGCGGCCGCGGGCGATGAGCACCGTGCGCTGGGCGAACTCGTCGGCCTCGGCGAGGTAGTGGGTCGCGAAGACGATCGTGCGGCCCTGCGCGGCGTCGGCGCGCATGGTGTCCCAGAAGTGCTGGCGGGTGGCCACGTCCATCCCTGCGGTCGGCTCGTCGAGGATGAGCAGGTCGGGGTCGGGCACGAGGGCGAGCGCGAACTTGAGGCGCTGCTGCTCACCGCCCGAGCAGGCCTGCACGCGCCGGCCGGCGATCGCGGACAGCCCGGCGCGCTCGATGACCGTTGCCACCCGGTCCGTACGCCCGTGCGTCGCGGCGATCGCGCGCACGGTCTCCTCGACGGTGAAGTCCGGCAGCAGGCCACCGGTCTGCATCACCGCGGAGACGCGGCCCGCGGCCACCGCCTGCCGCGGCGTGCCGCCGTAGACCTCGACGGTCCCGGAGTCGGGCCGGGTCAGGCCGAGCAGCAGGTCGACGGTGGTGGTCTTGCCGGCACCGTTGGGGCCGAGGAAGGCCACGATCTCGCCGGGCTGGACGCACAGGTCGACGCCGTCGACCGCGACCACCGTGCTCCCGTCGGTCGACCGGAAGGTCTTGCGGAGGCCGGTGGCCCGGATGGCAGGGGGATGTCTCTCGCTCACGCCTCCAGCCTCGTCGTACGCGCGGCCCGGCACAGGGGGCAGAGGTCATGACCTCGGCGTGACACCTGTCATCGGTCGGGCTTTGTACCCGAGTCTCCCGCTTCGCCCCCCAGATCTCGGGCGCAAAGCAGGAAAGTCCCCGGATATCCGGGGACTTTCCTGGCTGGTGCTGTCAGAGGCCGAGGCTCAGAAGGCCGCCTCGTCGAGGTCCATCAGGTCGAGGGTGGTGGCCTCGGCGATGGCTCGCTCGGCGCTGATCTTGGGCAGGTTGGTCTGCGCGAAGAACTGCGCGGCCTGCACCTTGCCCTCGTAGAACGCCTGGTCCTTGCCCGACACGTCGCCGGCGAGCTTGCCCAGCGCGACGTCGGCCTGGCGCAGCAGCAGCCAGGCGCACACGACGTCGCCGAGCACCATCAGCAGGCGGGAGGTGTTGAGCCCCACCTTGTAGATGTTGCGCAGGTCGTCCTGCGACGACATCAGGTCGTTGATCATGTGGCCGACGATCGCGTTGGCGTCCTCGAGCGCGGTGGCGAGCAGGGCGCGCTCGTTCTTCAGCCGGCCGTTGCCGGCCTCGGAGGCGATGAAGCCCTCGATCTCCTTCGCCAGGTGGCCCAGGGCACGGCCCTGGTCCTTGACGATCTTGCGGAAGAAGAAGTCCTGGCCCTGGATCGCGGTCGTGCCCTCGTAGAGGGTGTCGATCTTGGCGTCGCGGACGTACTGCTCGATCGGGTACTCCTGCAGGAAGCCCGAGCCGCCGTAGGTCTGCAGCGACTCGGTGCCCAGGAGCACCCACGAGCGCTCGGACCCGTAGCCCTTGACGATCGGCAGGAGCAGGTCGTTGACGGCCGCGGCCAGGCGCGCCTCGTCGGAGTCGGCGGTGCCCGCGTGCTCGGCGATCATCACCTGGTCCTGCCAGGTGGCGGTGTAGAGCACCAGCGCGCGCATCGCCTCGGCGAACGACTTCTGCGTCATCAGCGAGCGGCGTACGTCGGGGTGGTGGGTGATCGTCACGCGCGGGGCCGTCTTGTCGGCGGCCTGGGTGAGGTCGGCGCCCTGCACGCGCTCCTTGGCGTAGTCGAGCGCGTTGAGGTAGCCGGTGGAGAGCGTCGCGATGGCCTTCGTGCCGACCATCATGCGGGCGTTCTCGATGACCTGGAACATCTGGGCGATGCCGTCGTGGACCTCGCCGAGGAGCCAGCCCTTCGCGGCCTCGCCGCCGCCGACCTGCGGGTCGCCGAAGGTGACCTCGCAGGTGTTGGAGACCTTGATGCCCATCTTGTGCTCGACGTTGGTGACGTAGACGCCGTTGCGCTCGCCGGTCAGCTCGCCGGTCTCGAGGTCGAAGTGGTGCTCGGGCATCCAGAAGAGCGAGAGGCCCTTGGTGCCCGGGCCGCCGACGCCCTCGACGCCCTCGGGGCGCGCGAGCACGAGGTGCATGATGTTCTCGCTCATGTCGTGCGTCGCGCTGGTGATGAAGCGCTTGACGCCCGTGATGTTCCACGAGCCGTCCTCGTTGGGGGTGGCCTTGGTGCGGCCCGCGCCGACGTCGGAGCCCGCGTCGGGCTCGGTGAGGACCATGGTGCAGCCCCACTGGCGGTCGACCATGAACTGGGCGACGGCCTTGTCGCGGTCGTTGCCGTTGCGGTGCACGACGTTGGCGAACGCCGGCCCGGCGGCGTACATCCACACCGGGGCGTTGGCGCCGAGCACCATCTCGCCGATCGCCCAGATCAGCGAGGACGGCGCGGGCGTGCCGCCCATCTCCTCGAAGACCTGCAGGCGCCAGAACTCCGAGTCCATCCAGGCCTGGTAGGAGGCCTTGAACGACTCGGGCACGGGGGCGGTGTGCGTGGCGGGGTCGAAGACCGGCGGGTTGCGGTCGCTGTCCTCGTAGGAGCTGGCGAGGTCCTCGCGGGAGAGGCGCTCGACCTCGCGCAGGATCTCGCGGGCGCTCTCGCCGTCGACGTCACCGAAGGGACCGGTGCCGAGCACCTCGTCACGGCCGAGCACCTCGAAGAGGTTGAACTCGATGTCGCGGAGATTGGTCTTGTAGTGGCTCACGGATTCCACCTGTCAGGTCGCGTGTGGGGTGCGGTTCCGGGGTGCGAGCGCAGTGCGCTACTCGCCAGTAACAAAATGATGCCTCGCCGGGCCGCGTGACGCAACACGAACGCCGGATGTCGCGGCTCACACGCGTGGATCCGGTCTGGATCCGGGCCTGGGCCCGGGCCCGTGGAACTCGTCGCCGGACACGCCGCCACCCATGTCGGTTTTGTCTATCACCTCATGTATGTCTACTCTTTCACCTGACAAACATCACTCGCTCGACGTACGCCGTCGACCGGACGCGGAAGGGGGCTTGGCGATCGTGCGCAAGCTCATCGTTCTCGGCTTCGTGGGCCTCCTGGCCCAGCTCATCGACGGATCCCTGGGCATGGCCTACGGCGTGACGTCGTCGACCCTGCTGCTGGCCGTGGGCGTGGCCCCCGCTGCCGCGTCCGCCGCGGTGCACTTCTCCGAGATCGGCACGTCGCTGGTCTCCGGCTTCTCCCACCACAAGCTCGGCAACGTCGACTGGCGCACCGTCTCGATCCTCGCGGTGCCCGGCTTCGTCGGCGCCTTCCTCGGCGCGACCCTGCTCTCCAACCTCGACGCCGCCGTCGCCAAGCCGGTCGTGGCCGTGATCCTGCTGAGCCTCGGCTTCTACGTCGTCTACCGCTTCCTGCGCCTCGGCGGCGCCCGCCCGACCTTCAAGGGCCACCCGTCGGCGGCCTTCCTCGCGCCGATGGGCCTCGTGGCGGGCACGCTGGACGCCGTCGGTGGCGGCGGCTGGGGGCCGGTCGGCACCACCTCGCTGCTCTCCAGCGGTCGCCTCGAGCCGCGCAAGGTCGTGGGCTCGATCGACACCTCGGAGTTCGTCGTCGCCGTCGGCGGCTCGCTCGGCTTCCTCGTCGGCCTCGGCGCCGCGGGCATCAACTGGGGCTACGCCGGCGCGCTGCTCGCCGGTGGTGTCGTGGCCGCCCCGGTCGCGGCCTGGCTGGTCAAGCACCTCGCGGCCCGGGTCCTCGGCACGGCTGCCGGCGGCCTGATCATCCTGACGAACTCCAAGACCCTCCTCGAGGCCATGGGGGTGCCCGGGGTCGGTGTCGCGGCCACCGCGGCCGTCGTGTTCGTCCTCTGGATCGCGGGCATCGTGTGGGCGGTCAGGCAGGAGCGCCTCGCGCGTGCGACCGCGCCCGAGCACGACGCGGAGCTGCAGACCGCCGCGGTCTGAGCGCGCCCGGAGCCCAAGCTCGAGTGTGTGGGTCGACTTGTCTGACAAACTGGGCCCATGCGCGTCTCCGCCAAAGCCGACTACGCCCTCCGGGCCCTGATCGAGATCGCGGTGCGCACCGACGGCACGGCCGTCAGCGCCGAGCAGCTCGGCAAGGCCCAGGGCATCCCGCACGGGTTCCTCCAGGCCATCCTCGCCGACCTGCGCCGCGCAGACATCGTGGTGTCCCAGCGCGGCCAGTCCGGCGGGTGGCGCTTCGCGCGCAAGCCGGAGTCGGTGACGGTGGCCGACGTGATCCGCGCGGTCGACGGGCCGCTGGTCTCGGTCTACGGCCTGCGACCGGAGGCGGTCGAGTACGACGACTCGGCGCAGGTGCTGCAGCACGTGTGGATCGCCGCGCGCCACTCGCTGCGCATGGTCTTCGAGCAGGTCACCATCCAGGACCTCGCCGACGGCACCCTTCCCCAGGGAGTCGCCGCCCTCACCGAGGACGACGACGCCTGGCAGCCCCACTGAGCCGTCACGCGGCCAGGCCGCGGTCCACCTGACGGCGGCGCCCGGAGACCTTGGCCAGTCGCTTGTCGAGGCGTCGCTCCTCCTCCATCAGCGCGATGCGGGCGACCTGGGCGGCGAGCTGCTCGTCGGACAGGTGCGAGGGCAGCACGTGCACGCGGTCCTGCCGGACCTCTGCCAACCAGGCGGCCGGCGGCTCCACGTCGAAGCCGCTCGTCACGACCAGCACCACCTTCGAGCCGGCGAGGCCGTCGAGGGCCAGCGCCACCTGCTCGGAAGTGGCGTCGAAGAACGCCGGCACGCTGACGAAGCAGTCGGCCTTCGCCTTGCGGGCCCGGCGGCAGACCTTCGCCCACGAGCCCTCGACCTGCTTGCGCTTGAGCCCGGCGGCCTTGTGGCTGCGCCGGATCTCGATGCCGGCGTGGACGAGCACGTCCGCGGCCACGTCCGGGACGGCGACGTCGCCGTGGGCCAGGGTCGCGGTCATGGCGCGCAGGTCGACGGGATCGGGGCCCACGTGGAGCAGGAACAGTCTCTTGGCCATGGCGCGAGCGTGGCGGCGTCGTACGACGGGTGCGTGAACGCAGCCCGACCGCGACCGGAACTGTGGGAGTGCCTCAGTCGGTGGCGCGCAGCCAGCTGACGAGGGGTCGCAGCGCCTTCCAGTCCGCGCGCACCCGGTCGACCAGGCCGGCGTCGATGGCGTCGGCGTCGAAGCCGTAGGAGCGGCCGACGAAGAGCTGCTTGCGGCGCAGCAGGTGGATGCGCGGGTGGTTGGCGTCGTAGCCGCGCGGCGAGGTCTTGAGCTGCTCGCCGCCGACCTCGAAGCCGTCCTTCTCGAGGCGCTTCAGCAAACGGTCGAGCGCGGGGCCCGTCCTGTCGTCGGCCATCGCCTCGCGGATGCTCGCCAGCTGGGGGCCGTCGGCGTCGTAGAACCCGGCGCCGACGCGTGTGCCGCGCGGTGAGATCTCGAAGTACCACCCCGTCCGCGGGCCCGCGGCGACGAACGCGCCCTGGTGGGTCTTGTAGGGCGTCTTGTCCTTGGCGAAGCGCACGTCGCGGTAGGGACGGAACACCTTCGCGGGCCCGAAATCCGGCTCGAGCGCGGCCATCAGCGCCTTCATCGGCGCCTCGACCGACTCCTTCCACACGTGCTTGTGCGACTCCCAGAAGGACTTCGTGTTGTCCATCTCGAGGTCGTCGTAGAAGTCGAGCGCGGCGACGGGGAATCCGGTGAAGCTCACGTCAGGAGACGCTAGCCCAGACCTGCTCGTCGCCCTCCTCCCCGAACGACGTGAGGGTGACCACGCCGCCACCGCACACCGGCTCGCCGAGGAACGCGTTGCCGAGCGAGCGCGACTCGTAGGCCACCTCGAGCGTGTGCTCGGGTGTCCAGCGCATCAGCCGCGCGGGGTCCTGCGGCCCCTGCGGGTCGCGGACGAAGAACACCGAGTCGCCGCAGGGCAGCGCGGTGCCGGTGGTGCCGGGGCCGAGGTCGAAGAAGGCGCCGTCGGCCGAGGCGAGGAAGTGTGCCTCCTCCTGGCGCCGCGGCTTCGGGACCTCCGACCAGACGGCCCCGTCGGCGGTCGCCGCGACGTCCCACGCCGTGCACTCCTGCGGCCCCTCGAGCGGCTGGGGCACGCCACTGCCGTCGAGGAGGTTGACGGTGCGGCACGCGACCGGCCGGGCGTCGTCGAAGGTCATGACCCCGACGCCGTTCTCGCTCGCGGTGAGGCCGGAGAACCCCGAACCCTCGGGGGCGCACCAGCCGTCCTCGCCGTTGCTGTCGGCCAGCGCCGCGGTGGCCAGGCAGTAGGCCCCGCCGTCGCCGTACGTCGGGTAGTAGAGGTCGCCGGCGGTGAGGGCCCACGAGCCGCCGCTCGCCGCCTCGGGGGAGACCACGTCCTGCTGCTCGCCGCTCGCGAGGTCGACGGCGACGACGCGGCTCGGCGCGGTCTCCGCCTTGTCCTGCGCGACCACGACCGCCCAGTCGGTGCTCATCAGCACCTCGGAGATCGTGCGCCCGCTGCCGGCCTTCAGGCCCACGTGCTCGCCGTCCGCCGTGAGGTCGACGCGGGTGTCGGCCGCGTCGGACAGCGCCTCCCACTGCGGGCCCTTGACGTAGTGGGTGTCCGGGAGGACGCCGGTGTCGTTCCACTCGAGCAGCGCCTCGGTCGGCTCGACGGGCGCGGGGTCCTCGGCGGCGCCGCCAGTGGGCGCGGAGTCGCTGCTCGTCGGGCTGCTCGGGGTGCTGGGGGTGCTCGGGCTGCTGGGGGAGCTCGGCCCGGCGCCCGGGTCAGGGTCCGACGGGTTGCTCCCGCAGCCCGTCAGGACGAGCAGCAGCGCCAGCGCGAGCGTCGTACGCACCGGCACGTCAGACCCCGACGTTGTGCTGGAAGTGGTCGAGGTTGGCGCGGTAGGCCTTGTAGGCGTTGCGCCACTGCACGCGGCCGATCGCGGGCTCGCTGGGGTCGAAGCGCGACTGGTCCCACGGCTCGAAGTAGCCGAGCTTGGGGTTGCTGTCGGGGTCCTGGTCGAAGCCGCGGCCGACCTGGAAGTGCCCGCTGGCGTCGTCGTCGAGGTAGGGGTAGTACTGCTTGAGCAGCACGGGGTGGAGCACCACGGGCGCCTGGTAGTCGTGGATGTGGCGCATCATCAGGCGGTACCACTGCTTGAAGGTGAAGTCGCTGATGTCGAGCACGACGTAGGGGCCCGCGTGGGTCTCGTCGTCGTAGGTGGTCTTGTTGTTGACCACGCGGACCATGTCGGTGATCGCCGTCCCGGCGGTGGTCGTGCCGAGGCGCCGGGCCCAGTAGGACTGGTTGCGGCGCTTCTGGTCGCTGCCCCAGCCGATGGCCTGCATGGCCGTGGGCCCGCACCAGTAGGTCTGGTTCTGCGACTGCACCTGCGACTCGTCCATGATCGCGAACGTCTCTGGATACGTGTCCCCGAAGCCGCCACGCGCGGTCACGGCGGGGTCAGCGGTGACCTCGGGGTGCTTGGCGGCGAAGTCGGCGGGCAGCTCGACGCCCTGGATCTCGTGGCGCAGCATCCAGACCTTGCCGACCGACCGGGCGGCCATCGTGAGCTCGGCACGCTCGGCCTCGGTGCGCGCGGTCGACGTGCGTCCCGCGGCGCGGGCGAGCAGGCCGTCGGCGTCGAGGTCGCCGGTGCGCTCGACGCGCTTGAAGGACGGGCGCGTCTCGAGGCGCGCCGCGAGGGCCTCGGCCGTCTGGTTGGTCCAGCCGAATCCGAGGCAGTAGCGCTGGCCCTCGAAGGTCGCGCACCGCACCGACGCCCGCGCCAGCGCCGTGCGCCCCTGCGCGCGGTCGAGCGCGCCGCCCTCGGCCAGCACGCGGTCGATCTCGCGCTGCATCTCGGGCGTGAGCTCGCCGCGGCCGACCGCGCCGGGCGTCCCGGTCGACTCGGCGGTGGGCGCGAGGGAGCCGGTGTCGTCGCCGTCGGGCAGGAACGGCACGGCGCCGAGGGTGAGCGCGAGCGCGGCCGCCGCGATCGTCGCGGGGTGGCGCCAGAGCGGTCGGCGTACGTCGTCAGCGGCGATCTGGTGGGCGAGCTTCGGGGCGACCGGCCGGGCGAGGCGGGGGAGTCGGCTGGGGGTGCGGCGGGGGATTCGGCGAGGGGGAAGAGGCATGGGGAAGGACCTTCGGATCCGAGAACACGGACGCCTCACTGTCCTCTCTGGCCCCAGAAGGCGCAAGTCTCCCTCTGGTCACACGCCGGGCGGGTCTGCAGGTTTCCCCGGATATCCGGGGAAACTGGAGGTTCCAGTGCGAAGTTTCGGGGGTGAGGCTCGAGTTTCCCCGGATATCCGGGGAACGCGACGCCGCCGATCGGCAGGGGATCGCGCGGACGCGAGCCGGGAAAGACGTTGGAGCGGATGACGAGACTCGAACTCGCGACATCGACGGTGGGCAGAGCGTCGCGCTCGCGCGCCCGGGAAACACATTGGAGCGGATGACGAGACTCGAACTCGCGACATCGACGGTGGGCAGAGCGTCGCGCTCGCGCGCCCGGAGAGCAGTGGAGCGGATGACGAGACTCGAACTCGCGACATCGACCTTGGGAAGGTCGCGCTCTACCAACTGAGCTACATCCGCACGCCGTCGTACGACGGCGGGCCAGATGCTACCGGACCGGCTGGTCCACCCTGGTCAGCACCGGGTGCTTCGGGGTGACGGAGTCGCCCGACGAGCGCCCGGTGACCCGACGATGCACCCACGGCACGAGGAACTCGCGGGTCCACTGCGCGTTGGCCGCCCACTGCTCGCGGCGGCGCAGGACCGGCAGCGGCTCGACGACGACGGGGTCGAGGCCGTGCTCGACACCGATGGCCTCGAGGACGGCGTGCGCCATGTGGGTGTGGCCGTGGCGGTTGAGGTGCATCCGGTCGGTGTCCATGACGCTGCCGACCTCGATGTCGCGCATCCGCCACATGTCGACCACGGTCGCGCCGTGCCGGTCGGCGATCTCGCGGACCCACTCGTTGAAGATGGCCATCCGACCGCGCACGGGGCCGTAGATGCCGCCGCCGCCCGGGTCGAAGATGGTGAACATCACGACGTGCGCCCCGGTCGCCGCGAGCCTCGCGATCGCATCGTCGTACGTCCGGGCGAGGACGTCGAGGTCGACGCGGGGTCGCAGCACGTCGTTGCCGCCGCCGTGGATGGTCACCAGGTCGGGGGCCAGCGCCACGGCGGCGTCGACCTGCTCGTCGACGATCGCGCCGAGCTTGCGGCCCCGGATCGCGAGGTTGGCGTAGCCGAAGTCGTCGGTCTGCTGGGCGAGCACCTCGGCGACGCGGTCGGCCCAGCCGCGCAGGCCGTTGGGCCGCGATGCGTCGGGGTCACCGACGCCCTCGGTGAAGGAGTCGCCCAGGGCGACGTAGCGGTGGAAGGTCACTGCTCCATTGTGATCACGCCTCCCCGAGACGCCGCAGCAGGGCTAGGGTCGGCCGCGTGCTGCTCTCCGACCGTGACATCACCGCTGAGATCGACGCCGGCCGGATCGCCCTCGATCCCTGGGAGCCCGCGATGATGCAGCCCTCGAGCGTGGACGTGCGGCTCGACCGGTTCTTCCGGGTCTTCGAGAACCACCGCTACCCGCACATCGACCCGGCGGCGGACCAGTCCGAGCTGACCCGCGAGGTCGAGCCGGAGGGCGACGAGCCGTTCATCCTGCACCCGGGGGAGTTCGTGCTCGGGTCGACGTACGAGGTGGTGAGCCTGCCCGACGACATCGCCGCGCGAGTGGAGGGCAAGTCGTCGCTGGGGCGGCTCGGCCTGCTCACCCACGCGACCGCCGGCTTCGTCGACCCGGGCTTCTCCGGCCACGTGACCCTCGAACTGGCCAACGTCGCGACGCTGCCGATCAAGCTCTACCCCGGCATGAAGATCGGGCAGTTCTGCTTCTTCCGCCTCTCCTCGCCGAGCGAGCACCCCTACGGCTCGGAGAAGTACGGCTCGCGCTACCAGGGCCAGCGGGGGCCGACGCCCAGCCGCTCGTTCCAGGGCTTCCACCGCACGCCCATCTGAGTCGCCGGCGACCGGAGATCGGATGACGTCATGCCCCCGTGACGCCGCGGTGGTGCGTCAGCGGTTGCGTTTGGGAGCGCGGGGCGAGAAGCGCACGCGCTCGGCGATGCGGTGGCGGGCGATCAGCTCGATGTCGGTGAACGAGTCATACATGGTCTTGCTCCTTCCTGGGTGGGTGTTCGGGGTTCAGCTCTGGTGGAGGGTGACGTCGCCCGAGGCGGTGGTGGCGCGGACCTCGAGGTAGGCCTGGTCGGCGGCGGGCTCGCCGGTCGAGGGCAGGGTGGACGACAGCCGGCCGCTGAGGGTGCGGACGTCGGTCCACACCGGGGTCCCGGGGCGTACGCCGATGCGCACGTCGCCGCTGGCGGTCTTGGCGGTCACGCGGCCCGAGGCCGCCTCGGAGACCGCGAGGTCACCCGACCCGGTCGTGAAGATCGCCTCACCGTCGAGCAGGCCGACCTGGGCGTCGCCCGAGCCGGTCTTGATGGCCAGCTCGTCGCGGGCCTGGCCGACGAGCACGTCACCGCTGCCCGTGGTGACGACGAGCCCGGAGTCGGCGCGGTCGACCCGCACGTCGCCGGACCCGGACTTGACGCGCGCGTCGCCGGCGAGGTGGACGGCACTGACGTCACCGGAGCCGGACTGCACGACCGTGTCGCCGTCGACGACGTCGAGCGAGACCTCGCCCGAGCCGCACTCGACGCGGGTGTCGGCGAGCCGCCCGTGCGTCTGCACGTCGCTGCTGCCGGCCTTGACGACGAGGCCGCTGGACACCGGCACCTCGACCACGACCTCCGCGCGGGCGTCCTTGCCGAAGAACCCGCCCGAGCGCGTCGGGGCGATGATCGCGATGCGATCCCCGAGGTCGCGCACGTCGAACTCGTCGGCGCGGTCGCCGGTGATCCGGACCGTGGTCTCGGTGGTGCTCGTGGCGGTCACGTCCACGAGGCCGCGGCCGTTCTCGACGTAGAGGTCGATGGGCTCGGGGGTGTCGAAGGTGAGGTCGATCTGGTTGCTCATGGTGGTCTCCGGTTCAGGTCGAGATGGGTTCGGGGTGTGCTCGTCCGCCGGGCCGGCCTGGTGCCGGTCCGCTGCGTGCGGTGGGTGGTGTCGGTGGGGCTACAGCCAGCCGGTCATCCGGCGGCTGCCCTGCCCCTGCCTCCGGTGGGCGGCGAAGGGGTCGTAGCCCACGAAGGGGACGCTGCTGAGGTCGACGTCGATGTTGATCGCGTGCTCGTTGGTCGCGGCGCGCACGAGGCCGACCATCCAGGTGTTGAGGCTCTGCCCGGCGGCCGCGGCCTTCTCCTCGGCGCGGGCCTTGACCGCCTCCGGGATGCGGAGCGTGATCCGGGCGAGGTCGCCGTCGTCCTCCTCGGGCGGGGTCGGCGGGGACGGCGGCGGGGGCGGTGCCGGCACGGCGCTCGGCGGGGCGACCTCGACGACGAAGTCGAGCTCGCGGCCCACGAGTCGTACGTCGACGCTGCCCTCGGGCAGCTCGGCGGTGATCTCGGCCGCGGCGTGGGAGATGGCCTCCATCAGCGCCAGGCGCGCGCTCGGGTCGAGGGCGTACGCCAGCCGCTCGGCGGCCTGCTTGAGGTCCTCGCTGCCGGCCTCGGCCGCCGCGACGAGATCGCGTCGGAGGCTGTCGACGTAGGGGGTGATGTCCATGTGCACCACTTTGACATCACGGTGACGTCATGTCAAGCATTTGTGATGTCACGTTGGCGTCCTCGTGACATCAATCGGTCCCGCGCCGGGGTAGTCCGCTGCGTTCGGCCGGTCCCGGGCGGGTTTTCGCCAGCTCTTTGCAGCGGACTACCTGGGGGGTCGTGGGCAGGACGCGAGCCGGCGCCCGCCCTAGGATCAGGGGCGGGCGCCGGGGCGGTCAGGCGAGGGCGTCGATCAGAGGTCGAAGAGCGAGCCCGAGCCGGAGATGTCCACGTCCGTACGCGGGGTGTGGCCCGGGGTGCCCGGCGACGAGGTCGGAGCTGCGGCCGGCTCCTCCGCCGGCGCCGGCTCTGCGTCGGCGTCCTCGGCCTCCGGTGCCTCGGCCTCGGGTGCCTCGGCCTCCGCGGGCTCCGGCTCCGTGTCGGAGCTCTCGGGGTCGGCGAAGAGGGCTGCCTGGCTCAGGTCCGCACCGCTCGGCGGCGCGCTGGGCGCTGCCTGGGGTGCTGCCTCGGGCTCCGGCGTCGTGGTCTCGAGTTCTGCCTCGACCTCGGCCGTCGGCTCGGCCTCGGTCGCGGCGGCCGTGTCCGTCTCCGGCTCCGGCTCCGCTGCCGCGGGACCGGGCGAGGTCTGCTCGCTCGGGGTGGGTGCGGGTGCGGCCGCAGGCGCCTCGATGTCGAACAGCGAGCCCAGGCTCGTCAGGTCGACGTCGGTGGCGGGAGTCGACACGGCGCCGCTGGAGGCGGGCGCCTCCGTGGCGGGGGCCGGCGCGGGCTCCGGGGTCGACTCCGACTCAGGCTCCGGCTCAGGCTCGACCGCGGTCTCGGCCTCGGCCGCCGCCACGGGCTCCGGCTCCGACTCACGCTCGGTCTCGGGCTCGGCCGCAGGCGCTGCATCAGCCGGCGCGGCCGGAGCAGCAGGAGCGGCCTCCGGAGCCTCGAGGTCGAAGAGCGAACCCAGGCTGGACAGGTCGGCGTCCGTGGTGGGCGTCGACGCAGTCGCGCTGGAGGGCGCCGCCTCGGTCTCGGCCTTCGGCTCGGCAGCGGCCTCGGCAGCAGGCTCGGCAGGCACCTCTGCAGGGGCCTCTGTCGGGGCCTTCGGCTCAGCGGCGGGCGCGGCCGAGACCTCGGGCTCGCGCACTGCGGGCTGCTCGGCCACCGGCTCGGGGGCCGCGATGTCGAAGAGCGACCCGCCGCTGCCGAGGTCGGTCGCCGCCGGGGTCTCGGCGGACGCGGTGGGGGTTGAGTCGCTGGGAGACTCAGCAGCCACCGCGGGCTCGGCAGGGCTCTGCGTCGCGGCCTCCGGCTCGGGCGGCGTACCGAGGTCGAACAGCGATCCACCGCTGCCCAGGTCGGTCGTCGGAGCGGCCTCGGCGGGCGCGCTGGGGGTTGAGTCGCTGGGAGACTCAGCAGCCACTGCGGGCTCGGCGGCCGGCTCGGGCTCCGGCGCCGGGGTGTCGAACAGCGACCCGGATTCCGCAGGCTTGGCGGGAGCGGGAGCGGGAGCGGGGGCCGGGGCCTCCTCCGATGCGGGGGTGTCGAACAGCGACGACCCGCCCGACGCCTTCGCGGCCGGGCCGACGTCGGCGGTCTCGGTGACGGTGTCCTCGGTGACGGTGACGTCGCCGGCCTCCGGCTCGTCCTTCGTGGCCACGTCACCCGAGGAGGCGGCAGGAGCGGCAGCAGCAGCGGCAGCAGCAGCGGACGACCCGGGCGCGGCCTTGGTGGCCTGCTCGCCCTTGACCGAGGCGAGCAGCATCTGCGCGACGTCGAGGACCTCGACCTCCTCGCGGGCCTCGCCCTTGCTCTGCTGCATGGTCAGCCCGTCGGAGAGCATCACGCGGCAGAAGGGGCAGCCGACGGCGATCTGGTCGGCGCCGGTGCCGACGGCCTCCTTGGTGCGGTTCATGTTGATCCGCTCGCCGATGTTCTCCTCCATCCACATGCGCGCACCGCCGGCGCCGCAGCAGAAGGACCGCTCGGAGTTGCGCTCCATCTCGATGACCTCGGCGCCGGGCAGCACCTGGAGCAGCTCGCGGGGCGGCGAGTAGACCTCGTTGTGCCGACCGAGGTAGCACGGGTCGTGGTAGGTGATCGAGCGCTTCGCGGCACCCGCGCCGTCCTTGACCGGCGTCAGCTTGCCCTCGCGCACCAGGCGGTTGAGCAGCTGGGTGTGGTGGACGACCTCGAGCTCGATGCCGAAGTCCTTGTACTCGTTCTTGAGCGTGTTGAAGCAGTGGGCGCAGGTCGAGACGACCTTCTTGACCTTGTACTCCTTGAAGGTCTCGACGTTCTGCTGCGCCAGGCCCTGGAAGACGAACTCGTTGCCCGCGCGACGGGCGGGGTCACCGGTGCAGGTCTCACCGTTGCCGAGCACGCCGAAGGAGATGCCGGCCATGTCGAGCAGCTCGGCGACCGCGCGGGTGGTCTTCTTCGCGCGGTCCTCGTACGCCCCGGCGCAGCCGACCCAGAACAGCCAGTCGACCGACTCCAGCGACTCCAGGTCCTCCCCGACGACCGGCACCTCGAAGTCGAGGCCCTTGGCCCAGTCCATGCGAGCGGTGCTCGACATGTTCCACGGGTTTCCCTTGTTCTCCAGGCCCTTGAAGAGCTGGTTGAGCTCGGCCGGGAAGTTGGACTCCACGAGCAGCTGGTAGCGCCGCATGTCCATGATGTGGTCGACGTGCTCGATGTCGACGGGGCACTGCTGGACGCACGCGCCGCACGACGTGCAGTTCCACAGGACGTCCTCGTCGATGACGAAGGCGCCGTCGGTGGGGTTGTAGAAGTAGTCGAGCACGTCGGTGCCCGTGCCGCCGCTCTCGCCCTTGCTCCCGACGCCGACCAGCTGTCGCTCCGTGTGCGCCTCGTCGCCGGTCGCCTTGGCGTACGCGTGGTCGCGCAGGCTGGTGATCAGGAGCTTGGGCGACAGCGGCTTCTCGGTGTTCCAGGCCGGGCACTGCGACTGGCAGCGGCCGCACTCGGTGCAGGTGGTGAAGTCGAGGATGCCCTTCCACGAGAAGTCCTCGACCTTGCCGACGCCGAGGACCGAGTCCTCGTCGAGGTCGTCGATGTCGTCGAGGGTGACGGACTTGCCGTCCGAGGTCAGCGGCTTCATCGCGCCGAGTGCGGTGCTGCCGTCGGACTCGCGCTTGAAGTAGATGTTGAACCACGCGGTGAAGCGGTGCCACGCCACGCCCATGGTCAGGTTGGAGGCGATGACGATCAGCCAGATCATCGCCGAGGTGATCTTCACCATCGCGACGAAGAAGACGATGTTCTTCAGCGCCTGCTCGGAGTCGGGGTAGAACCACTCGCCGACGAGGTGGCTGAGCGGGAAGTGCAGCTTGGTGCCCTCGTGCAGCTTGTACTCCGCGCCGCGGATGAACAGGATCGCCGCGCTCTCGAGCAGGACCATGCCCTCCACGAAGTAGGCCTGCCAGAAGTTCGAGCCGAAGAACCGACTGCGGCGTCCGAGGGTCCGCGGGTGCTTGACCTGGCGGTAGACCGCGAGCGCGATGATGCCGAGGGTGCCGAGCAGGCCGAGGATCTCCGCGGCCCAGCCGTAGATGTACCACCGGCCGATGACCGGGATCTCGAACAGCGGGTCGAAGAGCTGCACGTAGCCGGCCATCACCGCGGAGGAGAGCAGGATGAACGCGGCGTAGACGAACCAGTGGAGGATGCCGATCCAGTGCCACTGGAGCATGCGGGTGTGGAGCACCGACTCCTTCAACATGTGGAGCAGGCGCGCGGCGGGCGCGTCGGTGCGCGACACCGGCTGACCAGTGCGGATCACGCCGACCATGTGGCGCACGGCGCGCGTGGTCAGGACCACGGCCACAGCCGTGGCGGCCAGCGAGATGATGATCGCGATGATCTGCATGAAGGGGTGCTCCTCGGTCGGGGCGTACAGAGCCGGAGCATAGGTCTGCCGCACGTGCGGACGGCAGGGCTCTGGCGAGTGACAATGATCCTACCCGCAGGTAACTTCAGCGGCGCCGCACGGCCGTGACCTTCCCGCTGCGCGAGAGCTCGACCGTCATCAGGACCCGCTTCCGGCCCGGCTCCCGTGCGCAGTAGGTGAACTCTCGGCCCAGTCGCTGCCACGGCTGGCCGAGACGCCGCATCAGCGCGCGCGTGCCCAGGTGCGGGGCGGCAGCCCTGGTGAAGGCGCGCACCGACATCCGCAGGCCGGGGTTGCGGCACGAGTCGGGCGCCAGGCCCCAGGCGCGCTCCCACGTCTGGAGGTAGGCCTCCGCCCCTCGTGAGAGGTCGGCGGCGAGCGCGGGACCGTCGGCGCCGGCCACGTGCTCGGCGTCCTCGACCCAGTCGGCGTACATCCCGTAGTGCGCGACGCCGTCGGTGTTGATGTCGAAGACGCGCTCGCCGCTGCGCTGCCGGGCGATCGTGACGCCGCCGAGGCCTGTGAAGGGGTACGTCACGGGGTCGGCGGCGTCGGCTCCGCGCGGGTCGCCCTGGGCGCCGAAGCCGTTCATGTCGGAGCCGAAGCCGAAGCCGAAGTAGAAGCGGCGGTCGGTCCAGCCCAGGTGCTGGCGCCACTTCTCGACGAACCCGGTCGAGTCGCCGGCGTAGGGGGCGACGAAGCCGCCGAGGCGGTAGATGCGGGGGTAGGCGTCGGGGGTCGACCACGAGTGCGAGGAGAGGACGCCGACCGGGCGCCCGGCGGCCTGCTGCTGCTCGAGGTAGTCGAGTGCGGCGTTGCGACCGGCGACGCTCATGTGGTCGGGGTCGAAGAGGATCCTCCGGTCGATCATCGCCGACAGCAGCTTCTCGCCGAGCGGGCTGAGGCCGAGCTGGTTGCAGTGCGGGCCGGCGGGGTAGAGCGGCGCCGGCTGCACGCCCACGTCGCCGAAGAGCTTCCAGATGGCGCCGAAGATCGCGTCCTGGTCGGGGGCGCCCTGCGGCGGGTCGCCCAGCTCGCCGAGGTTGGGCGACTGCAGCCGGTCCTCGGTGCCGGGGGCGTAGGTGGAGGGGCACGTCTGCATGCGCAGGAACGACCCGGTGCTGAGGAAGTTGGCGCTGTTGGTCAGCGTGCCGGTGGACCCGGCGTCGCCGGCGACGCCGGTGAAGGCGTTGTCGAACTTGTTGGTCAGCTCCATCTGGCTGACGCCCATCCGGCGCATCTCGTCGAGCTCGGTGAGCATCTGCTCCTCGGTGCAGGTGGGCCTGCCGAGCTGCACGTTGCACCCGAGCGGCACGGAGGTCTCCATGCCCATGACGACGGCGAGCTTGCCCTGGTTGATGACGCGACGCGCCTGGAACGGGTCGGTGACGATGCGGTACCAGCCGCGGCCGGGACCGCCGTACTGCGCGTCGATGTAGTCCTGCATCGCGCGCATGTCCCTGGCCTGCAGGCGCACCGCGTCGCGGTCGTCGCACGAGTTCTTCTTCAGCGGATAGATCGTGCACAGGATGTGGTTCTCGGTCAGCAGGCTGGTGTGGATGCGCAGGCCGGCGCGCCACGAGCGCTCGAGCCACTTGTAGTAGACCTGCTGGTGGGTCAGCGAGTGCGGGTTGGGCCAGTAGGAGAACGTCGGCCAGCCGACCGGGTCGTGCCCGGTGCCGGGCGCCCGGTCGGCCAGGACGTCCTCGAGCAGCGCGCCGCGACCGTCGGCGACCTGGTGGTCGGGGCAGTCGACGAGCGCGGCCGGGGCGCCGTACTTGTGGAAGGGCGGGCTGCAGATGACCCGACCACCGAGGAACTCGTGGGTCTGGCCGTGCACGTGCGGGTCTACCCAGCCGCGCACCTCCTGGAAGGAGGTCACGCCGCCGAAGGGCCGACCGCTGACGTCGGTCCCGACCTCGGGGAAGGCCGTGCAGCCACCCGCGCGCCGCAGCGAGAACGGCTGTGCGGCCCCGGTGGCGAGGCCCCTGGGGGAGGTCGTACGCCGCAGCGCGCGGCCGTCGGCGAGGGTGAAGGTGAAGCGCCCGAGGCCGACCTCGCGCACGGTCCAGTCCGCGTCGGGCGAGGGAGCAGCCGCCCACGTCGTGCCGGCGCCGCTCGCGGCGAGGAAGGTGCGGTCGGGGGCGTACAGCAGGTAGGTGCCCAGCCCGGTCGCCTGGAAGGTGAGCTCGTGCCCGGCGAGGCGGTAGCACCCGCCGGCCATCGCGTAGCGGCTCTCCGGGACCGTGCGACGTGGCGTGCGCAGCGGCACGCCGCGCAGCCGGGGCTCGCGCTGGGTGCGCTGGGCCGCGACCCGCCCCCGGCTCGCGGAGCGCTGCCGTGCGGTCGTCGGGTCGGGTGCGGCCGCTGCCTCACCGCTGCGGCTGACGGCGTTCTTGGTCGTGGGGTCGTTGTGGACGTGACCGTGGCCGACATCGGTGGCCGGACCGAGGGCGTCCACGACGCCGACGGTGCCGGGGTGCTCGTGCGGCGTGCGCTCGGCGGCGGCCTCGGCGCGCTCGCGGGCCTGCGCGTCGTACGTCGACGGCAGGTCGGCCGACGGCGCACCACCGGGCGCGGCGCCGAGCATGCCCGCGCCCACCAGCCCGGCCGCGGCCAGGACGGAGATCACGGTGCGCTGGACGGGACGGGGCGTCGGGGTCACGGCGGCTCCTTGTCGTCGGCGGCTCAACGACCGGGGCGTGCCGCGGGCTACGAGGGGCGCGCCGTCGTCGAGGTGGTCGCCGGGCCGCTGACCCGCCGGGTGAGCCGGGTGGCGGTCGCGCCCACGGCGGCCGCGATGCGCGCCACGTCGGCGCCCGCGTCGCTCGGGAAGGTGACCGCCACCCCGGCCACGGGGTGCGCGTTGTGGTCGAGCACCGCCACGGCGACGCTCTGCAGGCCGGGGGTCACCTCGCCGTCCTCCGTGGCGTGGCCGCGCTGCCGGGTCTCGGCGAGGAGCGCACGCAGGGCGCTGAGCGAGGCCGGGCCGCGGCCGTGCCGGTCCACGAAGGCGTCGCGGTCGGGATAGAGCGCGCGCACCTGGCTGGCCGGGAGCGCGGCGAGGATCGCGCGCCCCGACGCGGTGAGGTGCGCGGGGAGGCGGACGCCGACGTCGGTGACCAGCGGGGGGCGTCCGGGGGCGCGCTCCTCGACGACGTAGAGCACGTCGCGGCCGTGGAGCACCGCGAGGTGGGCGCCGTGGCCGGTGCGGTCGACCAGCTCGGCCAGGGGGCGCCGCGCCAGCCGGGCGAGAGGCTCCTGGCGGGTGAAGCCGCTGCCGACCTCGAAGGCGGCGACGCCGAGGCCGTAGCGGTGCTCGTCGGCGAGGTGCACCACGAAGCCCTCGTCGATCATGGTGTTGAGCAGGTGGTACGCCGTGCTGCGCGGCAGGTCGCAGGCGCGCACGATGCGGTCGAGCGGCACCGGGTCGGCCTGGGTGGCCAGGAACCGCAGCACCCGCAGGGCGCGGGTCGCGGCGGGGACCTGGCTCACGGTCGGGCGGATCTGCGGATCGGGCTCAGCCCTGGTCCGAGTCCTTGCGGGTGAACCAGCCGCCCGAGCCGTCGGTCTCGATCGGCTTGCCCGGCATCTCCTGCGCACCCGGCGTGCGGCGCGGCAGCAGCGGCGACTGGCCGGTCGCGGACTCGTCGGTGGCCGGGGAGTCGGCAGCGGTGTCAGGGGCGGTGTCAGGGGTGAGGTCGCGGTTGACGTCGGCGGGCGCGGTCGGCTGCTGGTCGACCGTGCCGGGGACCTGGGGGGCGTAGTCGTCGGCGCGCTCGTCGACACGGGGGTCGAGACGGTCCGCGGCACGGATCTGGCCCTCGTGGGCGGCCTCGGCCTGCTGCGCCGCCAGCTGGGCCTCGCGCGCCTCGGCCTCGGCCTGCTCGGCGCGGGCGCGGGCCTCTGCGGCCTCCGCCTCGGCCTGCGCGGCGCGCTCCTGGGCGGGCGGGATCGTCGTACGTGCCTGGCCGGCCGCCTCGTGACGCAGCTGGTCGGCGCGGGCGATGTTGGCCTGCTGGTTCCTCTGGCGGATCACCGCGAACGCCGCGGCGAGCACGACCAGGAGGATGACGATGATGATGATGAGCGCGGTCACGAGGCACCTCTCGGAGTACAGGGAGGTGCCAGTGTGTCAGAGCCCACGGCTCATGCGCGGTGGGTTCCGCCGGTCCCGTCGGTGCGGCGCGGGTCGTCCGCGTCGAGGACGGTGTCGGGGTCGTCGGTCCGCGCACCGGTCTGCGTGGTGCCGGGTGCGTAGTCGTCGGACGCGGTGTCCACGCGGGGGTCGACCTGGTCGGCGGTCCGCAGCCGGTCCTCGTGGACGGCCTGCTGCTGGGTCGCGGCGACCTGCGCCTCGCGCGCCTGCTGCTGGGCCCGCTCGGCCTCGAGCTGGGCGCGCTCGGCCTCCGCCTCGGCCTCCTTGGCGCGCACCTGGGTCTCGGGGAGCTCGCTGGCGTGCTGGTGGGCCTCCTCGCGCAGCTGCTCGGCCTGCGCGACCTGCTTCCTCTTGCGCTGCTGGGCGGCGACGAACGCGGCGATCGCCACCAGTGCAATCACGACGACGACGACGAGGATGATCCATGCGGTGGTGCTCATGACGTGCCCCTGCTTCCCGCGACCCCTTCAGGTCGCCTCCCTCACGACCGTGCCACAAGAGCCGTCGTTTGGTGTCCCCCGTCGGGGTGGGGGACACCGAACGCCGCGGGATCAGCGGATGACGGCCATCACCCGCTGTGCCGTGGTGTGGCCGAGCTGGTAGCCGTCGTCCATCGCGTCGCGGAAGTGCAGCCCTCCCCAGATGCGCGACTCGAGCGCGTCGTGCTCCAGGGCGCTGACCGTGGCGTACGTCCGCGTCTGCGAGCCCACCCGGAGCACGAGGGTGGTGTCGTCGCCGAACGTCTGGCGCACCACCTCCGCGAACGGTGCGGTGGCCGCGGCGTGCCCGCTGGTGTAGTCGGAGTACGCCGGTGTGGGCAGCAGGCCGACCCAGCCGGTCTGCGGAGCGGTGTCGGGGTTGCCGTCGGTCGCCGCGCCAGCGATCGCCTGGAAGGGACGCCAGAAGCCGACGTCGTACTTCAGCCGGAACGTCTGGATGAAGCTGGTGAGCACCGCCGCGTCGATCCTCGCGAACAGCCGCGTCGTGGGCAGCAGGCCCAGCGGCTCGGCGTCGAGGAGGTCGCAGACGGCGAGGCGGTAGCCCGCGCTCACGGTCGGCGCGGCGAAGAACTGCGAGATGGCGGTCTGCTCCGCCGTCCGCGTCGTCGAGGTCGCGGACCCCACGGACGCGACCTCGCGGAAGTCCGCGGCGTAGGCGGCGCTCGTCAGCGGGTGGGGTCCGTCGAGGGCGACGGGCTCGACGGCCACCACGGGCTTGAGGAAGCCGAGCCAGGCCAGCGCCATGCCGGTCGCGGGCGGCTGCCACACGCCGGGTGCCGGCGCCCTCTGGTAGACGATCGTGGTGTCGAAGCGTCCGTCGCCGACCCGGGACGCGATCATCTCGTCGGCCGCGGCGGCACCGATCGCGGCTCCGGCGTCGGCCTTCCAGCCGTCCGGCACGCGCGCCATGGTGGCCGCGAGGTCGGCGTCGAGGTGGGCCCGCGACGCCGGGAAGTACTCCCACAGGACGTCGTGCGCCGCCGTCGCAACGGCGGCGGTGGCCGCGACCCGGCCCCGGCGCTGGGCCTCCCGTGCTGCGTCGTGCACGGCGAGCGAGGTGAAGGCGAGGTACATCGAGCCGACCGGGGGCGCCGGGGCGGGCACCGTCTCGGTCCAGATGGTGCGCACCGCGATGCGCTGCCATGCGACGGCCGCCTCGGCGGCCTTGATGTGGTCGTCCTGCGGCCCAGCACCGACACGGGCCGGGCGAGTGCCGGCGGCCGGGGCGCTGGCGCCGCCGACGAGGAGGAGCGGGACGACGAGCACACCGGCGCTGAGCGCGACCAGGGTGCGGCGGAGGGAGGTCATGGGCGTGCCTCTCGGTCGAAGGGAGTGTCCTTCGAGTCAAGCCAGACCGGCGACCGCGCGATATTCGCTTCCCGGCGTATCTCTGGCCGGCTCGACCACCTCGCCCCGCGGCGACCAGGCCTGCGGGCGCCCCTCGAACGCCGCCACCGCGGCCATCCGGCTGTGCACCCCGAGCTTGCGGTAGGCGTGCTCGAGGTGCTTGCGCACGGTGGCCACCGAGACGAAGAGGTCGGCCGCGATGTCGGAGTTCGAGCGGCCCGTGGCGACCAGCTGCAGCACCCGGCGCTCGGTCAGGGTGAGCGAGTCGGGGAGGCAGGGGGTCGGCCGCGTGCGCATGAGCCGCTGGAGCGCGGGGCTGATCATGCGGAGCAGGGCGATCTCGCCCTCGGAGAAGGGCCGGGTGTAGCGGTCGAGGGCGAGCTGGACGACGTGGTCGGGCCCGCACCTGAACCCGAGGGTGACCCCGTCGGTGATGCCGTAGTGGCGCAGCACCTCCCGCTCGGCGCGCTGACGGCCCTGGTGCACGAGACCGAGCATCAGGGGGCCGTCACAGACCTGCAGGTTGTCGAGCGCCACCGGGGCCGAGGAGAAGGCGATCTGCTCGACGACGTAGCCCGTGGAGTCGGCCAGGTCGATCTCGATCGCGTCGCACGGCACGAGCCGGTCCACGAGGGCGAGCACGACCTGCGGTGGCGCGGCGCCCGGGACGGCCTCCAGCGCGACCAGCCGGCGCAGGGTGTCCTGCTGCCGTTCGTCCAGCACGATGTCAGCCACGGCGCGCCTCCTCCCCGACGTCGCGCCTCTCGTCACGGTAGGCCTGACGCGCCGGCGGCGCATGCTGGTCCAGACCCCGGCCCCGCCCTTCACCGGTCTGGGATCCGAGACACGGACCACTCGCCGACCACTGGTGGGCGGCCTCCCGCGGGCGTTGGATGACACTCATGCAGAGCACCCACACCACTGCGTCGCCGGTCGAGGTCGGCGTCGGCCCCGTGTCCTTCGACGACCTCGTCCGCGTCGCCCGCGAGGGCGCACCCGTGACGCTCGCGGACGACGCGCTCGACGCGATCGACCGCGCCCGCGCCGTCATCGAGGAGCTCGCCGCCGCCGAGACCCCGTCCTACGGCGTCAGCACCGGCTTCGGGGCGCTGGCCACCCGGCACATCCCGGTGGAGATGCGTGCCCAGCTCCAGCGCTCGCTCGTCCGCTCGCACGCGGCCGGGTCCGGTCCCGAGGTGGAGCGCGAGGTGGTGCGCGCGCTCATGCTGCTGCGCCTCTCGACGCTCGCGACGGGACGCACCGGCGTACGCCGCGGGACCGCGCAGCTCATGGCCGACCTGCTCTCCCACGGCATCACGCCCGTGGTCCGCGAGTACGGCTCCCTCGGGTGCTCCGGCGACCTGGCGCCGCTGTCGCACTGCGCCCTGGCGCTGATGGGCGAGGGCGAGGTGCGCGACGCCTCCGGCACCCTCCTCCCGGCCGCCGAGGCCCTTGCCGCCGTCGGCCTGGAGCCGGTGGAGCTCGCGGCCAAGGAGGGCCTGGCGCTCATCAACGGCACCGACGGCATGCTGGGCATGCTGGTGCTGGCGATCGCCGACCTGCGGATGCTGCTGCGCACGGCCGACGTCGCGGCCGCGATGAGCGTCGAGGCCCAGCTCGGCACCGACCGGGTGTTCGCCCCCGAGCTCCAGGCGATCCGGCCCCACCCCGGGCAGGCGCTGTCGGCGGCCAACCTCACCGCGCTCCTGGTCGGCTCCGGGGTCGTCGCCTCCCACCGCACCGGGCCAAGCAACACGGTGGAGTGCAACCGCGTCCAGGACGCCTACTCCCTGCGTTGCTCGCCGCAGGTGCACGGAGCCGCCCGCGACACCGTCGAGCACGCGGCGACGGTGGCCGGGCGCGAGCTGGCCAGCGCGATCGACAACCCGGTCGTCATCGGTGACCGCGTCGAGTCCAACGGCAACTTCCACGGCGCCCCGGTCGCGTACGTCCTCGACTTCCTCGCCATCGTCGCCGCCGACGTCGCCTCGATCAGCGAGCGGCGTACGGACCGGTTCCTCGACAAGGCCCGCAACCACGGCCTGCCGCCCTTCCTTGCCGACGACCCCGGCGTCGACAGCGGCCACATGATCGCGCAGTACACCCAGGCCTCCATCGTCTCCGAGCTCAAGCGGCTGGCGGTGCCGGCGTCGGTCGACTCGATCCCCTCCAGCGCGATGCAGGAGGACCACGTGTCGATGGGCTGGAACGCCGCACGCAAGCTGCGCCGCTCCGTCGACGGCCTGGCCCGGGTGGTCGCCGTCGAGGTGCTCACCGCCGCCCGCGCGCTCGACCTGCGCGCCCCGCTGACGCCCGCCCCCGCGACGGCCGCCGTCGTCGCGCTGCTGCGCCGGTCCGGCATCGAGGGCCCCGGCCCCGACCGCCACCTCTCGCCCGAGATCGAGGCCACCGTCGACCTCGTCCAGTCCGGCGCGGTCCTCGCCGCCGCCTCGTCCGTGATCGGAGAACTCGCATGACCAACCCCCGCCTGCCCATCCACGCCGCCCACGGCACCGAGCTGACCGCGAAGTCGTGGCAGACCGAGGCGCCGCTGCGGATGCTGATGAACAACCTCGACCCCGACAACGCCGAGCGTCCGGAGGACCTCGTCGTCTACGGGGGCACCGGGAAGGCCGCGCGCAGCTGGGAGGCGTACGACGCCATCGTGGCCTCGCTGCGCGACCTCGAGGACGACGAGACGCTGCTCGTGCAGTCGGGCAAGCCCGTCGGCATCATGCGCACCCACGCCTGGGCACCGCGGGTGCTCATCGCGAACTCCAACCTCGTCGGCGACTGGGCCGACTGGGAGGAGTTCCGCCGGCTCGAGGACCTCGGGCTCACGATGTACGGCCAGATGACGGCCGGCTCGTGGATCTACATCGGCACCCAGGGCATCCTCCAGGGCACCTTCGAGACCTTCGCCGCCGTCGCGGACAAGCGGTTCGGCGGGACGCTGGCCGGGACGATCACGCTCACTGCCGGCCTCGGCGGCATGGGCGGCGCGCAGCCGCTCGCCGTCACGATGAACGACGGCGTGGCGATCTGCGTCGAGTGCGACCAGCACCGCATCGACCGCCGCCTCGAGACCCGCTACCTCGACGTGCAGGCGCGCGACCTCGACCACGCGGTCGAGCTGGCACTGCAGGCCCGCGACGAGCGCCGCGGCCTGTCCATCGGCGTCCTCGGCAACGCCGCCGAGCTCGTGCCGGCGCTGCTCGAGCGCCACCTCGACCGGGTCGAGGCCGGCGACGGTCCGCTCGTCGACGTCGTCACCGACCAGACCTCGGCGCACGACCCGCTGTTCTACCTGCCCGTCGGGACGGCGTACGACGACTGGGAGCGCGAGCGCACCCAGGACCCGCGCGGCTTCACCAAGCGCGCGCAGGAGTCGATGGCCCGCCACGTGCGCGCGATGGTGGAGTTCCAGGACGCCGGCGCGGAGGTCTTCGACTACGGCAACTCGATCCGCGACGAGGCCCGCAAGGGCGGCTACGACCGTGCCTTCGAGTTCCCCGGCTTCGTCCCTGCCTACATCCGTCCGCTCTTCTGCGAGGGCAAGGGCCCCTTCCGCTGGGCGGCGCTGTCGGGCGACCCCGCCGACATCCACGCCACCGACCGCGCGATCAAGGAGCTCTTCCCGGCCGACGAGAAGCCGGAGTACGCCCGCCTCCACAAGTGGCTCGACATGGCGAGCGAGCGGGTGCAGTTCCAGGGACTGCCGGCCCGCATCTGCTGGCTGGGCTACGGCGACCGCGCCAAGGCGGGCGCGCGCTTCAACGAGATGGTCGCCAGCGGCGAGCTGTCGGCGCCGATCGTCATCGGTCGCGACCACCTCGACTGCGGCTCGGTCGCCTCGCCCTACCGCGAGACCGAGGCCATGCTCGACGGCTCGGACGCCATCGCCGACTGGGCGATCCTCAACGCGCTCGTCAACACCGCGTCGGGCGCGACGTGGGTCTCGTTCCACCACGGCGGCGGCGTGGGCATCGGCCGCTCGCTGCACGCGGGGCAGGTCACCGTGGCCGACGGCACCCCGCTCGCGGCCGAGAAGATCGAGCGGGTGCTGACCAACGACCCGGGCATGGGCGTGATCCGCCACGTCGACGCGGGCTACGACCGTGCCGTCGAGGTCGCGGCCGAGCGCGGCGTACGGATTCCCATGTCCGAGGCCTGACCGGCCTGCCGCCCGTCCACGGCGGGGGTTGAGCGGACCGTGGTCCGCTCGACGCACGGCATGCCGTGCGTCGAGCGTCCCCGGCGGTCGACAAGTGCCGCCGTCGACGCTCGAGTCGTACGTCAGTCGAGCGGCGCGGGTGCCTGGGCGCGCGCGGCGAAGCGACCGTTGACCGGGCGCAGGCAGCCCTTGCCGAGCCCGACCTGGGCCAGGCCGGCCAGGTCACCGGCGGCGAGGCGCGAGCGGTAGACCCCGTCGGCATCCGCGCTCCACGCGCCGCCGAACATCATCTCGTCGGTGCCGACGGAGTGGTCGAGGCCGAAGGCGTGGCCGATCTCGTGCAGGAGCAGGTGGCCGATGCCGGGTACGCCGGTCGACTCGAAGCCGGCGGTGTACGCGGTGCCGTAGCTCTCGGTCAGCAGGGTGACGCCCGCCTGGGTCGTCATCTGCACGCGCTGGCCACCGGCGGAGCGGGCGTAGAAGCCGCGACGTGGACCGCCGAACCCGTCCGCGCCCCTCGCGGCGAAGGCCGGGACCTCGGCGTTGGTGCCCCACGCGATGACGAGGTTGGTGCGCTTCGGCAGGCGCGCGCTCTCGTCGGCGGCCGGGATCATGTGGGTGGTGCCGGTGTACTTCACCGTGATGCCGGTCGCGTAGGAGATCTGGGCCATCGCCAGGCGGGCGGCGTCGAGCCCGGCCTGGCCGGTGTCGTCGGCGTTGACCTTGTAGCGGACGGTCTGGCACGGGTTGAAGCGCCACGACGTCGCGCTCGACGTGCCGAGCAGGTCGTAGTCGGCGGGGTTGCCCACCGGGGCGTAGCCGCCGGAGATGCTTGCGGTCGTGCTCTTCACGAAGCGGGGGCCGCGGCCCGCCGCGCGGACCCGCACCTTGTGGTTGCCGTACCAGTCGAGTCGTGCGCTCACCCGGAACTTGCCGCTCCGCTTGCTCGTGTGCGAGCCGATGGTGATCCACCGGCCCTTCGTCCTCACCTGGAGCTGGATCCTGCGGTGCTTCCCGGGGGCCGTGCCGTGGGCCTCGAGTCGGTCGGTGCCGGCGACGTAGCTCGTGACGTCCCAGCGCACCTTCGCCCCGGCCCGGCCGGCCGCCTCGGCCGGCGTCGCGCCCACCACCGCGACGAGGGAGCTGGTCAGGACGGTGGCGAGCAGGGCTGCGTGCAGCCGACGGGTGCGCATTCGGGGCTCCTCGTGGTGGCGGGTGACCGGCTCCTCCTACCCGCCCGGGCGGCGGCCAAACGCGGAGCACGGGTGCGGCGGCGCGAGGACCAAACGGCTGACTTCCGGCGTCCGGTGCGGCAGGATCACGCCATGGCCACGGGGGACAAGAAGCCGGCGCGTGCGCGCGTCGTACTGACCGACATCAGCTCGCGCGCGTGGGAGCACCCGGCGGACCGGGGGGCGCTCGTCGCCCTCCGCAAGCTCAAGGGCTTCGACGTGCTGCTCAAGACCATGTCGGGGGTGTTCCGCGAGCGCGCCTGGCGCCTGACCCTGCTGGGCTCGGCGGTGCGGGTCGACGAGCGCCAGTTCGCCCGCCTGCACCGGCTGCTGGCCGAGGTCGGGCGGAGCCTGGACGCCACCGACCTGCCCGAGATGTACGTCCAGGCCGACCCCACGCTGACGGCGATGACCCTCGGCATGGACCGGCCGATCATCGTGCTGTCGTCGGGACTGGTGCACCACCTCGACGACGACGAGCTCCGCTTCGTCATCGGCCACGAGCTCGGCCACGCGATCAGCGGCCACGCGGTCTACCGCACGCTCCTGCTGCGGCTGCTGGGCCTCGGCGGCCTGCTCAACGCGATCCCCGGTGGCGCGATCGGCATCCGCATGGTCACGGTGGGGCTGCTGGAGTGGTCGCGCAAGGCGGAGCTGTCGGCCGACCGCGCCGGCCTGCTCGCCAGCCAGGACCCGACCGCCGCGCTGCGCACCCACATGAAGCTCGCCAGCGGCGGCACCCTCGACGAGCTCGACGTGACCTCGTTCCTCTCCCAGGGGGCGGAGTACGACGAGGGCGGCGACGTCCGCGAGTCGCTCATCAAGCTCTCCCTGCTGCAGCAGCAGAGCCACCCCTTCGCCGTCGTGCGCGCGACCGAGCTGCGGCGTTGGATCGACTCCGGCGCCTACACCGCGATCCTCGGCGGCGCCTACCCGCGCCGTGCCGACGACGACGAGGCCTCGGTGAGCGAGGCCGCGCAGGAGGCGGCGGCCAGCTATGCCGTCGCCTTCGAGCGCACCCAGGACACCCTCGGCCGCCTGGTCCACGACCTCGCGGGCTGGGTGGGCTCCGCGAGCACCTGGCTGGGCGACCGGTTCCGCCGCGGCGAGAGCGCCTGACCCCGGAAATGCGACAGACCCCGGTCGCCCAACGGCGACCGGGGTCCGGCACTGGCGTGGTGGAACTACCAGACGCGCCGGCTCGAGCCGCCGATCGGGACGAAGTTGAGCACCAGGCCGACCACGATGAGGATCAGGCCGATGGTGGTCAGGATGCTCTGGGGCAGCAGCAGCCCGAGGATGAGCAGGATCAGTCCGAGGACAATCATGTTTTCGCCTCCTAGTAAGCAGCCCACCGTGGGCAGCCGCCCCACTCTGGCGAACGCGCGCCCGTTTGGGAAGTCGGACCATCCCTGTGGGTGGGACTTTCGCCGTTCCCGGGTGCGTCAGCCCGCGTCCAGCGCCAGGACCGCCTCGTCGATCGCGAGCGTGCGTCGGGCCGACTCGACGTGCAGGTTCTCCACCATCTTGCCGTTGTAGGTCACCACTCCCGCGCCCTTGCCGGCCTCCCAGGCCGCGATCAGGCCGCGAGCGTCCTCGACGGCCGCCTCGCTGGGCGCGAAGGCGGCGTTGGCCCCCTCGACCTGCCCGGGGTGGATGAGGGTCTTGCCGTCGAAGCCCATCTGGCGGCCCTGCTCGCACTCGGCGAGGAAGCCCTCGGTGTCCTTGACGTCGTTGTAGACCCCGTCGATCACCGCGATGCCGGCGGCGCGGCCGGCCAGCAGGGCCGTGTGCAGGCTCGGGAGGATCGGGGCGCGGCCGGGGACGTGCTCGGCGTACAGCTCCTTCACGAGGTCGTTCGTGCCGAGCACGAAGGCGCCCAGCCGCTCGGAGGCACGCGCGATGGCGAGCGCGTCGAGGATCGCACCCGGCGTCTCGACCATGGCCCACAGCACCGTGTGGTCCGGGGCGCCGGCCTTCTCCATGGCGGCCACCAGCTGCTGGACCTCGGCGGCGCTGCCGACCTTGGGCACCACGATCGCGGCGGGGCCGGCCTGGCTCGCGGCGACGATGTCGTCGTCGTGCCACTCGGTGCCGATGCCGTTGACCCGGATGGTGACGGTGCGCCGGCCGTAGTCACCGCTCGCGGCCGCGGCGGCTGCCGCCTCGCGCGCGACGGGCTTGGCGTCGGGCGCGACCGCGTCCTCGAGGTCGAGGATCAGCGCGTCGCAGGCGATGCTCTTCGCCTTCTCCAGCGCCCGCTCGTTGGAGCTGGGCATGTAGAGGACGGAGCGGAGAGGGGTGAACTCGCTCATCTCAGGCCTCCGTCGAGATCGCGTCGTACTGCGCCTTGAGCTCGGGATCGATCGCGGCGAGCTCGTCGGCGAGGCGCACCATCACCTGGCACTGCTTCACCGAGGCGTCGTCCTCCATCTTGCCGTCGATCATGACCGCACCGGTGCCGTCGCCCATCGCCGCGATCACCCGGCGGGCGTGGGCGACGTCCTCGACGCTGGGGGAGAAGACCTGGTGGGCGATCTTGACCTGGACCGGGTGCAGGCTCCACGCGCCGACGCACCCGAGGAGGAAGGCGTTGCGGAACTGGTCCTCGCAGGCCTGCACGTCCTTGATGTCCCCGAACGGCCCGTAGTAGGGGTAGATGCCGTGCATCGCGCACGCGTCGACCATGCGGGCGATCGTGTAGTGCCACAGGTCCTGCTGGTACGTCGTGCGCTCGGCGTCGTACTGCGGCACGCCGAGGTCGTCGCGCGGCGGGTCCTGGCGCACGAGGTAGCCGGGGTGGCCGCCACCGACGCGGGTGGTCTTCATCCGGCGGTCGGCCGCGAGGTCGGCCGGGCCGAGGGAGAGGCCCTGCATGCGCGGGCTGGCGCCGCAGATCTCCTCGATGTTGGCCACGCCGCGGGCGGTCTCGAGGATCGCGTGCACCAGGATCGGGCGCTCGAGGCCGGCCTTGGCCTCGAGCTGCGCGAGCAGCCGGTCGACGTAGTGGATGTCCTCCGCGCCCTGCACCTTGGGCACCATGATGACGTCGAGCTTGTCGCCGACCTCGGTCACCAGGGTGACGAGGTCGTCGAGGCCCCACGGGCTGTCGAGCGAGTTGACGCGGGTCCACAGCTGGGTCGGGCCGAAGTCGGTGGATCGGGCGATGTCGACCAGGCCCTGGCGCGACTTCTCCTTGTTCTCCGCCTTGACGGCGTCCTCGAGGTTGCCGAGCAGCACGTCGACGGTGCCGACCATGCCGGGCACCTTGGCCGCCATCTTCTCGTTGCCGGGGTCGAAGAAGTGGATCGCGCGGCTCGGCCGGGCGGGGATCTCACGCAGCGGCGTCGGTGCGCCGACGGCGAGCGGGGCGAAGAATTCCTTGGCTGTCCGGGGCATGGTGCGCAAACTACCGCTGCTGGGCGCCGCGTCGATATGACGGATGTCTCTCGGCCAGCTCAGCGGCCGCGCCGCCACCACCGCCGCTTCGCCGACTCCGGATGCACGGCGGCCCGGACCGCCCGCTGCGCCTCGATGCGGGCCGTACGCCGCTCGCGCCAGGCCACGACCTCGGGGTCGACCTCACGGGTGGGCGTCACCACCGGCGGGCCGCCCTGCAGCTGGCGCCTGGCCTCGATGACGCGCCTGTTGAAGTCCTCGAGCTCGCGCCGCACGTCCGTCTCGGCCGTGATGCGATCGAGCCTGGCGTCGAGCTCGGCGTCCTCCTTGCGCAGCGCGATGGCGGGCGGGAGCAGCGCGATGTTCTCCCGCTCGACGAGCTTCTTGATCCACCAGTCGGGGTCGTGCTCGACCCCGAGGTCCTCGATCGGCTTGCCCTGGCCGGGGAGGTCGTCGAAGTCACCGCGCTCCATCGCGACGCGCAGCTGCTGCTCGACCCAGCTCGACTGGTGGGCGATGCGGGCGGCCGCGGCGGACCGTCCGGTGCGCTCGTCCCGCTCGGGCAGGCGGCGTACGGGCTCGCCGTGCTCGGGACCTGCGTCGTCGTGGGGACCGGACATCGTTCATCACCTCCGCGCGACCCAGTCTAGGAAGTGGTGCCCAGCCCGGGTCGGTCGCTGAAGGCGTGCGCCGGCGCGGCCATCAGCGCCGCGGCGGCCAGGAAGGCAGCGCCGGCACAGACCGCCCAGACGGTGAGGTAGCCGCCCAGCGGCGCCACCTGCTCGGCCGTCGCGTCCAGCGAGCCGGTGGCGGTCAGCGCGATGGCGAAGACGGCCGAGGCGATGGCACCGCCGACGGTCTTGGCGCCGTTGGTCATGCCGGTCGCGATCCCGGTGCGCTCCGGGGGCGCGGCGGCCGCGGCTGCCGCGGGCAGCGCCGCGACGAGGGCACCTGAGCCCAGGCCGGCGATGCCCATGTTGACCAGCGCCTGCCAGGTCTCGTCGTGGAAGGGCAGCCACAGCAGGTAGCCGAGCCCGACGAGCAGGCACGCGACGACCAGCGCACGTCGTACGCCGCCGAGCAGGCGGGTGGTCAGCGGCAGCGTGAACGCGCCGATCGCCAGCGTGACGACGTAGAGACCGATCAGGGTGGAGATGAAGGCGGGATCGGCGCCGAGGCCGTAGCCGCGCTCGGCGGGGTCGGCCTGCGCGTAGGTGGAGAGCGGGATCTGGCCGCCGAGCACCGGGACGCCGAAGAGGAAGGCGGTGACCTGCACCGGCCACTGGGCCGGCCCGGAGAGCAGGCGCACGTCGACGATCGGCTCGGGGTGGCGCTGCTCGAAGCGCCAGAACGCCACGAACACCGCGACGGCGACCACGATCGTCAGCCAGCCGCGGACCGAGCCGGGGCCGTCGAGGCGCAGCCAGACGAGCCCGCCCATGAGCACGCCGAGCGCCACGGTGACCAGCGCGAGCCCGGCCCAGTCGATGCTGCCGCCGGCGTCGTCGCCCGGCGCCTGCTCGATGCCGACGAGGACGACGACGAACACGGCCGTCACCACGATCGCGGGCATCGCGAGCAGGACGTTCATGTCGAGGGAGTCGACGAGCAGGCCGCTGGTGACCGCGCCCACGATCACCGCGAGCTCGAGCGAGCCGACGAGGATCGCGGCGCCGCGCCGGGTGAGCAGCTCCTGGCGGCCCGAGGTGCGGGTGCGGCGGTGGATGATCGCGATCTCCAGCGGCAGCCACACGACGTACGCGCCCTGGATCGCCCAGCCCACCAGGAAGGTCGAGAACGTCGGGGCGAGCGCCAACCACCACGAGCCGAGCGCGGTCACGGCCGTCGAGACGAGCAGCACCCGCTTGTGCCCGACCAGGTCGCCGAGGCGCGCGAGCAGCGGGATGCAGAGCGCGCTGACGATCAGCTGCGCGGCCTCGAACCAGTTGATGTCGCCCTCGCTGATCGCGAGGTGGTCGGCGATCTGGGGGTAGATCGGGGTGTAGTAGCCCTGCAGGATGCCGCTGGCGAACTCGACCAGCACGAGGAAGCCGACGACCGCGGCGAGCCCCTTCACGGCGGTCGGGGCGGTGGGCCGGGTGGTGGTCATCGCGGAAGCCTCTCGATCAACAGCTCGTACCACCGGGCGCCGTCGACCAGGTCGGCGACACCGAGGTGCTCGTCGTAGGAGTGGATGGCCTGGCGCTGCGCCTTGGTCATCCGGAAGGGGGCGAAGCGGTAGACGTGCCCGCTGATCGCGGTGAAGTGGCGCGAGTCGGTGGCGGCCATCATCACGTAGGGCGTGGCGACGGCCTCGGGGAAGACCTCGCCGATGCACACCTCGAGGAGCTCGAACGGCTCGTCCATCGGCGACACCGGTGACGGCTCGCCGGCCTCGATGACGTCGATGCGGATCGAGTCGTCGGCGACGGCCCTGCGGATGTGCTCGACCACGCCGGCCACCGTGTCGCCGACCATCACGCGGACGTTGAGCCCGGCCCTCGCCGTCGAGGCGATCACGTTGATGGCCGGCGACCCGCTGAGGGTGGTGGCCGCGACCGTCGTACGGGTCATGGCGGCGGCCTCGGGCCCGGCGGCGACCAGCGCCCGGGTGACGACGGGCGCCACCTTGTCGGCGCGGCCGAGCAGCGGGCGCAGCGGGAGCGGCACGTGGGGTGCGAGCCGGCGCAGGAGCTCGAGGGTCGGCGCGGGCGCGGAGGCGGGGAACGGCGCCTTCTCGACGCGCAGGATCGCGCGCGCGATGCGGGCCGTGGGCCCGTTGCGCGCCGGGGTGGAGGCGTGACCGCCTCGTCCCTCGGCGACCAGCTCGAGGGAGGTCGTGCCCTTCTCCGTCACGCCGATGACACCCAGCGGTGCCTGGACGCCGGGGAAGGCGCCGCCCGCGATCGCACCGCCCTCGTCGAGGACCAGCCACGGCGTGACCCCGCGCTCGCGCAGCACGGCGACGGCCTCGGGGGCGGCGGTGCCGCTGACCTCCTCGTCGCAGCCGAAGGACAGCCAGACGTCCTGGGAAGGGGTGTGCCCGGCCTCGAGGAGCGACTCGACGGCGTCGCAGATCGCGGCGACGCAGCCCTTGTCGTCGAGGGTGCCGCGGCCCCAGATCGCCGGCCCGGTGGACGATTCGTGGATCTCGCCGCCGAAGGGGTCGTGCTGCCACGGTGCCTCGGTGTCGACCGGCACGACGTCGAGGTGGGCCATGAGCACGACCGGCTTCGCCGCGCTCGCGCCGGCCCAGTGCAGCAGCAGGCCGTGGCTCCCGACGCGGGTCAGGTCGAGGCGCGCGTGGAGCAGCGGGAACTGGGCAGCCAGCTCGACCAGCAGCCGGTCGAAGGCGTCGGTGTCGACGCGGTCGGGGTCGCGGTCGGAGACGGTCGGGATGCGGACGAGGGCCTGCAGGGCGCTCACCACGCGGTCGGTCATGGGGTGACCGTAGTGCCCCAGCGTCCGCGGTGGACCAGATTCGTACGTCGCCCGCGACGCGCCGGCGAGCCCGCGGGGCCGGTGTCGGCGAGGCGGTGCCCGACGGTGATCGCGCCGACCGGCGCGTGGTCGTCGGGGATGCCGAAGGCGTCGCGGAAGGTGGGGAGGTGCTCCTCCTGGATCCCGAAGAAGCAGGCGCCGAGCCCCTCGTCGACGGCGGTCTGGAGGATCAGCAGCGCGGCCATCCCGGCGTCGACCCACCAGTAGGGCACCGGCCACCGGCCCTCGCTGCGGTCGGTCCAGCCCTTGTCCGGCTCGGCGTAGCGGTCGAGGTAGGCGTCCTTGCAGGCCAGCGGCACGATCACGACGGGTGCGGTGCGCATCCCGTCCAGCCAGGCGTTGTGCACGTCGGGGTCGGCCCCGGTCGTGCTCCAGAAGAGCGCGACGTCGTCCGGGGTGTCGAGCACCAGGAACGCCCAGCCCTGGCTGAAGCCGGCGTTGGGCGCGCGCTGGGCGTGCGCCAGCATGCGGTCCACGACCTGCGGGTCGACCGGGGCGTCGGCGTAGCGGCGGACCATGCGGCGACGGCGTACGACCTCGCGGAACTCCATGGACCCATCATCGGGCACCCGGAGCGGTCTGGGATCCGAGACGACTTGCCGGGGTCGCTCGTTGACCGGCCCCGACGATCCCGGTGGACTGGACGCATGTCCGCCATCGACGACTTCGAGCAGATGTGGCGTGACCTCGCGCCGGTGGGACGCTCCGCGTCGTCCGGCGGCTACTTCCGCCAGCCCTGGACCTCGGCCGAGTCCGAGCTGCGTGCGTGGTTCGCCGAGGCGTGCGCGGCGCGCGGGCTCGCCGTCGAGACCGACGGCATCGGCAACCAGGTCGCGTGGTGGTCGCCGCCGTCGGCCTCCGGGCCCGGCGTCCTCACCGGCTCGCACCTCGACTCGGTGCTCGACGGTGGGGCGTACGACGGTCCGCTCGGCGTCGTGTCGGCGCTGGCGGCCGTCGACGTGATGCGCGAGCGCGGTGTCACCCCGGCGCGTCCCCTCGGCCTGTCCGTCTTCGTGGAGGAGGAGGGCTCGCGCTTCGGCCGCGCCTGCCTGGGCTCGCGGCTGGTCACCGGTGCGACGACGTGGGAGCAGGCGCGCGAGCTGCGCGACCGCGACGGGGTCTTCCTCGCCGACGCCGTGCACGCCGCCGGCCTCGACCCGGCGGGCGGGCTGCTCTCGCTCGAGGGGGTCGGCACCTTCGTCGAGCTCCACGTCGAGCAGGGCCGCGACCTCGTCGACCGCGGCACCGCGGTCGGCCTCGCCAGCCAGATCTGGCCGCACGGGCGCTATCGATTCGACTTCGCGGGCCAGGCCAACCACGCCGGCACCACCCGCATGGAGGACCGGCACGACCCGATGCTGACCTACGCGATGACCGCCCTCGCGGCCAACAAGCAGGCGCGCCTGGCCGGGCAGCGCGCGACCTTCGGCCGGCTCCAGGTCGAGCCCAACGGCACCAACGCCGTCCCGTCGCTGGTCACCGCCTGGCTCGACGCCCGCGCGTCCTCCGACGACGCCCTGGCCGAGATGGTCGAGGCGATCGAGCGGCAGGCCGTCGACCGCGCCGGGCGCGACGGCACCTCGCTGACCGTGACCGCCGAGTCGGTGTCCGGGTCGGTCGCCTTCGACGCCGACCTCGCCGCCCGCCTCGCCGCCCTCGGCGACTGGCCGGTCATCCCCACCCAGGCCGGCCACGACGCCGGCATCCTGTCCGACGCCGGCGTCCCGACCGCGATGGTCTTCGTGCGCAACCCCACCGGGGTCTCCCACTCGCCCGACGAGCACGCCGAGACCCCCGACTGCCTGGCCGGGGTCGAGGCACTGGCCGACGTCCTCGAGGAGCTCACACGGTGACGGCCTACCTCCTCGAGCGGGCGTGGCTCGGCGACCGTTTCGCGGACGACGTGCTGGTCGAGGTCGACGGCGGGCGGTTCGCCTCCGTCACCCCCGACGCCGACCCGCAGCGGGCCGTCCCGGTCCGCGGCCTGGTCGTGCCCGGTCTGGCCAACACCCACAGCCACGCCTTCCACCGGGCCCTGCGCGGACGCACCCAGCGCGGCCGCGGGACGTTCTGGACCTGGCGGAGGCAGATGTACGACGTCGCCGCGCGGCTCGACCCCGACGCCTACCTCGCCCTCGCGCGGGCGACGTACCGCGAGATGGCGGCCGCCGGCATCACCTGCGTCGGCGAGTTCCACTACCTCCACCACCAGCCCGACGGGACGCCCTACGACGACCCGCACGAGATGGGCGAGGTGCTCGTGGAGGCCGCGCGGCAGGCGGGGATCCGCATCACGCTGCTCGACACCCTCTACCTCTCCGCCGGCTTCGGCGCGGCGCCGGAGGGGGCGCAGGTGCGCTACAGCGACGGGTCGGTCGACGCCTGGGCGGCTCGGCTCGACGGCTTCCGCGGGGCCCCCCAGGCCTGCAGCGGTGCGGCCGTGCACTCGGTGCGCGCGGTGCCCGCGTCCGACCTCGGCGCCGTGGCCGCGGCCGTCGGCGACCGTCCCTTCCACGCCCACCTCTCCGAGCAGGTCGCCGAGAACGAGGGCTGCCTCGAGGCCTACGGCGTCACGCCCGCGCGGCTGCTCGCCGACCACGGCCTCCTGGGCGAGCGCACCTCGCTGGTCCACGCGACCCACCTGGGCGACGACGACATCTCGGTCATCGGCGGAGCGCGCGCCCACGTGTCGTTCTGCCCGACCACCGAGCGCGACCTCGGCGACGGGATCGGGCCGTCGCGGCGCCTGCACGACGCGGGGGCGCGACTGACGCTCGGCTCCGACAGCCACGCGGTCATCGACCCCTTCGAGGAGATGCGTGCCGTCGAGCTCGACGAGCGGCTCGCCACCCAGCAGCGCGGCCACTGGAGCGCCGCCGAGCTCCTCGACGCCGCCACCGTGACCGGGCACGCCTCGCTCGGTTGGGCCGATGCCGGGGCCATCGCTGTCGGTCGGCGGGCCGACCTGGTCGTCCTCGACCCCGCCTCGGTGCGCACTGGGGGCGCGGGCCGTGACGAGAACGCGGTCGTCTTCGCCGCTGCGGCCGAGGACGTACGCCGGGTGATGGCGGACGGGCGGTGGGTCGTCGAGGAGGGCGACCGGGGCGCGATCGGGCGCGAGCTCGACGAGGCGATCGGGAGGATCTGGACATGAGCACCACCGTCATCACCGGCATCGGCGAGCTGGTGACCAACGACCCCGCCCGCGCCGAGCAGGGCGGGCTCCTCGGGCTCGTCGTGGACGCCGCCGTCGTCGTCGAGGGCAGCCGGATCGCCTGGGTGGGCCCTGCGGCCGAGGCCCCCGACGCCGACGTGCAGGTCGACGCGGGCGGACGCGCCGTCGTCCCGGGCTTCGTCGACTCCCACAGCCACCTCGTCTTCGCCGGTGACCGGTCCGCGGAGTTCGAGGCGCGGATGACCGGTGAGCCCTACTCCGCCGGTGGCATCCGCACCACCGTCGCGAGGACCCGCGCCGCGACCGACGAGCAGCTCACCTCCCACGTCGCCCGCCTCGTCGCGGAGATGCGCGCCCAGGGCACCACGACGGTCGAGATCAAGAGCGGCTACGGCCTCTCGGTCCACGACGAGGCACGAAGCCTCGCGGTGGCGCGCCAGTTCACCGACGAGACCACGTTCCTCGGTGCCCACGTCGTGCCTGCCGACACCACGCCCGAGGCGTACGTCGACCTCGTCACCGGCCCGATGCTCGCGGCCGCGGCGCCGCACGCCCGGTGGATCGACGTGTTCTGCGAGGACGGCGCCTTCGACGTCGACCAGGCTCGCGCCATCCTGGCGGCGGGGTCCGACGTCGGGCTGCGCGGCCGCCTCCACGCCAACCAGCTGACCTACGGCGGCGGCGTGCGGCTCGCTTGCGAGCTCGGCCTCGTGGCGGTCGACCACTGCACCTACCTGAGCCCGCTGGACGTTGAGTCGCTCAGCGACTCAGGCACCATCGCGACCCTGCTGCCCGGCGTGGAGTTCTCCACCCGCCAGCCCTACCCCGACGCCCGGGGGCTGCTCGACGCCGGCGTCAGGATCGCGCTCGCCAGCGACTGCAACCCGGGTTCGTGCTTCACCTCGTCGATGGCGTTGTGCGTCGCTCTCGCCGTGCGCGAGATGCGGATGAGCCCGGCCGAGGCGCTGCACGCCGCGACCGCGATGGGTGCAGCGGCGCTCGACCGGGACGACGTCGGGGTCATCGCCCCCGGCAAGGCGGCCGACCTCGTGCTCCTCGACGCGCCGTCGTACCTCCACCTCGCCTATCGCCCCGGCGTGCCGCTCGTGGCCGGCGTCTGGCAGGGCGGCCGCCCGGCCGTCTCGCGATAGTCCGCTGCCCGCCGGATCTGAGGTAGCAGGGGCCCACGACTAGGGCACCCGCCCGATGTCCGGCCCTACCTCACGGACGGACTCTCGACCCACGGTCCACCGACGGGCCGTGAGGAAGAGGAGAAGGCCATGTTCACCACCGACAGCTTCATCGGCGCCGAGATCGCCTACCGGCAGGACAAGGTGCGCCAGGACTACGGGACCCGCCGCTGGACCCGCGTCCGCACCGACGACACCGGCGAGTGACCCGCACCGCGATCGACCCACGGGTGTCGCAGCGGCACGACACAATGTCGTCCGTGCCGAGCCTGCGGACCACCGATCTCATCGGACGTGATGCCGAGCTGGAGGAGCTCTCCTCCCAGCTCGGCATCCGTGCGTCCGGGGCCGGCCGCACCGTGCACGCGATGCTCGTCGGCGGCGACGCGGGTGTCGGCAAGACCCGCCTGCTGATGGCCCTGCGCGACCAGGCGCTCGAGGCCGGCTGGCAGGTCGTGGCCGGTCACTGCCTCGACCTCGCCGACAGCTCCCTGCCCTACCTCCCCTTCTCGGAGGTCCTCGGTCGCGTGATGGCCGACCTGCCCGACGTCGCGACGCGGGTGCTCGAGCAGCACCCGACCCTCGCGCGCCTCCAGCCCGGGCGGCGCATCCGCAGCAGCGAGACCGCGTCGGGCGACCAGGCCCTCGACCGCGGCAACGTCTACGACGCGTTCGGCGACCTCCTCGCCGCCGTCGCCGAGCAGGCTCCCGTGCTGGTGGTGGTCGAGGACGCCCACTGGGCCGACGAGTCGACCCGCGACATGCTCAGCTTCCTGTTCTCCCGCCCCGTGCCGGGCGTCTCGCTCGTCGTCTCCTACCGCGCCGACGACCTCCACCGGCGCCACCCGCTGCGCCGCCAGGTCGCGGAGTGGATGCGGCTGCGCGGGGTCGACCGGCTCCAGCTCGACCCGCTCGCCGACGACGACGTACGACAGCTCGTGCGGGCGCTGCGTCCCGGCACCCTGTCGGAGGCGGAGTACGTCTCCATCGTCGACCGGGCCGAGGGCAACCCCTTCTTCGTGGAGGAGCTGGTCGGCGCCGCGTGGACGGGTCAGGTGCCGGGTGAGCTCGCCGACGTGCTGCTGGTCCACCTCGACCGGCTCGACGAGGTCACCCGTCGGGTCGTCCGCATCGTGTCGGTGGCGGGACGGCAGGTGAGCCACGGCCTGCTCGCCGCCGTCTCCGACCTGGCGCCCCACGAGCTCGAGGCCGCGCTGCGCACGGCGGTCGAGGCCAACGTGCTGGCTGCGTCGCGCGGCGACACCTATGCCTTCCGCCACGCCCTGCTCGGCGAGGCGGTCTACGACGACCTGCTCCCGGGCGAGCGCGTGCGCCTCCACGCCGACTTCGTCTCCGCGCTCGGCGAGGGTCGCGCGGTCGGCACCGCGGCCGAGCTGGCCCAGCACGCCCGTCGCGCCGACGACCGCCCGGTCGCGATCCGCGCGGCGGTCGAGGCCGGCGAGGAGGCACTCGCGGTCGGCGGTCCCTCGGAGGCCGCCACCCACTTCCTCGACGCGCTCGAGCTCATCGACACCTCGCGCACGCAGGTCACCGACCTCGACCCCCTCACCCTCGTACGCCGCTGCGCGGAGGCCCTGGTCGCGGCCGGCAGGGTGCCGAAGGCCGTGAAGGTGCTGCGCTCGCGCCTGGCGGCGATGCCGGCCGACGCCTCAGATGTCGACCGCGGCCAGCTGCTGACGGCGCTGGCGTCCGCGCTGCTCCTCACCGACACGACCGAGTCCCCGCGGGAGACCGCGGCCGGGGCCGTCGAGCTGTTGCGCGGCGGCCCGCCCAAGCTGCTGGCCCGGGCGCTCTTCGTCCACGCCGAGACCCTCGGCAACTGGCACGCCGACGAGGCGCGGGCCGCGGCGCTGGAGGCGCTCGAGCTGGCCGAGCGCAACGACCTGACGAGCCTGGCGGTCGAGCTGCACACGACGCTGGCCGGTCTCGACCCCACCGGCGGCGAGGACCCCGGTGTGGGCTGGCGCGCCGCGGCCGACCGGGCCCGCGCGGCCGGCCTGCTCGAGCCGGAGCTGCGCGCCCTCTACTTCCTCGGCCGGCTGCATCACGACCGCGGCGACCTCGACGCCGCGGGCGAGGTCTACCGCGAGGTGCTGGCGCGCAGCGAGCTCGGCGGCCTGGCCTGGTCGCCCTACCCCGCCGAGGCCCGGCTGCTGCTCGCCGTCGCGCTCACCCACCAGGGCCGCCTCGGCAAGGCGTGGTGGACCCTCGACGTCAGCGGCCAGGACCCGCCGATGGTCTACGAGTGGATGTACTTCGCGCACCAGGTCTTCATCCAGTTCGGCCTGCGCGGCGACCCGCACAGCGACAACGCCCTCGCGCGGCTGCGCGAGCACTGGGGTGACGACGGCCTCACCGCCATCACTGCCGGCACCGCCGAGATCCTCCGGGCGGCCGCGGCCGACGACCCCGCTGCCGCACTGAAGGTGTACGACGACGTCGTGGCCGCCGTCGTGCCGCTGTGGCACGAGTGGTTCCAGGCCCGGCTGCGCCTCGCGACGCTGGTGGTCGGGACCTTCGCCACCGCCGCGCGGCACCAGTCCGCCGAGGAGCGCGAGACCGCCCGCGCCGACGTGGAGCGGCTGATGGCCGACGGCGCCCGCGTCATCGACTTCTACTCCCGCTACGACGCCAGCCGGGGCCCGGAATACCGGATGTGGGTGGCGCGCCGCAGCGCGGAGCACCTGCGCTGGCGCTGGCTGGCGCAGGTGGACCCTCCGTCCAGCGACGACCTCGTCCAGGGGTGGCGCGCCGCGGAGGAGGCGGCGTCCGCCTACGGCAGCGTCCCCGAGCTCGCGCAGGTCCGGGTGCGCCTGGCCGGCGTGCTGCGCGCGGCGGGCGACGCGGCCGCCGCCCGGCAGGTGGCCGACCTGGCCCGCGAGGCCGCACACGCGATGAAGGCGGCCCCGCTCCTGGCCGAGCTGCTCGCGCAGGGATCGGCGCCCGCCCCCGCGACGGGGACGCCCGCCTCGGTGCTCACCCCGCGCGAGGGCGAGATCCTGGCGCTGGTGGCCGAGGGACGCAGCAACGGCGAGATCGGCAAGCAGCTGTTCATCAGCACCAAGACCGTGTCGGTCCACGTCTCGAACATCCTCGCCAAGCTCGACGCGGCCTCGCGCACCGAGGCCGCCGCCGTCGCCCGGCGCCGCGGCCTGCTCTGAGGCCCGGCGCCACCGGCCCTGACCCGGGTGGGCCAGACTTCACCGCATGGCTGACTTCCGGTGCTCGTTCGCCAGCGTCGAGGACGGCGAGCCGATCGTCGGCACGGCCCCCACCGACACCGACCTCCTGCTGGTCGAGTGCCCCGGACCGTGGGGCCGTGACGCGGTCACCGACAACAGGCTGCCCGCCGAGGTCCGCGAACACCTCGCCTCGCTCGACCTGAAGGTCTTCCTGCTGCGCCGCTACGACGGTGCCTCGGGCACGGGGACGCACGTCTTCCGGGCACGCGCCACCGCCGAGGGCTACGACGTCACCGCGACGGTGCTCGAGCGGCCGGAGGACCTCCTCGACCTCGACCTCGACCACATGGCGACGTACGACACCGACCTGTGGCTGGTGTGCACCAACGGCAAGCGCGACCGGTGCTGCGCCGAGATCGGTCGCCCGATCGCCGGCCTGCTGAGCCAGGAGTGGCCCGACGGCACGTGGGAGACGACCCACCTCGGCGGGCACCGGTTCTCCGGGACCCTCCTGGCCCTGCCGAGCGGGCTGACCCTGGGCCGGCTGGACACCGCCAACGCTCTCGCCTCCTGCGAGGCCGTCGAGCGTGGCGAGGTGCCGCTCGACGTGTGCCGCGGACGCGCGGGCCGGCCCGGGGCCGAGCAGGCGCACGAGCTGCACGTCCTCGGCGGCGGCGACCCGGACGACGAGGTCGTGGCCGTGCCCGGACCGACGAGGCGCCAGTCGTGCGGCGACGACAAGGTGAAGGGGACCACGCGCTACGAGGTGCGCCCGCGCTGAGCGGCGAAAATCCGGTGCCGGGCACGCGGCACGGCTGGGAGAATCAGCGTTCGTGACCTGGACCGATCGGCTGCGAGCGCTGCGCATGGACGTCTCGCCGCTGCGTGGGTCGCGCGACTTCCGCCTGCTGTTCACCGCGGGCAGCGTGTTCTACCTCGGCAGCATGGTGGCCTACGTCGCCGTCCCGTTCGCGATCTACGACCTGACCGGCTCCAACCTGATGGTCGGCCTCGTCGGTCTCGTCGAGCTGGGTCCGCTCGTCGTCTTCGGGCTCTACGGCGGCGCGCTGGCCGACCACGTCGACCGGCGCCGGCTGCTGGTGGCGACGGGCGCGGTGCAGGTGGTGCTGATGGCCGTCTTCGCCGTCAACGCCTTCTCCGACCGGCCCCGGGTGTGGGTGATCTTCGTGCTGGCCGGCCTCTACGCCGCGGCGAGCTCGATGCAGCGCCCGTCGCGCGAGGCCCTGGAGCCGCGCACGGTGCGCCACGACCAGATCGCCGCCGCCAACGCGCTCAGCAGCTTCGCGATGCAGCTCGGGGTCCTGGTCGGACCGCTCATCGGAGGCCTGCTCGTCGCCTACGCCGGCGTCGGGTGGTGCTTCCTCGTCGGCATGGCGGGGTACGCCGTCGCGACCGGCCTGTTCGCGGCGATGCGGCCCTACCCGCACGACGGCGAGACCACGCCGCCCAGCCTGCGCGGCATCCAGGAGGGCCTGACGTACGCACTGCGCCGGCGCGACCTGCTCGGCACCTACGTCGTCGACATCGCGGCGATGATGCTCGCCATCCCCGTCGTGCTCTTCCCCGCGCTGGCCCACGAGGTCTTCGAGCGCCCGGAGCTGCTCGGGGTGCTCTACTCCGCCGAGACGGTCGGCGCGCTGGTCGCCACGGCGCTGAGCGGCTGGGTCGGGCGCGTCCACCACCACGGGCGCGCCATCGTCATCGCGGCCAGCCTCTACGGCGCCTGCATCGCACTGGCCGGCCTGATGCCGTCGTTCTGGCTGTGCTGCGCCTTCCTCGCCCTCTCGGGGGCCGCCGACATGGTGTCCGCGGTGTTCCGCTCGACGGTGTGGAACCAGACCATCCCCGACACCATGCGCGGGCGCCTCGCGGGCATCGAGATGTTGTCCTACTCGCTCGGGCCGATGGCCGGTGAGACCCGGGCGGGCTTCGTCGCCGACGCCTGGTCGGTGCGCGGGTCGATCGTCAGCGGCGGGGCGGCGTGCGTGGTCGGCGTGCTGCTGACCGCCGCGGCGCTGCGCGACTTCTGGTCCTACGACTCGCGCACCGACCCGTACGCCGTCGCAGAGCGGGAGCGTCGCAGCGCGGGCGCCGGCGGCCCGACCTAGCCCGTCCTAGCCCCACCGGTCGTCGAGGTCGACCGGCGTGCCCTGCTCGGCGGCCGGGGCGCTCGGCTGCGCGACGAGGCGGGGTCGACCGGCCTCGGCGTCGGCGAGGGTGCGCGCGGCACGGTCGGCCTGCGCCTGCTCACGGTCGGCGACGGCGTCGGCGTCGCGTGCCTCGACTCGCGCCTCGACCAGCTCGCGGTGGAGGGCCGCGACCTTGTCGGCCTGGGCCTGGACCTCCTCGGGCGGCCGCTCGGCCAGGACCAGCTCCTCGAGGTCGCCGAGGGCGGTCTGCTCGCGACGCTTGAGCGCCTCGACGGTGTGCCGCGCGGAGTCAGCGGCGTCGTGGGCGTCGACGGCGTCCATCGCCTCGTCGGCCGCTTCGCGGCGCAGGTCGCCGAAGTCGACCTGCCGCCCGCCGCCGGCGACGAACGCCGCGCGATCGCGATCGGGGTGGACGTCCGCGAAGTCGGCGAGCGCCCGCACGAGGTCTCGCGTGCTCGCCCGCCGGGCGTCACGGAGCTCGACCTTCGTGTCGAAGCACTGCCGGTAGGCCTTCCACGCGTGGTCCCAGGCGTCGACCTCCTGCTGCGGCGCGTCGTCGGCCAGGGTCTCGACGGGTGGCCAGATGCGGTGGTCGCGGACCTCGAGACCGGCGGAGACGGCGTAGGCACGCAGCTGCTCGAGACCCTCGCGGTGGCGGCGCAGCACGTCGGAGTAGTCGTTGATGGCGCGTCCGAGGCCGCGCAGCTTGTCGCGCACCGCTGCCGACTCGTCGTGGCGATGGGCGGCGCGGGTGCGCAGCGTGTCGGCGGCCTCGCCGGAGAAGACCTCCTCCGAGAGCGAGGCGGTGCGGTCGAAGGCGTCGACGGCGAGCTCCACCTTGGCGCCGAGGCGGCGCACGGAGTCGCCGTAGGCGTCGACCTGGTCGGGCTCGAGCCAGTGGTAGCGGCACCCGACGGGGTCGCCGAAGCGCAGGGTGTCCTGCTGGGCCTCGATCGCGTCGACGAGCACCTTGGTCATGGCGTCACCCGATCGAGGCGCGCGGCGACCTGCGCGGCCTCACCCACCATGAGGTCGAGCTCGTCGAAGTCGATGATCGAGTCGTCGATCGCGCCGGCGACCGAGCGGCAGCGCCGCGCCACCTGCTCGGCGTCCGCGACGAGGCTGCGCACGCCCTCGACCAGCAGGTCGCGCCAGGGGAAGTCGGCTGCCGGGTGGTCGATCTCGCCGAGCGCGGACCGCAGGTCCTCGCGGGCGGAGTCGAGGTCCTCCTTGGCGCCGCGCAGCGCCCGCTGGTTGATCGCGATCGGCCTCATGCCGATCTTCTGCCCCGATGGACGGTGCCGAAACCCCAGATGGTGCGGCTGTGGATCACCTCGTGGGCGTGGCCCGGACAGCCCTCAGACGTGTCCGCTGAGCTGGGCCAGGCGCAGCTCGAGCCGCCCGAGCAGGTCCGTGCAGGCCTGCTCCGGCGCGGAGGACTTCCGCCCACCGGTCTGCGCGCACACCGGCAGCACGTCGATCGAGAGCTTCGCGCCACCGGCCAGCGCGCGCAGCTCGTCGAGCTTGTCGCCGAACGGCGAGCCGCTGCCGGGCGAGTAGTAGTGCACGGCCGCGTCGACGTCGTCGGCGAAGAGGTCGGCCTTGGTGACCGCGATGACCAACCAGGTGGGCCGCTCGCGCCGCACGGCCATGCCCGCGATGCGGTGGGCGGTGATCGACCAGTCCTCGAGCTCCGCGGCGAGCTGCTGCTCGCGGGTCGCGGAGGCGGCCCCGGTCGTGCCGGCCGTGCGGCGCGGCGTGGCGTGGCCGTTGGCCACCACGTGCAGGACGCCGTCGACGGGCTCGTCGTGGAAGAGCTCGTCGAGCGCGCCGAGCCGGGTGGCGGCGTTCTCGCCCGGCACGACCCGGAAGCGGTAGCCGCGCAGCCGCGCGTCGCGGCGCGTACGTCGCTCCATGACCGCCGAGCCGACGTCCGGGCCGCCCTCTGCCGAGGACTCGGCGCTCGCGCGTCGGGAGAGACGGTCGGCGAGCCGGGTCTTGCCGACGCCCGTCATGCCGGTCACCGCGACCGTCGGGTAGCGGTGGCGCAGCAGGCGTGAGGCGCGCTCGGGCGCCTGGGACAGCGCGGCCAGGGCACCCCCGGCGATCGTCGTGCCGATGGCTGCCCTGCCGTGTCGCAACGGTGACTGCATGGGGCCATCCTGCCTGCCGCGCGGCTGCCGCCGACGCGGACCCGGGCGCGGGTGCCTGCCGCGGTTGGCCACGCGAGCAGTCGTCTTGGATGATGGGGGCGCTCCGTCCCGCCACTGGAAGGTCGTCATGGACACCGAGAACCGTCCCGTCCTGACCGGGCTCATCGCCCTCGTCGGCGTCGCCGTGGTCATCGGGCTGCTCGGGGGACTCGCGGTGATCGTCGGGGTCAAGGCCACGGGCATCGGTGGATCGTCCGACGCCGGGTCGAGCGGTGGCGCGGCCTCCACCTTCAACCTGCCCAAGCCGACCGACACCGGCAGCGCGTCGGCGACGCAGGAGCCGGAGCAGCCGTCGGAGAGCCAGTCCACGTCGGAGGCGCCGGCCGAGGCCATCTCGCTGTCCGCCACGCAGCAGTCAGTGAGCCCGATGCAGCAGATCGACCTGACCGGGACCTACCCGGCCGGAGAGGGCGCGATCCTGCAGGTGCAGCGCTTCGAGGACGGTGCCTGGTCGGACTTCCCGGTCACGGCGCCCGTGATCGGCGGCACCTTCACGACGTACGTCCAGACCAGCCGGGTCGGCCCCAACAAGTTCCGCGTGGTCGACACCGACTCCGAGGCGATCTCCAACGAGGTCACCGTCACGGTCGGCTGACGCCGGACGTACGGTCGCGGTCGACCCTGCGGGTCCACAGGCCCACCCAGCCGGCACCGGCCAGGCCGAACACGCCGACCACCAGGCACGCGGTCGCGAGCGGGGCCACGGCGGCGACCGCACCGACGAGGAGCGGCCCGCCGGTGTTGCCGATGTCGCCGCACAGCCGCCACGCGCCGAGGAACTGCGACCTGCCCTCCGCGGGAGCGGCGTCGGCGCCCAGCGTCATCACGATGCCCGAGCCCAGCCCGTTGCCGCTGGCGATGAGTGCCATCACCAGCGCCACGCCGAGCGCGGAGGTCGCCAGCGGCAGGAGCAGGCAGGCCACCGCCATGGACAGCACGACCGGCACGGCGACCACCATCCGGCCTCGGGTGTCCATCAGCCACCCGCCCGGCCACATGAAGGCGACGTCGAGGGCGGCGGCGCCGGCGAAGATCAGCGACGTCGTCGAGGCCGACAGGCCGATGTGGTCGGCCCACAGCGGCAGCAGGCTCAGGCGCAGCGACCGGCTCGTGCCCAGGACGATCACGGCCGTGCCGAGCGTGAGGAGCAGGCGGCGGTGCGCCGCGATCACCGTCCACACGCCCAGGTGCCCGCTCGTGCGCGCCCGCTCCCTCGTCTCCTCGCCCAGGTCGGGCATCGTCGAGGCGAGCAGCGAGGCGCCCACCGACATCGCCGCGCCGAGCCAGAAGACGCTGGTCAGGTCGGTGAGCCGGATCAGCCCGGCGCCCAGCAGCGGACCGATCAGCACGCCGACCCGGTAGGACCCGCCGAGCAACGACATCGCCCGCGCCCGGTGGCTGGCCGGCACGACGTCGATCATGAAGCCCTGGCGCGCGATCAGGAAGAGCGTCCAGCACACCCCGCTCAGCAGCACGCCGAGCGCGAGCCCGAGGACCGTGTCGGTCAGTGCGGCGTACGACATCGCGGCCGCGTCGACGAAGCCCGCCGCGACGAGTGCCCGGCGCTCGCCGACGCGTGCCACCAGGGCACCGGCGGGCAGGCTCGCGAGGAGCATCCCGACGCCGGTGAGCGCGACGATGACGGCCGCGGTGCTGACGTCGGCACCGAGGTCGCGGGCGCGGAGGGCCAGGACCGGCATGATCGCGCCGTGCCCGACGGCCGAGACGACCGAGGGGCCGTAGGCCACCAGCGCGATGTCGCGGAACCGGAAGTCGGTCTGGCTCGCCCCCGTGGTCACCCGGACACGCTACGTGCTGGCCCGGGCGGTGCGTGAGGAGTGTTCCGCGGGTGGGAAAGCCGCCTCACGCACCGCTCAGCAGGGACGTACGCCGCGAGCGGTGCGTGAGGAGGATTCACGGGTCCCGGAATCCCCCTCACGCACCGCTCAGCGGAGGATCAGGGGATCCAGTCGAACGCGTCGGGGTTCGGGCCCAGCCGCCCGGCCTCGCCGCGGTCGAGCCCGTCGAGGGCCGCCATGTGGGAGGGCTCGAGCTCGAAGTCGAAGATCTCGAAGTTCTGGCGCATCCGGTCGGGGTTCATCGACTTGGGGAAGACGATGTCGCCGCGCTGCACGTGCCAGCGGAGCGTGACCTGGGCCGGCGTACGACCCACGAGCGAGGCGACCTCGCCGATGGTGTCGTCGTCGGCCACCGTGCCCTTCGCGATCGGCGACCACGCCTCGGTGAGCACGCCGTGGCGCCGGTTGGCCGCCCGGACGTCGGAGTTGGCGAAGAACGGGTGCACCTCGACCTGGTTGACGACCGGGACCACACCGGTCTCCTCGACGATGCGGTCGAGGTGGGCGGGCTGGAAGTTCGAGACGCCGATGCTGCGGGTCTTCCCGGCCTCCTGCGCCTCGATCAGGGCGCGCCACGTCTGGACGAAGTCGCCGTCGTACTTCGTCGGCAGCGGCCAGTGGATGAGGAACAGGTCGACCTGGTCGAGGCCGAGGCGCTCCAGCGAGGCGTCGATCTCGCGGCGCGCGTCGTCGGGGCGGTGGAAGCCGTTGTTGAGCTTGGTCGTCACGTAGATCTCGTCACGGGCCAGGCCGGAGTCGCGGATCGCCGCGCCGACGCCCGCCTCGTTGCCGTACATCTGAGCGGTGTCGATGTGGCGGTAGCCGGCCTCGAAGGCCTGCGCGACCGTGGCCGCGGTCTCCGGCGGCGGCACCTGGAAGACGCCGAAGCCGAGCTGGGGGATGGACGTGCCGTCGTGGAGGTCGAGGTTCGGGACAGTCATGCCTATCCCTACGCCACCCGCGCCCGACGTATTCCGCGAGCCACCCGGGCGGGTGCCGTCATAGGCTCGGCCGGTGACCCACGACACCGACGCCCAGCCCCGCCCGATCGACCTCCCGGGGGCGGGTGACTGGCTCGCCTGGGTCGCCGGTCGCTGCGAGGGCGAGCTCGCCGAGGCCCGGGCCCGGGTCGAGCAGGTGAAGGTCGCGACGGGTGCGACCGAGGTGCTTGGTGCGTGGAACTCCGCGCAGACCGCGATCGCCAACGCCGACGCCGTGTCGCTGTGGGCCGAGGTGCACCCCGACGCCGCGGTGCGCGGTCGTGCCGACGAGCTGAGCCAGCAGGTGCAGAAGTACGTCACCGAGCTCGGGCAGGACCGCGACCTGTTCGACGTGTTCGACCGGCTGGCGGCCTCGCCGGAGGCCGGCGACCTCGAGGCCGACGCCGCCCGCGTCCTCGCGCACACGCTGCGCGACTTCCGCCGCACCGGCGTCGACCGTGACCAGGCGACGCGCGACCGCCTCCGCGAGCTGAGCGAGCAGGGCGTGCGCCTCTCGCAGGACTTCGGCCGCAACATCCGCGAGGACGTCCGGTCGATCCGCATCGCGCCCGAGCGCCTGGCCGGGCTGCCCGACGACTACCGCGCGGCGCACCCCGCGGACGACGACGGCCTGGTCACCATCACGACCGACTACCCCGACCTGGTGCCGTTCATGACGTTCGGCGCCGACGGCGAGGCGCGCCGCGAGCTGGCGCTGGCGCAGAACAACGTGGCCTGGCCCGCCAACGACCAGGTGCTCCAGGACCTGCTGGCCGTGCGCCGCGAGACCGCCGGCCTGCTGGGCTACTCGTCGTGGCCCGACTACGACACCGAGGTCAAGATGATCGGGTCGGGGCAGAACGTCGCCGACTTCATCGAGCGCATCAGCGTCACGGCCCACGAGCGCGCCGTCGCCGAGCTCGCTGTGCTGCTGGAGCGCAAGCGGGTCGACGCACCGGGGGCCGAGGCCGTCGAGACCTACGACTCGCGCCACTACTCCGAGCTCGTCCGTCGCGAGCAGTACGACGTCGACGGCCAGGTCGTGCGCACCTACTTCGACTTCGAGCGGGTGCGGCAGGGCCTCCTCGACGTCACCGGCCGGTTGTTCGGCCTCGAGTGGACCCCCGTCGCACAGTCCGAGGCGGGCACCTGGCACGAGGAGGTCGCCACCTACGACGTCGGTCTCGACGGGGCGCGGATCGGGCGCATCCACCTCGACCTCCACCCGCGCGAGGGCAAGTTCAAGCACGCCGCGCAGTTCGACCTGGTGCGGGGCGTCGCGGGCGTTCAGCTGCCCGAGGGCGTGCTGGTCTGCAACTTCAGCCGCGGCGTGATGGAGCACGACGAGGTGGTGACCCTGTTCCACGAGTTCGGCCACCTCGTGCACCACGTGCTGGGCGGCCAGGGGGAGTGGGTGCGCTTCTCGGGCGTGGCCACGGAGTGGGACTTCGTTGAGGCGCCCAGCCAGATGCTGGAGGAGTGGGCCTGGGACGCCGACGTGCTGGCGACCTTCGCGCGCGACGCGGCGGGCGAGACGATCCCGGCCGACCTCGTCGCGGCGATGCGGCGCGCGGACCAGTTCGGCAAGGGCCTCTACGCCGCCCAGCAGATGTCCTACGCCGCCCGGTCCTACTTCTTCCACGCCGGGGAGCACGACGACCTGACGGCGTACGGCGACGAGCTGCAGCGCCGCTACTCGGTGTTCCCGCCGCTCGAGGGCGCGCACATGCACTGCGCCTTCGGCCACCTCGACGGCTACTCCTCGGGCTACTACACCTACATGTGGTCGCTGGTGATCGCCAAGGACCTCTTCTCGGCCTTCGACACGAGTGACATGTTCGCGCCAGCCGTGGCGACCGCCTACCGCGACAAAGTGCTCGCGATGGGCGGTCGCCGCGACGCGGCCGACCTGGTGGCCGACTTCCTGGGTCGGCCCTACTCCTTCGACGCCTGGCAGGCGTGGCTGGTCGAGTAGCCGGCGGAGCAGGGGCGACCCGCGGCTCAGCTCGTCGTGACGGCGGTGTCGTCGACGACGAAGCTGGTCTGCAGCGAGGAGTCCTCGTTCATCAGGAAGCGCACGGTGATCGTCGTCCCGCGGTAGGCCAGCAGGCTGTGCGAGAACTGGGCGTACGTCGCGCTCGTGCCCACGTTGCTGAAGGTCTTGAGCGTGGTCGTGGTGGTGCCGCTGACGACCTGCACCTTCATCGTGTCGTACGCCGTCGTGCCGGTCTCGGCGGTGTCGGTGCGGATCCAGTAGGACAGCGACGCCGCGCTGGCGGTGGACGGGATCGTCACCTGCTGGGAGAGGTTCTCCGTCGAGGTGGTGCCGTTGCCGCCGAGCCAGGCCTTCCACGACCCGGTGCGCGCCGGGCGCGAGGTGCTGGTCGTGATCGCGCCGGTGGTGCCGGCCCAGCCCGTCGCGCCGGACTCGAAGCCCGGGTTGGCGAGCAGGTTGGCACCGCCCGGGGGCGGCGCGGTGGTGCCGAAGTCCTTGTCGGCGTAGAGCCACACCATGTGGCCGATCATGTCGATGTTGCGGTCCAGCGCGGTGGCGTTGATGTTGGCGATCGTGTCGCAGGACCGGTGGTAGCAGGCATCGAACGCGGCGCCGGCCGTCCCGCCCCACTTCGAGGCCTGCGCGGACGTCTTGATGGTCTCGCCACCGCTGTACATGCCGGTCGTGGCGATGCCGTAGCTGCGGAACGACGCGTGGTCCGAACGGCCCTGCACGTCGATGTACTCCCAGGGGATGCCCTTGGAGGTGTAGTAGGCCGCCATCGCGTCACGGGCGAAGTTGCCGACCGCGTTGTCGTCGTAGACGAAGTAGCCGGGGTTGGGCGAGCCGACCATGTCGTAGTTCATGTAGAGGTCGATGCGGTCCTTGTCGGCCGTCGGCAGCAACGACATGTACTTGTTGGAGCCGAGCAGGCCCTGCTCCTCCGCGCCCCACCACGCGAAGCGCAGGTGGTTGCGCGAGGTGTTGCCGCTCGCCGCCCACTGCAGCGCGGCCTCGAGGACCGCCGCGGAGCCGGTGCCGTTGTCGTTGATGCCGGCGCCGGCCGAGACGCTGTCGAGGTGGGCGCCGGTCATCACGACGTGCTCGGGGTCGCCGCCCGGCCAGTCGGCGACGAGGTTGTACGACGTCCCCGACGAGGTCGAGAACGACTGCACCGCGGTGGTGTAGCCGACCGCGTCGAGCTTGGCCTTCACCCAGTCCAGCGAGGCCTTGTAGCCCGGGCGGCCGGTGGCGCGGTTGCCGCCGTTGGCGGTGGCGATGTCCTGCAGCTTCTGCAGGTGGACGGTGACGTTGGTGACGCTGAGGTCGGGCGCGGTGGCCGCCTCGGCAGGCGAGCTGGTGCCGGCGAGCGTGACGCCGGTCAGGGTGGCGGCGAGGGTGGACGCCGCGACGGCGGTGAGCGCCGTCGTACGGAGTGAGCGCATGGGGATCTCCCGAGAGGTGGGCAGGGCTGGGGACGGAGAACGGGGCGGGGCAGCAGCGCTGCCCCGCCCCGTCCGGCGGTGCTAGTTCACGACTGGGACGTCAGGAGACGTTCAGCGCGGTGTCGTCGACCACGAAGCTCGTCTGGAGCGAGGAGTCCTCGGTCATGGTGAAGCGGATGGTGACCGTCTTGCCCTTGTAGGCGGTGAGGCTGTGCGAGTACTGGGTGTAGGTCGCGTTGGTGCCCACGTTGGTGAAGGTCTTGAGCGTGGTGACGGTCGAGCCGTCCACGACCTGCACCCGCATGTTGTCGTACGCGGTCGTGCCGGACTCGGCGGTGTCGGTGCGGATCCAGTACGACAGCGTGGCCGCGGTCGCCGTGGAGGGGATGGCCACCGACTGGTTGATGGTCTCGGTGCTGGTGGTGCCGTTGCCGCCGAGCCATGCCTTGTAGGACCCGGTGCGGGCCGGGCGGCCGGTGTTGGTGGTGATCACGCCGGTGTTGCCGGTCCACACGGTCGCGCCGGACTCGAAGCCCGGGTTGCCGAGGAGCTGGCCGCCGGTGGGCGGGGGCGTGGTGGTGCCACCGCAGGTCGGGTCACCGGTCTGGGCGGGAACGTTCACGGCGTTCCACGCAGCCTTGGTGGAGTTGAAGAGGCCACAGGTCGAGTCGAGGTTCTTCGCCGCGGTGAGGGTCCAGGTGCGGTACTTCAGGTAGGACGCGGAGCTGGTCTTCATCAGCATCGCGTTGTACATGATCTTCATGGCGTTCTGGACGCCGACGCCGCTCACGGCCTGGCCGTTGCACTTCGACGTGCCGCCGTTGGCGAGCAGGTACCACCAGTGGTCACCAGGGCCGGCCGCGGCGTGGACCTCGGCGGTGGGGATGGAGCTGGAGTAGCACGACGGGTCGCCCACGTTGCCCGGGTTGGACATGTCGCGGATCGGGCCCGCGCCGACGAGGTTGACCTCCTCGCCGATGGTGTAGTCGGCCGGGTCGGCCGGGTTGTTCGCGTAGAACTCGGTCGCCGTGCCGAAGGTGTCGGCGACGAACTCCTGGGTGCCGTTGCTCGAGATGCCGCCCGGGGTCTTGTCGTCGATGCCGTGGCCGAACTCGTGGGCCACGACGTCCATGGCGCCGATCCACTCGTTGGTGCCCTGGCGGTGCCCGATCTGCACCTGGGTGCCGTCGTAGTAGGCGTTGACGTCGGCGAGGCCGACGCGGATCGGCACCCAGCCGCCCGAGCCGTTCATGCCGCTGCGCCCGAGCCAGTTGGCGAGCATGAGGCGCTCCTGCTCGGCGCTGTAGAACGCGTCGACGCAGCCCGTCTCCTTGTTGGTGGCCACGCCGTTGCCCCAGGCGTTGTCGGTGCCGGAGAACGTCACGTTGGTGGCGGCGTCCTGGCACTTCAGGGTGGTGGCGTTGGTGTTGGTCATCGAGTACGACGTGCCCGAGCCGGAGGTCGGGATGGAGACCGAGCCCTCCCAGGCGCCGGTGCCGGTGCCGTGCGCGATCTGCTCGCGCGACTCCAGGACCTCTCCGTTGTCGGCGTCGATCCAGGCGCGCTGCCAGGAGACCTCGCCGTCCTTGGTGCCGCGCACCTCGACCTCGTAGGCCAGCTTGGTGCCGGCCTCACGGTGCCAGATGACCAGCTCGGGGGTGGAGGTCTCCGCGCCCTGGTCGGCCAGCGTGCGGGCGGCCGCCGTGGCGCGGGCGGCGGGGATCTTGGGCGTGGTGCTGGCGAGGTCGACCGGGGAGTCCTGGGCGACGGACGAGCCGACGACCTGGCCGTCACCGTTGGCCAGGACGACGAAGTCGCCACCGACCACGCGCAGGCCCTCGTGGGTGCGCTCGTAGGCGACCGAGTAGATGTCGGCCGCACCGGTGTAGGTGCCGGCGCGGACGAACGCGTCCTGGGAGGAGCGCTCGAGCGCGTTGCCGTGGCCCTGGACCCAGGCGGCGGCCGCCTGCTGGGCCTCGAGGCGGGGGTTGCCCGCCGCGGGAGCGGCATCGGCCGGGGTGACGGTCGGTGCCAGGAAGGACGCAACGACCGCAGCCGATGCGACACCGGCCAGTGCGGCCAGTCGGAGAGATTTCACTGGGGTTTTTCCAATCGTGAGATCGAGCCGGCGGCCCGAGGGGGATTGGTGAAGCGGACCAGTGCACAAGTTCGCAATCCAAGGCGACCACCGTCAATGGCGGTTGATCTGCAGGTTCGTGCAACGCGAGAACCTGCACGACACGGGTCTGGCGTCCGATAATCGGGGACGCGCGCGATTCCCGTGCCGCGAAGCGGTCAGTGGCGCAGAACCGCGGGTCGCGCGGGCTCGACGCTCGCGATTCGGTCGGCGACGGCAGCGCCGAACTCGCGGTGCCCGGCCTCGGTGAGGTGCAGGCGGTCGGCGAGGTAGTCGAGGTCGAGGTCGCTCGTGGCGACGTAGGGGACGCCGTAGTCGCGCGACAGCCCGGCCAGCAGTGCGTCGACCCGCGGCACCGCGCGCGAGCGGACGGGTGCGCTCGCGGGGCCCACGACGACGACCGGGTGCCCGGCGAGATCGGCCATGAGGTCACGGAACCCCGCGGTGATCGCGGCGGTCGGCTGGTCGTAGTCGTTGAGGCCGCCCTCGACCACGACGACCTGGGGCCGGGTGCCGAGTGCGGTGGACGCGCGGTCGGCGAACGAGACGGCGCCGCACACGCTCGCGCGGGCACTGAAGCCCGAGCCCGAGAAGCCGGCCACGTGCACCTCGCCGGGCAGGTCGCGGGCCCACGACGCGCCGAGGTCGTCCTGCCCGAGCCCGACCGACCAGGAGTCGCCGATCACCAGCACCCGCTCCCCGGAGCCGGTCACGATGCTTGCGCGCTCACGGGCGTCGGCGCGGTGCTGCTGGCACCGCGCGAGGCCGGCGCCTGCGCGGTCGTCGACGTAGAAGGCCATCAGCGCGGCGAGGACGACCGCGATGACTGAGACGCCGACGACCCGACGCAGGCCTACCCCCTGGAGCACGAGAGAAGTGTGCGTCCTCGGGCCCCCGTCGCGAAGCCGAACCGACCCCTGATTCCCCCTGATTTCGATGGAGCGGGCGGGGGCGGTGCCGGAAACCCCCGGGCAGTGGCGATCGGCCCGCCCTAGGCTGCGCCGCATGACGGCTGACCCCCTCCTGACGGCGTACGACGACCAGCTCCGCACCGACGCCGAGATGGCCAGGGCCCACGAGGTGGTGCGCGACGGCCCGCTGTGGTGGGCGGTCTTCGAGCACGGGGGGTTCGTGTCCTACCGCGACCTCGGCGGCCTCGAGGGCGCGGCGCTCGACGCCGCCATCGGCCGCACCCTCGCGCACTACCGCGACGACACGGCCGTGGCGTCGTTCGAGTGGAAGTCGCGGGGGCACGACCGGCCGGCCGACCTCGGCGAGCGGCTCGTCGCCAACGGGCTGGTCGCCGAACCGGTGGAGACGGTGATGATCGGCGAGGCGGCGCTGCTCGCGGTCGACGTGCCGCTGGACCCCGGGGTCGTGGTGCGGCAGATCGAGCCGGGTCCGGGGGCGGAGGCCGACGTGGCCCGGATGAAGCAGGCGCAGGACTCGGTCTTCGGCACCGGTCGCGGCCCCTCGGTCGCGTCGTCGCTCGCCGAGCTCGAGGCCGGGGCGGCCGAGCTCTGGGTGGCCGAGGTCGAGGGCCGAGTGGTCTGCGCGGGCCGCCTCACGCCCGTCGCGGGCACCGAGTTCGCGGGGATCTGGGGCGGATCGACGCTGCCCGACTTCCGCGGCCGCGGCATCTACCGCGCGCTCGTCGCCGCCCGGGCCGGCTCCGCCGTGGCCCGGGGGATCCGCTACATCCACTCCGACTGCACCGACATGTCGCGTCCGATCCTCGAGCGCTCGGGGCTGCGGCCGGTGACGACCACGACGCCCTACGTCTGGACCCGCTGACCTGGCCTGACCCGTCATCCGCCGCGTCCACGGCGGGGTTGAGCGGACCTTTGGTCGCTCGACGCACGCGATGCCGCGCCACGGCGTGCGTCAGGCGACCAATGGTCCGCTCGAGTCGCAAAATACTTCGCGCCCCCGGGAACATCCGCGGGGATCCTGCGTTCTACCCTGTGAGCAGACTTGAGTCGCACCGACTCAACTGTTTTGCCTCCTCCGGCTCAGCGCGGCAGGATGGCTCACAACGGCAGATCCCACGCAGAACCCCAGCAGGAGGTAGCAACCATGGCTCGAGCGGTCGGCATCGACCTCGGCACGACGAACAGCGTCGTGGCGGTCCTCGAAGGTGGCGAACCCACCGTCATCGCCAACGCCGAAGGCGCCCGGACCACCCCGTCCGTCGTGGCCTTCACCAAGTCCGGCGAGGTCCTCGTCGGCGAGGTCGCCAAGCGACAGGCGGTCACCAACGTCGACCGCACCATCCGGTCGGTCAAGCGCCACATGGGCGAGGACTGGAAGGTGGACATCGACGACAAGTCGTTCACCCCCCAGCAGATCAGCGCCTTCGTGCTGCAGAAGCTCAAGCGCGACGCGGAGGCCTACCTCGGCGAGACCGTGACCGACGCGGTCATCACCGTCCCGGCGTACTTCTCCGACGCCCAGCGCCAGGCGACCAAGGAGGCGGGCGAGATCGCCGGCCTCAACGTCAGCCGCATCGTCAACGAGCCCACCGCGGCCGCGCTGGCCTACGGCCTCGACAAGGGCGAGGACCAGACGATCCTGGTCTTCGACCTCGGTGGCGGCACGTTCGACGTGTCCCTGCTCGAGATCGGCGAGGGCGTCGTCGAGGTCAAGGCGACCTCCGGTGACAACCACCTCGGTGGCGACGACTGGGACAACCGGGTCGTCGAGTGGATGGTCAAGAAGTTCAAGGACAGCAACGGCGTCGACCTCGCGGCCGACAAGATCGCCAAGCAGCGCCTCCAGGAGGCCGCGGAGAAGGCGAAGATCGAGCTGTCGTCCTCGAGCGAGACCACGATCCACCTGCCCTACATCACCCACGGCGAGTCCGGCCCGCTCCACTTCGAGGAGAAGCTGACGCGCTCGGAGTTCCAGAAGCAGACCGCCGACCTGCTCGAGCGCACCAAGGCGCCGTTCCAGTCGGTGCTCAAGGACGGCGGCGTCGCGGTCTCCAACATCGACCACGTGGTCCTCGTCGGCGGCTCGACCCGCATGCCGGCCGTGACCGAGGTCGTCAAGGAGCTGCTCGGCGGCAAGGAGCCCAACAAGGGCGTCAACCCCGACGAGGTCGTCGCCGTGGGCGCTGCGCTGCAGGCCGGCGTGCTCAAGGGCGAGGTCAAGGACGTGCTGCTCCTCGACGTCACCCCGCTCTCGCTCGGCATCGAGACCAAGGGCGGCGTGATGACCACGCTCATCGAGCGCAACACCACGATCCCGACCAAGCGCTCGGAGATCTTCACCACCGCCGACGACAACCAGCCGTCGGTCGAGATCAAGGTCGCCCAGGGCGAGCGCCAGATGTGGTCGCAGAACCAGCCGCTCGGCAACTTCGAGCTGACCGGCCTCCCGCCGGCCCCGCGCGGCGTGCCGAAGATCGAGGTCACCTTCGACATCGACGCCAACGGCATCGTGCACGTCTCGGCCAAGGACCAGGCGTCGGGCCGTGAGCAGTCGATGACCATCTCCGGTGGCTCCGCGCTCGGCAAGGACGAGATCGACCGCATGGTCAAGGAGGCCGAGCAGTACGCCGAGGAGGACGCCCGGCGTCGCGAGGCCGTCGAGGCCCGCAACCAGGGCGACCAGCTGGTCTACACGACCGAGAAGTTCCTCGCCGACAACGCCGAGAAGCTCCCCGAGGACGTCAAGACCGAGGTCCAGGGCGACGTCGACGCGCTCAAGGAGACCCTCGCCAAGGAGGACTCCACCTCCGACGAGATCACCGCGGCGGTCACCAAGCTCGGCGAGTCGAGCCAGAAGATGGGCGCGGCGATGTACGCCGCCGCGGAGGCCGACCAGGCCGCCGCGGGTGGTGCCACCGGGGCGACCGGCGAGTCCGACGACGACGTCGTCGACGCCGAGATCGTCGACGAGCCCACCGAGGGCGACGCCGCCGAGGGTGAGTCCAAGTGACCCGTCGCCCCGACGAGCCCACCCCGGGCACCGAGGCGTACGACCTCCCGGAGGGGGAGCCCACCGCGGCTCCCTCTCCGGAGGGCGGCTTCGGCGACGTGGCCGGAGAGGCCCCGGCGCAGACCGAGGTCGAGGAGCAGGTCGCCGGTGACGCCGTCGCCGGCGACACCCCCGGCACCGCCGAGGAGGGCCCCGGGCCCGATGCCGACACCGAGGTCGACGAGCTCGGCGCGATGAAGGGCTCGCTGGCCGACCTGACCAACGACCTCCAGCGCCTGCAGGCCGAGTACGCCAACTACCGCAAGCGCGTCGACCGTGACCGCCAGCTGGTCGCGGAGAACGCCGCCTACAAGGCGCTCGCGCCGGTGGTCGAGGTGCTCGACACCATCGACCGCGCCAAGGAGCACGACGAGCTCGACGGCGGCTTCAAGGCCGTCGCCGACCAGCTCGAGCGCGTGGTCGCGGCCGCGGGTCTCGTGCGCTTCGGCGAGCCCGGCGACGCCTTCGACCCCACCCTGCACGAGGCGCTGAGCCACCTCGGCACCGACGCGGACGTCGAGGTGACCACCGTCAAGCACGTCGCCAAGGGCGGCTACCGGCTCGGTGACCGCGTCGTGCGCGCGGCGCAGGTGCTCGTGGTCGACCCGGCCGACGGCTGACCGGGACAGGTTGCACGGAGTGAAGGAGGGGAGGTCCGTCCATGGCTGACACCGACGGTTTCCGCAACGACTGGGCGACCAAGGACTTCTACCAGGTCCTCGGGGTGGCCAAGGACGCGAGCGCGGCCGACATCAAGAAGGCCTACCGCAAGCTGGCCCGCGAGAACCACCCCGACTCCAACCCCGGCAACGACGCCAAGCACGAGAAGTTCAAGGCCGTCGCCGAGGCCTACGACGTGGTGGGCGACGAGGCCAAGCGCGCCAAGTACGACGAGTTCCGCTCGTTGCAGGCGCGTGGCGGCTTCGGCGCCGGCATGGGCGGCGGCACGGGAGGTGGCGGCTTCGGCGGCGGTGGCTTCTCCATGGACGACCTGTTGCGTGACCGCGGGGCGGGCGGGCTCGGCGACATGTTCGGCGACCTGTTCGGCGGCGGCCAGCGCACGCGCGGCCAGCAGCAGCCCCGGGCCCGGCGCGGCGCCGACGTGGAGAGCACGGCGACGATCTCCTTCACCGACGCGCTCGACGGCGTGACGGTGTCGCTGCGGCTCACCTCCGACACCGCCTGCGCCACCTGCCAGGGCACGGGCGGCAAGCCCGGCACGCGTCCGCACATCTGCCCGCAGTGCGACGGCGCGGGCTTCGTGGTGGCGGGCTCCGGCGGGGCGTTCTCGATCAACGAGACCTGCCCGGCGTGCGGTGGTCGCCAGCTCGTCTACGACGAGGCCTGCCCGACCTGCCACGGCAGCGGTCGCGGCACCTCGGCACGCTCGATCCAGGCGCGCATCCCCGCCGGCGTCAAGGACGGCGCGAGGATCCGGCTCAAGGGCAAGGGCGCCCCGGGTGACCACGGCGGGCCCGCGGGTGACCTGTTCGTCACCGTCAAGGTCGCCCCGCACCGTGTCTTCGGTCGCAAGGGCGACAACCTGACCCTCGACGTCCCGGTCTCCTTCGACGAGGCCGCCCTCGGTGCCGAGGTCAAGATCCCGACCCTCGGCGGAGGCCCGGTGACGCTCAAGGTCCCGGCCGGCACGCCCAACGGACGCACCTTCCGCGTGCGCGGCAAGGGCGCCACCAAGCGCGACGGCTCGCGCGGCGACCTGCTCGCCACCGTCGAGGTGCAGGTGCCCTCCCACCTCGACCCGACCGCGCGCGAGGCCGTCGAGGCCTACCGTGCGGCCATGGCCGGCAAGCCGCTGCGCAGCGGGCTCTTCGAGGGAGCGAGCTGATGAGCACGTTCGGCTCGCCGTCCCCGGATGCGGCCGTCTACGTCATCAGCGTCGCCGCCGAGCTCACCGGCCTGCACCCGCAGACCCTGCGCGCCTACGAGCGGATGGGCCTCATCGCTCCGGGCCGCACCGGTGGCGGCGGGCGGCGCTACTCCCACCGCGACCTCGAGCGGCTGCGCGAGATCGCCGACCTCACCAGCGCCGGCATCGGCATCGAGGGCGTGCGCCGCATCATGGACCTCGAGAACCAGGTCGACGCCCTGCGCGCGCGCAACGAGGAGCTCGTGGCCGAGCTCGATGCCGTACGCCGCGGGCTGGCCGCGCGCGCCTCGCTGGCCCCGGCCAACAAGCTGCCGGTGCTGCACCAGGCCGTCGGCCAGTCGCTGGTCGTCTGGCGCCGGGGCAGCTGACGGTGCCGCGCATCGACCGCGCCACCGTCGACGTGCCGGCGACGCCGGAGCAGGTGTACGCCGCTTTCGTCGACGCCGACGTCCTCGCGGAGTGGCTGCCCCCGGAGGGCATGCGCGGTGAGCTGTGCGACGCGCGGCTGCGCGAGGGTGGCGGGTTCACCATGACGCTCCACTACCGCGATGCGTCAGGTGGGCGCGGCAAGACGACCGACGACACCGACGTCTCGCGCGTGGTGATCGACGAGCTGGTCCAGGGCGAGCGGGTCGTGTGGGGCGTGGAGTTCGATTCCGACGACCCAGACAACGCCGGTCGGATGACCATGACGTGGACCTTCACTGCGGGCGACTCGGGTGGCACGCGGGTCGCGGTCGACGTGACCGACGTACCTCCCGGGATCGACGCCGAGGCGCACCAGGAGGGCCTCGACGCGTCTCTGGCCAACCTCAGGGCCTGGCTCGAGCGCTGACCGCTGCCCCGGGTGTCCGAGGCTCCGCATAGGGTCAGGGGGTGAGCGAACGATGAGCAAGATGGACAACCTGCGCGCCATGCGCGAGGCCAAGTACGCCGAGGCCCAGAAGCGTGCCGGCTCGGCGCCCGCCCGCTCCCGGGCGGCCGTGCCTCCGGCTGCGCCTGCCGCGAAGAAGTCTGCGGAGAAGCCGGCCCCGGCGGCGGCCGAGCCCTCGGCGAGCGAGGAGCTCTGCGGCCACCGCAACATGAGCGGGCGCACCTGCACCCGCGAGGCGGGCCACGCGGCGAAGAGCCACCGCTACTCCTGACCGAGGTCCCTTCCGCGGCTGCAGCGGTGGTCCACCTACCTTTCCGGGCCGGCGGATTCAAGCGGTGGATGCAACACCGGTTGGTTTTGGTGGGTTTGACAGTAGTTCGTCGAGTGCTTGTGCTGGTGTCCTCCAGCCGAGGGTCT
>NZ_LMSM01000007.1 GCF_001428125.1 Nocardioides sp. Soil774 | reverse complement strand
CAGAACTCGCGACGTACCTGCTGGGGAAACACCCGCCGAGCCGCCATCGCAAACACCCCTCACTACGAGGTGTTGCATCCAGACCTTGAACCCAAGGCCTGCAGAACGTGGGTGGATCACCGCCGCCGCGGGTGGCGTACGCACCGCCGCGCGGGCGACGTACGCATTGGGCGGTGCGTGAGGCGGCTTCCGAGCCCGCAGAAGTCGCCTCACGCACCGCTCAGCACGGCGTGAGCGGGATCAGTCCTCGGTGGGCGCGAGGTCGGCGGTGACCCGCAGCTCGTTCGCGGCCTCGTCGACCACGAAGTCCAGGTCGCCGACGATGGTGCCGACGGCGCGGAGGTCGTCCTGCGCCTGCTGGGCCGCCTCGACCAGGGTGGCGGGGCCGGTGATCTCCACGCGCGAGAGCGGGGCGCGCATCTTGGCCTTCGCCTGCGACTTGGCGCCGCGGATGCCGGTCAGGGCGGCCGCGACGGCGTCGAGCACAAGCGGCTTGGCGGCCGCGGCGGAGCCGAGGTCGGCGGCGGTGGGCCAGGCGGCGTGGTGGATGGAGCCGTCCTGCCACCACGACCAGACCTCCTCCGTGGCGTAGGGGAGGAACGGCGCCAGCAGGCGCAGCTGCGTGTGCAGCGCGATCGCGAGCGTGGCCTTCGCCGACTCGGTCGCGGCGCCGCCGTCGGTGTCGTAGGCGCGCTCCTTGACCAGCTCGAGGTAGTCGTCGCAGAACTCCCAGAAGAACTTCTCGGTGACCTCGAGCGCGGTGGTGTAGTCGTAGGCGTCGAAGGCCTCGGTGGCGCGACGCACCACGGTCTCCAGCCCGCCGAGCAGGGCGCAGTCGACCGGAGCGCTGACGGCGCTGGGGACCAGCTCGGTCGCGCCGACGTTGCCCAGGACGAACTTGGAGGCGTTGAGCACCTTCATCGCCAGGCGGCGCCCGATCTTCATCTGCGACTCGTCGAAGGGCGAGTCCATGCCGGGGCGGCCGATCGCGGCGCGCCAGCGCACCGCGTCGGCGCCGTACTTGTCGAGGATGTCGGTCGGGACGACGACGTTGCCCTTCGACTTCGACATCTTCTTGCGGTCGGGGTCGACGATGAAGCCCGAGATCATCGCGTGCGACCACGGTACGACCTGGTGCTCGAAGTCGGAGCGGACGACGCGGGAGAACAGCCAGGTGCGGATGATGTCGTGCGCCTGCGTGGCCAGGTCGAAGGGGAAGACGCGCGAGAACAGGTCGTCGTCGACGCCCCACATGCCGGCGATCTGGGGCGTGAGCGAGGAGGTCGCCCACGTGTCCATCACGTCGGGGTCGCCGACGAAGCCGCCGGGCTTGCCCCGCTGGTCCTCGGTGTAGCCCTCGGGTGCCTGCGTGGAGGGGTCGACCGGGAGCTGGTCCTCCGAGGGCATCAGCGGGTGGTCGTGGTCGGGCTCGCCGTCGGCGTCGAGCGGGTACCAGACCGGGAACGGGATGCCGAAGAACCGCTGGCGCGAGACCAGCCAGTCGCCGTTGAGGCCGCCGACCCAGTTGTCGTAGCGGTGCTTCATGTGGGTGGGGATCCAGGTGATCTCCTCCCCGCGCACCAGCATCTCCTTGCGGAGCGCGGCGTCGCGGCCGCCGTTCTTGATGTACCACTGGCGGGTGGCGACGATCTCGAGCGGCTTGTCGCCCTTCTCGTAGAAGTTCGCCATGCGCTGGGTGGCCTTGGGCTCGCCGTCGAGGTCGCCGGACTCGCGCAGCAGGGCGACCATCGCCTCGCGGGCGCTGAAGGTGGTCTTGCCCGCCAGCTCGGCGTACGCCGTCGACGCGGCGTCGGCGGCGAGCCACTCGGGCGTCTCGCGCAGGAGGCGGCCGTCGCGCCCGACCACGGTGCGCACCGGCAGGCTCAGCTCGCGCCACCACATGACGTCGGTGAGGTCACCGAAGGTGCAGCACATCGCGATGCCGGCGCCCTTGTCGGGCTCGGCCGCGGGGTGGGGGAGCACCGGGATCTCGACGCCGAAGACGGGCGAGGTCACGGTGGTGCCGAAGACGTCCTGGTAGCGCTCGTCGTCGGGGTGCGCGATGAGCGCCACGACGCTGGGGATCAGCTCGGGACGGGTCGTCTCGATGTGGATCGTGGAGCCGTCCGGACGGTGGAACGCGACGCGGTGGTAGTGGCCGGGGTAGTCGCGGGCCTCGAGCTCGGCCTGCGCGACGGCGGTCTGGAACGTGACGTCCCACAGCGTGGGGGCCTCGGAGAGGTAGGCCTCGCCGCGGGCGTAGTTGCGCAGGAAGGCGCGCTGGCTCACGGTGCGCGAGTGGTCGCCGATGGTGGTGTAGGTCGGGTTCCACTGGACCGACAGGCCGAGCTGGCGCCACAGCGCCTCGAAGGCCTTCTCGTCCTCGACGACGAGCTGCTCGCACAGCTCGATGAAGTTGGGCCGGCTGACCGGCACCTGCTTCTTGGCGTCGGGCTTCTCCGGCGGGGTGAAGTCGGGGTCGTAGGGCAGGGTCGGGTCGCAGCGGACGCCGAAGTAGTTCTGCACGCGGCGCTCGGTCGGCAGGCCGTTGTCGTCCCAGCCGATCGGGTAGAAGACGGCCTTGCCCTGCATGCGCTGGTAGCGCGCGATCAGGTCGGTGTGGCTGTAGGAGTAGACGTGCCCGACGTGCAGCGAGCCGCTGACGGTGGGGGGCGGGGTGTCGATCGAGTAGACGTTCTCGCGCGGCTGGGTGCGGTCGAAGGCGTAGGTGTCGTTGTCGGCCCACGCGCGCGACCACTTCTCCTCCAGTCCCTCCAGCGCCGGACGCTCGGGTACGACGACGGCACGCGGGTCGGTGCTCGTCGTCGTGGCCGGCGCGGCGTCCGGGGTCTGGGTGGCGGGAGTCTCAGTCATGGCCGAAGTCTATTGACGGGCCTCCGGCCTGCGAAAACGAGTATCGCCGGCGTTGCGCGCTTGGCTAGCGTCGCGGCATGGAGCTGGAGTTCTTCGACACCCCGCAGCCGTTCCTCGACGCCACCGGCGACCTGCTCGCCGCCGAGCCGGTGCTGGGCAGCGTCATCGCCAGCGTGACGGAGCGGACGGCCCGCGAGCTGACCGACGGGCGCGACTCCTGGGTCGAGGTCGACGCGCCCTTCGCCCGGTGGTGGGTGGCCGTGCGCGACGACTCGGGGACGGTGGTGTCGGCAGCCATGCGCACCGCGCCCTTCAAGCCCTACCCGACCTTCGGGATGCCGATGGCCGACGACGCCGCCCGCGCGCTGGCCGCCGCGTTGCACGAGCGCGGCGAGCTCCTGGGCGGGGCCAACGGCGCGCTGCCCGGCGCGGAGGTCCTGGCGCGCGAGACCGCCCGGCTGGCCGGGGGGGAGATGGCGTCCGACAAGGCGACCCGGCTGTGGGAGGCGACGGCGGTCGTGGTGCCGGACGCGCCCGAGGGCAGGCTCCGCCGGGCGACCGAGGACGACGCCGAGCTGGTGCTGTCGTGGTTCGAGGCGTTCCACGCCGAGGCCGACGAGCAGGCCGGTCGCGAGCCCGACCACACGGGCGGCGAGCACAACACGCTCGAGAGCACGCTGGTGCGGATCCGCGAGGGCGTCGAGTGGCTCTGGGAGCTGCCCGACGGCACGGTCGCGCACCTGTCCGGCGCGAGCCTGCCGTCGTACGGCGTCTCCCGGATCGGCCCGGTCTACACGCCGAAGGAGCACCGCGGCCGCGGCATCGCGTCGTACGTCGTGGGCGAGCTGACCCGGCGTGGGCTGGGGGCCGGGCACCGGATGTGCCTGTTCACCGACCTGGCCAACCCCACGTCCAACAAGATCTACGCCGGGCTGGGCTACGCGCCGGTGGTGGACATGGCCGAGCACCTCGTCATCGCCTGACCCGAGCCCTAGGCTCGGCGGGTGCGGCGTCTCCTGCTCCTCGCGTCCCTGTCCGTGGCGCTCTGCGCCGCGTCCCTCCCCGCGGCGTCGGCACCTGCACCCGAGCGCCTCGCACCGGTGCACACGGTGGGCGGCTGCGAGGTCTTCCCGGCCGACAACCCGTGGAACCGGCGCATCGACGACCGCCCGGTGTGGCGGCACTCGGCGGCGATCGTCGCGCGGCAGGCCGCCGGGCACGCCCTGCACCTCGACCTCGGCACGACCGAGGCGTTCTACGGCATCCCGGTCAACGTCGTCGACGCCGACCAGCGGCTGCTGCCGCTGCAGTTCGGCACCGACGGCGAGGACTACCGCGACGAGAGCGACCGCGGACCGGTCCCGGTGCCGGCCGACGCGGCGATCGAGGGCGGCAGCGCGAGCGCACCCGACCCCGGTGAGGGGGACCGGCACGTCATCACCGTGCGGCGCGGCACCTGCGACCTCGTCGAGATGTACGCCGCCGAGCGGGTGCGCGACGCCTCCGGCGAGGTGATCGCCTGGCGGGCCGCGTCGGTCGCGCGCTGGGACCTGTCGTCCAACCGGCTGCGAGCGGCCGGCTGGACCTCCGCGGACGCCGCGGGGCTGCCGATCCTGCCCGGGCTGCTGTCCTACGACGAGGCGGCGAGCGGCCGCATCACGCACGCGCTGCGCTTCACGCTGCCCTCCGCGCGGGCGGCGTACACCTGGCCGGCACGGCACTGCGGCCCCAGCGCCAACACCGCGCGCGACCTGCCGGCGTACGGCATGCGCTTCCGCCTGAAGCCGTCGTTCCCCGCCAGGCGCTACACCGGCGCGGCACGCGCGATCGTGGTGGCGATGAAGCGCTACGGATTGGTCTACGCCGACCAGGGCTCGTCGATGTTCGTGACCGGCACCAGCGACCCACGCTGGGCCGACGCGCTCGAGCAGCTGCGCGAGCGCCCCGTCGACGGCCGGGCGCTGCAGGTCGTCGCGCCCTGGCGGCGAGTCGTCACCTGCTGACCGGGTCAATAGACTCGGCGTGCCATGACTGACCTGCACCCGGACGACGAGTCCCCCCGCCTCGCCGAGACCTTCGACGAGGTCGAGGACGCCCTGCTCTCGCGCTGGCCCGAGACCCGCCTCGAGCCGAGCCTCGACCGCATCGAGGCCTTCACCGAGCTCCTGGGCGACCCGCAGCGCTCGTTCCGCTCGGTGCACCTCACCGGCACCAACGGCAAGACCAGCACCAGCCGGATGATCGAGACCCTGCTGCGCGCGCTCGACCTGCGCACCGGGCGCTTCACCTCGCCCCACCTGGAGCGGATGAGCGAGCGCATCAGCATCGACGGCGAGCCGCTCGACGACGAGGGCTTCGTGCGCGCCTTCAACGAGGTCGCCCCCTACACCCACCTCGTCGATGCCCAGCACGACCACCCCCTGAGCTTCTTCGAGACGATCGTCGCGATGGCCTACGCCGCCTTCGCCGACGCCCCGGTCGACGTGGCCGTGGTGGAGGTCGGGATGGGCGGCAGCTGGGACGCCACCAACGTCATCGACGCCGACGTCGCCGTCGTGCTGCCCGTGGCGGTCGACCACGCGAAGTACCTCGGTGACGACCCCGCCACCATCGCGCGCGAGAAGGCCGGCATCATCAAGGCCGGCTCGGTGGCCGTGCTGGCCGAGCAGACGCCCGAGGTCGCGGCGGTGCTCCTAGAGCGCGCCGCCGAGGTCGGGGCCACCGTCGTGCGCGAGGGCATCGAGTTCGGCGTCGCGGCCCGCACGCCCGCGGTCGGCGGCCAGGTGGTCTCGCTGCAGGGCCTGCGCGCCCGCTACGACGACGTCTTCCTCCCGCTCTACGGCGCCCACCAGGCCCAGAACGCCGCTGTGGCGCTGGCCGCGGTCGAGGCCTTCGGCACGGGCGAGCTCGACGACGACCTCGTGCGGGCCGCCTTCGCCGAGGTGACGTCGCCCGGGCGGCTCGAGATCATCCGGCGCAGCCCCACGATCCTGCTCGACGCCGCGCACAACCCGCACGGTGCGGCGGCGGTCGGAGCAGCGCTGGAGGACTCCTTCGCCTTCAGCCCACTGGTCGGGGTGATGGGCGTGATGGAGGACAAGGACGCCGACGGCGTGCTGGCCGCCCTCGAGCCACACCTGAGCCACCTCGTGTGCACCCAGAACTCCACCCCGCGCTCGATGTCGGCCGCAGCGCTCGGCCGCGCCGCGTCCGAGATCTTCGGCGAGGACCGCGTCAGCGTCGTGCCCGACCTGGCCGACGCCATCGAGCGTGCAGCCACGCTCGCCGAGGCCGGTGGGGCGATCGAGGTGTCCATCGGCTCGGGCGCGGTGCTGGTCACCGGCTCCGTCGTCACCGTGGGCGAGGCCCGCAGCCTGCTGAAGGGCCGCCGATGAGCGAGCCGACGGCCCCCGCGCCGGACCACGCCCCGGACCCGGCCAACACCGAGCGCTCGCCGCGCCGCGGCATGTGCGCCGCCGTGCTGAGCCTCGAGGCGATCACGCTGGGGCTCACCACCCCGGTCATGATCACCATCTCCGACGTCTCGGCGAGCACGGCCGTGCCCGTCGGCCTCGGGCTCGCCGTCGTCTGCCTGCTGCTGGCCGGGATGCTGCGTGCGGAGTGGGCCTACCTCGCCGGCTACGCCGTGCAGGTCGCGGCCATCGCGCTGGGCTTCGTGGTGCCGGTCATGTTCGGCCTCGGCCTGGTCTTCGCCGCGCTCTGGGCCGCCGCCGACGCGTTGGGTCGCAAGATCGAGCGCGAGCGCGCGGCGGCCTGGGCGGCGTACCGCGCGGAGCAGGGCTGAGCGTCCTCGCTAGGCTGCGGCCATGACCGACGTGCAGCGTTCCCTCGTCCTCGTCAAGCCCGACGGCGTGCGCCGCGGCCTCTCGGGCGAGGTCCTGCGCCGGATCGAGGCCAAGGGCTACACGCTCGCGGCCGTCGAGCTGCGCGCCGCCACCCCGGAGATCCTCGCCGAGCACTACGCCGAGCACGAGGGCAAGCCGTTCTACGCCCCGCTCGTGGAGTTCATGCTCTCCGGCCCCATGCTGGCGGTCGTGATCGAGGGGGAGCGCTGCATCGAGGGCTTCCGCTCCCTGGCCGGCGCCACCGACCCGACCGTCGCCGCGCCCGGCACCATCCGTGGCGACCTCGGTCGCGACTGGGGCCTGGCCGTGCAGCAGAACCTGGTCCACGGCTCGGACGCCCCGGAGTCGGCCGCCCGCGAGATCGGGATCTGGTTCCCCGAGCTCTGACCTGCGACATCGCCGAGGGGTTGTCAGGCACTCGCTGAACATGTCGGGCCGTGCAAGGGCCGACATGTTCAGTGATCCCCGGTCAGCCGGGGATCACTGAACGGGTCCGCCTCAGCCCTTGCGGCCACCGCCGAGCAGCCCGCCCAGCACGTCGCCGAGGGCGCCCCCGGGGCCGCCGGACGAGCGGGAGCTGCCGCCCGAGCCCTGGGCGGCACCGGACAGGACCGAGGACAGGATCGAGCCGAGCACGCCCCCGCCGGCGGCAGCCCCGCCCTTGGCGCCCATCTGCTTGGCGAGGTAGGAGAGCACGATCGGGGCGAGGATCGGCAGGAGCTTCTGCACGAGCCCGCTGCCGGCCCCCGTGGCGCCGAGCTGCTGGACCACCTGGTCCTGCTGGGCGCCGAAGATGTGGGCGGTGATCTGCTGCCCGTCGCGCTCGTCGACGTCGGCGAGGTCGACCGGTGGCGTCGCGACCTGGGCGTCGTGCTGCCCGAGCGCCTCCGTGAGGGATGCCTCGCCGCCGGGGTCCTGCGCGTTGGCGTGCAGGCCGCCGAGCAGCGCGGGCAGCGCGACGTCGACGGCACGGCGTACGGCGTCGGGGTCCTCGCCGAGCCTCGCGGCGATCTGGTCGATGGGGAGCGAGGCGCGCAGCTCGTCGAGCGCTGGGGTGTGGTCAGCCATCTTCCGAACCTAGCCCCGCGCGTGTCCTGCCGGGAACACCCTTCCGCGCTCCTTAACCTGATCGTGGGTCGGCCGCACCGCCGTCCCCCTTCCCAGTTGGACCCGACCTGCAAGGGCAGCAGCGGCAATGGCACTGAACAGCATCACCGGGGGCTTCATCGGCCGCGACATGGCCGTGGACCTCGGCACCGCCAACACGCTGGTCTATGTCCGCGGCAAGGGCGTCGTGCTCGACGAGCCGTCGGTGGTCGCGATGAACACCACCACCGGCGAGGTGCTCGCGGTCGGTCACGAGGCCAAGCGGATGATCGGGCGCACGCCCGACAACATCGCCGCCATCCGGCCGCTGAAGGACGGCGTGATCGCCGACTTCGAGGCGACCGAGCAGATGCTGCGCTACTTCATCCACCAGGTGCATCGCCGCCGCTACTTCGCCAAGCCCCGCATGGTGATCTGCGTGCCGAGCGGCATCACGGCCGTCGAGCAGCGTGCGGTCAAGGAGGCCGGCTACCAGGCCGGCGCGCGACGGGTCTACATCGTCGAGGAGCCCATGGCGGCCGCGATCGGCGCCGGACTTCCCGTCCACGAGGCGACCGGCAACATGGTCGTGGACGTCGGCGGCGGCACCACCGAGGTCGCGGTGATCAGCCTCGGCGGCATCGTGACGAGCCTGTCGGTGCGCACCGCGGGCGACGACCTCGACCAAGCGATCATCGCGTGGATGAAGAAGGAGTACTCCCTGATGCTGGGGGAGCGCACGGCCGAGGAGATGAAGATGACCCTCGGGTCGGCCTTCCCGCTCCCCAGCGAGCCCGACGCCGAGGTCCGCGGTCGCGACATGGTCTCCGGGCTGCCGCGCACCGTCGTGGTCTCCAGCTCCGAGCTGCGCCAGGCGCTCGAGGAGCCGCTGCACAACATCATCGACGCGGTGCGGAGCACCCTCGACCAGACCCCGCCCGAGCTGGCCGGCGACATCATGGACCGCGGCATCGTGCTCACCGGTGGCGGCGCGATGCTCCGCGGCCTCGACGAGCGCCTGCGCCACGAGACCGGCATGCCCGTCCACGTCGCCGAGGACCCGCTGTCCTCGGTGGCCTACGGCGCCGGCAAGTGCGTCGAGGAGTTCGAGGCCCTGCAGCAGGTGCTCGTCTCGGACCCGAGGCGCTTCTGATGGGTGCCTTCGGGGGACACGACGGCCGCGAGCGCCGCTGGACCGGCCTCGACCGGCTCGAGTCGCGCAACCGCGCCCCGCGCTCCCTGCTCGTCGCGCTGGTGCTCGCCAGCATCACCCTGATCACCCTCGACGTCTCCGGTGGCGCGAGCTCGCCGCTCGAGCCCGCCCGGCGCGCCGTCGGCGAGGCCCTCGGCCCTGCCGAGTCCGCCGCCGCTGCCGCCGTACGCCCCTTCACCGCCGTGCCCGCGTGGTTCCGCAGCAAGGGCGACCTGGCCGACGAGGTCCGCGACCTCCAGGCCAGCAACGCCGACCTCAGGAGCCAGGTGGAGCTGGCCGGCTTCGACCGCAACCGCCTCGAGCAGTACGACGCCCTCACCGCCGCGGCCACCGACCTCGGGTCGGCCCTCGTCCCGGCCCGCGTGGTGGCGCTGGGCTCGCGGCAGTCGCAGAGCTTCACCGTCACCATCGACGCCGGTGCGCGCGCGGGCATCGGCCCCGACATGACCGTGGTCAACAACGACGGGCTGGTCGGCCGCGTGCTGCGGGTCACCCGCAGCACCGCCACCGTCCTGCTGGTCATCGACCCCGACTCCACCGTGGGCGGGCGTGTCGGTTCGAGCATGGAGATCGGCTTCGTCACCGGCAGCGGCTCGCTGGACCAGAAGACCGGGCTCGACCTCCGCCTCGTCGACGACGCGACCGTCCCGGCGCGCGGCGACACCGTCGTGACGTGGGGGAGCACCACCGGCCCCTACGCCCCGGGAGTGCCGATCGGCACGATCACCGACGTCTACAGCTCGCTGCGGGAGGCCTCCCAGCGCGCCGTGGTCAAGCCGTTCGTCGACTTCTCCGCCCTCGACGTGGTCGGCGTGATGGTGCCGAGCGGCTCCGACAGCGACCGTGCGGTGATCGAGGCCGACGGGAGCCTGAAATGAGCCGCCTGCGCTGGGTCGTGGCGTTGCTCGCCGTCGTGGTCGCCCTGGTCGTGCAGGTCACGCTCTTCCCGCACCTGGCGTGGCACGGCATCGTGCCCAACCTGTGCCTGCTCGTGGTGGTCGCCGCCGCGCTGACGGTCGAGGCGCCGTTCGTGCTCGTCCTCGGCTTCGCGGCCGGCCTCACCCTCGACCTCGCCCCGCCGGCCGACCACATTGCCGGGCGCTGGGCGGTGGCGCTGACGGTCGCGGCGTTCCTCGCCGCCCGGGTGCGGCAGGACCAGAAGCCGAGCGCCCTCGCGGTCGTCGGCACGGTCGCGGCGGCGTCGTTCGCGGCCACCTCGATCTTCGCGCTGTCCGGCGTGCTCCTCGACGACCCGGCCATGTCGGTCTCCGGGCTGCTCGAGGTGGTCCTGGTCGCGGTCGTGTGGGACGTGCTGCTGACCCCCTTCGTGCTCCCGCCGCTGATGAGGCTCTTCGCCCGCCTGAGTCCGCAGTGGGCGGCCTCGTGAGCCCCTCGAGCCAGCGCAGCCGGATGCGCCTGGTGGTCGTGCAGGTGCTGGCGTTCTCGCTCTTCGCCACGCTGTTCGTGCGCCTCTACTACCTCCAGGTCATCGGCGGGGAGTCCTACCAGGCGCAGGCCGCCGACCAGTCGGTGCGCGACATCGTCGTGCAGCCCCAGCGCGGCCTGATCGTGGACAGCCAGGGACGTCCCCTGGTGGCCAACCGCACCTCGTGGGTCATCTCGGTCGACCGCACCCTGCTCGGCAAGCTCGAGGAGAAGCAGCGCACCGAGCTGGTGCGGCGCGTGTCCGTCGTGGTCGACGCCACGCCGGCCGACGTCGAGGCGCGACTGGTCACCTGTGGCGACCCCGGCAGCGTCCGCGACGTGTGCTGGAACGGCTCGCCCTACCAGCCGGTGCCGGTCGCGACCGACGTCTCCAAGGACGTCGCGCTGCGCGTGCTCGAGCAGCCGGAGGACTATCCCGGCGTCCTGGCCGAGCAGCAGAACGTCCGCTCCTACCCGCGCCCCTTCGGCATCAACCTGGCCCACGTGCTGGGCTACCTGAGCCCCATCACCGAGGACGAGTTCGACATCGCCGCCGAGCGCGACGACCGCTCGCTCAACGGCGCCTCGGTCGTAGGTCGCGCCGGCGTGGAGAAGCAGTACGACGAGTGGCTGCGCGGCCTGCCCGGCTACCGCCGCGTCGCCGTCGACTCGATGGGCCGCGTGCTGGGCGACGACTCCCTGGTCGAGAGCACCCCGGGCGACACGCTGGTCACCTCGATCGACGCCAAGGTGCAGGCCGTGGTGGAGAGGCAGCTCGCCGAGCGCATCAAGGTCCAGCGCGCGACCCTCGACCCCGTCACGGGCCGCAACTACGAGGCCGACTCGGGCGCCGCGGTGGTGCTCGACGCGAAGACAGGTCGGGTCGTCGCGATGGCCAGCCAGCCGACGTACGACCCCGACGTGTGGACCGGCGGCATCAGCCAGGCCGAGCTCGCGCGTCTCTACTCCGAGAAGGCCGGCACCCCGCTGCTGTCGCGCGCGACCCAGGGGCAGTTCGCGCCCGGCTCGACCTGGAAGCCGTTCATGACCGCCGGCGCGCTCACCAACGGCTACTCGATGGACACCGTGCTGCCCTGCTCGTCGGGCTTCCAGGTCGGCAACCGCGTCTTCCGCAACCACGAGTCGGCCGCCTACGGCTCGATCAGCTTCGCCCAGGCCCTCGAGGTCTCCTGCAACACGTTCTTCTACCGCATCGGCTACAACTTCTGGCAGAAGTTCGGCAGCGACCCCGCCGACATCGACGCCCGCGACCCGCTGGTGGAGGAGGCCAAGAAGTTCGGCTTCGGCTCGCGCACGGGCATCGACCTGCCGGGCGAGGCGCCCGGACGCATCGCCGACCGGCACTGGAAGCAGGCCTACTACGAGTCGCAGAAGGACTACTACTGCGACCTCAGCAGCAAGCCGCAGACCGCCGACACCAGCGACTTCGTCTACAAGTTCAGCCGCGAGTTCTGCATCGAGGGCAACCTCTACCGCGCCGGCGACGCGGTCAACTTCTCCATCGGCCAGGGCGACACGATCGTCACCCCGTTGCAGCTCGCCCGAGCCTACGCCGCGCTCAGCAACGGCGGCACCCTCTACGCCCCCACGGTCGCCAAGGCGATCGTCAGCCCGGAGGGCGACGTGCTGCGCCGCATCGCGCCGCGCAAGGTCGCCCAGCTCGACGTGCCGAAGAAGTACCTCGACTACATCGACAGCGCCCTCCAGGGCGTGACCCGCGAGGGCACGATGGCGTGGAAGATGATCGACTTCCCGCTCGACAAGGTGACCGTCCGCGCCAAGACCGGGTCCGCCGAGGTCTACGGCAAGCAGTCGACCGGGTGGGTGGCGTCCTACACCAAGGACTACGTCGTGGTGATGATGATCAGCCAGGCCGGCACCGGCTCGGGGTCGACGGGTGAGGGCATCCGCGCGATCTGGGAGGCGCTCTACGGCATCGACGGCGAGACCGTACGCCCGGCCCGCGCCGCCACGCCCGGCACGGTCCCGCCGGCCAGGCTGCCGCAGTTCCTCGCCGACGGCTCGATCATGCCGCCGGTCCCCGCGAAGGCGACGAGGTGAGCCCCCGATGACCGTGCTGGCCAACCGTCCTTCGAGCCGTACGTCCTCCCGTCCCTCGAGCCGCTCCGCGAGCAGCCTCCGGGCGCCCGGGCTCGACTGGGTGCTCATGCTCGCCGCGCTCGCGCTCGTCTCGCTCGGCACCCTGCTGGTGTGGTCGGCGACCTCGACGCGTGCCGACCTCACCGGTGGCGACCCCAACGCCTACCTGCGCAAGCAGCTGGTCAACGTCGCGATCGGTCTCGTGCTGATGGTCGCGGTGGTCGCGACCGACCACCGATGGGTGCGCATCCTCGCGCCGCTGGTCTACCTCGCGAGCATCGGCGGCCTGGTGATGGTCCTGGTCGCGGGCAGCACCATCAACGGCTCGCGCTCGTGGCTGCAGCTGGGCGGCATGTCGATCCAGCCCTCCGAGCTCGCCAAGCTCGCCGTGATCATCGGCATGGCGCTCGTCGTGGCCGAGCGCACCGAGCGCCGCTGGGGCCGCGGGGTGCGGAGCCTGGAGGTGGTCGCGATGCTGGCGATCGCGGGCGTGCCCGCCGTGCTGATCCTGATGCAGCCCGACCTCGGCACGATGCTGGTGCTCTCCGCCACGGTCTTCGGGGTGCTCGCGATCGCCGGTGCCGGGGGCGGGTGGCTGGGCGGGCTCACGCTCGGCGCCGTCGGCGGCGCGGGCGCGGCGGTGTCTCTCGGCGTGCTCAAGCCCTACCAGGTCGACCGCTTCCTCGCCTTCATGGACCCCGGGCTCGACCCGCGCGGCGCCGGCTACAACGTCGAGCAGGCCCGCATCGCGGTCGGCAACGGAGGCCTCCTCGGCCAGGGGCTGTTCGGCGGCTCGCAGACGCGCTCGGGCTTCGTGCCCGAGCAGCACACCGACTTCATCTTCACCGTCGCCGGCGAGGAGCTGGGACTGGTCGGGGCGGGGCTGCTGATCCTGCTGCTGGCGGTGGTGATCTGGCGCGCGCTGACCATCTCGGCGCAGGCCGGCGACCTCTTCGGCCGGGTGGCCGCCGCCGGCATCGCGTGCTGGTGGGGCTTCCAGGCCTTCCAGAACATCGGGATGTGCCTGGGCATCATGCCGGTCACCGGCGTGCCGCTGCCCTTCGTCTCCTACGGCGGCAGCTCGTTGTTCGCGGGCATGCTCGGGCTCGGGCTGCTGCAGAACATCCACCTCAGGTCGACCGGCGCGGTGCCGACGAGGCTGCTGGCCCCGCGACGTATAGCCTGAGGCCGCAGAATTCGACCGTCAGACAGGGGAACGCTCACGTGGGCGAGGGAACGCGCTCGGAGGACTACTCGAGCACCTACTACAACGATGCTCACCTGGGCGGCTACGACAACTACTCCTGGGACAACCCCGAGTGGCGCTCCTTCTTCCTGGGCATCGCCGACCGTCTCGTCGGGATCGCCAACCCGCGCACCGTCCTCGACGTGGGCTGCGCACGCGGCCTGCTCGTGCAGGCACTGGTCGAGCGCGGAGTCGACGCGCACGGCACCGACATCTCCGAGCACGCGGTGGCGAGCGCGCACGACGACGTACGACCGCGGCTGAGCGTGGCGTCGGCCACCGAGCCGATCGTGCAGCGCCACGACCTGGTGACCTGCATCGAGGTGCTGGAGCACATGAGCCCGCTCGACGCGCAGCGAGCGATCGACGCGATGACAGCGGCCACCGACCGCGTGGTGTTCTCCTCCAGCCCGGGAGACCACGACGAGGCGACCCACGTCAACACCCGTCCGACCGCGCAGTGGGCGGCGTCGTTCGCCGAGCGCGGCTTCTTCCGACGCACCGACGTCGACCTCGGCTTCCTCTCGCCGTGGGCGGTGATGTTCGAGCGCGCGGAGCTCACGGCCCACGCGCTCACCCAGCGCTACGAGTCCCAGTTCGACGTGGTGCACGCCGAGCTGCTCGAGAAGCGCTCCGCGCTCCTCGAGGCCCATCGCCGCATCGCGACGCTCAACGAGCAGCTCGAGTCGCAGGTGTCCGGCAAGGTCGCGGAGCAGGCCAGCCAGGTGGAGCAGTGGCAGGCCGAGGTCCTCGACGCGCGCCACCAGCTGTTGACCACCCGTGACCACGTGATCGGCTCCGAGGCCGAGGTGACGCGCCTGCGCGGCGAGAACGCGCGGCTGCGCGCCGAGCTCAACCGGGCCCGCAAGCAGCTCGACAACGTGCGCGGCCGCCTCAAGGAGGCCCGCACCCGCACCGAGCGCCTGACCCGTCGCGCCAACCGGCTCACCGCCGAGCTCGAGAGCAGCCGGTCGCGCCCGTCGTTCGCCCGTCGCGCGGCCCGCAAGGTGCTCGGACGGTGAGCAGCGCGCCGCTGTTCTCGATCGTCACGCCCGTCTACGAGCCGCCGGTCGACGTCCTGGCCGACACCATCGCCTCGGTGCTGGCCCAGGACCACGAGGACTGGGAGTGGATCCTGGTCGACGACTGCTCGCCCACCGAGGCGGTGCGCGAGCTGATCCGCGAGCACGCCGCGCGCGACCCGCGTATCCGGCTGGTCGAGCGCGAGACCAACGGCCACATCGTGGCAGCGTCCAACGACGGCATCGAGGCCGCCCGCGGCACCTTCATCGTGCTGCTCGACCACGACGACCTGCTGACCGCCGACGCGCTGTCGGCCAACGCCCGGCGCATCAAGTGCTTCGACGACGTCGACTACCTCTACTCCGACGAGGACAAGGTCGACGACGCAGGCGAGCTCTACGACGAGTTCCGCAAGCCCGACTGGTCGCCGGAGCGGCTGCGCGGGCAGATGTACACCTCGCACCTCTCGGTGATGCGCACCGAGGTCGTGCGCCGGGTCGGCGGCTTCCGCGAGGGCTACGACGGCTCGCAGGACCACGACCTGGCGCTGCGCGTCGGCGAGGTCGCGCGCCGCGTCGTGCACATCCCCGAGGTGCTCTACCACTGGCGCGCCGTCGTGGGCTCCGCCTCTGCCGACATCAACGCCAAGCCGTACGCCACCATCGCCGGCGCGAAGGCCGTCCAGGACCACCTCGACCGGCTGGAGATCCCCGCCGAGGTCGGCCAGGGACCCGTGCCCGGGCACTACCAGGTGCGTCGCCGGCTCGACCCGGGCGTGAAGGTGTCGGTGGTCATCCCGACCATCGGCCAGTCCGACCTGATCTGGGGCGCGCGCCGCGTGATGGTCGTCGAAGCCGTGCGGTCGCTGCTGGCGCGCACCCGCCACGGCAATCTCGAGGTCGTCGTGGTCTACGACGTGCCGACCCCCGAGTCGGTGCTCGACGAGCTGCGCGAGGTGGCCGGCGACAAGCTGGTCCTCGAGCGCTTCACCCGGCCGTTCAACTACAGCGAGAAGATGAACGTCGGCTGCCTGCGCGCCACCGGTGACCGCCTGGTGTTCCTCAACGACGACGTCGAGGTGATCTCCGAGGGGTGGCTCGAGCAGCTGGTCGCGCCCCTCGACGAGCCCGACGTCGGCCTGACCGGCGCCCGGCTCTACTTCAGCGACGACACCGTCCAGCACGCCGGCCACGCCTACATGGCCGGGCACTACCTGCACCCCTACCGCGACCTGCCGCGGGCGTCGTACGGCCCGTTCGGTGCGCTGATCATCAACCGGGAGGCGAGCGGGGTGACCGCGGCCTGCGCGGCGATGCGGCGCGACACCTTCCTCGCGATCGGCGGCTTCTCCGAGGTCCTGCCGGCCAACTTCAACGACGTCGACCTCTGCTACAAGGTGCGCGGCGCGGGCCTGCGCATCGTCTACGTCGCCGGGGTCGAGCTCTACCACTTCGAGTCGCGCAGCCGCGAGCGCGCGGTGCACGACTGGGAGCGTGACCTCGTCCGCGGCCGGTGGGGGGTCCCGCAGGACGACCCCTACGTCCCGCAGGCGGACCGCTACGAGGGGCGCCCCGCCCGGCGCGCGGGCAAGGCTGCCGCGAAGGGCAAGACGCAGGGCAAGCCCCAGGGCAAGGCGAGGGGCACCGGCAAGGCGGCTCGGAGCGGCATCGCGTCGTAGGCTTGCCCCTTGCCCAGCGGTGCCCCGGCGCCGCCCCCATCGTGTGAGGTGTTGTGAGCATGTCCGTCGCGTCGGTCTTCCCCCGCCTGGAGGCCAAGCTGCCGTCGGTGCAGAAGCCCATCCAGTACGTCGGGGGCGAGCTCAACTCCGTCGTCAAGGACTGGGACTGCGGTGCCGACACCGAGTCCGGCGAGACCGTGCGCTGGGCCCTGATGTATCCCGACGCCTACGAGGTCGGCCTGCCCAACCAGGGCGTGCAGATCCTCTACGAGGTGCTCAACGAGCGCGACTGGATCCTGGCCGAGCGCACCTACTCGGTGTGGCCCGACATGGAGAAGGTCATGCGCGATGAGCAGATCCCGCAGTTCACCGTCGATGGCCACCGCCCGGTGGGCGCGTTCGACCTGTTCGGCCTCAGCTTCTCCACCGAGCTCGGCTACACCAACATGCTCAACGCCCTCGACCTCGCCGGCATCCCGCTGCACGCCGCCGACCGCACCGAGGACCACCCGGTCGTCATCGCCGGCGGTCACGCCGCCTTCAACCCCGAGCCGATCGCCGACTTCGTCGACGCCGCGGTGCTCGGCGACGGCGAGGAGGTCGTCCTGGCGATCTCCGACGTCGTGCGCGAGTGGAAGAGCGAGGGCCGGCCCGGGGGCCGCGAGGAGCTGCTGCGCCGCCTCGCGGTGACCGGCAACATCTACGTCCCGCGCTTCTACGACGTCGCCTACACCGCCGACGGCTCGATCGAGGCCGTGGTGCCCAACCGTCCCGGCATCCCGTTCCGCGTGCGCAAGCACACGCTGATGGACCTCGACCAGTGGCCCTACCCGGCCAACCCGCTCGTGCCGCTGGCCGAGACCGTGCACGAGCGCTTCTCGGTCGAGATCTTCCGCGGCTGCACCCGCGGCTGCCGGTTCTGCCAAGCGGGCATGATCACCCGTCCGGTGCGCGAGCGGTCGATCGAGACCATCGGCGCCATGGTCGAGAACGGCATCCGCAAGTCCGGCTTCGAGGAGGTCGGCCTGCTGTCGCTCTCCAGCGCCGACCACACCGAGATCGCTGACGTGGCCAAGGGCCTGGCCGACCGCTACGAGGGGTCCAACGTCTCCCTGTCGCTGCCGAGCACCCGCGTCGACGCCTTCAACATCACCCTCGCCAACGAGTTCTCCCGCAACGGTCGCCGTTCCGGGCTGACGTTCGCCCCCGAGGGCGGCTCGGAGCGCATGCGCAAAGTCATCAACAAGATGGTCAGCGAGGACGACCTGATCCGCACGGTCGCCGCGGCGTACTCCCACGGCTGGCGCCAGGTGAAGCTCTACTTCATGGTCGGGCTGCCCACCGAGACCGACGAGGACGTCCTGCAGGTCGCCGAGCTCGCCAAGCGCGTCATCGCGACCGGCCGTGAGGTCTCGGGGCGCAACGACATCCGCTGCACGGTCTCCATCGGTGGGTTCGTGCCCAAGCCGCACACGCCGTTCCAGTGGGCCGCGCAGCTCGACCACGAGGCCACGGACGACCGCCTGAAGAAGCTGCGCGACGTCGTGCGCGACGACAAGAAGTACGCCCGCGCCATCGGCTTCCGCTACCACGACGGCAAGCCCGGCATCGTCGAGGGCTTGCTCTCGCGCGGCGACCGGCGCGTGGGCCGCGTCATCGAGGAGGTCTGGCGCGACGGCGGCCGTTTCGACGGCTGGAGCGAGCACTTCTCCTACGACCGCTGGATGCAGGCCGCCGAGCGCGGCCTGGCCGGCACCGGTGTCGACGTCGACTGGTTCACCACGCGCGAGCGCGACTACGACGAGGTGCTGCCCTGGGAGCACCTCGACTCCGGCCTCGACAAGGACTGGCTCTGGGGCGACTGGGAGGACGCGCTCGCGGCCGCCGAGGGCGCCGACATCGAGATCGAGGACTGCCGCTGGACGCCGTGCTACGACTGCGGCGTGTGCCCCGAGATGGGCACCGAGATCCAGGTCGGCCCGACGGGCCAGAAGCTGCTCCCGCTCTCCGTCGTGTAGCCGACGCGTCGTGGGGAGCCGACGGTCTCAGTCAGGAACGGTCGTCGTCCGCTCCGACGGGCTGGTTGGCGGCCGGGACCTCGCGGGTCACGTCGTAGCGCTCGAGTGCCTCGAGGACCGCGATGCGGCGTGCGAGCTTGTGCACCTGGTTGCGTGACTCCTGCCCGCGGAGGTAGTCGTTGACCACGTAGAAGCAGAACATCACGGCGAGCAGGTAAAGCACCAGGTCGGTTCCGCGTCCCACGCCGACCACGTTGGCGACATCGGTGACGAGCCGTGGCGAGAAGACCGCGATGAGCACGACGAGCATGAACGCCATGAAGGCCAGCTTCTTGGTCGCGGAGACGCCGTGTGCGGTCCGGCTCCGCAGGGCGTAGAAGAAGACCGCGGCGAACGAACCGACGAGGAGCAGCTGGACGAGGATCACTGGCGACCGACCTTTCGAAGGAGCGTGTCCACCGCGATGTTCAGGGCGTTGACGCTCGCCTGGCCCTTCGAGCGGGAGTACTCGGTGTAGTGGATGGTCACTGGGACCTCCCGGTAGCGGTAACGGTTGCGGGCGATCAGCTCGACGATCTCGCTGGCGTGCGTCATGTCGGGCGCGGTGATCTCGATGGTGTCCGCGACGTGGCGGTTGAACGCGCGCAGGCCGTTGTGGGCATCCGTGAGCCGGACGCCGGACGTCACGTTGCTGAAAGCGACGGCGGCGCGCAGCAGAGCCTTCTTGGCCTTGCTCGCACCCACGGACGCGCCAAGGAACCGAGAGCCCAGGACGATGTCGACGTCGCCGCCCTCGAGGAGGTCGACCATCCGCTTAGCGTCCTCGACCAGGTGCTGGCCGTCGGCGTCGAAGGTGACGAACCGCTCCACGCCGGGCAACGAGCGCGCGAACTCGATCCCGGTCTGGAGCGCGGCACCCTGACCCATGTTGATCGGGTGATCGACCAGGTAGGCGCCAGCCTTGACGATCTCCGCGGCGGAGGCGTCCCGGCTGCCGTCGTTGACACACACGGCATGGGGCGTGACCTTCAGGATGTCGGCGATGACGTCGCCGATGACGGAGGCCTCGTTGTACACGGGCACCACGAACGCGACGTCTCTCACGGGGCGTCATGTTACGGGGTGGCATTCATGGAGACGAAGTCGCAACGTTGGCACCTGCGACCTGCGCGATAGGGTGCCGCGCATGAACGGCTCCTCGGCGGACCTGCCCGACCACGATGCCCGCGACACGAGGTCGCGTGAGTACGCGGATCGCCTTCGAGACCTGAGCGGAGCTCGTTGGAAGCAGGTCCTCGACGTGCAGCGCCCCTACCGATGGAACCTCCACCGGCAGGGCCTGGGCCGGACGCTGGACGTCGGCTGCGGCATCGGCCGCAACCTGGCCAACCTCGGCAGCGACTCCGTCGGGGTGGACCACAACCCCGAGTCCATCGCTGAGTGCCGGGCTCGCGGGTTCGAGGCGTACACCTCCCAGGAGTGGGCGACCTCGCCCGCGGTTGCGGTGCCCGAGTCCTTCGAGGGCCTTCTGTTCGCCCATGTCATCGAGCACGTCGAGCCTGAGCACTGGGAGGATCTGGTGTCGGCCTACCTTCCCTACCTGGCTCCGGGCGGTATCGCGATGTTCATCTGCCCTCAGGAGAAGGGCTACACCACAGACAGCAGCCACGTTCACTTCACCGATGGCCACGAGCTGGCCGACCTCGCACGACGCGTCGGCCTCGCGGTCGAGAAGAACTTCAGCTTTCCGTTCCCACGCTTCGCCGGACGGGTCTTCCCCTACAACGAGTTCTGCGTGGTCGCTCGCAAGAGTGGCTGAGGGGGCCCACCCTCGATCCCAGCCCGGGCGGTGCCGGCCCCCCGGGTGTGGCTCAGCCTCGGCCCAGGCGTCGCAGCACGACCGCCGGTACCAGCGACAGCTCGTGCAGCCGCGAGACGATCCGGCGCCGCGCGACGCCCGCGGCGCGCGGCCACCCGCGCTCCTCCAGGCGGGTCACCATCTCGCAGTAGAAGAGCTTCTCGTCGTCGAAGCGGCTGCCTCGGACCGAGCTCATGTATGAGGCGCTGTGGTCGTGACGGCGGTAGCAGAAGGTCACCGCGTCGAGGACGACCAGCTCCGCGCCGTCCAGCACCATGTCCATCACGAAGGCCAGGTCCAGGACGATCGGCAGGTCGCTGCGGAACGCGTGCTTGCCCACGACTGACCGCTCGAAGGCCAGCGACGGCCAGTAGAGCCAGTTGCCGCGCATCAAGCTGGCGGCCAGTTCCTCGCCCGACAGCGTCACCGGCTTGGGACCGCTCGGCGACAGCCACGCCTTCACGCGCTCACCGAGCCCGTTGCTCGGCCGTCCGTCACCGTCGATCACCCTGACACCGGGTTGGAAGATGGTCGCGTCCGGGTGGTCCCTGCGGGCGCGGCGGAGCTCGGCGACGTAGTCCGGTAGCCACTGGTCGTCGCAGCCCATGAAGGTCACGAGGTCCCCGCCCTCGGCGACGGCGACACTGCGGCAGCGCTCGAAGTTCCGTGTCAGCCCCAGGTTCTCGCCGTTGCGCAAGTAGCTGATGCGCGGGTCGGGATGCGATTGGTAGGTCTCCTGGGCGCGCGGGTCGGGGTAGTGGTCGTCGACGATCGTGAGGTGCCAGTCGCCGTCGGTCTGGGCCAGCACGCTGTCAACGGCCCGGTCCAGCAGGTCAGGATCACCCCAGTAGGCGACGACGACGTGCACCGATGCGGCCCCGCTCATCCTTCACCCATCATCAACGCCAGGCTCCAGGTCACGGCACCCAGGGCCAGCACGGCGTACCTCGCCCACCGGTGCCGCGTGTCCAGGAGGATCGCGGCCGACAAGATCGCCCAAGGGAACAGCGAAGCTCCGTAACGGTTGGGGATCGGGATGTAGACGCCCTCCATGACTCCGATGGCCACCGCGAGCGCGGGAGCAGCGATGATCGTGGTGACGACCGTGGCCAACCCGACGATGCGCCGCCGCGCCGGAACACCCGTCGACATCGCGAGCCCGACCGAGCCGCCGACAGCGAGCATGGTGCCGATGGCGTAGACGGGCAGGCTGGCCGGTCCGGTGGCATAGGGGGCCATCGCGCCTTGCGCCATGAGCGGGAGGAAGTTGCCGAGCTCGAGGACCAGGTGCTTGCCCTCCAAGGGGACGACCAACCCGAGCTCCGGCTGGGGACCCACCGCGAGCGCTGCCCGGATCCAGAGCCAGATGCCTTGCGCGGCGATCGCAGCCAGACCGATCGCGATGGCGGACACGAGTCGCCGGTCATGCAGGAAGATCCCGACGCGCCCCGAGCCCTGGTCCCGCTGCCGGCCAGCGTCGACCAGCGCTGCCAGCACGAGGATGACTGCCGAGACCACGAAGCCGATGAGGTTCTGCAGCTTGAACAGGGTGAAGACGGCAGAGGCGACCGGGAGGAGGACGAGCGACCCGCGCACGCCCTGCAGTGCTCGCACGGTCAGCCACGCCGCCGCGGCCCCGGCTGCGAGAGCGGTGGCGTCGGTCGAGATGTAGGTGTTGCCCCAGTAGGCTGGCAGCGATCCGACCAGGACGAGGCCCAGCCCCAGGGCGGCGGGGGCGGGGGTGCGCATGCGACGCATTGCGAGGTAGAGCAGGACGGCGCCGAAGGCGAGCCAGGCGCCGCCCGCCAGTCGTCCGGCGTCGACGAAACCGACCTTGGCCCAGACGAGGGGCTGGGCGATCGCGCGGATGCTCAGGAAGTAGAGGGGCGTGTAGAGGTCAGCCGTCGTGCCTCCCGCGATGGGGTAGTTGACGCTCTCCGGGGCGCGGCACCCGGCTGGGTTGCGACCCATCTCAGGGATCGCGCGGACGCCGTGGCAGACCATGTACCGCTTCGCGAACAGGGGCATTTCCGTGCCTTGGCGCACCACGCCCTGGTCGGCCACCGAGGCGTAGTAGCCAACGTACTGGTACTCGTCGATCGGCGACATCATCTGGTGCTCGCCGACCTGGTCGGCAGTGAAGATGAAGGAGGCCAGCACCAACAACACCATCGCCCACAGGTCGCCGCGCGCGCGCCGACTCGTGGTGGTGGACTTCTCCTCCGTCGCTTTCATGGGCAGGACCCTAGCTGCGCGCGGCGTGCCACCTGATGCGAGGGCGGGCGCCGTCGGGTCAGTGGGAGTGACCTGCGCGTGCCGCGGACCCGCGTGCCTGGGTCCTGCTCGTCATGGCCACCAGCACCAGCAGCAGGGCCGCGTTCACCGAGATCAAGAGGACCACCATCTGGGCCACGGTCGTCATGCGCAGGCCTGCCGGCACCATGACGAGCAAGGCCCCCCAGGTGACCAGGGTGGGGCCGACGGCGGCACGGGCGAGCACCGAGTAGATGAAGAGCTGCGCGAGCGCCTGCACCGTGCCGAGCAGGGCGAAGAGCCAGAGCAGGTCCCGTACGGCGGTGAAGTCCTGCCCCCCGACGAACACCAGCGCGAGACCCGGCAAGAGGGCGGTGACCGCCGCGGCGGAGACCCCGAAGAAGAGGATCACGCCCACGCTCGCGGTCAGTGCGCGCCGTCTGCCCGCCGACGTGGACAGCGCCGGGAAGACCCGCACCAGGACGATCTGAGGCAGGAAGAGGACCGCCTTGCTCAGCACCAGTCCCGAGGCGTACAGCCCGGACGACCCGTCGGCGAGCGCGTGGCGGGCCACCACGACGTCCAGGTTGCTCAGTGCCATGAAGGCCAGCAGCGCCTGCGCACCCTTGAGGCTGTCGCCCACGAGCCGCGCCCGGGTGACAGGCGACGCCTCGCCCGTCTCTGGGTTGCCAGTGCGGAGGAACCACCAGCCGACGACCACCGGGGCGCAGAGACCGGCGACGATTCCCGCCACGCCGCACACCAGCGTCGGCTTCCACATGAGCAATACGGTCCCGACGACCAGCCGCGATGTGCCGGAGGCGGCGTACACCCACGCGAGGTCGGCCCACCGGCGTTGGCCCTGCAGCAGGCCGGCCTGAGCGCCCATGATCGTCATCGGCACCGCGCCGATGGCGATCAGGAGGGCGGCTGTCAGGCTGTCGAGCCGCAGGACGCCGTCGAGCAGGGGGCTCGCCACCGCAAGCGCCACCCCCAGGACGGGCGCGACGACATAGGTCAGGCGCAGTGCCACGTGGGCGATCGCCTCAGCGTGGCCCGAGGCGGCGGCCACCCTGCGCGCGACGGTGGTCTGCAGCCCGAGGGAGACGACGCTGAGGACGATCAACACGTTCATCGCCGCCGTGAACGCGCCGAACGGATCGACACCGAGGAATCGTGCAGCAAGGACGGTGTGGGCGTACGTCGCCAGGTTGAGAGCCATGGACGCCACGGCCAGACCGAGCTCGGTTCGCATCCGACCCGTGATGGACCGCAACCGACTCATTCGCGAGCCGGGACGTTGCGTGGACGCGCGCCGCCGAGCCGTCCTCCCGGTGCATGCACGACGCCCACCTTCTCCATGCGTGCACCTTAGCGAGCAGGGCCGGGCGGCACGCGGGCGAGTCGGGCCCGGCTCGCCTAGGCTTCGGCGCGTGCGTGAGCAACCCGAGCAGCAGGCCCCACCCGTCCAGCGCCTCCGCGTGCGCTACGCCAAGCGGGGGCGGCTGCGCTTCACCAGCCACCGAGACTTCAGCCGCGCCTTCGAGCGCGCCGTGTTCCGCGCGCGGATCCCGATGGCGTACTCCTCGGGCTTCAACCCGCACCCGCGCATCTCGTACGCCGGTGCCGCGCCCACCGGCTCGGCGAGCGAGGCGGAGTACCTCGAGCTGGCGCTCGCCCAGGTCGTGGTGCCGGCCGAGGTCCACGCGCTCCTCGACGAGGCGCTGCCAGCGGGCCTCGACGTCCTCGAGGTGGTGGAGTCGCCCGGCGGCTCGCTGGCCGACCTGCTCGAGGGCAGCCGCTGGCGCATCGACCTGGCGGCCGACCGGGCCGCCACGGTCGAGGCGGTCGCGCGCTTCCTGGCCGCCGAGGAGGCGCTCGTGGAGCGGATGACGAAGAAGGGGATGCGTGAGTTCGACGCGCGTGGCGCCGTCGTCTCGCTCGTCGTGCTGCCCGCCACCGAGAGCAGCGCCGACGACACGGCTCCGCGGCCCACCTCGCTCGACGTGGTGCTGCGCCACGGCACCCCCGCGGTCCGCCCCGACGACGTGCTGCGCGGCCTCGAGGCCGTGGCGGGCCTCGCGCCGGGGGAGTCCCCGCTGATGACCCGCCTGGCGCAGGGACCCCTGCTCGACTCCGGCGACCTCTCCGACCCGCTGGCGACTCGCGCATAGCGGCATGGGCGTGGCGATGTGCGATACTCGCCACGTTCGACGCCCTGGCAACCGTCAGGATCCGTCGAGCCGACGACGTTCTCGCCGGTCACTCCGATGTGGTCGGCACCCCGGGCGGGTGGACGTCACCGGACCGCGACGCGGCCACAGGAGTCGGTGAGAGCGACTCGGGGTGGCCCGGCGACCGCGGCAGGTGGCGGAGCAGCCGCACGGAGACGCACACGCGGAGGGTGTCGCCGCCACAGAAGCTTTGCGTCCTCCGTGATCGCCGATCGAGAGCGGTGGACGCCGTATCGGCACCGCCCCGGTGCCCGAGGAGCACCACATGCTCGATGACGACCAGCCCGACCGCACCACTGCTGACACGGGGACGGACGCGGCCGCGAGCCAGACACCTCCCGCCCCGGTCGTGACGCGACGCACGCGCAAGGCGCCCGCCAAGAAGGCGGCGCCCGCCCCGGAGGCCGCTGCGGCCGCGCCCGCTTCCGAGGCAACCGCCGAGGCAGCCCCCGAGGCACCGGCAGCGAAGAAGGCGGCCGCACGCAAGGCGCCGGCCAAGAAGGCCGCCCCCCGCAAGACCGCCGCGAAGAAGGCGAGCGCTCCTGCCGCGGAGCCCACGCTCCCCGAGGCCGACGCCACCGCAACCCCCGACGTCACCCCCGACGCCAGCGCGCCGGCAGCGCCCGAGGTCACCACGACCACGCGTGGCCAGCGCCAGAGCGCGGCCAAGGCACCTGCGAAGAAGGCCCCCGCGAAGAAGGCGGCCGCCAAGAGGACCGCGAAGAAGACCGCGGAGCCCCAGCCGGCTCCCGTCGCCGACGAGTCCGCGACCCCGGCCGACGAGCCGGCCCCCGCCGACGCGGGCACCGGTCACGCGGTGCTGTTCCAGGCGCCGGTCGTGACCACGACCACGCGTCGCACGCGCAAGAAGCCGGTGCCGGTCCCCGTCGAGGGTGCCGACGCCGCTGTCGACGCCCCCGCCGAGTCGGTCGCCGCCGCGGCCGACGAGACGGGCGAGCCGACGCGACCCACCGCGAAGAAGGCGGCGAAGAAGACCGCGAAGAAGTCGGGCGGCAGGTCGACGGCCACGAAGGCCGCAGCCACCGCGGAGGCCGTCGCGACCGATGACGAGCCTGCCGAGGACGAGCCTGCCGAGGACGAGCTCGCCGAGGACCAGGTCGAGGGTCAGGTCCAGGACGAGTCCACCGACGAGACGATCGACGAGACGGCAGCCGAGCACTCCTCCGACGACGACTCCGACGAGGGTGAGGGCGGCGCCCGACGCCGTCGTCGCCGTGGCGGTCGTCGCCGCCGCAAGTCCTCCGACGGGGGTGGCGACGGCAACGGCGAGACGCGTGGGCGCGAGAGCGTCGACGGCAGGGCCGACGCCGACGCGTCCACCGAGGCCGACGCGGAGTCCTTCGACTCCTCCTCCGACGCGTCGGAGTCCTCCGACTCCTCCGAGGCAGGGGACGGCAACGGCGAGGGCTCCTCGCGCCGCCGCCGCCGTCGCCGCCGCTCGGGCGACGACGCGGCCACCGACTCCGACGACGAGCCCAACACCGTCACCCGGGTCCGCAAGACCCGCTCCGCCGAGGACCAGATCACCTCGGTCCAGGGCTCGACCCGCCTCGAGGCGAAGAAGCAGCGGCGCCGCGAGGGCCGCGAGGCCGGTCGCCGTCGGGCCCCGATCGTGAGCGAGGCCGAGTTCCTGGCCCGCCGCGAGTCGGTCGAGCGCGTCATGGTGATCCGCCAGCGCGACGACCTCACGCAGATCGGCGTCCTCGAGGACAAGGTGCTCGTCGAGCACTACGTCGCCCGCGAGTCGCAGACCTCGATCATCGGCAACGTCTACCTCGGTCGCGTGCAGAACGTGCTGCCCTCCATGGAGGCGGCGTTCATCGACATCGGCAAGGGCCGCAACGCCGTGCTCTACGCCGGGGAGGTCAACTGGGCCTCGCTGGGCCACAAGGAGGGCCAGCCCCGCAAGATCGAGTCCGTCCTGAGCAGTGGCCAGATGGTCCTGGTGCAGGTCACCAAGGACCCGATCGGCCACAAGGGCGCCCGGCTCACCAGCCAGGTCAGCCTGGCCGGCCGCTTCCTGGTCTACGTCCCCGACGGCACCACCTCCGGCATCTCGCGCAAGCTGCCCGACACCGAGCGCAACCGCCTCAAGACGCTGCTCAAGGAGATCGTCCCCGACACCGCCGGCGTCATCGTGCGCACCGCGGCCGAGGGCGCCAGCGAGGAGGAGCTGACCCGCGACGTCGAGCGGCTCAAGGCGCGCTGGGAGGACATCGAGAAGAAGTCCGCCAACCGGGGATCCGGCCCGCAGCTGCTCTACGGCGAGCCCGACCTGACCCTGAAGGTCGTGCGCGACCTGTTCACCGAGGACTTCGCCAAGCTGGTCATCGAGGGCGAGGACGCCTGGCAGACCGTCTCGGCCTACGTCGAGTCGGTGGCGCCCGACCTCGCCGAGCGCGTCCAGCGCTTCGAGCGCGGCGCGACGGGCGGCGACATCTTCGCGACCTACCGCGTCAACGAGCAGATCCAGAAGGGCCTGGACCGCAAGGTCTGGCTGCCCTCGGGCGGCTCGCTGGTCATCGACCGCACCGAGGCGATGACCGTCGTCGACGTCAACACCGGCAAGTTCACCGGCTCCGGGGGCAACCTGGAGGAGACGGTCACCAAGAACAACCTCGAGGCCGCGGAGGAGATCGTGCGCCAGCTCCGGCTGCGCGACATCGGCGGCATCATCGTCGTCGACTTCATCGACATGGTCCTGGAGTCCAACCGTGACCTGGTGGTGCGTCGCCTCGTCGAGTGCCTCGGCCGCGACCGCACCCGCCACCAGGTCGCCGAGGTGACCTCGCTCGGACTGGTGCAGATGACGCGCAAGCGCATCGGCACGGGCCTGCTCGAGTCGTTCAGCGAGAACTGCGAGCACTGCCACGGGCGCGGTGTGGTCATCAAGGACCAGCCGGTCGACCCCGACGCGAGGCCGGAGGACGGCGAGGGCCGTCGCAGCGGTCGTCGTCGCGGCCGCAAGGGCAGCGAGGGCGGCAGCGGCAACGAGTCCGGTGACGACAGGACCGCCGACCAGCACTCCCACGCCCCGTCGCCCAAGGACGTGGCCGCGATGGCCCGACACGAGAAGCCGGCCGAGGAGGCCGACGGTGACTCGTTTCCGGGTGCCGACGCCGCCGACGAGGCCCAGCCCGTCTCCGAGCCCGTCTCCGAGCCCGTCTCCGAGCCCACCCCCGAGTCGGCTCCCGAGCCCGCTGCGGCGGCTCCTGCCGAGGCTGCGCAGGCGCCGGTCGAGGTGAGCCCCGCGGCTGCCGCGGAGACGGCTGCCGAGGAGGCTCCCGTCGAGGCTGCCGTCGAGGTCGAGAAGCCGCGGGTGGTCACGCGTACGCGCCGACGTTCCGCGAGCCGGCCGGCCGGACCGCCGGTCAGCCCGGCGGAGCCCGCCAGCCCGGTCGCGACGACGTCGGTGCGCACCTCGGGTGCCGCCGGCACGGTCCCGGACACCGGCGTGGTCGAGCCGGGGACCGTGGACGCCGAGCCCGGCGTCGGTACGCCGCTGGCCACCGAGGTCGAGGGCGAGACCGAGGGCGGGGTCGACGGGGCGAGCAGCAGCGCGCCGGTCGTCGAGCACGTCCCGGTCAAGAAGAAGGGCTCGCGCAAGCGCTGAGGGTCGAGGGGAGGGGCCAGCGTCCGGACGTCGTTTTGCCCGGTCGCCACCCGATCCCGTAGTCTTGACCCTCGGTGTTCGACACACCACCCTGCGCGCCCGCCCCGCGGCGTACTCGCCCGATGAGGCGGTGTCGTGCGCAGACCAGAAGTTTCCACCGAGTTTCCGCAGTCTGACGAGGAGAGTGGCCGTGTACGCGATCGTGCGCGCTGGCAGCAAGCAGCAGAAGGTTGCCGTGGGCGACGTCATCGAGATCGACAAGACCGCCGCGGCCGAGGGTGACACCCTCACCCTGCCCGTCGTGATGGTCGTCGACGGCGAGACCGTCACCGCGACCGGCCTGGACAAGGCGAGCGTGACCGTCGAGGTCACCGGCGCCACCAAGGGCCCGAAGATCATCATCCAGAAGTACAAGAACAAGACCGGCTACAAGAAGCGCCAGGGTCACCGCCAGAAGTACACCCAGGTCAAGGTCACCGACATCTCCCTCTGAGCGTTCGCTCGAGATCGACCACGTCTCTTCAGCTAGAACTTCCAAAGGACTGAACAATGGCTCACAAGAAGGGTGCTGCGAGCACCAAGAACGGCCGTGACTCCAACGCCCAGCGCCTCGGCGTGAAGCGCTTCGGCGGCCAGGTCGTCGGCGCCGGCGAGATCATCGTCCGCCAGCGTGGCACCCACTTCCACCCGGGCACGGGCGTCGGCCGCGGCGGCGACGACACCCTGTTCGCCCTGCAGGCCGGTGCGGTCGAGTTCGGCACCCGCCGCGGCCGCAAGGTCGTCAACATCGTCCCGGGCGAGTGAGCTCTCCGCGACACTGATCCACTTCTGCGAAGGGCGTCCCTGTCTGGGGGCGCCCTTCGTGCTTGCACCACCGACAGAAAGTCCAGGAACACCATGGCCATCCCCACGTTCGTCGACCAGGCCACGCTGCACCTCGCGGCCGGACGGGGTGGCAACGGCGTGGCCTCGGTCAAGCGGGAGAAGTTCAAGCCGCTCGGCGGCCCCGACGGCGGCAACGGCGGCCAGGGCGGGTCGATCATCCTGCAGGTCGACACGAGCGTCACGACCCTCGTCGACTACCACCACAGCCCCAAGCGCCGTGCGGAGAACGGCGGCCAGGGCGCCGGTGACCACAAGAACGGCGGCAACGGCAAGGACCTCTTCCTGACCGTCCCCGACGGCACCCTGGTCAAGGACGCCGACGGCTCGGTGCTGGCCGACATGGTGGGCCAGGGCACGACCCTCGTCGTCGCCCAGGGCGGTCGCGGAGGTCTCGGCAACGCCGCCCTCGCCTCGAGCAAGCGCAAGGCCCCTGGGTTCGCGCTGCTCGGCGAGCCCGGCGACGAGCTCGTCGTACGCCTCGAGCTGAAGGTCGTCGCCGACATCGGCCTGGTCGGCTTCCCGAGCGCGGGCAAGTCGTCGCTGATCGCCGCGATCTCGCGGGCGCGGCCCAAGATCGCCGACTACCCCTTCACCACCCTCATCCCCAACCTCGGCGTCGTCACCGCGGGCGAGACCACCTTCGTGGTCGCCGACGTGCCCGGGCTGATCGAGGGCGCGGCCGAGGGCCGCGGCCTCGGCCACGACTTCCTGCGCCACATCGAGCGCTGCGCCGCCCTCGTGCACGTGGTCGACACCGCCTCCATCGAGCCGGGCCGCAACCCGCTCGACGACCTCGAGATCATCGAGGGCGAGCTCGCCCGCTACGGCGGGCTCGAGGACCGGCCCCGGCTCGTCGCCCTCAACAAGGTCGACGTCCCGGACGGCCAAGACATCGCCGACATGGTGCTCGAGGAGCTGCGCGGTCGTGGCCTGCGGGTCTTCGAGGTCAGCGCCGCCTCCGGTGCCGGCCTGCGCGAGCTCACCTTCGCGATGGCCGAGATCGTCGAGGCGTCCCGCAAGGCTGCGCCCGCGGCCGAGCCGGAGCGCATCGTGCTGCGGCCCCGGGCCGTCGACGGCGGTGACGACTTCCAGGTCGTCGCGACCGAGGACGGCTGGAGGGTGCGCGGCACCAAGCCCGAGCGCTGGGTGCGGCAGACCGACTTCAGCAACGAGGAGGCGGTGGGCTTCCTGGCCGATCGGCTCAACCGGCTGGGCGTCGAGGTCAAGCTCGCCCAGATGGGTGCGCAGGAGGGTGACACCGTCATCATCGGGCCGGAGGACAACTCGGTCGTCTTCGACTTCAAGCCCAGCATCGAGGCCGGCGCCGAGATGCTCGGACGTCGTGGTGAGGACGAGCGGCTGCGTGAGGCCCGACCGGCCCGCGACCGCCGTCGCGACATCGCGGAGGGCATGGAGACCAAGGCCGAGGAGGAGGCGCGCGCCGACGTCGCACGCCGCCTCGACGCCGAGCGTGGCAAGAAGGGCCCGAACAAGAGCTCCGGCAGCTCGGGCGTCGGGCCGATGTCCTACGAGATCGGCACCAAGGACGACCCCGACTGGGACGGCAGTGACGACTGACCGCTCGGCGCTCGTCGGCGCGGCCCGACGCGTCGTGGTCAAGGTCGGCTCGTCGTCGCTGACCACCGCCGCGGGCGGGATCGACCCCGCGCGCGTACGACAGCTGGTGGAGGTGGTCGCGGCGGCACGGGGAGCCGGCATGGAGCTGGTGCTCGTGTCGTCCGGCGCCATCGCCGCCGGCCTGGCTCCGCTCGGCCTCACCGCGCGCCCGCGCGCGCTCGCGGCCCAGCAGGCGGCTGCGTCGGTGGGCCAGGGCCTCCTGGTGCACCGCTACCAGGAGGAGTTCGCCCGGCACGGCATCGTGACCGGCCAGGTCCTGCTGACCGTCGACGACGTGGTGCGCCGCGCGCACTACCGCAACGCCCACCAGACGCTGGCCAAGCTGCTCGAGCTCGGCGTCGTGCCGATCGTCAACGAGAACGACACCGTGGCCACCTCGGAGATCCGCTTCGGCGACAACGACCGGCTCGCCGCCCTCGTCGCGCACCTCGTGCACGCCGACCTGCTGGTGCTGCTCTCCGACGTCGACGGCCTCTACGACGGCCCCCCGAGCCGCGAGGGCTCGCGCCTCGTCCCGCTGGTGCGCTCCGACGCCGACCTCGAGCAGGTCACGATCGGCTCGGCCGGCGCGGCCGGCGTCGGCACCGGCGGGATGACCACCAAGGTCGAGGCGGCCCGGATCGCCACGGGCGCCGGCATCGACGTCGTGCTCACCTCCGCCGACCAGGCCGCTGCCGCGCTCGCGGGGGCCGAGGTCGGCACGCTCTTCGAGGCGACCGGCAAGCGCCGCCCGACCCGGCTGCTCTGGCTCGCCCACGCGACCTCGGGAGCCGGCACCCTCACCCTCGACGCCGGCGCCGTGCGTGCCGTGCTCTCGCGCGGGGCCTCGCTCCTGCCGGCGGGGATCACCGGCGTCTCGGGCGCCTTCGTGGCCGGTGACCCGGTCGACCTGCTCGACCCCGACGGCGTCGTGGTGGCGCGAGGCCTGGTCAACTTCGACGCCGACGAGCTGCCGGCCCTGCTGGGCCGCTCGACCGGCGAGCTGGCATCCGAGCTCGGGGCGGCGTACGAGCGCGAGGTCGTGCACCGCGACGACCTGGTCCTGCTGTGAGGCGCAGGCGCTAGCGTCGGCCCATGACCGAGCGCGAGCCCCTGCACCGCACGCCGGACGAGGTGGCTGAGGACGAGAAGTTCTTCCGGTGGTACGGCCCGTGGGAGCCGCTCGACCCGCGCGGACTCGCCGACTTCATGGACGGCTTCGACCGGCCGTGGTGGATCGTGGGCGGCTGGTCGATCGAGGCCTTCACCGGCGTGCCCCGCGAGCACGAGGACGTCGACCTGTCGATCCTGGCCTGTGACCTCACCGCCCTCCGTGAGCACGTCGGCGACGAGTGGAACCTGTGGAGCAACCACGGTGGCACGCTGCGACCCTTCGACGACCGCTTCCCCGAGGTCCTCGACGTGCAGAGCCAGGTGTGGGTGCGACGCAGCGCGGGCGACCCGTGGGTGATCGACCTGCCGATCACCCCGGACCGCGACGGGCTGTGGACCAGCAAGCGCGACCCCGAGCACGTCGCCCCGCTCGAGGACGTGACGTGGGTGCACGACGACGGGGTGCGCTACCTGCGACCGGAGGTCACCCTGCTCTACAAGGCCGTCCTTCACCGGCCCAAGGACGACCGCGACCTGGCGGTGACGTGGCCGCTGCTCGACGACGCCTCGCGCCAGTGGTTGCGCGATGCCGTGGCCCGGCTCTACCCCGGCCACGCGTGGCTGAGCCGGATGGCCTGACGTCAGGCCGACCTCGCCCAGGCCAGCGCCTGGGCGCTGAGCTCGTCGGTCGACAGGCCGAGGCGGCGGCGTACGACGCCGTCGGACTCCGCCCACGTGGTGAACCGCGCGGTGCGGAAGGTGCGGATGAGGTCCCACAGGACGGCCTCGCCGCGGGTGGTCGCGAGGTAGTCGCAGACCAGGGAGGCGAGGGCGTAGTTGAGGCCGGGGTCGCGGGTGTAGAACCGCCGGCTCGGCTCGAGCGTCCCGGCCCCGCTCACGCCCAGCTCCTGGACCGCGATGCGGCGACGGTCGTCGACCGGCAGCACCGAGCGGGCGACGTACTCGGCGGCCCCCTCCACGAGCCACACGGGCGCGCGGTCGTCGGAGGTCGCGAGCGCGACGTGCACCAGCTCGTGGCGGAAGACCCGCCCGCGTGACAGCACGTCGCCGACCACGGTGGGGTTGACGAGGAAGCGGTACGCCGCGACGGGGCCGCCCGGGCGTGCCGGCACCGGGAACGCCACGCCGGCGGTGTCCTCGACGGTCATCGCGCTCATCTTGTCGAGGGCGGTCACGTCGGAGATGCCGTAGACCACGAAGCGCCGCGACCACTGCGGCAGGTGGGCGCCCACGACCTCGGTCGCGGCAGCCAGGTCGCTCATGACGTAGGTGCCGTGCTCGGCGGTGTCCTCGTCGAAGACCGCGAGGATCCCGCCCGCGCGGCGTACGTCGATGTGGGCGAGGTCCCACGGCGCCGGCGTCCATCCGGTCGCGGCCTCGATCTGCACGTTGCGGTCGTCGGTGAGGAGCGCCCCGTCGCCGTCGCGGACGAAGGTCCACACCATCGACTGCGTGACCGGCCGCCTGTCGAAGCCGCGCAGGCGCATCGTGAAGTCGACGGGGAGCTGCAGGTCGCCCTCGCCGTCGACGCGCGTCATGAAGTCCTCGTCGCCGAGCTCGTAGGACACGTCGGAGACGGGCAGCTGCGCCAGGTTGTCGAACCACCGCGCCTGGGTGGCCGAGAAGCCGAGGGCGTCGGGGTCGACTGTGGCGAGGAACGCCTCCCGGTCGCCCGCGACGAGCGCGCGCTCGCGCGCCTCGACGAGGTCGAGCGCGGCGTCGCGCAGGGACTCGTCCGTGCCGGCCGGCGGGGCGGCGCGCCGGGGAAGCGTGACGGGCGTGGCGTCGTCGCCGGGCCCTGCGCCGTCCTGGCAGCCCAGGAGCGCCGGCAGGAGCAGGGTGGCGAGCCAGGCCCGGGACGCGCGCATGCGGGGGAGCCTAGGTCGTCCGACGGTCACGGGGAGGGAGAACGGACAGCTGCCCCGTAGGCTTGGCAGGTCATGACCCAGCCGCTCGTCTACCTCGACCACGCCGCGACCACGCCGATGGTGCCGTCAGCCGTCGAGGCGATGACCCGCCAGCTCGCCGGGGTGGGCAACGCGAGCTCGCTCCACGCCTCGGGCCGGGGCGCGCGACGCGTGGTGGAGGAGTCGCGCGAGCGGATCGCCGGCGTCATCGGCGCCCGGCCCGGTGACGTGGTCTTCACCTCCGGTGGCACCGAGTCCGACAACCTCGCGCTCAAGGGCGTCTTCTGGGCCCGCCGCGCGGCTGACCCGCGCCGCACCCGCATCCTGTCGACCGCCATCGAGCACCACGCCGTGCTCGACCCGCTGCGCTGGCTCGGCGACAGTGACGGCGCCGACGTCGAGCTGTTGCCGGTGTCGTCCGAGGGAATCCTCGACGTCGCTGCGCTGCGCGACTCCATCGAGCGTGACCCGGGCTCGGTGGCCCTCGTCTCGGTCATGTGGGCCAACAACGAGGTGGGCTCGCTGCAGCCGATCCACGAGGTCGTCGCGATCGCCGCCGAGCACGGCATCCCGGTGCACACCGACGCCGTGCAGGCACTCGGCCAGGTGCCGGTCGACTTCGCTGCCTGCGGCGTCGACGCGCTGACCTTCACCGGCCACAAGGTCGGCGGGCCCTACGGCGTCGGCGCGCTGGTGGTGCGTCGCGACCTGTCCGTCAGTGCCCTGGTCCACGGCGGCGGTCAGGAGCGCGACATCCGCAGCGGCACCCTCGACGTGCCCGCGATCGCCGGCCTCGCCGCCGCGGTCGAGGAGTCGGTGAAGAACCAGCACGACCACGCCGTCCGAGTCGCGGCGCTGCGCGACGACCTGGTGCGCCGCGTCGTCGAGGTGGTCCCCGACGCCCACCTCCACGGCGCGCCCCCCGGCCCCCTGCGCCTGCCCGGCAACGCCCACATCGGCTTTCCCGGCTGCGAGGGCGACTCGCTGCTGATGCTGCTCGACGCCCGCGGCATCGAGTGCTCGACCGGCTCCGCCTGCTCGGCCGGGGTGCCCCAGCCCTCCCACGTCCTGCTGGCGATGGGCTGCGACGACGACCAGGCGCGGCACTCGCTGCGCTTCTCGCTCGGCCACACGACCACCCCCGCCGACGTCGACGCGCTCGTCGAGGCCATCGGACCCGTCGTGGAGCGGGCCCGGGCGGCCCGGGCCCGATGAAGGTCGTCGCCGCCATGTCGGGCGGGGTGGACTCCGCCGTGGCCGCGGCCCGCGCGGTCGAGGCCGGGCACGAGGTCACCGGGGTGCACCTGGCGCTGAGCCGCAACCCGGCGTCGTACCGCTCCGGCGCGCGCGGCTGCTGCACCATCGAGGACAGCAACGACGCGCGTCGAGCCGCCGACGTCATCGGCATCCCGTTCTACGTCTGGGACCTCTCCGAGCGCTTCCACGCCGACGTGGTCGAGGACTTCATGGACGAGTACGCCGCCGGCCGTACGCCCAACCCGTGCCTGCGCTGCAACGAGAAGATCAAGTTCGCCGCGGTCCTCGACCGCGCGCTGGCGCTGGGCTTCGACGCCGTGGCGACCGGGCACTACGCCCAGCTGCGCACCGGCGCCGACGGCCTGGTCGAGATGCACCGCGCCGCCGACCACGGCAAGGACCAGTCCTACGTCCTCGGCGTGCTCGACCAGGAGCAGCTGCGGCACTCGCTCTTCCCACTCGGTGACACCGACAAGCCCGCCGTGCGCCGCGAGGCCGAGGCCCGCGGGCTCCTCGTCGCCGACAAGCCCGACTCCCACGACATCTGCTTCGTCGCCGACGGCGACAACGCCGGCTGGCTGCGGGAGAAGCTCGGCGACAGAGCCCCCAACCACGGCGGCGACATCGTCGACGCGGCGACGGGCGAGACCGTGGGCAGCCACACCGGGACCTACGGCTTCACCATCGGCCAGCGCCGCGGGCTGCGTCTCGGCGTGCCGGCGCCCGACGGCAAGCCGCGCTTCGTGCTCGACATCGAGCCGGTCAGCGGCACCGTGACGGTCGGGCCCCGCGAGCAGCTGGCGGTCGACCACGTCGAGGGGGTCCGGCCGCGATGGTGCGGCACCGTGCCCCAGCGGGTCGAGGGCACCGTGCAGCTGCGCGCCCACGGCGCCGAGCACCGTGCCGTGGTCGAGGTCGTGGACGACCGGGTCGTGATCGACCTGCTGGACCCTGCCGAGGGCATCGCCCCGGGCCAGGCCGCGGTGATCTACGACGGCACCCGCGTCGTCGGCTCGGCCACCATCGACTCCACCCGACGCGTCCGGGTGCCGGCATGAGCGCAGGCGTGACCGCGACCGGCGTCGGCTCCATGCCCGGCGCCGACGACCACGCCTACGCCGAGGCCGTACGCCTGGTGCTGGGCGAGCTGCCCGACCTGCCGCACGTGCCCGAGCTCCCCGGTCGCGGGGTCACCGCGGCGATGACCGGTCGCACCCTCGCCGTCGTCTCCAGCCTCGGCGCCGACCTGCAGCCGGCCGGGTGGCGCCTGACCGACGCCAGCGGGGTCGACCACCGCCGCGCACGGTCGCTGCTGGCCCAGGACCTCGACACCGTCGAGGAGCTGGCGCAGGACTGCGCCGGCACGTTCAAGACGCAGCTCGCGGGTCCGTGGACCCTCGCGGCCACGGTCGAGAAGCCGCGCGGTGACAAGGTGCTCAGCGACCACGGTGCCCGGCGCGAGCTCGCGCAGGCGCTCGCCGAGGGTGTGCGCGTCCACCTCGCCGACCTGCGCCGACGCGTCCGCGGTGTCGACCGGTGGGTGGTGCAGGTCGACGAGCCCGCGCTCGCTGCCGTGGTCGCCGCCGAGGTGCCCACCGCGAGCGGCTTCGGCCGTCACCGCAAGGTCGACCTGCCGGAGGCATCGGCCCACCTGGAGTGGGTCGTCTCTGCGATCACCGAGGCCGGGGGAGAGGCGTGGGTGCACTCGTGCGCCTCCCGCACGCCCTGGTCGCTGGTCGCGGGCACCGGGGTCGGCGGGCTCTCGGCCGACCTGGACATGCTCGGCCCGGCAGACCTCGACACCTTCGCCGAGGTCCTGGAGCAAGGGCGTACGGTCGCACTCGGCGTCGTGCCGTCCGCCGACCCGGCGAGCGAGCCGTCGGACGCGCGCATCGTCGAGCGGGTGCAGCGCTGGCTCGACATGCTCGGACTCGACCCGGAGGTGGTGCGCGAGCACCTCGTCGTCACCCCGACCTGCGGGCTGGCCGGCGCCACCCCGGCGTGGGCCGCGCGTGCCGTACGCCTGTCGGCGACCGTCGCGCGCAACCTGTGAAGGCGCGCGCTCAGGCATCGTCGCTGAGCGCTCAGCGCTCCTGGGCGGGCACGTGGGCGTCGAGGACCTCGAGCACCGAGGAGATCGCCACGTCGTGCCAGAGCCGGGAACCGGCGAGCATGTAGTGGCCCAGCGACCCCATGTCGTGCAGCTCTGCCCGGTCGGCCACTCCGCGGGCCCGCTCGACGTAGCGGGCGGTCTCGCGGAACGAGGTGATCCGGTCGCGGCGCCCGTGGGCAGCCACGAGGCTGCGACCGGCCAGGGTGTCGACCGGGTCGTCGGCCGACCACCACGGCGCGAGGCCCACGACGCCGACGACCGACGGGTCGTCGGCGGCGTGCACCGCCACGCGGGCACCCATCGAGTGGCCCAGCAGCACCACGGGCACGTCGCCGTGCCGGCCGCGCAGCTCGTCGAGGGCCCACCGTGCGTCGTCGACACGGTCAGTGCCACCGTTCCAGCCCCGGTGGCGGTAGCGCAGGAGCCAGACCCCCGCCCCTGCGGCGTGGGCCCGGTCCGCGACCTCGCGCTGCAGCCACAGCGCCCGGCGCCACGACGCGCTGCGCCCGTCGATCAGCTGCTGCGAGCGCGGCTTGCCGCCGTGCAGCACCAGGATCATCGCCCGGGCGCGCCCGTGGGTGTCGTACGTCGTGAGGTGCGGGTCGGTCACGACTCTCCTTCGGTGCGGGTGCGCGATCGGATGGGCGGGGGCAGTGACGACGAGGGAGGACCTCCGGTGCACGGAGATCCTCCCTGTCGTGGCCTGTCTGCGACTCAGTGGACGGCGACGCCCTCGGGCGCGGACTCGGTGGCCAGCTCCTCGTGCTTGACGTCGAGGAACAGCCACACGATCACCGAGGCGGCGACCATCATGACCGCGCCGACGAGGAAGGCGTGCGTGGCGCCGTCGGCGAAGCCGACCAGGCCGGCGATCGGGCCCAGCTGGTCGGGTGTGAGCGAGCCCTGCGCGGCCGCCCCGAGCTGCGGGGCGACCTCCTCGGCACGAACGGTGGAGTAGTGGAGCGCCACCGTGCTGAGGGTCGCGAGACCGAGCGCACCGCCGACCTGCTGCATGGTGTTGAGCACGCCCGAGCCGATGCCCGAGTCCTGGGCGCGGAGGCGGTGCACCGCGACCAGCGTCAGCGGGACGAAGTTGAGCCCCATGCCGAAGGCCATCAGCACGATGAACGGCAGGATCTGGGTCCAGTAGTTGACCCCGTCGCCGAGGTTGCCGCCGTTGGCGGCCGCCAGGATCCCCGCCGCGCTGTCCGGCACGTCGAGCCGGCTGAAGCCGTAGAGGGCGGAGGCCGACAGCAGGGTGCCGACGCCGGACAGGAAGCGCGGGTCGACGGTGCTGATCAGCTTGGAGGCCGTGGTGGCCGAGATGATCATCGCGATCGAGAACGGCAGGAACGCGAAGCCGGTGTGGAGCGGGGTGTAGCCCACGACCAGCTGGATGAAGAGCGAGAGGAAGAAGAACATCGCGAACATCGCGGCCGGGACGATCATCATCACCGCGAACGCGGTGGCGCGGTTCTTGCTGGCGAAGATGCGGAACGGCAGCAGCGGGTGCTCCACGCGCGACTCGATCAGCACGAAGATCGCGAGCAGGGCCACGCCGACGACCAGGCTGGCGACGGTGCTGGTGGCACCCCAGCCGTACTCCTCCTGGCCGGCCCGGCTCAGGCCGAAGACGATGGCGAGCAGGCCGAAGGTGCCGGCGATGGCGCCGGGGACGTCGAGCTCACCCTCGTGGCGCTCGGACTCGTCGAAGAACCGGGGCGCGAAGAACGCCGCGGCCAGGCCGATCGGCACCACGATGAGGAAGGTGTAGCGCCAGCCGGCGATGCCCAGCGGGTGGTGGAGGCCGGTGAGCCAGCCGCCGAGGATCAGCCCGACCGCGGCGCCGACACCGGCCATCGCGGCGTAGACCGCGAACGCGCGGTTGCGCTCCTTGCCGGCCGGGAAGGTGGTGGCGATCAGCGCGAGCGCGGCGGGGGAGGCCATCGCCGCACCGAGGCCCTGGAAGGCCCGGGCGCCGAGCAGCATCGCCTCGTTCTGCGCGGCACCGCCGACGAGCGAGGCGACGGCGAACAGCAGCACGCCGGCCATGAAGACCAGGCGGCGACCGTAGAGGTCGGCGAGGCGGCCGCCGAGCAGCAGGAACCCGCCGAAGGTGAGGGCGTACCCCGTCACGATCCACTGCAGGTTGGCCTGGTCGATCGACAGGTCGGCGCCGATGTAGGGCAGGGCGATGTTGGCGATGGTGGAGTCGAGCACCACCATCAGCTGGGCGAGGGAGATGAGCACGAGGGCCCAGCGCAGGCGCTTGTGCTGCTCGGGTGTCACCTCGGTGGCGACGGGAGCGACGTCGGTCATGGGGAGTCCTTCGGTGGAACGGGTCGGTTGCAAGTGGATCAGAGGGGTCCGACAGTCGTGCTGCGACTGGGCGCCGGACCGTGGAGGGCAGCGGGGAGGATGACCTCGTCGAGCACGCGCTCGAGGAGGTCGGGGGTCACGGCGTCGCCGAGCAGGAACGCGCGGTGGAGCACGATCCCGGCCAGCGACGGGGCGAGGACGGACAGGTCGGTGTCGGGGTGGACCTCGCCGCGCTCGCGGGCGCGCTCGTAGATCGCGCGCGACACCGCGATCTTGGGTCCGATGAAGTCGCGCCGGTAGACCTCGGCGAACTCCGGGTCGCGACCCATGGCGGTGACGACGGCCGACAGCACCGACTGGGCGAGCGGGTCGTTGAGCCCACCGCTGCCGCAGTAGGCCGCGAGCAGGTCACCGCGCAGGCTGCCCGTGTCGGGCACGACCGCCTCGCCCTTGTGGGCCATGATCGCGGCCACCACGAGCTCGGGCTTGCCCTTCCAGCGGCGGTAGAGCGTGGCCTTGGACGCCTTGGCGCGGGTGGCGACGGCGTCCATGGTGAGCAGGTCGTAGCCGACCTCGTCGAGCACCTCGAGGGTCGCCTCGAGGATCTCGAGCTCGCGCTCGCCCTCCACGCGGGGGCGGGTGCCGGTCTCGGTCGGGGTCACGGGAGCCTTCCTCGGTCGGTGCGGGCGGATGATGAAACGGAACGGTTTCGTTTCGCCCAACCGGACTGTAGGCAGATCTATTCCGATGGAACAAATGCGTTCCATCCGGTCCAGACCGGAGGCGTCGTACGCCGCCCCACGAGCCGCGTCGCCGGTGTCGGACCCGACCGGCAGACTGTGCCCATGAGCACGCCCGACGCAGGACCCCACGACGGTGTCGCCTCCGCCCCTCCCGAGGCGCGCGAGCGCCACAGCGAGCTCAGCGAGCAGGTCGACGACGCTCGCTGGCGCTACTACGTCCTCGACGACCCGACGCTGTCGGACGCCGACTTCGACGCGCGGCTGCGCGAGCTGGAGGCGCTGGAGGAGGAGTTCCCCGAGCTCCGCACCCCCGACTCGCCCACGCAGAAGGTCGGCGGCGCGGTCTCGACCGAGTTCACCGCGGTCGACCACCTGCAGCGCATGGAGTCGCTCGACAACGCCTTCTCCTTCGAGGAGCTCGGGGCGTGGTACTCCCGCATCCTGCGCGACGGCATCGAGTCGCCCGACCTGCTGTGCGAGCTCAAGGTCGACGGCCTGGCGATCAACCTGCTCTACGAGCAGGGCCGCCTGGTCCGTGCCCTGACCCGGGGTGACGGACGCACCGGCGAGGACGTCACGCCCAACGTCAAGACCATCGCCTCGGTGCCCCACCGCCTCACCGGCACCGACGAGCACCCGGTGCCCGCGCTGGTGGAGGTGCGCGGGGAGGTGTTCCTGCCGGCTGAGGCGTTCGAGCGGCTCAACGCCTCGATGGTCGACGCCGGCAAGGCCATGTTCGCCAACCCGCGCAACGCCGCGGCCGGCTCCCTGCGCCAGAAGGACCCGAGGGTCACCGCCACCCGCGACCTGCAGATGGTGTGCCACGGCATCGGGGCGCGCGAGGGCTTCGAGCCCACGTCGCAGAGCACGGCGTACGACACGCTGCGCACGTGGGGGCTGCCGACCTCCGACCAGGTCCGGGTGCTGTCCACGCTGGCCGAGGTCGAGGAGTGGATCGACCACGTCGGCGAGCACCGGCACACGATCGTCGGCCACGAGATCGACGGCCTCGTGGTCAAGGTCGACGACATCACGCTGCAGCGTCGCCTCGGCTCGACGAGTCGGGCGCCGCGGTGGGCCATCGCCTTCAAGTACCCGCCCGAGGAGGTCAACACCCTGCTGAGGTCGATCGAGGTCAACGTCGGGCGCACCGGCCGGGTGACGCCCTACGGCGTGATGGAGCCGACGAAGGTGGCCGGCTCGACGGTCGAGAACGCCACGCTCCACAACGCCCACGAGGTCAAGCGCAAGGACGTGCGCCCGGGCGACACCGTCATCCTGCGCAAGGCCGGCGACGTGATCCCCGAGATCCTGGGCCCCGTGCTCGCGCTGCGCCCCGAGGGCCTCGAGCCCTGGCAGATGCCGACGCACTGCCCGGCCTGCGGCACCGAGCTCGCCCAGCAGAAGGAGGGCGACAAGGACCTGCGCTGCCCCAACCACGAGAAGTGCCCGGCCCAGGTGCGCGAGCGGGTCTTCCACGTCGCCGGGCGCGGTGCGTTCGACATCGAGGGCCTCGGCTACGAGGCGGCCGCCGCCCTGCTCGAGGCCGGGGCGATCACCAACGAGGGCGACCTGTTCCACCTCGACGACGCCGCACTGCTGAGCGCGCCCCTGTTCACCCGCGCCCCGAAGAAGGGCGAGGAGGGCCCCCAGCTCAGCGCCAACGGCGTACGGCTGCTGGCCAACCTCCACGAGCGGAAGGAGAAGGTGCCCCTGTGGCGCGTGCTGGTCGCGCTGTCGATCCGCCACGTCGGCCCGACCGCGGCACGTGCGCTGGCCACCGAGCTCGGCTCGATGAAGGCGATCCGTGAGGCGTCGGAGGAGACGCTCTCGGCCACCGAGGGCGTCGGGCCCACGATCGCGGCGTCGGTGCGCGAGTGGTTCCACGGGACCAGCGAGGGCGACGCGGAGACCGACGAGGTCGGCGACAACGCGGGCTGGCACCGCGAGATCGTCGAGAAGTGGGAGGCCGCCGGCGTCGCGATGCAGGACCAGCGCGACGAGTCGCTCCCGCGGACCCTCGAGGGCCTGACGATCGTGGCCACCGGCTCGCTGGAGGGCTTCACCCGCGACTCGGTGAAGGAGGCGATCATCAGCCGCGGCGGCAAGGCCTCGGGGTCGGTGTCGAAGAAGACCGACTACGTCGTGGTCGGTGACAACGCCGGCTCCAAGGCCGACAAGGCCGAGCAGCTCGGGGTCCGGGTGCTCGACGAGGAGCAGTTCACGGTCCTGCTGGAGAAGGGACCGGACGGCCTGGCGGGCTGACGCGAGCCTCCGGGACGGGTTTGGGACGGGTGCCGGCCGGTTAGAAGTCGGACAACGACTAATCCTTGGGAGTCAGCATGCGCCTCACCCGTTCCTTCGTCCCCGGCCTCGTCCCCGGCCTCGTCGCTGCCCTCGGGCTCGCCGCGCCGCTCGCGGTCGTGCCCGCGGCCGACGCCGCCGCGCCCACCTGCCGCGGCATCAAGGCCACCATCTTCGGCAACGACAAGGCCAACACGATCACCGGCACCGCCCGCCGCGACGTGATCGCAGCCCGCGGGGGCAACGACACCATCCGCGGCCTGGCCGGCAACGACGTCATCTGCGGCGGCGACGGCGCGGACACGATCCTCGGGGGCGAGGGCGACGACCGGCTCTGGGGCGAGTCGGACTCCCTGCGCATCGACCGCTTCGGGCGCGTGGTCAAGAAGGGCGACACGATCTCCGGCGGCGCCGGCAACGACGCCATCGACCTCGGCTACGACGTGCGACCGGCCTCCGAGGGCACCCAGGTCGTGCTCGACGGCCTGACCTACGTCAACGCCCCGGCCGCCGTGGTGGTCGACTTCCGCGCCAGCTCCACCGTGCCGATCGCTGCCGACGGCAACGACACCGTCACCGGCTACGACGACGGCATCCGCATCGTCGGCTCCGAGCTGGGCGACACCATCAAGGGCACCAACTCCGCCGACGCGATCTACGTGCGCGGCGGTGACGACACCGTCTTCGGCCAGGGCGGTGACGACACCGTGGTGGCTGACGCCGCCGGGACCCTCGGCAACGACCGGGTCTACGGCGACGCGGGCGACGACACGCTGAGCGGCACCATCGGCATCGACACCCTCGTCGGTGGCAGCGGCAGCGACTCGCTCACCACCACCTCCGAGAGCCACCAGTCGTTCCGCGGCGGCAGCGGCGTCGACACCCTCACCTTCCCCATCCCGGTCGAGTCCGGCTTCGTGGCCAAGGGCTACGGCGGTCAGGACAAGCTGCGCCTGATGCCCAACAGCAACCCGGCCCTCAAGCCCACGGTGCGCATCGACCAGCTCGGGAAGACCACCATCCGCGACCTCCAGCCCTACACGCTCGAGGGCAAGATCACCGGCTTCAGCGACATCGTCCTCCCCGCCCGTGCGCTGTCGATCTTCAAGGGCAGCAACGACTCCGAGATCATCACCGCCCACCCCGACTACCGCGTGATGATCTACGGCCGCGGCGGTGCCGACGTGATGACCGGGTCCGACGAGCCCGACCGCCTCGACGGCGGCAAGGGCTTCGACATCGCACGGGGCCGGGGCGGCAACGACACCTGCAAGGCCGCCGAGAAGCGCTCGAGCTGCTGACCCGGGGGGAGCCCCGTCGAGGGGCTCCCTAGGATTGGGCCCATGCCCGAGATCACTCGCGAGGAGGTGGCCCACCTGGCCACCCTCGCCCGCATCGACCTCTCCGACGCCGAGCTCGACCACCTGGCGCCGCAGCTGAGCGTCATCCTCGAGTCCGTCGCCTCCATCAACGGTGTCGCCGGGGACGACGTGCCGCCCACCTCGCACGCGATCCCGTTGACCAACGTGTTCCGCGAGGACGTCGTGGTGCCGGGCCTCAGCGCCGAGGAGGCGCTGTCGGGCGCCCCGGCCGTCGAGGACCAGCGCTTCTCGGTCCCGCGGATCCTGGGGGAGGAAGCCTGATGAGCGACCTGACCCGCAGCACCGCCGCCGCCCTCGCCGAGCAGCTCGCCGACGGCTCGGTCACCTCGACCGAGCTCACCGAGGCACACCTCGACCGCATCGACGCGGTGGACACCGCCGTCCACGCCTTCCTCCACGTCGACCGCGAGGGAGCGCTCCTGCAGGCCGCCGCCGCGGACGAGCGGCGCGAGCGCGGCGAGGCACGCGGGCAGCTCGACGGCGTACCGATCGCGGTCAAGGACGTGCTCGCCACCCGCGGGCTGCCGACGACCTGCGGCTCGAAGATCCTCGAGGGCTGGGTGCCGCCCTACGACGCGACCGTCGTGGAGCGCCTGCGGGCCGCCGGCCTGCCGATCCTGGGCAAGACCAACATGGACGAGTTCGCGATGGGCTCCTCCACCGAGCACTCGGCCTACGGCCCCACCCGCAACCCGTGGGACCTCGACCGCATCCCCGGCGGGTCGGGGGGCGGTTCCGCCGCCGCCGTCGCCGCCTTCGAGGCGCCGCTCGCGATCGGCACCGACACCGGCGGGTCGATCCGCCAGCCCGGCGCGGTCACCGGCACGGTCGGGGTGAAGCCGACCTACGGCGGCGTCTCGCGCTACGGCCTCGTCGCACTCGCCAACAGCCTCGACCAGGCTGGCCCGGTCACCCGCACCGTGCTCGACGCCGCGATGCTCCACGACGTGATCGGCGGGCACGACCTGCGCGACTCCACCTCGATCAAGACCGACTGGCCCTCCTTCACCGACGCCGCCCGCCAGGGTGCCACCGGTGACATGAGCGGCGTGAAGGTCGGCGTGATCAAGGAGCTGGCCGGCGACGGCTGGCAGGCCGGCGTGATGGCGCGGTTCGACGAGACGGTCGCGATGCTGGTCGAGGCCGGCGCCGAGGTCGTCGAGGTCTCCTGCCCGTCCTTCGTGCACGCGCTCGCCGCCTACTACCTGATCCTCCCGGCGGAGGCCTCGAGCAACCTCGCGAAGTTCGACGCGATGCGCTTCGGCCTGCGCGTCACCCCCGACGGCAACCCCAGCGCCGAGGAGGTCATGCGCGCCACCCGCGACGCCGGTTTCGGCGACGAGGTCAAGCGCCGCATCATCCTCGGCACCTACGCGCTCTCCAGCGGCTACTACGACGCCTACTACGGCCAGGCCCAGAAGATCCGCACGCTCATCAGCCGCGACTTCGACGCCGCCTTCGCGCAGGTCGACGTGCTGGTCTCGCCGACCGCGCCGACGACGGCGTTCCGGCTGGGGGAGAAGCTCGACGACCCGATGGCGATGTACCTCAACGACCTCGCCACGATCCCGGCCAACCTCGCCGGCGTCCCTGGCATCTCGGTGCCCAACGGCCTCGCCGACGAGGACGGGCTGCCCAGCGGCTTCCAGGTGCTCGCCCCCGCGCTCGCCGACGACCGGGTCTACCGCGTCGGCGCCGCGATCGAGGCCCTGCACGAGAAGCAGTGGGGCGCCCCCCTGCTCGACAAGGCGCCGGCCCTCGCCGCCGCCTCGACCACTGAGGTGGACTGACATGACCGACAAGCTCATGCCCTTCGACGACGTGCTGGCGGCGTACGACCCCGCACTCGGCCTCGAGGTCCACGTCGAGCTCAACACCGCCTCGAAGATGTTCTGCGGCTGCCCGGCCGTGTTCGGCGGCGAGCCCAACTCGGGCGTCTGCCCGACCTGCCTGGGCCTGCCCGGCGCGATGCCCGTGGTCAACGCCAAGGCCGTCGAGTCGGCCATCCGGATCGGCCTGGCGCTCAACTGCGACATCGCCGAGTGGTGCCGCTTCGCGCGGAAGAACTACTTCTACCCGGACATGCCGAAGAACTTCCAGACCTCGCAGTACGACGAGCCGATCTGCTTCGACGGCTACATGGACGTCGACGTGGACGGGGAGACGTTCCGGGTCGAGATCGAGCGCGCGCACATGGAGGAGGACACCGGGAAGTCGCTGCACGTGGGCGGCGCGACCGGACGCATCCACGGCGCCGACTACTCGCTCGTCGACTACAACCGCGCGGGCATCCCGCTCATCGAGATCGTCACCCGCCCGATCATGGGCGCGGGGGAGAAGGCGCCCGACGTGGCGAAGGCCTACGTCGCCCAGCTGCGTGAGCTGATCGTCGCCCTCGGCGTCTCCGAGGCCCGGATGGACCAGGGCAACCTGCGCGCCGACGTCAACCTGTCGCTGGCCCCCAAGGACAGCGGGCTGCTCGGCACCCGCACCGAGACCAAGAACGTCAACTCGTTCCGCTCGGTCGAGCGTGCCGTGCGCTACGAGATGCAGCGCCACGCAGCCATCCTCAGCGCCGGCGGGTCGATCCTGCAGGAGACGCGCCACTGGCACGAGGACACCGGCATCACCACGAGCGGCCGCGAGAAGTCCGACGCCGAGGACTACCGCTACTTCCCCGAGCCCGACCTCGTGCCGGTCGCGCCGAGCCGCGAGTGGGTCGACGAGCTGCGCGGCACGCTGCCGGAGAACCCGACCGTACGCCGCGCGCGGCTGCAGGCCGAGTGGGGATTCAGCGACCTCGAGATGCGCGACACGGTGGGTGCGGGAGCGCTCGGGCTCGTCGAGGAGACCATCGCCGAGGGTGCCGCCCCCCAGGCCGCCCGCAAGTGGTGGCTCGGCGAGCTCGCCCGGCGCAGCAACGAGGACGGCGTCGACATCGTCGACCTCCCGATCACCCCCGCCCAGGTCGCGCGCATCCAGGCGCTGGTCGACGAGAAGGTCGTCAACGACAAGCTCGCCCGCCAGGTCTTCGAGGGCGTGCTGGCCGGCGAGGGCTCGCCCGACGAGGTCGTGGAGAAGCGCGGGCTCGCGGTGGTCTCCGACGACGGCGCCCTCGGGGCGGCGGTCGACAACGCCATCGCCGCGAACCCCGACGTGGCCGACAAGATCCGCGACGGCAAGCACGCCGCCGCGGGCGCGCTCATCGGCGCGGTGATGAAGGAGATGCGCGGTCAGGCAGACGCCGGCCGCGTGCGCGAGCTGATCCTGGAGAAGCTGTCCTGACCAGGTTCTTGCCGGTCTAGACAACTTGTTAGGGTCGGAGTGAGTCACACCGGTCACATCACCAACTAACAGCTCGCACCTCATGGGGGAGGCGCGGACGCCGACCAGGTCGGCGCCGCCGTGCCGGCTCCCGCGCGAGCCGGAAGGACGTCATGCACCACCTCACTCGTACGGCCGCCGTCGCACTGTCGACCGCGGCACTCTCCGCGGGGGTGCTCACCGCGCCTCCCGCCACCGCCGAGCCGACGAGCGCCCTGCGCGCGGCCAAGGCGGCCGGCGGCACCGACAGCACGCCGTCCACGATCGCCGCGCAGTGGCTGTCCGGCGAGCTCACCAACGGACTCATCACCACCGCGCAGGGCCCCGACTTCGGCCTCACGATCGACACCGGCATGGCCGTGTCGACCGTGGCCGGCCAGGGCGCGACGGTGACCGCCATCAACAACGCCCTCGAGCCGCGCATCGCCGACTACGTCGGCGACGGGACCAAGGAGTCCTACGCCGGAGCGCTGGCGAAGGCCGCCGCGTTCGCGCGGGTCGCCAAGAAGAACCCCACCAGCTATGGCGGGGTCAACCTGATCACCCGGCTCGAGGAGCGCACGGCGGACGTGCCGGCGGACCCGACCAAGGAGCCGCAGGCCGCGGCCGTCGCGGGACGCATCTTCGACAAGTCCGAGTTCGGCAACTACGCCAACGTGGTCGGCCAGTCCTACGCCGTGCGCGCCCTGTCGCTCGCCCGCTCCACCGAGGCGGGCGCCGCGCGCGACTTCCTGCTCAAGCAGCAGTGCGCCTCGGGCTACTTCCGCCTCGACTTCGACAAGGCCAACGTGCCCAACCAGTCGTGCACCGAAGGCGTCGCCGGCAGCGAGGCCGACCCGGACGCCACGGCGTTCGCGGTGATCAACCTGGTCGAGTCCGGTGACACCAGCCAGGCCGTCAAGGACGCGCTCGCCAAGGCCGGCACCTGGCTCGCCGCGCGCCAGCGCAAGAGCGGGGCCATCCGCAGCGCGGGGACCGGGGCGCAGATCAACACCAACTCCACCGCCATCGGCGGCTACGCCCTCGGCCTGCTGAAGAACCGCGACGCCGCGCTCAAGGCGGCCCTGTGGGTGCGCAAGAACCAGCCGGTCGACAAGTACAAGTGCCGCACGGCGCTGACCAAGGACACCGGCGCGGTGGCCTACCGCAAGGACCGCGTGAAGGACGCCGCGACCACCGGCATCCCGGCCGGTGCCCGGGGGGAGTGGCGTCGTGCCACCTCGCAGGCGATCCTCGGCCTCCAGTTCGCCCCGGCGAGCAACGACGCCCTGAAGATCGTCTCGGTCCGTCGCGAGGCCCGCGCGGGCGACAACGTGCAGTTCCGCGTCTACGGCCTCGCGCCGAGCGAGAGCGCCTGCATGCAGGTCAAGGGCGACTTCGTGCGCGTCAAGGGCAAGAAGTCGGGCGACAGGATCGTGCGCAAGCTGCAGCTGCCTGCCGGCAACCAGCGTCGCGTCGCGCTCGTGAAGACCTCGGACGACGAGGCCCGTACGTCGCTGCGCGTGCGCAACTGACCCACCCGTCCCACCCGACCTCGGCCCGGCGTCCACAGAGTTGATCTCGTGGCGCCGGGCCGAGGTGCGTCCGGGCGCCGGGCAGGACTAGGCTGCTCGGGCCGCACCCGTCCGGGTCGGCACCACACACGCCCGAGGTGGGGAAAGCCGGTCCGAATCCGGCGCTGACCCGCAACCGTAGGCACGGGAGAGATCCCGTGCGAGCCGGAACACCCGCCTCGACGCGTCATGACCACCATCGCTGTCGAGGAATGCAGCGAGGGCAGTGCGGCGCATGCCGCGTTCCCTCGTTGTCGCAGCGAGGGAAGGAAACATGAAGATCTCCCTGTCGGGCCTCGCCCTGACGGTCGCCGCGTCGCTCCTGGCTCCGCCGCTGCTCGCGTCGTCGGCGCAGGCCGCCACCGACGTGCCGGCACCCGCCGCCGCCCGCGCCGGCACCGGGTGGCTGGCCACCCAGCTCACCGACGGCATCATCCACAACCCCAACTACGGCGGGTTCGACGACTTCGGCCTGACGCTCGACATCGGCATCAGCTTGGACGAGGTCGGCGGTGACCAGGCGCTGGTGCGCCAGATCCGCCAGGCCATGTCCACCAAGGTCGCCAGCTATGCCACGGGCGTCGACTACGGCTCGCCGAACGACCTCTACTCCGGCTCCTTCGCCAAGGCGCTGGTGTTCGCCCAGGTCTCCGGCGCGGATGCTCGTGCCTACGGCGGCTTCGACCTCGTCCAGCAGGTCGAGGACCGCGTCATCGCCTCCGGCCCCAGCGCGGGCCGCCTCGCCGACCAGCTCGGCGGGCCGGACTACGCCAACTCGTTCGGGCAGGCCCTGGCCGCGCGCGGCCTCGCCGCGGCGGGCTCCTCCAGCGCCGCCCCGGTCACGGACTTCCTGCTCCGGCAGCAGTGCTCGTCGGGCTTCTTCCGCGTCTTCTTCAACGCCGACCCCGCCGCTGCCGACCAGTCCTGCACCGAGGGCGTCGACGGCACCGACACCGACGCCACCGCGTTCGTCGTGGCCCAGCTCGCGGCCGTGTCGCCGCGCCCGGCACGGGTCGACGCGGCCATCGAGCGCGCGGTGGCCTGGCTGCAGGGCACCCAGCGGCCCGACGGGTCCTTCGTCGGCAGCGCCTACACGCCCGACTCCAACACCAACAGCACCGGACTGGCCGCGAGCGCGCTGGCCGCCGGCGGTCGCTGCGACCAGGCCGGCCGTGCCGCCGAGTGGGTGGCCGGCCTCCAGGTCGGCCCGCAGGCCTCGGGCTCGCCGCTCACCGACGAGGAGGGCGCCCTCGCCTACGACGCCGGCGCGATGTCGGCCGCCACCACCTCCGGCATCACCGACGCCACGCGCGACCAGTGGTGGCGCGCGACGGTCCAGGCCGTCGCCGGCCTCACCCACCTCCGCGGCTCGGCCCGCGCACTCACGGTGTCGTCGACGGGCACCGAGCCCGGCACCACCGCGACCCTGACCGCCACCGGCGCGAAGATCGGCGAGCGGTTCTGCCTCAGCGGCCCCGGCATCAGCGGGAGCCGCACGGTGGTGGTCGGGACCGACGGCACGCTGTCGGCCAAGGTCACCCTGCCCGCCACGGCGGGAGCGGCGACGTACGCGCTGTCCGGTCGTGACGGCGTCGCCACCCACACCGTCGCGGTGACGTCGGCCGCGGCTGCAGGCTCGGTCGCGGGCGTGCGCATCTCCGGCCCTGCCGGCTTCCGCAAGGCCGGCTCGCGCGCGGCGCTCGAGGTCGTCGGCGCCGCTCCGGGCGCACGCTTCGTCCTCAGCGGTCCGGGCCTCACCGGGGTCACGGTCGTCGCGGGGTCCGACGGCGCCCTCACGCGCACCGTCACCCTGCCGGCGACGACCACCACTGCGGCGTACGTCCTCACCGGGGCCGACGGCCGCGTCAGCGACACCACCCGGGTGCTGGGCCGCGCGAGGCTCAAGGTCGCCGCTCGCGCCTCCGACGGACCGCGCACCCGCGTGGTCGTGCGGCGCCTCGCCGCGGGGGAGAAGGTCCGTGTCGTCGTCGCTGGCAAGGTGCTCGCCAAGGGTCGCGCGACCGACGCCGGTCGGTTCGTGGCCAAGGTCGCGCTGCCGACCGGCCGTGACTCGGTGCGGGTCCGCGCCCTCGGGCAGTTCCCGAAGCTGCGCTCGGGATCGGCGCGGGTGACGCTGCGATGACCCCGTCCACGCTGCGCCACCTCCTCGCCGCGCTGCTGATGCTGGTGGCCGGCCCGGGGCTCGCACTCGCGTCCGCCCCGGCGGCCGGTGCAGCCACCTGCACCTCGGCCGGCGGCGTGAGCGTGGTCGTCGACTACCGCGAGCTGGGCGGCGGGATCGTCACCGCCTGCTCGGCCGACGGCGGGGGAAAGAGCGCCGCGGCGGTCTTCGCCTCGGTCGGCGTGGGCCTGACCTACGCCACCCGCCAGCCCGGCTTCGTGTGCCGCGTCAACGGCGTCCCGACCAGCGACCCGTGCGTCAACGCCTCCCCGTCGAACGCCTACTGGGGCCTCTGGTGGGCCGACGGCACGAAGTCGTCGTGGACCTACTCGTCCTACGGCGTCGGCTCGCTGACCGTCCCGGCGGGCGGGTCGGTCGGCTGGTCGTGGCAGCAGGACCGGGCAGCAGGCGCGAGCGTGCCCCCCGGTGTCGCGGCTCCGGTGACGGCCTCGGCCTCGCCGAGCCCGTCACCCACCTCCTCGCCCACCTCCTCGCCCACGTCCTCGCCCACGTCGTCGTCGAGCCCCACCCCGACGTCGGCCCCGACGACGTCGACGTCCGGCTCCTCGTCGGGGACGTCCAGCCCGTCGCCGTCCTCGAGCCCCACCTCGAAGCCGTCGGGTGGATCGAGCGCGTCGACCTCCCCGAGCGCGTCGCCGGAGACGGCGCCGCCGGGCTCGCCGAGCGCGTCCGGGACGCCACTGGCCCCTGAGTCGCTCAGCGACTCACGGCGCAAGAAGGCGGCCGCGCAGGACTCGGAGGACCGCTCGAAGACACCTGAGTCGCCCAGCGACTCATCGGCGAGCGCCGACCCCGACTCGGGCGTTGAGTCGCCCAGCGACTCAGGGGCCAGCGCGGCGGACATCGGGGCAGACCCCGCCTCCGCGGGCGCCGAGGAGCCCTCCCGGGTGCCCGCCGCGGTCACCTGGACAGTCGTGGCCCTGCTCGCGATCGCGATCGCGGTCAGTGGCCTCGTGGCGCGTCGCAGACGGGGGGTCTGACGCGCCGTGACCGGACCGGCCGCGCCCCTGTCGGGCTTGCCGCGTGACCTGCACCCGCTCGCCTGGTGGTCCTGGGCGATCGGGCTGGCCACCGCGGCGAGCCTGACGACGAACCCCCTGCTGCTGCTCCTCGTCATGGGGTCGGCGACAGTGGTGGTCATGGCGCGCCGGTCCGGTCACCCCTTCGGACGCTCGTTCCGGCTCTACGTGATGCTGGCCGTGCTGACGGTCGTGCTGCGCGTGGTCTTCCGCATCGTCTTCGGCGGCCAGGAGATCGGCCACGTGCTGCTCGACCTGCCCGAGGTGCCGCTGCCCGACTGGGCCGCCGGGATCCGCCTGCTCGGGCCGGTGACGCGCGAGGCGCTGCTGGCCGGGTTGTACGACGGCCTCCGGCTCGCCGCGATCATCCTCTGCGTCGGGGCGGCGAACTCGCTCGCCAACCCCAAGCGCCTCCTGGCCACGGTGCCGCCCGCGCTCTACGAGATCGGCACCGCGCTCGTCATGGCCGTCACGATCTTCCCGCAGCTCGCCGACAGCGCCCGGCGGGTGCGCGCCGCCCAGGCACTGCGGGGTGGGGCGACCTCCGGGGTGGGCCGACTGCGCCGGTTCCTCGTGCCGGTCCTCGAGGACGCCCTCGAACGCTCCCTCTCGCTCGCCGCGGGCATGGACACCCGCGGCTACGGCCGCTCCGGGGAAGCGACCCCGCGCGAGCGGCGTGTCACCGGGTCGCTGCTGCTGCTGGCGCTGCTCGGGATCTGCGTCGGCACCTATGCCTGGCTGGACCCGACCGCGCCGCGGGTGCTGGCCCTGCCGATGCTCGGAGCCGGCCTCGCGACCGCCGTCCTGGGCATGGCCAGCGCCGGCCGTCGCGTCCACCGCACGCGCTACCGCCCCGATCCCTGGCGCGCACCCGAGCTCGTAACGGTCGCGACCGGCCTCGTGGTCGCCCTCCTCGGCTGGTGGGTCGCCCACACCCAGGTCGTCGTCGCCTACCCGGGCGTCGACCTCGCGCCCTACCTCTCCCCGCTCGCGCTGGTCGTCGGCGTCCTCGGTGCCGTGCCCGCGCTCGCGACCCCGGTGCCGGCGAGCGCGGTCGCGCGGCAGGAGGTGGTCGCATGATCGAGCTGCGAGGCGTCGGCCTGCGCTACGACGGGCACGACGTGCTGCGCGATGTCGACCTCACGCTCGAGGAGGGCGAGCTCGTGCTCGTCGCCGGGCGCACCGGCGTCGGCAAGTCCACCCTCCTCGGCGTCGTGACCGGTCTCGTGCCCCGCTTCACCGGCGGGGTCCTCACCGGCGACGTGCTGCTCGACGGCGTCAGCATCGTGGAGCAACCGCCGCGCGAGCGGGCCCACCTCGTGGGCTACGTCGGCCAGGACCCGCTCGCGGGGTTCGTGACCGACACGGTCGAGGAGGAGCTGGCCTACGGCATGGAGCAGCTGGCAGTGGCGCCCGAGACGATGCGACGTCGCGTCGAGGAGACGCTCGACCTCCTCGGGATCGCCGACCTCCGCGCGCGGGACCTGCGCACCCTGTCCGGCGGGCAGCAGCAGCGGGTCGCGATCGGGTCGGTCCTCACCACGCACCCGCGCGTCCTCGTCCTCGACGAGCCCACCTCCGCCCTCGACCCCACCGCCGCCGAGGACGTCCTGGCCACCATCACCCGGCTGGTGCACGACCTCGGCCTGACCGTGGTCCTGGCCGAGCACCGGCTCGAGCGCGTGGTGCCGTTCGCCGACCGGATCGCGCTGGTCACCGGCGACGGCGGCATCCGCGTCGGCGACCCGCAGCAGGTGCTCGCCGACTCGCCCGTCGCCCCTCCGCTCGTCGAGCTGGGCCGGCTCGCCGGTTGGGAGCCCCTCCCGCTGACCGTCCGTGACGCGCGCAGGGCGGCCCGGTCGCTGCCCGCCCTCGCGCCGCCGGCCCCGCGGCCGGTCCGGTCACGCGAGCCGCGGCTCACCGCGCGCGGGGTGACGGTCGTCCACGGCGCCCACGTCGCGGTCCGCGAGGTCGACCTGACCCTCTCGGCCGGACAGGTCACCGTCCTGATGGGACGCAACGGCTCGGGCAAGTCCAGCCTCATCTGGGCGCTGCAGGGCTCCGGGCGGCGACGCTCGGGGACGGTGGACGTGGACGGTGACGACCCGGCCGCGCTCGCGCCGGCGCAGCGGCGTACGCACGTCGGGCTCGTGCCGCAGACCGCCGCCGACCTGCTCTACCTCGAGACGGTCGCGGAGGAGTGCGCGGCCGCCGACGCCGGCGCTGATGCCGCCCCCGGCACCTGCCGCGGACTCCTCGACCGGCTCGCCCCGGGCATCGTCGACACCACCCACCCGCGCGACCTCTCCGAGGGCCAGCGGCTCGCGCTCGCCCTGGCGATCGTGCTCTGCGCGCGCCCGCCGGTGGTGCTGCTCGACGAGCCCACCCGTGGCCTCGACTACGCCGGCAAGGCGGAGCTCGCGCGGATCGTGGCGGACCTCGCCCGCGACGGCCGTGCGGTCCTGCTCGCCACGCACGACGTCGAGTTCGCCGCGCACGTCGCCGACGACGTGCAGGTGCTGGCCGAGGGGGAGATCGTCTCCAGCGGACCGCCGCAGCGGGTGCTCGCCGAGTCGCCGTCCTACGCCCCGCAGGTCACCAAGGTGCTGGGCGCTCCCTGGCTCGTCGTGGAGGACGTCGCCACCGCGCTGGCGGGAGGTGGCGCAGCGTGAGCACCGTGCAGGACAGCAGCCGTGCCGGCGCCCCCACCGGCGTCGCCCTGCCCATCGGCCCCCGCACCGCAGCCGTCCTCGTCCTGGCCTCGCTCGCCGGGCTCATGATGCTCTGCTGGCCGCTGCTGCTCGAGGCGCAGCCCGGCGAGCGGGTCGAGCCGCCGTTCCTCTTCCTCTTCCTGCTGCCCCTCGTGGTGGTCGTCGTCCTCGCTGAGATGGGGGAGGGCGGCATGGACTCCCGGGTGCTGGCGGTCCTGGGCGTGCTGTCCGCCGTCAACGCCGTGATGCGCGGCCTCGGTGCTGGCACCGCCGGCATCGAGCTCGTGTTCTTCCTGCTGGTGCTGGGCGGGCGGGTGTTCGGGGCGGGGTTCGGCTTCGTGCTGGGCTGCACCTCGTTGTTCGCCTCGGCGCTGCTCACCGCGGGCGTGGGTCCGTGGTTGCCGTTCCAGATGATCTGCTCGGCGTGGGTCGGCATGGGCGCAGGCCTGCTGCCGCGACGGGTGGGCGGCCGCGCCGAGATCGCGATGCTGGTCGCCTACGCGGTCGTCGCGTCGTACCTCTTCGGGCTGCTGATGAACCTCAGCTTCTGGCCCTTCGCCCTCGGCATCGTGGTGCCCGGCCACGAGGGCTCGCTGTCCTACGTCGCGGGCGCCCCGGTGCTCGACAACGCGCACCGGTTCCTCGTCTACACGCTGCTCACCTCGACCGGCGGGTGGGACACCGGCCGTGCGGTCACCACGGGGATCGCGATCGTGGTGCTCGGCCCCGCGATCCTCACCACGCTGCGCCGGGCGGCGCGGCGCGCGGTGGTCCGTCCGGGCTGAGCCGGACCGAGTCCGGGTCGACCGGGCTCAGGGCTCGACGACCACGATCCGGTCGTCCTCGGGCGTCGGCTCACCGCGACCGTCCCGGTTGGACGTGGTCACCCACAGCCGGCCGTCCGGGGCGGTGGCCACGGTGCGCAGGCGCCCGTAGTCCTCGGTGAACCATGCCGTCGGGTGCGACGCCCGGCCGTCCGCGGAGACGTCGATGCGCCACAGGCGTCGACCCCGCAGCCCCGCCATCCAGAGCCGGCCGTCGGCGTACGCCAACCCGCTGGGGGAGGCCTCCTCCACCGGCCACACGAGCTGGGGGTCGACGTAGTCCGGCGCGCCGCCGCTGCCCTCGACCTCGGGCCAGCCGTAGTTGCCGCCCTTCTCGATCAGGTTGAGCTCGTCCCACGTCGAGTCGCCGAACTCCGAGGCCCACAGGCGACCCTGGTCGTCCCACGCGAGGCCCTGGACGTTGCGGTGGCCCAGCGACCACACGGGGGAGTCGGGGTCGGGGTTGCCTGGTGCGGGGTCGCCGTCGGTCGTGATCCGCAGGATCTTGCCGGCCAGGCTGTCGGGGTCCTGCGCGAGGCTGGGGTCGCCGGTCTCGCCGGTGGTGACGTAGAGGTAGCCGTCGGGACCGAAGGCGATGCGGCCGCCGTCGTGGATGAAGCCCGCGGGGATGCCGTCGAGCACGACCGTGGGCGGGCCGAGGCTCGAACCGTCCAGCTCGGCACGGACCACGCGGTTGTCGGAGCTGCTCGTGAGGTAGAAGAACAGCGTCCGGTCGTCCTCGAAGTCCGGGGAGACCGCGACGCCGAGGAGCCCTGCCTCGCCCTGCGGCACGGCTGCGGTGATGACGCCGAGGGTGCTCGTCGTGCCGTCGGCCGCGACGCGCAGGACCCGCCCGCTCGTCCGTTCGGTCACCACGCCGGAGCCGTCCGGCAGGAAGTCCACGCCCCACGGCACCTCGAGCCGGTCGACGAGCGTGTCGACCGCGCGGGGCGCGTCGCCGGGCTCGCCGGCCGGCTCGTCGCTCGGGGTGGGCTGGCTCGCGAGATCGGTGGGCTGCGTCGTGCGGGGCACCGGCTCGGAGGTGGTCCCGGCGCACCCGGTGGCCGCGCCCAGCACCAGCGCCAGCGAGGGGAGGGCCAGGCGGGGTGTCATGTGGCGATTGTGCCGGGTGCCGCCGAAGACCTGGTCGCTCCCACCGAGGCGACGACGACGCAGGCGATCGCCAGCCACTGGAGCGGCGAGAGGTGCTCGTGCAGCACCACGATGGCTGCCAGGGCTGCGGCCGCGGGTTCCATGCTCATCAGGATGCCGAACACCGCCGGGCGCAGGCTGCGCAGCGCGACGAGCTCGCAGCTGTAGGGGATCACCGAGCTGAGGAGTCCTACGAGGGCGCCGAGGAGGAGCACCCGCCCGTCCCACAGGCTTCCGCCTGCGCTCAGCAGCGCGGGCAGCGTCATCGCCGTGGCTGCGGCGACGCTCGCCACCGCCAGGCCGTCGAAGCCCGCCCACCGGCGTCCCGTGCTGGCACTGAGCAGGATGTACGCCGCCCACGCGGCGCCGGCGAGCAGGGCGTACGCCACGCCGAGCAGGTCCAGCCCGGTGCGCTGGAAGCCCAGCAGGGCCACCCCGGCGCCGGCCAGCACCACCCAGGTGAGGTCGCGGGCGCGTCGTGAGCCCAGCACGGCCAGCGTCAGCGGACCGATGAACTCGATCGTGACCGCGATGCCCAGCGGGATGCGCGAGAACGACTGGTAGATCGCCCAGTTCATCGTGGCCAGGCTCGCGCCGAAGCCCAGCACGACGACCCAGTCGCGGCGGCTACGGCCGGTGATCCGTGGGCGGGTGGCCGCGGCGAGCACCAGGGCGCTGGTGACCAGGCGGAGCCAGACCATCGCTGTCGGCGAGATCTCGCCGAACAGGCCCTTGGCGATGGCGGCGCCCAGCTGGACCGCCAGGATCCCGACCAGCACCAGGCCCACGGGGCCGAGCTGGGTCCGGCTCGGGCGGGTGGTCACCCGCCTCACCCTAGGCAGTGGCGGTCTCGCCCTCCGGGCCGGTCTCACCGAGGCTCGCCAGCGCGAGCCGGGTGTGCCTCTTCTCGGCGTCGAAGTAGTCCAGTCCCCAGTCCGCGACGAGCGAGGGGAACCGGAAGGGCTGGCCGGGCTCGTCGGCGCCCCTGAGGCTCTCGCGCACCGCCGACAGGTCGGCCAGCGCCTGGTCGAGCTCGGCGACGTAGTCGTGCAGCATCTGCCGGGTCTGCTCGGTCTCCGTGACGTGCCCGATGAGCAGCCGCAGCAGCACGGGGTGCTTCAGCACGGGGAACCCGGCGGGGGTCTGGTCCATCCAGGCGCGCAGCGCCTCCTGGCCCGCGTCCGTGATGGCGTACGTCGTGACCTCCCGCCCGTCCTCCCGCCCACCGTCCCGTCGGACGTCGGCGACGACCAGGCCGCGGTCGCTGAGCCGGCGGAGCTCGGTGTAGATCTGGCTCATCGCGGGGGAGACCCAGTAGAAGCGGAGCGTGACGTCGGCGCGCTGCTTGATCTCGTAGCCCGTCAGCTCGTCGCCGAAGGTGAGCAGGCCGAGGATCGCGTATCCGGTCACCGGGATGTCTTGACTCATCGCCACTCGAGAGTAGTGTTCCTAATCGGAATAGTCACGTAGTGACACCATCTGCTGACGGAGGACAGATGTCGCGCACGCTGCTCATGGTCGGGACCCGCAAGGGCCTGTGGCTCGGCACCTCCGACGAGGAACGCCGGTCGTGGGAGTGGACCGGGCCCCACTTCCCGATGGAGGAGGTCTACTCCGTCATGGTCGACACCCGCGGGGGCTCGCCGCGTCTGCTGGCGGGTGCGTCGTCGAGCTGGCTGGGCCCCCAGGTCTGGCGCTCCGACGACCTCGGGGGGTCGTGGGGCGAGACCCCCAACGGCGCGGCCCGCTTCCCCGAGGACACCGGCGCGACCCTGGCCCGCGTGTGGCAGCTGCAGCCCGGCGTGTCGGCCGACGGCGGCGAGGGCATCGTCTGGGCCGGCACCGAGCCCGGCGCGGTCTTCCGCTCCGAGGATCGGGGCGAGACCTTCTCGCTCGTCCGCGGGCTCTGGGACCACCCGCACCGCCCGGAGTGGAACGCGGGCTTCGGGGGTCAGGCCTTCCACACGATCCTGCCGCACCCGACCGACCCCGACCGGGTCCTGGCCGCGCTCTCCACCGGCGGGGTCTACGTGACCGCCGACGGGGGCGAGTCGTGGTCGGCGTCCAACACCGGCATCAAGGCCGAGTTCTTCCCCGGCGAGCGCAACTACCCCGAGTTCGGGCAGTGCGTGCACAAGGTCGCTCGCGACGCGGTCGACCCCGAGCGCCTCTACCTGCAGAACCACGGCGGCGTCTACCGCTCCGACGACGGCGGGGCGTCCTGGCAGGACATCGCTGCGACCCTGCCGACCGACTTCGGGTTCGCCATGGTCACCCACCCGCACCGCGGCGACACCGCCTACAACTTCCCCATCGACGGCGCCGAGGGTCGCTGGCCGGTCGACGGCAAGGCGCGCGTCTACCGCACCGTCGACGCGGGCACCTCGTGGGAGCCGCTCGGCGAGGGCAGCCTTCCCGAGGGCTACTACGCCGCGGTGATGCGCGACGCGATGTGCGTCGACGACCACGACCAGGCCGGCCTCTACTTCGGCGGGCGCAACGGCGGGGTGTGGGCCTCGCCCGACGAGGGCACTTCCTGGCAGGAGATCCACAAGGACCTGCCCGACGTCCTCGTCGTACGCGCCGCCAAGATCGACTGACCGCGACCGCCTCCCCGTCCAGATCCCGACCGGCTCCCCGTCCGGCTGCCCGCCCGGTTTGCCAGACCGCTCGTCGCCTCGCTTGGCGATGAGTCGCTGGGCGACTCAAGGCCAAGGGGTGAGGGGACGGCGCGGTGACCGGAGCAGCCGTCGGGCGACTCGGGCCATCGCGGACCAGGAGACGTCCACAGGCCGGCCCTGAGGTCGGGTGAGGGCGGCCCCTGTGGACGACGCCGTCGGGATGTCGGTGCCGCTGCCTGTCATGGGTGTACGACGTCGCCCGACCGGGCGGCGCCGACACACCGGGACGGGGAGCGTGAGGCAATGGACGACATCGACGCGGCGACGTGGGACTCGATGGCCAACTGGACCGAGGCCGAGCGCGAGTGGTGGTGGATGGGGCCGTTCAAGGGTCACGTCCCCGGCATCGTCCGGCGGGTCCGGCGCATCCTCGACGTATCGCAGCGCGGACTGGCCGAGATCCTCGGTGTGTCTCAGTCCCAGGTGGCGCGGTGGGAGACCGCGCGCACCAGCCCGAGGGTCGCGATGGTCCTGCGCCTGCTGGAGCTCGCAGGAGTGGAGGTGCGGCTCACCGATCGCGACACGGGCGCGGAGGTGGCACCCATGCGGGAGGACGGCGCGCGCAAGCACGGGGGCAGCAGGTATCCCGCGCACACCGACCTCAAGGCGGCGCACTGGTGGATCCCGCGTCGGTTGCGGTCGATGACGTCGGTGGAGGCGTACGACGCTCGCGACCGCTCGCGTCGCCGGCGGGATCCAGGGATCCGGTTCACCCTCTCGCCGCACCGGAAGGGGATCGAGCGGTGGCTGCACGGGACGCCTGACGACCACCCCGCCGTGCACCAGCTCGCCGCCGAGGTGGAGTGGTGCGACGAGCAGCGCGAACGTCGTCGCGCAGGCAGGTGAGACGCGGGCGCCGGGTGGATCCGGCCGCGGCTAGCCTGACGTCCATGACCCACGCAGGCGACGCCCCCGACATCAAGCCCCGCAGCCGCGACGTCACCGACGGACTCGAGGCGACCGCTGCCCGCGGGATGCTGCGCGCGGTGGGCATGGGTGACGACGACTGGGTGAAGCCCCAGATCGGGGTCGCGTCGAGCTGGAACGAGATCACCCCGTGCAACCTGTCGCTCGACCGGCTGGCCAAGGCGGTGAAGAACGGCGTGCACGCCGCCGGTGGCTTCCCGCTGGAGTTCGGCACCATCTCGGTCTCCGACGGGATCTCGATGGGTCACGAGGGCATGCACTTCTCCCTCGTCAGCCGCGAGGTGATTGCCGACTCCGTCGAGACCGTGATGATGGCCGAGCGGCTCGACGGCTCGGTCCTGCTCGCCGGGTGCGACAAGTCGCTGCCCGGGATGCTGATGGCCGCCGCGCGCCTCGACCTCGCGAGCGTCTTCCTCTACGCCGGCACGATCATGCCCGGCCAGGTCGACGGCAAGGACGTCACGATCATCGACGCCTTCGAGGCGGTCGGCGCGTGCCTGGCCGGCAAGATCAGCCGCGAGAAGGTAGACGAGATCGAGCGCGCGATCTGTCCCGGCGAGGGCGCGTGCGGCGGGGCGTACACCGCCAACACGATGGCCAGCGTGGCCGAGGCCCTCGGCATGTCGCTGCCGGGCAGCTCCAGCCCGCCGGCCGTGGACCGTCGCCGCGACGGCTTCGCCCACAAGTCCGGCGAGGCCGTCGTCGAGATGCTCCGCAAGGGCATCACCGCCCGCCAGATCATGACCAAGCCGGCCTTCGAGAACGCCATCGCGATGGCGATGGCCCTCGGCGGCTCCACCAACGCCGTGCTCCACCTGCTCGCGATCGCCCGTGAGGCCGAGGTCGACCTCACCCTCGACGACTTCACCCGCATCGGCAAGAACGTGCCGCACCTGGCCGACATGAAGCCCTTCGGCCGCTTCGTGTGGACCGACTTCGACCGCGTCGGCGGCATCCCCGTGCTGCTGCGAGCGCTGCTCGACGCGGGTCACCTGCACGGCGACGTGCTCACCTGCACCGGCAAGACGATGGCGGAGAACCTCGCCGACCTCGACCCCAAGCCCCTCGACGGCGAGATCCTGCGCCAGCTCGACCGCCCGATCCACGCCACCGGCGGTCTCACCATCCTCAAGGGCTCCCTCGCCCCCGACGGTGCCGTCGTCAAGAGCGCCGGCTTCGACGACTCCACCTTCACCGGCACCGCGCGCGTCTTCGACGGTGAGCGCAAGGCGCTCGACGCGCTCGCCGAGGGGGCGATCAAGGCCGGTGACGTCGTGGTGATCCGCTACGAGGGCCCCAAGGGTGGCCCCGGCATGCGGGAGATGCTCGCCATCACCGGCGCGATCAAGGGAGCCGGCCTTGGCAAGGACGTCCTGCTGATCACCGACGGTCGGTTCTCCGGGGGCACGACGGGCCTGTGCGTGGGCCACATCGCCCCCGAGGCCAGCGACGGCGGCCCGATCGCCTTCCTCCGTGACGGCGACCGGATCACCCTCGACGTGGCCAGCATGAGCCTCGACGTCGACCTCGACGAGGCCGAGCTGGCCCAGCGCGCCGAGGGCTGGGAGCCGCTGCCGCCGAAGTACACCCGCGGCGTGCTCGGCAAGTACCGCAAGGTCGTGCAGTCCGCGGCCCACGGCGCCGTCTGCTACTGACGCACCGGCCGGATAGGTTGCGGAGGTGAGCACCTCCACCTCCGCGACCGGGCTCGACGCCGCCGACCCGCTGGCGCACTTCCGCGATCGGTTCGTCGGCGCCGGCAGTGACCTCGTCTACTTCGACGGCAACTCCCTCGGCCGCCCCGTCGCGACCGCGGCCGAGCGCCTCACCGACTTCGTCGAGCACGAGTGGGGCGGCCGGCTGATCCGCGGCTGGGACGAGCGCTGGATGGACCTGCCCACCACCCTCGGCGACGACCTCGGCCGGGTCTGCCTGGGCGCCGCGCCGGGCCAGACCGCCGTCGGTGACTCGACCACCGTCTGGCTCTACAAGCTGATGCGGGCTGCCGTCGACCACGCCGTGCGCACCGACCCTGCGCGCACCGAGATCGTCATCGACACCGACAACTTCCCGACCGACCGCTACGTCGCCGAGGGCATCGCCGCCGAGCGCGGCCTGACGCTGCGCTGGATCGAGGTCGACACCTCAGCCGGCGTCACCGCCGACCAGCTGCGCGAGGTCGTGGGGGAGCGCACCGCGCTGGTCGTGCTCAACCACGTGGCCTACCGCTCGGCCTGGCTGGCCGACGCACCCGAGCTCACCCGCATCGCCCACGACGCCGGCGCCCTGGTGCTCTGGGACCTCTGCCACTCCGCCGGTGCGGTCGCGGTCGACCTCGACGCGTGGGACGCCGACCTCGCCGTCGGCTGCAGCTACAAGTACCTCAACGGCGGCCCCGGCTCGCCGGCCTTCGGCTACGTGGCGCAGCGGCTCCAGGGCGAGCTCACCCAGCCGATCCAGGGCTGGATGGGCCATGCCGACCCGTTCCTCATGGGCCCGGGCTACACGCCCGCCTCGGGCATCCGGCGCTTCATCTCCGGCACCCCGCCGATCCTGGGGATGGTCGCGATGCAGAGCATGCTCGAGCTGGTCGAGGAGGCCGGGATCGAGGCGATCCGCGCCAAGTCCGTCGCGCTGACGTCGTACGCCGTCGAGCTCGCCGACGCGACGCTGCCCGAGGTCACCCTCGCCTCGCCGCGCGACCCCGCGCAGCGCGGCGGCCACGTGACGCTGCACCACGAGCGGATGCGCGAGGTGACCGCACGCCTGTGGGAGCGCGACGTCATCCCCGACTACCGCGACCCCGGCGGGCTGCGGATCGGGCTGTCGCCGCTGTCGACGTCGTTCGACGAGGTCGAGCGCGGCATGGCCGCGGTCGCGGAGGCGCTGCGGTGAGCGGGCCGGTGGGGGTGCGGCTCTCGGCCACGCGGACGAGGAGCACCAACGACCACGGGCAGCCGCTCGGCCGGCCCGTCGACTGGTCGGGCGCCAGACCGCCAGCGAAGGACGTCGTCCTCGAGGGGCGCGGCGTCCGGCTCGAACCGATCGGGGAGCGGCACGTCGACGACCTCCTCCGGGCCCTGTGCCGCCCCGACGACGAGCCGACGTGGACCTACCTGTTCTGGGAGCGCCCGCGCGACCGCGACGAGATGGCGGCGATCGTCGAGCACGGCGCCGCCGATCCCGGACAGGTCATGTACGCCATCGTCCCGGTCGAGACGGGCCGCGCGGCGGGCTTCTGCTCGTTGATGCGCATCGATCCTGTCATGGGGTCGATCGAGGTGGGCGGCATCGCGTTCGGCCGCCAGCTCCAGCGCAGCCGCGCCGCCACCGAGGCGATGGCGCTGCTCCTGCGGCTCGCGTTCGACGACCTGGGCATGCGGCGCTACGAGTGGAAGTGCGACAGCCTCAACGCGCCGTCGCGCCGCGCGGCGCTGCGGCTCGGCTTCATCTGGGAGGGACGCTTCCGCAACGCGGTCGTCTACAAGGGCCGCAACCGCGACACCGACTGGTTCTCCATCACCGACCTCGAGTGGCCGCGTGTGCGGGCGGCGCTCGACGCCTGGCTCGACGACGCCAACTTCGACGACGCCGGTCGCCAGCGCGCCCGGCTCGCGGCCCGGCCCGCGCCGGCCGGCCGTGCCGAGCAGGAGGACTGAGATGGACCAGCGGGTCAGCTTCATCACCCTCGTGGTGACCGACCTCGACGCCACCCGGCGCTTCTACGTCGACGGCCTCGGGTGGGAGCCCGAGCTCGACGTGCCGGGCGAGGTGCTGATGTTCAAGGTGGCCGAGAAGGTCGTGCTCAGCCTGTGGGTGGAGGACGGCTTCGTCGCGGAGGTCGGGCACGCCCCGGCGCGCGGCGGCGTCCCGCCGGTCACGCTGTCGCACAACCTCGCCACCACCCAGGGCGTCGACACCGTCCTGGAGCAGGCGCGGGTGGCCGGGGCCTCGCACGTGGGCGAGGCCAGTGAGCGCGACTGGGGCGGCTACGGCGGCTACTTCGCCGACCCCGACGGCTTCCGGTGGGAAGTCGCCTACAACCCGGGCGACATCGGGCAGTCTGTGCTCCCGTGAGCGAGCACCCGACCGCGGTCCCCGGCTGGGACGACTACTTCCTCGGCATCGCCTCCGCGGTCTCCGCGCGCGCCAAGTGCACGCGCCGCCGGGTCGGGGCGGTGCTGACGATCGACCACCGCATCATCGCGACCGGCTACAACGGAGCCGCCCCGGGCGAGGACGACTGCCTGATGGGAGCCTGCCCGCGCGGCCGGCTGGGCTACGACGACGTGCCGGGGCTCGGTGACTACGACCGGCCCGGCACGGCCGGTTTCTGCATCGCGATCCACGCCGAGGTCAATGCACTGCTCTTCGCCACGCGCGACACCAAGGGCGCCACCGCCTACATCACCGACCCGCCGTGCCCGGGCTGCCGCAAGGCGCTGGCGGCCGCCGGGGTCGTACGGGCCGTGTGGCCCGACGGCGAGCACGACCGGCAGGGCCTCACCGCCTGGTGACCCAGACCAGCTCCTCGGCCTCCCACTTCGCCAGCGCCACGGGCACCAGGGCGGCCATGGCCTCACCCGGGCCGAGCGTGCGGAGGTCGTCGGCGTTGTCGACGCCGTAGGACTGGCCGACCCCGTTGTTGTGCTGGTCGACCCGGGAGTCGCGCGTGCTCGGCGTCCCGGCCTCCTGCGCCGCGGCGATGGTGCGGGCGGCGTCGAGGCCGAACTTCGCGGTGAGCGCGGCCTGCCACATGAAGTGCCGCATCGCGTTGGTGCGCCCGGGCACGCCGCGGCCGTGCCTGGCGGAGGCCTGCAGCGCGGCCTGTGAGATGCGCAGCGACTCGAGCGCGCCGGACTGTCCCAGTCCTGCCTTCAGGGCCGCGGCGTAGAGCCGCGGCACCCCGGTCGATGCGTGGATGGCCTGCTGCACGGCGTCTCCGAAACCCATGGACACACAGTGACAGACTCCTGACATGACCGGTCCGCTGCGCTTCCCACGCCCGCTCCGCCCCGGTGACCGCATCGGTGTCACGTCGCCGTCGGCCGGAGTGGAGGGGCCGGGCGCTGCCCGCATCGAGCTCTGCGTCGCCTGGCTCCGCGAGCGCGGCTACGACGTCGAGGTCGGCGCCTGCATGGACGGCTCCGCCATCACCTCCGCCCCCGCCGAGCAGCGGGCCGCCGAGCTCACCCGGATGCTGGCCGACCCCGACATCGCGTGCGTGGTGCCGCCGTGGGGTGGTGAGACCGCGATCGACCTGGTCGACCTCCTCGACTGGGACGCCCTCGCCGACGCCGAGCCGACCTGGCTGGTCGGCTACTCCGACATGTCCACCGTGCTGCTGCCGATCACGACGAGGCTCGGGTGGGCGACCCTGCACGGCGACAACCTCGCGGACACGCCGTACGCCGTCCCCGACGGCCTGCTGCACTGGCTCGACCTGGCCGGCGGCGAGGGGCCCTTCGTCCAGCGCGGCTCCGGCCTCGTCGCGACCTGGGTGCGCTTCGAGGAGGACGTCCGCGCTACGCAGTGGCGGCCGGTGTCGAGCGGGACGTGGGAGGTCGAGGGCGGCGGCAGCCTCGACGTCTCCGGGCGGCTGGTCGGCGGGTGCACCGAGACCGTCGGCCACCTCGCCGGCACACCGTACGGCGACGTGCGGGGCTGGGCCGAGGCGCTGGACGAGCCCACGATCGTCTACCTCGAGGCCTGCGAGAGCGACGCCGTCGACATCTGCCGGCACCTGCACGGGATGCGGCTGGCCGGCTGGTTCGACCGTGCGGCCGCCGTCCTGGTCGGGCGCACCAACGCCCCCGACCACCACGAGATGACGCAGCGCGAGGCCGTGCTCGACGCCCTCGGGCGGCTGGACCTGCCGATCGTGTGGGACCTCGAGATCGGGCACGTGCCGCCGCACCTGCCGCTGGTCAACGGAGCGCTGGCCCACGTCGTGGTCGACGGTGAGCGCCAGGAGATCACCCAGACCCTGCGCTGAGGCCCGGGGTCGGAGGTCCCGGGGTCGCAGGGGTGGCCGCTGTCGGTGCCGCGTGGCAGGGTCGCGTCATGAGCGGATCGGACCCGAAGGCCAGGCTCTCCCACGACCAGATCCTCGAGGCGGGCCTCGACGACTGGCGCAAGGTGCTCAACCGGCTCAAGGCGCGGTTCCGCACCGGCGACTTCGCCACGGGTCTCGCGCTGGTCGACCGGATCGGCGCGGCCGCCGAGGAGGCCGGGCACCACCCCGACGTCTCGCTGACCTACCCCGAGGTGATCGTCACCCTCGTCAGCCACGACGTCGGCGGCATCACCACCCGAGACATCGACCTCGCGCGGCGGATCAGCGGCTTCGCCGCGGAGATGGGGGCCACGGCGGACGTCTCCGGGCTGACCCAGGTCGAGCCCGGCCTCGACACCGCCGACGGAGCCAGGCTGGCCCCGTTCTACGCCGCCCTCATCGGCGGCGAGCTCCAGGACGGCGAGCCCGTGGACCCCAGCGGGCAGGTGTCGACGCTGTGGTTCCAGGAGCCGCCGACGAGCGAGGACGAGACCGGCCCGGAGCTTCCGGCCCAGGAGCCCGAGCAGCGCTGGCACCTCGACGTCTGGGTGCCCCACGACGAGGGGGAGCGACGCCTGCAGGCGGTGCTCGACGCGGGCGGACGCCTCGTCAGCGACGCCGCCGAGCCGTCGTACTGGGTGGTCGAGGACGCCGACGGCAACCGGTCGTGCATCTGCACGCCCCTCGGTCGCTGACGACTCTCCGTGCCACATGGTGGGACCGGCGTTCCACATGTTGGGACGACTGGCACACTGGGTTGACGCCGGACGCCCCCGGCGACGACGGTTGTCGCATGCGCACCGAGATTCTTGTACGCACGCGACGCGTGAGCTGAGGCCCCCCGGCCGCAGGCACACGCGTCACCCCTCGTCGCCCACCGGGCCGAGGGGTTTTTTGTTGGGCGAGCACCGCACACCCGATCCACCGAGCCAAGGAAGAAGACCCATGAGCGAGCAGGGCGGACAGGTCACCGGAGCGCAGAGCCTCGTGACGTCCCTCGAGGCGGCCGGCGTCACCGACATCTTCGGGATCCCCGGTGGCGCGATCCTCCCGGCCTACGACCCGCTCATGGACTCCCAGCGGATCCGGCACATCCTGGTGCGCCACGAGCAGGGCGCCGGCCACGCCGCCCAGGGCTACGCGTCCGCGACCGGCCGGGTGGGCGTCTGCATGGCGACCTCGGGACCGGGCGCGACCAACCTGGTGACCCCGCTGGCCGACGCCCACATGGACTCGGTGCCGATGGTGGCCGTCACCGGCCAGGTCGGCGCCGCGATGATCGGCACCGACGCCTTCCAGGAGGCCGACATCCGCGGCATCACGATGCCGATCACCAAGCACAACTTCTTGGTCACCGACCCGGCCGACATCCCGCGCACGATCGCCGAGGCCTTCCACATCGCCTCCACCGGCCGGCCCGGTCCGGTGCTGGTCGACGTGGCCAAGTCCGCGCTCCAGGCCCAGACGACGTTCGCGTGGCCGAGCGAGCTGCAGCTGCCGGGCTACCGGCCCGTCACCACCCCGCACGCCAAGCAGATCAAGGAGGCGGTGCGGCTCATCAAGGAGGCCCGCCGCCCGGTGCTCTACGTCGGTGGCGGCGTGATCCGGTCCCGCGCCTCGCACGAGCTGGCCCAGCTGGCGGCACTGACCGGGATCCCGGTCGTCACCACCTTGATGGCGCGCGGCGCCTTCCCCGACAGCAACCCCCAGCACCTCGGCATGCCCGGCATGCACGGCACGGTCGCGGCGGTCGCGGGCCTGCAGAAGAGCGACCTGATCATCAGCCTGGGCGCGCGCTTCGACGACCGCGTCACCGGCAACCTCGACTCCTTCGCCCCGAACGCCCTGGTCGTCCACGCCGACATCGACCCGGCCGAGATCGGCAAGAACCGCCACGCCGACGTGCCGATCGTCGGCGACTGCAAGGAGGTCATCGCCCAGCTCGTGGCGCTCCTGCAGGCTGAGGGCGCCGACGGCGACTACGAGGCGTGGGTCGCCTTCCTCGCCGGGCTCAAGCAGAGCTACCCGCTCGGCTACGACACCCCGACCGACGGCTCGCTGGCCCCGCAGTACGTCATCGAGCGGCTCGGCGCGATCGCCGGACCGGACACGATCTTCACCTCCGGCGTCGGGCAGCACCAGATGTGGGCGGCGCACTTCATCGACTACGAGCGGCCCAACACCTGGCTCAACTCCGGCGGCCTGGGGACCATGGGCTTCTCGGTCCCGGCCGCGATGGGCGCCAAGGTCGGCATGCCCGACAGCACCGTCTGGGCCATCGACGGCGACGGCTGCTTCCAGATGACCAACCAGGAGCTGGCCACCTGCGCGATCAACGACATCCCGATCAAGGTCGCGATCATCAACAACGAGTCGCTCGGCATGGTGCGCCAGTGGCAGACGCTGTTCTACAACGAGCGCTACTCCAACACCGACCTGCACTCCAAGCGGATCCCCGACTTCGTCAAGCTCGCCGACGCCTACGGCTGCGTGGGCCTGGCCTGCGAGTCGCCCGACGACGTCGACGCGACCATCGAGAAGGCCATGGGCATCGACGACCAGCCCGTCGTGGTCGACTTCCGGGTGCACCGCGACGCGATGGTGTGGCCGATGGTCGCCGCCGGCTCCAGCAACGACGAGATCCAGTACGCGCGCGACCTCGCGCCCCAGTTCGACGAGGATGACCTCTGACCATGAGCAAGCACACCCTGAGCGTCCTGGTGGAGAACAAGCCGGGCGTCCTGGCCCGGATCGCTGGCCTGTTCTCGCGCCGCGGCTTCAACATCGACAGCCTCGCCGTGGGCCCGACCGAGCACCCCGAGATCTCGCGGATGACGATCGTGGTCAACGTGGAGGAGTCGCCGCTCGAGCAGGTCACCAAGCAGCTCAACAAGCTCGTCGAGGTCATCAAGATCGTCGAGCTCGACGGGCCGGGCTCGGTCAACCGCGAGCTGCTGCTGGTCAAGGTCCGCGCCGACGCCGCCTCGCGCGGCTCGGTGCTCGACGCCGTGCAGCTGTTCCGCGCCAAGGTCGTCGACGTCGCGCCCGACGCGATCACGGTGCAGGCCGTCGGCAACGCCGACAAGCTCGCCGACCTGCTGCGGGTGCTCGAGCCCTTCGGCGTGCGCGAGCTCGTGCAGTCGGGCATGGTCGCGATCGGTCGCGGCTCGCGTTCGATCAGCGAGCGTCCGCAGCGCCCCACCATCGTCCCCGCCCCCGTGTCCGCCATCGCCCACTGACCACCCCTGATCCACCCACTAGAAGGAGAGCCCCCCGTGGCTGAGATGTTCTACGACGACGACGCCGACCTGAGCCTGATCCAGGGCAAGAACGTCGCGGTGATCGGCTACGGCAGCCAGGGCCACGCCCACGCGCTGTCGCTGCGCGACTCCGGCGTCGACGTCCGGATCGGCCTGCAGCCCGGCTCGAAGAGCCGCGACAAGGCCGAGGCCGAGGGCCTGCGCGTCCTCACCCCGCGCGAGGCGGCGGAGGAGTCCGACGTGATCGTGATCCTCGCCCCCGACCAGCACCAGCGCAAGCTCTACGCCGAGGAGATCGAGCCCGCCCTGACCCCGGGCGACACGCTCGTCTTCGGCCACGGCTTCAACATCCGCTTCGGCTACATCACCCCGCCCGAGGGCGTCGACGTCTTCATGGTCGCGCCCAAGGGGCCGGGCCACCTCGTGCGTCGCGAGTACGTCGACGGGCGCGGCGTGCCGGTGCTCGTCGCGGTCGAGAAGGACGAGTCCGGCGAGGCCTGGGACCTCGCGCTGTCCTACGCCAAGGCCATCGGCGGCCTGCGCGCCGGCGGCATCAGGACCACGTTCACCGAGGAGACCGAGACCGACCTGTTCGGTGAGCAGGCCGTGCTCTGCGGCGGCGCCTCGCAGCTGGTGCAGTACGGCTTCGAGGTCCTCACCGAGGCCGGCTACCAGCCCGAGGTCGCCTACTTCGAGTGCCTGCACGAGCTGAAGCTCATCGTCGACCTGATGTACGAGGGCGGGATCGCCAAGCAGCGCTGGTCGGTCTCCGACACCGCCGAGTTCGGTGACTACGTCTCCGGCCCGCGGGTCATCACGCCCGAGGTGAAGAAGAACATGGAGGACGTGCTCGCCGACATCAAGAACGGCGCGTTCGCCGAGCGGTTCATCACCGACATGGACAACGGCTCGCCCGAGTTCACCGAGTTCCGCAAGAAGGCCGAGGCGCACCCGATCGAGCAGACCGGTCGCGAGCTGCGCAAGCTCATGGCCTGGGTGAAGTCGCACGACACCGACTACGTCGAGGGCAGCTCCGCCCGCTGACCCAGCGCACGCCGTACGGCGCGTCGGACGACCACACGTGGTCGCGCCGGCGCGCCGTACGCGCGTCCGGAGGCTCACAACCCACCCGGTGACTTAGGTAAGGCTTACCTAAGTGATAATGGGTGCATGACGCCTCGGCCACGCCTCCTCGCCCTCACCACCTCGCTCGCCACCACCCCGCTCCTGCTGACCGGCTGCGCCGACGACTCCGGGTCCGGCACTCGTGCGCAGGACCCCTCCTACCCAGCCGCCGACCCGACACTGGTCGCCTCCGCGGAACGCGCGTACGCCGAGTTCGTCTCCGACGAGGCCGACGCGTTGCTCGCGGGCACCGTCCGGTTCGCAGCTGCTGCGACCGCCGGCCAGGACGATCGCGCACGACGGCTCTATCCCGAGGTCCGCACGCACTGGGAGCGCATCGAGACGATCGCCGAGTCCTTCGGCGACCTCGACCCGCAGCTCGATGCGCGCGAGGCGGACATCGCCGAGGGTGAGGAGTGGACCGGCTGGCACCGCCTGGAGAAGGACCTGTGGCCTGCCCGTGCAGAGGGCTACAGCGCGCTCACGAGTGCCGAGCGGGCGACCCTGGCCGACGAGCTGGTCGGCGACACGCGTGAGCTCGTCTCCCGCATCGACGGGCTCGATCTCACAGTGACCGACATCGCCGACGGCTCCCGCGGCCTGCTGGAGGAGGTCGCCTCCGGCAAGGTGACGGGGGAGGAGGAGTACTGGTCGCGCACCGACCTGCACGACTTCCAGGCCAACATCGACGGGGCGGTGCGCGGCTTCCAGGACGTGCGGCCGATCGTCGAGCACGCGGACGCTGGTCTCGCGCGCGAGCTCGACCGGCGGTTCGACGGCGTGCAGGGCCTGCTCGACCGGCACCGGCGCGGTGAGGGGTTCGTCGGCTACGACGAGCTCGACACCGACGAGGTCAAGCAGCTCGCGGACGCGGTGAACGCCCTGTCCGAGCCGCTCGCCCGGCTCTCGGCGGTCGTCTCCGCATGACGGTCTCCCGGAGGTCGTTGTTCGGCGGTGGTGCGGCACTGGTCGCCGGCGGCGTCGCCCTCGACCGCGCCGTCGCGTCGCTGGGCCCCGGGCCGGTCGACGCCGGCCGGACCCACGCCTTCCGCGGGGCCCACCAGGCGGGGATCGTCACGCCGGCGCAGGACCGCCTCCACTTCGCCGCCTTCGACGTCGTCACCGACTCCCGCGCCGAGCTGGTCGACCTGCTCCGGCGCTGGACGAGCGCCGCGGAGCAGATGACCGGCGGACGAGCCGTCGGCTCCGGCGCGGTCGGCGGGGCGCCCGACCTGCCTCCCGACGACACCGGCGAGGCGATGGACCTGCCACCCGCAGGGCTCACCCTCACGTTCGGCTTCGGCCCCTCGCTCTTCCGGGACGGTGACGGCAGGGACCGGTTCGGCCTGGCCGACCGTCGACCCGCGGCCCTGCGGGACCTGCCGCACTTCCCGGGCGACGACCTCGACCCGACCCGGTCCGGCGGCGACCTGTGCGTCCAGGCCTGCGCCGACGACCCGCAGGTCGCCGTCCACGCCGTGCGCAACCTCGCCCGGATCGGCTTCGGCTCGGTCAGCGTGCGCTGGTCCCAGCTCGGGTTCGGGCGTACGTCGACCACCTCGACCGCTCAGTCCACGCCCCGCAACCTCTTCGGGTTCAAGGACGGGACAGCCAACGTCAAGGCCGAGGAGACCACCGCCCTCGACGACCACGTGTGGGTCCGCTCGGGTGACGACCCCTCGGCAGGCTGGCTGGCCGGCGGCTCCTACCTCGTCGCCCGGCGGATCGCCATGGCGATCGAGGTGTGGGACCGTCAGCCACTCGCCGATCAGCAGGCCTTCGTGGGGCGCACCAAGGCGACGGGCGCACCGCTGTCGGGCGGCGAGGAGATGACGGAGCCTGACCTCGAGAGGACCGGCGGCGACGGGCGGCCGGTGATCCCCGCCGACGCCCACGTGCGCGTCGTCCACCCGAGCCGGCACGGTGGGGCCCGGATGCTGCGCCGCGGCTACAACTTCGTCGACGGGTCGAATGCCCTGGGTGGCCTCGACGCGGGCCTGTTCTTCGTCGCCTACCTCCGTGACCCCGGCACGCACTTCGTGCCTGTCCAGCTCGCGATGTCGCGCGACGACGCGCTCATGGAGTACCTCCGGGTCACCGGCTCGGCGCTCTTCGCGGTCCCACCGGGCATCGGCCCCGGGGAGCACGTCGGCCAGTCGCTGTTCACCTGACTCGACCTCGCGACACGCGGTGAGGGACGATGCAGCCATGAGCGACACAGCGACCACCGGCTCCGGGCTCGAGAAGACCCGCCGCCTCGGCGTCGAGACCACCGGCATCGAGATCATCGAGGAGTCCGAGCGCACGGCCGAGCCGCGGGACCTGTTCTGGCCGTGGTTCGCGGCCAACGTCTCGGTCTTCGGCCTGAGCTATGCCTCGTTCGTCCTCTACTTCGGGATCTCCTTCTGGCAGGGCGTGCTCGTCTCCGTCGTCGGGATCGTGGTGTCGTTCGCGCTGTGCGGGATCATCGCGATCGCCGGCAAGCGCGGCTCGGCGCCGACGATGATCCTCAGCCGGGCCGCCTTCGGCGTGCAGGGCCAGAAGGTGCCGGGCGTGATCTCGTGGCTGGTCTCGATCGGCTGGGAGACGTTCCTCGCGATCCTGGCCGTGCTCGCGACCTCCACGATCTTCACCCGCCTCGGCTGGGGCGGCGGCACCGGCACCAAGGTCATCGCCGCCGTCGTCGTGGCGGCACTGATCGTCTCGGCGAGCGTCGCCGGCTACCACGTCATCATGCGGATGCAGTCGGTGCTGACCTGGGTCACCGGCATCGTGACCGTGCTCTACATGGTGCTCACCCTCGACGACATCGACTGGTCGGCCGTGCAGTCCGTCCCCGCAGGCTCGACCCAGGCGGTCATCGGCGCGCTGGTGATGGTGATGACCGGCTTCGGGCTCGGCTGGATCAACATCGCGGCCGACTGGTCGCGCTACCAGAAGCGCACGGCGTCCGGTCCCTCGATCGTCGCGTGGAACACCTTCGGGGGCGCGCTCGCCCCGGTGGTGCTGGTGCTCTTCGGCCTCGCACTCGCCGGCTCGTCGAGCGAGATCCTCGACGGCGTGGCCGGTGACCCCATCGGCACGCTGGCCACCCTGCTGCCGACCTGGTTCCTCGTGCCGTTCCTGCTCGCCGCGATCCTCTCGCTGGTCAGCGGCGCCGTGCTCGGCATCTACTCCTCGGGCCTGACGCTGCTCTCGCTCGGCGTGCGGCTCAAGCGCCCGCAGGCCGCCGGCGTCGACGGGGTGCTGCTCACCCTCGGCACGATCTACGTCGTCTTCCTCGCCGACAACTTCATCAACCCGTTCCAGAGCTTCCTGATCACGCTCGGCGTCCCGCTCGCGGCGTGGGCCGGGATCATGATCGCCGACCTCGCGCTGCGCAGGCGCGACTACGACGAGGAGGCGCTCTTCGACGCCTCCGGTCGCTACGGCGCCTTCGACTGGACGTCCATCGCCACGATGGTCGTGGCGTCGGTCGTGGGCTGGGGCCTGGTGATCAACACGTTCTCCGACGACGCGTCGTGGAACAACTGGCAGGGCTACCTCCTCGGCCCGCTCGGCCTCGGCGGTCGCGACGGCGCCTGGGCCTACGCCAACCTCGGTGTGCTGTTCGCCCTGCTCATCGGCCTGGTCGGCGGCTACGTCCTGCGGCGTCGTACGGTCGCGCACCAGGAGTCCTGAGCGCGGGAACACCCGGGTCAGCCGCGCTGTTGGACCGTTCGTGAAGATCGAGATCTGGTCCGACGTCGTCTGCCCCTGGTGCTACATCGGCAAGCGCCGCATCGAGAACGCCCTGGCCGCCTTCGAGCACGCCGACGAGGTCGAGGTGCACTGGCGCTCCTACCAGCTCGACCCCGGCGCACCGACCCAGCCGACCGAGAGCGCGGCCGCGATGATCGCGCGCAAGTACGGCCAGTCGGCCGCCGGTGCCCAGCAGATGCAGGACCGCGTCGAGGCGGTCGCGGCCGAGGAGGGCCTGGTCTACCGGCTCTCGCAGACCCTGCACCTCAACACCGTCGACGCCCACCGCCTGATCCACCTCGCGCACGCACAAGGTGGCAACGAGCTGCAGGGCCGCGTGAAGGAGGCGCTGCTGGCGGCGTACTTCACCGAGGCGCGCAACGTCGCCGACCACGCCGTGCTGCGCGAGGTCACGGTGGCGGCCGGGCTCGAGCCCGCGCGCGTGGAGGAGGTGCTGGCCTCGCGCGAGTTCGAGGCCGAGGTGCACGCCGACATCGAGCAGGCCCAGGCCTACGGCGCCACGGGCGTGCCGTTCTTCGTCATCGACCAGAAGTACGGCGTCTCCGGGGCGCAGCCGACCGAGACCTTCACCCAGGTGCTGGAGAGGGCGTGGTCGGACTCCCACCCCAAGATCGAGGTGCTCGCCACCGGTGACGAGTGCGGCCCGGACGGCTGCGCGATCTAGCCCTGCTGCGCCTTCTCGCCACGCGCTGCCTTCTCGGCGGTCGTCTCGACCCGCACGGCGCGGGTCTCCGCCCGCTTCGCCAGCACGATCCACGCCAGGATCGACTTCTGCGCCGACGGCGACCACGAGTCCCAGTGCGCGCGTGAGCCGGGGTGTCGCCCGAACGCCGCCGCGAGGTCGTCGGGCACGACCCGGTCCTCGACGTCGTCCATGAGGGTCCACATCCCCGAGCCCTGCGCCTCGGCGACCGCGGCGGCGCCGGCCGGCTCCATCAGCCCCGCCGCCTCGAGCCGCGCCACCCGCTGCTTGTTGGTGCGCGTCCACACGCTGCCGCGCCGGCGCGGGGAGAACCACATCATCGAGCGGTCGGTGTCGACGCCGCGCACCGTCGAGTCGACCCAGCCGAAGCGCAGCGCCTCCAGCACCGACTGCTCGTAGGAGAACGCCTGCTCGGCGGCGCGGCGACGGTTGACCACCCACACCCCGTGGGGCCGCGCGTGGTGCTCGCGCAGCCACTCGCTCCACTCCTCGACGGTGCGCGGCTCGATCCGCTCCGCGTCGTCCATCGCGCCCACGACGCGATCCTAGGCGCGAGCCGGCCGGGTCGGCCCGGCTCAGTCGTCGTGCTCGGTGTCGGAGCCGTCGCCCTCGTGCTCGTCCGTGGTGTCGTCACTGCGGCGATCCTCACCGCCGCTGTCCGTGCTGTCGCTGTCCGTGCCGTCGCGGTCGGTGCGTTCGTCGTCGGACACCGCGGGCTCCTCCGAGCCCTCGACCGATTCCTCGACCGAGTTCTCCACCGATTCCTCGACCGATTCCTCGACCGATTCCTCGACCGATTCCTCGGCCGACTCCTCGTCCGACCGGGTCGCCGAGTCGTCCCGCTCCGCGGTGGGCGGGTCCGTCGTGCCCGGTGCCTCGGCGGGCAGTCCTGCGTCGCGGTCGCCGTCCGGGACGACGGGGGAGGGGGAGGGTCGTGCGGGCCCCGGCTCGTGGTGCACGGGTGCGTGGTCGGGGTGCGGGACCTCGAAGGGCGTCAGCGTGCTCACGACCCGTGAGACGACGCGCTGCACGGGCGCCGGCAGCTCGTCGGCAGCGGCGGCGCCCACCCCGCCGGCGACCACGCCACCCGACAGCAGTGCGATCACCGCGAACGAGGCAGTGCGATGGCGACGCGACCGACCGGCCGCGAGCGGGACCGCCCCGGCAAGGACGGCCGCCAGCTCGGCCCCGACCGGGGGCGGGGCCTGCGCGGCGGTCGCCTCGAGCTCGTCCAGCAGCGCGGCGAGCGCGGGGTCGGCGAAGGCCTCGGCCAGGTCGTCGTGCGTGTGCGTGGTCACCGTCGCGCCTCCTCGTTCGTCGTGCGGGCCTCACTGGCCGCAAGTGTCCGCAGCGCCTCGAGCGCCTTGGCCTGCACCTTCTTCACCGCAGCCTCGCTGCGGCCGACCGCGGCCGCGGTCTCGGCCACCGACAGCTCGCCGAGGACCCGCAGGAGCACCACCGTGCGCTGTGCCTCGGGCAGCAGCTCGAGGAGCTCCAGTGCGGTGCCCTCGCCGAGCCGGCCGATCGCCTCCTCCTCGGCAGACGGCTGCGTACGCCGGTCGCGCGACGCGTCGTACTCACCGAGCACCGGTTGGCGCCCACGTCGTCGCAGCTCGTCGACGAGGAGGCCGTGGGCGACCGTGAAGGCCAGCGCGCGCAACCCGCCGAATCCACCGTGGGCCTCCGCCAGCCGGGGCAGCACCCGCACGAAGACCTCGTTGGTCAGGCCTTCGGGGTCCTCGGCGCCACGGATCTGCAGGTAGCCGAGGACCCGCGGGGAGAGTGTCTCGTAGACAGCACGCAGCGCGGCCGTGTCGCCGCGTGAGGCGGCGTCGACCGTCGACTCGAGATCCTCTGCCACGGGCGTGCCCATCACCTGGATCGTAGGGCCGACGGCGGGTGCCGCCGGCCCCACGAGGCCCTGGAGTCAGTCGTCCTCGTGGTCGGAGCCCTCGTCGTCCGACTGGTCGTCGGCGTGGTCGTCCCCCTGGTCCTCGGCGTGGTCGCCCTGGTCGTCGGCCTCGCCCTGGTCGTCGGCCTCGTCCTGGTCGTCGGCGCCCTGCTGGTCGGAGTCGCCCTGCTCGTCGGCGTCCTCGCCCTGGTCGTCCGCGTCCTCGGTCTCGGGGGCCTCGGTCTCGGGGACCTCGGTCTCGGGGGCCTCGGTCTCGGGAGCCTCGGTCTCGGTCTCGGTCTCGGGGGCCTCGGTCTCGGTCTCGGGGGTCGCGTCGTCCGACTCCACCTCGTCGGCGTCCTCGTCGGGGCCCTCGGTCTCCTCGACGTCCGTCGTGGGGTCGGGGGTCTCGGGCGGCTCGGTCTGGCTCGTCGAGTCCTCGGCCGGCTCGGAGGAGTCCCCGTCGACGGCGTTGGCGGCTGCGAGCCCGAAGCCGGCGATCACGAGTGCGGCGAGGCCGCCGGCGGCTGCGGTGCGGGCAGTGGTGGTCTTCATGGCTCTCCCGGGGGTGGGGGTCGTCTGTCAGGAGGTGGACCGACGCGGGCGTGCCCGACGGACCCCCGTGTCCGCGATGCGAGACCGCACCCGCCCACTGGGACGGGTTCGGCGTGCCGTCGACCCACCGGTAGTGTGGGCCCGGCACAGCGTCGTGCAGTCCCGGACCACCCTTGATCATCACGAGGACCCCGCTGTGAACGCACCCGCAAAGCCAGTCGTACTCATCGCCGAAGAGCTGAGCCCCGCCACCATCGAGGCGCTCGGCCCCGACTTCGAGATCCGCCACTGCAACGGAGCCGACCGCGCCGAGCTGATCCCCGCGATCGCCGACGTCGACGCGATCCTGGTCCGCTCCGCGACCAAGGTCGACGCCGAGGCCCTCGCCGCCGCGCAGCGGCTCAAGGTCGTCGCCCGTGCCGGCGTCGGCCTCGACAACGTCGACGTCAAGGCCGCGACCCAGGCCGGCGTCATGGTCGTCAACGCGCCGACCTCCAACATCGTCAGCGCCGCCGAGCTCGCCGTCGCCCTCATGCTCGCCGCTGCCCGCCACATCAGCCCCGCCCACGCAGCGCTCCGCGGAGGCGAGTGGAAGCGCTCGAAGTACACCGGCATCGAGCTCTACGAGAAGACCGTCGGCATCGTCGGGCTCGGTCGCATCGGCGTGCTCGTCGCCCAGCGCCTCAGCGCGTTCGGCATGAAGGTCATCGCCTACGACCCCTACGTTCAGGCCGGTCGTGCCGCGCAGATGGGCGTGCGCCTCGTCGACCTCGACACCCTGCTCGCCGAGTCCGACTTCATGAGCGTCCACCTGCCCAAGACCCCCGAGACCGTCGGCCTCATCGGCGCCGAGCAGCTCGCCGCCGCCAAGCCGAGCCTCGTGCTCGTCAACGCCGCGCGCGGCGGCATCGTCGACGAGGCCGCCCTCCACGACGCCCTCAAGGCCGGCCAGATCGCCGCCGCCGGCCTCGACGTCTTCGCCAGCGAGCCGTGCACCGACAGCCCGCTCTTCGAGCTCGAGAACGTCGTCGCCACGCCCCACCTCGGCGCCTCGACCGACGAGGCCCAGGAGAAGGCCGGCGTGTCGGTCGCGAAGTCCGTGCGTCTCGCGCTCAGCGGCGAGCTCGTCCCCGACGCGGTCAACGTGCAGGGTGGCGTCATCGCCGAGGACGTGCGCCCCGGCATCCCGCTCACCGAGAAGCTCGGCCGCGTCTTCACGGCGCTGGCAGGCGAGGTGGCCCAGCAGCTCGACGTCGAGGTGCGCGGCGAGATCACCGAGTTCGACGTCAAGGTGCTCGAGCTGGCCGCCCTCAAGGGCGTCTTCGCCGACATCGTCGAGGAGCAGGTCTCCTACGTCAACGCCCCGCTCCTCGCCGCCGAGCGCGGCACCGAGGTGCGCCTGGTGACCGAGGCCGAGAGCCCCGACCACCGCAACCTGATCACCCTGCGCGGCACGCTCGTCGACGGCACCCAGGTCTCGGTGAGCGGCACGCTCGTCGGCCTGGCGCAGAAGGAGCGGCTCGTCGAGGTCAACGGCTTCGACGTCGACATCGAGCCCACCACCCACCTGGCCTTCCTCACCTACGAGGACCGCCCGGGCATGGTCGGCACCGTCGGCGGCATCCTCGGCGACGCCTCGGTCAACATCGCCGGCATGCAGGTCTCGCGCCAGGACAAGGGTGGTCAGGCCCTTGTCGCGCTGAGCGTCGACTCCGCGATCCCGGCCGAGACGCTGGCCGAGATCGAGACCGCGATGCAGGCGGCCTCGGTGCGCGCGGTCGACCTGACCTGAGCGAGGCGGTCTACGCGACCATCACCCGGCCGGAGGCGCTGCGCGTCGCCGGCCGGGTCGCGTGGCTCGAGACGTGCTCCCACGCGGCGGCGAGACGTCGTACGGCCTCGGTGAGCGTCTCCGGCGACGCCGTCCACGGGATCCTGACGTGGCGGTCGAGCCCGCCCTCGACGGCGAAGACCGGACCCGGCGCGACGACCACGCCCCGACGCTCGGCCTCGGCCGACGTGGCGGTGCCGAGCGCCTCGGGCAGCTCGCACCACAGCGCCAGCCCGCCTTCCGGCACCCGGAAGCGCCACTGCGGCAGGTGCTCGCGCACCGCCGCGACCAGCGCGTCGCGGCTGGCCACGAGGCGCTCGCGGTGGACGGGCAGGACCTCCTCGGCGTGGTCCATCAGGTCGGCGAGCACGAGCTGCTCGAACACGGGAGCGCCGAGGTCGAGGCCGATCCGGGCCTGCAGGAGCCGGTCCATCTCGGCCAGGGGAGCGCGCACCCAGCCGAGGCGCAGGCCGCCCCAGTAGGACTTGCTCGCGCTGCCGATCGTGATCGCGTCGTCGGCGTACGCCGCCAGCGGGGGAGGCATCGCCTCGGCCAGCCCGGGCGTCAGCGCGAGCGCCTGGTGCGCCTCGTCGGCGACCACGACGGTACGGGTGCGCGCGAGTGCGGCCGCGAGCTCCTCGCGCTGCGCCGCCGGCATCAGGTGCCCGGTGGGGTTCTGGAAGTCGGGGATGAGGTAGGCCAGCCGCGGCGAGGACTGGCGCAGCGTGGCGGCCAGTGCGTCGAGGTCCCAGCCCTCGGGGTCCACGGCCGCGGGGACCAGTCGGGCACCGGCGTGCCGCACGGCCTGGGTCGCGTTGGGGTAGGTCGGCGACTCGACCACGACGCGGTCGCCCGGCGCGGTGAAGGCCTGCGCGACGATCGAGGCGGCGGCCAGCGCGCCGGCGGTCACCATGACCTGCTCCGGCCGGGTGGGCAGCCCGCGGGCGTCGTACGACGCGGCGATCCGCGCCTGGAGCGCCGGCACGCCGAGGGGGAAGTAGCCCGGCCCGCTGAGGTAGGCCGGGAGCTCGGCGGTGGCGCGCTGGTAGGCCTCGACCAGGCCGGGCGGGGCGGAGTGGGCGGCGCAGTTGAGGTCGATCATGTCGTCGCCGCCGGTGCCCGGCAGGAGCGACCGGTCGTGGGCGCGCCGGTGGCCGCCCGGCACCGCGGTGAAGGTGCCCGACCCGCGCCGCGCCTCGGCGTACCCCGCCTCACGCAGCACCTCGTAGGCCCGGGTCACCGTCGTGCGCGAGACGTCGAGGGCGCCGGTGAGCTCGCGCTCGCTCGGCAGCCGTACGCCGATCCCGATGCGCCCGTCGCCGATGAGCACGCGCAGGCTGTCGGCCAGGCCCAGGTAGGCCGGGGAGCGGGTGAAGCCGTCGGTCAGAGTGGCTACGCGCTGGGCGCTGAGGACCGGTGGCATGCAGGCCACTGTTCCAGAATTGGCTATGGGCGACAAGGCCAATCTGCGGCAGGGTCGGCACCATGAGCTCCACCGTCTCCCTCGGCACGACCGCCCCGCGCGGCGTCCTCGTCGACCTCGGCCCGCTCGCCCAGCTGCGGGCCGGCCGCCTGGCCCACCGTCTCCCGCAGCTCTACGTCGGGCTGTTCCTCTACGGCGTCTCGCTGGCCATGATGGTGCGAGGCGCCCTGGGCCTCGCGCCGTGGGACGTGCTGCACTCGGGCGTCGTCCGCCACGTGCCGATGACGCTGGGCAACGCGGTCGTGCTGTTCAGCTTCGTCGTGCTGCTGCTGTGGATCCCGCTGCGTGAGGTGCCGGGCCTCGGCACGATCAGCAACGCGCTCGTCGTCGGTGTCTCCGCCGACGTGACGCTGGCGGTGCTCGCCCGGCCGGACGCGATCGGGCTGCGGATCGCGCTGATGCTCGGCGGTGTCGTGCTCTGCGGCGTGGCGTCCGCGCTCTACATCGGCGCCCAGCTCGGCCGCGGGCCGCGCGACGGCCTGATGACCGGCCTGGCCCGCCGCACGGGGCTGTCGCTGCGGCTGGTGCGCACCGCGCTCGAGGCCGGCGTGGTCGTGATCGGCCTGCTGCTCGGCGGCAAGCTCGGTGTCGGCACGGTGGTCTACGCGCTCGCCATCGGGCCGCTCACCCAGCTGATGCTGCCGTGGTTCACCGTCGACGTGGGGTCAGCGCGCGGCGTAGTGGGCGGCGACGCGCTGGGCCGGGAGCGCGCTGTCGTAGAGGGACACGTTGTCGATGGACCCGTTGAACGCGCTGGTTCCTGACCCGCCCCCGATGCGCACGTAGCCGCTGAAGTACTCCACCTTGGACGTCAGGCCGCTGACGCGGGCTGCTCCGTCGACGTAGATCACGGTGTTCTCGCGGCCGCCGTTGGCGGAGGTGGAGACCACGACGAGGTGGTGCCAGGTGTTGTCGGCGTATCCGCCGGGGGTGGTGACGACGTTCAGGGAGCCGTTGGCCCAGTCGCCGTAGGTGATGTGTCCCGTCGTCGTCATCCGGACGACCCGGTCCTCGTAGGACGGCGTGCCGGTCGTGGTGCTCGAGCCGAAGCCGGCCAGGGACCCGCCGGCCTGGGTGCCGGTCCTGAACCAGAGCTCGACCGTGTGGGAGGCCGCGGTCGCGATGGGGTAGGAGCCGGTGAGCGCGAGCCCGCCGCCGGTGGCGATCGACGAGCCCGGGTTGTTGGGCAGGCCACCCTGCTGGCCGAGGACGGCCGCGGGGCGGTAGCTGCCGAGGGACTGGTGGCCCGACCTGTCCTGCGCGGTGGTCGTCCCGGGCTGCTCGTCGAGGAGCCAGAGGGTGTGGGGGGAGTCGGCGAGGACTGCCGTGACGTAGGGCTGCGTCCACTGGCCCACGGTCCACGACATGGCGCTGTTGCGGGTGTAGCCGGTGAAGCCCGCGCTGGCGGTGCAGGCGAGCATGCCGGCGAGCAGCAGCGCCGCCACCGTCGCGACCGGCGGTCGCACCCTCAGCATGTGGGCCAGCGTGTGGGCCTGTGCCCGCGCTGCGTCCGAGCGACCGCCCCTGCGCGCGCCGTTGCTCGCGCCCTTGCTCGCGCCGGGGTCTCTCGCGTCGCCGGGCGGCGGACCGCCCGGGGGCCGGCGCCGCCGCACTCCCCGCCTCGGCGACTCGCCCTCGAGGTGTCGCACGGCGAGGGCGAAGGCTCCGATCGTCGCCAGCAACCACGCGGCCAGCCTCAGCCACTGGCCCGACTGCGCCCAGGTGACCGGGTGCCCCACACGAGGTGCGAGGAGCACGGCGGTGGCCCGGACGTCGCTGGACGGCAACGGGGTGATGTCGGTGACGGCGTTGGCGTCCCCGGCGGTGGTGTACTTCCCGTCGTCGCGCCGCTCGACGATGCGGTGCACCATCAGGTGCGGCTCGGTCGTCGCCGGGTCGTCGAAGACGAACACCCGGCCCACCCGGATGCGCTGGTCCTCGGTGTAGGGGGAGGCGATGACGACGTCGCCCACGTGGAGCGAGGGCTCCATGGAGCCGGACTCGACGACGTAGGAGCCCCACCCGAACAGCGGCGGGGCAGCTGCGATGACGACCAGGCCGAGCAGGAACACGCGATACATGCGAGCGCCGAGCACCACCGTGAGGTGCGCCCAGCCGCGCACCGCGTCGAGGGTGGTGGTGGCAGCCATGGTCAGCTGTTGCTCTGCATCTCCCACTGCATGTCGATGCCGGTCTTGGCACCCTGCATCTGGTCGACCTGCTGTTGGGTCATGCCGGTGGTGTCGAAGCGCCAGGTCATCCGGTAGGTCTTCGACGAGACGCCGGGCGCGACGCTCCAGCCGCCGAAGCCCGTCTCGTAGCTGTTGACCTGCGCGATGGCCGACAGGGGCTGGTCGTTGACGAGCGCGGGGCCGCTCGCGACGAACCCGGTGCAGTCCGCGAAGGACCCGCCGGTGCCGTTCTCGATGGTGACCTTGACCCGGTTCTCCAGCCCGACCGTCGAGGTCACCGGGTTGATGGCGTAGCCCTTGACGGTGCTGGCGACCGAGGCGTCCGCGGTCACGGTGATGCACTTGGTCTGGGTGTCGCCCGGCAGCATGTTGGCGACCCGGAAGCGGGCCGCGCCGTTGTCGTCGTCGGTCAGCTTGACCGAGCCGGTGGCCCACTCGTTGCCCGAGTTGCGGGTCTGCCCGGTGAACGCGGCGTACGACGCCTGGTAGACGGTCGCGCCGAGGGCGACCAGGGCGAGCGGGGTGGCGATGGTCGCGAGGACCTTGGTGGTCGCGGTGCCGGGGGACTGCATGACGATGTGTGTTCCTTCGGTGGGGCGATTGGTTGACCGTTCGACCACACCGTAGGAACGTCGAGTGGGAAGATTGTGTTCTTTGCCACAAAGTAGTCACAAGGTGACTTGACACCTGGCCCGTCCGGGTGGTGTCCGGGTGACACCCGTCACCCGGTCAGGCGGGAGACCCCGTCGCGCCGCGGGTCGGCCACCGCCTCGAGCGAGCCGTCGGCGCGGGTGAGCGCCGCGCCGACGCCGCCGAAGTACATCGACAGCTCCTCCTCCACGCGCACCTCCTCGTCGGGCAGCCCGGCGCGGTGGACGTGCACACGCGGGTGGGCGACCGCGTCGGCGAGGGTGAGCGCACCGCCGGCGAACCCGGCCAGCGCGCTCACCACCGCGGTGGTGATCCGGTCGGCCCCCGGCGAGCCGATCGCGAGGGTCGAGCCGTCGTCGTGGCGACCGACCGTGGGCGCCATGTTGGACAGCAGGCGGGAGCCGGGCGGCACCCGGCGACCGGGCGGGTTGAGCTCCTGCTCGCCGAGGCAGTTGTTGAGCCAGATCCCGGTGCCGGCGGCGACCATCCCGGACGCGTAGCCCGACGACACCGTGATCGAGCACGCGGAGCCGTCGCTGTCGGCGACCGACACCTGGGCGGTCGAGCCCGACTCCAGCACCGCACGGTGGTCGGCGTCGACCAGGTCGAGCCACGCGCGTGCGGTCGCGTCGAGGTCGGCGGCGGTCTCCAGCACCTCGCGCCGGTGCCCGAGCACGGCACGCTGCACGCGCACGAGGTGCGCGACGTCCGCGTCGTCCCACCGCCCGTGCGGCCGACCGTCGAGCAGGCGCAGCATCGCCGCGACCACGACGCCACCGACCGACGGGGCAGGGGTGGTCGCCAGGCTCCACCCGTCGACGCGGGTGGTGAGCGGCGCGCGCACCACGGGGGCGTACGCCGCCAGGTCGGCCGCGCCGAGCAGCCCGCCGCGCTCCTGCACGTCGGCCGCGACGAGGCGGGCCAGGTCGCCCTCGTGGAGGGCCCGCGGCCCGTCGGCGGCGATGACCTCGAGCGTGCCGGCCAGGTCGTCGACCACGACGTGGTCCTCGGTCAGCTGACCCTGCGCGTCGTGCAGCGCCCGGTGGCTCGCGGGGTCCCAGCCGAAGACGGTCTCGTGGACGTGGCGCAGGTAGTAGGTCGACGCCGAGCCCAGCCGGAAGCCGCCCCGCGCCACGTCGATCGCCGGCGCCACCAGCTCGCGCCAGGGCAGCCGGCCGTCGCGGGCGTGGGCCTCGCCGAAGGCCGCGAGCGAGCCGTGGGTGGCGACCGAGCCGGGGCCGATGGTGATCGTCACGCCGCCGCCGTAGGCCGTGGTGACGTCCCACGTGCTCGCCGGCGGGGCGTCGTTCGCCCGTCCCAGGCCGGGCCTGTCCACCCAGCCGTCCACGGTGTACGCCGCACCGGCGGAGGGCTGGACGGCCACGAAGCCGCCCGAGCTGAGGGAGACGAGCCCGACCTCGTTGACCATCGCCACGAGGGCGGCGGCGATGGCGGCGTCGACCGCCGATCCGCCGGCGCGTGCGACCGAGGTGGCCGCGTCGGCGGCGGCGGGGCTGGGGGCCGCGACGGCGAGCCTGGTCACCGGCGCTCAGCCACGCTCGTTCAGCGACGCGTCGCGATGACGGCGGAGGCGTCGGTCGCGACCATGACCTCGACGGCGGTGAACCGGTCGTCGGTGAGCCACTGCTCGCGCAGGGTGTCCACGCGACCGTAGGTGATCGGCGGCCACGACTCGCACGGGGCGAAGTCGTCGAGCACGACGATGCCGCCCGGCTCGACGAGGTCGATCACCGCGTCGACGCCGACCTCCGACGGGGAGCCGGAGTCGAGGAAGAGCAGGGAGAAGGGCCCGTGGTCGCGCAGCACGTTCCAGTCCGCGGAGAGGACCTCGACGCATGTGTCGTCGACGAAGATCTGGGCCGCGGCGCCGGCGAGCGACTCGTCGAGCTCGGCGGTGATGATCCGCGCCCCGTTGCGCACGCCGCTGCGCAGCCACGCGGTGCCCACGCCGCAGCCGGTGCCGAACTCGGCCATCGTGCCGCCGCGGGTCGCGGCCAGCGTCGCGAGCAGCCGGCCGGTCTCGTTGCGGCAGAAGGCGACGTAGCCGGCCTGGCGGCACACGTCGAAGGCTCGCTGGACGACGTCGGGGAGTTCGGGGGGAGCGCTCATGAGGTCGCCGAGTGTGTCACCAATCCCCGGTCGTCCCAGTCCCCGGGCCGCAGTCTCACGATCTGACACGTTCGCGGAAGTCGGGTGCGCGGCCCGGCGCGCGGTCGTACAGTCTCCTCCATCATGCGGAGCGTGTTCGTACTTATCGATCGCCGCGGCGAGGCCTGAAGAAGGCCACCTCGTCGCGGTGTTCGGCGTTGACGAGGTTCCGCCACCGGCCTTCATCCGACTCAGTCGAGTTCGAAGCCGCCGCCTCTGCGGCGGGTCCGCCAGTCACGCGTGATCCGCCCTCCTGCCGGCCGGTTGCCGGGCCCCGGGCGATCCCCGCACTCCCGCACCCCCACCCGCCGCGGTGTCGGTGGCTTCGGACTCACGTCCCGCACAGACCAGGAGTGAGAACGATGTACGACCTGTATCCCGACAGCTGGGGCCCCGCGGCCCACGACCCCGAGAACCCCCGCAGCAGCGAGAACGTCGCGCTGGCGCTGCAGACGGCGCTTGACCTGCGAGACAACGGCGGCCAGCGCCCCGACGACAACTAACGTCACCCGCATGTCCGAGACCCAGCAGACGTCCACCACCGACGCCCCCCGGGGCAGCCAGACCCTCGCCGTCATCCCCGGCGACGGGATCGGTCCGGAGGTGACCGCCGAGGCCCTCAAGGTGCTCGAGGTCGCCTCCCCGGTGACGTTCGAGTCGACGCGCTACGACCTCGGCGCCGAGCGCTACCTCGCCACCGGCGAGGTGCTGCCCGACTCGGTGCTCGCGGAGGTCCGCGGGCACGACGCGATCCTGCTGGGCGCAGTGGGCGGCAAGCCCAACGACCCGAACCTGCCCCCCGGCATCCTCGAGCGCGGGCTGCTGCTCAAGCTGCGCTTCGAGCTCGACCACTACGTCAACCTGCGTCCCTCGCGCCTGTTCCCCGGCTCCGCCTCACCCCTCGCGGAGACCGTGCTGGAGAAGGGCGACATCGACTTCGTCGTGGTGCGCGAGGGCACCGAGGGCCCCTACACGGGCAACGGCGGAGTCCTGCGCGGCGGGACCCCCGCGGAGGTCGCGACCGAGGTCTCGGTCAACACGGCGTACGGCGTCGAGCGGGTGGTCCGCGACGCCTTCGCCCGCGCGCAGAAGCGACCGCGCAAGAAGCTGACCCTGGTCCACAAGACCAACGTGCTGACCAACGCCGGGTCGCTGTGGTGGCGGCTCTTCGAGTCCGTCGGCGCCGAGTTCCCCGACGTGACGACGGACTACATCCACATCGACGCGGCCATGATCTTCATGGTCACCGACCCCGCCCGCTTCGACGTGATCGTCACCGACAACCTCTTCGGCGACATCATCACCGACCTCGCCGCCGCCATCACCGGCGGCATCGGGCTGGCCGCCTCCGGCAACGTGAACCCCGACCGGACGGCACCGTCGATGTTCGAGCCCGTCCACGGCTCCGCCCCCGACATCGCCGGGCAGCAGAAGGCCGACCCGACGGCCGCGATCCTCTCCGGGGCGCTCCTGCTCGACCACCTCGGCCACCCCGACGCGGCCGCGGCGATCGAGGCGGCGGTGCTCGCCGACCTGCGCGAGCGCACCCCCGACACCCAGCGGCGTACGAGCGAGGTCGGCGACGCCATCGCCTCCCGCCTCTGAGGCGCCCCTGATCCAGACCTGAGTAGGTTGACCCCATGCAGATCAGCACCACCGCCAACCCCACGCCCGTCGACGACGCCCGGCTCGCGGAGATCCTTGCGAACCCCGGTTTCGGCCTGCACTTCACCGACCACATGCTCACGGTGGAGTGGACGCCGCAGGACGGCTGGCACGCCGCGCGCATCGAGCCCTACGGCCCGCTGACGCTCGACCCGGCCACGGCGGTGCTGCACTACGCGCAAGAGACCTTCGAGGGGATGAAGGCCTACCGCCACGCCGACGGCTCGGTGTGGACGTTCCGCCCCGAGCAGAACGCCGCGCGGATGGTGCGTTCGTCACAGCGCCTGGCCTTCCCGGAGCTGCCGGTGGACGACTTCGTCGAGTGCGTCGACGCCCTCGTGAAGGCCGACGAGCGCTGGGTGCCGGGCAATGCCAATGGCGGGGGAGAGGGCGAGAAGTCGCTCTACCTGCGCCCCTTCATGTTCGCCAGCGAGACCTTCCTCGGCGTGCGCCCGGCGCAGCACGTGACCTTCATGGTCATCGCCTCGCCCGCGGGCGCCTACTTCAAGGGTGGCATCAAGCCGGTCAACCTCTGGCTCTCCGAGACCTTCACCCGCGCCGGCCGTGGCGGCATGGGTGCGGCCAAGACGGGTGGCAACTACGCCGCCTCGCTCGCCGCGCAGCGCGAGGCGATCGAGCAGGGCTGCGACCAGGTGGTGTTCCTCGACGACCAGGAGTTCCGCTACATCGAGGAGCTCGGCGGGATGAACCTCTTCTTCGTCCACGCCGACGGCCACGTCGTCACCCCCGAGACCGGCACCATCCTCGAGGGCATCACGCGCGCCTCGATCATCGAGCTCGCCGGCAAGCTCGGCCACGCGGTGGAGGAGCGCAAGTTCTCCATCGACGAGTGGCGCGACGGCGTCGCGTCGGGAGAGATCACCGAGGTCTTCGCCTGCGGCACCGCCGCGGTCGTCACGCCCGTCGGTGAGCTGCGCTCGCCCCACGGCACCACCGCCGCGCCGGCCAGCACCGAGCTGACGATGCGCATCCGCGAGGCGCTCGTGGGCATGCAGTTCGGCCGCACCGAGGACACCTTCGGCTGGATGCACCGCGTCTGCTGACCCGCCACCACCTCCTCCTCCTCGGTGGTCGAGGAGGTCGCGCTGCGACCGTCACGAGACCGATCAGCCGATCGGCCGATCGGCCGATCGGCCGATCGGCCGATCGGCCGATGACCCGCGGCCCGCGGGCCGATGCGTCGTACGCCGCCGGCGGCGAGGCTCGTCACCATGACGACGCTCGCCCCCCGCCCCGCAGCCCCGACCCGGTCCCGACGTGACTGGTGGGTCCCGGCGAGCCTCCTGGCCCTCGCCCTGATCCCGTCGGTGGCCGGTGCCGCGCGCCTGGCCGACCTCTCCGGCGGGCGCACGGAGGAGAACGCGCGCTTCTTCGACCTGCCTGTGCCGATCCTCGTGCACATCGTCGGCGCGACGACGTTCCTCGTGCTCGGCGCGTTCCAGCTCAAGCCGTCGCTGCGGCGCTCCCGCCCCCGCTGGCACCGCTGGAGCGGGCGCGTGCTGGTCCCGGCCGGGCTGGCGGGCGCGCTGAGCGGGATGTGGATGGCGGTGTTCTCCGACCTGCCCGCCCACGACAACGTCGCGCTCATGTGGTTGCGCCTGCTCTTCGGCTCGGTGATGGTGGCCGGCCTGGTGCTCGGCCTGATGGCGATCCGTCGCCGCGACGTGCGCGCTCACCGGCGCTGGATGGCCCGGGCGTACGCCGTCGGTCAGGGCGCCGGCACGCAGGCTCTGGTCCTCGGGCCCACGTTCTTCTTCGTCGACCAGCCGGGCGGCGACCTCAAGGCCGCCGGCATGGGGGCGGCGTGGGTGCTCAACCTCGCGGTCGCCGAGTGGCTGGTGCGCAGGTCCGAGAGGACTCAGTCGAGCCGGCGCGACTGATAGGCCCAGAGCGCGAGCTCGACCCGGTTGCGCACGCCGAGCTTGGCCATGAGCGAGCCGAGGTGGGTCTTGACGGTGCTCAGCGAGATGTAGAGCGAGGCTGCGACCTCGTGGTTGGTCAGGCCGCGCGCGACCGCCAGGAGCACCTGCTCCTCGCGCTCGGTCAGCGGCGTCACCGGTTGGACCGGCTCGTCCCGGGTCGCGAAGGCGCGCAGCAGCCGCGTGGTGACCGTCGGGTCGACCAGCGAGCCGCCGTCGGCAGCAGCGCGTACGGCATGGGCGAGCAGGCGCGGCCCGCAGTCCTTGAGCAGGAAGCCGCGCGCCCCGGCGCGCAGCGCGCCGTAGACGTAGTCGTCGAGGTCGAAGGTCGTCACGACCACGACCGCCATCGGGTCCGCGACGTCGGGCCCCGCGAGCGTGCGGGTTGCCTCGATGCCGTCCATGCGGGGCATCCGGATGTCGAGCAGGCACACGTCGGGGCGCAGCGCGCGCGCCTGCTCGACGGCGTCCTGGCCGTCGACGGCCTGGGCGACGACCTCGATGCCGTCCTGGGCGTCGAGGATCATCGCGAGCCCGGTGCGCACGATCTCCTGGTCGTCGGCGACCAGCACCCGCAGCGTCATCGGACCTCCTCGACGGGGAGGTCGGCGGTGACGCGCCACCCGACGAGCGGGGCGAGCGAGCGCGCCTCGAGGTGTCCGCCGAGCAGGTGGGCGCGCTCGGTCATCCCGGCGATGCCGAAGCCGTCGCCGACGTCGATCGAGCCGCGACCGTCGTCGGTGACCACGAGCACCACGCGGTCGGCCCGCCGCTCCACGCGCACCTGCACGAAGGTGACGTCGCGGGCGTGGCGCCGCGCGTTGGCGACGGCCTCCTGGGCGATGCGCTGGAGAGCCGCGGCGACCGTGGGGGACAGGGCGTCGAGCCCGTCGTCCACCGCCACCGCCACCGCTGGGCCCGGGCCTCCGCTGCTCTCGAGCCCGCGGAGGTCGTCGAGCGGACGGTGCGGCGCCTCGTCCTCGGTGCGCAGCAGCTGCACCACCTTGCGCGTCTCGGCGAGCGTGCGGGTGGCCTCCTCGTCGATGCGGCGCAGCGCGTCCCGGGCGGCCTCGGGCCTCGTCTCGGCGACCGCCAGGCCTGCCTGCGCGCTGATCGCGATGGCGGTGAGGTGGTGGGCGACGGTGTCGTGCAGGTCGCGGGCGAGGCGCTCGCGCTCGAGTCGGCGTACGTCGTCGAGCTGGCGCGTGCGGAGCAGGGACCGGGTGCGCACCGCGGCGCCGACGGCGACCGCCGTCACGACGACGGCCGCGCCGCCGATGCGGTCACCGGCGGGCAGGTCCTGCCACACCAGCGACGAGCCTGCGACGAGGAAGAACAGCCACAGGCCGATGACCGCGTCCTCGCCGCTGGCCCAGCGGGCGAGGGAGTAGGGGATGAGCAGCGCGACGACCGCTGTGTTGAGGTCGTCGGGCACTGGCCCGTCAGTGGTCCACGACACGAGCTCCTCCACGAGGACGACGGCGCCGAAGACCGTGACCGTGGCGATCGGGCTCGTGCGCCGCACCAGCAGCGTGGGCAGCCACACCAGGAACGCCGCCAGCGTGAACCAGCGTCCCGCCATGTCCGGCCGGAGCGCCGCCTCCAGGATCCCCGCCACGGCTGCCACGGCGACCAGCGCGTGGTCGAGCCGTCCCGCCGGACGCGCGTCCGGGGGTGCGGGCAGGCGCCACAGCTGCCGGGCGAGGGTGAGCACGCCAGAACCGTAGTGCTCCCTCACCTGCCCGCGGATCGGCCGGATGGCCGAGGAGCAGGCCGTCGTAACGCGAGCGGCAGCGTCGCCACGGCGACCGCGCCCGCCACGAGGAAGGCGGTGACGAAGGACGTGAGCTCGGCGATCACCCCGACAGCCACCGAGCCGATCGCCGTCCCGGCGTCGAAGCCGACGTTCCACACCGCGCTCGCGAGGTGGTGCTGCCGGCGCGGGACGGCTGCGAAGGAGACCACGAGCGTCAGGTTCTGCAGCCCGCCGTAGGACAGGCCGAGCAGCAGCATGCCGGTGAGGAAGGCGCCGACGCGCGCACCGCCCGGGGCTGCGACCGACCACGCCACGAGCGCCATCGCCACCCCGGTCAGGGGCACCAGTGGCCACAGGAGCCTCTCGGCGCCGTGGCGGTCGGCGAGCACGCCGATCCGCCACCGGCCGAGCGCGGCCGTCAGGCCCATCAGGAGCAGGCCGCCGGCCGCGAGCGGGGCACTGTCGACCACCTGCGGGGTGAACGTGAGCAGCGCCCCACCCGCCAGCGTCACCGCCAGCAGGAGGAGCATCGGCCGCAGGAGCCGGCGCAGGGCGGCGTACGTCGTCTCGCGCGGGTCGGTCGACGCAGTCGGGTCGGCGAGGGGGTCCTGCTCGGCGGGGCCGAGCGTCGACGCCAGGCGCAGCGCTGCAGGGATGCCGGCCACGGGCAGCGCGCTCAGCGCGAACGCCACCCAATAGCCCAGGCTCTCCGCGATCCACGGGCCGGCAGGCAGGAGGACGAGGTTCGGTGCCGCGACCGCCAGGCCGTAGGCGCCGATCGCCTCGCCGCGCCGCGAGGGCCCCACCAGCGCGGCCACGGCGGCGCTCCCGGTGACCGTGAGGATGCCGAACCCGACGCCTCGGACGGCCGACAGCGCGAGGACCACGCCCAGCTCGTCGCTCAGCGCCATCGCGACACCGGGGACGCCCAGCAGGGCCAGCCCGGCCGCGAGCACCGGGCCCCACCCGAACCTGCGCAGGGCGCGCGGCACGAGCAGCTGGGTCAGCACGGTGAAGCCCAGCAGCACGCCGTTGACCAGCCCGGCGCCCGAGGTGGTCGCCCCACCCTCGGTCGCCCACAGCGGCGCGACCGTGAGCAGCAGCGCGTATCCCGAGAACCCCGCGCAGGTCATCGTTGCGAGCGCCGCCATCCCCGGCTCTCGCCAGATCGGCTCGCGTGCGCTCACGGCGGGGAGCCTAGGCGACCGGGACCTCCGCCCCGAGGACGCCTCGGATGTCCTTGAGGATCCGGACCAGCACGCGGGACACCTGGGCCTGCGTGAGCCCGACGGCGTCGCCGATCTCCTGCTGCGAACGCTCCTCGTAGAAGCGCAGGTAGACGATGCGCCGGTCGCGGGCCGACAGCTGTCGCACGGCGGGCTCGAGCATGACGCTCGCCTCCGCGGACGTGTACGCCGCGTCCTCCCCGCCGAGCGTGCTCGCGATCGTCGCGCCCGCGTCACCGGGGCCGCCGTCCAGTGACGTCGGGGTGAAGCAGCCCTCCACCGACAGCGCCTCGACGACGTCCGAGACGTCGACGTCGAGGTGCGAGGCGACCTCGCTCGGGCGCGGCGAGCGACCCAGGCGCGCCACGAGGTCGTCCTGGGCCCTCACGATCCGCGCCTGCAGCTCCTGCACCCGTCGCGGCGGCCGGACCGTCCAGCCGCAGTCGCGGAAATGACGGCGCAGCTCACCGCGGACCGTGGGCACGGCGTACGATATGAAGTCGTGGCCCGCGTCAGGATCGAACCGGTGCGCGGCCTTGGTCAGGCCGAGCAGGGCGACCTGCTCGAGGTCGTCGAGCTCGATGCCGCGGTTGCGGTACCTCGCCGCGATCGACCGCGCGACGTCGAGGTGGGACTCGATGAGGGTGTCGGTGAGGACACTGCGTTCGGACATCCCCGCACGGGCGATGTCGTCGGGGGAGACACGCTCGGTGACCACGTGGACCTCTTCACAGCTCCGAGGGCTCGCCGTGGTCTCCAGCGAGATCTGTGGCGAAGATCCTGCCACGGCCATCGCGGGTCGTCGAGAAGTGGTGCGAAGTTCGCCGTTTGCAGGACATCCGGGCGGCAGGAGTTGTAGCTTCGGGCGCGCAGACCGACGGCGTTGTCGCAGTGGACTGCGCAGGAGGGTTCCCGGTGCTCACGAGCCGACCGTGAACTGCTCCTCTGTGGCCGCCGAGCCACACTGATGAGGTGATCTCCCTCGACCTCGCCGGCCGCCTGCACGACGCCGGGCTCGCCTGGACGCCGGCCAACGGCGACGCCTTCTGGATGCCCGAGCGCGAGCTCGACGAGACGGTGTTCATGGTGAGCGACATGGTGGTCGAGGTGCGCGACCTCCCGGGCGGGCGCAGCCTCGCCTTCAACGGCACGACCGAGTGGGCCCTCGACGACGTGGAGGAGCGCGACGCCGTGTGGCTGCCGCGCCTCGACCAGCTGCTCGACGTCCTCGGAGCGAGCTTCGTGAGCCTCACCGCGCGCTCCGGCGGCTTCGTCGTCCGGGTGGAGCGTGGGCAGTGGCAGGAGGAGCACGTCGACGTCGCCGCCGTCGACGCGGCAGCGCGCGCGGTGCTCGGGGTGCTGGAGGCCAGCGACCGGGCGTGAGGAGCCTGGCCAGCCCCGCCAGCCCACTGGTCGCGATCCCCGGATATCCGGGGAAGCTGGAGCCTCACCCCCGAAGTTTCGGGGGTGAACCGCAGGTTTCCCCGGATATCCGGGGAAACCAACAACCCCCTTCGCCGAGGGCCGAGGACCGAGGGCCGCCGGACTCACGGCCGCGTCCGGGCCACCTCCGCCACCCCGGCGGCGATCAACCCCTGGCCAGCCGTGTAGGTCGCCATCACGAACGAGTCCAGCTCCGGCCGCGGCTCGCGCAGCAGGAACCGCTGCGTGGCCAGCACGACGTCGGAGACGACGAAGAGCGCGGTCCCGGCCCGGACGCTGCGCCGCGCGCCGGCCGGCAGCGACGGGGAGAGCACGCGCGAGCTGGCGAACATCGCGCTGAGGATCGTGGCGTACGCCGCGACCGGTGCCCGCAGTGCCGGGTCGTCGCGTCCGGCCGCGACGGCCATCACGGGAGCGGCAGTCAGCCACAGGCCGAGCGGGAGACGGAGCCGAGCGAGGTCGGGGGCGGGGTCGTGCACCGAGAGGAAGGCGGCGACGTACGCCACGTGGGCGCCGAAGAACGACCCGACGCCGCCGAGGAACGCCCGCTCGCCAGAGCCGAGCAGCGCGACGTCGCCGCCCCACGAGAACGCCTGGGCGGCCACCGTGCCCCGGGACAGCACGGTGCCGTCGACGGCGGGCACCGTCGCAGCCGCCAGCGCGGGCATCAGCAGGGGCTTGGTGATCCACCGCAGCCGCTGCGCGGCCGGACCGCGTCGGCCGGCGGCGACGCTGTCGACGACCGCGAGCCCGACGTAGGCGGCAGGGGGCAGGATCGACCGGAGGCGGGACATGCCGGTCATCCTGACGCGCGGGCGGCGCAGCGGATGCACAGGCGCGCGGCGGGCAGGGCCTCGAGCCGCTCCGGTCCGACCGGCCCGCCGCACCCCTCGCAGGTGCCGTACGTCCCCGCGTCCAGGCGCGACAGCGCTGCATCGACCTCGCTGAGGTGGTGGCGCACCTGGCGGACGAGCGCGCCGATCTGCGAGCGTTCGAACGCGATGGTCGCGCCCTCGGGGTCGTGCTCGTCGTCGGCGTTGGTGTCGAGCGACGCGGCGACCATCGCGTCGTGGTCGCCGGTCAGGCTGGACAGCCGCTCCAGCGTCTGCACGCGCTCGGAGGCGAGGCGGTGCCGGGTGTCGTCCACCTCTCCATCATGGACCCGGCCGGCGTCGGCGCGCGGATCAGGCCGATCGGGCGTCGGCACGCTTATCCTCGGACGCGTGACGACCTCCCCCAAGGCGCCGCCGCCCGGGCTCACCGTCGGCGGCTACGCGCTGCGCGCCCGCCTCGGCGAGGGTGGCATGGGCGTGGTGCACCTCGGCCAGAAGCCGGGGGAGCGGCCGGTCGCGATCAAGGTGCTGCGCCCCCACGTCGTCGGCGACGACGAGGCCCGGCGCCGGCTCGCCCGCGAGGTCAGCTCGCTGACGCGAGTGCGCAGCCGTCGCATCGCCGAGATCGTCGACGCCGACCCGTGGGGCGAGATCCCCTACGTCGCGACCAGGTACGTCCCCGGCCTCTCCCTGCACGACCACGTGCAGGAGGAGGGCGCGCTGGCCGGCGACGACCTCCTGTGGTTCGCCGACTGCCTGGCCGAGGCGCTCGACGCCGTCCACGCCGTCGGCGTGCTGCACCGCGACATCAAGCCCTCCAACGTGATCATGGAGGGGCGCACGCCGATCCTCATCGACTTCGGGCTGGCCCGGGTCGCCGAGGACTCCCGCATCACGATGAACGGCTGGCTGCTCGGCACTCCCGGCTACCTCGCGCCCGAGATCCTCTACGGCGAGGACGCCACCGCTGCCTCCGACGTGCACGCCTGGGCGGCCACCGTGGCGTACGCCGGCACCGGACGCGCGCCGTTCGGCCGCGGGCCGTCGGTGGCGATCATGGACCGCGTCCGTCGCGGCGAGCACGACCTCGCCGGCCTCGACCCCGACGTGCTCGAGCTCGTCGAGGAGGCGCTCGCGCCCGAGCCTGCCGACCGGCCGTCGCTCGACGAGGTGCGCGACTGGCTCGAGGACCTCGCGGTCGACGGGACGCCCCAGCCGCGCCCGCACTCCGCACCGGTCACGCTGCCCTACGTCGCCGGCGTGCGCGACGACCTCGACGCACCCACCCGCGTCGGCACCGGCGTCGCCGCGCCGGTCGCGGAGCCGGTGCACTGGTCGGAGGACTGGGACGACGACTTCCACGACGACCCCGCCGGCACCACCGAGTACGTCACCGACTACGGCCCGCCGCCGCGCGAGCACGTCCCGGCCGGGCAGCGGCTGCGCCGCACCGCGACGCTCCTCGCCCTCGGGGGAGTGGTGGCCGGCGGCGTTGCCCTCGCTCCCTACGTCACGCTCGCGGTGGTCTTCGTCGGCGTCTGGCTGCTGCGCAGCGGTTCGCTGGCCGCGAGCTCGCACGGCAACCGGCGAAGCCGGCGCGGGACCAGGTGGTACGACGGCATCCAGCTGCTGCTCGCCGCCCCGTGGCACGTCGTCGCCGGGCTCGGGGGCACGGTCCTGCTGATGTTGTGGAGCCTCGGCATCGGCGCCGCTGTCGCGCTGCTGTGCTTCGCGGCGTCGCTGTCGGTGCTCACCTCGCTCGCCGCGATCGGCGCCGCGCTGGCCCTCGGCCTGTGGTGGGGCCCGGGCTCGGAGCGCCTGCGCTCGCCCGTGCGCCGCGCCGTCGACCCGCTCGCGCGTCGCGGCGTGCCGTGGCTGCTGGTGACCCTGCTCGTCGCGGCCGGGGCCTCCGGACTGGGCGCGGGCGCGTCGGCCCGGGGCACCAGCTGGGCGCCGTACGACTCGGCACCCTTCGCCGACGTCCACCTGCCCGGCTGGCTCTGAGGCGTCCCGCGGGCAGCCGCGTGCGGGCCCGCCGTGCCCGCCGCTCCGCTAGGGTGGAGTCACTGCAGGCGTCATGCCACGCTCCGGCTCCCGGGGCACTCGGCACTCACGTCGCAGCCACGTCAGGTGGTGCGAGATGATCTCGCGGCTCAGCACGGAACCATCCCCTTTCCGCCGACGACACGCGTACGCCCCGGGCACACGGTGATCTCCTTCGCCTGGTCGCCGGGCGAGGAGCTTCCCGCCGGCACCGGCGGGTCGGAGAACTTCACCGTCGGGCAGGTGCGCGAGCTCAACCGCCGCGGCATCGACGCCCGGGTCGTGACGGTGGGCCTCGGTGAGGCCGACGGACGCGACGACTTCGACGACGTGCCGTTCCACTCGGTCGCGGCGCTCGAGGACCTCAGCAGGCTCGACGACACCCTCGTCTTCGTCAGCGAGGCGCCCCCGGTCGCCACGATGCGCCCGGCCTTCCAGATCCTCCACGTGCCTCCGCCGCTGCGCGACCACCACCAGCGCGCCGTCGTGGCCGGCACCCGCAACCGCACCCTCATGGCGACCAGCAGGTTCGCCGCGGCACTCTGGTCGGACTTCCTCGACGTCAGCCTCGAGACCGTCCAGGTCGTCTACCCGTTCGCCGAGCCGACGTTCGCCACCCGTCCTCGCCCGCCGGCGCCGGACGGGACGACCCGCGTGCTCTACGCCGGGCGACTGACCCCCGAGAAGGGGATCTACACCCTGCTCTCGATGCTCCACACCGACCTGTTCGACGACGACCACGTCAGCGTCACCGTCACCTCCGCCGGCTCGGACAAGCCGCAGGGCGCGATCATCGAGCGCATGCTCCGCACCCACCCGGGCATCGAGGTGGTCGCTGCCAGGCGCACGCCGGAGGCGATGGCGGCGCTGCTGGTGGAGCACGACGTCGTGGTGATGCCGTCCAACGGCCAGTACTGGCACGAGACCTTCGGCATCTTGTCGATCGAGGCGCAGCACGCCGGGTGCCGGGTCGTCGCCTCGGACGACGGCGGCCTGCCCGAGACCGACTGCGGCGCGCTGCTGCTCGTGGCCGCCGACGACGCCGAGGCGCTCGCGCAGGGGGTCCTCGCCGCTCGCACGCTGGGCCCCGTGCCGGAGTCCGTACGCCGACGGGCTGGGCGGGCCTTCACCGTCGCCGCGTCGGTCGACGGACTGCTCCGGGTCCTTGGCTCACCGCCTCCGCCCACGCCGTGGGCCGTCATCCGGGACCTCGAGGCCCTGGCCGAGCTGCCAGCGGTGACCCCGCCGCGCGAGCTCTCGAGCGACGACGACCGCATCATCGGCGTCTGACGCACCAGCGTCGGCACCACCACCGGCACGACCACCCAACTCCAGCAGGGACGAGCACCATGACCGGATCGCAGCAGACCGTCGACCACCTCGCCGCAGCGCCGTCCCGGCCCGACGGCAACGAGGCCGACCTCCTCTACCTCGAGCAGGCACACGCCGCGCTGGGACCTGTGCTCACGGCCTGCAGCGCGGCCGTCACCCACGGGGCCAGCAGCGGACTGCGTGCCCTGGCCCAGAGCACCCGCGCCGAGCAGGTGCGGCAGCTCGCCGCGATCTCCGCGTGCCTGGGCCTCTGGCGCTCGCCCGGCGTCGAGGTGCTGCCACTGGGGACCGCCGACGCACTGGCCGGGCTGCGCGGTGCCGCCCTGCACAGGGCGTTCGTCGACCACCTGACCGCCCACGCGCACGCGTCCATCGCGTCAGCGCGCGCGGAGCTGGTCACCGGGGCCAGCTCTTCCGCACGACAGGTGGCCGAGCGCGTGATTCACGCCGAGGACAGGCGACTGGCCGCACTTGCCCGTCTCCCGGTGCCCGACGGCTCGTGACTCGCGTCCACGTGCCGGACCTCGGGCCCGGACGAGCAGCCCTGCTTCCAGCAGCCTGACCGGAGTTCGCCTCAAGGCGCTTCTCCTGCGTCCCCGTGCTGGCTTACGGTCCACCCAACCGACCTGTGAGGGGACACGATGATCCGCACCGGCACCACCTCCTTCGCCGCCCGCCTCGGCGTGGCAGCCACGACCCTGGCCCTGGGGACGGGCATGTCCATGACCACCCCGTCGTTCGGTGCACCCGCGCCGGACAGGGGCACCGACTGCATCGACTACGCCGGCCTGGCGCAGGCCCCCGCCGGAGCCATCCCGCGCGACGACCTGCACGTGGTGCACCAGGACCCGCTCGCGAAGGCGATCAAGGCCGCCGCGGGCCGGGTCGGCTCCACCTCGCGTGCGGCTGCGGTCCCCGCCACCATCCCGGTGCGCTTCAACGTCGTCTACAAGGACAAGGGCAAGGGCGGCGGCTGGCTCTCCGACGCGCGCATCGACGCGCAGATCGACGTGCTCAACGAGGCCTACGCCGACACCGGCTTCTCCTTCGTGCTCGAGGAGGTCGACCGGACCTACCAGCCGGAGTGGTTCAACCTGGTGTCCTCCAACGGCGGGCTGCCGCGCTTCTACCGCGGCAGCGGCAAGGAGGTGAAGATGAAGAAGTACTTCTACGGCGACAGCACCCCGGAGACGCTCAACATCTACAGCGCCTCCCTCGCGCAGTCGCTGCTCGGCTGGGCCTACTTCCCCTCCGACTTCACCGACGCCGCGACCTTCGGCGACCCGCTGCCGCGCTACCTCGACGGTGTGGTCCTCGACTACCGCAGCCTGCCGAGCGTCGAGGGCGACACCGGTGACACGGCCGTCTACGCCAACTACGGCGAAGGTGACACCGCCACCCACGAGATCGGCCACTGGCTCGAGCTCTTCCACACCTTCGACGGCGGCTGCTCCGAGCCGGGCGACAGCGTCGACGACACCGCGCCCGAGGCCTCGCCGGCCTTCCAGTGCCCGGTCGACCGCGACACCTGCGAGGGCGACGGGGTGGACCCGATCCACAACTTCATGGACTACACCTACGACTCCTGCATGACCGAGTTCACCGCCGGACAGGCCGCCCGCATGCAGGTCGCCTGGACGGAGTACCGCGACCTCGGGTGAGCAGTCGTCGCGGTGCGGTCCTGGCGACGATCGTCAGGACCGCATCGCGAGACGCCCGTCTCGACAGCGGCGCAGCGGTGGCACCATCTCTGACGTGACCAGCACGATCATCATTGCCTAGCGCGACGGGACTCCCGCCGCGCCGACCTCCTGCACCCCAGGAGGTTTTTTCATATCCGCACCCCCCGACCGAGAGACCTCCGATGGACCTGCACGGCGCCTTCCACGTCTACGACACCACCCTGCGCGACGGCGCCCAGCAGGAGGGCCTCAACCTCTCGGTCGCCGACAAGCTGGCCATCGCGCGGCAGCTCGACGGTCTCGGCGTCGGCTTCATCGAGGGCGGCTGGCCCGGCGCCAACCCCAAGGACACCGAGTTCTTCCGCCGCGCGGCTGCCGAGCTGGACCTGCGCCACGCCCGGCTCGCGGCGTTCGGCGCCACCCGCCGCGCCGGCGTACGCGCTGCTGACGACCCGCTGGTCGCCGCACTCCGCGACTCCGGGGCCGGTGTGGTGACGCTGGTCGCCAAGTCGCACGACCGCCACGTCGAGCTCGCGCTTCGCACCACCCTGGAGGAGAACCTCGCGATGGTGCGCGACACCGTCACCCACCTGCGCGAGGAGGGCCAGACCGTGTTCCTCGACGCCGAGCACTTCTTCGACGGCTACCGCGGCAACCGAGCGTACGCCCTGGAGGTGCTGCGCACCGCGGCCGAGGCCGGCGCGGAGGTGGTCGCGCTGTGCGACACCAACGGCGGCATGCTGCCCGACTGGGTCTCCGACGTCGTGCTCGACGTCATCGAGACCACCGGTGCGCGCGTCGGCATCCACGCCCACAACGACAGCGGCTGCGCCGTGGCGAACTCGCTGGCTGCGGTCGCCGCCGGCGCGACGCACGTGCAGGGCTGCATCAACGGCTACGGCGAGCGCACCGGCAACGCCGACCTGGTCACGGTGGTGGCCAACCTCGAGCTCAAGCTGGACCGCCACGTCCTGCCCGAGGGCCTGCTGCGCGAGTCGACCCGCATCGCGCACGCGGTCGCCGAGGTCACCAACGTGCCGCCGGCCTCGCGCCAGCCCTACGTCGGCACGTCGGCGTTCGCGCACAAGGCCGGGCTGCACGCGAGCGCGATCAAGGTCGACCCCAACCTCTACCAGCACCTCGACCCGCTGGTCGTCGGCAACGACATGCGCCTGCTGGTCTCCGACATGGCAGGTCGCGCCTCCATCGAGCTCAAGGGCAAGGAGCTCGGCTACGACCTCTCCGAAGATCGCGCGCTCGTCACCCGGGTGACCGACCGGGTCAAGGAGATGGAGCAGCGCGGCCACACCTTCGAGGCCGCCGATGCCTCCTTCGAGCTGCTGCTCGCCGAGGAGGTCGAGGGCACGCGCCCGTCCTACGTCGACGTCGAGTCCTGGCGGGTGATCACCGAGACCCGCACCGACGGCGAGGCCGTCTCCGAGGCGACGGTGAAGCTGCGCGCGGAGGGGGTCCGGTACGTCGTCACCGGCGAGGGCAACGGCCCGGTCAACGCCCTCGACGCGGCGCTGCGCGAGGCGATCGGGCAGGCCTTCCCGGAGGTCGCGAAGTTCGAGCTGATCGACTACAAGGTGCGCATCCTCGACCAGGGCCACGGCACCGACGCGATCACGCGCGTCCTCATCGAGACCAGCGACGGCGAGTCGTCATGGGTGACGGTCGGGGTCGGCGCCAACGTCATCGAGGCGTCGTGGGGCGCGCTCGTCGACGGCCTGACCTTCGGCCTCAGGCGCCAGCACCGCTAGGAGGTCCTAGCCGCCGACCACCCGGCGCACCAGGTCGTCCCACCCCGCCTCGATCCGCTCGAGCGAGATGTCGTCGGCCTGCTGCTGCTCGACCACCACGACGTCGAGCGGCGCGAGCACGGCGATCGCGAGCAGGAGCAGGTCGCCGCCGACACCGAGCTCGCCGAGCAGGTGCCGCACGTGCATCACCGCGAAGGACGCCGCGGCGCGCGAGCGGGCCGCGCTCGTGCCGGTCGCGGCCTTGATCAGCGCCGCGTGGGTGACGTTGGTGCGCAACCGCGAGTGCCCGAAGGCCAGCAGCCGCTCGAGCGGCGGCGCCCCGGGACCGAGCGGCGGGGGACCGGAGATCACGCTCGCCTGCCACGCGGTCTCCGACTCGTTGAGCACCGCGGCCATCAGGCCCTCACGGCTCTCGAAGCGCCGGAAGAGCGTGCCCTTGCCCACCCCCGCCTCGGCGGCGACCGTGTCCATGGTCACGCAGCCGACCCCCCGCGTCCGCACCAGGTGCAGCGCCGCTGCGAGGATGGCCTCGCGGTTGCGCGCGGCGTCAGCCCGCTCCGGCGCGGGCTCGCCCGCCATCGGGAGCAGGGGGTGCGTCACGAGTCGCAGCCTAGGCGCGGAGAAAGTCGGCGGACACCGGAATAGAAGCGGACCGTGGTCCGTTTAGCCTCGCATGACCTCTGACAAGCAGACCCGCGTCGCCGTGCTCCTCGGCTCCACCCGCACCGGCAGCCTCAACCGCCGCATCGCCGAGCACCTGCGCGACCACGCCCCCGCCGGCGTCAGCGTCGACGTCCTCGAGGGCCTCGACGCCGTCCCGTTCTACAACGAGGAGCTCGACGGGGAGACCGCCCCCGCCAGCGCCGTTGCGCTGCGCGAGTCGGTCGCCGCCGCCGACCGCGTCCTCGCCGTCACCCCGGAGTACAACGGCACCATGCCGGCCGTGCTCAACAACGCCATCGACTGGCTCTCGCGGCCCTACGGCCAGGGCGCCATCGTCGGCAAGCCGTTCGCGGCCATCGGCGCCACGCCGACGCCGTACGGCGGCAAGTGGTCGCACGAGCACGCCCGCCACTCCGCCACCATCGCCGGTGCGGTCGTGGTCGAGGGCATCGTCGTCGACGAGCCCGCGCTCGACGGCGACCCGCTGGAGGACGAGGCGGCCGTGCAGCGCTTCCTCGGCGCGCTCGACAGCCTCGTCGCCCACGAGGTCGACGCCGCTGCCTGAGCTTTGCACCCAAGTCTCCCGGTTGTCGGCCGAGATCTGGGGTGCAAAGCGGGAGAGTCCCCGGATATCCGGGGACTTCGGGGGCGGCTACGGTCGGCGGTGTGCCGCAGATCCACGACCTGACCGCGCTCGAGCAGGGCGACGCCGTACGCCGCGGTGACGTGTCGCCGCTCGAGCTGGTCGAGCACTACGCCGCCCGCGCGGACGTGGTGGGAGCGTTCATCACGACCACCCACGACCTCGCGCGCGAGCACGCACGCCGACTCACCCAGCAGGGACGCCCCACGGACGCCGGTCCGCTCTGGGGCGTCCCTACTGGCATCAAGGACCTCCACCCCACCGCCGGGGTCCGCACCACCTTCGGCTCCGCGGCGTACGACGACTTCGTGCCCGACGCCTCCGACGACCTCGTCCTGACCGTCGAGGCGGCCGGGATGCCGAGCCTGGGGAAGACCAGCACGCCCGAGTTCGGGTCGCCGTGCTACACCGAGCCCGACGTCGCCCCGCCCGCGGTCACGCCGTGGGACACGACCCGGACGGCGGGTGGCTCGTCAGGCGGTGCCGCGGCCGCGGTCGCCGCGGGTCTGCTCCCGGTGGCACCGGGCTCCGACGGCGGTGGGTCGATCCGCATCCCGGCCTCCTGCTGCGGGCTGGTCGGGCTCAAGCCGTCGCGCGGACGCATCAGCGCCGCCCCGAGGTACGGCGACCCGGTCGGGCTGTCCACGGCCGGCACGCTCGCTCGCACCGTCCGCGACGCCGCCGCGCTGCTCGACGTGCTCGCAGGTCGCCGGGTCGGCGACCCGTTCTGGGCGCCGGCGCCGTCCGGGTCGTTCCTGTCGGCCTGCGACCGCGAGCCCGGGCGCCTGCGCGTCGCGCGCTTCGTCGCGCCCGTGATCGCCGACGTCGACGTGGACGCCTCGAGCGTCACCGCGTGGGAGGACGCGTCGCGCCTGCTCGGGTCCCTCGGCCACGACGTCGAGGACGTGCCGGTGCCGATCCCGCACGACGCGGTCGCCGACTTCGAGACGTGCTGGGCGGTGCTCACCGCCCTCTCCGCCGCCCCTCCCGGCCGGGAGGACCGGCTCCGTCCGCTGACCCGCTGGCTCAGCGCCCGCGGCCACGCCGTCAGCGGCCCCGACTTCGGGCTCGCCATCAGCCGGCTGCGGCAGCACGCGGCCGGCGCGCTGGCCGCGCTGGCTGCGTACGACGTCGTCCTCACGCCCACGCTCGCGCGGCCGCCGGCGCTGGTCGGCGAGCTGCGCGACGACGCCGACCCACAGCGGGACTTCGATGCCCAGAAGGCCTTCACGCCGTGGACCAGCGCCTGGAACGTCACCGGCATGCCGGCGGTGTCGCTGCCGCTGCACTGGACCGACGACGGCCTCCCGGTCGGGGTCATGCTCGCGGCCCGTCCGGCCGAGGAGGAGCTGCTGCTCTCGGTGGCCGCGCAGGTCGAGGGGGCCCGGGCTGGTGCTGGTCAGGCCTGGGTGGACAGGCGCCCGCCCGGCTGGTGAAGTCAGGCCATGGGTGAGCTGACGCCGTACATCTGCGTGTCCGACGCACGCGCCGCGATCGACTGGTACGTCGAGGTGCTCGGCGCCGAGGTCGTGGTGGACCCGATCGTGATGGACGACGGCCGCATCGGTCACGTCGAGCTGTCGCTCGGCGGCGGGCGCTGGATGATGTCGGACGAGTTCGAGTCCGCCGGCGTCGCAGCTCCCGACCCCTCGCGGTTCCCGGCGGTCACGCTCCACCTCGAGGTCGACGGGGTGGACACGCTGTGCGACCGCGTGATCGGCGCCGGCGTCGCTCTCGACCGGGGACCCGAGGACAACCCGCCCGTCGGGCGCTTGGCGGTGTTCCGCGACCCCTTCGGGCACCGCTGGTTCCTCAACCAGCGGCTCTGATGGGAACGCGCCCCGACATACGAGCGTGCCGGGGATGCTGAAGGTGGCCCCGCGGCGTTGATCAGTCGCCGATCCCGCGCGCGTGCAGTGCGTCCCCGGACTCGTGGGCGCGGGCCACGATGCGGATCACGAACGGGGAGAGGTACGCCCTCGGGTTGCGGTCGAGCCCTCGCGCCCGGGCCGCGTCACGGGTCTCGCGGGCGATCGCGATCGTGCCGGGCAGCGCGCCGACGGTCAGCGCGACTGTGAGGGCGACGCGGTCCGGGTCGACTCCGACGAACCGCAGCGGCCGGGCCCAGCGGGAGAGTGCGTCGACCATGTCGTTGACCGCCGTCGTGGCGGTCAGGGACAGCGCGGCCAGCCCCAGGCTGAGCAGGTCGAGGAAGGTCTCGACAGCCTTCTCCGCGCCGTACCACCACCACTGGAACGCGCTCGCCACGACCGCGATCAGCAGCACGCCGCGGGCGGCCCGCCACACCGAGCGCAGCGGGACCCGGGCGAGCGCCGCGAGCAGGAGCGTGAGGAGGAGGAAGACCACCGCGGCGCGGACGTCGCGCGCCACGACGATCGAGAGGCTCAGGGCCGCCAAGCCCAGCACCTTCGCGCCGACGGACAGGCGGTGCAGCACCGTGTCGCCGGGCTGGTGCAGACCCGCCATGAGGTCGCTCACCCGGGAGTCACCGCGTCGGCCAGGCGGACGTAGTGGGCGATGGACTCCTCGGGGGTGCCGTCGTGCACGACCCGCGCCGAGTCGACCACCAGCACCCGGTCGCACCGGGCAGCCAGGTCGAGGTCGTGGGTCACCAGCACCAGCTGCTGCTCGAGGCCCAGCAGCGCGTCGGCGACGCGTCGCGTGTTGGCGCGGTCGAGCAGCGTGGTCGGCTCGTCGGCCACCACCACCCTCGGCTCGAGCGCGAGCACACCGGCCAGCGCCAGGAGCTGCCGCTGCCCCCCCGAGAGCGAGTGCACGGAGTCGTGTGCGTGCTGCTCCAGGCCGTTGGCCGCGAGCACGGCGAGCGCCCGCTCGCGGCGGGCCGAGGAGTCCTTCATCGTGCGGCGCAGTGACAGCTCGATGTCCTCGACGCACGTCGGCATCACCAGCTGGGCGGCCGGGTCGGTGAAGCAGAACCCCACCATCCTGCGCACGGCCGCTCCGTCGCGCACCACGTCCTTGCCGTCGACCGTCACCCGTCCCGACGACGGCCGCACCAGGCCGTTGACCGTCCGCGCGAGCGTCGACTTGCCCGACCCGTTGGCGCCGATGACGGCGACGCGGTGCTCGGTGAGGTGCAGCGTCGTGGGCGCGAGGATCTCGCGTCGGCCGCGACCGGGCAGGGGGACCCGGACGGCGGTGTCCTCGAACTGAATTGAGGTCAAGTCAGTCCGCGGCCTCAGTCGCGCTGCAGCAGCTGCGGGAAGGCGCGGTGCACCTCGGCGGCGATCATCGCGACGAGCGAGGTCTTCACCAGGTCGCCGATCCAGAAGGGCATGTCGTAGGTGGCCGCCTCGCGCCACGAGACGTCGAAGAAGAGCTTCATCCCGGTGATGCCGAAGGTGTGGATGACGAAGACGCTCGCGGCGAGCGAGCAGAAGAAGACGACCAGCGCGCTCGTACGCCGGTCGCGGGCGACGTACTTCACCAGGAAGCCCCCGACCGCCGCGGCGACGGGGAAGGCGAGCAGGTAGCCGCCGCTCGGGCCGCTGAAGACGCCGACGCCCGACGAGTGCTCGGCGAAGACCGGCAGCCCGACCGCGCCGAGCGCGAGGTAGAGGGTGACCGCGGAGAAGCCGCGCACCGGACCGAGGATGCAGCCGGCGACCATCACCGTCAGGGTTTGCAGCGTGATCGGTACGCCGGCGCTGCCGACCGGGATCGCGCCGATGTAGGCGCTGGCGCTGATGAGGGCGGCGAAGGCCGCGACGAGGGCGATGTCGCGGGCGGGGGAGGACGAGGGGTGGGTGACGTCCTGGTCGGCGGCATCGGTGGGGGCGGTGGCGGTCATCGGTCGTTCCTCGGGTCTGCGGGGCTGCGGAACCTGAACACTGTTCAGGCTGAACGGTGTTCAGGTTAGGGTGGCCACCAGATCGGCGTCAACGAGGTCCACGGGACGGGAGGGTGTGCGGTGGCCCACAAGCGCAGCGACGTGCTCGCCCACGCGGTCACGCTGCTCGACACCCACGGCCTGTCAGCCCTGACCATGCGACGCCTCGGCGCCGAGCTGGACGTGCAGCCCAGCGCGATCTACCACCACTTCGCCAGCAAGCAGGCGCTGCTCGCCGCGGTCGCCGACGAGATCCTCGCGCGCGGCGCCCGCCCGCGCACCGCAGTCGACTGGTCCGAGCAGCTGCGCGAGGTGTGCTCGGAGCTGCGTGGGGCGATGCTCGCGTGCACCGACGGCGCCGACGTGGTCGCCACCGTGTGGGCCTTCGGCCTGGGCGCCGCCGCGCCGGTCGCGGAGCTGGAGAAGGTCCTGGCCGACGCCGGTGCGCCGCCCGACCTCGTCGCGGTCGCCTCGCGCACCCTCGTGCACTACGTCTTCGGGCACGCCTTCGAGGAGCAGACCGCGCGCCAGGCGGTCAGCCTCGGCGCGGTCGAGCGCTCGCTCGACTCGCTCCCCGACTTCGACCTCGGCCTCGACCTGGTCATCGACGGGCTGCGAGCGCGGGTGCCTGGCCCCGCTCGAGCGGACCACGGTCCGCTCGACGCCCGGCATGCCGGACGTCGAGCGGCCACGACGGGCGTCCAGTCCTAGGGATCGACGTCCGCCCCGTGCAGCTCGGCCAGCAGCACCGCGCCGGCGAGGTCGAGCTTCGTCTTCCTCAGCACCGCCGCCGACAGGTCGACCCCGTCGAGGCTCGCGCCCCGCAGGTCGGCGCGGTCGAGGACCGTGGCCTGCAGCGCTGCCCGGTCGAGCCGGGCCCCGGCCAGCGTGGCGAGGGTGAGGTCCGACAGCGACAGGTCGGCCTCGCGCAGGTCGAGCCCGCGCAGGTCGAGGCGCGAGAGGTTCGCGCCGCGGATCGTCACGCCCAGCCACGAGCCACCGGTCACCGTGAGGGGGCGCATCGTGCACTCGGCGAAGGTGCTGCCGACCAGCTTGCAGCCGTCGAGGGTGGCGTCGAAGAACGACGTACGCCGGAAGTCGCAGCCGACGAACGCGGTCGCGGTGTGGTGCGAGGCGTTGAAGCGGCCGCCGTGGAAGGTGCAGCGCTCGAAGGTGGCCCCCGTGGTGCGCGCCTCGGAGAGGTCGACGTCGGTGAACGTGCAGTCGGTGAAGCGCGCGGCGCCGAGGTCGTCACCCCACCAGTCGTCGCCGCGGAAGTGGTGGTCGGCGGCTGACAGGGGCTCGGTCACGGCAGCCACCGTATCCGCGGGACCAGGAACGGCCCGACGGATAGGGTCATGCCCGTGATCGCGTCCCACCAGCACCGCTTCATCTTCCTCAAGACCCGCAAGACCGCGGGCACGAGCGTCGAGATCGCGTTGTCCAAGGTGTGCGGGCCCGACGACATCATCACCGAGATCAGCCCGGAGGACGAGGCGCTGCGCCAGGCCGCCGGCGGCCGGGCACCGCAGAACTTCCAGTCGCCGCCGCTCTCGCGCAAGGCCTACAACCACATGGGCGCCAAGGCCACCCGCGACCTGGTCGGCGCGCAGACCTTCGACGACTACTTCACCTTCGCGATCGAGCGCAACCCGTGGGACGCGGTAGTCTCGCTCTACTTCTGGAAGTACAAGGACCGCGACGAGCTGCCCGACTTCGAGGCCTACGTGCAGGAGATCTGGATCGAGCAGCTGGCCAACAACCGTCGGCTCTACCGCATCCGCGGCCAGATGGTGCTCGACCGCGTGCTGCTCTACGAGAACCTCGACACCGAGCTGCAGGACGTCTGGGACCACCTCGGCCTGCCCGGTCGCCCCGACCTCCCGCGCGCCAAGGGCAACGCCCGCCCCGCCGGGCACTACCGCGAGCTCTACACGCCGGCCTCGAAGCAGCGCGTGGCCGAGGTCTTCGCCGACACCATCGAGGCCTTCGGCTACGAGTTCTGAGCCGGCCCCTCGGCCAGGAGGCGGTCGCACTCCGCGAGGAGCCGCGCCCGCAGCGGCGCGCCGCGCTCAGCGAACCCGCGCTGCGCCTCGACGTACGCCGCCTTGCCCGCCGTGGTCTCGATCGCGACGGGCTCGAAGCCGAGGCCGGCGAGGTCGTAGGGCGAGGCACGCATGTCGAGCTCGCGGATCTCGCGGGCCAGCTCGAAGCAGTCGGCGACGAGGTCGCTGGGGATCATCGGGCTGAGCCGGAAGGCGTGCTTGTAGAGGTCCATCCCGGCATGGAGGCACCCCGGCTGCTCGAAGCGCGGCCGGTCGTCCCGCGCGGGCTGGAGGGTGTTGAGCGGGCGCGACGTCGGGGTGAAGAAGCGGAACGCGTCGAAGTGCGAGCACGCGATGCGGTGTGACTCCACGACGGCGTCGGTGCCGTCGGGCCCCAGGCGCAGCGGCCAGTCGTGACGGGTGCCGTGCTCGACGGCTCGGTGCACCATCGCCCACTCGTGCAGGCCGAAGCAGCCCAGCTGCGGCGCCCGCCCGGCGGTGGCGGCCAGCAGCGTGCGCAGCTGCGTCAGCAACGGTCGCTGCGACTCGACGTACGTCGCCGTGACGGAGGCCGGGGCGCCCTCGTAGCCCTTGAGCGCGGCGTGGTCCGGTGCGTCCTCGAGCGCGACGCCGAAGCCGGGGTGCCAGCGGCGCAGCTGCGCGGGGCGGTGGGAGTAGTAGGTGAAGAGGAAGTCGTGCACCGGGTGCTTCACCTGCTCGGACCGGCGGGCGAGGTGGGGCTCGACGAGTGCGTCGACGCGCGCGGCGTGGGCCTCGGCGAGGGGACGCCACTCGGCCGCGGACAGCACCTTCACTGGTCCGAGTCTAGGGCCAGACCAGTGAGGGCCGACCCTCGACCGCGCGCCCGGCGCGCGCGCACACTGACGGCATGGACCGCACCGCCGGACTCGACCGTGCCCAGCTGCACGCCCGCGAGTGGCTCGGCTCGCTCCCGACGCGGCGCGTGCCGCCGCGCATCGGTGCCGGCGAGGTGGCCGCGCGGCTGGACCCGGTGCTCCAGGACGGACCCCGTGACCCGGTCGACGTCGTCGACGAGCTCGTGAGCGCGTGCGAGCCCGGACTGACCGCGATGCCCGGCGGACGCTTCTTCGGCTTCGTCATCGGCGGCACCCACCCGGCCGCGCTCGCCGCGGACTGGCTGGTCAGCGCGTGGGACCAGAACTCCGGCCTGCGGCTGCTGACGCCGGCCCACTCCGCGGTCGAGGACCTGGCCGAGCGATGGCTGCTCGACCTGCTCGGACTGCCCGCGGGCAGCGCGGTCGGCTTCGTCACCGGCGGCACGATGGCCAACTTCACCTGCCTGGCCGCCGCCCGCGACGAGGTGCTGCGCCGCGCCGGGTGGGACGTCAGCGAGCGCGGTCTGGCCGGCTCACCCGGCGTACGGGTCCTGGTCGGCGCCGAGCGGCACGACACCGTCGACCTCGCGCTGCGCTACCTCGGCCTTGGTGCGCCGGAGGCGGTCGCCGCCGACGACCAGGGGCGCGTCGAGGCCGCCGCCCTGGCCGCCGCCCTCGATGCGGGCGACGGTCGCCCCACGATCGTGTGCCTGCAGGCCGGCAACGTGCACTCGGGCGCCTTCGACCCGTTCGACGCCACCATCGCGGCGGCCCACGACGCGGGTGCCTGGGTCCACGTCGACGGCGCCTTCGGGCTCTTCGCCGCGGCCTCCCCGGCGCGGCGCCACCTGGTCGCCGGCTTCGACGCCGCCGACTCGTGGGCCAGCGACGCGCACAAGACGCTCAACGTCCCCTACGACTGCGGGCTGGCGATCGTGCGGGACAGTGCCGCGCTGCGTGCCGCGATGGGCATGCACGGCGACTACCTCATCTACGACGTGGCCGGGGAGCCGTTCGACAAGGTGCCGGAGATCAGCCGTCGCGGCCGCGCCTTCCCGGTCTGGGCCGTGCTGCGCGCGCTGGGCCGCGACGGGGTGGCCGACCTCGTCGACGGGTTCTGCGAGCACGCCGCCGCCTTCGCCGAGGGCATCGCCGCCATCGACGGCGCGAGCGTGCTCAACGACGTCGTGTTCACCCAGGTCTGCTCGACCTTCGGCGACGACGACCGCACCCGTGCGGTGGTCGAGGCGATGCTCGCCGACGGCACGGCCTGGACGACCGGCTCGCGCTGGCACGGGCGGGCGGTGCTGCGCGTCAGCGTGAGCAACTGGTCGACGACCGTCGACGACGTCGCGACCAGCCTCGCGGCCCTGCACCGGGCTGCCGGCCAGTAGCCAGCGGGCTCCCGGCTGCCCTGTCGCGCCGGGGAGTTGGATAGCCTCGCCGCATGCGCATCTGTCGGTTCACCACGGGCGAGGAGCCCCGCTTCGGCGTCGTCACCGGGGAGGTCGACCAGTTCGGCCAGCCCGCCGACGACTCCGTGGTCGTGGCCCTGGCCGGCGACCCCCTCTACGTCGGCATCAAGGTGCTCGAGGAGCAGCACGCGCTGAGCGACGTACGACTCCTCGCGCCGATCATCCCGCGCAGCAAGGTGGTCGGCATCGGCAAGAACTACGCCGCGCACGCCGCCGAGATGGGTGGGGAGGTGCCGGCCGAGCCCCTGATGTTCCTCAAGCCCAACACGACCGTCGTCGGACCGGGCGACCCGATCTTCTACCCGCCGCAGACCTCCGACCTCCACTACGAGGGCGAGCTCGCCGTCGTCATCGGCCGCATCTGCCGCGACGTGCCGGTCGAGCAGGCCACCGACGTGATCTTCGGCTACACCATCGCCAACGACGTCACCGCGCGCGACCTGCAGAAGTCGGACGTGCAGTTCACCCGTGCGAAGGGCTTCGACTCCTTCTGCCCGCTGGGCCCGTGGATCGAGACCGACCTCGACCCGCAGGCGTTCGCCGACGGCCGCCAGGTGCAGACCTTCCTCAACGGCGACGTCGTCCAGGACGGCACGACGGCCGACATGATCTTCGACGTCCCTACCCTGGTCGCGCACGTCTCCTCCGTGATGACGCTGCTGCCCGGTGACGTCATCCTCACCGGCACCCCCGAGGGTGTCGGCCCGATGCAGGTCGGTGACGAGGTCGAGATCTCCATCGCCGGCATCGGCGCCCTGACCAACCCCGTCTCCAAGAGGAACTGACACCCCATGACCACCCCCGACACCCGGCCCGTACGCGTCCGCATGGCCCCGTCCCCGACGGGGTCGCCGCACGTCGGCCTGGCCCGCACCGCCCTCTACAACTGGGCCTTCGCGCGCCACCACGGCGGCACCTTCGTGTTCCGCATCGAGGACACCGACAAGGCGCGCAACACCCAGGAGTCCTACGACTCGCTCATCGACCTGATGACGTGGCTCGGCCTCACGTGGGACGAGGGCGTCGTGGTCGGTGGCGACTTCGGCCCCTACCGCCAGTCCGAGCGCACCGACATCTACGCCGACGTGCTGACCCGGCTGCGCGAGTCGTCCTACACCTACGACTGCTTCTGCACGAACGACGAGGTCGAGGCGCGCCGCAAGGCCAGCGGCTCGAAGGTGATGGGCTACGACGGCTTCTGCCGCGAGCTCAGCGACGAGCAGCGCGCCGCCTTCGAGGCCGAGGGCCGCACGTCCGTGGTGCGGTTCCGCATGCCCGACGGCTCGATCACCTGGCACGACCTCGTCCGCGGCGACATCACCTTCGAGACCGAGTTCGTCCCCGACTTCGCGCTCTGCCGTGCCAACGGCGACCCGCTCTACACGCTGACGGCGCCCGTCGACGACGCGACGATGGAGATCACCCACGTGCTCCGCGGCGAGGACCTGCTCTCCAGCACCCCGCGCCAGGTCGCGCTCTTCGACGCGCTCAAGGAGCTCGGCGTCGCCAGGTTCACCCCCGAGTTCGGCCACCTGCCCTACGTCATGGGCGAGGGCAACAAGAAGCTGTCCAAGCGCGACCCGCAGGCCCACATGGCGCTCTACCGCGAGCAGGGCTTCCTGCCCGAGGGCCTGCTCAACTACCTCGCGCTCCTCGGCTGGGCCATCGCCGCCGACCGCGACGTGTTCACGCTGGCCGAGATGGTCGAGAAGTTCGACATCAAGGACGTCAACCCCAACCCCGCGCGCTTCGACCTCAAGAAGGCCGAGGCGATCAACGCCTCGCAGATGCGGCTGCTGTCGATCGACGACCTCACCCACCGGGTGCTGCCGTTCCTCAAGGAGGCCGGTGTCGTCGGCGACCCCGTCCACGACGCCGACGCGCAGCTGCTCGAGCTGGCCATGCCGCTGGTCGCCGAGCGGATCAACAAGCTCACCGAGGCGCCGGAGATGCTCGGCTTCCTCTTCGTCGACGAGGCCGACTTCACCCGCGACGAGGCCGACGTCGCCAAGCTGCTCGACGAGACCGGCCGCGGCGTCGTGCAGGCGGCGTACGACGCCCTCGCGGGGCTCCACGAGTGGTCGACCTCGGCCATCGAGGAGGCGCTGCGCGTGGCGCTGATCGAGGGCATGGAGCTCAAGCCCCGCGTGGCCTTCGGCCCCGTGCGGGTCGCGGTCACCGGCCGCCGGGTCAGCCCGCCGCTCTTCGAGTCGATGGAGCTGCTCGGGCGCGAGCGCAGCCTCGCGCGGCTGCAGTCCGTGCTGGCCTGAGGGCCGGACGATCCCGTGACGACCCCGCTGGCGCCCGACTTCCGTCCGCGCTACCACGAGCTCCAGCGGGTCGGGCGCGCCGGCTGGTGGCGCTCGCTCCTGGGCTCGGTCCTGCTCCTGGTGCTGGTCTTCGGCATCGTGCCCGCCCTGCTGGGTCTGGTGGCCCTCGTCGTGCTGCTGGTCGGCGGGAGCAGTGCCGGCGAGGCGAGCGCGGTCCTCGACGTGACCAAGGAGGTCACGCCGCTGGGGCTCGCCGTGGTCAACGTGGTGCTCGGCTCGGCCATCGTGTCGAGCTGGTTCGTGCTCTGGCTGTTCCACCGGCTCAAGCCGCGCTGGCTCTCCTCGGTCGCCCCGCGGCTGCGCTGGCGCTTCCTGCTGGCCTGCCTGCCGCTCGCGGTGGTGGCGCTGGTGGCGAGCGTGGGCGTCTCGCTCTTCCTGCCGTTGTCGGCAGGCGAGGAGCCGGTCGGCGCGGTCAACGACTTCACCTCGACCACCCGCGACTTCCTGCTCGTCATCGCCCTGCTGACGCCGCTGCAGGCGGCCGGCGAGGAGTACGTCTTCCGCGGCTACCTCACGCAGGCCTTCGGCTCGTTGCTGCCGTGGCGGCGGGTGTCGCTGGTGCTGGCCGTGGTGGTGCCGTCGGTGCTGTTCGCGCTCGCCCACGGGCTCGGCCAGAGCCCGCCGGTCTTCTTCGACCGTTTCGCCTTCGGCGTGGTCGCCGGCATCCTCGTGATCCGCACCGGCGGTCTGGAGGCCGCCATCGCGATGCACGTGCTCAACAACTTCCTGGCCTATGGCATGGCCCTCGCCTTCGGCGACATGACCACCTCGCTCAACGCGAGCGGGCCGTCGAGCCCGTGGATGATCGTGGCGACGCTGACGCAGTCGCTGCTCTACCTGGGGCTCGCGAGCTGGGTCGCGAAGGTGATGGGGATCGTCGTCTCCGGACCGCCCGTCGGCGGAGTGGTGCCGCAGCCGCCGCCGGGCCCCGAATTGGTCGCCCCGGCCCCTCGCGTGTAACCTTCGGGGTCGGTTCTGGAAGGTCTCCGGAAGGAACCACGTGGTGGTCGGAAAGGTCGCGCAGCGGTTGATCCGATACCCCCATGGGGTATGGTGTAATTGGCAACACGGCTGATTCTGGTTCAGTTGTTCTAGGTTCGAGTCCTAGTACCCCAGCGAGTCCGGGCCCTCGGGCCAGGATTTGGAGCGGAACGGCATCTTCGATAATGTTCTCTCCGCCGCTCACTGAGCGGCATCTGCAAGCCCCCGTCGTCTAGCGGCCTAGGACGTCGCCCTCTCACGGCGGTAACGCCGGTTCAAATCCGGTCGGGGGTACCAACGCAGAACAGAAGGGCCCGGTCCTCGGACCGGGCCCTTCGTCATGTCGCCCTCGTCCATCGGCCGAGCGCCGAGCCGGTCAGTCGACGCCTCGGCCACCGGCGCGGCCGAGCTCACCGCCCAGGCGCGCCCTGTCCTCGTCGGTCATCTCTGCTGCGGTCCGGTCGAGCCCACGCGCACCTGAGCCTCGACGTTCGCGCCATGGCCCATGAGGCGGAGGAGGAGGGCGCCACCCGACGGCTGCGGGTCGGTGTAGCGGGCCTGGAGCGCGGCGCTGTCGGCAGAGGAGCGCAGCACGCTCATCTCCTGCGCGAAGCCGGGGATGGCATCCGGGTCAACCTTCATGGGCGACATGTTCCCCTGTCTCTCGGCCGGCCAGCATAGGTTTGCCCCGTGACCGCTGGAACAAACCCCGCCACGCCCGCGCAGCTGCGCCTGGGCATCGGCGTCGCCGTCTCCCTGGCCATCATCCTGCTCGCGCTCGCCGTCACCGTGGCACTCATGGGTGGCCGCGATCCCGAGGTCGCCGGGTCGTTCTTCCTGACGTTCCTGGCGCTGTTGCTGCTCTCCGGGGCGGCGGTCGGTGTGGCCCGGCTGGTCCACGGCGACGACCCCGAGACGGCCGACCTGGCGGCGGGGAGGGCCACGACGCGGCGCCTGTTCGGTGCGATCGCACTCCTCGGTGTCCTGCTCACCGTCTTCCTGGCGATCCTGACCCCGTTCCCCTACCTGCTCGCGGCGGTCCTCCCGCTCGTCATGGTGGTCGTGCTGGCCCGCGGGGCGCTCACGCGCACCGAGCCGGCCTGAACCGACCGGCTCTCCTCAGCCGGGTGCCGGGACCGAGCGCGGTCGTCGTGTCCGATTCCCGCTGGTGCGGGTCAGTGCCGCCGGTCAGACTGGGCACATGACTCCGACCGGGCACCTCGACACCGAGGCGTGCTACCGCGCGGTCCAGAGCCGCGACCGCCGCTTCGACGGGGTGTTCTACACCGCGGTGCGCACCACCGGGATCTACTGCCGGCCCTCGTGCCCCGCACGCACGCCGGCGGTCGCCAACGTCACCTTCCACCCGACCGCAGCCAGTGCGCACGCCGCCGGCTACCGGGCCTGCAAGCGCTGCCTGCCCGACGCCACGCCCGGCAGCCCGGAGTGGGACGTCGCCGCCGACGTCGCCGGCCGGGCGATGCGGCTCATCGCCGACGGCCTGGTCGACCGCGAGGGGGTCGACGGGCTCGCCCGACGTGTCGGCTACACCCCGCGCCACCTGGGCCGGCTGCTCACCCGCGAGCTCGGCGCCGCGCCGTTGGCCCTGGCCCGTGCACGTCGGGCCCAGACGGCGCGGGTCCTGATCGAGACCACGGACCTGCCGGTCACCGATGTGGCGTTCGCGGCCGGCTTCGCGAGCGTGCGGCAGTTCAACGACACCGTGCGCGAGGTCTACGCCGCCTCCCCGAGCCAGCTGCGCGAGCGCCGCGGCTCAGCGCACGCCGCCCGGACCCCCGGCGCGCTCACGATGCGCCTTGCGGTCCGCACACCCTTCGCCGGCACCCGGCTGCTCGACTTCCTCGCCTACCACCTGGTGCCGGGCGTCGAGGTGGCCGCGCCCGGCACCTACGCCCGCACGCTCGACCTGCCCCACGGTCCCGGCACCGTCCGGCTCCGGCTGACCGACCTGCCGGCGGGCACCGGCACCGGGTTCGTGGCGGCCGACTTCTGGCTGCACGACCTGCGCGACACCGCGGCGGCCAGCGAGCGCGTACGCCGCCTGCTCGACGCCGACTGCGACCCCGGGGCGGTCGACGCCCACCTCGGTGCCGACCCCGCGCTCGGCGCGCTCGTGCGGGCCACCCCCGGGCTTCGTGTCCCGGGTCAGGTCGACGGCGACGAGACGGCCGTGCGCACGGTCATCGGCCAGCAGGTCAGCGTCACTGGCGCGCGGACCGTCGGAGGGCGCATCGTCGCCGCCCACGGTCGCCCGGTCTCCTCGCCCGTGCCCGGCCTGACCCACCTCTTCCCCGACGCCGCCACGCTCGCGGGCGTCGACCCCGAGACCCTGCCGATGCCGCGGACCCGCGGCCGCGCCCTGGTCGGACTGGCGTCGGCGCTGGCCGACGGCACGGTCGTGCTCGACCGCGGCCCCGACCGCGACGACGTACGCCGCTCGCTCCTGGCGCTGCCCGGCATCGGGCCGTGGACCGCCGACTACGTCGCGATGCGCGCCCTGGGCCACCCCGACGTCTTCCTGCCCACCGACCTGGCCGTGCGCCGTCTGCTGGCGGGCATGGCAGGGGCGGACGGCACCGTGCCCGACCCGGAGGCATGGCGACCGTGGCGGTCCTACGCCCTGATGCACCTGTGGAACACCCTGATGCCCGAGACACCGCCCGGTGGAGGAGAACTGACATGTGGACCGTGATGCCCTCGCCGATCGGCGACCTGCGCATCGTCGAGCGTGACGGCTCGATCGTGGCGATCGAGTTCTCGCCGTTCCGCCCACCGGCGGACGGCCGCCCGCTCGGCGAACGCGCCGACGACCAGCCCGTGCTCGCGGCGGCGGTGCGCCAGCTGACGGCGTACTTCGCGGGCGAGCTGACGACGTTCGACCTGCCGCTCGCCCCGGTCGGCACCGACTTCCAGCGTCGCGTGTGGCACCAGCTCGAGCAGATCGGCTACGGCGACACCGCGTCCTACGGCGAGATCGCCGGTCGGCTCGGCATGACCAACGCCGCCTCACGCGCTGTCGGGCTGGCCAACGGCCGCAACCCGATCCCGATCGTGGTGCCGTGCCACCGCGTCATCGGCGCCAACGGCACGCTGACCGGCTATGCCGGCGGGCTGGAGCGCAAGCAGCAGCTGCTGGAGCTGGAGCAGGACGCCTTGTTCTGAGCCGAGATGCTAAGCAGCCCCAGCTACTCCGCAGCAGCGCGGCGCAGCGACTCCGAGAGCCGGTCGGCGGCGGCGAGCACGGCGGGTGCGTGCATGCGCCCGGGCTGGCGCGAGAGCCGCTCGAGCGGGCCGGACACCGACACCGCGGCGATCACCTTGCCGCCGGGGGAGCGGACCGGGGCCGACACCGACGCGACGCCCTGCTCGCGCTCGCCGACCGACTGCGACCACCCGCGACGGCGGATGCCGGACAGGGCGGTGGCGGAGAAGGCGGCGTTCTGCAGGCCGCGGTGCATCCGCTCCGGGTCCTCCCACGCGAGCAGGATCTGCGCGGCCGAGCCGGCGTTCATGGTGAGCTGCGAGCCGACGGGGATCGTGTCGCGCAGGCCCGACGGGCGCTCGGCGGCGGCGACGCAGACGCGGTGCTCGCCCTGGCGGCGCCAGAGCTGCGCGGACTCGCCGGTGATGTCGCGCAGTCGTGCCAGGACGGGTCCGGCTGCGGCGAGCAACCGGTCCTCGCCGGCCGCGGCCGACAGCTCGGCCAGGCGCGGTCCGAGGACGAAGCGTCCCTGCATGTCGCGCGCCACGAGGCGGTGGTGCTCGAGCGCCACCGCGAGGCGGTGGGCCGTGGGGCGCGCCAGGCCGGTGCCGGCCACGAGCCCGGCCAGGGTGGCCGGTCCGGCCTCGAGGGCCGCCAGCACGAGGGCGGCCTTGTCCAGCACGCCGACACCAGATCCGTTGTCCATATACCGATATTCGCATCTCAGCCAGTGGGATGCAAGCCTATGGTCGTCCCACCGCCAGAAAGTGTGAAGGAGATCGTCGTGGGCAAGACCCTGTCCGAGAAGGTGTGGGACGAGCACGTCGTCCGCAGTGCGGCCGGAGAGCCCGACCTCCTCTACATCGACCTCCACCTCCTCCACGAGGTGACGTCGCCGCAGGCCTTCGACGGCCTGCGCCTGGCCGACCGCGCCGTACGCCGCCCCGACCTCACGCTCGCGACCGAGGACCACAACGTCCCGACGCTCGACTGGGACAAGCCGATCGCCGACCCGGTGAGCCGCACGCAGGTCGAGACGCTGCGCAAGAACTGCGCGGACTTCGGCGTGCGCCTGCACCCGCTCGGCGACATCGAGCAGGGCATCGTGCACGTCGTCGGCCCGCAGCTGGGCCTGACCCAGCCCGGCATGACGATCGTGTGCGGCGACTCGCACACCTCCACGCACGGCGCCTTCGGCGCCATCGCCTTCGGCATCGGCACCTCCGAGGTCGAGCACGTGCTCGCGACGCAGACGCTGACGCAGGCGCGCCCGAAGACCATGGCCGTCACCGTCAACGGCAGCCTGCCCGAGGGCGTCACCGCCAAGGACCTCGTGCTGACCCTGATCGCCCACACCGGCACCGGCGGCGGCCAGGGCTACATCGTGGAGTACCGCGGGCAGGCCATCGAGGAGCTCTCGATGGAGGGCCGGATGACGGTGTGCAACATGTCGATCGAGTGGGGCGCGAAGGCCGGCATGATCGCGCCCGACCAGACCACCTTCGACTACATCGAGGGCAAGCCCGAGGCGCCGAAGGGTGCCGACTGGGATGCCGCCGTCGCGCACTGGAGGACGCTGCGCACCGACGACGACGCCGTCTTCGACGAGGAGATCGTGCTCGACGCCTCGACCATGACGCCGTTCGTCACGTGGGGCACCAACCCCGGCCAGGGCGCTCCGCTGGGGGCCTCGGTCCCGAGCCCGGACGACTTCGACGAGCCCAACGACAAGGTCGCCACCGAGAAGGCCCTGCACTACATGGGCCTCGAGGCCGGCACCCCGCTGCGCGAGGTCAAGGTCGACACCGTCTTCGTCGGCTCCTGCACCAACGGCCGCATCGAGGACCTGCGCCTGGCGGCGTCGATCCTCGAGGGCCGTCACGTCGCCGACGACACGCGCCTGCTCGTCGTGCCCGGCTCGGTGCGCGTGCGCCTGCAGGCCGAGGCCGAGGGGCTCGACAAGGTCTTCGTCGCCGCCGGTGCGGAGTGGCGAGGTGCGGGCTGCTCCATGTGCCTGGGCATGAACCCCGACCAGCTCGCCCCCGGCGAGCGCAGCGCCTCGACGTCCAACCGCAACTTCGAGGGCCGGCAGGGCAAGGGTGGTCGTACGCACCTCGTGTCCGTCCCCGTCGCCGCCGCCACCGCCGTGCGCGGCACCCTCTCCAGCCCCGCCGACCTGCAGGAGGTCTGACATGGACTCGTTCACCACCCACACCGGCGTCGGCGTCCCGCTCAAGCGCAGCAACGTCGACACCGACCAGATCATCCCGGCGGTCTACCTCAAGCGGGTGACCCGGACCGGCTTCGAGGACGGGCTGTTCGCTGCCTGGCGCAACGATCCCGACTTCGTGCTCAACGACCCGACGTACGCCGCCGGGTCCGTGCTGGTCGCAGGTCCCGACTTCGGCACCGGCAGCTCGCGCGAGCACGCCGTCTGGGCGCTGCAGAACTACGGCTTCAAGGTCGTCATCTCCTCGCGCTTCGCCGACATCTTCCGCGGCAACTCCGGCAAGGCCGGGCTGCTCGCGGCACAGGTCGACGAGAAGGTCGTGCAGCGGCTGTGGGACTGGCTCGAGGACCACCCGGGCGGCGAGATCACCGTCGACCTGGAGAGCCGTACGGTGCGCGCCGGCGCGGGCGACGACGCCGTCGAGGACTCCTTCGACATCGACGACTACACCCGCTGGCGCCTGCTCGAGGGGCTCGACGACATCGGCATCACCCTCGGCCACGACGACGACATCGCCGCGTTCGAGGCGGCACGACCGGGTTGGAAGCCCGTCACGGCCTGAAAAATCCCCTACAAATAAGGCCGATGGTGATTGTCCTCACCCTTCCATGTGCCTAGCGTGCCTCGCAGAGGGTCGAGCACGAGCTCGGCTTCCGGCGTTCATTGGAAGGGAAGCTAGTGAACAAGTCAGAGCTCATCGACGCGCTCGCCGCGCGTTACGAGGGGAACCGCAAGCAGGCGGCACACGCACTGGAGTCGGTGCTCGACACCATCACCCGTGAGGTGGCCAAGGGCGAGAAGGTCGCCATCACCGGCTTCGGTTCGTTCGAGAAGGCGGTGCGCAACGCGCGCTGGGTCCGCAACCCGCAGACCGGCGAGCGGATGAAGTCCAAGAAGAAGTCGGTGCCGAAGTTCTCCGCGGGCAAGGAGCTCAAGGACGTCATCTCGGGTGCGAAGAAGCTGCCCAAGCTGACCGCTGCGACCATGCCGAAGCCTCCGGCGGGGGTGCGCGCTGCTGCGGCTGCCGTCACCGGTGCGGCCGCCAAGAAGTCGGCTCCGGCCAGGACGGCGGCGCCGGCGAAGAAGTCGGCGGCCAAGTCCACGGCGGCGAAGAAGACCACGTCGACGGCTGCCAAGAAGTCGGCTCCGGCCAAGAAGGCCGCCCCGGCGAAGAAGGCCGCTCCGGCGACGAAGACGGCTGCGAAGAAGACGGCTGCGAAGACCACCGCCACGAAGGCTGCGGCCACCAAGAAGGCGACCCCGGCCAAGAAGACGACCGCCAAGTCGACCGCGTCCAAGTCGACCGCGTCCAAGTCGACCGCCTCGAAGTCGACCGCGTCGAAGAGCACGGCTTCGAGGACTCCGGCCAAGAAGGCGCCGGCGAAGAAGACCGCGAAGAAGTCCTGACGACGCAGCACTCCTGCGAGCGCCGGCGAGAGGCGGGTCACCCCTGGGGGGTGGCCCGCCTTCCGCTTGCCCGGGTCGTGCGCGGCCCGACGCCGTGGACGAGCGCGGCACCCAAGTCGATGAGGTCGTCGACGTCAGCGCGCACGCTGCTCGCGGTCACGCCGACCTCGACCGCGCCCTCGCCCCCATGACGCGACGCCGACGCGGTGCCGAACTGCGGGTCGAAGCGTGCGGCAGCAGCGGCGTACAACGTCGTGCCGGTGCCGGCGCGGTCGCGCACGAAGGCCGAGCCGCCCGCCCGCACGAGGGCTGCAGCCTCCTCGAGCACCGCACCCAGCTGGGCAGGTCGCAGTCCCGGGAGGTCCGCGCACAGCGCCACCGGCACGGCGTCCGGCCAGCGGCGAGCGACCTCGGCCGCGGCCTGGGCGAGGGTCGCGTTGAGGTCCTCGCTGGCGCCGTCGGGCATGACCTCGGCACCCAGTGCCCGCATCGCGCCGGCGAGGCGGAAGTCGTCGGTGACGACGAGCACGCGTGCGACGCCGGGCGTCGCCGCGACCGCCTCCACGGTGTCCAGCGCGAAGGCCTCCGCGAGCTCGCGGCGCTGCTCGTCGGCGAGGCCGGCGAGGCGTGACTTGCCGAGCGACGGCGGCTTCACCGGTACGACGACCACGCACTGCGTGGCGGCCGGGGCACCGTCGGGACCGGGCGGCGGGGGGAGGGACGACACGCACGAATCCTGTCACCCGGGACCAGCGCGGCGGAGCGGTCCCCGGGCCCGCACGAGCGAGTAGCCTGCTCGCGACGCAGGGAGCGTCCGGCCGGCTGCGGGGCACCGCGGCCGGGTCGCGGAGCAGATCAGGTGGGGTGGCGGGTGCGGGTCAGGAAGCTGCAGCAGGAGCGCGGCTGGGCCATGACGGTGGCGGCGGCCATCCTCAAGCCCACCTTGCTCGGCGCCACCTCGCGCACCTGGATCGACGGCGAGAAGATCCCCGCCACCGGCGGCTGCATCGTCGTGCTCAACCACATCTCCCACGTCGACCCGCTGCTGTCGGCGCACTTCGTCTACGACCACGGCCGGCTCCCGCGCTACCTCGCGAAGTCGGGGCTCTTCACCAACAAGTACCTCGGCGGATTCCTGTCCTCGGCCGGTCAGATCCCCGTCGAGCGACTCACCCGCAACGCGATCGGCGCCTACGACGCCGCGGTCCGCGCGATCGGCGAGGGCGAGTGCATCGTCATCTACCCCGAGGGCACGCTGACCCGCGACCCCGACCTGTGGCCGATGAAGGGCAAGACGGGCGCGGCGCGGATCGCGCTCGCCACCGGCTGCCCGGTCATCCCGGTCGGTCAGTGGGGTGCGCAGGAGGTGCTGCCGCCCTACACCAAGCGCCCGCACCTGGTGCCGCGCAAGAACATCGTGATGAAGGCCGGAGACCCGGTGCGACTCGACGACCTGCTCGACCTGCCGCACGACGCGGCGACGACCGCGCGCGCCACGGAGCGGATCATGGCCGCCATCACCGCGATCGTCGCCGACCTGCGCGACGAGACGCCGCCCGCCGAGCGCTTCGACCCCCGCGCCCGCGGCGTACGGGAGATCGGCAACCCCCACGGCGATGCCCGCCCGACGACCGCCCACCGCACCACTCACCGCACCACGAAGAGGAAGCGCAGCCGATGACCCAGCACAGGACCAAGGTCGCGGTCTTCAGCGCCGGATCGTGGGGCACCGCGTTCTCGCTGGTGCTGGCCGACGCCGGCAACGACGTGACCCTGTGGGCGCGCCGCGACGAGGTGGTCGAGGCCATCAACGACCGCCGTGAGAACACCGACTACCTGCCGGGCATCGAGCTGCCGCCGTCGATCAGCGCGTCGACCGATCCCGAGCAGGTCGCGGCCGACGCCGACGTCGTCGTGCTGACGGTGCCGTCGCAGTCGCTGCGGGAGAACCTCACGTCGTGGGCGCCTGTGATCCCGGAGAAGGCCACGCTGCTGTCGCTGATGAAGGGCGTCGAGCTCGGCTCGCTGATGCGGATGAGCGAGGTGATCCAGGAGGTCACCGACGCGCCGGCCAACCGGATCGCGGTGCTCAGCGGGCCCAACCTGGCGCGGGAGATCGCCCGCCGCGAGCCGGCCGCCTCGGTGGTCGCCTGCCTCGACGAGGACCGTGCCAAGCAGCTCCAGGCCATCACCCACGGGCCGTCGTTCCGCCCGTACACCTCCGTCGACGTGCTCGGCTGCGAGATCGGCGGCGCCTACAAGAACGTCGTCGGCCTCGCGGTCGGCATGGCCGTCGGTCTCGGCTTCGGCGACAACACCACTGCGTCGGTCATCACGCGCGGCCTCGCCGAGACCGCGCGCCTCGCGGTCGCGCAGGGCGCCAACCCGCTGACCCTGATGGGCCTCGCGGGACTGGGCGACCTCGTCGCCACCTGCTCCTCGCCGCTCTCGCGCAACCGCACCTTCGGCGAGCGACTCGGGCAGGGCATGACGACCGAGGAGATCTACGCCTCGACGCGCCAGGTCGCCGAGGGCGCGAAGTCCTGCAAGTCGCTGCTCGCCCTCGCCCGTCGCGAGGGCGTGGACGCCCCGATCGCCGAGGCCGTCGACGCCGTCGTCGACGGGCGGATGACCGCGCTCGACATGATGAACTCCTTCATCGCGCGCGACACCAAGCCCGAGATGGACTGAGCCACCGCAGCGTCATGAGGACCGCGGGTCCGGACCCGCAGACCTCATGACGCCGGGCGGGGCTCAGCCCACGCACCCGTCGAGCGCGTCGCGCAGGTCCTCCCAGAGGTCCTCGACGTCCTCGATGCCCACCGAGAGCCGCACGAGACCGTCGGGGATGGTCGCCGCCTCGGCCTTCCAGCGGCGGCGCCGCTCCAGCGTCGACTCGACGCCGCCGAGCGACGTCGCGTGCACCCACAGCCGCGTCTTGCGGCAGAGCAGGTCGGCGGCCATCTCGCCCTGGGCGAGCACGATGCTCACGATGCCGCCGAAGCCGGGGTAGCGGACCTCCGACAGCGCGGGGTGCTCGGCGAGACGGCGTACGAGCTCCTGGGCGTTGGCCTGCGCACGCTCGACGCGCAGGTGCAGGGTGCGCAGCCCGCGCAGCGTCAGCCACGCCTCGAACGGGCCGGGGATGGCGCCGACGAGGTCACGTCGCCCCTTGAGCACGGTCCACAGCTCGTCGTCGGCGGTGACGATCGCGCCCATCTGCACGTCGGAGTGACCGGCGAGGTACTTGGTCGCGGAGTGCACGACCAGGTCGACGCCGTCCTCGAGCGGACGCTGGAGCAGGGGAGTGGCGAAGGTGTTGTCGACCACGACGTAGGCGCCGGCCTCGTGCGCGGCGGCGGTGATGGTGGCGATGTCGGCGACCTCCAGCGCCGGGTTGGTCGGCGACTCGAGCCACACCAGCGCGGCGTCGGCGCAGGCGGCGACCACCGCCTCGGTGTCGGTGATGTCGACGAGCTCGGCACGCAGGCGACCGCGCGACTCCAGGTCGCCGAGCTGCATGATCGTGCCGGTGTAGGCGTGGCGGGGCACGACGACCTTGCCGTCGGACCCGACGAGGTCGAGCACCGTCGCGACCGCGGCGAGGCCGGAGGCGAAGGTCAGGCAGCGCCCGCCCTCGAGCGCGCCGAGCGCCTCCTCCAGCGCGGTCCACGTCGGGTTGCCGTAGCGCCCGTACTCCACCTCGCCGCCGGCGACGTAGGTCGCGGCCATCGTGATGGGGGTGTTGAGGGGCGCGTCGGGCGTCTTGTCGGGGCGACCGGCGGTCACGGCGAGGGTGCCGGGCCTGAGGGGTGAGTCTGCAGCCATGCGCGCCAGCGTAGGTGGATAGGGTCGAGCCGATGAACGAGACCTCCCAGGACCACCCCGCCCGCAAGCCTCGCGTCGCCGTCGTCTTCGGTGGCCGCTCGTCCGAGCACGGCATCTCGTGCGTCACCGCGGGCAGCGTGCTGGCCGCGATCGACCGTGAGACCTACGACGTGGTGCCGGTCGGGATCGCCACCGACGGACGCTGGGTGCTGGAGGCCGACGAGCCCGGCCGCCTCGCGATCCGCGGCGGCGACCTGCCCGAGGTCGACGCGCAGCGCTCGCCCGTCGCGCTCATGGGGGCCACCACGGGCACCGACCTGGTGGTCACCGAGCCGTCGAGCGTCCCGTCGGTCATCGGCGAGGTCGACGTGGTGTTCCCGCTGCTGCACGGGCCGTGGGGCGAGGACGGCACGCTGCAGGGCATGCTCGAGATGGCCGGGGTGCGCTACGTCGGCTCCGGCGTGCTCGCCTCGGCGGTCGGGATGGACAAGGCCTTCATGAAGGTCGTGCTCGAGTCGGCCGGCCTTCCGGTGACCCCGGGCATCGTCGTCACCCGCACCGAGTGGGAGCAGGACCCCGTCGGCTGCCGCGCCCGCATCGAGGACCTCGGCTTCCCCTCCTTCGCCAAGCCCGCGCGCGCCGGCTCCAGCATGGGCATCAGCAAGGTCCACGACGCCGGCGAGGTCGAGAATGCGCTCGAGGAGGCCTTCCGCCACGACCCGAAGGTGCTCGTCGAGCAGTCGATGGAGGGCGCGCGCGAGGTGGAGTGCGGTGTGCTCGGCACGCTCGAGGGACCGCCGGAGACCTCGCGTCCGGGGGAGGTCCGCACGGGCGGCGACCACGAGTTCTACGACTTCGAGGCCAAGTACCTCGCCGACCAGCACACCGAGATCGACATCCCCGCCGACGTCCCCGCCGAGGTCGAGCAGTCGCTGCGGGCGATGGCCGTGCGCGCCTTCGAGGCGCTGTCGTGCGAGGGCCTGGCCCGCGTCGACTTCTTCGTCATGCCCGACGGGTCGCTGGTGATCAACGAGCTCAACACGATGCCCGGCTTCACGCCCACCTCGATGTACCCCCAGCTCTGGGCCGCGTCCGGCATGGCCTACCCCGACCTGGTCGATCGGCTCGTCCAGCTCGCGCTGCGCCGCGACACCGGCCTGCGCTAGCTGCCTACAGGCAGGACAGGCCCTCGCCCAGGTGCTGCTTGAGGGCCGGGGCCAGCTCGGCGAGGGCCCGGTCGATGCCCTCGGTGCGCCGGTCGGCCGACACCCACACCTCGACGTAGGGCCGCAGGCTCAGGGCGATGGGCGTCGCGTCCTCGCCGAGGTCGCTGAGCTGGTCGTCGGGGACCCACCACCCGACGCCGTCGATCACGTTGCACTGCGACGTCGGCGCGTAGTCGGCCGGCGCCGGCACGCCGCACGTGAGGACGTACGCCGGATCGCCCCACGCCGCACCGAGGACACCGTCGTCGACGTCGACCCGGTCCTGGCCCGCCAGCGTGTCGGGCAGGGCGGCGACGAGCGCCTCGCAGGCCGTGCGGTCGGCGGAGGAGAGGTCGTGCTCCTCGATGGTGGGGGTGGTGCCGCCGCTGCAGGAGGAGAGCAGCAGGCAGCCGAGGGCGGACGCGACGACGCCCCGGCTCGTGCGGGAGCCGGGGCGTCGAGGTGCGCGCACGTGTCGTCGGGAGACGATCAGATGTGGACGACCGGGCAGGTCAGCGTGCGGGTGATGCCGTCGAGGTTCTGCACCTTCGACACCACGAGCTTGCCGAGCTCGTCGACGTTCTTGGCCTCGGCGCGGACGATCACGTCGTAGGGACCGGTGACGTCCTCGGCGAGCGTGACGCCGCTGACCTGGGCGATCTCGCGGGCGACCTCGGCGGCCTTGCCGACGTCGGTCTGGATCAGGATGTAGGCCTGGACGACCATCGTGGGACTCCTCGGTCTCTTCAGCGGGTGTGACCGGCACAACCTACCGCGCGGCGCGCCCACGCCGACAGGGGATGGGTGGGGTGTGATCGCCGAAGGGTCTGGTGGGATGGGGCCATGGCCCTCACAACGGATGCAACCCTGGCCGAGGTCGGCGAGTTCGGCCTGATCTCGGAGCTCGTGAAGGTCTTCGAGAGCGACGAGCACGTCCTGGTCGGGCCCGGCGACGACGCCGCCGTGCTGCGCATCAAGCACGGCCATGTCGTGGTCTCCACCGACCTCATGGTCGAGGGCCGCCACTTCCGCCGCGACTGGGCCGACGCCTCCGACGTCGGGCACCGAGCCGCCGCGCAGAATCTCTCCGACGTCAACGCCATGGGCGGCACCGCGCGCCACCTCACCATCGGCCTGGCCGCGCCGGCCGACCTGCCGGTGGCCTGGGCGCTGGACTTCGCCCGAGGCTTCGCCGAGGAGTGCGCGAGCGTCGGGGCCACGGTCGTCGGGGGTGACATCACCCGCTCCGATCAGCTCGTGATCGCCGTGACGGTCCTCGGCCAGTGCACGCAGTCGCCGGTGCTGCGCTCGGGCGCCCGACCCGGCGACGTGCTCGCGCTGACCGGCCGCCAGGGCTGGGCCGCCGGGGGCCTGGCGGTGCTCGGCCGCGGCTTCCGCTCCCCGCGGGTGCTCGTCGAGGCCTACCGCCGCCCGGAGCCGCCCTACGGCGCCGGACGCGTGGCGGCCGAGGCCGGTGCGACCGCCCTCATCGACATCTCCGACGGGCTGGTCGCCGAGGCCGGGCACCTCGCGGAGGCCAGCGGCGTCGCCATCGACGTACGCAGCGACGCCTTCGAGGTCCCCGAGCCGCTGCAGGCCGTCGGCGCCGCGCTCGGCGCCGACCCGATGCAGTTCATCCTCGGAGGCGGCGACGACCACGCGCTCCTCGCGACCTTCCCCGACCGCGCCTCCGTGCCCGACGGGTGGCAGGTCGTGGGCGAGGTCCGCGAGGGGGAGGGCGTCACGGTCGACGGGGCGCCCTACGACGGCCCCGCCGGGTGGACGCACTTCTGAGCGTCACTGGGCATTGAGTCTCCCAGCGACTCAACGCCGACGAGCGACACCGGCGCAGCCTCAACCCAGCACGACAAGACCCCCGCCGCAGAGCGACGGGGGTCTCGACGAGAAGTCTGGGTCAGGTCAGCGCGAGACCTTGCCGGCCTTGAGGCAACCGGTGCAGACGTTGAGGCGCTTGGGCGTGCCGTTCACGGTCGCCCGGACGCGTTGGATGTTGGGGTTGAAGCGACGCTTCGTGATCTTGCGCGACCAGGGACGGTTGTTTCCGAAGCCCGGCTTCTTGGCGCAGATGTCGCAGACGGCAGCCACCGTGCACTCCGATCCGTTCGAGGTTGATGTCTTGGAGGCCTGCACCACCAGAGGCGGCCACAGGCAACCGCGCAAGAGTAGCCGAGGACCTGCGGGGAGATGAAATCGCAGGGGCGTGGGTGCAGGGCACTACCCTGTGGCGCGCAGCACATCGTACGACGAACCTGCATCACACACCCCGGGAGCACACCGACGCGATGGAGCACGTCACCCACGGCATCACGCTGGACGGCGTCGCGCGGTTCGTCGACATCGCGACCGATGCGCTGTCCTCGGCGCGCGAGGAGATCGACGCCCTCAACGTCTATCCCGTGCCCGACGGCGACACCGGCACCAACATGTTCCTCACCGTCTCCGCCGCCCGTGACGCCCTGCGCGAGGCCCGCGCCAGCGAGCCCGACCTCTCCCTCGGCGACGGCATGGCGGTGCTCGCCCGCGCCGCGCTGATGGGCGCGCGTGGCAACTCGGGCGTGATCCTCAGCCAGATGCTCCGCGCCTACGTACGCCACCTCGCCGGCGCCGCGATCGAGGACAGCCCGGCCGAGACGATCGCCGCGGCGATGGCCGAGGCGACCGACGCCAGCTATGCCGCGGTCGGCACGCCCGTCGAGGGCACCATCCTCACGGTGTCGCGGGCCGCGTCGGACGCCGCGCTGGAGGCGGCGGCGCGCGGGGCCCGCACCCGTGACGTCTTCACCGCCGCGGCCGCGGCCGCCCGGGTCGCGCTCGCCCACACTCCCGAGCAGCTAGAGGTGCTGGCCCAGGCCGGCGTGGTCGACGCCGGCGGGCGCGGGCTCTGCGTCGTGCTCGACGCCGTGGAGACGACCGCGACCGGTCGACGGCCGATGCCCGTCGCGGTCCCGATCGGCACCCACCACATCCCGGTCGCCGCGACGGTCCCGAGCGACGACCTCACCCCGGACGGGCCCGGCTACGAGGTGATGTACCTCCTCGACGTGGCCCCCGAGGCCGAGGACGACGCCGTCGCCGTGCTGCGCGAGTCGCTGGCCGCCCTCGGTGACAGCCTGGTCGTGGTGGGCGGGGACGGCCTCTGGAACGTCCACGTGCACGTCGACGACGTGGGCGCCGCGATCGAGGCGGGCATCGCCGCCGGACGTCCGCACCGGATCCGGGTCACCCACTTCGCCGACCAGGTGGCCGCCGTGCGCCAGCGGTCCTCCACCCGCTCGGGCCGGCGCGTGGTCGCCGTCGCGGCCGGGCCCGGGCTCTCGGAGCTCTTCGAGTCCGCGGGCGCGGTCGTCGTCGACGGTGGGCCCGGGCAGCGACCCTCGACGGGCCAGCTGCTGGAGGCGATCACGTCCTGCGGTGCCGCCGAGGTCGTCGTGCTGCCCAACGACGGCGACACGGTGCGGGCCGCGGAGATCGCCGCTCGCACCGCCGAGGCCGAGCACGACGTGTCGGTCGAGGTCATCCCCACCCAGGCCCAGGTCCAGGGCCTGGCCGCGATCTCGGTGCACGAGCCCGGGCGGGCCTTCGACGCCGACGTCCGCGAGATGACCGCCACCGCGCGCCACGCGCGGCACGGCGCCGTCACCGTCGCGGCCCGCCAGGCGATCACCATGGCGGGCCCGTGCGAGTCCGGCGACGCCCTCGGCGTGATCGCGGGCGACTTCGCGGTCGTCGGCTCCGACCTCGAGACGGTGGCCGACGAGGTGCTCGAGCGGCTCCTCGCCGGCGGAGGAGAGCTGGTCACCATCGTCTCCGGCGAGGACGGCGTCGAGCTCGCCGACCGGGTCGCGGCCCGGGTCGAGGAGCGGCACCCGACCGTCGACGTCGCGGTCCACCACGGTGGCCAGCCGCGCTACCCGCTGCTCGTCAGCGTCGAGTGACCCGGTCCTCGCATGGTCGCCATCACCCCGGACAGCCCCATCGGCGTCGTCTTCGGCAGCTCGCACAAGAAGCGCAAGCTCGCCGAGGAGGGCCTCGGCCTGCGCACGGTCGGTGACCTGCTGCGCCACTTCCCCCGGCGCTACGTCGCCGCCACCGAGCTGTCCGAGGTCGCGACGCCGGTCGTGGGCGAGCAGCTGACGATCGTGGGGGAGGTGCGCTCGTGCTCCAGTGCCCCGTTCACCGCCGCCAACCGCCGCCAGTGGCGTACGACGATCCGCCTGCGCACCGACGGCCCCGACTTCTCCGTCACGCTGTTCAGCCCCTACAAGAACCTGGCCGATCGCCACGAGGCCGAGTTCGCGACGGGTGGTCGGGCGCTGTTCACCGGCAAGGCGAAGCAGTTCCGGGGCAGCTGGCAGCTGGAGCAGGCGCACGGCTTCGCCCTCGACGGCGAGGAGGGGGCGATGCTGAGCAAGCTCATCCCGGTCTACCCGCTGACCGCCAAGCTCTACACCTGGGACCTCCAGAAGGTCGTGACGGCGGCCCTCGACCTGGTCACCGGTGTGCCCGACGTCCTCACCCCCGAGCTCCGCGAGCGCTTCGAGCTGCTGAGCGTGATGCAGGCACTGCGGTGGGTCCACGGCCCCGACGACTGGGCGCAGCTCGGTGCGGCACAGAAGCGGTTCCGCTTCGAGGAGGCGCTGGTGCTGCAGCTGGTGCTGGCACGCCGTCGGGCCGTCCACCGCGCGCAGGGCGCACGGGCCCGCACCGGTCGCGCCGATGGCATGCTGGCGGCCTTCGACGACCGGTTGCCGTTCGAGCTCACCGGCGGACAGCGCGAGATCGGCGACCTCGTCGCCGAGGAGCTCGGCCGTGACCACCCGATGAACCGGCTCCTCCAGGGAGAGGTCGGCTCCGGCAAGACCCTCGTCGCGCTGCGAGCGATGCTGCAGGTCGTCGACTCCGGCGGCCAGGCGGCGCTCCTCGCGCCGACCGAGGTGCTCGCCCAGCAGCACCACCGCTCGATCAGCGCGATGCTCGGCGACCTCGCCCAGGGCGGGATGCTCGGCGGGGCCGCCGACGCGACGCAGGTCGTGCTCCTCACCGGGTCGATGGGCAGGGCCGCTCGCCAGGAGGCGATGCTCAAGATCGTCACCGGCGAGGCCGGGATCGTGATCGGCACCCACGCCCTGCTGCAGGACGTCGTGGAGTTCGCCGACCTCGGCCTGGTGGTCGTCGACGAGCAGCACCGCTTCGGCGTGGAGCAGCGGGCCGCGCTGACCGACAAGGCCGGCACCCCGCCCCACGTGCTCGTGATGACCGCGACGCCGATCCCGCGCACGGTGGCGATGACGGTGTTCGGCGACCTCGAGACCTCGGTGCTCACCGAGCTGCCGGCAGGACGCGCGCCCATCCAGACCAACGTCGTGCCGCTCGCAGAGCAGCCCACCTGGATCGAGCGGGTGTGGCAGCGGGTGCGCGAGGAGGTCGAGAAGGGCCACCAGGTCTACGTCGTGTGCCCGCGCATCGCCGGTGACTCGGGCGAGGAGGGGGAGAGCGACCAGGTCGACCTCGACGAGGAGGGGGCCGAGATCGCGCCGAAGCGCTCGCTGGCCGCGGTCGAGGAGGTCCACGCGGAGCTGTCCGCGGGCCCGCTCACCGGCCTGCGCACGGCCGTCCTGCACGGCCGGCTGGCGCCCGACGACAAGGACCGCACCATGCGCGCGTTCGCCGCCGGCGACATCGACGTGCTCGTCTCCACGACGGTCATCGAGGTCGGGGTCGACGTGCACAACGCGACCACGATGGTGCTCCTCGACGCAGACCGGTTCGGTGTCTCCCAGCTCCACCAGCTGCGCGGTCGGGTCGGTCGGGGCGGCCTCCCGGGGCTGTGCCTGCTGGTGTCGCACGCCGAGGCCGGCTCGCCCGCGCGCGAGCGCCTCGACGCCGTCGCGTCGACGACCGACGGCTTCGAGCTGAGCCGCGTCGACCTCGAGCAGCGGCGCGAGGGCGACGTGCTCGGCGCCAGCCAGTCGGGCTTCCGGTCGGGGCTGGTCTCGCTGCGCGTGCTGCGCGACGAGAAGACGATCGTGCGTGCCCGCGAGGCCGCCGAGGCGTTACTCTCCGAGGATCCTGCGCTCACGCAGGCACCCGACCTCGCCGAAGCCGTCGCCGAGGTCGAGCGCTCGGCCGCGTCGGCCTACCTGGACAAGGGCTGACGTCCGGTGGCTTGCGGACAGGGGATGGGGAAAGGCTGATCACGAGCAGATGACTCGCATCATCGGGGGAACGGCTGGCGGCCGGCGTCTGGAGACGCCGCGCGGCCAGACGACGCGACCCACCAGCGACCGGGTGCGCGAGGCGCTCTTCTCAGCCGTCGAGTCGCGCACCGGCTCGCTCGACGGGCTGCGCTTCCTCGACCTCTACGCCGGCTCGGGCGCCGTCGGGCTGGAGGCGTGGTCGCGCGGGGCCGGGGTGGTGACGATGGTCGAGCAGGACCGCCGCACCGCTGCCCTGATCACCCGCAACGCCGCCACGCTGGGCTTCTCCCGCGCCCGCGTCATCGCCGCGTCCGTCGCCTCCGTGCTGGCTGCGCCCCCCGCCGCCCCCTACGACGTGGTCTTCTCCGACCCGCCCTACCCGATGACCGACGCCGAGGTCGCGGGTGACCTCGGCGCGCTGGTCGCCCAGGGCTGGCTCGTTCCCGGGGCGCTGGTCATCGTCGAGCGGCCCGCCAAGCGGAGCTCGGTCCAGTGGCCCGAGGGCATCGAGGAGGACCGGACGAAGCGCTACGGCGAGACGGCGCTTTGGTACGGTCACGCCACCCCGGCACCCTGACCGGACCCGCCTGAGGAGGAAGGACGCCCGTGCGTCGCGCTGTCTGCCCCGGCTCCTTCGACCCGGTGACCAACGGCCACCTCGACATCATCGGTCGTGCGGCCCGGCTCTTCGACGAGGTCGTCGTCGCCATCGGTGTCAACATGAGCAAGAACCGGCTCTTCACCCCCGACGAGCGCATCGCGATGCTCACCGAGGCCACGGCCGGCATCCCCAACGTCCGCGTCTCCGGCTTCGACGGCCTCATCGTCGACTTCTGCCGCCAGATCGACGCCGTGGCGATCGTCAAGGGCCTGCGCGGCGCCGTCGACTACGAGTACGAGCTGCCGATGGCCCAGATGAACTCGCACCTCACCGACGTCGAGACCGTGTTCCTCCCCGGCGCGGTCGGCAACGCGTTCGTCTCCTCCAGCCTGATCAAGGAGGTCGCCGCGCTCGGGGGTGACGTACGCGGGCTGGTGCCCGAGGCGGTGCACGACCAGCTGGTGGCCCGGCTCCGCGAGCGGCACGCCTGAGCGGTCGTCCGCGCGAGGCCGTTTTGCCCCGCCACACCGTGACGGATACGATTCTCCGGTTGTGTCTGCGTCCAGAAGTGGGAGTTCGTCTTGACCAGCCTGGACCCGAGGGCGCCGCTCGTGCTTGACACCCGCGAGCTCGGCCGCCGCCCGGGGTCCCAGCGTGAAGTCGAGCTCACGGTTCCGGCGCCGGCAGAACTAGGTATCGAAGTCCTCGCTGTCCCCGAAGGCTCGCCGGTCGAACTCGACCTGCGGCTCGAGGCGGTCATGGAGGGCGTGCTGCTCACGGGCACGGCCACGGCCGCGCTCGCGGGGGAGTGCGTGCGGTGCCTGGAGCCGATCGAGGACGAGATCCACGCGCGGTTGCAGGAGCTGTACGTCTACCCCGACCAGCACGACAGGGCCGCGGAGCACGACGACCGCGACCTCGACGACGAGACCAGCCGGCTCGAGGACGACCTGATCGACCTCGAGCCCCTGCTGCGGGACGCGGTGGTGCTCGCACTGCCGTTCCAGCCGCTGTGCATGGAGGATTGCCCCGGGTTGTGCACCGAGTGTGGTGCGCGGCTCGCGGACGACCCCGACCACGCGCACGACGCGCCGATCGACCCGCGCTGGGCAGGACTGCAAGACCTCCAGCAGGACACCCAGGACTGACTCCACCGGGAATCCCCGAGTGGATCACGCAAGCCAAGCAAGCCGACGTAAGTAGGAGACACACCATGGCTGTTCCGAAGCGGAAGATGTCGCGCAGCAACACGCGTCACCGCCGTTCGCAGTGGAAGGCCGTCGCGCCGTCCCTCGTCACGTGCGCCAACCCCGCCTGCGGTGCCAAGCACCTCCCGCACCGCGCGTGCGGCCAGTGCGGCCAGTACGGCGCCCGGGCCGACCGTCGCCAGGTCCTCTGAGCGACACCCGCTGAGCACTGACGAGCTCCGCGCAGCGCTCGGTGATCCGGTCCTGGATCCCGAGCTGCTGCAGCGCGCCCTGACCCACCGCTCGTTCGCCTACGAGAACGGGCAGATCCCGACCAACGAGCGCCTGGAGTTCCTCGGGGACTCCGTGCTCGGGGTCGTGGTCACCGAGACGCTCTACCGCGCCCACCCGGACTTCTCCGAGGGCCGGCTGGCCAAGCTGCGCGCCGCGGTCGTCAACGCCCGCGCGCTGGCCGACGTGGCCCGCGAGATCGGCCTCGGCCAGCACATCATGCTGGGCCGCGGCGAGGAGACCACGGGCGGTCGCGACAAGGCGTCGATCCTCTCCGACACGGTCGAGGCCGTGATCGGGGCGATCCACCTCAGCGGCGGCATCACCGAGGCCGCCGAGGTCGTGCACCGCCTCTTCGACCCCGTCATGGAGGCCGCGGCCTCGATGGGCGCCGGCCTGGACTGGAAGACCTCCCTGCAGGAGCTCTCCGCCGACCTGGGCCTCGGCGTGCCTGAATACCTCATCGAGGACGACGGCCCCGACCACATGAAGACCTTCGTCGCGCGCGTCCGCGTCGGTGACCGGGTCCTCGGCCACGGCACCGGCCGCTCCAAGAAGGAGGCCGAGCAGGGCGCCGCCGAGACGGCCTACGGCGAGATCGAGGCCGAGCGCCCGACCGTGGACGCCGCCGTCGCACCGGCGGACGCCGCCAGCACCGCCGACGCCTGAGCCGTGCCCGAGCTCCCCGAGGTCGAGGTCGTCCGCGCCGGCCTCGAGCGCCACGTCGTCGGCGCCACCATCGAGGCCGTCGAGGTGCTGCACCCCCGGCCCGTACGCCGTGACGCACGCGGCTCGACCGGCTTCGTCGCCGCGCTCGTCGGTCGGCGCATCGAGGCCGTGCGCCGCCGCGGCAAGTACTTCTGGCTCGCCCTGGCGGGCGGCGACGCGCTGCTCGGCCACCTCGGCATGAGCGGGCAGATGCTCCTCCACGAGCCGGGCGCGCCCGATGAGCGCCACCTGCGGGTGCGCTTCACCCTGACCGACCGTGAGGGTCGGCCCCTCGAGATGCGCTTCGTCGACCAGCGCATGTTCGGGGGTCTCGTCGTCTCCGAGGGCGGTGCCGACCTGCCGACCGAGATCGTCCACATCGCGCGCGACCCGATCGACCCGGAGTTCAACGACGCCGAGTTCGTGCGGCGGGCGCGACGGCGTACGTCCGCGATCAAGCGGCTGCTGCTCGACCAGGGCCTGATCTCCGGGGTCGGCAACATCTATGCCGACGAGGCGTTGTGGCGCGCGAAGTTGCACGGTGAGCGTCCCGGTGACCGGCTGACCGGCCCGGTGCTGCGCGAGCTGCTCGGCCACGTCCGCGCGGTGATGGGGGAGGCGCTGGCCCAGGGCGGCACGTCCTTCGACGCGCTCTACGTCAACGTCAACGGCGAGTCCGGCTACTTCGACCGCTCGCTCGACGCCTACGGCCAGGAGGGCGAGCCGTGCCGGCGCTGCGGCACCCCGATCCGCCGGGTCGCCTTCATGAACCGCTCGTCCTACTTCTGCCCGACCTGCCAGCGCCCGCCGCGCAGCCGGCGCTGAGGGGCTGAGGCGTTGACCCGCCGCCACCGCGGTGGGACTCTTGGAGGCGGCCGGTTCTCGCGGCCGCTCTCCCTGTCGAAAGGCTCTCCATGGCCAAGGCGCTGATGGGTCATGTGCACGACGACGTCCGGACCACCGCGGTCCTGGCCGTCGAGAACCGCCGGCTCCGCCGCCGCGTCGAGGACCTCGAGGCGCTGGTCCTGCGCCTGCAGGCCGACAACGACCGTCTGGCGGCCGCCGCGCGCGACGAGCAGCGAGCCGTCGAGCGCCTGCAGCCTGCCTGATATTCGGCTGCGCGGGCACACCGGCGCGCCTAGGCTCAGGTGCTTGTGAGCGCCCTCGTCGAGACCGTCTTCCCGGCGCGGCTCGGCACGGGGTTCCGCTGGCTCGTCGGCTCGTCGTGGGTGACCAACCTCGGCGACGGGATGCTCATCGCGGCCGGCCCGCTCCTCGTCGCCTCGCAGACCCGCAACCCGATCCTGGTCTCGGCGGCGATGCTGTTCCTGCAGCTGCCGTGGCTGCTCTTCGGCCTCTTCGCCGGGGCGTACGCCGACCGGCTCGACCGGCGGCTGGTGATGATGGTCGCCAACAGCGTGCGCGGCCTCGTCCTGGCCGGGCTGTGCACGGTCGTGGCCACCGGCCACGTCGACATCGCGATCGTCCTCGTCGCGATGTTCGCGCTCGGCACCGCCGAGACGTTCGTGGACGCCACCGCCGGCACGCTGACACCGATGCTGGTGCAGAAGTCCGACCTCGGCCTGGCCAACTCGCGGCTGATGACGGGCATGATCACCGGCAACCAGCTCGTCGGTCCAGCGGTGGGTGCGCTGCTGTTCTCGGTCGGGATGGCGTGGCCGTTCGCGGTGACGGTCGTCTGCATCGCGGTGGGTGTCGTGCTCGTCTCCCGCATCGGCACCGCGCCCGGCGCGGTGCGCGGCCACGTCGACACGCACGTGCGCCAGGACATCGCCGACGGCGTGCGGTGGCTGATGGGCAACCCGCCCGTGCGCACGCTGGCGATCATCATCGTCGTCTTCAACATCACCTGGGCGGCGCCCTGGTCGGTGCTGGTGCTGTGGGCGCTCGACCGCGTGGGCATCGACGAGGCGGGCTTCGGTCTCCTGACCACCGCGGCCGCGCTCGGTGGCCTGCTGGGCACCTTCGCCTACGGCCGCCTGGAGAAGGCGGTGCCGCTGGCGACGCTGATGCGCGCGGTGCTGCTGGCCGAGGTGCTCTTCCACCTCGCGATGGCGCTCACCACCTCGCCGTGGACGGCGTACCCGCTGATGTTCTTCTTCGGCGCCTACGCGTTCGTGTGGGGCACGCTCTCCCAGGCCGTGCGCCAGCGCGCGGTGCCGAGCGAGCTGCAGGGCCGGGTCGGGTCGGTCTACATGATCTGCGTGATGGGCGGCATGCTCGTCGGGTCGGTCCTGGGCGGCGCCCTGGCGCGGGTGGGCGGGCTGACCGCGCCGTGGTGGTTCGCCTTCGTCGGTGCCGGCCTCACGCTCGCGCTGGTGTGGCGCTCGCTCGCGCACATCGCGCACGCCGACGAGACGGTGTCGGTCGACGACTGATCGGCCCGTCGCTGCCGCCGGGGTGGTTGCATGGGCACATGGAGGCCCTCGCCGAGCTCGTCGGCTCGCTGCCCGACGGAGTGGTGGTCGTCGATGCCGACCGCGTGGAGAAGTACCGCTGGGACCGCTCCCAGGACCCCCACGCCGGTACGCCGCTCGCGGTGGTGCGCGCCGAGGACGCTGCCCAGGTGCAGGCGACCGTGCGCTGGGCCGCGCGGCACGGCGTACCGGTCGTGCCGCGCGGTGCGGGCACCGGGCTCTCCGGCGGCGCGAGCGCGCTCGACGGCGGGATCGTGCTCAGCCTCGAGCGGATGACCGCGGTCGAGGTCGACCCGTTCACCCAGGTGGCGTTGGTCGAGCCGGGGGCGCTCAACAAGGACGTCAAGGCTGCGGCCGCCGAGCACGGGCTCTGGTACCCACCCGACCCGTCGTCCTACGAGATCTGCTCCATCGGCGGGAACGTCGCCACCAACGCCGGCGGCCTGTGCTGCGTGAAGTACGGCGTGACCACCGACTACGTCCTCGGCCTCGACGTCGTGCTCGCCGACGGCACGCTGGTGACGCTCGGCGGCACGCGCATCAAGGACGTCGCCGGGCTGTCGCTCCTCAAGCTCTTCGTCGGCAGCGAGGGCACCCTCGGCATCGTCACCCGCGCCGTGATGCGCCTGGTGCCGGCGCAGGTCGTCGGGGCGACGCTCGTCGCGGCCTTCCCGACGATGACCGCGGCCGCGGAGGCGGTGGTCGCGATCCGTCGCTCGCTGCGCCCCTCGATGCTCGAGCTGATGGACAACCCGTCGATCCGGGCGGTCGAGGCCCACCGGCCGATGGGCCTCGACACCGACGCCGGGGCGCTGCTGGTGGCGCAGAGCGACGCACCCGGGACCGCGTGCACCGTCGAGGTGGCCGCCATGCAGGCCGCGTGCGAGGCGTCGGGCGCGACGGACGTCTTCGTCACCGACGACGTCGAGGAGGGCGAGCAGTTCGTGCAGGCGCGCCGGATGGTGATCCCCGCCGTCGAGGTGCTCGGTGAGCTGATGCTCGAGGACGTCGGGGTCCCGGTGCCGCGCCTGCCCGAGCTCGTGGCCGCGGTCGCCGCGATCGCCGAGCGCCACGACCTCCTCATCCCCGTGGTGGCGCACGCCGGCGACGGCAACACCCACCCGTTGGTCGTGGTGCCGCGCGGCGACGACGACGCCAAGGTGCGCGCACTGGCCGCCTTCGACGAGATCATGCACACCGCGATCGCGCTCGACGGCACCATCACCGGCGAGCACGGCGTGGGGCGCACCAAGAAGTCGGCGCTGCCCGCCCAGCTCGGCGAGGACGTGATGGAGCTGACCCGGCGGGTCAAGGACGCGCTCGACCCGCAGGGCATCCTCAACCCCGGGGCGGTGCTGTGATGCGGCCGGGTTGGTTAGGTTCGACGGCATGATCCGCGAGCGCCACCTCTTCGGTCCCGGCCCGTCCAACCCCTACCCCGAGGCCACCCGCGCCCTGGCCGACCCGCTGCTCGGCCACCTCGACCCGGAGTTCCTCCGGATCATGGACGAGACCTGCGACATGCTGCGCACCGTCTGGGGCACCTCCAACGCCCGCACGCTGCCGCTCAGCGCGACCGGGTCGGCGGGCATGGAGGCGGCGTTCGTCAACACCGTCCACCCGGGCGACGTCGTCGTGGTCGCGGTCAACGGGCTCTTCGGCCAGCGGATGACCGACGTGGCCGCGCGGTGCGGCGCGGAGGTCGTCGCCGTCGAGCACGAGTGGGGACAGCCGGTCGACGTCGACCGCGTGCTCGCCGCCCACCCGTCCCCGGCGATCATCGCCGCCGTCCACGCCGAGACCTCGACCGGCGTGCGGTCCGACATCGCTGCACTCGGCGCCGGCAAGGGCCACGCGCTGCTGCTGACCGACGCGGTCACCTCGATCGCCGGCATCGAGCTGCGCGCCGACGACTGGGGCGTCGACATCGGCTACGCCGGCACCCAGAAGTGCCTCGGAGTCGCGCCCGGGCTCGCGCCCTTCACCATCAACGACCGCGCCTTCGAGCGCCGCGTCGAGAAGCCGCGCTCGTGGTACCTCGACCTCGGCATGCTCGGCGGCTACGTCGGCGAGGCCGGCGTGACGGGCGCGCAGCGGACCTACCACCACACGGCCCCGACCGCGATGGTCGCCAGCCTCCACGGCGGCCTCACTCGGATCCTCGAGGAGGGCCTCGACGCGGTCTGGGCGCGGCACCAGGCGGCCGGCGACGCGCTGCACGCCGGGCTGCAGGACATGGGACTCGAGCTGTTCGCCGCCGAGGGCAGCCGGCTGCCGGAGCTGACCACCGTCAAGGTGCCCGACGGGGTGGACTCCGCCGCTGTGCGGCGCGAGCTGCTGGAGCGACACGGCATCGAGATCGGCGCCGGCGCCGGGGCGTACGCCTCCAGCGTGTGGCGGATCGGCCTGATGGGCCACAACGCCCGGCCCGACGCCGTGCTGCTCGTGCTGGCCGCGCTCGAGGACGTGCTCGGCCGTGGCTGAGGTGCGCCTGCGGCCGATGACCGCCGACGAGTACGACGCCTGGCGCGAGCAGTCGGTGCGGGGCTACGCCGCCGAGATCGCGACGTCACGCGACCTCGACCCCGAGTCCGCGGCGGCGCAGTCGGCGGGGGAGTTCGCCGAGCTGCTTCCCGACGGCCTCGCCAGCGCGAACATGCACCTGTGGACCGCGGTGGTAGACGACGAGGCGGTCGGCATCGGCTGGATCGAGCTGCGGCGGCGCGCGTCCGGCCTCTCGGCCTGGATCTACGACATCAGCGTCGACGCCGACCACCGCGGTCGGGGCCTGGGACGCGGGCTGCTCGACGCCCTGCACGCTGCCGCCCGTGACCTCGGTGCCACGTCGATGGCGCTCAACGTCTTCGGCGACAACCGCACCGCGATCCGGATCTACGAGACGTCCGGCTACGCCGTCACCGCGCAGCAGATGAGGCGCGAGCTGTAACCGTCGTCACCACCGCTCGTTGAGGGGTGCATGCGACTCGCCACCTCCGTCCGGCTGCTGACCGTCGGCGTCCTGTCCCTGGCTCCCGTGGCCCTGGGCGGGGCAGCCCATGCCCACGGCGACCGCGACCGTGCCGAGCGGATGGCCCAGACGTACGACGCCGGGCTCGCGGTGCCCTTCGTCAGCTCGCCCAACGTCCGGCTCGCCGCCGTGCGCCCGGGCAGCGCGGGCGTGTCGGGCTGCTTCCTGCACTCCGCGCCCTACTTCGTGATGTCGGGCCTCGACGACGTCACCGTCTTCGACGTCAGCGACCCGGTGGCGCCGCGCGAGGTCGGCTCGATGCCGAGCGGGCAGTTCGAGAACGAGGCGATGAACTGCGGCGAGCGCAAGGTCTCCCGCGACCGCACCGACCGCTTCGCCCTCATCGGGGTCGACCTCTACCAGGCGTCCCCCGACGACCTCGAGCACGTCAACGACCCCGTCACCGGTGACTACGAGCTGGTCATCGTCGACGTCACCGACCCCACCTCGCCCCACGTGCGCTCGCGGGTGAAGGCCACCACGAGCACGCACACCGTCACCTGCATCGATGGCACCGACTGCCGCTACGCCTACTCGGCCGGGGACGACTCCGAGGTGCCGGGCCAGGGCAGCTTCTCCATCCTCGACCTCACCGACCTCGACCACCCGGTCGAGGTCGACAGCGACCCGGCGGCGCCCGGCACCCAGCCGTTCCGCTCCGACGCCGTCGGCTGGGGCGGCCACAAGTGGAACGTCGACGCGGCCGGCTACGCCACCCACACGGGCGCGGGCGGGTCGTACATCTACGACGTGCGCGACCCGCTGCACCCGGTCGAGGTGGCCAGCACCGGTGCCGCTGGGGACACCGCCCGCGAGGGGTCGGTCAACCACTTCAACGACTTCATCCACCACAACAGCTTCCGGCCCAACGCGACGGCGTTCCGCCCCGACGCGCCGCCGTCACTGGCCAACGGGAACATCCTGCTGGTCACCGAGGAGGACTACGAGGACCCGGACTGCTCCACCGCGGGCTCGTTCCAGACGTGGCACGTCAAGCGCCTCGACGGCTCGGACGGCTCCATCGTCCCGCTCGCCAAGGTCGAGCTCGCCGACCTCGGGACCTACCCGATCCCCGCAGGCGCCTTCTGCTCCTCGCACTGGTTCGACTACCACCCCAGCGGGATCGTGGCGGTCGGCTTCTACGGCGGTGGCACCCAGCTCATCGACGTCACGGACCCGACAGCGCCGGTGAGCCACGGCTACGCGACCTGGGGCGCCTCGGAGGTGTGGGACTCGATGTGGGCGCCGGTCTACAACCGCAAGGGCGTGGCGACCTCCCAGCGCACCAACCTCGTCTACTCCGTGGACCTGGTGCGCGGGCTCGACGTCTACGTCGTCGACGTGCCCGGCGACGGGATCGGCACCGTGCCGTCGGTCCAGGCGCCGATGAGCGTCGCCGTGGCTCCCGGCGTGCTGGTCGGTGCGAGTGCGGTGCTCGCACTCCTGCTGCACCGGCGTCGACGCCACGCCTGAGGCACCGGACGACCGGCGCTCCGCGGGCGCCCGCGTGTCGTAGGGTGAGCCGCGCTGAGCCTGCCCAGTCCTCAGTGGCCCGTTCGGTGAGGAGCACGCGGTGTACCTGAAGAGCCTGACCCTCAAGGGGTTCAAGTCCTTCGCGTCCTCGACGACCATGCAGCTCGAGCCGGGCATCACCTGCATCGTCGGCCCCAACGGCTCCGGCAAGTCCAACGTCGTCGACGCCCTCGCGTGGGTGATGGGCGAGCAGGGCGCCAAGAGCCTGCGCGGCGGCAAGATGGAGGACGTCATCTTCGCCGGCACGTCGGGCCGGCCGCCGCTGGGCCGCGCCGAGGTGCAGCTGACCATCGACAACTCCGACGGCGCGCTGCCGATCGACTACGCCGAGGTCACCATCAGCCGCACCATGTTCCGCAACGGCGGCTCGGAGTACGCCATCAACGGCAGCTCGTGCCGCCTGCTCGACGTCCAGGAGCTGCTCAGCGACTCCGGCATCGGCCGCGAGATGCACGTGATCGTCGGGCAGGGCCAGCTCGACTCGATCCTGCACGCGACGCCGGAGGACCGCCGCGGGTTCATCGAGGAGGCCGCGGGCGTCCTCAAGCACCGCAAGCGCAAGGAGAAGGCGCTCCGCAAGCTCGACGCCACCGACGGCAACCTCACCCGCCTCGCCGACCTGCTCTCCGAGATCCGGCGCCAGCTCAAGCCGCTGGGCCGGCAGGCCGAGGTCGCCCGCCAGGCGCAGACCGTGCAGGCCGACGTGCGCGACGCCCGTGCCCGCCTGCTCGCCGACGACCTCGTCACCGCCCGAACCGCGCTCGAGACCGAGCTCGCCGACGAGTCCGTTCTCCTCGAGCGCCGCGAGGAGGTCGAGGCCCAGGTCGCCGCTGGTCGCGAGCAGGAGGCCCGGCTCGAGGCCACGCTGCGAGACGACCTGCCGAGGCTGGCGGCCGCGCAGGAGACGTGGTTCGCGCTGTCGGGGCTCAAGGAGCGCCTGCGCGGCACCGCCTCGCTCGCCGACGAGCGCATCCGCAACGCGGCCGGTGCGGCCGAGGGTGACACCGTCGACTCCGGTCGCGACCCCGACGACCTCGAGGCCCAGGCCGAGCGCGTACGCCGGCAGGAGGCCGAGATCGCCGAGCAGGTGCAGGCGCAGCGCACCGCCCTCGAGGCAGCGGTCGCGGCCAAGCGCGACGCCGAGGAGGCGTCGGCTGCCGAGGACAAGCGCATCGCCGGGCTCCAGCGGGCAGCCGCGGACCGCCGCGAGGGACTGGCCCGGCTCACCGGCCAGGTCAACGCCCTGACATCGCGCGCGGAGGCCGCCGACGCCGAGATCCAGCGGCTCACCGAGGCCCGTGAGGAGGCCGCCGCCCGCGCCGAGCGCGCCCAGCGCGACTTCACCGCCCTCGAGACCCGGGTCGCTGGCCTCGACGCGGGCGAGGAGGGCCTCGACTCCGAGCACGAGGACGCGGTCGCCGCGCTCGACGACGTCGACGAGCAGCTGGCGCGCGCCCGCGAGGACGCCCAGCAGGCCGACCGCGAGCGTGCCGGCCTCACCGCCCGCCGCGACGCGCTGGAGATCGGGCTCAACCGCAAGGACGGGGCCGGGGCGCTGCTCGCCGCGACCGACAGCGTCGACGGCCTGCTCGGCTCGGTCGCCGCGCTGCTCGACGTCGACCACGGCTACGAGACCGCCGTCGCGGCCGCCCTCGGCACGGCCGCCGACGCCGTCGTGGTCGACGACACCGCCGCCGCGATCTCGGCGATCACCCACCTCAAGGACGACGACCTCGGCCGCGCCGGCCTGCTGCTCGGTGGCGCGCCCCTCGACGACCGTGACTGGCCGGCGCTGCCCGCCGGGTCGACGTACGCCGTCGACGTGGTCACCGCGCCCGACGGCGTACGCCCGGCGCTGGTGCGGCTGCTGCACAAGGTCGCCGTCGTCGACGACCTCGCCGCCGCCCGTCGTCTGGTCGAGCAGCTCCCCGACGTGGTCGCGGTGACGCGCGAGGGCGACCTCCTCGGCGCCCACTTCGCCGCCGGCGGGTCGTCGAGCCAGCCCAGCCTCATCGAGGTGCAGGCCGCGGTCGACGAGGCCACCACGCTGCTCGCCGAGGCGACCGCGACCACCGAGCGGCTGGGCTTCGAGATCTCGCGCCTGGAGGGGGTCCGCCACGAGGCGCTCAAGCGCGTCGACGTGGCGCTCGCCCAGCTGCACGAGTCCGACGCGACGCTCGCCGCGGTGGCCGAGGAGCTGGGGCAGTACGGCTCCCAGGCAAGGGCCGCCAAGGGCGAGGCCGACCGGCTCGAGCGGGCGATCACCACGGCCCGCGAGGCCCGGGAGCGCGACCTGGCCGGCCTCGCCGACCTCCAGGCCCGTCTCGCCGCGGCCGAGGACGTCACCGAGGAGGAGCCCGACACCGCCGAGCGCGAGCGCCTCGCCGAGGCGGCCCGCACCGCCCGCCAGGGCGAGATGGACGCCCGGCTGGCCCTGCGCACCGCCGAGGAGCGTGCCCGCGCGCTGCACGGTCGCGCCGACTCGCTGCTGCGCGCGGCGCAGGCCGAGCGCGACTCGCGCGCCCGGGCGGCCGAGCGTCGTGAGCGGCTGATCCGCGAGGGCCGCGCCGCCCAGGCCGTCGCCGTCGCCGTACGCGTGGTCCTGCACCAGCTCGAGCGGTCCGTGATGCTCGCCGCCGACGAGCGCGCCGCGGTGGAGGAGTCGCGCCGGGGGAGCGAGGAGCAGCTCATGACCGTGCGCACCCGGCTGCGCGACCTCGGCCGCGAGCACGACGAGCTCGTGAGCTCGGTGCACCGCGACGAGATGGCCCGCACCCAGCAGAAGATGCGCATCCAGCAGCTCGAGGAGCGAGCGCTGGAGGAGCTCGGCATGGACCCCGACGGACTGGTCGCCGACTACGGCCCGACCACCGCCGTGCCCTTCTCCGGGCAGGTGGCCGACGGCGAGGAGCCTCCGGAGCCCGTGCCGTTCGTGCGCGAGGAGCAGGTCAAGCGGCTGCGCTCGGCGGAGCGGGCGCTCTCGATGCTCGGGCGGGTCAACCCGCTCGCGCTGGAGGAGTTCTCCGCGATGGAGGAGCGCCACAAGTTCCTCACCGAGCAGCTCGAGGACCTCAAGCGCACCCGCAAGGACCTCCTCGACATCGTGCGCGAGGTCGACGCCCGGGTCGAGCAGGTCTTCACCGAGGCCTACGCCGACGTGGAGAAGGCCTTCGACTCGACCTTCGCCCGGCTCTTCCCCGGAGGCGAGGGCCGACTCGTCCTCACCGACCCCGACGACATGCTCAACACCGGGATCGAGGTCGAGGCCCGGCCCGCGGGCAAGAAGGTCAAGCGGCTGTCGCTGCTGTCGGGCGGCGAGCGGTCGCTGGTCGCGGTGGCGTTCCTGGTGTCGCTCTTCAAGGCCCGGCCCTCGCCGTTCTACATCCTCGACGAGGTCGAGGCCGCGCTCGACGACACCAACCTGGGCCGTCTGCTCCAGATCTACGAGGAGCTGCGCGAGAACTCCCAGCTGCTCGTCATCACCCATCAGAAGCGCACCATGGAGGTCGGCGACGCGCTCTACGGCGTCACGATGCGCGGCGACGGGGTCTCGGCGGTCATCAGCCAGCGGCTGCGCGACGCGGCGCCCGCCTGACGGCTGGCGGTCGCGTTCCCCGGATATCCGGGGAAACTGGAGCCTCACCCGCGAAGCTTCGGGGGCGAGGCTCCAGCTTCGATCTGGAAGCTCCCGCACCCGCGGCGTACGACAGCGCCGTCTAGGGTGAGGCGCGTGTCCGAGACCCCTCGAAGCGCCCGCCGGCCGACCCGCGCCGACTACGTCGCGTGGCGCACCGCGACGACCCGCTGGCGCGACGACGACGCCTACGGCCACCTCAACAACGCGACCTACTACGAGCTGTTCGACACCGCGGTCAACGCCCACCTCTACGAGGCGACCGGCGTCGACGTACGCGCGCTGCCGCAGATCGGCGTCGTGGCCGAGACGAGCTGCCGCTACTTCCGCGAGGTCGGCTTCCCCGAGCCGATCGAGATGGGCCTCGTCGTCGACAAGGTCGGCACCAGCTCGGTCATCTACCGCATCGGCCTGTTCCAGGGGCCGTCCGACGAGGCCGCGGCCGAGGGTCGTTTCGTCCACGTCTACGTCGACAACTCCCGCGGAGCCGGTGACCGGCCGGTGACACCGATCCCCGACGTCGTGCGGGAGGCCGTCGTAGCCCTGCTCCGCCCGGAGGGGTGAGGCTCCTCACCCCGACGCGCCCGGCGGCGGCCGGCGATGCGCCGCTCGCCCCGGGGCTGTGTCATGTTGGAGACGACCGCTCGGCCACCTCGGGAGGAAACCCCATGCTCGCGATCATCGTCATGATGACCCTCGGCGTCCTCGTCGCCGGCGCCGTCGTCGCCTACGTCGCCTACCCCCACCGCGGCCAGGAGCTGCCCGTCGCGCCCCAGCTGGGCGAGGCGATGCGCAAGGGCGTCGACGCCCTGCCGACGCTCGAGGACTCCGAGTCGCGCGTCTGAGCCGCACCCCGCACCGGCTCGGCGCGGCGCCGCCACGGGGGTCCGTAGGCGGCTAGCCTGCGAGACGTGACCGGTCCGCGCGAGGACGTCCCCGGGAGCTACTGCGCCGCATGTGGCGCCGTGGTCCACCGCCCGCTGCGGTCCGGCCCCGACGGCCGTCCCGGAGCCACCTGCCCGAGGTGTCGCAGCCTCGAGCGCCACCGCTTCCTCTCCCTGCTGCTCGGCGTGCTGTCGCCCGAGCTGCGCGACCTCGACCTCGTCGTCGAGATCGCGCCGTCGCGGCAGTCGACGCCGCTGCTGGAGCGGCTGGGCGCGCGGCGCATGGTCAGCCTCGACGCCGGTTACGACGCGCGGGCCGTCGACGCGCTGGCCAGCATCGAGCGACTCCCGCTGCGCGACGGCTCGGTGGACCTCCTGGTCTGCTACCACGTCCTCGAGCACGTCCCCGACGACGCCGCGGCCATGCGCGAGATCGCCCGGGTGCTGAGCCCGCGCGGCCTGGCGCTGCTCGAGGTGCCGATCCGCGAGGGCGTCGAGACCGACGAGGACCTCACCGCCACGCCGGAGGAGTGCCTGCGCCGCTTCGGGCAGCGCGACCACGTCCGATGGTACGGCGACGACATCGACGAGCGCTTCTCCGCCGCCGGGCTCGCGACGATGCGCGTCACGCCGCCCGCGCTGCTCGGCGAGGCCGCCGTGGAGTGGTTCCGGCTGATGCGCCACGAGGTCGTCTGGATCGCTCGTCCGGGCTGCGGTCGGGTCTCGCCGATGCTCGCGGGAGGGGCCGGCTCGGGCCTGACCGCAGCCTTCGACGCCGTCCTCGGCGAGCTGGCCCGCACGCGTGACCAGCTCGGTCGTGCGCGCGCCCGCAACGAGCGGCTCGCCGCGCAGCGCGACGCCCTGCGCGTGCGGCTCGCGCAGCGCGCGTCGGTGGAGGAGCCGCGGGTGATCACCCGGCTTCGTCGTGTCGCGCGCCTCTGATTGGATTGGCCCATGGATGCCCTGGGTGACTGGCTCTACCTGATCATCGCCATCGCGGTCGTCGGCGTGCTCACGCTCGCCGGCCTGCTGACGTCCGGCCGACGCCGCGGTGTGAAGCCGCCGACCGGTGGCACCGACGTCATCGCGCCGGCGCCGCCCACCGAGGGCGAGGTCGCCACCGAGGCGCCCCCGACGCCCGCGGTCGAGACCGCGGGGCCGGCCGTCGAGGCGCCACCCGTCCTCGAGAGGCCGGAGGGCACCGCGTCGCGGCTGGTGCGCCTGCGCCAGCGCCTCTCGCGCTCGCAGGGCGGCCTCGGCAAGGGCCTGCTGGCCCTGCTGAGCCGCGAGCGCCTCGACGAGGACACCTGGGAGGCGATCGAGGACACCCTCCTCACCGCCGACATCGGCGTCGCGCCGACGCAGGCGCTGGTCGAGCGGCTGCGCTCGCGCCTGCGCGTCGAGGGCGGCCAGGCACCCGATGCGCGCGCCGTGCTCCGTGAGGAGCTCATCGAGCTCGTCGGCACCGACATGGACCGCCGCGTCCAGGTCACCGGCACCGACGGCAACCCCGGCGTGGTCCTGGTCGTGGGCGTCAACGGCGCCGGCAAGACCACCACCGTCGGCAAGATCGCCCGCATCCTCGTCGCCGAGGACCTCACCGTGACGCTCGGCGCTGCCGACACCTTCCGCGCCGCGGCCGTCGACCAGCTCGCCACCTGGGGCGAGCGGGTCGGGGTCGAGGTCGTCCGCGGCCCCGAGGGCGGCGACCCCGCGAGCGTCGCGTTCGACGCCGTACGCCACGGGGTGGAGCACGGCGTCGACACGGTGCTCGTCGACACCGCGGGCCGCCTGCAGAACAAGGCCGGCCTCATGGACGAGCTCGGGAAGGTCAAGCGGGTCATCGAGAAGCAGGCCCCGGTGACCGAGGTGCTGCTGGTCCTCGACGCCACCACCGGGCAGAACGGCCTGATCCAGGCCCGCGTCTTCAGCGAGATCGTCGACGTCACCGGCATCGTGCTCACCAAGCTCGACGGCTCCGCCAAGGGCGGCATCGTCGTGCAGGTGCAGCGCGAGCTCGGCGTACCGGTCAAGCTCGTCGGCCTCGGCGAGGGCCCCGACGACATGGCGCCGTTCGACGCCGCCGCGTTCGTCGACGCGCTGCTCGGCTGAGGCTCCTCGCGCCCCTGACGCCGGCGCCGGGCTGGCCCGGCTGGGCCGGCCCCCTCAGCGCCGCGCGAGCAACGCGCGCACGGCGTCGTCGATGAGCGTCTCCGCGCGCTTGTCGAAGCTGTGCTTGGCCATGACCCGCAGCGCGATCTCGCGGCGCGCGGCGTCGTCGGGGAACGCGTCGTAGGGAGGCTCGACAAGGCGGGCGAGCTCGTGCTCGTCGTCGAAGGGGACCACCAGGCCCGAGAAGGTCTCGTCGAGGCCGTCGATGCGGTCGCTGAGGATGCGCGCGCCGCAGGCAGCGGCGTCGAAGAGCCGGTTGGATGCGAAGCTGTCGCGGCGCATGTCGAGGTGGTGGTCGTTGAGCACGATGCCGGCGGAGGCGTAGAGGGCGCCGACCTCCTCGTTGGCCACACCGGCCGAGGCGATCTGCTCGCGCTCGACGAACTCCGTCCAGTCGTTGCCGTGCAGCGTGAGGTCGGCGCCGATGGCGAGCGCGCTGCGCACCGCGTAGCGGTAGACCCCGCGGGAGTTGCCCACGAAGAGCAGCCTCGGCCCGGTGTCGGGCTCGGCCCGGTCGGGGTGGAACCAGCGGGTGTCGGTGCACTGCAGGAGCGGCGAGATGGGCGTGCCCCACTCGCGGCTCATCCGCGCCGACCAGCTGGTGCTCGCGGCGTAGACCAGGTCGAACCCTGCCACCTCGTCGGGCTCGATCATGTCGGGGTGGCTGATGATCCACTCCACGTTGAGCAGGCCCGGTCGCGGCGCCACCCGGTCCAGGCCGCGCAGCACCAGGAGCACGTCGTCGTGGTCGCGCGAGTCGCGCTCGCGGGCGTCGCGGCGGTCGACCGCGACGTGCTGGCCGCGTCGCTCGAGCGCGTCGGCGAGCGAGCGGGCGAAGTAGGTGTCGCCCCACCGGTCGCCGCGGGACGCGGCGGGAGCGGCGATGTCGACGGCCCAGCGCAGCCGCGGTGGAGATTCGCGGATCCCGTCGACGGCGCGTACGACGAGCTCCGGCACGAGCACGGACGGCGCGGCGCGGTCCTCGGGGTCGGCGGTGATGCGCCGGTTGCGCTGGTCGGTCACCTCGAGCCCGGCCCGGAGGAGGAGATCGACGGCACTGTCGTCCGGCGTCGCCCCGGCCGGGCGCACGGTGCCGCGCAGCGACGTCATCGCGCCGATGAGCTCCTCGGTGCCGGCGTAGGGCGTGCGCGAGGTGATGACGGTGTCGGGCACCACCACGCTGCGACCCAGCCCGGCGTCCGCGGCGCGCAGGCCGAGGTCGGTCTCGGCGAGCACGGAGTGGAAGCGCGCGTCGAGCCCGCGCAGGGCGAGCGCGGTGTCGGTGCGCAGCGCCACCATGGGCGAGGCGGGCGCCGCGACCGCGCACTGGCCGATGCGCAGGGCGTCGCTGGTCGGAAGTCCGGCCAGGAAGAGCTCGGGATGCGGGTTGGCGGGCGAGAAGCGCGCGCCCGCGCTCAGCACGACGCCGTCCAGGTCGACGACGAGCGGCTGGGCCACGGCGACGTCGTCGGCACGCAGCACCTCGGCCAGGCGGTGCGCGATCGGCTGGCGCGGCGGCATCGCCTCCGGCCTCACCAGCACGACCGTGCTGCCCTGGGCCTGGGCGATGCCGATGTTGGTGGCCGCGGACGTCGAGACCGGCGCCGGCACCGAGACGAAGCGTGCTCCCGAGATGACGGAGGCGATGGAGGCGGCGAGCACGTGGTGGGCGCGGCGCAGGCGGACGCCCACCAGCACCAGCTCGGTCCCCTCGCGCGGCACCGAGCCGAGCCACTCGACGGTGCGTCGCGGCTCGGGGCCGAGGGGCATGACGTGGCTGACGACCTCCTCGGAGGTCGTCCGTGTCGCCGCGGCGTCCCAGTCGACGAGCTGGCGCTCGAGCACCACGGAGTCCCAGTCGTCGGCGAAGCCCGTCAGCGCCGTGTCGGGACGCCTCAGGACCGGTACGTCGACCGCCACCGGCTCTGCGGTGCGCGTGAGCCTGAGCACCAGGTCGCGCTCGACCGAGCCGCCGAGCGACTCGTCGAAGCCGCCGACGTCGGCGACGGCCGCACGCTGCAGCAGCGCCGTGGCGAGGTCGACCGGCCGGCCGACCTCCAGCTCTTGGCGGGAGCGCGCGACCGCACCGATCCCGGCCAGGACGCAGGCGGCCCCGCTGTGGTGGGCGTGGGCGAGCAGGTCGTCGAGCATCTCCGGCAGCCACTCGCGCCCGAGCGGCAGGAACGCGACGTGGTCACCGACGCCGTGGGCCAGCGCGACGTTGAGCGCGCGGGCGTGGCTGCAGCGCGACTCCCGCACCACCGTGATGCGGTCGTCGAAGGCGGCCATGCCCTGCAGCACGGCCGCGGTGTCGTCGAGCGAGCCACGGTCGACCGCGACGAGCTGCCAGTCGGCGAAGGTCTGCGCCTGGAGCGAGGCCACGGTGGCGTGGACGAGCGGTCCGGCGTCCTGGGCGGCCATCACCACGGTGACGGCGGGGGAGCCGGCGGCGTGAGGCACGCGCGGCGGGGTGGGGCCGAGCAGGGCGGGGCGCTCGCGCACCACCTCCTCGCGCCATCCGGCGGCGGCCTCGATGGCCGCGGCGCGGTAGGTGCCCCAGGACACCCGGCGGGGCAGGATCCGGGTCGGCAGGGGAGCGCCGGGGCCGGACACCGACAGCCAGTGCGACAGCGCGCCGTAGGGGTGGTGGCGGGCCTCGGGGTGCGCGGCGAAGATGATCCGCGGGTCGACGAGCGGGTGGGGCGCGATGCGGTTGCGTCGCCGGCGCTCGGCGACGTACCAGAGCACGGGGTGCTGGCCCACGCGCTGCCACGAGCGCTTGCGACCGATCCACTGCGCCTCGAAGAGCGGGTGCGGGGAGACGTCGCCGGCCAGCACCACGGCGCGCGCGGCGTCGAGGGGGGTGTCGTACGACGTCCCGAGCTGGGCGGCGACGTAGTCGACGTCGACGAGCCCGGCGTCGACCATCACCTCCGCAGGATCGTCGAGCCTCACCGCGTGCGCCCTGCGCTCACCGCGCATCGGCGTACCTCACGCGCGGGAACAGCGGCTCGAGGGCCAGGGGCGTCGGGAGCAGCCGCTCGGTGTCGCGCAGGGGGTAGTACTGCGCGGTCTCCTCGAGGAACTCCCGCACCCCGGCGAAGCGCTGCGGGAAGCGGCGCTCGCACAGCTCGAGCAGCCGCTTGGCGTCGAGGTTGTAGGGGTCGTAGCGCAGGGTGTCGATCTTGACGTAGGGCAGGCGGGCGTCGTCGAGGACGCGGTCGGCCAGGCTGCGTGCGGGGTTCCACGGCTCGTTGGCCCGCTCGCGCCACTCGCGGACCTCCGCGCGGGTGCGCGGGAAGTGCGAGCGGTGGGCGGCCCACCACCGCATGCGCTCGCGGGCGATGCGCCGGTCCTCGGCGGTCTCGACGAAGTAGGTGTCGGAGACGAAGCCGGCGTCGTAGAGGCGGCGCGACATGCCCACCTCGTAGCGCCGGATCACCTGGCGCCGCTTGGAGATCGGCTCCATCTCCTCCCAGAAGGTCGTGAAGGCGCGCGAGCCGACCACCCAGGGGCGGAAGGCGACGAAGAACGACTGGATGTGGGGCGCCACCCGCTCGGCGCCGGTGAGGCCCCAGAAGTCGCACGGCCGCGTCGCCATCTCGTCGAAGACGCGGTCGTAGGAGTCGAGGGCGAAGACGTAGGTGTCGTTGCAGACCACCACCTCGTCGTACGCCGTCAGGTCGCCGGCGGCGTCGAGGCCGACCTTGTAGCTGAAGAAGTCGTAGCCGTAGTTGGCCCGCTCCACGAGGACCGATCGCTCCGAGAGCCAGGCGCGGGCGGCGTCGGTGAGCTGGGCGGTCGTGCAGACCAGGAGGGTGTCCACCGAGGCGGCCAGCGCCTCGACCTGCCCACGCACGTGCGGTCGCAGCTCCCCGGCGACGTCGTAGTGCGCCATCACGGCCAATCTCGATGGACGCAGTCTGGACACGGCCGAACACTAACAACCCCCGGCTCCGGGCCGATCCGTTCACATGCCCGTAACACGGGCCGCGATTTGGTTGCCTGCCCGCAACATCCGTCGCGGCCCGGTGAAACCTCTCCCGAGCAGGCTGCGGAGCATCGCGTGGACCCCCGGCACGACAGCGGCGTCGTGGGCCGGGGCCACACCCTGTTCGTTTCCTGGAGGTCCTGTGGACGGCTATTACGCCTTCATGCTGGTGGCGACTGCCTTCGTCCTGATGATGACGGTGCCCGCGCTGGCGCTGTTCTACGGCGGCATGTCGCGCTCGAAGTCCGTGCTCAACATGATGATGATGTCGTTCGTCGCCGCGGCGATCGTCGGCATCCTCTACGTCGCCGTCGGCTGGTCGATGGGCTTCGGGGGCGAGGGCACGCTCTTCGCCAACCCGTTCGAGCTGTTCTGGCTCGACGGCGTCACCACCGACAACTACGTCTACGTCATGTTCCAGATGACGTTCGCGATCATCACCGCCGCCCTCATCAGCGGCGCGGTCGCCGACCGCCTGAAGTTCTCCGCGTGGGTGGTCTTCCTGCCGCTGTGGGCGCTTATCGTCTACTTCCCGATGGCCCACATGGTCTTCAGCTGCACCGACGACTCGCTCATCTGCGGCCGCATCGGCGCGCAGGACTACGCGGGTGGCACGGCCGTCCACATCAACGCCGGCGTCGCGGCCCTCGTCCTGGTGCTGCTGCTCGGCAAGCGGATCGGCTGGCCGAAGGAGCAGATGCGCCCGCACAACCTCACGCTGACGATGCTCGGCGCGGGCATGCTGTGGCTCGGCTGGTACGGCTTCAACGTCGGCTCGATCGTCTTCGCCGACGGCTACAACGACGCGCAGTTCTTCTCCGAGACCGGCCGCACCTTCGCCAACACCACGCTGGCCACCTTCGCCGCGATCCTCGGCTGGCTGCTGGTCGAGCGCCTCATGCACGGCAAGGCGACCTCTCTCGGTGCCGCATCCGGCATCGTCGCCGGACTGGTCGCCATCACCCCGGCCGCGGGCGCGGTCGACATCGGCGGCGCGGTCGCCATCGGTGCGATCGCCGGCGCGCTGTGTGCCTGGGCGGTGGGCTGGAAGTACCGGCTGGGCTACGACGACTCGCTCGACGTGGTCGGGGTCCACCTGGTCGGTGGCATCGTGGGCACCGTGCTGATCGGGGTCTTCTCCACCGCTGACGGCGCCGGCGGCGTCGACGGCCTGCTCCACGGCGGCGGCTTCGGCTCCCTGGGCGCGCAGTCCCTCGGCGTCCTGGTGGCGGTCGTCTACTCCGGCGTGCTCACCACCGTCATCGGCTTGGGCATCAAGTACACGATCGGCCTGCGCCTCGACGCGGAGGACGAGGTCAACGGCATCGACCTCGCCGCCCACGGTGAGTCGGCCTACGACCTGCACAGCGGCACCAGCGGCGGCTCCAGCCTCCTCGCGGCCGCCACCTCCACCAAGACCGAAGGAGCCAACGCATGAAGCTCGTGACCGCGGTCATCAAGCCGCACAAGTGGGAGGACGTCCGTGAGGCGCTCGAGACCTTCGGGGTCGCCGGCATGACGGTCTCCGAGGTCAGCGGCTACGGCCGCCAGAAGGGCCACACCGAGGTCTACCGCGGCGCGGAGTACGACATCGCGCTCGTGCCCAAGATCCGCATCGAGATCGTCATCGACGACGCCGACGCCGACGACGTGGTCGGCATCATCGTCAAGACCGCGCAGACCGGCCGGATCGGCGACGGCAAGGTCTGGGTCAGCCCGGTCGACACCGTCGTGCGGGTGCGGACCGGCGAGCAGGACGCGTCCGCGCTCTGATGGGCGCTGTCTCGGGACGCACCTCATGAGCACCCCACGACGTTCCTCTCCTCCACTCCGCTCCTCCGAGCAACGCCGTAGGGACCCCGCATGACCGCAGACCAGCGACAGACCAGGGCCACCGCGGCCGACGAGCTCTGCCGGGAGGCGTACGCCGCCTCCGGCGGGCCCGTCGCCGGGGTGGCCCTGGTCGCGGTCGGGGGCTACGGCCGCGGCGAGCTGGCGCCCCACTCCGACCTCGACGTCGTGCTCGTCCACGACGACGACGTCGACCTCGGCGAGCTGGGCAGCACCCTCTGGTACCCCCTCTGGGACTCCGGGCGACGTCTCGACCACTCGGTGCGCTCGATGGGGCAGATGCTGGAGGCCGCCGCCGACCTGCGGGTGGCGCTCGGGCTGCTCGACGCCCGCCACGTCGCCGGCGACCCCGGCCTGAGCCTGCGGCTGCGCACGACCATGCTGGCCGACTGGCGCCGCCAGGCCCGCACCCGTCTGCCGGAGCTGCGGGCGATGACGCGCAAGCGCCACGAGGTGACCGGCGAGCTGGCCCACGCCTCGGTCCCCGACGTCAAGGAGGCCGAGGGCGGGCTCCGCGACGCGGGCGTGCTCAAGGCGATCGAGGCGAGTTGGCTGGTCGACGCCTCGACCCCGGCGCTCGAGGCCGCGCGCCAGATGCTCCTCGACGTGCGCGACGAGGTGCAGGACCTGTCCGGGCGCCCGAGCGACCGGATCGCACCCGAGATGTGGGGTCCGCTGGCCGAGCGCCTCGACCTGGCCGACGCCGCTGCCGCCCAGCGCCACGTGCGCTCCCTCGGCCGCCGGGTCGCGCACCTCTCGCGCCTGGCGTGGCGTCGTACGGACGCGGTGGTGGCCCGCCCGACGGGGGAGAAGGGGCGTCGCACGCCCGCCCTGGAGCGGATCGCCCCCGGCATCGCGCTCTCGCGCGGCGAGGTGGTCCTCGACGCGGGCACCAGCCCCGCCGACGACCCGACGCTGCTGCTCCGCGCGGCCGCCGAGGCCGCCGCGCGCGACGCGGTCCTGGCCCCGTCCACCGCGGCGCGGCTGGTCCGCGAGGGCGCCGAGCTGCCGGTCCCGTGGCCGGCGCCCGCCCGCGACGCCCTCGTGCGGCTGCTCGCCAGCGGCCCGGGGCTGCTGCCGGTGTGGGAGACCCTCGACGAGATCGACGGCATCGAGACGTTCCTGCCCGAGTGGGAGCAGATCCGGCTGCTGCCGCACGCCTCGGCGATCCACCGCTTCACCGTCGACCGGCACGTGGTCGAGACCTGCGCGGAGGCGGGCGCGCTCATCCGCGGCGTACGCCGTCCCGACCTGCTGCTCGTGGCGGCGCTGCTGCACGACATCGGCAAGGGGTCGCTGCACGACCACTCGGTGGCCGGCGAGCCGCTCGCGCGCAAGATCGTGGCCCGGATGGGCTTCACCGACCTCGACGCCGAGGTGGTGGCCTCCCTCGTGCGCTGGCACCTGCTCCTCGCGACGCTGGCCACCACACGCGACCCCGACGACCCGGCGACCATCGCCGAGCTGCTCACCCACGTGCCCGACGCGGCGAGCCTGGAGTTGCTCCGCGCGCTCACCGAGGCCGACGCCCGGGCCGCCTCGCCCGCCGCGTGGACGTCGTGGCGCGCCTCCCTCGTCGACCGGCTCGTGTCCCGCGCCGGGCAGGCGCTGGGTGCCGAGGTCACCCACCCGGTGCCCACCGAGTCGGTGCCCGTGCCCGATGCCGTACGCCGCGACGCCTCCGCCGTGGCGGTCGAGGTCACCCCGCACGAGGTGGGCGCCACCGTCACGGTGGTCGCCGCGGACCGGGTGGGCCTGCTCGCCGACGTGGCCGGCGGGCTCGCCGCGCTGCGGGTGCCGGTCCACGCCGCGCGGGCGTGGGCGCAGGTCGACGCCGACGGCGAGTGGGGCGTCAGCGCGTGGGAGGTGCCCGATGCCTACCTCGACGCGACGGTGGTGCGCGAGCGGATCCGCCGCGTGGTCGAGGGCACCCAGCGCCTGCCCGAGCTGCCCGCGCGCCCGGAGGGCGAGCTCCCGCCGATCGTGGAGGTCCGGCCCGACGCGTCCCGCGCCTCGCTGGTGCTCGAGATCCGCACGTCCGACCGTCCCGGGGTGGTGCACCGCGTGCTCACCACGCTGGCCGGGCTGGGGCTCACCGTGGCCTCCGCGCACGTCTCGACGCTCGGCCCGCAGGCCGTCGACGTGTTCTACGTGCAGGAGGTCGGTGGGGTCCGCCCGACCGAGGAGCGAGCCGCTGCGGCCGCCCACGCGGTGCGCACCGCGCTCGGCGGCTGAGCCCGGACGGGGTCCGGCCGTTAGGCTGGTGCGTCGTACGACCCCTGATCCAGCCCCCTGGACCACCACCGATGCGAGGGACAGACCCACACCGTGTTCGCCACACTCTCCGACCGCCTTGCCGACACCTTCAAGAACCTGCGTGGCAAGGGCCGGCTCTCCGAGGCCGACATCGACGCCACCGCGCGCGAGATCCGCATCGCGCTGCTCGAGGCCGACGTGGCCCTGCCGGTCGTCAAGGAGTTCGTCGGCGCGGTGAAGGAGCGCGCGCGCTCCGAGGAGGTCAGCGGCGCGCTCAACCCGGCGCAGCAGATCATCAAGATCGTGCACGAGGAGCTCGTCACGATCCTCGGCGGCGAGACCCGTCGCCTGCGCTACGCCAAGTCGGGCCCGACCGTGATCATGCTCGCCGGCCTCCAGGGTGCGGGCAAGACGACCCTCGCGGCCAAGCTCGCGCTGTGGCTCAAGGAGCAGGACAAGACGCCGATGCTCGTCGCGGCCGACCTCCAGCGCCCCAACGCGGTGCAGCAGCTGCAGGTCAACGGCGAGCGCGTGGGCGTGCCGGTCTTCGCCCCCGAGCCCGGCAACGCCCAGGGAGTCGAGCACGGCGGCAACCCCGTCGACGTCGCGCGCGCCTCGATCGAGGAGGCGAAGCGCAAGCTCCACGACGTCGTCATCATCGACACCGCCGGTCGTCTCGGCGTCGACCAGACCCTGATGCAGCAGGCCGCCGACATCCGCGACGCCGTGCAGCCCGACGAGGTCCTCTTCGTCGTCGACGCGATGATCGGCCAGGACGCGGTGACGACCGCGCAGGCGTTCCTCGACGGCGTCGGCTACGACGGCGTGGTGCTCACCAAGCTCGACGGCGACGCCCGCGGTGGTGCCGCGCTGTCGATCCGCTCGATCACCGGCAAGCCGGTCATGTTCGCCTCCAGCGGCGAGAAGATGACCGACTTCGACCTCTTCCACCCCGACCGGATGGCCTCGCGCATCCTCGACATGGGCGACATGCTCACCCTGATCGAGCAGGCCGAGAAGGCCTTCGACTCCGAGCAGTCGATGAAGGCCGCGGAGAAGCTCGCCACCAAGGGTGGCTTCACCCTGGAGGACTTCCTCCAGCAGATGATGCAGATCCGCAAGCTCGGCTCGATGACCAAGATCATGGGCATGCTGCCCGGGATGGGCCAGTTCCGCGACCAGCTCGAGAACTTCGACGAGCGCGAGATCGACCGGATCCAGGCGATCATCCAGTCGATGACGCCCGCCGAGCGCGAGAACCCCAAGATCATCGACGGCTCGCGTCGCGCCCGCATCGCCAAGGGATCCGGCCGCCAGGTCTCCGACGTCAACCAGCTCGTCGACCGCTTCTTCGAGGCGCGCAAGATGATGGAGCAGATGGCGCGCGGCGGCGGCATGCCGGGCATGCCGGGGATGCCGGGGATGCCGGGCATGGGTGGCGGCAAGCGGGCCGGCGCCAAGCAGCAGGCCAAGAAGGGCAAGGCCAAGCGCGTCTCCGGCAACCCCGCCAAGGCCGCCCAGCAGAAGGCGGCCGCGGAGCGTGCCGCCGCCGCGGAGAAGGCCGGCAACCCGTTCGGCAACCCCGACGGCGCCGAGGTGGACTACGAGAAGGCTGCCGAGCAGCTCAACCTGCCGAAGGACTTCTCGCAGTTCCTCAAATGACCTCCTGGTGGTTGAGTGTCACCACACCGACCTCGGGGGAGCCATGACAGAGCCGTTCGACCACCTGCTGGAGAAGTACGCCCGTCTCGTCGTCCGCGTGGGCGTCAACGTCCAGCCCGGGCAGCACGTGGTGGTCAGCGCGCTGCCCGAGCAGGCGGACGCCGCGCGCGCGATCGCGGACGAGGCCTACCGGGTGGGAGCGTCGCGGGTCGAGATCACCTACAACGACCCGTTCGTGAAGCGTGCCGCCGTGGAGCACGGGCCCGAGGAGCTGCTCGGCACGTCGCAGGAGCACGAGTTCGTCCGGGCGCGGGGGTGGAAGCAGTCGCGGCCGGCGATGATCTCGCTCACCGGCAACCCGCACCCGACGCTGATGGACGGGCTCGACCCCGCCAGGCTCGCCAAGGCGATCCCGATCGAGCTGGTGCAGGAGACGATGCCGCTCATCACGACCAACCAGGTGGCGTGGACCGTCGTCGGTGCGCCGACCAAGGGCTGGGCCGACAGCGTCGGGGTCAGCGACGTCACCGCCCTGTGGGACGCGGTGGCCACCAGCATGCGCCTCGACGAGGCAGACCCGGTGGCCGCGTGGCAGGCCCACGTCGCCAAGCTCAAGGACCGCGCTGCGATCCTCAACGAGCACGGCTTCGACAGGGTCCGCTACCGCGGGCCCGGCACCGACCTCACCCTCGGCCTGACCCCGCGCTCGCGATGGGTCGGCGGGTCGGTGGAGAACGAGGCCGGCGTCGAGTTCGTGCCCAACATGCCGACCGAGGAGGTCTTCGTGTCCCCGGACTGGCGCCGTGCGGAGGGCGTCGTACGCACCTCGGCGCCGTTCTTCCTCGCCTCGATGGGGGCCCTCGTCGAGGGCCTCGCCCTCGAGGTCCGCGACGGGACGGTCACCGGGGCCACCGCTGAGCGCGGCGAGGAGGCGGTGCAGGCCCAGTTCGACCTGATCCCGCGCTCGCGCCACTTCGGCGAGGTGGCGATCGTCGACGCCGACTCGGCCGTCGCGGCCACCGGCCTGGTCTACAAGGACATGCTGTTCGACGAGAACGTCGGCTCCCACATCGCCTGGGGGATGGGCTACACGACCGCGATGGACGACACCGTCGGCCTCACGCCCGAGCAGCGCATCGACGAGGGCCTCAACCAGGCCAACACGCACGTCGACATCGTCATCGGCAGTCCCGAGGTGCAGATCGACGGGATCCACGCCGACGGGTCCACGGTCGCGGTGACCCGCGGCAACCAGTTCGTCCTGACCGACTGAGACACTGGCGGGGTGAGCACGGTCCTCGTCGTCGACGGCGCCAACGTCGTCGGGTCCGTCCCGGACGGCTGGTGGAAGGACCGCGCGGGTGCCGCGCGCCGCCTGCACGAGCGGCTCCTGGTCGCCGACACGACGTACGACGAGATCGTGCTGGTGCTGGAGGGGCAGGCCAAGGGCGGGGTGCGCGCGGGACGCGACGCCCACGTGCGCACGGTGCACGCCGCGCGTGACGGCGACGCCGAGATCCGCGAGCAGGCGCGCCGTGCGGGCGAGGCGGGCGCCCAGGTGGTCGTCGTGACCGCCGACCGGGCGCTGGCCGCCAACGTCTCCCCGGCGCAGGTGCTCAGCCCGTCGTGGCTGCTGGACCGGCTCTGAGCGTGCCAGCCAGCCTGTGGTGGCGCCGCCCCCAGGTCGACGCCACCGCTCACCGATCTGTCAGACGCCCAGGTTGAGTGCGCCCAGGATCTGGTTGAGCAGCGTGCTGAGCTGACCGAGCAGGCCGGCGAGGGGGCCGCCGTCGAGCAGGCCGGCTACGGCGCACAGCAGGTTGCCGAGCAGCTGACCGGCACCCGCCACGGCCACGATGTCGAGCACCACGCGCTGGAGGTGGATCTCGAGGCCCAGGACGTTGAGGTCCAGCGGGCCCAGCACGAGGTTGAGGATGTCGCACGCGCTGGCGGCGCGGGTCGACGTACGGGCGTCGGTGGCCGACTGGCCGTTGATCTTCTTCACCGGCATCTTCTTGATGCCGGAGAACGTGGTGACCGTGCCGTCGGCGTGGTGGACCTTGCCCTGCAGGAAGCCCTTGGCCCACAGCGCGCCGTCACGCTGGACGAAGCGGGTGGGCGTGAAGCTCCCGGTGACCTTGCTGCCGTCGGACGCGCGCCCGACGACGGTGCTGGTGATCTTGCCGAGGTCGGACTTGCCCACGACGGACCTCGCCGAGGGCGAGCTGGGCGCGGCGGCGGAGGCCGCCCCGATGCCGACCGAGGTGAGGCCCAGGGCCATCACGAGGGCGAGCACGCCGGTGGTCAGCGCCGTGGAGATGCGGGACGTGTGGTTCATGTCGATCATTCCTCCCAAGAGATGCCCGTCGCGACGTGGCGGTAGCCATGTCGTCCAGCGCCGGACCCTCCCCAGGTCGGGGCGGCTGGCACCCCGGGCATCGCCTTCGACGCTAGGTGTGACGCGCCGCCACGCACACACCCCGCCGGGTGGCTGACTAGGGTCGGGCGCATGAGCGTGCAGCGATTCCGCGGCCCGGTCCTCCCTGAGGGTGAGGCACGTGACCTCTACGTCGTCGACGGCCGGATCACCTACGAGCCGCAGTCGGGTGCCGACACCGTCGCCGAGGGCTGGATCGTGCCCGGGCTCGTCGACGCGCACTGCCACCTCGGGCTCGACGACTTCGGCGCCACCGACGACGAGGCGACCGAGCAGCAGGCGCTCGACGACCGCGACGGGGGAGCGCTGCTGATCCGCGACGCGGGCTCGGCCGCCGACACCCGCTGGATCCACGACCGCGACGACCTGCCGCGGCTCATCCGGTGCGGCCGCCACATCGCCGCGACCAAGCGCTACATCCGGGGCTACGCCCACGAGGTCGAGCCTGCGGACCTCGCGACGTACGCCGCCCAGGAGGCGCGCAACGGCGACGGCTGGATCAAGCTGGTGGGCGACTGGATCTCGCGCGACGAGGGCGACCTCGCTCCGTCGTTCCCGGCCGAGGCGTTCGCCGACGCGATCGCGGCCGCGCACGCCAACGGCGCCAAGGTCACCGCCCACTGCTTCGGCCACGGCGTGCTCCCGGGCCTGATCGAGGCCGGCATCGACTGCATCGAGCACGGCACCGGGCTCACCGAGGACCTCATCGACGCGATGGTCGCGCACGGCACCCGGCTGGTGCCGACGGTGATGCAGCTCGACAAGTTCCCCGAGCACGCCGCCGCCGGCCAGGAGAGGTTCCCCGCCTACGCCGCGACGATGACCGGCCTCTACGACCGGATGCCGGCCACGATCATGGCCGCCCACGAGGCCGGGGTGCCGATCTACGCCGGCTCCGACGGGGGCGGCATCAGCCGTCACGGCAATATCGTGGGCGAGGTCGAGGCACTCGTGCGGATCGGGATGACGGCCCGCGACGCGCTGGGCGCGGCGAGCTGGCGGGCGCGCGAGTGGCTCGGCGTCGACGGCCTGGGCGAGGGCGCCTCGGCGGACTTCGTCGTCTACGACCGCGACCCGCTCGAGGACCTGTCGGTGCTGCGCACGCCGCGGTGCATCGTGCTGCGCGGCACCGTGGTGGGCGAGCGCCGGACGTGACGCCGGCGTGACCCGGACCTGACAGGGGCGCCTCACCCGGTCCTGGGTGAGGCGCCCCTGGTCGACTGCTGGGTGCCTCAGGCGGTCGCGTCGTCGCCGGTGTCGTCGGCGTCGACCTCGGCCTGTGCGGCCTGGAGGTGCGTGCGAGCGGCACGGATGTCGGCCTTGGTGCTGTCGGCGGTGATCGCCAGCGCGGCGGCCTCCGCTGCTGCGAGGTGCTCGGTGGCCACCGGGTCCGCCGCGGCCCCCGCCTCCAGGCGCTCGGCCTTGGCGAGGATGGTGGCGACGATCCGGAAGTTCTCCACCCGGAAGCCGCGCAGCTCCGCGCGGGCCGCACGGGTGTCGACGGTGCTGTCAGCGGCCTCGACCGACGTCCTGACCTCGCCGAGCGCGGCGCGCGCGTCCGCGATGTTGGCGACCAGCTCGGCCTCGGTGTCGTCGGCCAGGCGGGTGACGGCGTCGCTGGTCGACAGGCGGGCCAGGCGCGCGTCCTTGCCGGCGATGTCCTTCAGCAGCTGCTTGCTCTGGCCCTTCACGGCCGGGGCGGGCGCCGCCTGGGCCGATGCGGAGGCGGCGGGGGCCGCGAGGGCGGCGGTCGCCACCAGGGCGGCGGCGAGACGGGTGGTGCGCTTCATGGTGGTGCTCCTCAGGTCAACGGGACTGACGTACGCCCCCCCAGGAGCACTCACCACCGACGATGCCGGTCCGCGGTGGTCCAGACAACTCCACGAACGGGCATCATTCATGGTCATTTCGGGCCATGCCTGCCCCGCGTGCGGTCGGGTGCCGGCGCCGAGCGCTCAGTCGCGCAGGGGGACGTCGACGACCTCGACACCCGGCCCCGGCTCGTAGACCACCAGGGCGCAGTTGGACTTCACCTGCTCCTCGCCCACCTGGTCGCCCGTGCGCCGGTCGATGACGCGCCGCCAGATCTGGTTGCGGCGGAACACCTGGCCGTCGCGGCGCAGGAACTGCTCGCCGCGTGCCTCGACCTTGTAGGAGTGCGCGGGGCGCACGTCGGTGCGCAGCTGGCCGTGGAGGTAGCGCTCGCCCACCCAGGCGCGCAGCTGGAACGGGTGGTCGGTGTCGTTGCGCACCACCAGGTCGACGTAGTTGTAGACGATCGAGCAGCCCACGCCCCAGGGCAGCACGCGGCCCCTGTCGGGGAAGGGGTCGAAGGAGTGCTCGGAGCGCTCGACGACCGTGAGGGGCGAGTGCAGCACCATCCAGTGCACGAGGTTGGCCAGCTGGCAGATCCCCCCGCCGACCCCCGCCTCGGCCGAGCCGTTCGACAGCTTCATCCCGTCGACGTAGCCCTTGCGTCGCGTGCAGCTGCCCACCACCCGGTTGAAGGAGAAGGTCTCGCCCGGTGCGATCACGACCCCGTCGAGGCGCGCCGCAGCCAGGCGGAGGTTGGTGACCTTGTTGTGCTGCAGCTGCATCTGGTCGGGGTCGAGCTCGCGCAGCAGCAGCGACCCGTGCTGCTTGACGCACACGGTGAGGTCGTCGGTCCCGCGGCGGGAGGCCCAGGTGACGCGTCCCGACCAGCCGTCGCGCGCCCACTGCGTACGCCGTCGCGCGCGGTGTGCCGCCATCGCGACCGGCAGCAGCCACGGGTGGCGCTGTGTCAGGCGCGGGGGAGCGGTGAGCCGGGCCGGCAGGTCCAGCGGCTCGAGGTCGACGGTGGCCATGTCCAGTGGACGTCGCCGGCCGCCGTTCGGTTGCGCCTGCCGGGACAAATGATTTGGCCGGCTGCTCCCGCGCGGGATCAGATGGTGCCATGACGACCGTCGCCGACCTGTTCCCACCGCTCGGCCTGCGTGTGGTCGCCGGCCCGCTCGAGCTGCGCGGGCTCACCGACGAGCTCATCGTCGAGCTCTGCGACCTCGCCGAGCGGGGCATCCACGACCCGGACGCGATGCCGTTCTACTTCCCGTGGACCGCCGCACCCGCAGGGCAGCTGTCCCGCAACACCGCCGCCTACCACTGGGGCAAGCGCTCCACCTTCTCGGCCGACGACTTCTGCCTCGACCTCGCCGTGCTGCTGGACGGGCGGGTGATTGGCTGCCAGGGGGTCGCGGCCCAGCACTTCCCGGTGACCCGCACCGGCGAGACCGGTTCGTGGCTGGGCCGCGCGTTCCAGGGCCGCGGGCTGGGCACGGCGATGCGCCGGGCGATGTGCGCCCTGCTGTTCGACCACCTCGGCTTCGAGGAGATCACCTCCGCGGCGTTCGTCGACAACCCCGCCTCGCTCGGCGTCTCGCGCAAGGTCGGCTACCAGCCCACCGCCGTCAGGCGGATCAAGCGCCGCGAGGGCGAGCTCGCGCTCAACCAGGGGCTCGTCCTGACCCCCGAGACGTTCGTCCGCGATGACCTGGCGATCGAGGTCACCGGCGCCGACGCCGTACGCGCCTTCATCGGCCTCGACGCCACAGGCTGACGTGCGGACGACCGGATTGGTCGCCCGCGGCCCACGTCTGGCAGAATCCCTCCTCGTGTCCTGCGCGCCCGGACCCTCTCATCCGAGCGTGGCAGCGCCCATCGAGTGACCTGACCCGGTGACCCCACCTGGTGAGGGTCGCTCACCCACGACAATTTCTGAGGAGACACCACAAACGTGGCCGTCAAGATTCGTTTGAAGCGCCTGGGCAAGATCCGGGTGCCGCAGTACCGCATCGTCGTCGTCGACTCGCGCAAGAAGCGCGACGGCAAGGTCCTCGAGGAGATCGGCAAGTACCACCCGAAGGAGGAGCCGTCGCTCATCGACGTCGTCTCCGACCGGGCGCAGTACTGGCTCGGCGTGGGCGCCCAGCCCTCCGAGGCCGTCGAGGCGATCCTCAAGGTCACCGGTGACTGGCAGAAGTTCAAGGGCCTGCCGGGCGCCGAGGGCACCCTGAAGGTCAAGGAGCCCAAGCGCTCCAAGCTCGACATCTTCAACGAGGCCCTCAAGGAGGCCGCCGCCGAGCCCAAGGGTTCCGCGACGACCACCAAGAAGAAGGCCGAGAAGAAGGTCGACGAGCCCGCTGCCGAGGCTCCGGCCGAGGTGCCCGCCTCGGAGACTCCCGAGGGCGCTGCCGACGCCGCGGAGGCCACCGAGACGGTGACCGCCGAGGACGCCGGCAAGAGCGAGGCGTGAGCGACGTGCTGGCCGAGGCTCTCGAGCACCTGGTGCGCGGCATCGTCGACCACCCCGACGACGTCGTCGTCCGCGACAAGCAGATGCGTCGTGGCTCGATCCTCGAGGTCCGGGTCCACCCCGACGACCTGGGCAAGGTGATCGGCCGCAACGGCCGCACCGCGACTGCCTTCCGCACTGTCGTGTCCGCCCTCGCGGGCAAGGGCGGGGCCCGGGTCGACTTCGTCGACACCGACCGCCGCCGCTGAGCACGGCTCCATCGACGGGCGCCATCCCCACGGGGACGGCGCCCGTCGTGCATTTCCCCGCAGGGCCCGGCGACCGGGCCCCGGGTCGGTTTCCCCGGATATCCGGGGAAACTGGAGGTTCCAGTGCGAAGTTTCGGGGGTGAGGCTCGAGGTTCACCGGATATCCGGGGATCGCGACGCGACCTCTACGCTGGCCCGGTGAGCGAGGACATCGAGGTCGTGGTCGGCCGCATCGGCAAGCCCCACGGCATCCGCGGCGAGGTCACCCTCGACGTACGCACCGACGAGCCCGAGCGCCGTTTCGCCCCTGGTACGACGCTGCGTGCCGAGGCCCCGGCCGGCGCCGACCGGCGGCCCTCCACGCTCACCGTGGCCCGCGCCCGGTGGCACCAGAGCACCCTGCTCGTCACCTTCGAGGAGCTCGGTGACCGCAACGCCGCCGAGGCCGCGCGCGGCACGGTCCTGCACGCCACGATCGGCCACGACGAGGTCCCCGACGACCCCGACGAGTACTACGACCACCAGCTCGTGGGACTCGACGTGGTCGACCTCGACGGCACCCACCTCGGCACCGTCAAGGGACTCGTGCACGGCTCGGCGCAGGACCTGCTGAGCGTGCGGGCCGACGACGGCCGCGACGCGCTGGTGCCGTTCGTCGCCGCCCTCGTGCCCGAGGTCGACCTCGACGCCGGACGCGTCGTCGTCGCCGACCGTCCCGGCCTCGTCTCGCCCTTCCCCGAGGACGTCGCGGACGGCGCCGCGGAGGACGGCGCGTGAGGATCGACGTCGTCACGATCTTCCCCGACTACCTCGCGCCGCTCGAGCTCAGCCTGCCGGGCAAGGCGCGCGCCAAGGGCCTGCTCGACGTCGAGGTGCACGACCTGCGGCAGTGGACGACCGACCGCCACCACACGGTCGACGACACGCCCTACGGCGGCGGCGCCGGCATGGTGATGAAGCCCGAGCCGTGGGGCCAGGCGCTCGAGGCGGTCGCCCGTGGCGCCACGATCGTCTTCACCACGCCCAGCGGCCAGCCCTTCTCCCAGGCGCTCGCCCACGAGCTCAGCACCCACGAGCACCTCGTCTTCGCCTGCGGTCGCTACGAGGGCATCGACCAGCGCGTCATCGAGCACGCCGCCACGATCGGCACCGTGCGCGAGGTCTCCCTGGGCGACTACGTCCTCAACGGCGGCGAGGTCGCCGCTCTTGCGATCACCGAGGCGGTCGTGCGCCTCCTGCCCGGCTTCATGGGCAACGCCGACTCGCTGGTGGAGGAGTCGCACGCCGACGGCCTGCTCGAGTACCCCGTCTACACCAAGCCCTCCTCGTGGCAGGGCCGCGACGTCCCCGAGGTGCTGCTGTCCGGCGACCACGCGCGCATCGCGGCGTGGCGGCGCGAGCAGGCCGAGCGCCGCACCGCCGAGCGCCGGCCCGACCTGCTGCCGGCGACCGGGGTGGTCGGTGGCCTGGCCGACCTCGACGTACGCCCCGCGGTGCCGGCCGACGCCGGCGAGCTCTACACCCTGCAGCGGGCCTGCTGGCTCCAGGAGCTGCAGGCCAACCCCGGGGTGGAGATCCCGGCGCTGGTGGAGTCGCTCGACGACGTACGCCGCGGGCTGGGGGAGTGGACGGTGATGGTGGCCCGGGAGCCCGGCTCGGGCCGCCTTGTCGGTGCCGTACGCGGACGGCTCGACGCGGACCAGGAGTGGGACATCGGACGGATCATGGTCGCCCCCGACCTGCAGGGCCGGGGCCTGGGTCGCGGCCTGCTCGAGCTGGTCGAGTCGCTCGCGCCCCCGACGACGACGTCGTACGTGCTGTTCACCGGGGCCGGGTCGCGCGACAACCAGCGGATGTACAAGAAGGCGGGCTACCGGCTGCGCCCGGACCGCGTGGCGCCGCCGGGCGCCGTCGTGCTGACCAAGCGGGCCGGCAAGGGAACAGGCCAGCGGATTTCCGGCTGACGTCGCGCTCTGGCAGACTTCTGCACTGGTCCGCTCGAGGCCAGGGTCGCCCGGAGCCGTCACAGACGCCGCCGGGGTCCCGCCGCACCGCACCTGCCACAGGGGGCGCGTCGGCCGGTCATGTCGAGCACCAGCCGAATCACACACCCACGAAGATTCCGCGGCTGACCTGTGGCACCCGCGAGGAGCACGTCATGACCAATGTCATCGCCGAACTCGGCAACCAGCTCAAGCGTGACGACGTCCCGGCCTTCCGCGCCGGCGACAACATCAAGGTCCACGTCAAGGTCATCGAGGGCAGCCGTTCGCGCGTCCAGGTGTTCCAGGGCGTCGTGATCCGCATCCACGGCTCGGGCGTCGGCCGCACCTTCACCGTCCGCAAGGTCTCCTTCGGCGTCGGCGTGGAGCGCACCTTCCCGATCAACTCGCCGATCTTCGAGAAGATTGAGGTCGTGACCCGCGGTGACGTGCGTCGCGCCAAGCTCTACTACCTGCGCAACCTGCGCGGCAAGGCTGCCAAGATCAAGGAGCGCCGCGAGGCGTGATCCCCCGGGGTCGTGTGCCGAGGCATGCGATCCACCAGGGACTGGTTAGTCTCTGCGAGTGACTTCTGATGACCGCGGTTCAGCGTCGATCTCCACCGACGAGGAGCCGCGGTCGTCGCGTTCGGGCGATGCACAGGTGAGCGGCAGGAAGCGGTCGAAGCGCAAGCAGCTGCCCCTGTGGCAGGAGACGATCCTGCTGCTCGCCGTCGCCCTCGTGCTGGCGATCGTCATCAAGACGTTCTTCGTCCAGGCCTTCTACATCCCGTCGGAGTCGATGGAGCCGGGCCTGATCCTCAACGACCGGATCCTGATCCAGAAGGTGTCCTACTGGGGCGGCGGGGAGCCCGAGCGCGGCGACGTCGTCGTCTTCAAGGACCCGGGCGGCTGGCTGCCACCCAGCGAGAGCGCGGGACCCACCAACCCGGTGGCGAAGGTCATGGCCAAGATCGGGCTGTACCCGACCGGTGGTCACCTCGTGAAGCGCGTCATCGGCGTCGCCGGCGACACGATCGTGTGCTGCGACGACAAGGGTCGGCTCTCCGTCAACGGCGAGCCGCTCGACGAGAAGAGCTTCGTCCGGCGCGACACGGGCAAGTGCGACGGCCCGATGCCCAACAACGGTTCGTGCGAGTGGCGGACCGGCCCGATCCCCGAGGGCCACATCTTCGTGATGGGCGACAACCGGTCGCACTCGGCCGACTCCTCCGCCAAGATGTGCCCCGACAACGTGACCGAGTGCGTCCCCGGTGACGAGTTCGTCCCGGTCGACCTGGTCGTCGGCAAGGTCTTCGTCCTGCTGTGGCCGGCCGACCGGTTCCGCTGGAACACCCGCCCGGACACGTTCGAGGACGTGCCGGACCGCTCGTGAGCCACCCGCCCGCACCCGTGCCGGGCGGCGTGACCGTGCGCCGCGACGCCGGGCTCTACGGCTACGAGCGCGCCCTGCGTCGCGCCGGGCTCGAGCCCATTGCCGGGGTCGACGAGGCCGGTCGCGGCGCGTGCGCGGGCCCGCTGGTCGCGGGCGCCGTGGTCCTGCCCCCGGGCCGGGCGGGCATCGTCCCGGGCCTCGCCGACAGCAAGCTGCTCACCGAGGCGGCCCGCGAGCGGGTCTACGCCCAGGTCGTACGCCGTGCGCTGGCGTGGTCGGTCGTGGTGGTCGAGCCCGAGGAGTGCGACCGGCTCGGCATGCACGTCGCCAACGTCGAGGCGCTGCGGCGCGCGGTGGCCCGGCTCGAGGTGCGACCGGCCTACGTCCTCACCGACGGCTTCCCCGTCGACGGGCTCGGGGTGCCGGGCCTCGCGGTGTGGAAGGGCGACCGGGTCGCGGCCTGCATCGCCGCGGCGTCGGTGATCGCCAAGGTCACCCGCGACCGGCTGATGGTCGACCTGCACGAGCGGTGGCCGCACTACGACTTCCGCACCCACAAGGGCTACGTCACAGCCGAGCACGAGGCGGCGCTGGCCGAGCACGGACCGTGCCCGGTGCACCGCATGCGCTTCGTCAACGTGCGCCGCGCCGCCGGTCTCGAGCCCGGGCCCGGTGAGGACGAGGGTGCGGACACTAGTGTCGGGGCAGGCCCCGAGCACCCGACGGGACCCGACCTGACGGAGGAGGACGCATGAGCGCCGAGGATCTCGAGAAGTACGAGACCGAGATGGAGCTCACCCTCTATCGCGAGTACCGCGACGTGGTCGGCATCTTCAAGTACGTCGTGGAGACCGATCGCCGCTTCTACCTGTGCAACCAGGTCGACGTGAAGGCCCGCTCGGAGAGCGGCGACGTGTTCTTCGAGGTCTCGATGACCGACGCCTGGGTCTGGGACATGTACCGCCCGGCCCGGTTCGCCAAGAACGTCAAGGTGCTGACGTTCAAGGACGTCAACGTCGAGGAGCTCGCGCCGCGCGAGATCGACCCTCCCAAGGACTGAGGTCGCGGCCCGCGAACCGTCCACAGGGTGGCCCAGCGGGCCCCTGTCCACAGCCCTGCTGGCGCACCCACCTCCACCGTCGGTGCGCCGCGGTGTGCTGGTGCCTTCCCGATCCTGCTCCACCGGAAGGCACCCACGATGGCCCGACCCGCAGCCACGTCCCCGTTCGTCCCCGACCCGCTCGCCGAGCGTCGCCGGCTCCTCGGCCGGCGCGGTGAGAGCCTCGCCGCGGTCCACCTGACCGGCCGCGGGCTCGTCGTGCTCGACCGCAACTGGCGCTGCGACGCAGGAGAGATCGACCTGGTCCTGCGCGACGGCGCCGTGCTGGTCATCTGCGAGGTCAAGACCCGCACCTCCACCGACTACGGCGACCCGCTGGAGGCCGTCGACCAGCGCAAGGTCGACCGGCTCAGGCGGCTGGCCGCGCGCTGGCTGCGGGTCCACGACTGCCACCCCGAGGACATCCGCATCGACATGGTCGGCGTGCTGGCCCCGCCGGGCCGCCCCGCGGAGATCGAGCACGTGGCAGGCATCGGCTGATGGCGTTCGCGACCGCCCGCTCGCTCGCCCTCAAGGGCGCCGACGGCCACGTCATCGACGTCCAGGTCGACGTCTCCCCGGGAGTCGTCGGCACGACGCTGGTCGGTCGGGTCGACAAGAGCCTGTCCGAGGCCCGCGACCGGGTGCGCATGGCGATCAACAACGACTGCGGGCGGTGGCCGGCGACCAAGCGGGTCACGATCCTGCTCTCGCCCGCCGACCTGCCCAAGAGTGGCACCCACTACGACCTCGCCATCGCGATCGCGGTGCTGGCGGCCGACAAGAAGCACGACGACCTCACCGCCGACCTCCTCGAGGGCTGGGCCTTCGTCGGCGAGCTGTCCGTCTCGGGCGGCCTGCGGCCGGTGCCAGGGGTGCTGCCGATGGTCATCGCGGCAGCCGCCCACGGGATCACACGGGTCTTCGTGCCCGAGCCGCAGGCAGCCGAGGCCGGGCTCGTGCCCGGCATGACGGTGTTCGGCGTGCGCTCGCTCGGCCAGGTCGCCGCGGTCCTGCGGGGGGTCGAGGTGCCCGAGGCGCCCCCGGTCGTCGCCTCCTCGGCCAGTCCGCTCGCCACCTGGCGGGGTGAGGACCGCCTGGCCGACGTCGACCTCGCCGACCTCGACGGGCTCGAGGACGTCCGCTACGCCGTCGAGGTCGCCGCTGCAGGCGGCCACCCGCTCATGCTCGTCGGGCCGCGCGGGACCGGCAAGACCTCGATCGCCGAGCGGATCCCGTCGGTCCTGCCCGACCTCACCGTCGAGCAGGCCCTCGAGGTGAGCGCCCTCCACTCGGTCGCCGGTGCGCTCCCCGAGGGTGCCGGGCTGCTCCGCCGGCCCCCGTGGTTCGCGCCCCACCACTCCGCGAGCGCGGCGAGCGTCCTCGGGGGCGGCACCGGCAGGGTGCGCCCTGGCCAGGTGAGCCTGGCCCACCACGGGGTGCTCTTCCTCGACGAGTTCCCCCACTTCCGCTCCGACGTGATCGAGGCGATGCGCCAGCCGTTGGAGGCGGGGGAGGTGACCATCACGCGCGGCGAGGAGTCGGCCACCTATCCCGCTCGCTCGCTGGTGGTGCTCGCCGCCAACCCGTGCCCGTGCGGCAACTTCCACGGACTGAGCGGCGGGTCGTGCGAGTGCACCGAGGTGCAGCGTCAGCACTACCGGCGCAAGCTCAGCGGCCCGGTGCTCGACCGCGTCGACATCTGGATGGAGGTGCGGCCGCAGGGCAGGCGAGCCGCAGGGCCCTGGGGCCCCCAGCCCGAGTCCTCGGCCGACGTCCGGGCCCGGGTCACCGAGGCGCGCCAGAGACAGGCGCGCCGCTACCGCGATCGCGCGTGGCTGCTCAACTCGTCCTGCCCGGGCCCGGCGCTGGCCGAGCAGTGGCCGCTCGAGCCGGACGCGCAGCGGCTGGTCGACGCCGAGCTCGCGGCCGGCTCCTTGACCCGTCGCGGCCTGACGCGCGTCCAGCGGCTCGCCTGGACCGTGGCGGACTGCGCCGGGGTGGCGCGACCGGGCGTCCCGGAGGCGGGGGTCGCGCTGACGCTCCGATCCCACGACCCCTGCCGCAGCCTGCCGGCCGGCGTCCTCGCGGCGGCGGCATCGTGAGCGTCCCCGAGGCCGAGCGACTGGCCCGGGTGACGCTGAGCTGCGGGGTCGAGCCCGGCGACGGCACGACCTCGCAGCTCGTCCGGCAGATCGGCCCGGTCAAGGCGGTGCAGAGCTCGCTGGTGCCCAAGCCCGACAGCGGCCTGGCCGCGCGACTCGAGGCCGTCGATCCCGTGCGCCAGCTCGAGCAGGCCGAGCGGTGCGGGATCCGCTTCGTCGTCCCCGGTGACCCGGAGTGGCCTGCCGGGCTCGACCTCCTCGACGACGCCATCACCCTCGAAGGTTTCGGCGGCACGCCGCCGGGCCTGTGGGTGAAGGGGCCGATGCCGCTGACGGCGCTCGCCTCCTCGGTCGCCGTGGTCGGGTCGCGGGCCGCGTCGGTCTACGGCATCGAGATGACGCGGACGCTGTGTGAGCACCTCGCGTCGTCGGGCGTCCCCGTGGTGTCCGGCGGTGCCCTCGGGATCGACTTCGTGGCGCACGACGCCACCCTGGTCGCCGGTGGTGCCACGGTCGCGGTGCTGGCCTGCGGGGTCGACCGGGTCTACCCGGCACAGAACCGGCGCCTGCTGCACCACCTCGCCACCGAGCTCGCCGTGGTCTCCGAACAGCCGCCCGGGTCCGCGCCCACCCGGCCCCGCTTCCTCGCGCGCAACCGGCTCATCGCCGCGCTGACCCGGGGCACGGTCCTGGTGGAGGCAGCCCTGCGCAGCGGTGCCCTCAACACCGCCGGATGGGCCGAGCTCCTGAGCCGCCACGTCATGTGCGTCCCGGGCCCGGTGACCAGCTACACGTCCCAGGGCGTCAACAACTGGCTGCGCCAGGGACGGGCCACGGTCGTCACCCACGGCTCCGAGGTCCTCGAGCTGCTCGGGCAGGCAGGCCAGCACCTCGTGGTCGAGCCCCGCGGCGAGGAACGGGCGCGCGACGCGCTGTCCCGGGTCGAGCGGCAGGTGCTGGAGTGGGTGCCGGTGAGCACGCCGGCGCAGGTCGACTCGATCGCCCACCTGTCCTCGCTGCACGTCCGCGAGACGGTGGGCGCGCTCCGGCGCCTGGAGGCCAAGCGCTTCGTGCGGCTGGAGGAGGGCGGGTGGCGCCTCGTGCCTGACACGTGAGCGGGCACGGTCCGCCTACGCTGCGGGGGTGAGCGACGCCGAGGCGAGTGACCAGGGCGAGGCGGCCGACGAGCCGGGCCTGCCCGAGCCGATGGTGCGGCTGCTCGGCGACTACGAGCGCCACCTCGTCTCCGAGCGTGACCTCGCGCCGCACACCGTCCGCGCCTACCTCGGCGACATCTCCAGCCTCCTCGACCACTGCCTGCGCCTCGGGATCGACGACATGTCCGGGCTCGACCTGCGCACGCTGCGCAGCTGGCTGGCGCGGCTCCAGACCACCGGCCGCAGCCGTACGACGATCGCGCGACGCGCCACGGCAGCCCGGGTGTTCACCGCGTGGCTGCACCGCACCGGTCGCCTGCCGACCGACCCGGGCTCGGCCCTGGGCTCCCCGAAGCGGCACAAGACCCTGCCGCCGGTGCTGCGCGCCGACGAGGCCGAGGCCTTGATCCGCTCCGCGAGCGACCTGGCCGACGACGGCACCCCGGTCGGCATCCGTGACGTGGCGATGCTCGAGCTGCTCTACGCGACGGGCGTGCGCGTCGGCGAGCTCGTCGGCCTCGACATCGACGACGTCGACGGCGAGCGGCGACTCGTCCGCGTGCTGGGCAAGGGGCGCAAGGAGCGCTCCGTGCCCTACGGCACGCCAGCGGCCCGGGCGCTCGACCGCTGGCTGGCCTCGGGTCGTCCCTCGCTGCGGGTCGAGGGCTCCGGGCCGGCGCTCTTCCTCGGCGTGCGCGGCAGGCGCATCGACCAGCGCGCCGTGCGCGCCCTGGTGCACCGGCGGGTGGCCGACGTGCCCGGCGCCCCCGACATCGGCCCCCACGGGCTGCGCCACACCGCCGCCACCCACCTGCTCGAGGGCGGGGCCGACCTCCGCTCCGTGCAGGAGCTGCTCGGGCACGCCTCGCTCGCCACCACCCAGCTCTACACGCACGTCACCACCGACCGCCTGCGGCGGGCCTACCAGCAGGCACACCCCCGCGCCTGAGTGCGGCCGAGGTCGGTCCGGCTGTCAGGCGAGCCAGTCGAGCGGGCGCCGCCACTGCTCGAGCGGGGGAGTCCACGGCGTACGCGTGGGGCGTGGGTCGTCGCGCCACAGGGGGAGCAGCCGGACGGGCCCCGCGTCGACGAGCGTCAGCGGGTCGAGGTAGGTCTCGCCCTCGAGCAGTCCCCAGTGCAGGCAGGCGGCGGGGAAGCAGTGGCCGTCGAGCACGGTGAGGCGTCCCAGCACCTCGCCTGCGGCCACCTGCTGGCCACGGCTGACCGTCGCCACGACGGGTTCATAGGTCGTACGACGCCCGCCGTGCAGCACCGTGACCACCGGCTTGCCTCCGATGGAGCCGGCGAAGCCGACGGTGCCGGGCAGCGCGGCGAGCACGGGCTGGCCCGCGACGCCGGCCAGGTCGACGCCGCGGTGACCCGGTGCATAGGGGCCGGCAGGCGGCTCGAAGCCCCGCACCACCTCGGGCTCGGGAGCCAGCGGCCAGACCCCTTCGACGACCTCGGTGGAGCGGTCGCTGTCGAGCGCGGCGACCGGCACCGGGACGGCGAGGAGCGGCACGAGCAGGACGACACCGAGGAGGGCACGCATCCACCGATCGTCACCGCGCTCGCACCCGGGTGCGAGCGGTCGGGGCGCCGCCTGTGGAGGACGGCGGCCACCCGGCTGCTGTGGACTCCCAGCGGTGCACCAGCAGGGGCCGCGAGCGCCGCACACATGGATTCGCCGAGCACCGGAGGGTTGACCTACGATGTCGGGAGCAGTCCTCCCGGACTGACTTCGCACGCTCGCTGACCGCGTCGGAATGCTTCCCTGGTTCCGGACCGCCCGCGGACGTCGGCCCTCAGTTCCCGCCAGCTCCAGGTCCATCGGGGTGGGTGCGGATCGGACCGGCGTGTGAGCGTCAGGGCTCCCGACACCCGTCGGGCGCAGCAACTGAAACCCACAGGAGCACGCTCCCGGTCCGGCCTGTCACAAGGTCGGGCACATCGGCCAGAGGTCGTCGAGGGATCGTGCCTCCGTCACAACAGGAGAAACCCATGGCAGTCGTCACCATGCGCCAGCTGCTCGAGAGCGGCGTCCACTTCGGTCACCAGACCCGTCGTTGGAACCCCAAGATGAAGCGCTTCATCATGACCGAGCGCAACGGCATCTACATCATCGACCTGCAGCAGTCGCTCGCCTACATCGACCGCTCCTACGCGTTCGTCAAGGAGACCGTCGCGCGCGGCGGCGTGATCATGTTCGTCGGCACCAAGAAGCAGGCCCAGGAGGCCATCGCCGAGCAGGCGACGCGCGTCGGGATGCCCTACGTCAACCAGCGCTGGCTCGGCGGCATGCTCACCAACTTCCAGACCGTGCACCAGCGGATCAACCGCCTCAAGGAGCTCGACGACGTCGACTTCGACACCGTCGCCGGCTCGGGTCGCACCAAGAAGGAGCTCCTGCAGATGAAGCGGGAGCACGCCAAGCTCGAGAAGACCCTCGGCGGCATCCGCGAGATGTCCAAGGTCCCCTCCGCGGTGTGGATCGTCGACACCAACAAGGAGCACCTGGCCGTCGAGGAGGCGCGCAAGCTGCGGATCCCGATCATCGGCATCCTCGACTCCAACTGCGACCCCGACCACGTCGACTTCCCGATCCCGGGCAACGACGACGCGATCCGCGCGGTCGGCCTGCTGACCCGCGTGGTCGCCGACGCCGTCGCCGAGGGCCTCATCGCCCGTTCGGGTGCGAAGACCGGCGACGCCGAGGCCGTCGGCGCCGAGGAGCCCCTCGCCGAGTGGGAGCGCGAGCTCCTCGAGGGCGACGCCGAGAAGACGGCCGCGGCCGCCACCGGCGACGCCGCCGCCGAGACCCCGGCCTCCGAGGCCACCGGTGCCTCCTCCGAGGCCCCGCAGGCCGAGGCCGCTGCTGACGCCGCCACCGAGGCGCCCACCGAGGCTCCCGTCGAGGCCGACGCCGCCACCGAGGCGCCCGCCGAGGCCCCCGCCGAGGCCAAGGCCCCCGCCGAGGCCGAGGCTGCGACCGAGGCCCCCGCCGAGGCCGAGGCCGACAAGAAGGACTGATCACGGAACGCCGGTCGCGGGCCCTGCCCGCGACCGGCTCCCGTGCTGCTCGCTCCACCCGCCGCCCGGCCTCCCACACCGATCTGACCAGATCGCGGAGCCGGGCCCCCGCACCCAAGGAAGAGGGACCACATGGCCAACTTCGCCGCCGCCGACGTCAAGAAGCTCCGTGAGCTGACCCAGGCCGGGATGATGGACTGCAAGAAGGCGCTCACCGAGACCGACGGCGACTTCGACAAGGCCGTCGAGCTGCTCCGCGTCAAGGGCGCCGCCAAGGCCGCCGCCCGCGGTGCCGAGCGCGAGACCGCTGCCGGCCTCGTCGCGACCGCCGGCCACGCGCTGGTCGAGCTCAAGAGCGAGACCGACTTCGTCGCCAAGAACGAGGACTTCATCGCCAAGGCGCAGCAGATCGCCGAGGTCGCCGACTCGGTGAAGGCTGCCGACACCGAGACCCTCAAGGCCGCCGAGCTCGACGGCAAGACCGTCGGGGAGGTCGTCCAGGACCTCGCCATCACCATCGGCGAGAAGATCGAGCTGGGCGAGGTCGCCTACTTCGAGGGCAACACCGTCACCTACATGCACAAGCGTGCCGCCGACCTGCCGCCCGCCGTGGGCGTCCTGGTCGAGTTCGAGGGTGACGAGGCCGCCGCCCGCGCCGCCGCGATGCAGATCGCCGCCATGAAGGCCCAGTACCTCACCCGCGACGAGGTCCCGGCCGACCTCGTGGAGTCCGAGCGCTCGATCGCGGAGCAGAAGACCCGCGAGGAGGGCAAGCCCGAGCAGGCGATCGCCAAGATCGTCGAGGGTCGCCTCGGTGGGTTCTACAAGGAGATCGTCCTGCTCGAGCAGGAGTCGGTCACCGAGTCGAAGAAGACGGTCAAGGCCGTCCTCGACGCCGCCGGCACCACCGTCAAGCGGTTCGCCCGCTTCGAGGTCGGCGCCTGAGCCACGCTCCACCCGAGCACCGTCCGGGGCCCGTACGCACTGCGTACGGGCCCCGTTCGCGTCCGCGGGCGCGGGTGGTCCGCCTGACGGGGTGTGCGGGTTCGACCCGCCGGGTCCGCGGCCGGTAGGTTTCTCGTCGACCACGTGGCGCGCGAAGGGATCCCAGTGACGGCTTACGACCGAGTCCTGCTCAAGCTCTCCGGCGAGGTGTTCGGCGGTGGTGAGGTGGGCCTGGACCTCGACGTCATCAACGCCCTGGCCGCCGAGATCGCCGAGGTCGCCAAGTCCGGGGTGCAGATCGCCATCGTCGTGGGCGGGGGCAACTTCTTTCGCGGCGCGGAGCTGCAGCAGCGCGGCATGGAGCGTGCGCGAGCCGACTACATGGGCATGCTCGGCACCGTCATGAACTGCCTGGCCCTGCAGGACCTGATCGAGAAGCACGGCGTCGAGACGCGCGTGCAGACCGCGATCACGATGGGCCAGGTCGCCGAGCCCTACATCCCGCGTCGCGCGATCCGGCACATGGAGAAGGGCCGCGTCGTGATCTTCGGCGCCGGCGCCGGCATGCCGTTCTTCTCCACCGACACGGTCGCGGCCCAGCGTGCGCTCGAGACGCGCTGCGAGGTCATCCTGATGGGCAAGCAGGGCGTCGACGGGGTCTTCGACTCCGATCCCAAGACCAACCCGGCAGCGGTCATGTTCGACCGACTGACCTACGACGAGTACCTCGCGCGCGACCTCAAGGTCGCCGACGCCACGGGCATCGCCCTGGCGCGCGACAACAAGATGGACATGGTCTTCTTCAACCTCTCCACGCCGGGCACGATCGTGCAGGCCGTGCGGGGTGAGAAGATTGGCACGCTGGTGACCAGCGCGTCCTGACCGGGACCGCGCACCGCCACCACCCCGACGTACGACGAGAGAGAGCACACGTGATCACCGACGTCATGAACGATGCCGACGCCAAGATGGGCAAGTCCGTCGAGGCGACCCGCGAGGAGTTCGCCGCGATCCGCGCCGGACGCGCCAACCCCGCGATGTTCTCCAAGATCACCGCCGACTACTACGGCACCCAGACGCCGCTGCAGCAGCTGGCCAGCTTCTCCTCCCAGGACGCGCGCACCATCCTCATCCAGCCCTTCGACATCGGCGCGATGGGTGCCATCGAGCGCGCCATCCGTGACTCTGACCTGGGCGTCAACCCGGCCAACGACGGCAAGGTCCTGCGCTGCGTCTTCCCCGAGCTCACCGAGGAGCGCCGCAAGGAGTTCATCAAGCTCGCCCGCGCCAAGGCCGAGGACGGCCGCGTGTCGGTGCGCAACGTGCGCCGCACCGCCAAGCAGGCGCTGGAGAAGCTCGAGAAGGACGGTGACGTCGGCAAGGACGACGTCACCGGTGCCGAGAAGCGCCTCGACGCGGTCACCAAGACCCACACCGACAAGATCGACGAGCTCCTCAAGCACAAGGAAGCCGAGCTGCTCGAGGTCTGAGCACACATCCATGAGCACCTCCGAGCCGCCGCCGTCCGGCGCGCCCCTGCCGCCGTCCGAGGCGATCAAGAAGGACCACGGCCGCGCCGGCCGCGACCTCCCCACCGCCATCGGCTCAGCGGTGGTGCTGGTCGGCGCCATCCTGCTGTCGCTGCTGTTCTGGAAGACCGCCTTCATGGCCATCGTGGCGGCGGCCGTGGTCGTGGCGATCTGGGAGCTGCACAAGGGCCTCGGGGCCAAGGACATCGACATCCCCGAGCAGCCACTCATGCTCGGCGGTGTCGTCATGGTGGTCGTCGCCTACTTCTCGGGGGCTCCGGCGCTGGTGACCGCCACGGCGGTGACGGCGCTCGTGATCATGCTGTGGTTGCTGCGGCGCGGTGTCGAGGGCTACGTCAAGAACGCCACCGCCGCGGTCTTCACGCTGGTCTACGTCCCGTTCCTCGGCTCGTTCGTCGCTCTCCTGCTCTCCGAGGGGGGCCACAACCCGGCCTTCGGCCTCGACACCGATGACCAGGGGGTGCGCGGCATCATCACCTTCATCGCCATCACGGTCGCGTCCGACACCGGCGGCTACGTCGCCGGCGTGCTCTTCGGCAAGCACCCGATGGCGCCCGTCATCTCGCCGAAGAAGTCCTGGGAGGGCTTCGCCGGCTCCATGGTCGCCACGGTCGCCGTCGGCACGTGGCTGGTCACCTCGTTCCTGGGGGGCGACTGGTGGGTCGGCGTCCTGCTCGGCCTCATCGCCGCCGTCATGGCCACCCTCGGCGACCTGTGCGAGTCGGTGATCAAGCGCGACCTCGGGATCAAGGACATGAGCAACGTCATCCCCGGTCACGGTGGCCTGATGGACCGGCTCGACTCGCTCCTCGCGACGGTCGCACCGATCTGGCTGGTGCTCTACTACCTCGTCTTCTAGGTGCGCCTCCTCGTCACCGGTGGCCGCACCGGCTACCTCGGCCGCCACGTCGTGGCCGCGGCCGTCGCGCACGAGGTGACCGCCGTGGGTTCGGCGGAGTGCGACGTGCGCGACCGCGGCGCCGTCGAGGCACTCGTCGCGCGGCACCGGCCGGACGCGATCGTCCACACCGCCTACGTCCAGTCCGACCGTGACGTCACCGCGACCGGCGCCGCGCACGTCGCGCAGGCAGCCGCACGTGCCGGCGCCCGCTTGGTGCTGGTCTCCTCCGACGTGGTCTTCGGCGGCCGCCCGGTGCCGTACGACGAGTCGGTGCCGCCTGCGCCCGTGTCGGCCTACGGCGAGGCGAAGGTGGAGGCAGAAGCCGCGGCCCTCGGCTCAGGGCCGGACGTGGTGGTCGCCCGGGCCTCGCTCATCCTCGGCGACGGCGAGTCCAAGCACGAGCGGCTGTTCCACGCGCTGGCGCTCGGCGGCGAGGGAGCGCTGTTCGAGGACGAGCGCCGCTGCCCGGTCCACGTCCGTGACCTGGCGAGGGCCCTCGTCGAGCTGGCCGGCAACGACGTCTCTGGCGTCCTCCACGTGGGGGGTGCCGACGCAGTGAGCCGGCTCGAGCTCGGTCGGCTGGTCGCCCTCCGCGACGGCCTCGACCCCGGCGCGCTGCGGGCCGGTCGACGGTCCGACCTTCCCGACCCCGGCCCCGTCGACGTACGCCTCGACTCCAGCCTGGCCGCGACGCTGCTGCGCACCCGGTTGCGGGGCGCCAGGGAGTTCCTGTGACCCTGCACCTGGTCCGGCACGGCCGCCCGCTGGTGGTCCCGGACGTGCCCGCCGCCGAGTGGGACCTCGACCCCGCGGCGTACGACGACGTGTGGGCGCTGCGGTCCGGGGGCCGGCTGCCCACGCGTGCGGCCTGGTTCAGCTCGCCCGAGCCCAAGGCGATGCAGACCGCCCAGCTCCTGACCGATGCCGACGTCGGCGTGCTGCCCGACCTGCGCGAGCACGAGCGCACGGGGGAGTGGGTCGAGGACTTCACCGCCGCGGTCCGTCGAGCGTTCGCCGTCCCCGAGGAGCCGGCGGTGGCCGGCTGGGAGCCGCTGACCACGTGCCGCGACCGGGTGGTGCCCGCGGTGCGCCGCGTGCTGGACGTGCACGGGGACGACGACGTCGTCCTCGTGGGGCACGGCACCGCCTGGACCCTCGTCGTCGCCGCGCTGACCGGCGAGCCGCCCGACCTCGCCCGGTGGGAGGCGCTGGAGATGCCCGACGTGATCGTGCTGGACCTATGAGGCGCGACACGTCCTGCCTGCCACCCGGCCCGCGTGCCCCGCACTCGGTGGCCGTCGCCAGCGCCTAGTCTGGAGGCGTGGAGACTGAAGAGGCCCGCACGTCCGAGGCGGCACCGCAGGAGCGCCCCGGCTGGTGGCACCACAGCCACCCGACGTTCGCCGGGATCACCGGCTTCTTCGCCGGGATGCTCTACGTCACCGCGCTGCCGGGCGCGTTCGCGGGGCTGCTGCGGCTGCTCTTCACCTACGACACCGCCGAGAAGCTGTTCCCCTTCGTGCTCCTCGCGCTGGTGGTGCCGATCGCGATGCTCGTCAAGCGCAAGACGCGCCGCTTCGCGCAGTTCATGTTCGTGGGGATGGTCGTGACGGCCCTCGTCGTCCTCGGCGTGGCCTCGCTCGTGCTCTACTTCATGGTCGACGCCTGAGTCGCTGACTCGCCGCGACGACAGTCGAGGTGGGACACTCGGTGCGATGTCCGAGACCGTAGAGCCCATCAAGACCCTGCCCCTCGTCTTCGACGAGCCCCGGGGCCGCAAGAAGCCGCCGCGCCACCTCGCCGACCTCGACGAGGCCGGCCGCAAGGCGCTGCTCGAGGAGATGGGGCTGCCGGGCTTCCGCGCCAAGCAGCTCTCGACCCACTACTTCGGCCGGCTCGTCGACGACCCGGCGGAGATGACCGACCTCCCGGCCGGACAGCGCGACGAGCTCGTGTCGGCGCTGCTGCCCGACCTGATGACCCCGCTGCGCACGCTCGAGGCCGACAAGGGCACCACGCGCAAGACGCTGTGGAAGCTCTTCGACGGCGCGCTGGTGGAGTCGGTGCTCATGCGCTACCCCGACCGCGCCACGGTCTGCGTCTCCAGCCAGGCCGGCTGCGGCATGGCCTGCCCCTTCTGCGCGACCGGGATGGGTGGACTGCAGCGCAACATGTCGACCGCCGAGATCGTCGAGCAGGTGGTGGCGGGCGCGCGCTCGATGGCTCGCGGTGAGGTGCCGGGTGGTCCCGGCCGCGTGTCCAACGTGGTCTTCATGGGCATGGGCGAGCCGCTCGCCAACTACAAGGCCGTCATCGGGGCCGTACGCCGCCTCACCGACCCCGCGCCCGCCGGCCTCGGGATGAGCGCGCGCGGCATCACGGTCTCCACCGTCGGGCTCGTGCCGCGCATCCGCCAGCTCACCGAGGAGGGCATCCCGGTGACCCTCGCGCTGAGCCTGCACGCCCCCGACGACGAGCTGCGCAACGAGCTGGTCCCGATCAACACCCGCTTTTCGGTCGCCGAGACGGTCGAGGCCGCCTGGGACTACGCCCGGGTCACCAAGCGCCGTGTCTCCATCGAGTACGCCATGATGCGCGGCATCAACGACCAGGCCCACCGCGCCGACCTCCTCGCCGACGTCCTCAACTCCTACGGCGACTGGGGCTGGGTGCACGTCAACCTGATCCCGCTCAACCCCGTCGAGGGCTCGAAGTGGACCGCGTCCGACCCCGCCGACGAGCGCGAGTTCGTCCGCCGGCTCGAGGCGAAGGGCATCCCGACCACGGTCCGCGACACCCGCGGGCGTGAGATCGACGGCGCCTGCGGCCAGCTCGCGGCCAAGGAGTAGCAGCCCTCCTCGCCCGTCGGGGAGCGTTCACGTGCCGTCTGCCGGGCACGGGTCGTGCGTTGCCGCGCGCTCCCTAGCGTCCGTGCCATGGACATGCTCGAGAGGCGGCGTCGCAGCCGCACCGTCCCGGCGCCCCTGCTCACCCTCCCGACTCCTGCCGCTCGTCCGGCTCTCGCCGCGACGACCGACGGCCCGCCGCTGCGGGTCCTGGTCGTCACCGAGTCGTTCCTGCCGCAGGTCAACGGAGTGACCAACTCCGTGCGCCGCGTCCTGGAGCACCTGGCGGCCGAGGGCCACGAGGCCCAGCTGGTCGCACCGACCGGCCCCGCGCACTACGCCGGCTTCCCCGTCACCCACGCCCGCGGCGCCTGCCTGCCGCTCTACCCCGACTTCCGCATCGGCCTGGAGACCCGCAGCCGGCTGCGGTCCACGATGCAGCGCTTCGCCCCCGACGTGGTGCACCTCGCCTCGCCGGCCGTGCTCGGCCACCAGGCCGCGAGGGTCGCGCGGTCGCTGGGCATCCCGACCGTGGCGGTCTACCAGACCGACCTGGTCGGCTTCGCCGATCGGTACGCCGTCCCCGGTGGGGCGCGCGCCATGGAGTCCCTCACGCGGCGCATCCACCTCGGCGTCGACCGCACCCTCGCGCCGTCCACGGCGAGCATCGACCAGCTCGAGCGGCTCGGCGTGCCGGCGGTGGCCCGGTGGCCACGCGGGGTGGACCAGGAGCTCTTCCACCCGGGCCGGCGCGACGAGTCGCTGCGGGCACGGCTGGCGCCGCACGGCGAGCTGCTCGTCGGCTACGTCGGGCGGCTGGCGCCGGAGAAGGAGCTCGAGCTGCTCGCCCACGTGGACCGCCTGCCCGGGGTGAGGCTGGTCGTGGTCGGCGGCGGGCCCGACGAGGCCCGCCTCAGGACCCTCCTCCCGGGCGCGGCCTTCCTCGGCGTGCTGCACGGTGAGGAGCTCGCCCGGGCCCATGCCTCGCTCGACGTCTTCGTGCACACCGGGCGCCACGAGACCTACTGCCAGTCGGCGCAGGAGGCGCTGGCCAGCGGGGTGCCCGTGGTCGCGCCCCGCGCCGGCGGGCCCATCGACGTGGTCGACGACACCGTGGCGGGCTACCTCTACGAGCCCGGCGACGCCGCCGAGCTGGTCGCGCACGTGACGCACCTGCGCGACCGACCGGTGCTGCGCCACCGGATGTCGCTCGCGGCCCGGGCCAGCGTGCGGGGACGCACCTGGCAGGCCGTCAACGACCTGCTCGTGCGCCACTACCGCGAGGTCAGCGCCCCGCCGGTCAGTCGTCGGCGCGCCGGCTGAGCCGGATCGTCTCGACCGCCTCCTCGAGCGAGTCGACGAGGTGGACGTGCGGCTCCATGGCGCGGCCACGCGCCATGGCCTCGAGCAGCGGCCAGGCGGGCAGCTCCTCGGTCCAGTGGCGGCGCCCGACCAGCACCATCGGGGCGAGGGAGGTCTCGTCGGCGTAGTAGTTCTCGCAGGCGTCCTGGAAGATCTCCTGCACCGTGCCGCCGGCCCCGGGCAGGAAGACGATGCCGGCGTTGCACACCTCCAGCAGGATCGACTCGCGGGTGGCGTTGCGGAAGTACTTGGCGATCGACGTGGCGAACGGGTTGGGCGGCTCGTGGCCGTAGTGCCACGTCGGGATCCCGAGCGACTCCCGCCCGCCCTCGGTCGCGTCGAGCACCCCGAACGCAGCCCGCGCCCAGACGCCGATGTCGGGCCGGAACGACGGCACCCGCGACAGCTCGGCGAGCGCAGCCTCCACGCCGTCGGGCAGGAAGGCGCCGAGGTTGGCCGCCTCCATCGCGCCGGGCCCGCCGCCGGTGGCGACGGTCAGGTGGTCGCCGAGGTGGTGGCCGAGGTGCGCCGCGTCGGCGTACCCCTGGCTGCCACGCTCGAGCCCGTGCCCTCCCATCACACCGACGATCGAGCGTCCCGCGACCCACCTCGTCAGGGCCTCGTCGATGGCGTGGTCGTGGAGGGTCATCGCGAGCGCGTCGTCGGTGTCGGTGGGCACCTTGGACCACGCGTAGGCGCACGCGTCCAGCGAGTCGCGGTAGTGGGGCGTGTCGTAGAGCTCTCGTGGGGAGTAGAGCGTGGTCCGGTAGGGGTCGACGGGAGTGTGGGGGATGGTCGGCAGCACCACGCCCCCGGCGCGTCGTACGGCGTCGGCGTCCCCGTCGGCGAACGTGCAGCCGAGGAACAGGGCTTGCGCGACCGAACCCCGCAGGAGCTGGTCGACGCGGTTGGTCAGGTCGAGCCGGACCAGTCGCCAGCCCTCGAGGGAGCGCGCGCCGCGCGCGAGCCGGCGGTCGAGCTCGTCGAGCGAGGTGACGTCGACGACGCGTCCACGGGTGCGCTTCACGCAGCACAACCTATGCCCGCTGGCCCTTGAGTCGCTGGGAGACTCAAGGGCCAGCGGCGCGGCCGCACGGCCTCAGAACGCGTGCGCCATCAGGTCCGCGAACAGCTCCTGCTCGTCGACCTCGAGTCCGCGCGAGCGGAACCAGGCGCACATGTTGGCGCAGTCGCGCAGCAGGAAGTCCATGCCGCGCGGGTTGCCGACCAGGTCCACCATCTGCGGCAGGTCGATGATCACGAGCCGCTCGCCCGCCGCGAGGGTGTTGTAGGGCGAGAGGTCGCCGTGGACCAGCCCGGCCTGCACCAGGACGCCCAGGGCGTCGCGCAGCTGGTCGTAGAAGCCCTCCACGACCGAGCGGTCGGGTCGCACCTGGGCCACGCGCGGCGCGGTGTCGGTCTGCCCGTCGACCGTGTGCGTGATCCACTCCATCAGGATCTCGGTCTCGTCGATCTGCACCGGGTAGGGGACCGGCAGCCCGAGCTCCCAGCAGCGGCGCAGGGCGTTCCACTCCGAGATGGCCCACTCGCCGGCGGCGACCTGCTTGCCCCAGGTGGACTTGCGCTTGAGGGCGCGGTTGTCGCGCGAGCGCTTCATCGAGCGGCCCTCGGTGTAGGACGCAGCGCGGTGGAAGGTGCGGTGGTCCGTGTCGCGGTAGCGCTTGGCGGCCATGACGACCGCGCGCTCCGGGCGGTGGGGGTCGCCGCGCTCGAGCAGGAAGACGTCGGCCTCCTTCCCCGTCTTGAGGACGCCGAGGTCGGTGTCGATGGCGCCGCTGGAGGTCACGACCCAGTCGGGGCGCGGTTCGGGACCCTTCATGAGGGCCTCGAGGTCGTCCCAGCGCGACCACCTCTGCCCGGCGGGGAGGTCGTCGTCGTAGGTGTCGTAGGTGAAGACGAACGAGGAGTCGATGCCCTCGACGGGCGAACGGTCGTCAGGCCGGAGGAAGTCCTCCGGGAAGGTGTGGGGCGTGCTGTCGTGCAACGTGGGTGCTCCGTGTGTGTGAAAGGTGGTCGGCGGGCAGGCCGAGGACAGCGATGGACATGTCACGGCTCCTTTCACGGGGGGCACCGGTGCGCGGGCAGCGCGTCGGGCGGCGGATCGCCGCGCCCATCGTCGAGCACCCGCGCGCGCCGCCGCAACCGATTTGTCGCGCTCGGCACGCGCTAGGTTCTGGGGGTGATGCGACGAACCCTCTCCCGGACCGTGCTGGCCGCCTCCCTCGCCGGAGCGCTGACCGTCGGGCTCACCGGCACCACGGCCACCGCCGGTCCGGTCGCTCCGGTCGACGGGTCCTCGGGCATCGGCGACCCCTACTGGCCGCTGGACGGCAACGGCGGCATCGACGTGGCGTCGTACGCCATCTCCAACCGCTACGCCTTCGCCGAGAAGCGGCTCAGTGGTCGCACCACCGTGCGGCTGAGGGCGACCAGCGACCTCAGCAGCTTCTCCCTCGACTTCCTGCTCAAGGTGTCGAAGGTGACCGTCGACGGCGCGAGGGCCGGCTTCACCAAGACCGACGGAGGGCACGAGCTGCGGATCACCCCGGCGGCACCGTTCGCCGCGGGCAGCGAGCACACCGTCGTGGTGACCTACGCCGACCGCCCGGGGAAGTACGCCTACGCCGGCGAGCGCAACTGGCTGGCCAGCCGGCGCGAGGTCGTCACGATGAACGAGCCGCACATGGCGCCGTGGTGGTTCCCCGCCAACGACCACCCGCTCGACAAGGCGGTCGTCGACGTCCGGATCCGCGTGCCCAAGGGCCGCGAGGTGATCTCCAACGGAGAGCTGAAGGGCAAGCGGACCGGCGTCCGGTCGACCACGTGGCACTGGCGCGCCGACGAGCCGATGGCGCCCTACCTCGCGTTCTTCGCGGCCGGCGACTTCACCGTCGCCCGGGGCCGGTACCAGGGCCTGCCCTGGCTGGTCGCGGTCTCGCAGCGCCTCGGCGAGCAGGACCAGCGGGCCAGCATGCGCCTGATGAAGAAGAGCCCGGCGGTGGTCGCCGGGCTCGAGAAGGATCTCGGCGCCTACCCGTTCTCCGTCGTCGGCGGCCTGACCACCGGCCTCGACGTCGGCTTCGCCCTCGAGAACCAGACGCGCCCGACCTACCCGTCGGTCGGCGGCAGCTACACCAGCATCGTCGTGCACGAGCTCGCCCACCAGTGGTTCGGCGACGACATCGCGGTGGCGCGCTGGAGCGACATCTGGCTCAACGAGGGGTTCGCCACGTTCATGGAGTGGCGCTGGGCGGAGACCCACGGCGGACGCTCCGGCGACGCCACGCTGCGCAGCTACTACGACAACGTGGCCGCGGGCTCCGACTTCTGGAGCGTCGTGGTGGGCGACCCCGGCGCCGACAAGGTCTTCGACAACGCCGTCTACGGCCGCGGGGGGATGGCGCTCCAGGCGCTGCGCAACCGCGTGGGCGACCAGGTCTTCTGGCGGGTGCTGCGCACCTGGCTCCGCGAGCAGCGCGGCGGCAACGGCTCGAGCGCGGAGTTCGAGGAGACGGCCGCGCGGGTCAGTGGGCAGGACCTCACGGCCTTCTTCGACGCGTGGCTGCGCACCCCGGCCAAGCCGGCCCGCACCGCCGACAACGGGCTGGGCTGAGCGCCGGTGGCTGAGGTGACCTGGTTCAGGACGCCCGCGGACGACGATCCGGGCACCCTCAACGCCTGCTACAACGCCCTCGACGTCCACGTCATCCGGGGGCGCGCCGACGAGGTCGCGCTCACCCTGGCCGAGGGGCGTCGCACCTTCGCGCGCCTGCTCACCGACGTCGCCGCCTGCGCAGGCGTGCTGCGGGCCTTCGGCGTCGGCATCGGCGACGACGTGGCCCTCGGGCCGCTGCCGGGGGAGACGGCCGTCGTCGGTGCGCTCGCCGTCGCGCGCGTCGGCGCCGTGGCGGCGTACGACGACCGGGCGGGCGCCACGGTGCGGCTCGGCGCCACCGACGCGGGCGTCGTCTTCGGCGTCGACGGCGATGACGTGCCCTGGGACGTCGCGATGCGGGCCGGTCGCACCGACCCCGCGGGCTGCGCCGACGTCCCCGGCGACGCGGTGCTGGCCCGGCACGGCGCGGACACCCTCACCGTCCTGGCCGCGCTCGGCGCGTCGGACGACCACACCACGTCCGCACCGCCCGGCCTCACGCTCGCCGAGGTCGGCGGCGTGACCTTCTGGTCGCCCGGCGCGCCGGAGGGCGCGTCGTGAGCCGGCGTGACGTGGTGGTCCTCGGCTCGACGGGCTCCATCGGCACCCAGGCGCTCGACCTGGTGCGAGCCCACCCCGACCGCTTCCGCGTCGCCGGACTCACCGCGGGCGGGTCGCACCCCGAGCTGTTCGAGGCCCAGGTGGCCGAGTTCGCGCCGGCGTTCTCCGGCGTGGGCGAGGAGGCCTCCACCGAGGCCGCCGCGCGCGCCTGCGACGTCGTGCTCAACGGCATCACCGGCGCCGTGGGGCTGCGCCCGACCCTGGCCGCGCTCGACGCCGGCAACACCCTCGCGCTCGCCAACAAGGAGTCGCTCATCATCGGCGGCCCGCTGGTCAAGGAGCGGGCGCGTCCGGGCCAGATCGTGCCGGTCGACTCCGAGCACAGCGCGATCGCGCAGAGCCTGCGCGCCGGCAGCGACACCGAGGTACGCCGCCTCGTGCTCACCGCGTCCGGCGGCCCGTTCCGCGGCCGCAGCGCGGCCGAGCTGGCCGACGTGACGCCCGAGCAGGCGCTGGCGCACCCCAACTTCTCGATGGGCCGGGTCATCACGACCAACTCCGCCACCCTGGTCAACAAGGGGCTGGAGGTGATCGAGGCACACCTGCTCTTCGACGTCCCCTTCGACCGCATCGACGTCGTGGTGCACCCCCAGCAGCTGATCCACTCGATGGTCGAGTTCGTCGACGGCGCGGTCGTGGCCCAGCTCGGGCTGCCGACGATGCTGGTGCCGATCGCGCTCGGGCTGGGCTGGCCCGAGCGCGTGCCCGACGCCGAGACCCCCATCGACTGGACGAAGGCCGCGGACTGGCGCTTCGAGCCCCTCGACGACGACGTGTTCCCGGCGGTCGGCCTCGCACGCGCGGCGGGGGAGCGCGGCGGCACCGCGCCCGCGGTCTACAACGCCGCCAACGAGGTCGCGGTCGACGCGTTCCACGACGGCCGGCTGCGCTTCCCCGACATCGTGTCCACGGTGGCGCGGGTCCTGGACCTCCACGACGTACCATCGAGGGAGCAGCTCACCGTCGACGACGTCCTCGCTGCCGATGCCTGGGCGCGTGCCGAGGCCGCCACCCTGATCTGAGCCCCGCCGAGCCCCGCCCCAGCCCCATCCGAGAAGGACCGCCCTGTCATGACCGCCCTGCTCTACACCGCGGGTGTCGTCACCTTCGTGGTGGCGATCCTGGTCTCCATCGGGCTCCACGAGTTCGGCCACCTGGTCCCGGCGAAGAAGTTCGGCTGCAAGGTGCCCCAGTGGTTCATCGGGTTCGGCCCGACCGTGTGGAGCAAGCAGATCGGCGAGACCGAGTACGGCGTCAAGGCGATCCCGCTCGGCGGCTACGTCAAGATCGTCGGGATGCTCCCGCCCGGGGCCGAGGGTCTCGTGGAGGAGACGACGTACGACGAGGACGGCGAAGCCGTCCACAAGGTGCGCCGCTCCAACACCGGCATGTTCACCCAGCTGATCTCCGACGCGCGCGCGGCGGAGTGGGAGTACGTCAAGCAGCACGACACCGACCGGCTCTTCTACCGCCTGGCGTGGTGGAAGAAGGTGATCGTGATGGCGGGCGGGCCGATGGTCAACATCGCCATCGCGTTCTCGCTGTTCGTGCTCCTCTTCGCCACCTACGGCAGCCCGCGCGACGAGGTCGTCGAGCCCACCGTGGCCGCCGTGCCCGAGTGCGTGATCCCGGTCAAGGAGATGCCGCGCGACTGCACCGCGCAGGACCCGCCGACCCCCGCCAAGAAGGCCGGCCTGCGGCCCGGCGACGAGATCCTGAGCTTCAACGGCACCCCGTTCAGCGACTGGGACAGCTTCCAGTCGCAGATCCGTGGCAACGCCGACGGCGACGCGGTCATCGAGGTCCGCCGCGGCGACCAGCGACTCACGCTCACCACCAACACCACCGTCACGCTGCGCCAGACCTCGCTCCAGGACCAGACCCTCACCGAGGTGGGCTTCCTCGGCGTGCAGCCCGTCACCCGCCTGCAGACGGGCGGCCCGATCTACACCGCGCGCCAGATGGGGACCATGACGGTCGAGACCGCGCAGGCGCTCGGCCAGCTGCCGGTGAAGGTCTACGAGGTCGGTCGCGCGATCGTCGGGCTCCAGGAGCGCGACCCCGAGAGCCCGGTGTCGATCGTCGGCGGCGGCCGGTTCGCCGGCGAGGCTGCGGCGAGCGACGCCTTCCCGCTGGCCGACAAGCTGGTCACGCTGCTCTTCCTCGTCGCGAGCTTCAACTTCTTCATCGGCATGTTCAACTTCGTGCCGCTGCTGCCCCTCGACGGCGGCCACATCGCCGGCGCGCTCTACGAGGGCCTCAAGCGCGGGCTGGCGCGCCTGCGCGGTCGCCCCGACCCCGGCCACGTCGACGTCGCCAAGCTGCTCCCGGTGGCCTACGTCGTCGGGCTGGCGATGCTCGTGATGGGCGTGGTGCTGATTGTGGCCGACCTCGTGGTGCCGCTGCACCTGAGCTGAGCCGCGCCGACTCGGGCCGACGGGGGAGCGCCTCCTAGACTGGCGTCATGACCGTCGGCCTCGGCATGCCCGCCCTCCCGCCCCCCGTCCTCAGCCCGCGTCGCAAGACGCGCCAGATCAAGGTCGGCTCGGTGGGCGTCGGCAGCGACTCGCCGATCTCGGTGCAGTCGATGACCACCACGCTGACCTCCGACGTCAACGCGACGCTGCAGCAGATCGCCGAGCTCACCGCCACCGGCTGCGACATCGTGCGCGTGGCGTGCCCGAGCCAGGACGACGCCGACGCGCTGCCGCAGATCGCGCAGCACTCGCAGATCCCGGTCATCGCCGACATCCACTTCCAGCCGAAGTACGTCTTCGCGGCGATCGACGCCGGCTGCGCGGCCGTGCGGGTCAACCCGGGCAACATCCGCAAGTTCGACGACCAGGTCAAGGAGATCGCGAAGGCCGCCAAGGACCGCGGCACCTCGATCCGCATCGGCGTCAACGCCGGCTCGCTCGACAAGCGCATCCTCGACAAGTACGGCAAGGCGACGCCCGAGGCGCTCGTCGAGTCGGCGGTGTGGGAGGCCGGCCTCTTCGAGGAGCACGACTTCCACGACTTCAAGATCTCGGTCAAGCACAACGACCCCGTCGTGATGGTGCGCGCCTACGAGCTCCTCGCCGAGGCGGGCGACTGGCCTCTGCACCTCGGCGTCACCGAGGCCGGCCCGGCCTTCCAGGGCACCATCAAGTCGGCGGTCGCCTTCGGCCACCTGCTCGGTCAGGGCATCGGCGACACCATCCGCGTCTCGTTGAGCGCCCCGCCGGTCGAGGAGGTGAAGGTCGGCCTGCAGATCCTGGAGTCGCTCAACCTCAAGCCGCGCCGTCTCGAGATCGTCTCCTGCCCGAGCTGCGGTCGCGCCCAGGTCGACGTCTACAAGCTCGCCGAGGAGGTCACCGCCGGCCTCGACGGGCTCGAGGTGCCGTTGCGCGTGGCCGTCATGGGCTGCGTCGTCAACGGTCCCGGCGAGGCCCGCGAGGCCGACCTCGGGGTCGCCTCCGGCAACGGCAAGGGCCAGATCTTCGTCAAGGGCGAGGTCATCAAGACCGTGCCGGAGTCGCAGATCGTGGAGACCCTCATCGAGGAGGCACTGCGCCTTGCCGAGGGCATGGAGCCGGTCGACGGCGCCGAGGCCTCGGTCACCGTCAGCTGAGCTGCCCTCGACCTGAGTAGGCTCCGAGCGTGCTGAGGACCCGGGAGCAGGTGCGCGTGCTGGGCCCGGGTGACCGGGACCGCTTCGTCGCGCTCGCCGAGCAGGACCCGGTCGTCAACGTCTTCGCCGACTACCGCGCGCGCCTCACCAACCTCGACGAGCGCTGGCTCGGCGGGCAGGTCTGGGGTCGCTTCGACGGCGACGAGCTCGTCGCCGGCTGCCACCTCGGCGCCAACCTGGTGCCGGTGCAGTGCACGCCCGACGACGTCGGCGCCTTCGCCGACGCCGCGCTGCGGCGGCGCAGCTCGGTCGGCACCATCGTCGGGCCGAGCGACGTGGTCGCCGCCCTGTGGGAGCTGCTGGAGCCGCGCTGGTCGCGCCCGCGCGAGGTGCGGATGTCCCAGCCGCACCTGCAGATCGACCACCTGCCGGCCGTCGGCCCCGCCGACGACGTACGAGTGACGACGCCGCGCGACCTCGAGGTCCTCTACCCCGCCTGCGTGGCGATGTACACCGAGGAGGTCGGCGTCTCGCCGGAGAACGACGCCGGCGGCGGCGACCTCTACCGGGCGCGCGTCCAGCAGCTCATCGGCCGCGGCTGGTCGATGGCGAGCTTCGACGACCAGGGCGTGGTCTTCAAGGCCGAGGTCGCCTGCGTGACGCCGTACGCCGCCCAGGTGCAGGGCGTCTGGGTCCGGCCGGACCGCCGCGGCGAGGGCCTCGCGGCGAGCGGGATGGCCTCCGTCGTCGCCCACGTGCTCGGATCCGGGATGGCCCCGGTGGTCTCGCTCTACGTCAACGAGTGGAACACCCCCGCCCGCTCGGCGTACGCCCGCGTGGGTTTCGAGCAGACGGCGACCTTCGCGACGCTGATGTTCTAGCCGCTCGGCGCCCGGGCAAAAATAGTTTCCGTCAGGACGTATCAGCACGGCGTGGTCCGCCTCCTGTGCTGACATGGGGACAATGGTCACCATGTCAGAGGACCGCAGGGCTGAGGGGCAGCCCGAACAGTCACCGTGGGACATGGCCAGTGGGGCGTTCATCGCCTGGCGTGCAGGGGACGCCGGAGCGGTGGACGAGCTGGTTGTTGCGATGACACCGGTGCTCTGGCACGTGGTGAGGGCATACGGGCACGACCGTCAGTCGGCTGAGGACGTCATCCAGGCGACCTGGCTCGGGTTCGTACGCCTGCACCAGACCATCGACGATCCCCAGGCGGTCGCGTCCTGGCTGATCACGTCAGCCAGGCGCGGCGCAGCCGCCCATGCCCGGACCGCACGCCGTGCGAGCCCGGTGCAGGACGAGACGCTGCACGCCGTGCTCCCGGACGCGGAGTCGGCCGAGGCGCTCGCCGTGCGAGACGACGAGGCGTCACGGCTGTGGGGAGCCGTGGCGTCCGTCGACGAGCGCTGCAGGAAGCTGCTGCGGGTCGTGGCCTTCATGGACCGACCCGACTACCACTCCTTGAGCCGGGACCTCGACATGCCCGTGGGGAGCATCGGTCCCACGCGGGCCCGGTGCCTGGCCAAGGTCCGATCCGCCCTGATGAGAGGAGGCGAGCGATGACCGACCCGGACGCCGCTCTCCTCGAGGAACTGCGTGACATGTGGACGACCTACGACCCCCCGCCCGCCGGCCTCGTGGCGACGATGATCGCCGCCGTGGCCGCTGCCGAGATCGACGACGAGTGGGAGATGCTCGTGCTCGTGCGCGACTCCGCCCGCGAGGAGACCGCGCAGGTGCGCGGCCTGGCCACGGCTCGGGTGCTGTGGTTCACCGCTGCCCAGGGCTGGTCGCTCGAGGCCGAGATCGACGGCGACGAGGTCCGCGGCCAGCTCCTCGACCTCGACGGTGACATGGCAGCGGTCGAGGTGAGCGTCGAGACCGCCGACGGCCGGTCGTGGTCGACCGCGCTCGACGAGGTGGGGTTCTTCGCCCTCACCGCCGAGACCTCCGGCTCGGTCCGCTTCACCGTGCGCGTCGGCGACACGACCTCGACCAGCCGCTGGGTCGCCGTCTGAGGCTCGCCCTGGCCCTGGCCCCGGCTCAGGGGATCCGCGGCTCCAGCTCCATGTGGGGGCCGATCGTCGGGTCGGAGTCGGGCACCGCGCGGGCCAGCACCGTGTCGCGGGCCTCCGCTGCCGAGCAGCCGGTCTCGCTGATCACGCGCGCGATCATGCCCGCGACCACCGGCGCCGCGAACGACGTCCCGCTCCACCGCGCCATGCCGGTCGAGAAGACCCGTACGTCGCCCTTGTTCGGGCTCTCGTGGCACACGAGGCTGCCGTCGGGGAACGCGTTGACCACGTTGCGACCCAGGACGAACACGTCGGCCGAGACGCCGTAGTTGCTGAAGTCGGAGACGCGGCCGTCCCGGTCGAGCGAGCCCACGCCGACGCACCAGTCGAACGCCGCCGGCCAGAACGGCGCGGCCCACGAGTCGTTGCCCGCGGCTGCCACCAGCACGCGGTCCTTGCCGCGCAGGTGCCGGCGGTGGAACGCGCGGAACGCGACGGACGGCAGGTCCAGGCGGGTGCGACACCCGGCGGAGAGGTTGATCACCTGCGGGTCGTGGGTGATCGCGTCCTCGAGCTGACGCACGATCTCCGACTCCAGGATGCCGCCGCCGCCCATCCCGTCGACGGCGAATCCCTCCACGAACACCTTGGTCCGCGGGGCCATGCAGCGCACGACGCCCGCGATGAAGGTGCCGTGCCCGGCGTAGGGCCGCAGGTCGGGTCCGTTGTGCTCGTCGTCGCCCTCGACGCCCTTCAGCCACGGCGTACGCCCGTCGGTGGCCGCGGCCGGGTGCCAGCCCGTGTCGACCACGACGACGCTGACCTCGCGGCCCTCGTCCTGCGGGGCGACGGCGGGCCAGGGCTCGGCGAGACCGGTCTCCTCCGGCTCGGTCGCGGGACACGCGGTCCCGCTCCCGCCGCCGGGCGAGACGTGGATCCAGTGGTCGGGGGTGGCCAGGCCCCGGCGCAGGCCGGCCTGCTCGAGCAGGTCGAGGACGTCGGGGACCTTCTCGCCGCTCGGCCGGGCCGGCAGCACGTAGCGCACGAGGTCGCCGTCGAGCAGGCGTACGTCGTCGCGCCGCGGCTCGTCGGTCAGCACACCCTTGTCGAGGCGCGCCACCGCGGCCTCGAACTCGTCGGTGTCCTCGGCCGCCACCAGCACGTGGTCGGGGTGGAACAGGTAGGTGAAGTCGGCCGGTGCCTCGGTGTCCCAGTCGACCTGCCCGTCGTTGGCGCTGCGCAGGTCGCGGAGCTGGTCAGTGCTGCGGCGTCGCTTGTCGTCGCCGATCTTCCAGTCGCTCATGCGGTGACGCTAGACCTGCGGCGACGTCGGCCGGACGGGATTGCGCAGAACTTTGCCTCGCCCGTGCGCAAGGATGTGCCGGTGGACCGGGCCGAGGCGGAGGAGCTGCTCCGCACGATCTTCGCCGACGCCGCCGCGTCGCGGGCCACCGCCGAGGCCCACCTGGTCGGCCACCCCGACCCGGCCGTCGACTCGATCGGGCACCAGGTCGTGGGGATCGTGCTGCGCGACACCGGTGAGACCGACCAGGCGCTGGCGCACCTGCGCCGGGCCCTGGCCCTCGCCCGTCGCGTCGACGAGGAGCGCGAGTCCGACGTGCGAGCCACCCTCGGCATCGCGCTCGCCCACGCCGGGCGCACCCGCGAGGGGATGGTCCACCTCGACCGGGCGGCCGCGGCCCTCACCGGACTGCCGCTGGCCCGGGTCCTCGTGCGCCGGGCGCGGATCCTGTCCTACTACCTCGGGCAGCTCGAGGACGGCGCCGCCGACCTGGAGCACGCGCTGCGGATCCTGGACGAGTCCGGTGACGACGTGTGGCGCGCGCGGGCGCTCAACCTGGAGGGCCTGTCCCGCGTCGGGCTGGGCGAGGTGGGCCGGGCCCGGCGCGCGTTCGCGGAGTCCCTCGAGATCCACACCCGCCTTGACATGCCGGCCGACGTCGCCGTCGGCGTGCACAACCAGGGCTGGCTCGCCTTCCTCGAGGGAGACCTGCCCGGTGCCCTCGAGCACTACGGTGCCGCACGCGACCGCTTCGACGCCCTGGGCATCACCAGCGTCGACCTCGTCTACGACCAGTGCACCGCGTACCTCGTGGCGGGGATGGCCGCCGACGCCCTCCAGGTCGTGGAGCACGCGCTGGCCGTGCGTCCGCTGCTGGCGACCGAGCGCGCCGACCTGCTCCTGGCACTGGCGGGCGCCGCGCTCGCCGCGGCCGAACCGGCCCGGGCCAGGTCGGCCGCGGACGAGGCCCGGGGGCTGCTCCGCAGCCAGGGCCGCCGGCAGCACTGGCTGCGCGCGGAGCTCCTGGCCCTCTGGGCGCGGACGGAGCTGGGCGAGGCCCCGGCCCGGCTGCTGGGCCGCACCGAGCGCCTCGTCGACGCCGCCCGCGAAGCTGGGTCGGATGAGCTCGGCGAGGCGCTGCTGCTCGGCGCCCGGCTGGCGGCCCGGGTGCGCTCGACCCGGGCCCACTCGCTGGTCGACGTCTGGCTCACCGAGGCGGCGGGCCTGCGCCACGCGACGAGGGGCACCACCCGGGCACTGGGCTGGCTGGCCCTCGCCCGGCACCGCGAGCTCGTCGGCCGTGCCGGCGGGGCCGGTGGGGTGCTGCGCGCGTGCGAGCGCGGCCTGTCGGCCCTCGACGAGCACCGCGCCACCTTCGGCAGCCAGGAGCTGAGGGCCCTGTCCTCGGCGCACGGCGCAGAGCTCGCGGAGCTCGGGACCCGCACGGCGCTCGCGGCCGGAGGCTCCCGGCGCCTGCTGCGGTGGTCGGAGCGGTGGCGGGCCACGGCGCTCGCTGTCCCCGGCACGCGGCCCGACCCCGACCCGCAGGCCACCTCCGACCTCGCCGCGCTTCGAGCGCAGCACCGGCGTCTCGCGGACGCGCGGGCCGCGGGTGAGCCCACCGAACGCATCGAGGCCCGCGCCGTGCGTCTCGAGCAGCAGGTGCGCCGGCGGCTGCTCCACGCGCGCGGGTCAGGGGAGACCGCAGGCTCGCTCGACGTGGGCCTCCTGCTCGACGGCCTCGCCGAGGACGACACCGTCCTCGTCCAGCTCACCGAGGTCGACGGCGTGCTCCATGCGCTCGTCGCCGGGCGACGACGGGTGCGCCACGTCGTGGTCGGCGACGCGGCCGGCGCGTCGAAGGCCGTCGACTTCGCCCTCTTCACCCTGCGCCAGGCCGCCCGCGGACGCCGTGCCCAGCTCGACGTCGCCGGGACGCGGCTCGAGCGCTCGCTGCTCGGCGCGGCCCTCGACGGGGTGGGGGAGTCCCGCGTGGTCGTGTCCGGGACGGCCGCGCTGCAGGGCGTGCCGTGGGGACTGGTGCCGTCGCTGGCGCACCGCCCGGTCACCAGCACGCCGTCGGCCAGGCTGTGGCTGCGGTCCCGGGACGCGGGTCCCGACGACGACGGCCGCCGGGTGCTGCTGGTCGGCCCCGGCCTGGGCAGCGGCGGCGCCGAGGTGCCGGCGATCGCGGCGCAGGACCCGGAGGCCGAGGTGATCGACGGCACCGCGGCGACCGTCGCGGCCTCGCTGGCCTCGCTGGACGGCGCCGCGCTCGCCCACGTCGCCGCGCACGGTCACTTCCGCGAGGACAGTCCGCTCTTCTCCTCGCTCACGCTGGCCGACGGCCCGCTCCTCGTGCACGACCTGCAGGGACTGCGCCGTCCGCCGCACCGGGTCGTGCTGTCGGCCTGCGAGTCGGGCGTCATGGCCCCGGTCGGCGACCAGGAGCTCCTCGGCCTCGCAGCCGCACTGCTCTCGATGGGCACGGCCGGCGTCGTGTCGAGCCTCGCCGAGGTCGACGACGCCGCCACGGTGGAGGTCATGGTCGCCCTGCACGCGAGCCTCCGCGCCGGCGGCGGGCTCGGCGAGGCGCTGCTGGCCGCACGCGAGGTCGCGGCCGGCGACCCGGTGCTGGCCGCCACCGCGGCGTCGTTCACCGTGCTCGGCACCTAGCGCTCAGGGGGCCTGCACCGGGACCGGGTCGGTCGCGTTCTCGCAGTCGTCGAGCGCGCAGCGCACGACGGCGTACTTCCGTGAGCCGTTGACGTGCAGCAGCAGCGTGTCCCGCGCCTCCCACTCCCAGCCGCTGAACCAGTTGGTGCGGTACGTCGCGAGCAGCGTGCCGTCGAGCTCGCGCAGCCGGACCTCGCCGGGGCCGAGCCCGTCGGTGAGGATGTCGAAGGTGAGCATGTGGGTGCCGTCGGGGGAGAAGGCGGCCACCCGGTCGCGGCACGAGCGCCACACGGTCGTCCCGGGCCGGCTCAGGCGCGCGAGGCGGGTGCAGCCGCCGAGGTAGGGGTCCTCGGTGTAGGTCACGAGCACGTCGTGCTCGATGCTGGCCTGCCCGGTCAGCGCGCGCGTGACGGTGCGCACGGAGTCACGGCCGACGCGCCACCACTGCAGGCGCTCGACGGTGCGCACGAGCACCCTGCGGCCGTCGGCCGCCACCACCTCCGGGTAGCGGCGGAAGGTGCGCGCGGCGATCTCGGTGCCGTCGACGGCCGACCACACCCGCACCTGCGACGTACGGTCCCCGCTGGCGGTGAGGAGCCGGCTGCCGTCCTCCGAGAGCACCGTGCCGTAGGCCTCGAGCGGGCGCAGCAGCTCGCGGATGCTGCCGTCGGCCTCGACCCGCACGATGCGGCGGCTGCGTGTCTCACCGACCGCGTTGGTGCGCCAGGTGGACGCGACGTAGGCGTCCCCCGAGGCGCCCAGCAGCTCTGCGTCGGTGCCGGGCAGGTCGATGCGACGGGCGCCGTCGACGAGCGCGCCGTCCTCGATGTGGGGGATCACGATGTCGGCCCCCCGCGCCAGCTGGTGCGGCTGCAGGTCGACGGTGGGTGCGGCCGCCTGGGCGGGCACCGCGAGGGCGCCTCCGACCGCGAGGGCGGCGGTGAGGACGGTGAGCAGCGATCGGCGCATGGTGGTTCCCCCTGAGGTGTGGTCTCCCTGGAGAGACGCACGACGTGGCTGCGGGGTTGCTCCTGCCCACCGGCGAATCTGGTGTGCGGCGCCACGGCCCGCGCACCTATCCTTGCGCGCATGGCCGCCCGCATCCTCCGTATGTCGACCCTGTTCGTGCGCACCCTGCGCGACGACCCCAACGACGCCGAGGTCCCGAGCCACCGCTTGCTGGTCCGCGCCGGCTACATCCGCCGCAACGCCCCGGGTCTCTACACCTGGCTGCCGCTGGGCCTGCGGGTGCTGCGCCGGATCGAGAACATCATCCGCGAGGAGATGGACGCCATCGGCGCCCAGGAGATGCTCTTCCCGGTGCTGCTGCCCCGCGAGCCCTACGACGCGAGTGGTCGCTGGACGGAGTACGGCGACAGCCTCTTCCGGATCCAGGACCGCAAGGGCGGTGACTACCTCCTCGGACCCACGCACGAGGAGATGTTCACCCTCGTGGTGAAGGACCTCTACTCCTCCTACAAGGACCTGCCGCTCTCGATCTACCAGATCCAGAACAAGTATCGCGACGAGGCGCGTCCCCGCGCCGGACTGCTGCGCGGTCGCGAGTTCGTCATGAAGGACTCCTACTCCTTCGACGTCGACGACGCCGGCCTCGAGAAGTCCTACCAGCAGCACCGCGACGCCTACGTCCGCATCTTCGACCGCCTCGGCTTTGACTACGTCATCGTGAAGGCGACCTCGGGCGCCATGGGCGGCTCGGCCAGCGAGGAGTTCCTCGCCAAGGCCGAGGTCGGCGAGGACACCTACGTCCGCTGCACCCACTGCGACTACGCCGCCAACGTCGAGGCCGTCGCCGTGCGCGCGCCCGCAGCCATCTCGTACGACGACGCTCCCGCCGCGCACGCCGAGGACACCCCCGACACGCCCACCATCGACACGCTGGTCGACCACCTCAACGCGACGTTCCCGCGCGACGACCGCCCGTGGGCGGCCGGCGACACGCTCAAGAACGTGCTCGTCGTGCTCAAGCACCCCGACGGCACGCGGGAGCCGCTCGCGATCGGCGTGCCCGGTGACCGCGAGGTCGACCAGAAGCGTCTCGAGGGCCAGCTCGAGCCCATCGAGGTCGAGCCGATGGACGAGGCCGAGCTGGCCAAGCACCCCGCGCTGGTCAAGGGCTACATCGGTCCGGAGGTCCTGGGCGAGGAGTCGAAGTCCGGCATCCGCTACCTCGTCGACCCTCGGGTCGTCGAGGGCACGCGCTGGGTGACCGGCGCCAACGTCGCCGGGTCGCACGTCGTCGACCTGGTGGCCGGCCGCGACTTCACGCCCGACGGCACGATCGAGGCCGCCGACGTGCGCGACGGCGACGCCTGCCCCAACTGCGGGGAGGGCACCCTCGAGTCCGCACGCGGTGTCGAGATGGGCCACATCTTCCAGCTCGGCCGCAAGTACGCCGACGCGCTCGGGCTCAAGGTGCTCGACGAGAACGGCAAGCTCGTCACCGTCACGATGGGCTCCTACGGCATCGGTCCCTCGCGTGCCGTCGCCGCCATCGCGGAGGGCACCCTCGACGACATCGGCCTCTGCTGGCCCCGCAACGTCGCGCCCGCCGACGTGCACGTCGTCGCCGCCGGCAAGGAGGACGCGATCTTCGAGGCCGCCGAGCGGCTCGTCGCCGACCTCGCCGCCCAGGGCGTCGAGGTGCTCCTCGACGACCGTCGCGGCAAGGTCAGCCCGGGCGTGAAGTTCAAGGACGCCGAGCTGATCGGCGTGCCCACCATCGTCACAATCGGCCGCGGCCTCGCCGACGGCACGATCGAGGTGCGCGACCGCCGCTCGGGCGAGCGCGAGGAGGTCGCCGTCGACGCGGCCGCGGCCCGCATCGTCGAGCTCGTCCGCGGCTAGGTCCGGTCCTCGCCCATGACGATCCAGGCAGTGATCTTCGACTGGGGTGGCACGCTGACCCTTTGGCACGACGTGGACTTCCACGCCGAGTCGGTGGCGCTCGCCGGCGCCGTACGCCGCACGCCCACCCCCGACGACGACCACCACGCGTGGGCCGCGCGCCTGCACCGCGCGGGCGACGTGATCTGGGGGCGCAGCCGCGACCACCAGCGGAGCGCGACCATCGCCGACCTCTTCACCGAGGCCGGCCTGGACCACGACCCCGACCTGCTCGCGGCCTACTACGAGTTCTGGGAGCCCCACACCCAGACCGATCCCGAGGTGCGGCCGATGTGGGAGGAGCTGCGGGGGATGGGCGTCAAGGTGGGCGTGCTCTCCAACACCATCTGGCCGCGGGAGTGGCACGTGGGCTTCTTCGAGCGCGACGGGGTGCACCACCTCGTCGACGGCGACGTCTACTCCAGCGAGATCCCCTGGACCAAGCCGTCGCCGCTGGCGTTCCGTGCCGCGATGGAAGCCGTCGGCGTCGACGACCCGGCCGCGTGCGTCTACGTCGGCGACCGGCTCTTCGACGACGTCTGGGGCGCCCACAACGCCGGCCTGCGCGCCATCCACGTCCCGCTCAGCAACATCCCCGTCGAGCAGGTCGGGCACACCGAGGGCGAGCCCGACGCGACGATCAGCTCCCTGGCCGAGATCCCCGGTCTCGTGCGCCGCTGGGGCTGACGCAGGTGCTGCAAGTTTATGCGTTGCACGAACATGCAAGTGGGATGTGCTTTCGCAACCGTCTGATCGAATGCATGATTGTGCATGTGGCCACCACTACCCCACAAGTGGGCCACAACGGGTGATGCTGACCAACCCCATGTAGCGGTCCGCGTCCTCGGCCTTTGGGAGAGATCTCGGGACTTTCCCAAGGGCTGAGGCCGCGGGCCGTTTCCCGTTCCCGGAGCGGCTCCCGACGGCCGCTCAGTCGAGCTCCGGGGCTCCGGGCCACGTCTGCGGAGTGCCGCCGAGCTCGAGCTGCCACGCGGCCGACCAGGTCGCCTCGGTCAGCGCCCACGAGCGCACGGTGCCGGACGACTGCGCCACGAGCGCGAGCATCGTCTGCACCCCGGATACCTCGAGGTCGAGTGCCGCGGACGCGAGCTGGTCCGCGCGCAGCAGCCTCCCGTCGAGCTCGTACGCCGCCGCTGCCGCGACCGGCTCGCCGCCGGCCTCCTCGACCATCAGGCGCAGCTGGTCGCGCCGCGAGCGGTGCCGGCGGTAGGCGGCGTCCAGGACGCCGTAGAGCTCGGGCGTGGCGCCCTGCGAGGTGCGCGCGCCCAGCACGCCGTAGGTGTAGAGCGTGGCGTGCTCCGCGGCCAGCGTCTCCTGCAGCGCGTCGAGGGTCGTCATGGCGCCACCTCGCTGCTCAGGGCGGCAGAGTGCTGGGCGGTGGAGGCGGCGATGCTCGCCAGCACGCGGGCGAGGTCACCGCTCGCCGCGGCGGTGCAGCCCTCGCGGACCGCGCGCTGCAGCCGGCGCTCGGAGCGCCGGACGACCGACAGGGCTCGCTCGGGGTCGTCCGGGAGGTGCACGGGCTCGCTGGCGGGCAGCTCGGCCCCCTCGACCGCCCCGATGAGCAGCTCGCGGTGGGCGGCGTGCGCCGTCCGCACCGCGCCGAGCGCGGCGGACCGCGTCGCGGCCTCGGCCAGCACGGCCTCCGCGCGCGCCAGCTCGGCCACGACCGAGGCGACCAGGTCGGCGTCCTCCGGCGGCGGTGCCGTCGCGGGCCCACTGCTGCTCTCGCGCGCGGGTGGGTCGATGTCGCAGGCAGCCAGCACGAGGGGCGCCGCGAGCGCCGAGCCCATCGCCGTACGACGGGAGAGCGGGCGTCCGGGCACGGCCGAACCCTACCCACCGCGCCCGGCGGTCCGGACCAGTCGCCGGGCTTTGTCGGGTGCCCGGTGGGGGCCGCTAGGGTGAACCTTCGACAACAGCACAAGGAGGTCGCACCCCGATGAGCACACCCCGTCAGGACGCCACCCGGGACCGCATCGAGGCGGAGCTGGTCGACCCCCTGAGCGTGATGGGCCTCGACGTCGAGGCCGTCGAGGTCACCCCCGCCGGCAAGCGACGCGTGCTGCGCGTCGCGGTCGACAAGGACGGCGGTGTCACGCTCGACGACGTCGCCGACGCGACCCGCGAGGTCTCGCGGGTGCTCGACGCGTCCGACGTGATGGGCGAGATGCCCTACACGCTCGAGGTCACCTCGCGAGGCGTCGACCGTCCGCTCACGCTGCCCCGCCACTGGCGCCGCAACACCGACCGGCTCGTCAAGGCCACCCTGGCCGACGGCACGAGCCTTACCGGCCGCATCACCGGCTCGACCGAGGAGTCGGTGACCCTCGACGTGTCCGGGGAGCAGCGCGAGGTGCCCTACGCCGACGTGGCGAAGGCCCTCGTGCAGGTCGAGTTCAACCGCAAGACCGAGACGCCTGAGAAGCAAGAGAAGAAGGACGACTGATGGACATCGATCTGAGCATCCTGCGGATGCTGGAGCGCGAGAAGGAGATCTCCTTCGAGGTGCTGGCCGAGGCCATCGAGCAGGCCCTGCTGACCGCCTACCAGCGCGCGACCGAGTCCCAGCGCCCCGCCCGGGTCGAGCTGGACCGCAAGACCGGCCACGTGACCGTGTGGGCGCGCGAGGTCGAGGAGGACGGCACCCGCGGCCCGGAGTACGACGACACCCCGGCCGGGTTCGGCCGGATCGCGGCCACGACGGCCAAGCAGGTCATGCTCCAGCGGCTCCGTGACGCCGAGGACGAGAAGACGTTCGGCGAGTTCTCCGGCAAGGAGGGCGACATCATCTCGGGCATCATCCAGCAGGGCCGCAACCCCGACGACGTGATGGTCGACCTCGGCAAGCTCGAGGCGATCCTGCCGATCAGCGAGCGCGTGCCGGGGGAGAAGTACGTCCACGGCGAGCGCATCAAGTGCCTGGTGACCTCGGTCCGCAAGGGCATGCGCGGTCCCCAGATCACCCTGTCGCGCTCCCACCCGACGCTCGTGAAGAAGCTCTTCGCCCTCGAGGTCCCCGAGATCGCCGACGGCACCGTCGAGATCGCCGGCATCGCCCGCGAGGCGGGTCACCGCACCAAGATCGCGGTGCACTCGACCGTGCCGGGGGTCAACGCCAAGGGTGCGTGCATCGGGCCGATGGGCTCGCGCGTGCGCAACGTGATGAGCGAGCTGCACGGCGAGAAGATCGACATCGTCGACTGGGCCGAGGACCCGGCCGAGATGGTCGCCCACGCCTTGTCCCCGGCGCGGGTCACCGCGGTGGAGATCGTCGACCTGGCCGCCCGCTCGGCCCGCGTCGTCGTGCCGGACTTCCAGCTGTCCCTGGCCATCGGCAAGGAGGGCCAGAACGCCCGCCTCGCCGCCCGCCTCACCGGCTGGCGCATCGACATCCGCTCCGACGAGGCGCCGGCGCCCGAGGACTGAGCGTCCCGGAGGTGGTCGTCGGCCGTCACGGCCCACGCCCGTCCACCGGGTCGCTCGAGCGGACCTACGGCCGCTCGACGTCCGCCATGCCGTGCGTCCAGCGTCCACGGCGGTCGACCAGTCCGTGCCGGCACCCGACCTACGTCCGGTCAATGCCCTCGACGGCCCGGGCGATCGCGTCCCACGTCTCGTCGGCGGCGATCACGTCCGCGTGGTCGCGCTCGGGAAGGTCCACGACGCGGGCGCCCGGAGGGAGCAGGCGCACCAGCCGGTCGGTCGACGCCGGTGGCACGACCACGTCACGCCCGGCGCGCACGACCGTCACGGGGGCGGTGACCGCGCCGACGTGGAGGTCGGAGCGGAAGTGGTCACCGAGGAGCACGTCCAGCGGCAGGCCGCGGGCGTGGTGCCGCACGATGCTCCGCACGGAGTCGAAGGGCGTCACCAGGACCAGTGCGTCGATCAGGCCGCGGGTGGCCGGGTCGCCCCCGAGCCGGCTCGCGACCTGCACGGCCACGCCGCTGCCCAGGCTGCGGCCGACGACCGCCACCCGAGGGTGCCTCGTGGCCACCTCACGGACCAGGGCCAGGCCGTCGTCGACGAGCGCGCGCTCGGACGGAAGCCCGTCGGAGGCGCCGTACCCGCGGTAGGCCACGAGGTAGGACGTTCGGCCCGGGAGCGTCGAGGCCAGCCGCTCGGCCCGCGCGCCCACGTCCTCGGCGTTGCCGCCGAACCAGACCAGCGCGTCGGGGCCGGACCCGGCGGTCCAGCCGCGGAGCGTCACCGACCCGTGGCGCAGGGCGTACGTCGTCGATTCGGGCGAGGGTCGCATCGCCGCGTCGAGGTGATGACCGGGGTAGTAGAGGCGCCGCGTGAGCGGGGCGAGAAGGTGCACAGGCGCAGGCTGCCCCCCTGCGCCGGTTCGCAAACCACTGGCCCCACGCAGTAGAGTGATGGTCAGTGGCCACCACGTCTGACACCCCTGCGCCCGGACCTGTCCGGACCTGTGTGGGTTGTCGGGCCAGGGCCGCTGCGAGCGAGCTGCTGCGGGTGGTCGCAGGCTCGGACGCCGAGGGCCGACCGGCCCTGGTGCCCGATCCTCACCGCCGGGCACCCGGCCGCGGGGCGCACCTGCACCCCACAGCCGAGTGTTGGCAGCTCGCGGTGCGACGCCGAGCATTCTCCCGGGCCCTGCGCTCGGGGGAGCCGCTCGACGGAGCGCCGGTGGAGGACTACCTCGCCGCTCAGCACGACCAGTCCGAATCACAGCAGCACCGACCAGAAACTGGAGCACGCAGCTCATGAGCACTCGATGAGTAACTCGTAATGAGTGTGCACACCCACTAGCTGTTCCGTTTCCCCTTCCTTCTGGGGTCACGGACCAGAAGGAGTAGAAACCAACCGTGGCAAAGACCCGAGTCCACGAACTCGCCAAGGAGTTCGGAGTCGAGAGCAAGTTCGTTCTCGAGAAGCTCAAGGAGATGGGGGAGTTCGTCAAGTCGGCATCGTCGACTGTCGAGCCGCCCGTCGAGATGCGCTTCAAGAAGCAGTACGGCGAGGAGCTGAAGGCCGCTGCGGCCTCCGCCCCCGCCGCCGACACCGCGGCACCGGCCGAGAAGGCCGCCGCCAAGAAGCCCGGCCCTCGTCCCGGTCCGAAGCCGGCCCCCGCGCCTGCTGCGACCGAGGCCCCCGTCGAGGCCCCCGCCGCCGAGACCCCTGTCGAGGCACCTGCCCCGGCCGCCGTCGAGGAGGCTGCGCCGTCCGCGAAGCCCGGCCCGAAGCCCGGCCCGAAGGCCCCGGCTGCCGAGCCGGAGGCTCCTGCGGCCGAGCCCGAGCCGCCGGCAGCTCCCGCGGCCAAGGCGCCGTCCCCGGCGCCGCGTCCGGTCGGTCGCCCCGGCGCCCCGCGCCCGGGCAACAACCCGTTCGCGCCCTCGCAGGGCATGGGCTCGCGTCCGGCGCCCCGCACCCCCGGTGACGACACCCGCCCGCCGCGCCCGCCGGCCGGTGGCGGCGACGCCCGTCCCGGCATGCCGCGTCCCAACCCGGCGATGATGCCCAAGTCCCCGGCGGCCTTCGGCAACGGTCCGGGCGCTCGTCCGGCCCGTGGCGGCCCCGGCGGTGGTCCCGGTCGTCCGGGTGCTCCCGCCCGCGGCGGGGCTCCGGGTCGCCCCGGTGGCGCCCCCGGTGGTGCCCCCAACCGTCCCGGCGGCTTCGGTCCGCCGGCCAGCGGTCGGCCCGGGCAGCGTCCCGGCCAGCGTGGCCAGACCCAGGGTGCGTTCGGTCGCGCCGGTGGCCCGTCGCGTCGAGGACGCAAGTCCAAGCGCGCGCGTCGCATGGAGTTCGAGGCCATGGAGGCCCCGACGATCGGTGGCGTGCGTGTCCGCAAGGGCAACGGCGAGACCGTACGTCTCCCGCGTGGCGCGTCGCTGACCGACTTCGCCGAGCGCATCAACGTCGACGCCGCTGCCCTCGTGCAGATGCTCTTCTCGCTCGGCGAGATGGTCACCTCCACGCAGTCGGTGGGTGACGAGACGTTCGAGCTGCTCGCCGAGGAGCTCAACTACGTCGTGCAGATCGTCTCGCCCGAGGACGAGGACCGCGAGCTCCTCGAGACCTTCGACCTCGAGTTCGGTGCCGACGAGGGCGACGAGTCCGACCTGGTCATCCGTCCGCCGGTCGTCACGGTCATGGGTCACGTCGACCACGGAAAGACCAAGCTCCTCGACGCGCTGCGCAACGCCAACGTCGTCGACAAGGAGGCCGGTGGCATCACCCAGCACATCGGTGCCTACCAGGTCCACACCGAGGTCGACGGCGACGACCGTCGCATCACCCTGATCGACACCCCCGGTCACGAGGCGTTCACCGCCATGCGTGCCCGTGGTGCCCAGGCCACCGACATCGCGATCCTGGTCGTCGCGGCCGACGACGGCGTCATGCCGCAGACGGTCGAGGCGCTCAACCACGCCAAGGCGGCCAACGTGCCGATCGTGGTCGCGGTCAACAAGATCGACAAGCCGGAGGCCGACTCGACCAAGGTCCGCGGTCAGCTGACCGAGTACGGCCTCATCCCCGAGGAGTACGGCGGCGACGCGATGTTCGTCGACGTCTCGGCCAAGGCGGGGCTCAACCTCGACAAGCTGCTCGAGGCCGTGGTCCTGACCGCGGACGCCTCGCTCGACCTGCGGGCCAACCCCGACCAGGACGCCCAGGGCCTCGTGGTCGAGGCGCACCTCGACCGCGGTCGCGGTCCGGTCGCCACGGTGCTGGTCCAGCGCGGCACCCTGCGCGTCGGTGACTCGATCGTGGCGGGTCCCGCCCACGGTCGTGTCCGCGCCATGCTCGACGAGCACGGCAACGAGATCACCGAGGCTGACCCGTCGCGTCCCGCGATGGTGCTCGGTCTGAGCGCCGTCCCCGGCGCGGGCCAGAACTTCATCGTGGTCGAGGACGACCGCATGGCCCGCCAGATCGCCGAGAAGCGTGAGGCGCGCGAGCGTGCGGCCATGCAGGCCAAGCGTCGCGTGCGTCGCAGCCTCGAGGACTTCATGGCCTCCATGGAGAAGGGCGAGAGCCAGGAGCTCAACCTCATCCTCAAGGGCGACGTGTCCGGCTCGGTCGAGGCCCTCGAGGACGCCCTGTCGCAGATCGACGTGGGCGAGGAGGTCTCGCTGCGCGTCATCGACCGCGGTGTCGGTGCGATCACCGAGACCAACGTCGACCTGGCGGCCGCTTCCGACGCGATCATCATCGGCTTCAACGTCCGCCCCCAGGGCAAGGCGAGCCAGATGGCCGACAAGGAAGGTGTCGAGATCCGCTACTACTCGGTCATCTACAACGCGATCGAGGAGATCGAGGCAGCGCTCAAGGGCATGCTCAAGCCCGTCTACGAGGAGTCGACCCTCGGGCAGGCGGAGATCCGCGAGATTTTCCGCTCGTCCAAGGCCGGCAACATCGCGGGCTGCATGGTCACCTCGGGGCTCATCCGCCGCAACGCCAAGGTGCGGGTCCTGCGCGACGGAGCGGTGGTGGCCGACAACCTCGACCTCGCCTCGCTGCGCCGCGAGAAGGACGACGCGTCGGAGGTCCGCGAGGGCTTCGAGTGCGGTCTGGTGTTGCGCAACTTCCAGGACATCAAGATCGGCGACTTCGTCGAGTCCTTCGAGATGCGCGAGATCCCCCGCAGCTGACCGAGCACCCCCACGCGGGCTCCGGCTCCGTTCAGTGATCCCCGGTCAGCCGGGGATCACTGAGCTTGTCGGCCCGTGCACAGCCTGACAACTTCAGCGATCCCCGGTCAGCCGGGGATCGCTGAAGAGCGCTTCTGAGAGAGTGAGACCCATGAGCAACCCCCGCGTCCGCAAGATCGCCGACCGCATCCAGGTGATCGTCGCCGAGATGCTCGAGCGCCGCATCAAGGACCCGCGCCTGGGCTTCGTGACCGTCACCGACGTGCGCGTCACCGGCGACTCGCAGCAGGCCTCGGTCTTCTACACGGTCCTCGGCGCCGAGGAGGAGCGTGCGAGCACGGCTGCCGCGCTCGAGTCGGCCAAGGGCGTGATCCGCTCGGAGGTCGCCAAGCAGCTCGGCATGCGCATCGTGCCGACCCTCACCTTCATCCCGGACGCGCTCCCCGAGAGCGCCCGCGAGCTGGAGGAGGTGCTGGCCCGCGCGAAGCAGCAGGACGAGGAGGTCGCGGCCCGCCGCGTCGAGGCGTACGCCGGCGAGGCCGACCCCTACAAGAAGCCCCGCGTCATCGAGGACGACGAGGACGACGCGCTCGACGACGGCTCGGACATCGGCTTCGACGCCGACCTGGACGACCGCCCCTGATGGTCGACCCCGGTCTGGTCGTCGTCGACAAGTCCCCGGGCATGACGTCGCACGACGTGGTGGCGCGCGTGCGCCGCCTCGCCGGCACCCGCAAGGTGGGGCACGCCGGCACCCTCGACCCGATGGCGACCGGCGTGCTGGTGCTGGGCGTCGAGCGCGCCACCCGCCTGCTCGGGCACCTGATGCTCACCGAGAAGGCCTACGACGCCACGATCCGCCTGGGCGCCTCCACCACGACCGACGACGCGGAGGGCGAGGTCACCTCGACGCACGCGGTCGACGGCGTGCGGGAGGACGACGTACGCGCTGAGCTGGCGCGGCTGGTCGGTGACATCGAGCAGGTGCCGACCGCCGTCTCGGCGATCAAGGTCGACGGCAAGCGCGCCTACGCGCGGGTCCGCGACGGCGAGCAGGTGGAGCTGAAGGCCCGGCCCGTGACGATCCACGAGATCGTCGTGCACGACGTGGTGCGCGCCGCGGAGCACGTCGACGTACGGATCTCGGTGCGGTGCTCCTCGGGCACCTACATCCGCGCGATCGCGCGGGACGTCGGCGCCGCACTCGGCGTGGGTGGTCACCTGACGGCGCTGCGCCGTACGGCCGTGGGGCCCTTCGACCTCGCGGTGGCTCGCACCCTTGACCAGCTCGGCGAGGACTTCGCCGTGCTGCCGATCGCCGAGGCGGCGCGCGCGTCGTTCCCGGTGGTGGAGCTCGACGACGAGCAGGCCGCGCACGTGCGCTTCGGACGGGCGCTGCGGATCGTCCTGCCCGGCCCTGGGCCACACGCGGTGTTCGCCCCGGACGGGGAGTTCCTCGCGCTCTACGAGCAGCAGGCCGAGCAGGCCCGGCCCGTGGCCGTCTTCGTCTGATCCGAGGCTTGGCCAAGGCTTCGACACCACGCCCGCGGGGGAGTCGAGTGGTCTTGACCACTGCGAGATGACGGTGGTGCGAAGCGCACGTCAGGAGCAACCTGTCATTCGGGGCAGGGGGTCGCAGGGTGCGATCGAGCGCCCGAGGAGGCACGGGATGTCCGTCCAACGAATCGCCGCGCTCGGCGTCAGCGTCATGGTGCTGACTGCTGGAGCGCTTGCAGGGGGAACAGCTGGCGCTGCCGGTCAGGCTGCTGCACGGGAGACAGCAGCCGGCACCGTGTCGGTCAGCATCACGGCCGCGCACAACGTCACGATGCCGGCCACGATCCAGCCGGGTGTCACCCAGTTCCGGGTGACGACCGAGGCCAAGCAGTCCGGCTTCCAGCTGGTGCAGCTGGCCGCGGGCTACACCCTCGACCAGGCCATCGCCGACATCGACGCGGGCCTGGAGAAGAATAAGATGAAGGCGCTCAAGCGGTTCGAGGCGCACGTGACCCTGCTCGGTGGGGTGAACGTGGCCGCGGGCAAGGTCGGCAAGCTTGCGGTCAACCTGCCGGCGGGCAGCTACTACGCCGCCGACATCGAGCGCAACCGGCCGTCGGCGTTCACCGCGTTCACGGTGGCCGGCGCCGACACCGGCGCGACGATGCCGTCCGGCTCGAGCGTCAAGGCGATCGACAGCGCCAGCTGGGCCAAGGGGCCGAGGACCATCGCCCACCGAGGCATGCTGACCTTCAAGAACTTCAGCGACAAGAACCACTTCGTGGTCCTGCTGAAGCTCAACAAGGGCAAGACGATCAAGGACTTCGCTGCCTGGGTCGACGCCGCCATGCAGGGCGACGAAGGCCCGCCGCCGGCGAACTTCCGCGTCGGCTTCGACGGCGGGGTCGTCTCTCCCGGCCGGACGGTCGCGATGAACTACCGGCTGCCCAAGGGGGACTACGTGCTCCTCTGCTTCTGGCCCGACGCCTCGATGGGCGGCATGCCCCACGCCTTCATGGGGATGTATCGCGGCATCACCCTGAAGTAGCGCAGCGGACCCGGCGGCGCGGGGTGGGGGCCCCGCGTCGCTAGGCTGCGGACGTGCAGATCTGGAGCTCAGTCGACGACGTGCCGGCCGACCTCGGCCGCACCGTGGTCAGCATCGGCAACTTCGACGGCGTCCACCTGGGCCACGCCCACGTGCTGCGCGAGGCGCGAGACACCGCGGGGCGCCTCGGCATCGACACGGTCGTGGCGGTCACCTTCGACCCGCACCCGATGGCCGTGCTGCGCCCCGAGCACGCCCCGCCCACCCTCACGTCCATCGAGACCCGGGCCCGGCTGCTCGAGACGGCCGGCGTCGACGCGATCCTCGTGGTCGGCTTCGACCGCGAGATCGCGCGCTGGTCGCCGGAGCAGTTCGTCGACCGGGTGCTCGTCGACACGCTGCACGCCCGCGCCGTCGTGGTGGGCTCCAACTTCCGCTTCGGCGCCAAGGCGGCCGGGGAGGTCGCCACCCTCGTCGAGTCGGGCCGGACCCGCGACTTCGAGACCGTCGGGGTCGCCCTCGACGGTGGCCCGCAGGTCTGGAGCTCGACCTACGTGCGGCAGTGCCTGGCCACCGGCGACGTCGCCGGCGCCTGCGAGGCGCTCGGGCGCCCCTTCACCGTGCGCGGCACCGTGGTCGAGGGCGACAAGCGCGGCCGCGAGCTCGGCTACCCGACCGCCAACGTGCCCGTCCCGCCGGTCGACGCCGCCCCCGCTGACGGGGTGTACGCCGGGTGGCTCACCCGCCTCGACACCGGCGAGCGGCTGCCTGCCGCGATCTCGGTGGGCACCAACCCGACCTTCGACGGCGAGCGCGAGCGACGCGTGGAGTCCTACGTCCTCGACCGCGACGACCTCGAGCTCTACGGCGTCGAGGTGGAGGTCGCCTTCGTCGACCGCCTGCGCGGCATGGTGAAGTTCGAGGGCATCGAGGCGCTCGTCGAGACCATGCACGACGACGTAAGCCGCGCGCGGGAGATCCTGGCGTGACCGATCGCCGCGAGGCGGTCGAGGCGTGGTTCCTCGCCCACGGCCTGCCCTACTTCGTGACCGAGGAGCGCGAGGCCGCCCGCTCCGGGCTGCGGGCGCGCCGCCTGGGCCCGTTCGCCGCGGTGCTCCTCGCCGTCGCGGTCGTGGCCGGGCTGGCGGTGCACTGGCTCAGCGCCCGCGACGACGCGGGGCAGGCGGCCGGGCAGGGTGCCGGCAACGGCTCGTCGGGGCTGGCGCTCTGGCTCTCGATCGTGGTGCTCGGGCTGCTCGCCTACGGCGTCACCGTCCTGCGCGCGCGACCGATCCTCGCCTTCGCTCTGTCGCGGACGCTGGGCAGCGTGCGCTACCTGGTGCCGATGGCCTCGCGGGCGCTCCCGCTGCTGCTGGTCTTCGTGACGTTCCTGTTCGTCAACGCCGAGGCGTGGCAGATGACGAGCAACCTGCCGTTCGGGCTGCTGTGGTTCACCGTGCTGCTGATGCTCGGCCTCGCGGTGCTGTTCCTCCTGGTGCGACTGCCGGAGGAGGTCGACCGGGTCGACGACGCCGTCGACGACACGTTCGTCGTGCGGGCCTGCGCCGGCACCCCGTTGGAGGCGGCGAGCCGCGAGGTGGCCGACGACCCGTCCGTCGACCCCCAGGACTACGCCCAGGTCGAGGGCTTCGAGAAGTGGAACCTCATCCTCGTGCTGGTGGTCATCCAGACCGTGCAGGTGGTGCTGTTGTCGCTGACGGTGTTCGTGTTCTTCATGCTCTTCGGCTCGCTCGTCATGGAGCCCGAGACCCAGCTCGCCTGGACCCAGCTCGACAAGCTGCAGCAGGTGCCCCACCTCTCGCACGTGACCTTCTCGCTGCTGAAGGTCTCGCTCTTCCTGGCCTCGTTCAGCGGGTTCTACTTCACGGTCTCGGCCGTCACCGACGACACCTACCGCCGCCAGTTCTTCTCCGTCGTGGAGAGCCAGCTGGAGCGGGCGGTCGGGATGCGCGCGGTCTACCTCGCGACCCGCGCCCGCGACTGACGTACGCCGTGGCGGACGCACGCGTGGGCGGTGCGCGAGGAGGATTCCGGCAGCTCGGAATCCTCCCCAGGCACCGCCCACGCGGACGGACAGAAGCGCTGGGTCAGGCGTCGAGGTCCTGCTCGACCAGGGCCGCGATGGCGTCGACCGCGGCCTGGTCGTCGCCGGCGACCTCGACCGTGTCGCCGTTGCCGGCGCCCAGGGTCATGATCATCAGCGACGAGCTCGCGTCGACACCGTTGATCGTGACGTCGGAGCCGAGCTCGCCGGCCTTCTCGGCGATGATCGCGGCGGGGCGGGCGTGGAGGCCGACGGCGGAGCCGACGACGACGGACTTGCTGGGCATGGTTCTCCTTGGGGCTTGATCTGCGGGTCGGATCTGGTGGTGGTCAGTGGGGGCAGCGGCTCAGACGGTCGCGACGTCCGCGTCGGACTTGCCGAAGCTCTTGAGCAGCACGACGAGGGCCGCGCCGACGAGGACGCCGGCGGCCAGCGCGATGAAGTAGCCGAGCTTGCCGTCGACGGCGAAGAGCACGAAGATCCCGCCGTGGGGGGCGCGGACGGCGACGTCCATGGCCATCGAGAGCCCGCCGGTCACGGCGCTGCCGGCCATGATCGCCGGAATCACGCGGATCGGGTCGGCCGCGGCGAACGGGATGGCTCCCTCGGTGATGAAGGAGGCGCCCAGGAGCCAGCCCGCCTTGCCGTTCTCCCGCTCCGGGGCGTTGAAGAGCCCCGGTCGTACGACGGTGGCCAGCGCCAACGCGATCGGCGGCACCATCCCGGCCAGCATCACCGCGGCCATGATCCGGAGCTCAGGCGCGTCGGAGGCCAGAGCGGCACCGCCCACGCCCACTGCGGCGAAGCTGTAGGCGACCTTGTTGAGCGGGCCACCCATGTCGAAGGCCATCATCAGGCCGAGGATCACGCCGAGGATCACCGCGCTGCTGCCCGACATCGAGTTCAGGCCGTCGGTGAGCTGGGTCATCAGCCAGTTGATCGGCTTGCCGAGCACGACGATCATGATGAGACCGGCGACGACCGAGGTGACCAGGGGGATCACCAGCACCGGCATCAAGCCACGCGCCCAGGTGGGCACCTTGCGCTGGGCGAGCCAGTGGGCGATCACGCCGGCGAGCACCCCGCCGACGATGGCGCCGAGGAAGCCGGTCGCGGGGAAGGCGACGGGGTTGTCGCCCGACGTGCTCACGCCGAACAGGTTGGCGGCGAGGCCGCCCAGCACGAAGCCGGGGGCGATGCCGGGCCGGTCGGCGATGGCGTACGCGATGTAGCCGGCGAAGGCCGGGATGAACAGCGCGAACGCTGTCTTGCCGATGATGAAGAACAGCGCGCCGAGGTAGGCCATGAGACCCGAGCCGAACAGCGCGTGGTCGAGGCCGTACGCAGCCGGGTCAGGCAGGTCGAAGATCGTGTTCGACACGGCAAGGTCGCCGTAGGGGCCGACGATCTCGTAGCCGCCGAGCAGGAAGCTCAGGGCGATCAGCAGGCCGCCGGCGGCGACGAACGGGATCATGTAGGACACGCCGGTCATCAGCACGCGCCGTGCGCGGCCGCCCCAGGTCTCGCCGGCGCCGTGGTCGCCGGTCGTGGCCGCGCTGGCGTCACCCTCGACGCGGGGCGCGCCCGACGGGTCGGCGGCGTAGCGCAGCGCCTCGGCGATCATCGCGTCCGCGTCGTCGATCGGGCGCTTCACGCCCGAGCTCACCATCGGCTTGCCGGCGAACCGGGCCCGGTCGCGCACCCCGACGTCGACGGCGAAGATGACCGCGCCTGCGGCGGCGATGGCGGCGGGGGCCAGCGGCGTGCTCCCGGCCGAGCCCTGGGTCTCGACCTCGATCTGCACGCCCGCGCGCTCGGCGGCGGCCTCGAGCGCCTCGGCGGCCATGTAGGTGTGGGCGATGCCGGTCGGGCAGGCGGTGACGGCCACCAGCGACGGGGTCGCGGTCGTGGCCGGCACGGCGGTGGCGGCAGTTGCGGCCTGGCCCGGTGCGGTGGTCTCGCCGCCACCCGGGACGGCGGCACCGGACGGCGCGCCCGAGGCCGGGGCGGGCTTCGCGGGAGCGGGCTCGCCGAGCTCGTGGGCGACCAGGTCGACGACCTCCTCGTCGGAGCCGGCCGCGCGCAGGGCGTCGGTGAAGGCCGGCTTCACCAGGGCGCGGGCGAGCTTGGTGAGGATCGTGAGGTGGTCGGCGTCGCCGCCGGCGGGCGCGGCGATGAGGAACGCGAGGTCGGCCGGGCCGTCCTTGGCGCCGAACTCGACGGGCGGCTCGAGCCGGGCGAACGCCAGCGTCGGCTGGTCGACCCCCGTCGTGCGGCAGTGGGGGATGGCGATGCCGCCGGGCAGGCCGGTCGCGGAGGTGGCCTCGCGGGCGAAGGCGTCCTCGACGAGCTGGTCGACGGACGTGGCGCGCCCGGCGTCGCCGACGACGCCGGCGAGCGCGCGGATCACGTCGTGCTTGTCAGGCCCCCAGTCGGCGCCCAGCCGCACGAGGTCGGTGGTGATCAGGTCGGTCATGCTGTGCCTCCGAGTGGAGTGACGCCGACGAGGTCCGGACGGACCTGCGACGGCTGGGGGATGGTGGTGCCGGGGAGTCCTGCGGCGGCGCTGCCGTAGGCGACTGCAAGAGCGAGGCGCTCGGGCGCCGGGAGTCCCCGGATGTCGCCGAGCAGGTAGCCGAAGAGGCTGGAGTCGCCCGCACCCACGGTGCTGACGACGGTGGTGGGGGGCGGGGTCGCGTGCCAGGCCCCGTCGGCGTCGACGAGGACCGCGCCGTTGCCGCCGAGCGTCGCGAGCACGGCACCCACGCCGCGCTCGACGAGCTGCCGGGCGGCCGCGACCGCGGCCGCCGGGTCGGACTCGAGGACCTCGGGGTCGCCGCCGGTGAACGACGCCAGCTCCTCGCCGTTGGGCTTCATCAGGTCGGGCGCCGAGCCGGGCAGGGCGTCGACCAGGGCCTTGAGCGGCGCCTCGCTGGTGTCGACGGCCACGCGGCCGCCCACCTCGCGCAGGCGGCGTACGAGCTCGGCGTAGAACTCCGCGGGCGCACCGGCGGGCAGGGAGCCCGCGAGCACCGTCCACGAGGCGCTGGACGCCCGGACCAGCACGGCCTGAGCCATCAGCTCGAGGTGCAGCGGCAGCACCTCGGCGCCGGGCGAGTTGAGCTTGGTCGTCGTGCCGTCGGGCTCGGTGATCGTGAGGTTGACCCGCACCCCTCCCGCCGGACGCACGGGCCGGCAGTCGATGCCGGCGCCGAGCAGCTCGAGGACGAAGGGGTCCTCCTTCTCGGCCGGTACGACGGCGATGCTGGGGATGTCGGCGCTGACGGCCGCCCGGGAGATGTTGACGCCCTTGCCGCCCGCCTGCGACGTCACCGAGGCCACGCGGTGGACCTGCCCGCGGCACAGCTCGCCGTCGAGCGCGACGGTGCGGTCGATGCTGGGGTTGGGGGTCAGGGTGAGGATCATGCGACCACCACCTCGACCCCGGCCGACTCGAGCGCGCGCCGGTCGCTCGCCTCGATGTCGCTGTCGGTGACCAGGACGTCGAGGCTGTCGAGGGTCGCGAAGCGGACGGCGGTCTCCACGCCCATCTTCGAGGAGTCGGCCAGCACCACCGTGCGGCGGGCGCAGGCGATCATGGCCCGCTTGCTGGCCGCCTCGTCGCTGTCGGGGGTGGTGAGGCCGTGCCCGACGGTGATGCCGTTGGTGGCGATGAACGCCACGTCGGCACGCAGGTCGGAGAGCGCGGCGACGGTGTCGGAGCCGACGGCCGCGTGCGTGGTCGGGCGGACCTTGCCCGGGAGGAGGTGCAGCTCGATCTGGGGCAGCCCGGCCAGCCGGGTCGCGACCGGGACCGCGTGGGTGATCACGATCAGCCGGTGGTCGCGGGGGAGCGCGGCCGCGAAGCGGGCGGTGGTGGTGCCGGCGTCGATCACCACGACGGAGTCGGGCGGCGGAAGGAGGGCGACGGCCGCGTTGGCGATCGCCTCCTTGGCCGCGGTGTTGGACTGGTCGCGCTCGCCGATGCCGGACTCGATGACCGTGAGCGACCCCGCCGGCACCGCTCCGCCGTGCACGCGACGCACCAGGCCCATCCGGTCGAGGGTCGACAGGTCGCGCCGCACGGTCTCGGTGGTGACCTCGAACTGCTCGGCCAGCTGGACCACCGACAACCGGCCACGGCGGCTGATCAGGTGGGCCATCGCCTGCTGGCGCTCCTCGGCGTACATCGGTCCCCTCTCCATGGGATCTGTGTATGTGTTGTTTTAGTCCCGAATGTGTTGCTTGTCAACACTGACCTGTTCTACGGTGTGTCCATGACCACACCCGAGCACCCTCCCCTGAGCGGGACCCCGGTCGTGCCAGGCGTCGCCGCGGGCCCCGTCCTGCACGTCCGCGGCGAGGTCTCGCCCGACGCGATCTCACGCTACGGCGACGGCGGGTTCTCCGACGCCGACGCCGCGCTGTCGGCGTACGACGAAGCGGTCGCGGCGGTGGCGGAGACGTTCTCGACCAAGGCCGCGGCGACCCAGGGCGCTGCGGCGGAGGTGCTCACGGCGAGCGCGGGCCTCGCGCGCGACAAGGGCCTGCGCTCCGCGGTGTCGAAGAACCTCCAGGCGGGACCGGGTCCCGTGGCGGCCGTGCAGGGCGCGGTCGAGCAGTTCGTCACCATCTTCACCGGCATGGGCGGGCTGATGGCCGAGCGCGCCACCGACCTGCGCGACATCGAGCGCCGGGTCGTGGCCCACCTGGTCGGCGAGCCCGCGCCCGGCGTCCCGACGCCGGACGTGCCGTCGATCCTGGTCGCCGAGGACCTCGCGCCGAGCGACACCTCCGGGCTCGACCCCGCCCTCGTCACCGCGCTGGTCACCGAGCGCGGTGGCGCGACCAGCCACACCGCGATCATCGCCCGCCAGCTCGGCATCCCGTGCGTGGTGGGGGCGGCCGGCGTCATGGCACTGCCCACGGGGACCTTCGTGGTCGTCGACGGGGAGGCCGGAACGATCGAGCAGGGCGCCGACCCCGACGACGCGCGTGCCCGCGTCGAGGAGAGCCGGCGCCTGCGCGAGGAGCTCGCGACCTGGAGCGGCCCGGCCGCGACCGCCGACGGGCTCCCGGTCAAGCTGCTGGCCAACGTCGCCGACGGCCCTTGGGCCGGCTCCGCGGCCAGTGAGCCCGTCCAGGGGGTGGGCCTGTTCCGCACCGAGCTGTGCTTCCTCGACCGCAAGGACGAGCCGAGCGTGGAGGAGCAGGCCGACATCTACGCCGACGTCCTCTCGCCCTACTCCGACGGGCGCTACGTCGTCGTCCGCACCCTCGACGCCGGCTCGGACAAGCCGATCGCCTTCGCGACCCACGAGGGCGAGGAGAACCCGGCGCTCGGCGTGCGCGGGCTGCGGCTGAGCTTCGGCAACCCCGGCCTCATGGACCGCCAGCTCGACGGCATCGCGGCCGCCGCGGAGCGCACCGGCACCGAGACGTGGGTGATGGCGCCGATGGTCGCCACGGTCGCGGAGGCCGCCGAGTTCGCCGGGAAGGTGCGCGCCCGTGGGCTCAAGCCCGGCGTGATGGTCGAGATCCCGAGCGCCGCCCTCCTCGCGCACCGGATGCTGGAGGTCGTCGACTTCCTCTCCATCGGCACCAACGACCTCACCCAGTACGCCATGGCCGCCGACCGCATGGCCACCGACCTGGCCCACCTCACCGACCCCTGGCAGCCGGCCGTGCTCCAGCTGATCGCCATCACCGCGCACGCCGGCACCGAGGCCGGAAAGCCGGTCGGGGTGTGCGGCGAGGCCGCGGCCGACCCGCTCCTCGCGACGGCGCTCATCGGCATGGGCATCTCCTCGCTCTCGATGGCTGCCCGCGCCGTACGCCCCGTGGGCGCGCAGCTGTCGAAGGTGACCTTCGAGACCTGCGAAGCGGCCGCCGAGGCCGCGCTCGGCGCGCCCGACCCGATGGCCGGGCGTGCTGCCGTGCGGGCGCTGCTCGGCCACTGAGGCCAGGCCCACCACAGACCCACCTCACGACGGAGGAAGCAATGACATCTGCCTACGACCGCTACCGCGCGGCCGATCTCGACCTGCCCGACACTGCCTGGGCCTGGAACCTGCACGGCGCGGGGGAGGACAACATGGGCAAGGACGGTGAGCCCGAGCAGGTCGCCGTCCCGCGGCCCGACGCCGACCACATGCTGGTGCGCATCGACAGTGTGGGCCTCTGCTTCTCCGACGTGAAGATCATGCGCCAGGGCGGCAGCCACCCCAAGCTCTACGACCGCGACCTGGGCAAGGAACCCACCCGGCTGGGCCACGAGGTGAGCCTGACCGTCATCGAGGTCGGGGACAACCTCGAGGACCGCTACCACGCGGGCCAGCGGCTGGCGGTGCAGCCCGACATCTACCAGGACGGCAGGAGCACGGCCTACGGCTACACGATCCCCGGCGGGCTGATCCAGTACCACCTCATGGGTGCCGAGATGCTCGAGACCGACGACGGCGCGTGCCTGCTGCCGCTCCCGGACTCGATGGGCTACGCCGAGGCGTCCACGCTGGAGCCGTGGGGCTGCGTGATGGCGGCCTACACCCAGCGTCGCCGCCTCGAGCCCAAGGACGGCGGGACCATGTGGATCGTCGGGCGGCCCGGCGACGAGCGGGACTACGAGTTCTCCTCCGGCCTGGATGCTCCGGCCACCATCGTCATGACCGACGTGCCCGCGTCGGTGGCCACGCTCGTGGAGGGCACCTCGGCCACGACGGTCGTGCGCGACGGCATCGGCACGGACGACTACCAGGCGCTGGTGGACGAGCTGACCGACGGCGCCGGGTTCGACGACATCGTCGTGCTCGATCCTCGTTCCGCTGCGACCGTGGGCGAGGTGGCCAGGCACATCGCCCGCCGCGGCACCCTCAACCTGGTGGGGGAGACCGCCCTGGACGGGCTGGTGGCCACCGACGTGGGCCGGTTGCACTACGACTACACCGCCTACCTCGGGGGCCGGGGACCGGACATCGCCGCCTCCTACGGCGAGGCGCGCAACCGCTGCGACCTGCGCTCGGAGGGCACGACCGTCTTCGTGGGCGCCGGCGGCCCGATGGGACTGATGCACGTCCAGCGGGCCATCCAGCAGCCCGACGGACCCCGCAGGATCGTCGCCACGGAGGTGAGCGACGAACGCCTCAAGAGCCTCGAGGACCGGCTGGCCCACCTCGCGGAGAGCAACGACTGCGAGCTGGTGACCTTCAACTCCCAGACCTCGCAGGAGTCGCTCCACGACTTCATCCTGAGGACCACCGACGGCCGAGGGGCCGACGACGTGGTGGTCAGCGTCCCCCTCTCCGAGGTGATGGCCGAGGCCGACACCCTGATGAGCTCCGACGGCATGCTGGTCTTCTTCGCCGGCGTCCCCAACGGCACGCTGGCGCCGCTGAACCTGAGCGCGGTCTACCTCGACAACGCCCAGTACACCGGCACCTCGGGACTGACCATCCACGACCAGCAGCAGGTGGTGGACCTGGCCACCCGGGGTGCGCTCTCGCCGGGGTCCATCGTGGGCGCCGTCGGCGGGATGCGGGCGGCCAAGGACGGCCTCCAGGCCCTGGTCGAGGGCCGCTACTCCGGCAAGGTCCTGATCTTCCCCCAGATCCACGACCTGCCCCTGACGGGCCTCGACGAGCTGCAGCAGCGGCTGCCCGACGTGGCCGCGAAGCTCGGACCCGGCAACACGTGGAACGCCGAGGCCGAGAAGGCGTTCTTCGACAGCCTGCTGCCGGGGTAAAGCCACACAGTCGGGCACAAATCCTGCCCGAATGCTTGGCAACGTGCCCGAACGTGATGTTTAATCACCACATCATGTGATGGGGATCACCCCGCGCTCGACTGGAGGACATCAGCATGGCGACCACAACTCCGACACCCGCAGGGCGCTCGTCCGCGCGGGTCCACGTGCAGAGGTTCGGCACGTTCCTCTCCAACATGATCATGCCGAACATCCCGGCCCTGATCGCCTGGGGACTGCTCACCGCGCTCTTCATCGACGTCGGCTGGCTGCCCAACGCCGACCTCGCCACGATGGTCGGCCCGACCATCCACTACCTGCTCCCGATCCTCATCGCCGCGACCGGTGGTCGCATGGTCTACGGCGACCGCGGCGCCGTCGTCGGTGCCTTCGCCGTCATGGGTGCGATTGCCGGCTCCGACCTGCTCGTGGCCGAGTTCAACGCCAAGCTCGCCGCAGACGCGCCGCAGCTCGGCCAGGTGCACATGTTCATCGGCGCGATGATCCTCGGCCCGCTCGCGGCCTACGTCATGAAGCGCGCCGACGCCCTGTGGGAGGGCAAGGTCAAGGCGGGCTTCGAGATGCTCGTCAACATGTTCTCGGCCGGCATCGTGGCCTTCGTCATGGCCATCGTGGGCTTCTGGGTGGTCGCGCCGGTCGTCAACGAGATCATGGACGTCCTCGGCAACGCCGTGGAGACCCTCGTCGACAACAACCTGCTGCCGCTCACCTCGCTGCTGATCGAGCCGGCCAAGGTGTTCTTCCTCAACAACGCCATCAACCACGGCGTGCTCACCCCGCTGGGTCTCACCGAGGCGGCGCAGAACGGCAAGTCCGTGCTGTTCCTCCTTGAGGCCAACCCCGGTCCGGGCCTGGGCCTGCTGCTGGCCTACTCCGTGTTCGGCCGCGGCATCGCCAAGGCCACCGCGCCGGGCGCAGCGATCATCCACTTCCTCGGGGGCATCCACGAGATCTACTTCCCCTACGTGCTGATGAAGCCGAAGCTCATCGTGGCGATGATCGCCGGCGGCATGACCGGCGTGGCCATCAACGTCGCCTTCGACGTGGGCCTGCGTGCCCCCGCGGCGCCCGGCTCGATCTTCGCGGTGTACGCCCAGACCGCCCGGGGCAGCTACCTCGGTGTCACCCTGGCGGTGTTCGCCTCGGCTGCCGTGACATTCGCGGTGGCAGCGGTGCTGCTCAAGCTCGACAAGTCGGACGACGAGGGCGACCTCACCGCGGCCACGAGCTCGATGGAGTCCATGAAGGGCAAGAAGTCGATCGCCTCCACCGCCCTCGCCGGGGGTGCCGGGGCCGGTGCTGCCACGGCCACCGCCACCCGGGCGATCACCAGCATCGTCTTCGCCTGCGACGCCGGCATGGGGTCCTCGGCGATGGGCGCCTCGGTGCTGCGCAAGAAGATCCACGACGCCGGGCACGGCGAGGTGACGGTGGTCAACAAGGCCATCGCCAACCTCGACGACACCTACGACCTCGTGGTGACCCACCAGGACCTGACCGACCGGGCGCGCCAGAAGACGCCGTCGGCCGTGCACGTCTCGGTGGACAACTTCATGGCGAGCCCGCGCTACGACGAGATCGTGCAGATGGTCGACGAGGGCAACAGGGCCTGAGTCGATCCCGTGTCACCGCGTGCCCGGCCCTCCGTGTGGGGGCCGGGCACGACCCGCTCCGAGCTCCAGACCACAGCACAGGAAAGAGGCGCCAGATGAGTGACGTACTGAGCAGGGACGCGATCGTGCTCGGCGGGCAGGCCCGCGACCGGGACGCGGCCATCACCGAGGCCGGGCAGCTCCTGGTCGCCTCCGGGGCCGTCGACGAGGCCTACGTCGCCGCCATGCACGAGCGCGAGACCTCGGTCTCGACGTTCATGGGCAACGGGTTGGCCATCCCGCACGGCACCAACGAGGCCAAGGCGCTGATCCGGCGCACGGCCATCTCGTTCATCCGCTACGACGAGCCCATCGACTGGTTGGGCAGCCCGGCGACCTACGTCGTCGGGATCGCCGGTGCGGGCGACGACCACCTCACGGTGCTCCAGGCGCTCGCCGGGGCGTTCACCGACGACGCCAGCATCGCCGCCCTCGGCGCTGCGCAGACCCCGGACGACGTGCTCGCCGTCCTGGGCGACGTCAGCACCTGAGCCGACGCCGCCTCCGGGTCAGATCGCCGTCACCGACACCGGTACGCCGTTGAGTGCGGCGTTGCCCGAGACGTCGAGCAGCTCGGGGTCGGTGAGGTCGTTGATCGACACGCCCGGCACCTCGCGGCTGCGGCTCATCAGGACGCCGTCCCTGGCGTGACCGTAGCCGTGGGGGAGCGACACGACCCCCGGCATCAGGTCGTCGGAGGCGGCGGCCTCGACCTCGACCGACCCCACCCGCGAGGTCACCCGCACCCGGGAGCCGTCGGCGATCGCGCGCTCGGCGAGGTCGGCGGGGTTCATCAGCAGCTGGTGGCGCGGGCGGCCGCGGGTGAGCCGCTCGGAGTTGTGCATCCAGGAGTTGCAGTCCTGCTTGTGGCGGCGCCCGATCAGCAGCAGCCCGTCGGGCTCCGGCGCCTCCACGGCCGCGAGGCGGGCGACGTCCTGCACGACGAGCGCGGGCGCGAGGTCGATCCGCTTCCCCTTCGCCGGCAGGCGTCCCGGCAGCTGACCGCCGCGCAGTGGGCCCAGGTCGATGCCCGACGGGCGGGCCCGCAGCTTGGCCAGCGTCACGCCGCTCGAGCCGCGGCGCAGCAGCTGGCCGACGAGGAAGGTCGGGCTCGCGGTGAGGCGCGCGCGCTGCACGAGGCGCTTCTTCAGCGGCGCCTTGCGCGAGAGACGGGCGGCGGTGCGCAACGTGAGCTCGCGGAAGATCTGCCAGTCGTGGCGCTGGTCGGCCTCCTTCTCGAAGACCGCGGGGGTGAAGCGCGCGGTGTCGCGCACCGCGAGCAGGTGGAACACCAGGTCGTAGTGGTCGCGCTCGAGGGCGGTCGTCGGCGGCAGGATGACGTCGGCGTGCCGGGTGGTCTCGTTGACGTAGATGTCGACCGCCGCCATGAAGTCCAGGCCGCGCAGCGCCCCGTCGAGCCGGGCCCCGTCGGGGGTGGAGAGCACGGGGTTGCCGGCCACCGTCAGCAGCGCGCGCACCTGGCCCTCGCCGGGCGTCTCGATCTCCTCGCGCAGCGCCGACACCGGCAGCTCGCCGGCGGTCTCGGGGAGCCCGCGCACGCGCGAGCGCCAGGCGCCGTGGTGCCCGCGTCCGATGAGCCCGGTGCCGACCGCGTCGATCGCGGGGCTGGTGAACATCGCCCCGCCCGCGCGGTCGAGGTTGCCGCTGAGGATGTTGAGGCAGTTGACCGCCCACTGGCACACCGTGCCCCACGGGCCGGCCGAGACGCCGATGCGGCTGTAGACCACGCCGGCGTCGGCGGTGAGCAGCTCGCGCGCGAGGCGCCGGACCTCCTCGGCGGGCAGTCCGCTCATCGCCTCGGCCCGCTCGGGGGTGAAGTCGGCGACCAGGTCGACCACCGTCGCCAGCCCGTCGACGTACGCCGCCACGGCGGGGGTGCTCTCTGTCGTGAGCACGTGCAGCATCGCGAGCAGCACCCACGCGTCGGTGCCCGGTCGCACGAAGTGGTGCTCGTCGGCCACCTTCGCGGTCTCGGTGCGTCGGGGGTCGAGCACGACCATCCGGCCTCCGCGCGTGTGCAGGTCGCGCACCCGCTGCGGGAAGTCGGGCACCGTCATCAGTGAGCCGTTGGAGGCCATCGGGTTGGCGCCGATGACGAGGAACCACGAGGTGCGGTCGATGTCAGGGACCGGCAGGAAGAGCTGGTGGCCGAACATCAGGTGGGCGACGAGCTGGTGGGGGAGCTGGTCCACCGAGGTGGCGGAGTAGCGGTTCCTGGTGCGGAACGACTTGAACATCGCGGTGCCGTGGGTCATCGAGCCGAGGCTGTGGGCGTTGGGGTTGCCGAGGTAGACGCCCAGCGCGTCGTCGCCGTGCTCGTTGATCACCCGCGCCAGGTTGTCGGCGACCAGGTCGAACGCCTCGTCCCAGCCGATCTCCTGCCACGCCGCGTCGGCGCCCTCGCCGACGCGGCGCACGGGGCGGCGCAACCGGTCGGGGTCGGCGTACACGTCCGCGATCGCGACGCCCTTGGGGCAGATGTGACCGCGCGACAGCGGGTCGGCCGGGTTGCCGCGCACGCCGGTGACCTCGCGTCCCTCGATGGTCAGCTCGACGCCGCAGATGGCCTCGCACAGGTTGCACACGCCGATGCGCTTCTCCCACTGCCTGGTCACGGATCGATCCAACCACGTGCTCCGCGCCACGTGGCTCCCGTCGACTCCCGAGCGTGCGTCCTATGCTTCGGCGACGGCGGCAGAGGGCTGTGCCACCGGGGGTCGGCGAGCGGGAAGGGTTTCGTCATGGGGCTGTCGCGGCCTTCGGCGCTGAGAGGTGCGTGGACGACGGATCGGCGAGTAGCTGTGGCCGTCATCGCGGCAGCCGTTGCCGCAACTGCCGTCAAGCTCTACCTGGCAGCCACGACCAGCGGGACGAACGACATCGTGTACTGGACCCAGTTCGCGGCGGGCGTCCGAGAGTTCGGACCGATCGGCATCTACGGCGAGGCCTTCGAGGCGCCCTACAACCACCCGCCACTGGCGGGATGGTTCCTGGAGCTCGTGAACCTCGGCCAGCGCGCCGGGCTCGGCCTGCCACTGCTGATCCGTGCCCCAGCGTGTCTCGCGGACGCGATGACGTGCTGGCTGGTGTTCCGGTTGCTGAATGAGCGCTCAAGCACGCTCGGAGCGGGGGCTGCGGCAGTCGGCCTGGTCTGGAGTCCCGCACTGCTCGTCATCTCGGGGTTCCACGGCAACACCGATCCCGTGTTCGTCGCGCTCACCGTGGCTTCCTTCTTTCTCCTTGCGCGTCGCGGACGGTCTCTCGCCAGCGGTGTGTGCCTGGGGCTGGCCGTGAGCATCAAGCTCGTACCCGTGGTGGCTGTGCCCTGGATGATGCTCTTGGCGTATCGCAGGGGCGCTGCCGCGCTGGTGCGTTTCGCGATCGGTGGCGCGTTGGTCTTCGCCTTGCTGTGGGTCCCGGTGCTGGTGCTGAACGGGGGCCCGTTCCTGGAGAGCGTCGTCGGCTACCGAGGTATCTGGCTGAGGGAGTGGGGACTCGCGGAGCTGGTCGAGCAGGCGGGCTATCCACGTCTCGACGTGTGGCTGAACGCGCACGGCTCGTGGGTGGTCGCCGCCGCTGCGATGGTGCCCTTGGCCTTGACCCCACTTCGCAGGCCTCACGAGGAGGCTGTCGGGCTCGGGATGACCTTAGTGACGATGCTCGTGTTCACTCCGGCGTTCGGGATGCAATACCTCACGTGGGCCCTGGCCGCGGCGTACCTGGTGTCTATCAGGACGGGGTGGACGTACAACGTCGCTGCGAGCCTGCTCGTGCTCTCGGTGTACTCGTTGTGGAGCGGTGGCGGACCGCCGTGGCGGTGGGAGCAAGCGTGGGCTGTTCCCTTTACACTCGGTCAGCACATGTTGATGGCGGTGGCTTGGGCCTGCCTGCTGTTGAACTGGTTGGACGGCATCTATCCGGCGACGAACCAATCCCGTCGGGCACAGGGGGACCACTGCGATGAGCATCAACGGAATGCGAGTGGGCATCGCCATCGTGGCCTACAACGCCGAGAGCACGCTGGTCAGAACGCTCGACCGGATACCTGAGGACTTCCGGCCCTCAATCGACGAGGTGATCATCCTCGACGATGCGAGCACGGACGGCACCACCCGATACGCAGAGCAATGGGCGTCCCACGTGGTCGACCACACCGTGATCGTCGTGACACACACGAAGAACCTGGGCTACGGCGGCAATCAGAAGGCGGCCTACGCACTGGCGGCTGAGCGTGGTCTGGACGTGGTGGTGTTGCTGCACGGTGACGGTCAGTACGCGCCCGAGATGCTGCCGCAGATGGTGGAGCCTCTGGTCGCCGGCGAGGCCGAAGCGGTCTTCGGATCCCGCATGATGCTCAAAGGCGCGGCTCGCGCCGGCGGCATGCCGCTGTACAAGCGGCTCGGCAACAGAGTGCTCACCGGCATCGAGAACCGCATGCTCGGCACGTCGCTCAGTGAGTTCCACTCCGGCTATCGCGCCTATGCGATGTCCGCGCTGCAGGGCGTGCCCTTCGAGCACAACAGCGATGCCTTCGACTTCGATACGCAGATCATCGTCCAGTTCGTCGACGCAGGACACAGGATCGTGGAGATCCCAGTACCCACGTACTACGGCGACGAGATCTGCTACGTCAACGGTACGAAGTACGCCTGGGACGTCACCAAGGACGTGTTCGAGTATCGACTCAACCGGATGGGCTTCGGCACCAGCCAGTGGGTTCCGAAGGTCGACGGGTACGACCTGAAGGAAGGCGAGGGCAGCTCGCACGACGTCATCCTCGCGATGCTGTCCGACCGGCCCCCCCTGCGGGTGCTGGACTACGGCTGTTCGGGGGGCCTGCTCGCCGAGAGGGTGCGCAAGCTGGGGCACCACGTGGTCGGCGCGGACGTCGTCGAGATCCCAGGCGTGCGCGATCGAGTCGACGAGTTCCATCTGCTGGACACATCCGCTGGGACCGATCAGGACCTCGGTGTCGACTACGACGTCGTCATCCTCGGCGACGTCATCGAGCACCTCGCCCAACCCCTTGACTCGTTGCGACAAGCGGTCGATCGGCTGCGTCCGGCGGGCGAGGTCGTCCTCTCCGTCCCGAACTTCGGGCACTGGTACCCGAGACTGCGCGTGGCCACCGGCCTGTTCGGTTATGACAGGAGGGGCATCCTCGACGAGACGCACCTGCGGTTCTTCACGCGGCGAAGCCTGTTGCGCCTCGTCCATCGAGCTGGGCTCGACGTTCTGGAGGAGCATCACACCGGGCTCCCGCTTGGGTTGGTGCGGCAGGAGGCAGAAGGCGAACGCCGCACCCTGTCCCGGCGTGTCGACGCCGCCCTTGTGTCTGCGCGCCCGCAGCTGTTCGCCTACCAGTTCGTGCTGCGCCTGCGACCGCACGTGGAGTCGGCGAAGATCGCCATGTACGGGGAAGCCGTGGCCCGACGGGGCCTGGCCACGTGAGGTAGGTCGGCGCTTGCCGAGACCGTCGCACGTCGCGGCACCCCGCAGGGGGGTGACAGCGGGCGCGAGGCGCGCCAGACTCCTCGCGCGCCCGGTCCAGACCGGCGCGCATCCCCAACAAGAAGGAGACTGTCATGGGTTTCGGAGGACCGATCGGCCTCATCGTCGTGGGCCTGATCCTCGCGTTCGCGTTGAACGACCAGGAGGTGGGGCCCCTCAACATGTGGACCCTCGGCATCATCCTCGCGCTCGCCGGGGTGCTGTGGCTCGTGCTCACGATCATCCAGCAGAACACCCGCCGCAAGCACACGACCATGGCGACCACCACGGACGCCCAGGGCCGTCAGGCCACCACGCAGCGGACCGACGTCTCGGACCCGCCGCCCCCGCCGGCGGTCTGAGCCGCCAGCACGTCCTTCGGTGCGCGGCGCGGATTGGGCCAGTCGTCCGGGGCCTCGATATGCTTCTGCGGTTGCCCGTGAGGGTGACACGCCGTCATGACGGCCGCGGAACCTCAGTGCCCCGGTGAACAGGCCCGGGCGCGCCGCGCAACGAGAACCGAAGGAGCCCCCATGTCGATTGGTACCGACGCGGAGACCAAGAAGAAGATCATCGCCGAGTACGCCCTGACCGAGGGTGACACCGGTTCCCCCGAGGTCCAGATCGCGCTGCTCAGCCACCGCATCTCGCACCTCACCGAGCACCTCAAGGAGCACAAGCACGACCACCACAGCCGTCGTGGTCTGCTGCTGCTCGTCGGCCAGCGCCGGCGCCTGCTGAACTACCTGCAGAAGACCGAGATCGAGCGCTACCGCTCGATCATCGAGCGCCTCGGCCTGCGTCGCTGATCGCGACAGGAGCGGTTCCCCTCCGGGGGAGCCGCTCCTCTCACATCCGGGACACCCTCTCCCGGCCCGGGCCGCGCTAGTGTCGACCCGGCACAACTGAACACACCACCACATCAGGAGCGACCCGCACGTCCGGCCCGGTCCTCGGTAGTGGCCTTCAGACCAGCCCCGTCAGGGGCACGCTGCGGGCCTCGATCGAAGACCGGCCCCAGCGGGGCTTCGAGTCCCCGCGAGCCGTCCAGGCAAGTGGACGCCGCGGATCGCTCCGCGAAGAGAAAGCAGGATCCTGCTTCCATGAGTGAACCCATCATCTCCGCCGTCGAGACCGTCCTCGACAACGGCAAGTTCGGCAAGCGCACCGTCAAGTTCGAGACCGGCCTGCTGGCCCGCCAGGCCGCCGGCTCCGTCACGGCCTACCTCGACGACGAGACCATGCTGCTCTCGGCGACGACCGCGGGCAAGACGCCCAAGGACCACTTCGACTTCTTCCCCCTGACGATCGACGTCGAGGAGCGGATGTACGCCGTGGGCCAGATCCCCGGCTCGTTCTTCCGCTCCGAGGGTCGCCCGGGCGAGGACGCGATCCTCACCTGCCGTCTCATCGACCGCCCGCTGCGCCCGACCTTCAAGAAGGGCCTGCGCAACGAGGTCCAGGTCGTCATCACCGTCATGGCGCTCGACCCCGACATGCCCTACGACGTGCTCGCGATCAACGCCGCGTCGCTGTCGACCCAGCTCTCCGGCCTGCCCTTCTCCGGCCCCGTCGGCGGCGTCCGCGTGGCGCTCATCGACGGCCAGTGGGTCGCGTTCCCGAGCCACTCGCAGCTCGAGAACGCCGTCTTCGACATGGTCGTCGCGGGCCGCGTGACCGAGTCCGGCGACGTCGCGATCATGATGGTCGAGGCCGAGGCCCCCGAGGACACCATCGCGCTCGTGCAGGGTGGCGCCCAGGCGCCGACCGAGGAGGTCGTGGCCGGTGGCCTCGACGCCGCGAAGCCCTTCATCAAGCAGCTCGTCGAGGCCCAGGCCCAGCTCGCGGCCGAGGCCGCCAAGCCGGTCCAGGACTTCCCGGTCTTCCTCGACTACGAGGACGACGTCTACGCCGCCGTCGAGGCCGCCGCGAAGGACGAGACCGCCGCCGCGATGACCATCGGCGACAAGCAGGAGCGCGAGCTCAAGGTCGACGAGATCAAGGCCTCGCTGCTCGAGAAGCTCTCGGGCCAGTTCGAGGGTCGCGAGAAGGAGATCGGCGCGGCGTTCCGCTCGCTCAACAAGTCGCTCGTGCGCCAGCGGGTGCTGCGCGACAAGATCCGCATCGACGGTCGCGGCCTCGCCGACATCCGCCCGCTGCACGCCGAGGTCAACGTGATCCCGCGCGTCCACGGCTCGGCGCTCTTCGAGCGTGGCGAGACCCAGATCCTGGGCGTCACCACCCTCAACATGCTCAAGCTGGAGCAGCAGCTCGACACGCTGTCGCCGGAGAAGCACCGCCGCTACATGCACAAGTACGTCTTCCCGCCGTTCTCCACCGGCGAGACCGGCCGCGTGGGCTCGCCCAAGCGCCGCGAGGTCGGCCACGGCGCCCTGGCGCGCCGCGCCCTCCTGCCCGTGCTGCCCTCGCGCGAGGAGTTCCCCTACGCGATCCGCCAGCTCTCCGAGGCCATGGGCTCCAACGGCTCCACCTCGATGGGCTCGGTCTGCGCCTCGACCCTGTCGCTGCTGCAGGCCGGTGTGCCGCTCAAGGCCTCCGTCGCCGGCATCGCGATGGGCCTCATCTCCGACGAGGTCGACGGCGAGACGCAGTACGTCGCGCTGACCGACATCCTCGGCGCCGAGGACGCCTTCGGCGACATGGACTTCAAGGTCGCCGGCACCCGTGAGTTCGTCACCGCGCTGCAGCTCGACACCAAGCTCGACGGCATCCCCGCCGAGGTGCTCGCCGCCGCGCTGACCCAGGCACGCGACGCGCGCCTGGCGATTCTCGACGTCATGGCCGAGGCCATCGACGCGCCGGAGGAGATGTCGATCCACGCGCCGCGCATCATCACCGTGCGCGTCCCCGTCGACAAGATCGGCGAAGTGATCGGCCCGAAGGGCAAGGTCATCAACCAGATCCAGGACGACACGGGCGCGACGCTGTCCATCGAGGACGACGGCACGGTCTACATCGGTGCGACCAACGGCGAGGCGGCCGAGGCCGCCAAGGCCGCGGTCAACGCGATCGCCAACCCGACGATGCCCGAGGTCGGCGAGCGCTACCTCGGCACCGTGGTGAAGACGACCAACTTCGGCGCCTTCGTCTCGCTCATGCCCGGCAAGGACGGCCTGCTGCACATCAGCAAGCTGCGCGCCCTCGCCGGCGGCAAGCGCGTCGAGGCCGTCGAGGACGTCCTGTCGGTGGGCCAGAAGGTCCAGGTCTCGATCGCCGAGATCGACGACCGCGGCAAGCTCTCGCTGGTCCCCGTCGTCGACGAGGCCGAGGGCGGCTCCGAGGAGCCGGCCGAGGCGACCGACGCCGAGTGACCTGAGCTCCACCACCACGACCGGCCGGCGGCCTCCGCCGGCCGGTCGTGGCGTTCCACCCCCGCTGCGTCCCGGAAGGACCCCCGTGCAGAAGAACGGCACCACCCGCACCCTCCACACCGTCAAGGACGCCGAGGGCGCGGTGACCTCGCGCGTGCGGCGCACGGTCCTGCCCAGCGGCCTGCGGATCGTGACCGAGCAGATGGCCGGCACCCGCTCGGCCAGCATCGGCGTGTGGGTCAACGTCGGCTCGCGCGACGAGACCCCCGTGCTGCACGGCTGCTCGCACTTCCTCGAGCACCTGCTCTTCAAGGGCACCCCCGAGCGGACCGCGATGGAGATCTCGGTCGCGCTCGACGCGGTCGGAGGCGAGTTCAACGCCTTCACCACCAAGGAGTACACCGTCTTCCACGCGCGCGTCCTCGACGAGGACCTCGCCACCGCGGTCGACGTGCTCGGCGACATGGTCACCGCCTCGACGATCACCCCGGCCGACGTCGAGGCCGAGCGTGACGTGATCCTCGACGAGATCGCGATGCACGACGACGACCCCGACGACGTGGTGCACAACCTCTTCGCGCACCAGGCGTGGGGCGACTCCCCGCTCGGCCGGCCCATCGCCGGCACCGAGGCGTCGATCACCGCGATGACCCGTGCGCAGATCCACCGCTTCTACCGCCGCCACTACCGCCCCGACAACATGGTCGTCGCGGTGGCCGGCAACGTCGACCACACCACCGTCGTGCGCCAGGTGCGCCAGGCCTTCGGCCGCAGCGGCTTCCTCGAGGGCGACGCCACGCCGACGCCTCCCCAGCAGAGCGAGCGCGCCCGCACGGTGCACCCCGGCGAGGCCCGCACCGTCCGGCCCCAGGAGCAGGTCAACCTGGTCCTCGGTGTGAAGGGCATGACCCGCACCGACCCGCGTCGCTTCGCGCTCGGCGTGCTCAACACCGCCCTCGGCGGCGGCACCTCCTCGCGGATGTTCCAGGAGGTGCGCGAGCTGCGCGGCCTGGCGTACTCCGTGTACTCGTTCGCCACGCACCACGCCGACGCCGGTGTGGTCGGGGTGTCCGTGGGCTGCCTGCCCGGCAAGTACGACGCCGTGCTCGAGACCGTGCGCGGCGAGCTCGCCAAGGTCGCCGAGCACGGCCTCACCGAGGAGGAGGTCGAGCGGGGCAAGGGCCAGCTCAAGGGCGGCCTGCTCCTCGGCCTCGAGGACTCCGGGTCGCGGATGTCGCGCATCGGCAAGGCCGAGCTGGTCTACGACGAGCTGCTCACCATCGACGAGGTCGTGGGTCGCATCGAGTCCGTGACCCACGACGACGTGTCGTCGCTGGCGCGCGAGCTCTTCACCCAGCCCGAGCTGCTCGCGGTCGTCGGTCCGACGAAGTAACCGCAAGCAGCAGCAGGGCGGCCTATCGCCGGGCGATGAGCCCGATGACCGGGGGCGCCTTCTGCTCGACGACGCTGACCCGGAAACCGCCGCGGAGCAGGTTCTCCGAGGCCTTCTTCACGATGTTGGGCACCAGCTCGGGGCGCGCGGCCTCGTAGAAGAGGTAGACCGCGCCACCGGGCACCACGCGCTCGTGGAGCAGCGCGATCTCGTCCTCGCACGGGCGCACCCAGAACAGGTTCACGTTGAACGCGAAGACCTTGTTGAGCCGCTTGACCGGCACCCGCAGCGTGGCGAGGTCGATCTGGCGTACGACGAGCCGGCCGGCGTCGACGTACTTCTGGTTGCGGCGCTTCGTGCGGTCGACGCCCGACTCCGAGCGGTCGATCGCGAACAGCTTGCCGGTCTCCAGCCTGGCGCAGATGGCCTCCGCCCCGGCGCCGGGGCCGCAGCCGATCTCCAGGACCTGGTCGGCCGGCTGGACGTCCATCAGGTCGACGGCCCACTTGATGCGCGGCGGGATGGTCGGGGAAGGCATGGCCCACAGCCTGCCAGACCCGCGTCGGCGAGTCAGCCACCGCCACCCGTGCCGGACCCGCGGCGGTAGGTTGGGGGAGTGAGCGCGACTGAGGCCGAGACCCGTGAGACCCCGATCAAGGCCCCGATCAAGGTGGGCGTGCTCGGTGCGCGGGGCAAGGTCGGCGCCGAGGTCTGCAGCGCGCTGGACGCGGCGTCCGACACCGAGCTCGTCGCCAGGATCGACGCCGGTGACGACGTCGAGGAGCTGGTGCGCTCCGGCGCCGAGGTGGTCGTCGACTTCACCCACCCCGACGTGGTGATGGAGCACCTGCGCTTCTGCGTCGAGCACGGCATCCACGCCGTCGTCGGCACCACCGGCTTCGACCAGGAGCGCCTCGACCAGCTCGAGGCATGGCTGGCGGACGCGCCCGGCGTGGGCGTGCTCATCGCCCCCAACTTCTCGATCGGCGCCATCTTGATGATGCGCTTCGCCGCGCAGGCGGCGCCCTTCTTCGAGTCGGTCGAGGTGGTCGAGCTCCACCACCCCGACAAGGCCGACGCCCCCTCGGGCACGGCCCGCCGCACGGCGGAGATGATCGCCGCCGCTCGTCGCGACGCGGGGTGCGACCCGATGCCCGACGCCACCTCCACCGGCCTCGACGGCGCCCGCGGCGCGGACGTCGACGGCGTACGGGTGCACGGGCTGCGCGTGCGCGGACTGGTCGCGCACCAGGAGGTCATCCTGGGCGCGCCGGGGGAGACGCTCACCGTCCGCCACGACTCGCTCGACCGCGTGTCCTTCACCCCGGGCGTGCTGACCGGTGTGCGTGGGATCGCTGCGCGCCCCGGCCTCACCGTCGGCCTCGAGCACCTGCTCGACCTCGCCTGAGGCGGACCTCCCTCCGGCCGTGTAACCCCCACCGGAGGCTGTCGTTGGACCGATGACTGCCGCGGTCCGCTCGGGCCCGCGGCTCGACTCTCGGGAGACACCACCATGCGCAGAACCGCAGGACTCGCCGCGCTCGCCGTCGCCACCGCCACCGCGGCGGCACTGCCCCTGACCACGGCGACGAGCGCCCAGGGCGCCCCGCCCGCAGCTCCCAGCTCCGCGAGCGCCGACGTCGCGTCCGGCGCCCTCTCGGCGCTCCAGCGCCACCCCGGTGCGGCGCGGGCCACCGACGGCCAGGCCTTCGTGCCCGGCGCCACCCTCGTCGACGCCGACGGCACCAGCCACGTGCGCTTCGAGCGCACCCTCGACGGCCTGCGCGTGGTCGGCGGCGACCTGGTGGTGCACCGTGACGCGGGCGGCGCGTGGGGCGGCGTCAGCCAGACCCTCACCACGCCTCTGACGCTCGCCACCGACCCCGCCGTCGCGGGGACGGTCGCCCGGCGCACCGTGCTGGCCCGAAGCGCCCGCACCAGCGCCGTACGCGGTGACGACGAGGCCGAGGGCAGCGAGCTCGTGGTCGACGCCACCGGCGCCCGCCCGCGCCTGGCGTGGGAGGTCCTCACCGGCGGCACCCAGGCCGACGGGACGCCCTCCCGCATGGCGACCTACGTCGACGCCCGCACCGGGACGGTCATCCGCAGCGAGCAGCAGATCGTCAACGTCGACGGCCAGGGCCAGACGCTCTACAGCGGCATGGTGCCGCTCAGCGTCACCCAGTCGGGCTCGACCTACCAGCTCAAGAACGCCGGCGTGCGCGGCAACACCTACACGACCGACATGAAGAACGCCGAGGACTCCCTCCTCTGCCAGATCTTCGGCTCGGGGTGCTCGACCGGCACGCTCATCACGTCGACGACGACCACGTTCGGCAACGGCACGAACAGCAACCGCGCCACCGCCGGCGCCGACGCGCAGTACGGGTCCAACGAGACCTGGGACTACTTCCAGACCATCCACGGGCGCAACGGCATCTTCGGCAACGGCCAGGGCTCCTACAACCGGGTCCACTACGGCCAGGACTACGTCAACGCCTTCTGGGACGGCACCAAGATGACCTACGGCGACGGTGACGGCGTCAGCTACGGCCCGCTGGTCTCGCTCGACGTCGCCGGGCACGAGATGTCGCACGGCGTCACGGAGAACTCCGCCGGCCTGACCTACTCCGGTGAGTCGGGCGGCCTCAACGAGTCGACCTCGGACATCTTCGGGACGATGGTCGAGTTCTACGCAGGCAACCCCAACGACCCGGCCGACTACCTGATCGGCGAGGAGTTCGACCTCAAGGACCACGTCGGCTTCCGCCGCATGGACAACCCGATCGCGGACGGCAGCTCGCCCAGCTGCTACAGCAGCAACACCAAGAACCTCGACGTCCACTACTCCTCCGGTGTGGGCAACCACTTCTTCTACCTCCTCGCCGAGGGCAGCGGCCCGAGGACGATCGGCGGTGTCGCGCACGACAGCCCGACCTGCAACGGCTCGACGATCACCGGCATCGGCCGCGACGCGGCGGGGAAGATCTGGTACCGCGCGCTGACCGTCTACATGACCTCTGGCACGACCTACGCCGGCGCGCGCACCGCGACGCTCAACGCGGCGAAGGACCTCTACGGCCAGACCAGCACGCAGTACGCCACGGTCGCCGCAGCGTGGAGCGCCGTCTCGGTCGGCTGATCCACCCCCTGGACGGTGTGCAGGGAAGTTTTCCTTGACAGCGAATCCAGGGCGGGGCTTGGGTGACCTCGGGTCGCCCGTGTCGACGACTCCTCCAGGCCCGGCCCACTCGGGTGCCGGCCAGACCCCCGGAAGGCTCCACCATGCGCAGAACAGCAGGACTCGCCGCGTTCGCCGTCGCCGCCGCCACCGCGGCCGCGCTGCCGCTGACCACGGCCACGAGCGCCCAGGGCGCCGCCACCTCGGCGTCCGCGGCGGCAGACCCGACGGCAGCTGCGCTCGCCGCGCTCCAGCGCCACCCGGGCGCGGCCCGCGCCACGCAGGGCCAGGCGTTCACCGCCGGCACGACCATCGTCGACCCCGACGGCAGCAGCCACGTGCGTTTCGAGCGCACGCTCGACGGGCTGCGCGTCATCGGCGGCGACCTCGTGGTCCACCGGGACGCGAGTGCTGGGTGGGCCGGCGTCAGCCAGACCCTCGCCGCACCGCTCACGCTCGGCACCGACGCGAAGGTCGCGGCTGCCTCCGCCCGCCGCACGGTGCTGGCGCGCAACGCCCGGTCGCAGGCCGTCCGCGGCGACGACCGCGCTTCTGCAGGCGAGCTGGTCGTCGACGCGACCGGCGCCACCCCTCGCCTGGCCTGGGAGGTCGTCACCGAGGGTGTCCAGGCCGACGGCACCCCCTCGCGCCTGGCGACGTACGTCGACGCGCGCACCGGCATGGTGATCCGCAGCGAGCAGCAGGTCGTCAACGTCGACGGCACCGGCAACACGCTCTACAGCGGCAGCGTGCCGCTCAGCGTGACCAAGTCGGGCACGACCTACCAGCTCAAGAACGACGGCGTCCGCGGCAGCACCTACACGGTCGACCTCAACAACCGCCAGGGCAGCAAGGGCACGCTCATCACGAGCACGACCACGGCGTTCGGCAACGGGACCACCAGCAACCGCGCCTCGGCCGGGGCCGACGCGCAGTACGGCAGCAACGTGACCTGGGACTACTACAAGTCCACGTTCAACCGGGACGGCATCTTCGGCACCGGCGCGGGGTCCTACAACGCGGTCCACTACGGCCGGAACTACGTCAACGCCTTCTGGGACGGCACCAAGATGACCTACGGCGACGGCGACGGCGTCAACTACGGTCCGCTCGTCTCCCTCGACGTCGCCGGGCACGAGATGAGCCACGGCGTCACCGAGAACACCGCCGGCCTGACCTACTCCGGGGAGTCCGGCGGCCTCAACGAGGCCACCAGCGACATCTTCGGCACGATGGTGGAGTTCTACGCCGCCAACGCCGCCGACCCGGGTGACTACCTCATCGGTGAGGAGTTCGACCTCAAGAAGCACCTCGGCTTCCGCCGGATGGACAACCCCGCCTCCGCCGACAGCTCGCTCAACTGCTGGACGCCCTCGGCGGGCTCGGTCGACGTGCACTACTCCTCGGGCATCGGCAACCACTTCTTCTACCTGCTGGCCGAGGGCTCGGGCGCCAAGACGATCAACGGCGTCGCGCACAACAGCCCGACCTGCAACGGCTCCACGGTCACCGGCATCGGCCGTGACGCCGCCGCCGCGATCTGGTACCGCGCGCTGACGGTCTACATGACGTCCAGCACCAACTACGCCGGTGCTCGCGTGGCGACCCTCAAGGCCGCGACCGACCTCTACGGCGCCGGCAGCACCCAGTACGCCGCCGTCGCCTCCGCCTGGAGCGCCGTCTCGGTGAGCTGATCCACCACGTGGGGTGGGGGCGTCAGACGAGGCGGGCGAGTGCCGCCACGACCGCCGCCCCCACCACCACGACCAGGAACGGCATCCGCAGCAGCAGCGCGACGAGGGCGAACCCGAGGCCGAGCGCCCGGGCGTCCAGCACCAGGGCGCCGTCGCCGGCGAACACCTGGGTCGCGACCAGCGCCGCCAGCAGGGCGACCGGGATCAGGTCGGCCACCCGCTCGACCAGGGGGTGGCCGAGCAGCCGGTCGGGCAGCGAGAGCCCGGCGAGCTTGAGCACGTAGCAGCCGACGCCGGCCAGCACGATCGTGGTCCACATCAGCGGTGCCCGCCTGCCACGTCGCCGGGCCCCGGGATCTCGGTGGGATCCTGCCTCCTGCCGAGGGCGCCCACCAGCAACGCCACTCCTCCGGCCGCCAGCACAGGCACACCCGGAGCGGTCGCCGGCACCAGCGCCAGCGCCAGCGCGGCGGCCAGCACGGCGACCAGCACGTTGCGGCGGTCCTGCAGCCGGGGCCAGAGCAGGGCCAGGAACGCGGCGCCCACCGCGGCGTCCAGCCCGAACGCCCGGGGGTCGCCGACGGCCTCACCGGTGGCGGCGCCGACGAGGGTGGCGAGGTTCCACAGGACGAAGACCGAGACACCCGTGGTCAGGAAGGCCAGGCGCGCTGCGCCGGTCGTCGTACGGCTGACGGACATGGCCGTCGACTCGTCGATCAGGACGTGGGCCGCAGCCGCCCGACGCCAGCCCCGCCACCGCAGCAACGGTGCCATCCGGAGTCCGTAGAGGGTGTTGCGGCTGCCGAGCATGAGCGCGGTCACCGCGCCCGACAGCGGGGCGCCCCCGGCTGCCACCACGCCGACCAGCGCGAACTGGCTGGCGCCGGTGAACATCAGCAGGGACAGCGCGCACGTCTGCGCGATGCTGAGGCCGGCCGCGACCGACACCGCGCCGAACCCGAAGCCGTACGCGCCGGTGGCCACGCCCACGGCCAGGCTGTCGCGGATGATGGCCGAGCGCTCGGTGCGGTCGGGGACGGTCTCGCTCACCGCGGCAGGCGAGGACATGGCGCCGACTGGTCCAGCGGGGTGTCTACGGCACGCGACGGCGTACGCGCGCGGGGCGCTGACGGTCGTGGAAGTCGTGCACCAACGCGAACGCGGCAGCCACGCCCACCCCGGCACCGGCCAGCAGGCCGACCCGGAGGTTCAGCGGGACCTCGGGCACGGTGCCCACCCAGAAGCCGAGGCCCAGGCAGACGAGCAGGGCGGCGAGGACGAGGACGAGCCTGTGGAGTGGCGGTAGCGGACCGAGCATGTCGAACCCCCGTGCTGGACCGGCGAAGTGGCCGGACCTCCATGGTGACGCCCGTCACAAGGATTTCAAGACACCTACGGGTGGATTTCGCCCGGATCTGGGTCGGCCGGGGTCAGCCGTTGGTCAGCCGATGGAGGTGTGCAGGCGCACCTGCTTGACCGTCGTCGCGCCGGTGCCGTCGAGGTCGAGCTCGCGGTGGGCGGTGTCGGGAGCCCAGCCGGCCTCGGTGAGGAACGTGCGCAGCGCGTCGTCGCCGGCGTTGACCCAGGTCACGGCGCGGGTGAACCGGTCGGCGGAGAGCGTGTCCACCGCCGCCTGGAGCAGCCGGGAGCCGTGGCCCTTGGCCCGCTCGGCGGGGTCGAGGGTGACCTCGGCGAGCTCGCCGTCGGCAACCGGGTCGCAGTCGGGGTCGGCGGCGGGGGAGGTGAGGGCGAAGCCGACCACGCGGTTGCGCTCGAGCGCGACGAGCACGCGGTTGCGCGCGTCGGCCGGCCGGGCGAGGACCTGGCGCCACTGGGCGCCGACCGCCTCGACGTCGGTGGGGATCACCTCGACCGGCAGCAGGCCTGCGTAGAGCTCGGGCCAGGCGCGCACCTGCACGGCTGCGATGGCCTGGGCGTCGTCGGCCCAGGCCACGCGCACGGACACGTCCGCGCTGGGCCCGCCGGAGTGGCTGTGCGTCATCGGTAGGTCTCGGGCAGCTTCTCGCCGATCCGGACCTGGGCCTTGGGCAGGCGCAGGAACTTCATCTGCAGCGAGCGCATGGCGGCGTAGAGCGTCGTGCCCCTGGTGGACTCGCCGGGGAAGCGCCGCGCGAGCTCGCGCCGCAGCCGGAAGCGCAGCATCACGATGTCGAAGACGATCACGACGAGCGTGGTGAACAGCACCGTGTTGCCGATGTTCATCATCGCGCGGTTGCCGCTGTAGCCCAGCACCATCGACAGGATCAGCAGCGGCACCATGAGCTCGATGAAGGAGAAGCGCGAGTCGACGTAGTCGCGGATGAAGCGCTTGACCGGGCCGCGGTCACGGGCAGGGAGATAGCGCTCGTCGCCGGTCTTCATGGCCTGGCGCATCTTCTGCGAGGTCTCGCCGCGCGCGGAGCGCTGGGCGGCCATCTGCTCCTTGCGGGTCCGCGGCACCTTCGCGCGGGCGCGGGCGGCGGCCTCGGCCTCCTTGCGCGAGGGCGTCGGGCGGCCCTTGCCGCCCGCCTTCTCGGGGACGGTCGGGGTCTCCTGCTCGGAGTTGGTACGACGGAACACGCGGGCTGCCCTCACCTGGATCGGATGCTGGCCCCCAGCCTATCGCCGTACGCCCCGGCGGGACCGCGCCGGATGCGCGCAGGCGTACGACGCCGATGTCCTACCTCAGCCTTGGGTTTGGTCCTAGGGTGAGAGTGTCGTCCCCACCAGCACCCCCGCATCACCGAGAGAGGGTCTCCACCCGATGAGTCTCATGAAGCGCATCAGCCTGATCTTCCGCTCCAAGGCCAACAAGGCCCTGGACAGGGCCGAGGACCCTCGCGAGACCCTCGACTACAGCTATCAGCGCCAGCTCGAGCTGCTCTCGAAGGTGCGCCGCGGCGTGGCCGACGTCGCCACCAGCCGCAAGCGCGTCGAGCTGCAGGTGAACCAGCTCGAGCAGCAGGCCGCCAAGCTCCAGGGCCAGGCCGAGAAGGCCATCGGCGCCGGTCGTGAGGACCTGGCCCGCGAGGCGCTCACCCGCAAGTCGGGCCTGTCGTCGCAGATCACCTCGCTCAAGGAGCAGCAGGCGACGCTGCAGGGCGAGGAGGACAAGCTGGTCCTGGCCCAGCAGCGGTTGCAGGCCAAGGTCGAGGCCTTCCGCACCCGCAAGGAGACCATCAAGGCGACCTACACCGCAGCCGAGGCGCAGACGCGCATCGGCGAGGCGATGTCGGGCATCGGGGAGGAGATGGGTGACGTCGGGCTGGCCATCCAGCGCGCGGAGGACAAGACCGCGCAGATGCAGGCTCGCGGCCAGGCGATCGACGAGCTGATCGCCTCCGGCGCCCTCGACGACGCCTCCCAGGTCAACGCCGGCGACGACATCGCGCGCGAGCTCGACGCGCTCAGCTCGGGCTCCGACGTGGAGGCCGAGCTCGCCCGGCTCAAGGCCGGCAGCGCGCCGCAGGCCATCGAGGCAGGCGACGGCGACATCCTGGCCGACGCTCCCGAGGCCGTGCGCGCCGAGGGCGACGGCACCGAGGGAGGCCGGGCATGATCGTCCGCATCCTCGGCGAGGGCCAGTACGACCTCGACGACCACGCGCTCGACGCGCTCAACGGCCTCGACAACCAGATCGAGCAGGCCGTCGAGTCCGGCGACGAGGCGATGTTCCGCACGGCGCTGCACGGGCTGCTGTCCGCGGTGCGGGCCAGCGGCACGCACCACGAGCTCGACTCCCTCGACGAGTCCGACCTGATCCTGCCTCCGCCGGACGCCACCATCGACGAGGTCCGCGAGCTCCTGGGCGACGACGGCCTGATCCCTGGCTGAGCCCTCCCCATGGCCTCGTCGCGCTTCATCAAGGACACCGGGCTCACCGCCCGGATGACCCTCACCATGTTTCTGCTCGGCGCCCTGTTCGTGGGGCTCGTGGTGGCGCTGATGTACGCGTTCCGGGGCTACTCCTTGCTGATCGCGCTGGTCGCGATCGGCATTGCGTTCTGGCAGTGGTGGAGCTCCGACAAGCTCGCCATGCGCGCCATGCGGGCCCGCGAGGTGACGCCCGAGGAGGCACCCGAGCTGCACGGCATGATCGACCGCTTGTGCGCGCTGGCCGACATGCCGAAGCCCCGCGTCGGGGTGTCCGACATGGCTGCTCCCAATGCGTTCGCGACGGGCCGGTCGCCTGACCGGGCCGTCGTGTGCGTCACGACCGGGATCCTGCAGGCCCTCGACGCGGAGGAGCTCGAGGCGGTGCTGTCGCACGAGCTGAGCCACGTCGCCCACCGCGACGTGCTGGTGATGACGGTCGCGTCGTCGGCGGGCATCGCGGCGGGCCTGCTGATGCGCTTCACGCAGTTCGGGGGCATGGGACGCTCACGCAACAACAGCGCCTTCCCGGCCGTCCTCGTCGCCCTGCTCGTCGGCCTCGTGGCGTACGCCGTGAGCTTCGTGCTGCTGCGCCTGCTCTCCCGCTACCGCGAGCTGAGCGCCGACCGTGCCGGCGCCTACCTGACCCTCAAGCCAGCGGCGCTGGCCTCGGCGCTGCAGAAGATCAGCGGGGAGTCGGCAGCCATCCCGACCCGGGACCTGCGCGCCGGGAGCGCGGCGAGCGCGCTGTGCATCGTGCCGGCCCTGCGCGGCGGCGGGCTGAGCGGCCTGATGGCGACCCACCCGCCGCTGCAGCAGCGGCTCGCCCAGCTCGCCCGGATCCAGGCCGAGCTCAGCCGGCCGACCGGCTGAGGCCCACGATGGGACTGTGGGAGGTGATGCGGGCCAGGACGCAGCCGAAGAAGAACGACCTCGACGCGCTGTTCCTGGTGCCGAGCGCGGCGATCACGCTGCAGACGGCGCTGGGGTTCGAGCCGACCGGCACCGGGTCGGTCTGCTACCGCTCGGCCACCGGCGCCGCCTTCGCCCAGACCCAGGACGACGTCGTGGCCCTGCTGCGCGACGATGCCGACGCGCCGCAGGTGAGCGTCAGCCAGGACGACTACGGCTTCACCTGGCTCGTCGTCAGCGGCGACGGTGATGACATGTCGGCGCTCTGCACCGACCTCCACGCCGTCAACACCACCCTCGAGCTCAACGGCTTCGACAGCGGCCTGCTGTGCTCGATGGTGCCCTTCGCCAACGCGTCGGGCCAGCGGTTCGGACTGACCTACCTCTACAAGCAGGGCACGTTCTACCCCTTCGCGCCCAGCGGGGAGCAGAGCCGCGACACGCTGCTCGAGCTGTCCGTGCGCGACCTGCTCGCCCCCGAGCTGCCGATGGAGCCCGACCTGGGCCGCTGGCTCGCGGTCTGGAAGGCGCCGGGGCTGTGAGCGGGTCCGACGAGGAGCGGCGCGAGCGCGCGCTGGCGGCGTACGACGTCGTGGGCGGGCCGCCGCGGCGCGATCTCGACGCCCTGGTGGAGCTCGCCGCGCAGGTCGCGGGCGTGCCGTTCGCCGCGGTCAACCTGTTCACCAGCGACACCCAGCACCAGGTGGCCACCTCGGGCTTCGAGGGACGGGACTCCCCGAGGGGGAACTCGATGTGCCGCCTGGTGGTCGAGTCTGGCGCGCCCATCGTGCTCGAGGACGCCGCGCACGACGTCCGCTTCGCCGGGAACCCCTGGGTCACCGGCGAGATCGCCGACGTGAAGTTCTACGGGTCGCAGCCGCTGCGCACCCCGGACGGAGTCGTGATCGGCACCCTGTGCGTCTTCGACAACGAGGCCCACCCGGTGACGCCGGAGGCGAAGCGCGGGCTCGCCCAGCTGGCCGACCGGGTCGTCGACGTGCTCGAGCTGGAGCTCGCCTCGCGCAGGCTCGGGCAGCTCAACCTCCGGCTCAACACCTCCAACGAGCGGCTCGCCCACTTCGCCGGGCAGGTCAGCCACGACCTCAAGAACCCGCTCACGTCGGTGTCGCTGTCGCTCGAGGCGCTCGAGATGGAGGTCACCGACCCCTACCACGTCGAGACGGTGTCGCGCGCGCGCCGCGGGGTCGACCGGATGTCGGGCCTGATCAGCAACCTGCTGGAGTTCGCCACGCAGGGTGCCGCACCGGGTGAGGACGTCGTCGACCTCGCGGCCGAGCTCGACTCGGCGCTCGACGACCTGGCGGGCCGGCTGCCCCGGGACGCGGTGCGTGCAGGGGCGCTCCCGCTGGTGCACGGCGACGCGGCCCAGCTGCGGTCGGTGCTGATGAACCTGCTCGACAACGCCGCCAAGTTCGCCCCCCAGGGCGAAGAGCCCGACGTCGAGGTGACGGCCCTCCGGCTCGAGACGCGGCACCGCGTCGAGGTGCGCGACCGCGGCCGCGGAGTGCCGGCCGAGCAGCGCGAGCGTGTCTTCGCGCCGCTCGCCCGCTTGGACAAGACCGTCGACGGCACCGGCATCGGTCTCGCGACCTGCCGCCGGATCGTCGAGGCGCACGGCGGCACGATGGGCGTCGAGGGACGCCCGGGCGGTGGCGCGGTCTTCTGGTTCGAGCTGCCCGCGGGCGCCGAGCAGCCCTAGGACGCCAGGTCGCGCAGCGCCTGCCTCATCTGGCGCGAGGCGTAGATGTTGCCGATCACGGTGCCGTCGAGCCACGCGGTCAGCCGCTCGGCCTCGTGCTCGAGTGCGGCCCGACCGCGGGGTCCGACGTCCTCCAGCAACGAGAGGCGTACGACGCCGGCGTCGTCCTGCACCCAGCAGCCCACGACCCGACCGTCCCACCACGCGGTCGTGCCGGCGTTGCCGTTGGTGTCGAACAGGTGCGGGACGTGCGCGGGGTCGAGGTAGAAGTCGCGCGCCTTCCATCCCATGACGGTCGGGTCGAGCGCCGGCAGCAGCGCGGCCCACGGATCGACCGGAGCAACGTCGTCGAGGTCGTCGGGCAGCACCCAGCCGGTGGTGCCGTCGTCGAGCGACACCTCCTCGGCCTCCACGGTCGCCAGGGCGCGGGTCACCGCGGTCTTGGTCGAGCCCAGCCACCACTGGATGTCGGCGGCCGTGCCGGGGCCGAAGGTGGCCAGCCAGCGGCGCACGAGGGCGGCATAGCCCTCTGCCTCGTCGAGCGCGGGCTCGACCGTGCCCAGCCAGTGCTCAGCGGTGGTCCAGGTCGGCAAGTTCCGCCGCCAGTGACCGCCGTTGCGACCGCGCAGCGCCCGGCCGTCGAGGCCGAGGTGGGTGAGCACCCAGGGGGCCACGGGGACTGGGCGGTCATAGGACTTGCCGCTGTCGCCGCCGACCATCCCGGCCAGCTCCGGCACCCGCGCCCGCAGCTCGGCGGTCGTGGCCGGGCCCGATGCCAGCTCGGCGAGCACCGCCTCGCGGGCCGCGTCGAGCCACGCCTCGCCGTCGTCGGCGATGCCTCCGGCGGCGATGGCCTTGGCGATGCGCTTGCGCTCCGCGGTCGCCACGCGGGCCGACGCACTGCCCCAAGCGGCGGGCAGCAGGTCGCGCGGGAAGACGAAGAGCGTGCGGCGCATGGCGAGCTGCTTGACGACCCGGCGCGAGTCGTAGAGCTCGGCGTCGACGTCCTCCGCCTTCAGGCCCTCGGCCCGCGCGGCCACCGCGAGGTGCACGGTGGCCGCCTCGGTCGCGTGCAGCGCGGTCATCGCGCGCGTGACGTCCTCGACGGTCGTGAGGCGGTGCGCAGGCGCCAGCGCGTGGCGTACGCCGATCCGGTTGCGGCGATCGGCGTCGCTGATGTGGCGCAGTGCCATCGTCGGTCCCCGCCGGCGTTCAGTCGCGGTGCGACTTGCCGGGCAGGTCGAGCATCCGTTGCAGCGCGACGAGCGCGTCGGCCTCGGTCTCGGGGTCGACGGTCACCTGGTTGACGACCGTGCCGGCGACGAGGCTCTCCAGCGCCCACACGAGGTGGGGGAGGTCGATGCGGTTCATCGTGGAGCAGTAGCAGACGTTGCGGTCGAGGAAGACGATGTTCTTGTCGGGGTGGGCGTCGGCCAGGCGCTTGACCAGGTTGAGCTCGGTGCCGATGGCCCAGGTCGTTCCGGGCTCGGCGGCCTCGATCGTCTTGATGATGAACTCCGTCGACCCCACGAGGTCGGCCTTGAGCACCACCTCGTGGGTGCACTCGGGGTGCACGAGGATGTGGATGCCCAGGTGCTGGGCACGCAGCTCGTCGACGACGTCGGCGGAGAAGCGGCCGTGGACCGAGCAGTGGCCCTTCCACAGGATCATCCGGGCACGCCGGAGCTCCTCGGGCGTGAGCCCGCCACCGGGCTGGCGCGGGTCCCACACGACGCACTCGTCGAGGTCGATGCCCATCTGGAGCACCGCGGTGTTGCGACCGAGGTGCTGGTCGGGGAGGAAGAGCACCTTGGCGTCGCCGTCACCCTTCTGCGCGAAGGCCCACTCGAGGGCGACGTCGGCATTGGACGAGGTGCACACCACGCCGCCGTTGCGCCCGCAGAACGCCTTGATGTCGGCGCTGGAGTTCATGTAGGTCACCGGCACCACGCTGTCCTGGATGCCGGCGTCGGCCATGGCGTCCCAGGCGTCCTCCACCTGTCGCAGGCGGGCCATGTCGGCCATCGAGCAGCCGGCCGCGAGGTCGGGCAGGACGACCTGCTGCGCGGGCGAGGTGAGGATGTCGGCCGACTCGGCCATGAAGTGCACCCCGCAGAAGACGATGAACTCCGCGTCCGGCCGCGCGGCGGCGTCGCGGGCGAGCTTGAAGGAGTCGCCCGTGACGTCGGCGAACTGGATGACCTCGTCGCGCTGGTAGTGGTGGCCCAGGACGAAGACCCGCTCGCCCAGCGCCGCCTTCGCGGCCCTGGCGCGCTCGACGAGGCCGGGGTCGGACGCTGCCGGGAGGTCGCCGGGGCACTCCACGCCGCGCTCGGCGTCGAGGTCACGGCCCTTGCCGAGGGGGAGGAGCGGCAGGTCGACGAGGCTCATATGTCGATCCTAGGCCGCGGCACTGACAGCTGGTCACCGCGCCCGGACCGGCGTGAGCCGGTCGTCGAGTCGTCCGTATCCCAGCTCTCCAGCGGTGCCCGAGCCCCAGCACCACACCGAGGCGTCGCGCTGGAGCCCGCAGGTGTGCGTGCCCGCGAGGGCGACCGAGGCCCAGCGGCCCGGCAGTCGGTGGGGGGTGAAGCGGGGCTCGAGCGAGCCGTTGCCCACGTTGCCGTACTCGTTGCTGCCCCAGCACCACAGGCGTCTGTCGGTGCGGATCCCGCACGTGTTGTCGGCCCGGGTCAGGACGGAGACCCAGCGGCCCGGGAACCGGTGGATGCCCACGACCTGCGCCGGTGCGCCGCTGCCGACGGTGCCGACGCCGTCCCAGCCCCAGCAGGCGGCTCGGCCGCGCGTGGTGACGCCGCAGGACGCGCCGGCGCTCGTGCTCACCTCCCGCCAGCGCCCGGGGAGCGTGCTGATCCCCGCGACGTCGCTCGGCGACCCCGGACGGACCTGGCCGTTGGTGTTCTGGCCCCAGCAGGCCGCCCGGCCGCTCGGGCGCACGCCGCACGCCGAACTCTCGCCGGCGTCGATGGTGCGCCAGCGGCCGCGGATGCGCTGCGGGTCGCCGGTGTCGGTGTTGTTGCCGTTGGCGAGCTGGTCGTAGAGACCCCAGCCCCAGCACCAGCCCGACGCGTCCCGCTTGATGCCGCAGGAGGTCAGACCGGGTGCCACCGACACGAACCCCCGGCCGACGAGGTGCGGCTCCAGGGCGTAGACGCCGTCGACCCCGCCCGCCTGCTCGTGGTTGTCCCAGCCCCAGCACAGCAGGGCGCCGCTGGTCCGGATCCCGCAGGTGGTCGTCCCGGTGGTGCGGATCTCCCGCCAGCGCCCCGCGACCCGCTGCGGCTCGACGACCGGGTAGCCGGTGATCGGGCGGGCGATCTGGCCCAGCTCGTTGCGTCCCCAGCAGTAGCCGCGCCCGCGCGTGCGTACGCCGCAGCTGACGCCGTCGGCGTTGCTGAACTGCGACCAGCGGCCCTCGATCCGGCGCGGACGCGGCACCTTGCCGTCGTCGTCGACCGGACCGAGCCCGCCGGAGGCGTTGGAGCCCCAGCACCACACCCGTCCCCGCGACGCCGTCGCGCAGGTGCCGCCCCACGAGGTGGAGACAGCAGTGAAGGCCGGCGCGCTCCTGGTCCGCTCCGCGGGCTGCGCAGCCGCACCCGGTGCGAGCAGCGCGGCGACGGTGACGACAACGGCAAGCAGGACCCCCGGCATCCCTGCATCCTCGACGCCGGGCGGGGTCCGCGCCATACCCGCAGGAGTGCCATGCTGCGGCCATGACGCGACGCGGTGAGGTGCTGGCCCTGGTCCAGGCGGGCGGCCAGGGATCCCGGATGGACGTGCTGACCCGCGAGCGCGCCAAGCCCGCGCTGCCCTACGGCGGTGTCCACCGGCTGATCGACTTCGCCCTGTCCGGGCTGGTGCACGCCGACCTGGCGGACGTGTGGGTGTCGCTGGAGTACCAGGTGACCTCCATCGACGACTACCTCTCGGGCGGCCGGCCGTGGAGCCTGGACCGCAACCGCGGGGGATTCCGGCGGATCGTGCCGCAGACCGGCACGGGGCCCGCGACCGAGAGCGGCTTCGCCCACGGCAACGGCGACCTGTTGCTGCGCATGTCGGCCGACATCGCGACCTTCGGCGCAGACACGCTCGTGGTCTGCAGTGCCGACCACGTCTTCAACATGGACCTCGCGCCCGTGATCGAGGAGCACGTCGCCGCCGGCCGGGTGGCCACGGTGCTGACGAGCGAGGTGTCGAAGAAGGACGCCGCCGACAACGTCGTCGTGCTCGCGGGCAGCGACGGCACGGTCACCGGCATCGAGCACAAGCCGTCGCGGCCCTCGGCCGGCACGGTCGCGACCGAGATCTTCGTCTACGACACGCACGCCCTGCTCACCACGTTGCAGGAGCTGCGCCACGAGCTCGCGTCGCAGCAGGACCCCGAGGACGCCGCCGAGGGGGACAGCGGCATCGGCGACTTCGGCGAGCACCTGCTGCCGCGCCTGGTCGGGACCGGGAAGGTCGCCGCTGTGCCCCTCACCGGGTACTGGCGCGACGTCGGCCAGCCCGGCCTCTACCTCGAGGCGCACCGCGACCTGCTGCGCGGCAAGGTCGACGTGTTCGACCACCCCGGCCGTCCGGTCATCTCCCACTGGCCCGACCGTCCCGCGGCGCGGGTGCGCGGCACGGGGGAGTGCCACGACTCGGTGCTGTCCCCGGGCTCGGACGTCGCGGGCCTCGTCGTCGGCAGCGTCCTCGGCCCCGGTGTCGTGGTCGAGAAGGGCGCGGAGGTCCACGACTCGGTCGTCATGGAGGACTGCGTCATCCGGGCGGGGGCCGTGGTGCGCACGACCGTGCTCGACGAGCGCTGCGAGGTGGCTGCGCGGGCCCGGGTCGGGGCCGAGCCCACCCGTCGGGTCGCCCACGACGACGACCTGGTGCTGGTGGGCCGCGACTCCCGGGTCGCGGGCAGCGTGGGCGCGGGCGCGCGTCTGGAGCCCGGCTCCGCTGCTGGCTAGAGCAGCGACCCGTGGTGCAGGTAGGGCGCCGGGGGCGACATGTGCCGCACGCACAGGTAGCCGTTCTGGTGGATCGCAAGGCGCGCCGCCAGCCCGACGTCGAGCGCCCAGGCGTTCGCCGCGGTGATGTGGTGCACCGACACCTGCGCGCCGGGGGTGGACGAGGCCAGCGCCTCCCACATCAGCCGCGCCGCCGTACGCCGGTTGGTGGCAGCGAGCAGCGCGGGCGCGCCGTCGGTGTCGACGTAGGCGTAGCCCGAGCCGGTCGTGTCGTCGATGACGGCCAGGCGGAACTGGGCCAGCAGCAGCTCGTGGTCGGAGAGGTGGGCGGCACCGCGGGTGCGTCGGTCGATGGAGTCGAGCAGGTCGATGTCGGTGCTGCTGCCCTCGCGCACGCGCTCGACCACGGGGATCGCGCTGCGGTCCACGACCCCGCTCAGCAGCATCTGCGGGTGCAGGTCGAAGCCGGCGAGCCGGTAGCGGCGTACGGCGCCGGGGTCGGCGCTCGCGGCGAACATGCCGCGCAGGCAGCGGCGGCCGTGGTGCATCGACGCCGCCATGAGCTGGGTGCCGATGCCGCGGCCCTGGTGAGCGGGGGTCACCGCGAACGAGGCCAGGATCCACATCAGCTCGCGCACGCGCGACACCGCGCCCCCGACCACCTCACCGTCGACCTCGGCCACCCAGCACCCGGCGGCGTCCGTGCGCAGCGCCGCCCTGGTGCGGCTGATCCACGCGCCGTTGCGTGCCGGAGGCCGGCGTACGGGATCGGGCCACGCGCGCTGGAAGGTGCGGGCGTCGACCTCGTAGTAGGACGTGGCCGTGATGTCGGCGAACGCCTCGAGGTCGTCCTCGCGCATCGGCCGCACGACCGGCGCGGTCACGACACGAAGGCGGCGTAGCGCGCGAGGAGGTCGTCCCAGTGGGTGTACTTCGCACGGACCTGCTCCGAGCCGTCGGCCCAGTCGCTGTGCACGAGCCGGACGCGGGTGCCGGTGCCCTCCTCGGTGAAGCGCACGTCGAGCCGCGTGGGCTCCGCCTGGTCGTGGCCGAGCCAGAACTCCATGACGAGGTGGCCCAGCGGGTCCCAGCCGTCGACCCGGCCCCAGGTGTAGCGCTGGTCGTCGTCGTGGACGGTCTCGACCGGTCCGTCGGGGTCGATCGCGATGCTGCTGAAGGTCGGCGGGTCGGGGGTGAGCATCGGGTCCCACCACTCGCCCATCTGCGCGGTGAAGCCGACGAAGGCCTCCGTGGGGGTCACCGGCACGGTGACCTCGGCGACGATCGGCTCCAAGCTCATGCGCGTACTCGCTTCGCTCCGTGCGCGCACGAGGCACATGGGGCGCTGTGTCCGATGATTCGCTCGCTCCGCTCGCTCATGCCCGCAAGCATGCCTGACAGGGCGCTGCAAGGATGGGCGCCATGCGCGTGCTCATCGCCCCGGACAAGTTCGCCGGCACCCTCACCGCGGTGCAGGCAGCGCGGGCCATCGCCGAGGGGTGGGCGCGCCAGGCCCCCGGCGACGAGCTGGACCTCGCGCCGATGGCCGACGGCGGGCCCGGCTTCGTCGACGTGCTCCACGCCGCGCTCGGCGGTGAGCTCGCGGCCGTGACCGTCTCCGGGCCGCACGGCGACGCCGTGCCGGCGGCGGTGCTGGTGGTCGGTGGCACCGCCTACGTCGAGAGCGCCCAGGCGGCCGGGCTGCACCTGGCGGACGGCGACGTGGAGTCCGCGACCAGCCGCGGCGTCGGCGAGCTCGTGCTCGCCGCCGTCGACTCCGGCGCGCGGACCGTGGTCGTCGGTCTGGGCGGCTCGGGCACCAACGACGGCGGTGCCGGGGTGCTCGCCGCCCTCGGCGCCACCGCCGACGTCGCCCTGGACGCCGGTCCCGCAGCCCTCGCAGCGGTGACGGAGGTCGACCTGTCCCGCGCCCGCGAGCGCCTCTCCGGGGTGACCCTGGTCGCGGCGAGCGACGTCGACAACCCCCTCACCGGCCTCTTCGGCGCCACCAAGACCTACGGCCCCCAGAAGGGCGTCGCCGAGGAGCGCATCGCCGAGGTCGACGGCTGGCTCGAGGCGTTCGCCACGGCCACCGACCGGCGTACGTCGCTGGAGAAGGGCGCCGGGGCCGCCGGCGGCATGGGCTATGCGCTCATGGTGCTCGGCGCCACCCGCGAGCCCGGCATCGACCTGGTCGCGGACGCCGTCCAGCTCGCCTCCCGCGCCCGCTCCGCCGACCTGGTGGTGACCGGCGAGGGCGCCTTCGACTTCTCCAGCCGGGCCGGCAAGGTCCCCTACGGCGTGGCCGGGGTGGCCTCGGAGGCGCTGCGGCCCTGCATCGCGCTGGCCGGGCAGGTCCTCGTGGGCTCGCGCGAGATGCGCGCGCTCGGGATCGAGTCGGCCTACTCGCTCGTCGACCTGGTGGGGGAGGAGCGGGCCCTCGGCGCCCCGGCCGAGGCGCTCGCCGAGCTCGCCCAGCGGGTCGCGCGCACCTGGTCCAGGTGAACCGGCTGGCCCGGCTGGCGCCGTGCTGCGCCGCTCACACCGCAGTGCGGCCGGCGACTCCGTCGCCGGCCGCTCGCGGCGTTCAGGGAATAACCCGGCGTGTGCGACCATTGCAATGAGCACTACACCGAGACCTCTGGAGTGATGAGATGACCGAGCAGGTCGAGACCACCGAGCGCCGCACCGACCAGATCAACCTGTCCGCGGTGGCCGCCGGCAAGATCAAGAGCCTCCTCGAGCAGGAGGGCCGTGACGACCTGGCCCTGCGCATCTCCGTGCAGCCCGGTGGCTGCTCGGGCCTGCGCTACCAGCTCTTCTTCGACGAGCGCACCCTCGACGGTGACGTCACCACCGACTTCGACGGCGTGACCGTCGTGGTCGACCGGATGAGCGTCCCCTACCTCAACGGTGCCGAGATCGACTTCGTCGACACCATCGAGAAGCAGGGCTTCACGATCGACAACCCCAACGCCACGGGCTCGTGCGCGTGCGGCGACTCGTTCCACTGATCAGTCGCTGACCTCAGCAGCATGACGAAGGGCCCCAGCCGATCGGCTGGGGCCCTTCGTCGTACGCGTCAGTCGAGGTGCAGGTGCAGCGCGCCGGCCAGCCGCGCGGCCGCGTCGGAGACCCGGATCTCGCGCTTGCCCACCTCTGCGGGGTAGTCCTCGAAGCGGATGCTCGGGGGCGCGGCCGCGACGACCCGCGCGATCCGCTCCAGGCGCAGGTTCTGACCGGTCGCACGGCAGTCGGCGGCCATCTCGGCGGGGGAGGCGAGCTCGTCGTGGACCAGGTGGGAGGGGCGCACGGATCCGGGCTGCGGTGTCGTCATGCCACCGACGCTATTGGCTACTGCGTGGTATCCCGAGCTCTACCGGAAGGTAGTGTTTCGCGTCGTGTCCCTCCTCGTTGCCGGATCCATCGCGACCGACCACCTGATGTCCTTCCCGGGCCGGTTCGCCGACAGCCTGGTCGTCGACCAGCTCGACAAGCTGTCGGTGTCCTTCCTGGTCGAGGACCTGGAGGTGCGCCGCGGCGGTTGCGCCGCCAACATCTGCTTCGGCCTCGGCAACCTGGGCCTGCGCCCGGTGCTGGTCGGCGCCGTCGGCGAGGACTTCGCCGACTACCGCGCGTGGCTTCAGCGCCACAACGTCGACTGCGACTCCGTCCACGTCTCCGAGACGCGTCACACGGCCCGCTTCGTGTGCACCAACGACTCCTCGATGGCCCAGATCGCGAGCTTCTACGCCGGCGCCATGAGCGAGGCGCGCGAGATCGAGCTCAAGCCGATCGTCGACCGCGTCGGCGAGCCCGACTACGTCATCATCGGCCCCGACGACCCCGAGGCGATGCTGCGGCACACCGAGGAGTGCCGCCAGCGCGGCTACGCCTTCCTGGCCGATCCGTCCCAGCAGCTCGCGTTCGGTGACGGCGACCTGATCCGCCCTCTCATCGACGGCGCGGAGATCCTGTTCTCCAACGAGTACGAGGCCAGCCTGATCACCCAGAAGACCGGGTGGAGCGCCCAGGAGGTGCTCTCGCGCGTGGGCACCTGGGTCGTGACGCTCGGCCCGGCCGGGGTGCGCATCGACCGCCAGGGCGAGGAGTCCGTCGTCGTCCAGGCGGTGCCGGAGATCGAGAAGGTCGAGCCCACCGGCGTCGGCGACGCGTTCCGCGCGGGGTTCCTGGCCGCGCTGAGCTGGGGCCTGGGCCACGAGCGTGCCGCGCAGCTCGGCTGCCTGCTGGCCGTCTACGTCGTCGAGCAGGTCGGCACCCAGGAGTACGAGATCTCCCGCAGCGCGTTCCTGGAGCGCTGCGGCGCGACCTACGGCGACGCCGCGGTCGCCGACTTCGAGCCGCACCTGCGCACGATCCGGCCCTGACGGCCGGACCCACTCAGCCCACGCGTCGTACGACGAAGCGCGGGGCGCCGTCGTCAGCGGTGTCCGCGCCGACGTAGTCCTGCCCCTTCATCCGGCACCACGCCGGCACGTCGACGGCCGCGGCGGGATCGTGGGCCACGACCGCGAGCAGCTCACCGACCTCGACGTCGCCGAGTTGCCGGGCGAGCTCGATCACCGGCATCGGGCAGGGCAGGTCGCGACAGTCGAGCTCGAGGGCCACTTCTTCGTTCACCTGCTCGTTCACATGCCCACCCGCGACCTGATCTCGGCCACCACGCCCGGCAGCGCGTCGCAGAAGGCGTCGACGTCCGCGCGCGTGGTCTCGCGCTGCAGCGAGAGCCGCACGTTGCCGTGCGTCAGCACCCCCATCGCCTCCAGCACGTGGCTCGGGGTGAGCGTCGAGGCCGTGCAGGCCGACCCGCTGGCGATGCCGAAGCCACGTCGGTCCAGCTCGGTCACGAGCGCCTCACCGTCGACGTAGAGGCAGGAGAAGGTCACCAGGTGGGGGAGTCGTCGGTCGGGGTCGCCGACGACCTCGACGTCGGGCACCTCGGCCGCCACACGACGACGTACGACGTCCACGAGCTCGTGCTGCCGGGCACCGACCTCCTCGCGCTCGGCGACGACCGCCTGCAGCGCGGCGGCCGCGGCCAGCACCGCCGGGACGTTCTCGAAGCCGGTCGAGCGCTCGTCGACCCGGTCGTCGCCGGGGAAGGGGTTGCGCCAGCGGGCGCGCTTGCGCACCAGCAGCACCCCGACGCCGGCCGGGCCGCCCCACTTGTGCGCCGAGCCGGCGGCGGCCGCCCAGCCGTCGGGGAGGGGCAGACGGCCCATCGAGGCGCAGGCGTCGGTGAACAGGGGGACGTCGTTGGGCAGCTCGAACCCGCCGACGTCCTGCACGGTGCCGACCTCGTGGTTCGCCGTCTGCAGGGCCACGACCCCGACCCCGGGGGAGCAGGCGTTCTCGACGAGGTCGCCGTCATAGACCCGGCCGTCGCCCATCACGCCCACCTCCACCGCCCGGGCGCCCCAGCTGACGGCGTGCCTCACCGCGGAGTGCTCGACGGCCGAGTGGACGACGACGTCGCCGCGCCGCGACCCCCTCACCAGCCCCAGCAGTCCCAGGTGCACCGCGTGGGTGCCGCTCGGGGTGAAGGTCACCTCGTCGGGGCGGACCCCCAGCGCGTCGGCGGTGGCCTCGCGGGCGTTGTCGAGCAGCAGCCTGGCCTCGCGGCCGGCGCGGTGCAGCCGGCGCGGGTCGGCGTACCCCCGTTCGAGCGCCGCGAGCAGCACGTCGCGGGCTGCCGGGTGGAGCGGCTCGGCAGACGCGCTGTCGAGGTCGGTCCGTCCGGTGGCGCGCCCAGTCACAGTGGCAACTTATGCCACGCACACGTGGCGCCTCTCACAGATCGGTCGACACCCGACCCTGCCCCCCACGACGTGGGTGGTTGGGGATACCCTCTGCATGTCGAAAACGGTCCGAGAGAGAGGCTCGTCAGTGGGTCTGCAAGTCCCCAAGCTTTCGGGCGCGCCGGTGCGGCGTTCCCTGAAGGTCGCGCTGCTGGGCGTGACGATGCTGGTGCTGGCCGGTTGCTCCGAGGCCGACACCCACCAGATCAAGAACCTCGCCATGCCTGACCGGGCCACCGCCCAGGGCCCCTTCACCTACGAGCTGTGGAAGTGGGCATGGGTCGCCGCCATGGCGACCGGCATCATCGTGTGGGGCCTGATCTTCTACGCCGTGGTGAAGTTCCGCCGCCGCAGCGACGACGAGGTCCCGCGCCAGACGCGCTACAACCTCCCGCTCGAGGTCTTCTACACGATCGCCCCGGTGCTGATGTGCGTGGTGTTCTTCTTCCACACCGTGCGCGTGCAGGACGAGATCGTGGCGCTCGACAAGCAGCCGGACCTGACCGTCGAGATCATGGGCCAGCAGTGGTCGTGGACGTTCAACTACGGCGTCGGCGAGCAGGACCCGACCGCCACCGGCGAGGACGGCAGCTTCGCCTACGGCGACTACGTCTACACCTCCGGCACCGGGCGCGAGATCCCGACGCTGGTGCTTCCCGTCGACCAGACGGTGCAGTTCAACCTGCACTCGCCCGACGTGATCCACGACTTCGGCGTGCCGTCGTTCCTCGTGAAGATGGACGTCATCCCCGGTCGCGTCAACAAGTTCCAGGTGACGCCGACCGTCGAGGGCAAGTACGTCGGCAAGTGCTACGAGCTCTGCGGCGTCTACCACTCGCGCATGCTCTTCAACGTCGAGGTCGTCAGCCAGGCCGACTACGAGGCCTACCTCGCCAAGCTCGGCGACGCCGGCCAGAGCGCCGACGAGCCGCTCCTGGGCGGATCCGACGCCACCACGCAGACCGGGCTGGACGAGAGTCAGTCCCAGGAAGGGAGCCAGGAGTGAGCGCTCCAACCGTCACCCAGTCGCAGCGCACCTCGCCGGGCGAGCCGCCCCGCAAGGCCCTCGGTCAGCAGGCCGTCCGGATCCTCACGACGACCGACCACAAGCTGATCGGCAAGATGTACCTGATCACGTCGTTCGCGTGGTTCCTGATCGCCGGCCTCATGGCCATGCTGATCCGTTCCGAGCTGGCCTACCCCGGTCAGCAGGTCGTCAACGAGCAGCTCTACAACCAGCTGTTCACCATGCACGGCACGATCATGCTGCTGCTCTTCGCGACGCCGCTGTTCTTCGGCTTCGCCAACGTGATCATGCCGCTGCAGATCGGCGCCCCCGACGTCGCGTTCCCGCGCCTCAACATGTTCAGCTACTGGCTGTTCCTGTTCGGCGGGCTCATCGCCGCCTCGGGCTTCCTCACGCCGCAGGGCGCGGCCGACTTCGGCTGGTTCGCCTACACGCCGCTGTCCGATGCCGTACGCAGTCCCGGTGTCGGCGGTGACCTCTGGATCATGGGCCTATGGATGGCCGGTCTCGGCTCGATCCTCGGTGGCGTCAACTTCATCACCACGATCATCTGCATGCGCGCGCCCGGCATGACGATGTTCCGGATGCCGATCTTCGTGTGGAACACCCTCGTCACCAGCATGCTCGTGATCCTGGTCTTCCCGATCCTCGCCGGCGCGCTGCTCTCGCTCGAGGCCGACCGCATCCTCGGCGCCCACGTGTTCGACCCCTCGCACGGCGGGCCGATCCTGTGGCAGCACCTGTTCTGGTTCTTCGGCCACCCCGAGGTCTACATCATCGCGCTGCCGTTCTTCGGCATCATCACCGAGATCCTGCCGGTCTTCAGCCGCAAGCCGGTCTTCGGCTACGTCGGCCTCGTCGCCGCCACCCTCGGCATCGCGATGCTGTCGGTCGCGGTGTGGGCCCACCACATGTTCGTCACCGGTGCGGTCGACCTGCCGTTCTTCTCCGGCATGACCTTCCTCATCGCCGTGCCGACAGGGGTGAAGTTCTTCAACTGGATCGGCACGATGTGGGGCGGATCCCTGTCCTTCGACACCCCGATGCTGTGGGCGATCGGCTTCCTCACGACCTTCCTGTTCGGTGGCCTCACCGGCGTCATCCTGGCCAGCCCGCCGCTGGACTTCCACGTGTCCGACTCCTACTTCGTGGTCGCGCACTTCCACTACGTCGTCTTCGGCACCGTGGTGTTCGCGATGTTCGCCGGCTTCTACTTCTGGTGGCCGAAGATGACCGGCAAGATGCTCGACGAGCGTCTCGGCAAGGTCCACTTCTGGATCCTCTTCATCGGCTTCCACACCACGTTCCTGGTGCAGCACTGGCTCGGCGTCGAGGGCATGCCCCGTCGCTACGCCGACTACCTGCCGCAGGACGGCTTCACCACGCTCAACCAGATCTCCACGGTGGGTGCCTTCCTGCTCGGTGCCTCCACGCTGCCGTTCCTCTACAACGTCTACTCCTCGTCCAAGGGTCCGAAGATCGAGGTCGACGACCCGTGGGGCTGGGGCCGCTCGCTCGAGTGGGCGACCAGCTGCCCGCCGCCGCGCCACAACTTCGTCAGCCTGCCGCGGATCCGCTCGGAGTCGCCGGCCTTCGACCTCCACCACCCTGAGATCGCGCTGATGGAGCTCGACCACAACGAGGCCGAGGCCAACGGCGACGTCGCCGACGCCCCGGACGTGCACGGGCGCGAGGAGATGCTGCGCGACCGTGTCGAGGACAACCCCACCGCGACCGAGGAGGACAACCGATGAAGGCCGAGTCCTGGATCTTCGGGATCACCGCCCTGTTCATCGCGGTGGTCGCGCCGGCCTACTGGTTCCTCTCCGAAGACCCGACCGGCACGTCCGCCCTCGTCATGACCGCGCTGCTCTTCGGCATGGTCACCCTCTACCTCGGGTTCCACGCCTCGCGCATGGACCCGCGACCCGAGGACCGCAAGGACGGCGAGATCGCCGACGGCGCCGGTGAGCTGGGCTTCTTCCCGCCCTACTCCTGGTGGCCCCTGTGGTGCGCCCTGGCCCTGGGCGTCATCGTCTACGGCACCGCCCTCGCCGCGTGGTGGCTGGTGTTCATCGGCTTCAGCATCGGCGCGATCGTCGTCAGCGGCTTCATCTTCGAGTACTACCGCGGGGAGCACGCGCACTGATCCGTCGCTCGCCGTCTTTGGGAGAACCCGTCCACGCCGTAGGCTGGACGGGTTCTTCCTGTTCCACCTGATCGTCTGCTCGTCCTCTGGGGGGTACGTCGCATGCGCACACGCGCACCCGGTTCCACCACCGTGTCCACGCCCGACCCCGCGCGCACTGCACGGCGTCGGGCTGGTCAGCGGCGTACGGCCCTCGTGGCGGCAGCCCTGGCGCTCACCGGCAGCCTGGTCGCCTGCAGCACGACGTCCGACGGCCCGGCCGCCAGCGGCAGCGGCAGCGGAGCCGGTGCGTCCGGCGCGTCCGAGACCCCCCGGGTCGACCCCGTGCGCCTCGACACCAGCTTCGCCGACCCGACCTCGGTCCCGATCGACCGCCCCGTCACCGTTCGCACCTCGGGAGGCACGCTCGCCGACGTCGAGGTCACGTCGGCAGCCGGTACGCTCACCGGCAAGGTCAGTGACGGCACCTGGACGTCCTCGACGCTCCTCGAGCCCGGCACCGACTACACCATCACGGCGGACGCGACCCGCTCCGACGGTCAGAGCGTGCAGCGCACCCGCAGCTTCCACACCGTCGACCTCACCCTCGACGAGCAGACCTTCGCCGCCGTCGCCCCGCTCAACGGCGAGACCGTCGGCGTCGGGATGCCCGTCATCGTGACGTTCGACCTGCCGGTCACCGACAAGGCGCTGTTCGAGAAGCACATGCGCGTGACGAGCACGCCGGCCCAGAAGGGCTCGTGGTACTGGCTCAACGACCGCGAGGCCCACTTCCGCCCCGCGACGTACTGGCGGGCCGGCACGGAGGTCTCGGTCGACCTCGACATCAACAGCCTGCCCGCCGGCAACGGGATCTACGGCCAGGAGTCGCGGGAGGTCTCCTTCAACATCGGCGACGCCCACGTCTACAAGGTCAACGCCCAGACGCACCAGATGCAGGTCTTCTCCAACGGCAAGCTCCTGCGCACGCTCCCGATCACCACCGGCAAGCCCGGGTTCGTCACCCGCTCGGGCACCAAGGTCATCATCGAGAAGTTCGCCAAGAAGCGGATGAACTCCGAGACGGTCGGCATCAACCGCAACAGCCCCGAGGCCTACGACATCGACGACGTGAGGTGGGCGATGCGGGTCACCTACTCCGGCGAGTTCATCCACGCCGCGCCCTGGTCGGTGGGCTCCCAGGGCTACGCCAACGTCTCCCACGGCTGCACGGGCATGTCCACCGCGGACGCCGGTTGGCTCTACGCGATGAGCCGCCGCGGCGACGTCGTGGAGTACACCGGCACCGACCGCCAGATGACGCTCGAGAACGGCTACGGCGACTGGAACCTCTCGCCCGCCGACTGGAAGACCGGCTCCGCCCTCTCCTGAGCCGTGACCCAGCCACGTTCTGGTGGCTGTGAGTGTGGATGGACCACCGCCACGGACCGCCAGCGGTGTGTGAGGCGGCTTCCGTGCGCGCAGAAGTCGCCTCACGCACCGCTCGCGGGTGCGGCGCACGCCGGGGGAGCGGTGCGCTCGCGGGTCGGCGTACGCCACCAGCGGTGCCCCACCCACGTTCTCCTCGTGCGAATGCGGGTGGTCCACCGCCACCGACCGCCAGCGGTGTGTGAGGCGGGTATCCGGCGCGCAGAAGTCGCCTCACGCACCGCCCACAGAGGACGTACGCCGACCAGGCAGGGGCGCCAACGACGAGGGCCCGCCGGGGATGATCCCGGCGGGCCCTCGTCGATCTGCTGTGCGGCGATCAGTGATCGCGCAGCGGCACCTCGTCGGTGTCGCGCAGCCGGTGGTCGTCGAACTGGTGACCGTCGACCGGGTGGTCGAGCCCCGAGGTCAGCTCGGCCTCGTGCTCGGCGTGGTGGTGCGCCGCCTCGAGCTCGGCTCGCGTGGGCTTCTGCACGTTGTTGCTGTACATCCACGACGACAGCCGGGCCCGGACCCGCTCGGAACGGGAGTTGGGCGCCGCGACGCCCGCCGCGTCGGTGTCGCCACCGGCGTGGAAGACCTCGTCGCGGTCACGCGCGGTGAGGGTGTAGGCGGCCGACTCGCTGATCGGCAGGTGCCGCTCGGCGTACGCCCCGTCGGGGGAGCGGGTGATGATGCCCGTCTCGTAGCCGTGGAGCAGCTTGTCGTTGTCGTGGCGCTGCAGCGAGATGCACCAGCGACGCGTGATCCAGAACGCCAGGATCGGGCCGAGGAAGATCGCCACCCGCATGAAGTAGGTGATCTGGTTGATGCTGGCGTGCAGCTTGATGGCGATGATGTCGTTGCCGCCGGCCGCCCAGGCGAGCCCGTAGAACGTCATCAGGGCGACCATCACCGCGGTGCGCGTCGGCGCGTTGCGCGGACGCTGGAGCAGGTGGTGGTCACGCTTGTCGCCGGTGATCCAGCCCTCGAGGAACGGCAGGAGCATCAGCACGACCAGCATGAGCGGCGGGACGATGAGGATCGGCAGCATCACGTTCCACGAGATCGTGTAGCCGAAGATCACCGACTCCCAGCCCGTCGGCATGATGCGCAGCAGGCCGTCGGGCCAGCCCATGTACCAGTCGGGCTGCGAGCCCGCCGTCACCTTGGTCGGGTCGTAGGGGCCGAACTTCCACACCGGGTTGATCGACAGCAGACCGCCCATGAGGGCGATGACGCCGAACACCATGAAGAAGAAGCCACCGGCCTTGGCGGCGTAGACCGGGAGCATCGGGTAGCCGACGACGTTCTGCTCCGTGCGGCCGGGGCCGGGCCACTGCGTGTGCTTGTGGTAGACGAGCAGCAGCATGTGGGCCGCGATCAGGGCGAGCAGGATGCCCGGGATCAGCAGCACGTGGATGATGTAGAGCCGCGGGATGATCGACTCGCCGGGGAACTCGCCACCGAAGAGCAGGAACGACATGTACGCGCCGGCCACGGGGGTGGCCTTCAGGAAGCCGTCCGCGGCGCGGACGCCGGTGCCGGAGAGCAGGTCGTCGGGCAGCGAGTAGCCGGTGAAGCCCTCGAGCGTGCCCAGGAGCAGCAGCACGCAGCCGATGACCCAGTTGAGCTCGCGCGGCTTGCGGTAGGCGCCGGTGAACGCGACGCGCAGCAGGTGCACCATCATCGAGGCGACGAAGATCATCGCGGCCCAGTGGTGCATCTGGCGCATGAGCAGGCCGCCGCGCACGTCGAAGGAGATGTGGAGCGTCGAGCTCATCGACTCCGACATGCCCACGCCGCGGAGCTGGTCGTAGGAGCCCTCGTAGGTGACGTGACCCATCGACGGGTTGAACCAGAGCGTGAGGAAGACGCCGGTGAGGAGCAGCACCACGAAGCTCCACAGCGCGATCTCGCCCAGCATGAACGACCAGTGGTCGGGGAAGACCTTGCGCAGGTTCTTCTTCATCGCCGCGGCGAGCCCGAGGCGGTCGTCGGCCCACGTGGCCAGCGAGCCGGCGGCACCGGGCTTGCTCGTGGTCGCGGCGGAGGTGCCGTTGGTGGTGGCGATTTTGCTGGTGTCGAGCCTTGAGTCAGTGCTCACGACTGCTTCTCCCTCTGCCAGTAGCTGGCCCCGATGGGTTCGGTGAAGTCGCTCTGCGCGACCAGGTAGCCCTCTTCGTCCACCTTAATAGGCAGCTGGGGAAGGGGCCGGGCAGCCGGACCGAAGACGACCTTCGCAGCGTCCGCGAGGTCGAAGGTCGACTGGTGGCACGGGCACAGGACGTGGTGCGTGGTGCGCTCGTAGAGCGAGATCGGGCAACCGACGTGGGTGCAGATCTTGGAGTAGCAGATGATCCCGTCGACGGTCCACTTCTCGCGGCCCTTGGCCGGGATGATGTCGTCGGGGTCCATGCGCACGATGATGATCGCGCCCTTGGCCTTCTCCGACTGCTCCTCCGCGCCCTCGAGCTCGGGGTAGCCGTTCTCCTCGGTGGGGAACATCGCCTCGGGAGCGCCGTTGATGAGGTCGCCGATCTCGATCTCGCTGGCGAGGATCGGGGTGCCGACGACGTCACGCACCAGGCGCATGCCCGGCTCCCAGATGGTGTGCGCGAGCCGGCCCACGTCGAGGGCGCTGCCCGGCGCGAGGTCGCGCAGGAGCACGACGGCCGGGAGGCCGAGCACGCCGACTGCGCCGATCATCGTGTTGCGCACCAGCGGACGACGGCCGATGCCGGCCTCGTCGAGGCCCGCGTTGAGCGCCGCGACGGTCGCGTCACGGTCCTCCTGCGGCGACGCGGCGGGGTGGCGCATCTCGACCATCTCGGCGTCGGCCATGAGCTTGCGCGCGAGGTGGATGATGCCGATGCCGATGAGCAGCAGGCTCACGCCGAGCGTGACGCCGAGGGTGAGCGTCGAGGCGCCCAGTCCTGCGAAGGTGTCCCAGTTGTCGCCGACCTCGAAGGAGAAGTAGGCGACGACGAAGAGCACCGCGCTGATCATCGCGGCGATGAACATCGCGGCGACCTGGCGCTCGGCGCGCTTCTCGGCCTTCGGGTCGACGTCGGTCGGACGCCACGTGTGCGGCGGCAGGCCCGGGTCAGCGATCGGCTCGGCCTCGCGGTGCGCCGGGACGTGCGACTCGTAGGCCGCAGGCGTGTTGTCGGAGAGGTTGTCGTTGCTCACGCGTCCACCTTGCTCTTCTTGCTCCGCGTCGTGTGCGAGGCGATCCAGACCGCACCGCCGACGAGTCCACCGATGCCCACCAGCCAGGCGAACAGACCTTCGGAGACCGGGCCGAGCCCGCCGAGGGTGAAGCCGGCGTACTCGGGGGTGTCCTGGATGCTGCCGAGGTAGGCGATGACGTCGCGCTTCTCCTCGGGGGAGAGGTTGCCGTTGCTGAAGTTGGGCATGTTCTGCGGCCCGGTCAGCAGTGCCTCGAAGATGTACTTGCCCTCGACGCCGTGGAGGCTGGGGGCGTAGCCGCCGCGCGGCATCGCGCCGCCGGCGCCGTTGAAGTTGTGGCAGGCCGTGCAGTTGGTGAGGAAGATCTGGCCACCACGGGTGATGGCCTCGTCGCGCTCGTCCTCCGACAGGCCCTCGAGGGAGTAGTCACTCTCGTTGGGGATGGCCGGGCCGGGGGCCAGCGAGGCGACGTACGCCGCCAGCGCGGCGACCTCCTCGTCGTTGAACGCGACCTTCTTGCGCGGCGCCTGGGCGCCGGGGCTCGCCAGCGGCATGCGGCCGGTGCCGACCTGGAAGTCAACTGCGGCGGCACCGACGCCGACCAGCGACGGGCCGAGCTGGTAGCCGTCACGCACGGTGGGGACGCCCTCGCCGTTCTTGCCGTGGCAGAACGCGCAGCTGGCGAGGAACAGCTCCTTGCCCTGCGCGACCTGGTCGGTCTCGCTGGCCTGGTTCTGCGCCTGGGCAGGAGCCAGAGCGGTGTAGAGGGAGCCGCTGATGAGCAGGCCCAGCAGCAGCACGACGAGTCCCGCCAGCGGTCCGCGGCGGTGCCGCGAGAGGCGACCAGCGGTTCGGTTGAGCAAACGCACTTTTGTGTCCTTGCCGGAGTCGGGAACGGGTGCTTACTGGATGACGTAGATCGTGAAGAACAGGCCGATCCAGACCACGTCGACGAAGTGCCAGTAGTAGGACACGACGATCGCGGTGACGGCTTGCTCGTGGGTGAAGCGGCGGGCCAGGTAGGTGCGGCCGAGCACGAAGAGGAAGGCGATGAGTCCACCGGTGACGTGGAGGCCGTGGAAGCCGGTGGTCAGGTAGAACATCGAGCCGTAGGCCGAGCTCGGGATCGTGACGCCCTCGTGGATGAGCTCGGTGTACTCCAGCGCCTGGCCGCCGATGAAGATCGCGCCCATGACGTAGGTGAGCATGAACCACTCGCGCAGGCCCCACTTGGAGAAGTTGAGCAGCCCACCCGTGCGGCCGACCTGGCCGCGCTCGGCGGCGAAGACGCCCCACTGGCAGGCGAACGACGACGCCACGAGGATCGCGGTGTTGGCGGTGGAGAAGGGGACGTTGAGCTTGTCGGTCTCCTGCGCCCACAGGTCCGGGCTCACCGCGCGGATGGTGAAGTAGGCCGCGAACAGCGCGGCGAAGAACATCAGCTCGCTCGAGAGCCAGATGATGGTGCCCACGCTGACCATGCTGGGTCGGTCGTGGTGCCCGTGCAGACGGGATGCCGGAATCGCAGTTGCTGTCGCCACGTCCGCCATTATGGCTGCTGGGGGGAAGGGAGGGCACCCCGACCCCCTGTGATCTCACGTCATAAAGTTCACACCGTGCTGATCGCCCTGTCCGCGCTCTCCCAGGACGCCTCCGAGACCCTCCCGCGATTCACCGTCGGGCGGGTGTTCACCGACTGGGGGATCGACGCCGTCCCCTTCGTCGTGACGGTCTGGGCGGTGGGTCTCTACCTCCTGGGCGTGAGCGTGATGCACCGTCGCGGGGACCGCTGGCCGGTCGGCCGCACGCTGTCGTTCGTGGGGCTCGGGATGGGTGCGTTCGCCTTCGCCACGATGTCCGGGCTGGGGCGCTACGACACGACGCTGCTGAGCGTGCACATGGTGCAGCACATGCTGCTGTCGATGGTCGTGCCGCTCGCTCTCGCCCTGGGCGCGCCGGTCACGCTGGCGCTGCGCACGCTGCCGCCGCGACCGCGGCGGTGGCTGCTCGCGGTGATCCACTCGCGGGTGGCGAAGGTGCTGGCCTTCGCGCCGCTCGCGTTCGTGCTCTACGTCGCCTCGCCGTGGGCGCTCTACTTCAGCTCGTGGTACGACGCCAGCCTGGCGTCGGCGTACGTCCACGAGATGATGCACGTCCACCTGGTGCTCGTCGGCACCCTCTTCTTCTGGCCGCTGATGGGAGTCGACCCTGTCCCCGGGCGCGTGAGCCACCCCTTCCGGGTGCTCCTGACGCTGATGACGCTGCCCTTCCACGCCTTTCTGGGCGTCACGATCATGGGCCAGACCACCATCATCGGTGGTGAGCACTACCGCGAGCTGCGAGAGGGGCCTATGGGGTCGTGGCTGCCACCCGTGCTCGACGACCAGCACCTCGCCGGCGGCATCCTCTGGGCGAGCGGCGACCTGATCGGCGTGCTGTTCTTCGCGGTGCTGTTCACCCAGTGGGTGCGCTCGTCGATGAAGGAGGCGGCGCGCGAGGACCGTCGGCTCGACCTGGCCGAGCGGCGCTCGAGTCGTACTCCCTGAGCCTCGGGATCGCAGCGAGGAGGGTGAAGGAGCCGTTCCAGATGAACGGCGTGGCGATCACCATCGCCACAGGGAGTGTCCAGGTGCGCCCGGGGCGTGCTGCCCACACGACGAGGAGCACGGCGACCGGCAGGCGGAAGATGGGGCCCGGGATGAACGGGTACCCGACCGCCGTGTCGGACAAGCGGGCTTGATCGACGAGGAAGGCGAACCAGTCCAGCCACAGACCGGGCGCGAGGAGGGCCGAGGCCGACGCGAGGCACACGGTGGCTGCGACGGCTCGAGCGACGGCTCGCCATTCGCCTCGCGCGGCGAACCAGATCGGCCCGAGGCATGGCGTGATCTTCGTGAGTGCGACGAAGGCCCACAGGTACGACCGTGGCATCCCGAGGACTGCGACGACCGCCATCGGGATGAACACGTTGCCTGACAGCACCTCCTGCGATCCCGCCAGCCAGAGCGGGACGGCCAGCATCGGGGGCAGAGGCTTGAGGAGCCAGGCCAGCCCGACAGCGTTGAGAAGGATGAACACCCATGCGAATAGTGGCCACGTCGTCTGCGCCAGCGGCCAGATGGCTTGCGCGAATGCCGGACTGTAGAGGAACTGCCCCGAGTCTCCGACGGAACCGTCGTACATCGCGCCGCGCCAGGCGTCCCAGTAGGCCCAAGCGTCCCAGCCGGGTCCGGTGAGGCTCAGGTGCACCCGAGTCTCGATGAGCCCGACCGCGGCGAGCGTGAGGCACAGTGTTACGAGCGCGAGACGCTTGGGCAGGTCGAACTCCACCGGACGAGCCTAGGGGACCCTCGCCGTCTGCACAGGGATACGATGCCCGCGTGAGCGAAAGCGCCAAGTCCTTGAAGGTCCTCGTCTACAGCGACGACGTCAACACGCGCCAGCAGGTGATCCTCGCGCTGGGGCGGCGTCCGCACCCCGACCTCCCGGAGCTCGAGTACGTCGAGGTCGCCACCGAGCCGGTCGTGCTGCAGAACATGGACCGCGGCGATATCTCCCTCGCGATCCTCGACGGTGAGGCCGTCCCGGCGGGCGGCATGGGCATCGCCAAGCAACTCAAGGACGAGATCTACCAGTGCCCGCCGGTCGTCGTGCTCACCGGGCGCCCGCAGGACGCGTGGCTCGCCACCTGGTCGCGCGCCGAGGCAGCCGTGCCGCACCCGATCGACCCGATCCAGCTCGCCGAGGCCGTCATCGGCCTGCTGCGGCCCTCCGTGCCGGCCACGTCCTGACGTTCAGATGCCGACGGCCTGACGTCGCGACGACTCGTCGGCGTGACTGGTCCGTACGAGTCGCGGCAGCGCCAGTAGCACGACGATCTGGCCAATGCCGCTCACGGGTGACATCAGCGTCATGCTGACCGGGAGCGTCCACACGCGGTCGGTCCGCGCCCCCCACACGAGGAACGCCAGGACGACGGGCAGCCGGATCGCGAGCGGCGGGAGGAAGTCCGAGCCCACCGTGCCACCGGTCGAGGCGGCGTGGAGCGAGAGGAACTCCCACCAGGCACGCCAGAGCTCAGGTGCCAGGGCGATCGACACGGCGGTCACCGCCACGGCCCAGGTGACCGAGCGGCCCAGGCTGCGCCACTCGCCGCGGGCGAGGAACCAGATCGGGCCTAGGGCAGGAGTGACCTTGGTGAGCAGAGCGATGGTCCACAGGCCGGGGTGCCGCAGGCCCAGGAGCGCGACGAGTGCCAGCACCCAGTTCACGTTGCCGGTGAGCACTTCGAGCGTGCCGAGGAGGCTGAGCGGGACCACCCACGCCCGCCTAGCGCCTGTTGCCAGCCAGGTCACCGTGGCAGTGGCCGCGAGGCCCCACACCACGGCGAAGACCGGCCACGGCAGCTGGGCCAGCGGCCAGATCGCCTGGGCGAAGGCAGGGCTGTAGAGGAACGCGTCCCGCGTGGCCGGCGCGTGGTCGTACATCTCTCCCCGCCAGGCAGCCCAGTACGCATGCGAGTCGACGCCAAGACCCAGGTCGGAGGCGACGAGGGCCACGGACAGCCAGGCGAAAACGAGGCCACCGGACCACGCCAGCGCTCGAAGGGTCAGCCGACGGGCCCCGATTTCCTCCACAACGAGTGACTGTAGACGTGGGCATCCACCGTGGGGTGCGCTTCGTGGGAACTGATTGGGACGCAACTAGGGTGTGGCCCATGTCGAGCACGTGGCCTGAAGTACTCACCGCGCTGGTCAACGGCCAGGACCTCACCCAGGACCAGGCGCGGTGGGCCATGAGCGAGGTATTTGCCGGTGCGGCGACCCCTGTCCAGGTGGCCGGCCTCGTCGTGGCGCTGCGCGCCAAGGGGGAGACGGTCGACGAGGTCTCCGGCATCGCCGCAGCCATGCTCGAGGCGGCCAACCCCATCTCGGTCCCGGGGCGCCTGCTCGACGTCGTCGGCACCGGCGGTGACCGGTCGATGTCGGTCAACATCTCCACGATGGCCGCTGTCGTCGCTGCCGGCGCGGGAGCGCGCGTGGTCAAGCACGGCAACCGCTCGGCGTCCTCGAAATCCGGGTCGGCCGACGTGCTCGAGGCGCTCGGGATCCGTCTCGACCTGGCTCCCGCCCGTGTCGCGGAGGTCGCCGAGGAGGCAGGCATCACGTTCTGCTTCTCCGCCGCGTTCCACCCAGCGATGCGCCACGCGGCGGTACCGCGGCGAGAACTGGGCATCGCCACGACGTTCAACATCCTCGGCCCGCTGACGAACCCGGCGCGACCCCAGGCGCAGGCGATCGGCTGTGCCGATGCCCGCATGGCTCCGGTGATGGCCGGCGTGCTCGCCCAGCGCGGCGTCGACGCCTGGGTCTTCCGCGGGGACGACGGGCTCGACGAGCTCACCACGACCACAACCTCGACGCTGTGGCGGGTGCACGGCGGATCGGTGTCCGGGACGTCCATCGACCCCACGGCACTGGGGTTCGCCCGCTCGACGGCGGAGGACCTCCGGGGCGGCGACGCCGCGCACAACGCGGAGGTCGTACGACGCGTGCTCGCAGGGGAGCCGGGACCTATTCGGGACGCGGTGCTGCTCAACGCTGGCGCTGCGCTTGCTGTCTACGACACCCCGGACGATGACGTCGAGCCGGCGCTGGCTGCCGGCATCGCCAAGGCCTCTGACGCAATCGACTCAGGCGCGGCCCGTTCTACACTGGACCGCTGGGTGACGGCCACGGCTCGCTGAGGCGCTGGGGGTCAGCTGCTCGGCACGAGGAACACGAAGTCCTCGTCGTCCTGGACGACGGTCCAGCGATCGTCGTGCGCAAGTGCGTATCCCAGAGAGGAGTCGGTGGTGATGAGTGCGGCTTCTGCGTCCAGGTCCGCGACGAGGTCGTCCCAGCCCGGCGACAGCCGCATGATGTCCCGGTTGCGTTCGATCTCATCGTCGGTGAACACGTCGCCGTAGCCGTGCATGACCAGGCTGAGATCGGGGTGCTTCCACAGGTAGTACGGTCCCGACGTCCAGTCGTCAAGGACGCGCGCGCCCGCAGGGAGTGCGTCCAGCCGCTTGTCCGTCCAGCCCGGGACGACCTGGTCGTCGGCGCGAACGCCGGCGACCACGGTCAGGGCAACGAGCGACGCCACGCCCAGTGCGGCGACCGATGTCCGCTCGATCGGTCCCATCGGGCCGGTTTGCGGGATGACCGACTGCAGGGCGCGTGCGACCAGGGGCGCAGCGATCGCGGCCGCGACGGGCGTGGTCCTGCTGGCGTACACGGCCCATCCCGCCGCGGTCAGCAGAAGCAGCACGAAGAGCCAGGACTGTCGACGCCGGACGGCGAAGACCACGACGACCACGAGCATGACGGCGAGGGCGATGGCGGCGGGCTCGTGGAAGTCGGTCGGCCCCCACTCGTCGAAGTACTCCGAGCGCCCGCCCACGAGCAGCACGGCGCTGTAGAGGTGGACGCCTGCCGGGGTCAGCAACGGCACGACGGCCGACAGCACCGGGATCATCGCCAGTCGCGACAGCTGGCTGCGGTCGAACGTCCGGTTGAGGGCGATGCCGACGACGCAGACAGTGCCGATGATGAAGGCGAGAGGCCACATCCCGTGGATGGGTGCCCAGACCCACGCGAGCGCTACCAGCCACCAGCGGGGCTTGCCGTCTTTCTCGGTGGCCAGCCACGCGAAGACGATGACGACCACGAACAGGTAGCTCATGACCTGTGGGCGGGGGGAGAGGCCATAGCTGAGCGCGAGGAACGACATCCCGGCGGTCAACGCGGCCGGGAGAGGGGCTGCCTCTCCTCTGCACAGCACGTAGACCAGGAGGATGATCGTGACGTGGATCGCGCCAGCCAGCCAGATCACGCCGGCGACTCCGAAGTGGTGCTCGGTCGCCGCCATCGCCATCTGTGAGAGCCACTGCGTCGGAACCCAGTCAGCGGAGTCGAACGTACCCAGGTGCCCGGGGCGTGCGACCGACCAACCTGCCAGGAACTCGTCCCCCATGCGCAGGTGGAACCACATGTCGGAGCTCGCGCTGTCAACCCTGATCCTGCGGATGCACGCAGCCAGCACGACGGCCAGGGCGATGAGGGGCATTACCCGGCGAACGACGATCGTCACGAGGTGACCTTCAGGCGCCACGAGTCGCCGCTCCTCACGAATCCCAGCCGGCCGTAGTAGGCGCCCACCATGCCGGGCGAGGTAACTACGTGCCGGATACCCCGATCGCTGAGCAGCTTGCTGCGACGCCAGACGAACTCACCGGGGGAGAAGTCGCGATAACGCGGCGTGACGTAGTCCAGCAGCACGTGCGCGGTGTCGCCCTCGGTGTGCAGCAACACCACCCCGACCGTCTCGTCGCCGCGCTGCACCAGGAAGGCGTCCTCGTCGGAGGAGGGGTCGTGCACGAAGGTGGGGTTGAACTTGAGGATGTCGGCCCCATGGACCCGCAGGGTGTGGCGCAGGTACTCGTCGGAGGGGGCCACCTCGAGCACCTCGAACGCCGTCTGGTCGTGGCGGTCACGTCCGAGCCGGGCGATGAACCACGCGTTGATCGCCACCAGGACGACGTTCATGCCGACCATGGGCCACACGCCGAGTACCCAGTTGAAGACGATGAGGATCACGCACGCGATCGCGTTGAGGATGCGCAATCGGAGCACGCTGGCCTGTAGCAGCGAGTAGACGAGGAGGGCACTCCCACCCCACCCGAGGAGGTCGAGCCAGTGGTCAGCGAGCCAGGTCACGGCGGGACACTATCTCCCGCCGTGACCTAACGTCCGCGAACTCGGTCAGTTGACGACGACGTTCCACTTCGCGGGCTTGACCAGTCGGTTGCCGGCCACGTCCTGGATCGAGGTGTGCTTGAGCTTGACGATGTAGGTCTTGCCCTTCTTGAGCTTCTTGGCCGGCTTGAGCTTCGCCTTGCGGCCCTTGAGGACGACCTTCGCCTTGAGGGGTTTGTTCTTGCCCTTCTGGTAGAGCTTCATCGTCTTCTTGCTGACGCCCTTCACCTTCTCGCTGAAGGTCGCCACGAAGACGGACTTCGGGCTCGCGCTCCCCGTCGGCTTCATCGACGTCAGGGTGGGCGCGATCGAGTCGACCTTGAAGCTGCGGACTGCGCTCGTCCCCAAGGGCTTTCCCGCGGCGTCCAGCGCTGTGACCGACCAGGTGTAGTCGCCCGACGACAGCTCCGAGGGCGCGTACGCCGTTGCGACGGTCGTCGTCACGGAGTTGTTCGTGCCGCTGCGCAGCGACACTTGGAAGCTCGTCGCGCCCGGGACGTCGCTCCATGTGAAGTACGCGCCGTTGGAGGGCTGCCACACGCCCGAGGTGGGCGAGAGGAGCTCGGGCGCTGCGCCGCGCGACACGAAGGACGCTGCGGCCCACGGCCCCTGGTTGCCCTTGGAGTCGATGCGCCGCACCCGCCAGACGTAGGGCACGGGCGAAGCGGGCAGGAGGTCGGTGGGGGTGTAGGCCGGATTGGCCACGCGGGCGTTGACCACTCGGTTGGCGGGCGAGAACGCCGTGTCGTTGTTCTTGTACACCTCGACCTCGTAGGACTTGGCGAAGGCCTGCGGTGCCCACTCCAGCGGGGCGGCACCGGCGACGGCGGCATTGCCGACTGGGGAGAGGAGCGTGAGGGTTGGGCTGGCCTTCACGAGCTCGGCGGTCGCCGACCAGGTCAGGCCGTGCTCTTGCGCGTCGACCGCCTGGACCCGCCAGTACAGGCGGCCCTCGGGATAGAGACGGTCGCCGGCGGTGTACGTCGCCTGGTCCACCACGACGTTGTCGAGCAAGGGGTCGGCGAAGCTCGGCTCGTTGTCAACCTGGATCCGATAGGTCCGAGCAGACTGCTGACCGGGCTGGCTGTACGCCCACCCCGCGGACCCGGAGTTGGTATCGAAGTAGTCCTGCCAGCTGAACGTGATGTCAGAGCCACCGGGGTCGGAGGAGACGAGGCCGACGATAGGGGGACTCACCTTGAGGAAGCTGTGTGAACCCGGGAGCGGCGGGTTTCGCTTGATGGGGCTCGGCCCACAGGTGTTGTCGCTGCGGCAGGGGATGACGTACCAGAAGTACGGCAGCCCGGCTTCGCTCTCCGGGAGCGTGAGCTTCTCGTCGCCGTCCTTCAGCGAGAAGAAGTGATTCGTCGTCCGATAGCGCTCGACGTCGGGAAGCGGTGAGAAGGTGAAGTTCTCGTCGATGCCGATCACGACCTTGTAGTAGTCGATTCCGGGTTGGCGATTCCAGGTCAGGACGGGAGTCGCCGACAGGACGCCGCAGCTGGCATCGCCGCAGCCGGCTGACCCAGACGACGCGCCAGTGGCGGTCATGGCACCGCGAAGCCCAGTGACCACCGAGAACCCGGAGAAGACGCCCACGGGGGCACGCGGTCCCCACGACACCTTCTGGGGTGTGGACCAGATACCCGGCACGCCACCGGAGGGGTACGGGTCATCGATGCCGCTCACCCGCCAGTAGTGCACCGTACCCGGCGCGATGCCACAGGTCCCGTCCTGGAAGGACGTGGAGCGAGGGGCGAACGACGTGCTCGCGGTGAGGCAGGACCTCGTGTACGAGGGTGAGAAGTTCGGGTCGGTGGACACCTGGAGGAGATAGCGACTCGCGTGCTGGACCGGAGTCCACTCGTAGAACACCTTCTCGCCGTCGCTGTCGAGCACCGATGCGTCGGGGGTCAGCTCGTTGCCGAGGGGCCACGTGGCGAGGGGGGTGTCGAGCCATTGGCGCTTGAAGCTGAAGCGAGCTGTGGACCAGCCGGTCGGCTGGCCAGCCAGGTCGACGGCACGGACCCGCCACCAGAATTGGTCGTTGTAGAGGGTCGTGGGCGGGCTGTAGCGCGACCCGTAGAGGTTCTCTGCCTTCAAGGCGAAGTTGTTGAAGGTCGAGTCCGTCGCGACCTGGAGGTCGTAGGTGACCGCTCCGGCGACGGGCTCCCAGTCGAACACGACGTCCTCGACAGCCTGGTTGATGTCGTCGACCGGATAGCTGAGCTTGGGAGAGGAGAGTGCGCCGAGGACGAAGCTCCTCGTCGGCGAGGGGAGGCTGTTGAAGCCACCTTCCAGCGAGGCCGTCACCCGCCAGAAGTAGTCGCCGGCCGGCAGGGCGTCGGGGACGGCGATCGACGTGGTCTTGGTCGTCCAGCTCTTGGCGCCGATGAAGTCGGCGTCGCCGTCCACCTCTACGGTGTAGGACGTGGCGCCGCGACTGGTCTGCCAGCGCAGGAGCGGCGGGCTGTCGGGCTGGGGGAGCACCGCACCGTCGGCGGGAGCCGTAGGGATCGGGACGGTGACCGGGGCGACGTCGAAATTGCCCGATGCCCACGATGAGGACTGCCCGTCCTTCGTGGAGCGGACGCGCCAGTACTGCGTGCCTCGGGACAGGTTCTTCTGTGGGACGAACCGAGTGTTCTTCGTGGTCTCGTTGATCTCGGTCGATGAGAACGACGCGTCGTTGTCGATCTGGATGTTGAACTCGGTCACCCCGCCAGGACGTGACCACGAGAGAACGGGGGTCGAGCTGTTGGCCGTCGCGACCGTTAGAGAGCCGGGGGCTCCGACGGCCGCCGATGCCGACGACGAGAAGGCACCCATCGTCGTCGTGACGAGAACGGCCAGGGCAGCAGCCGAGGCGACGCGCGAGCGCCTGCGGCGCGATGTGGTGGTGTGTGACATCCCGGAAGGTCCCCCTCGATGGTGTGACTCAGACCGCATCACGCTAGGGGCCTGTGGGGGATGATGCGGCGAAATGGCCCGCGCTAGTCACAAGTGACTACCGGGAACATCTGGTTGGTCCTCGACCCCGCAGCTGGCACCTGTCGCTACGGTGAACCCATGATCACCGCCATCGTGTTCGTGAAGGCCGACGTCGCCCGCATCCCCGAGGTCGCCGAGGCGATCGCCTCGCTCGACGGCGTGAGCGAGGTCTACTCGGTGACCGGCCAGATCGACCTGATCGCCCTCGTGCGGGTGAGGGAGCACGAGGACGTGGCTGCGGTGGTGGCCGACCGGCTCAACAAGGTCGAGGGCGTCACCGAGACCGAGACGCACATCGCGTTCCGGACCTATTCGAAGCACGACCTGGAGTCGGCGTTCAGCATCGGGCTCGATTGAGGTCTCGTGACGGGCGCTGAGCGCTCCTCGGTCAGCGGCCTATCGGGCCGGCCGGTGCACCGTCGACGGCAGCCGGTGCTCGTCGAAGGGCACCAGCGACAGCCGTGACTGGTTGACCGCGTCGTAGAGGGCAAGGTGCCGCGCCGCGCCACCCAGCGGGCACACCCACTCCCCGTCGACGTCGACGAGCCGCACACCTGGCGACTCCAGCCAGCGCAGGATCTTCTCCGACTCCTCCGCCGTGGCTGCCGGCACGGGGCCGGGCGCGCCGCGCACCGTCTCGGCGCTGGCGCAGAGCTCCCGGACGTAGTGGTGGGCGTCGGCCCCGGGGGGGATCACCCCGGCAGCAGCCAGCCGACCGTGGCGCACCACGTGCACCGACCACCGGCCCGTGTCCTCGCGACGGGCGGCGACGATCTCCTCGCACCGGGTGAGTGCAGACAGGCGCTGCGTGCGAGCGGCCGCGCGGACGAACGTGGCGAGCCGGTCGCGGTGCACGCCGGCCTCCTCGAAGCGCTCGGCCTCGGCCAGCGCGCCCATCCGCTCGTTGATGGCCTCCACCACCTCCTGCGGGCTGCGCAGCAGCGTGTCGCGCAGCTGGCGCACGAGGGCGCCGTAGGTCGACTCGTCGGTGGAGCCGTCGCACGGTGACAGGCAGCGCCCCATCTCGGCCAGCACGCACGCCGTGCCCTTCGGGGTGCGGGGCAGGCGCCCGCTGCACTGGCGCACGGGGAAGGTCTCGTGGAGCGCGGACAGGCACTTCTCGGCCGTCTTCCGCGACGAGAAGGGGCCGAGGTAGTCGGCGTCGTCGTCGAGGACAGTGCGCACCAGCGAGAGGCGTGGCCAGGGCTCTCGGGTCAGCTTGACGAAGTGCACCTTCTCGGGGAAGCGCGAGCGCCGGTTGTAGCGCGGCTTGTGCTCGGCGATGAGGCGCAGCTCGCGCACCTCGGCCTCGAGCGGGGTGGCGCACTCGATCCCGGTGACCGACGTGGCGAGGCCGACCATCTCGCCCATGCGGGTGCGGGTCTCGGAGGCGGTGAAGTAGGTGCGCACGCGGGTGCGCAGGTCGCGGGAGGTGCCGACGTAGAGCACCCGGGACCGCTCGTCGCGGAAGAGGTAGACGCCCGGGGCGTGGGGGAGGCCCTCGGCGAGGTGGCGCTTGCGGCGCTGGGCGGTGGTGACGCGGGCCGAGAAGGTCTGGAGCTCCTCGAGCGTGTGCACGCCCAGCCCGCCGAGCCGCTCCATGAGGCCGTGGAGGACGTCGACCGTGGCGCGCGCGTCGGAGAGCGCGCGGTGGTTGGGCGTGGTGGAGGCGTTGAAGAGCGTCGCGAGCGACGACAGCTTGCAGTTGGGCGCGTCGTCGCGGGTGACCACCCGGCGGGCCAGCTTGGCGGTGTCGAGGACCTCGAACTTCGGCCACGGCCGGCCCTGCTCGCGCGCGAAGTGCTTGAGGAACCCGACGTCGAACGGCGCGTTGTGCGCCACGAGCACGCACCCTGCGGCGAACTCGAGGAACGCCGGCAGCGCCGACTCGATCGGCGGCGCGTCGTGGACCATCGAGTTGCTGATGCCCGTCAGCACGGCGATGAAGGCCGGGATCTCGCTGTGCGGGTTGACCAGCGTCTGGAACTCGCCGAGCACCTCGCCGCCGCGCACCTTGACCGCACCGATCTCGGTGATCATCGACCCGGCCGCGGCCGAGCCACCCGTGGTCTCCAGGTCGACCACGCAGAAGGTGAGGTCGCGCAGCGGCCGACCCAGCTCGTCGAAGCTGCGCTGCGCCTCCCATCGGGACTGCTCGCGCGTCGCTCGCTCGGCGGTGGTGCTCATGTCTGCCGACGCTAGACGTGGGATCCGACAATGGCGGGGAGGGCACGCGCACTACGCTGGCTCGCGCCCGACCCCCCGCGCCTAGGAGCACCCGTGCCCGACCAGACCGCTGACTTCCGCGTTCCCGCCGACACCGAGCGGTGGCGCTGCGCCGGCTGCGGCAACCTCACCCGCTTCGACGTCACCCGCACGCGGCGCACGACCGAGTACTGGCACTTCGACCTCGCAGGCGAGGTCCAAGTCGAGGAGGAGACGGTGCGCTCGGAGACCGTCGAGGCCGTCACGTGCCGTTGGTGCGGACGCGCGGACGCCATCGAGGGCGTCGACCGGGCCTCCGCGGACACCGCGTCGGACCCGGCTGCCGGGTGAGCGCACGATGACCGGACGTCCGTGACCGACCCGGCACCCCTGCCGGAGCGCCTGCGCCTGCGCGTGGTGGCGCTGGTCTCGGCCGTCCTGCCGTCGATCACCCCGGTCCCGGCCCCGCTCCGCAAGATCGCCGGCTTCGCCCCGGCGCGCCGTGCGCGGCTCGGCGGCACAGCGATCTGGGACGCGCTCGACGACGACGAGTTCCGCCGGCACGCCGCGGTCCAGGTCGCCGCGCTGCCGGCGGCCTCCGACGAGCCCCTGGAGCTCGCCGCACGCGCCTGGCTCGCGCGCGAGGACGGGTGGGAGTCGGTGGTCGAGGACGCCGCCGCGACGCTGGGCGACGACCACGCCCGCGAGGATCAGGACCGCGCCGAGCTCGGCCGCCTGGCCGCGCAGGTGGCGGCGCTGCAGGCCGAGCTGGCCGCGACCAGGTCGGAGCACCGCGACGAGCTCGAGCGGGCCCGCGCCGACCACAAGGTGCTGCGCCAGCGTCTCGGCGAGGCGCGCGGGGTGCTCCGCGGCGCGCAGGAGGAGCGCGACGCCGCGCACGCCGAGCGCGACAGGGCCGTGGCTGCCGCTGCGGCGGCCACGACGGCTGCGGAGGCCGACGTACGTCGTCTGCGTGCCCAGCTCGAGGAGTCCGAGGCAGCCCTCGCCGCCACGCGCCGCGACACCAGGTCAGACCGCGACGCCGCCAGCATCCGGGCCCGGCTGCTGCTCGACGCGGTGGTGGAGTCGGCGACCGGCCTGCGCCGCGAGCTGGGGCTGCCCGCGGTGTCCGGATCGCCCGGCGACGCCGTCGAGTCGGCTCTGGCGACCACCGAGGTGCCCACCTCGAGTGCCCCGGCCAGCGCGGCGCTCCTGGAGCAGACCCTCGCCCTGCCGCGGGCGCGCCTCATCGTCGACGGCTACAACGTCACCAAGTCGACCTGGCCCTCGGCCAGCCTCGAGGCCCAGCGCAGCCGCCTCGTCGCCGCGCTCGGCCCGGTCGTGGCGCGGTCCGGGGCCGAGACCACCGTGGTCTTCGACGCCGCCGAGTCCACCACCCGCACGGCGATGCCGGCGCCCCGCGGCGTACGCGTCGTGTTCAGCCCCGAGGGGGTCATCGCCGACGACGTCATCCGCCAGCTGGTGGCGGCCGAGCCGCCGGGGCGGGTCGTGGTGGTGGTGAGCGACGACCAGGCGGTGGTGCGCGACGTCGTACGCGCCAGGGCGCGGGCCGTGCCGGCGTCGTCTCTGCTCGGACTGATCACGTGAGCAGCGCGCCGGGCGTCCGTGGAGCGCTCGGTCAGTGGCGCTGGACCGTCCTGTCGGTCGTCGCGTGCGCGGCATTCCTGGCGTGTTTCGTCCGGATCGGCGCGGACTGGGACTGGCTCGTGGCGCTGGGGGACCACGTCCGCACCACCGGGCAGGTGCCCGACCGGGTTCCCTTCGCCGTCGCGGACACCGGGGGCTGGCACAACGTCCCGGTGCTCGCCGAGCTCACCGCGTCCGCGATGCATGGCGTCGGTGACGCTGCACCGGTCCTGGCCCACCTCGCGGCCGTCGTCACGACCCTCGTCGTGCTGGCGGTGGTCGTGCGTGCGCGCGGCGCGGGCGACGCCCACGCCGCTGCTGCGGTGGCTCTCGTCGTCCTCGGTGGTCTCGCGTCGTTGGCGGTCGTGCGGGCACAGTCGTACTCGCTGGTCCTGTTCGTGCTGCTGCTGGCTCTGGTCTGCAGCCAGGCGCGGACGCCGGACCGCCGGATCTGGTGGGCGGTGCCGCTCGTCGCGCTGTGGGGGAACCTCCACGGGGCTGCACTTCTCGGTGTGTGTGTGCTGGGTGCCTACCTGCTCGTCCAGCGCACGCGGACGCACCTCACGCAGAGCATCGCTGTCGGCGCAACGAGCCTCCTCGCGCTCTGTGCCACGCCCCAGCTGTGGCACACGCCGGCCTACTACGCAACGGTCTTCGACAACGTGTCGGCCCAGCGCGCAGAAGGGCTGTGGGCGAGGCCGAGCCTCGACAGCCCGTTCGATGTCGTCATGATCGCCGCGGCGCTCGTCCTGCTGGTGGTGTTCCTCCGCCGCCGTCGCGCCGCCTGGGAGTACGTCGCGGTGCTCGGACTGTGCGTGGCCACCGCGAGCGCCGCGCGGCACGGCATCTGGCTCGTCTGCGTCCTGGCGGTCCTCGCCGCTGGGCGCCCGGACAATGGCGCACCTGAGCGCGCTGATCGCTCCCGGCACCAGTTCGGGTCCGCGGTCGTGGTCGGCATCGTCGCGTTCGCCGTCGCCCTGCCCGTGGTGCTGGCTCGGGGCGAGGCGGTGCTGGGCCAGCCCTCGGCCGTGGTGCGGACTGTGGTGGCCACGGCGGGGGACGACGTGGTGCTGGCCCCGACTCCGCTCTCCGAGACGCTGGCGGTCGAGGGGGTGCGCTTGTGGGCCGCCAACCCACTGGATGCCTTCACGCACCGGGACCAGGCGGCGTACCTGGACTTCCTCGACGGGAGCGCGGGCGCGCGGTCGGCTGTGGATGCCGTGGACGTCGTCGTCGCCCGCGAGGACTCGCCGCAGGCGGCGCTGGTCGAGGACGACGCTGCGTTCTCCGCCACGGATTGCGGTGCCGGCTGGACCTGCTTCGTCCGTAGGTGAGGACGACAATGGGACCCCTCGCGACACGCCGGGAGCCCGTTGAAGCTCCTATGGATGGTCAAGCCGTTTCGAGCCACTCTCGGTAGCGCTGGACGACCTCGGGAGTGATGAATTGTCCGCGTTCGGTGCGGCTGATCGTGACGGTTGCCAGGCCGAGTGCTCGGGCGGCTGCCTCGAGGGTGACGTTCTCGGCTTGCCGGGTTGGTCGTAGGTCGTGGACGTGGAGGTCGTCGTGGGGCTTGGTGAGTTGCTTGTACATCTTCCGGGCGATGGCGCGCTTGAGGATTCTCATGATCTCCGGGGTGGACCGGTTGCGTCCCGCTGGAGTTGAACGAAGGCCTTGGTGCGCGGGTGGTTGCGCATTCGTGCCATCGCGATCGTGTGCAGCGTTGTGCAGCGCGCGTAGCGCGGCGATGTCAGCTGTCTTGGCTGCTGCGGTGGCCCGGCCGCTCAGCACGGCGTGGGCGGCTTGGTAGGCATCGATTGGATCCGACTTGACTTGGCGTCTGCGCACCGATCGTTCAGGGCGTACGACCTCGCGCACGTCGAACCCGGCATCGACCGCAGTCCGAGCGATACCGGTGCCGTAGGACCTGGTGCCCTCGATCCCGATGCCGGTTACCGCGCCGTGGCCGGTCAAGAACGCCAGCGCGTTGCGATAGCCCGTCGGTGTTGTGGGGAGCTCCTGGTCGCCGAGCTGGCGACCCCAGGCTTCGATCGCCGCGACGTGGATGGTGTCCGCGTGCGTGTCGATCCCGCCGAAGATCGTGCCGGTTTCCAAAGCGGTCACTGTCATGATGAATCTGCCTTCCGTGTCGATTCCAGTCGATGGGATGGGTCGACGCCGGTCGGGCGACCAGACAGGACACTGATGAGGCTTCGCCAGGCTCTTATGAGGTCATGTCCGCCCGGCCGGCGCGCGGATGCCTCGGGGCCGGACGGTCCAATTGAGGGTCAAGCCAGCAGGCCGACAGTCGGTGGCTGAGTCACGACCCCAGGGCAGGAACATCATCAGTGTCGGTGGTACCTGCGAGCGTTCGGGACATGACGACACGGATCGATTGCCACACCTGCGTGGTGCGCGGCCTGCACTGCCACGACTGCGTGGTCACGGTGCTGCTGGGCCCGCCACCGGACCTCACCATTGACGAGGACGAGCTGGCCGCGCTGGACGCGCTGGCCTCAGGAGGGCTGGTGCCGCCGCTGCGGCTGGTCAAGCCTGTGGCCGGGCCGATGATCGAGTCCGCCTGAGTCAGATGACCAATCTGCTGCCGAACCGGCGCGTGTGAAGGATCATGCTCGCCATGGATGCAGGAGACGGCTGGCAGCCGAGGCGACGGTTGCAGCTGGACGTCATTCGTGCCGCAGCCATCCTTGTCGTCGTCGCGTGCCACGCCGGCTTCCTGCCGCCGCTGGCGGGGAATGTCGGTGTGACGATGTTCTTCGCCCTCAGCGGCTTCCTGATCACTACCTTGCTCCTCGAGGAGCACCGTGCCAGCGGCGCCGTCTCGCTCAGGCGCTTCTACTTCCGGCGCGCCTGTCGCCTCTTCCCGGCACTCATGTTGTTCCTCGCCGCCATGGGTGTGGTCACCTGGGTGTCCCAAGCGCCAGTGGTCGCATCCGGACGTGACTTCGTCGGCGCGATCCTCTACGTCGGCAACTACACGACCGCCATGCAGGGGCGCGACTCGGCAATCGGCCACACTTGGTCCCTCGCGATCGAGGAGCAGTTCTACATCGTGTGGCCGTGCGTGTTGATCGTCGTCCTCGCGCTGGGGAGGGGCCGGTTCGCGTTCGCGACGTTGGTCGCCGGACTCGGCTCGCTGACAGCTGTCGTGCTGCGCCTCATGCTGTGGGACGACGGTCGTGGGGTCCTTCGTGTCCACTTCGGTGCCGACACCCGCATGGACGGCCTCCTCATCGGCTGCCTGGCCGCGCTGTGGCTCCACACCCGTGCGCCGGGTCGAGCCCACCCGTGGGCGGCCGCGGGCCTGCTGGGCCTCGTCGCGTCCTCGAGCATGGTCGAGGACCCGCGCGTAGCCGTCTTGGTGCTGCCGACCCTGGTGGCGGCGGCGACCTCCCTCGCGATCGTGCTCGTGGCGCCGGGCCCCGCTGTCGGACTCTTCGCGTCGCCGAAGCTCCAGCTCGTCGGCCGCAGGTCCTACGGGATCTACCTCTGGCACCATCCACTCGTCGGGGGTGCCGCGGCCCTGGCAGCACCCGGTCGGTGGCCGGCTCTTCTGCTCGCAGCCCTGCTCACCGCGCTCGTGGTCCACCTGTCCTGGCGGTGCGTCGAGGAGCCCTTCCTCCGTCTCAAGGATCGGGTCGGTCACGTGCGCGCCGAGCAGCTTGAGATCAGTCTGAGATGAATCGCGGGAAGTTTGGCGAGGCCAACTTCTCCGGTCTAGGGTGTCCCTGACGTCCGTGGCAGTGGGTCACCCGGCCCGCGCGGGCGTCGCGCCGAGTCGTGGGCCACACCCCTGCATGATCGTGGTCGGCGAGCCGGGGAACCAACCTTCCCCCTGGGGTGAATCCCCTGCGAGGCGCATCGCGTGAGCGGTGCGTGGAGCAGGGGTAGGACAGTCGTGCCGAACCCGTCAGCTCACCCGGTAGGCGTACGACACCCTGAGGGAGAACCCCCGCTCGTGGCTCACACCCGCAAGCGAGCTGGCGCGACCGTGCTCGGACTGTCCGCGATCGCCGCCATCTCATTCGTGCCTGCCACCCCCGCGCAGGCCGACCCCGACATCAAGGACGTCAAGGTCCGCGTCGATCGCCTCTACCACGAGGCCGAGGCCGCCCAGGAGCGCCTGCACGACGCCGAGCTCGACCTGGCCGACCTGCGTCGCGACCTCGCCGGGCTCAAGGCCGACCAGCAGCGCCAGGACGAGCGGCTCGACGCCGTGCGCGACCAGGTCTCCGACGCGGTCGTGCGCCAGCTCGAGGGCGAGGGCATCTCGACCGTCGGCCAGATCGTGGTCTCCGAGGACCCGGGCTCGTTCCTGGACACCCTGTCCACGATGTCGTCGTTCAACGACCTCCAGGCCTCGCTGCTCTCCGACTACGACACCCAGCTCCAGGCCCTCGACATCCGCCGCGAGGCGACCGACGACCGCGCCGCCGAGATCTCCGAGCTCACCGACCAGCTGAGCGCGGAGAAGAAGACGGTCGACACCAAGCTCGCCGAGGCCAAGGACCTCCTCGCCGACCTCGAGGCCGACGAGCGCGAGCGAGTCCTCGCCGCCTCCCGCAGCAGCTCGCGCGCCCCTGTCACGGTGCCGTCCTCGGTGCCGGCGTCGGGTCGTGCGGCCGCCGCTGTCGCCTACGCCATGGCTCAGGTCGGTGACGCCTACGTCTACGGCGCGATGGGGGAGAACGCATTCGACTGCAGCGGCCTCACGATGCGCGCCTGGGCCCAGGCGGGCGTGTCGCTCCCGCACTCGTCGAGCGCGCAGTTCGGCTCCGGCCCGCACATCGCGGCCAGCGACCTGCAGCCGGGCGACCTGGTGTTCTACTACAGCCCGATCAGCCACGTCGGCATGTACATCGGCAACGGCATGATCGTGCACGCGGCCAACCCCGGCACGGGCGTCGCGGTCGCGGGCCTCTACTCGATGCCCTACGTCGGCGCGGTCCGCCCTGGCTGACCCGCAGACCTCGAAGGCCGGTCGCCCACTCCTGTGGGCGGCCGGCCTTTCGTTGTGCCTGGTCGTGGTGCTCGCGGTGGTCCTGACCCGATCCGGGCGTCACGACGTCGAGCCGCGACCGGTGGACGCCCCCCGCGCCAGTCCCGCGGAGGCCGCTGCCGCCGTCGCCTCGCTCGTGGCGGGCGTCCGCTCGCGCGACGACTCCGCGCTGGGTGCCCTCGCCCCTCCGGACGACGCGGCCGCGCAGGAGCTGCTCTCCGCCGTCGCCCACAACGCCCGCGCGCTGGCTCTGCGCGACGTCGAGGCCCGCTACGTCGACCAGGTCGGGACGGTCGCTGCCGACGGCTCGTGGACGGGTGTCGTCGACCTCACCTGGCGGCTCGGAGGGGTCGACGAGGGCGCGTCGAGCGCCGACGTCGCCGTCGGGTTCGCCCCGACGGAGGACGGGCTCGCGATCACGGGGTTCGCGGCGCAGGACCGCGCCCGGGTGCCGCTGTGGCTGCAGGGGGAGCTCGCGGTCGTCCGCACCGACGGCGTGCTGGTGCTCGTTGACGGCGAGAGATCAGTGGCGGAGGCGACCGCCCGGCGCGTCAGGGTGGGCATCGGGGTGGTGAGCCGCGTGCTGCCAGCGCGCGTCGGTCCCGTGGTCGTCGAGGTGCCGGCCACAGCCGCGGGCCTCGACGCGACGCTCGGCGTCGAGCCCGGCACCTATGCCGGGATCGCAGCGGTGACCACGACGCCGGGTGACGCGTCGGACGACGAGGCGCCGGTCCACGTGTTCCTCAACCCCGACGTGACATCCGCGCTGCGCCGCGCAGGCGCCCAGGTGGTGATGAGCCACGAGCTCGTCCATGTCTTCACCGACGCGGTGCGCAGCCCGGTCGAGCCGTGGCTGCTGGAGGGCTTCGCAGACTACGTCGCCCTGCGCGACGTGCGCCTGCCCGATCGCGTCACGTTGGGGCGTGCGATCGAGGCTGTACGCCGCGACGGGGTGCCGCGCGACCTGCCTACGGCGGCTGACTTCGACACCCGCGCGGAGGACCTCCAAGCGCAGTACGAGGAAGCCTGGCTCGCCTGCCGCATCATCGCTGAGCGGCTGGGGGAGCGGGGGCTGGTGGCCGTTTACGACGCGGCAGCGGCTGGAAGTCCTTTGGAACGCGTCCTGGCGCACGCCGGCATCCAACCTACGTCGCTCACCCGAGGCTGGCGCCAGGCGCTTCGAGGCATGATCGGTTGACGGCTCGGCTGTCGAGCAGCGGAGCGCGGCGACAACAACGGGCGGCGGGGGTTCGCCCGTACCTGGCGGATCAGGGGCCGAAGACGCCGGCGGGGATGAGGAAGAGCTCGCTCGCCTTGGTCCCGAATAGCGTGACGCCGGCGATGATGACGATGGCGATGCCGCTCACCATGAGTGCGTACTCGACGGCGGTGGCGCCTTGCTCGCCGCGCCGCAGCCGGCGGAGGAGGTGCGACAACATCTGGGTCTCCTGTCGTGGAGGAACGAGCGTGAGCCGGCACCGTCGCAGCGACGATGCCGGCTCACGAGGTCTGCGGCTGCCGTCAGAGCGCGATGATGACGACGGCGATGAGGGCGACCATGAGGCCGTACTCGACGGCGGTGGCGCCCTTGTCGTCCTTGCGCGGTGCGGTCATGAAGAGCTGGAAGGCGATGAACTTCTCGAGCATGATGTCCCCTAGGTCTGAGTGATGAGCGGGCCCGGATCTGTCAGGTCCACATCCAGAACTGTGCCAAGTCGGCAGCGTGCCCCGAATCGGGCGACCGGCTGTACTCATGTAGTCCCATGTGACTACACGCCGCCTGCATGCGCGTCATGGAGGGTCGGACAGGCGGATGGAAGAGAGCCGGCCCGTCTGCGATGATGACGACGGCGATGAGGGCGACCATGAGGCCGTACTCGACGGCGGTGGCGCCCTTGTCGTCCTTGCGCGGTGCGGTCATGAAGAGCTGGAAAGCGATGAACTTCTCGAGCATGTTGTTTCCCCTATGTCTGAGTGATGAGGCGGGCCTGGTCTGCCAGAGCCCGACACGAAGAACTGTGCCAAGTCGGCAGTGTGCGCCGAATCGGGCGACCGGTTGTACCCCTGTAGTCCCATGTGACTACGCGGTCCTCGCCATGCGGGTTGGCGAGCCAGTCGGTCCGGGGGAGGTTCCGGGGAGGTCTGGGGGAGGAGGTACGGGAGCTTGGCGTGCAGCTCGACCGGGTCGAACCCCGGGCAGACGAACGAGAGCCGGCCCGTCTGACGACGGGGCCGGCTCTCGTGAGGGTSGGGYGCTCTGTCAGAGCGATCCGCCCACGTYGTTGAACAGGGTGCTGAGCTTGGTGCCGAGCAGGGTGACGGCGGCGATGATGACGACGGCGATGAGGGCGACCATSAGGCCGTACTCGACGGCGGTGGCGCCCTTGTCGTCCTTGCGCGGTGCGGTCATGAAGAGCTGGAACGCGACGAACTTCTCGAGCATGTGATTCCCCTTGGTCTAAAGGACTAGGTCTCGGCCCCGAGCCCGGAGGACCCGACAACGAGGAGCCTGCCGACATCTGCCCGACCACGGATCGGGCGATCGGCTCGCGCTGGCTAGTCCCTTGTGACTACTGGTCGACCCCCGCGCGTGCGCCGGCCAGCATGCTTCGTCGGGGCTCAGAAGCGCTCGGGCGAGGCGCGGTCCAGCAGACCCAGCCGCATGGCCGTCACCAATGCCTGCGCACGGTTGGCGGCGCCCAGCTTCTGGTAGATGTGGGTGATGTGGGTCTTGGCCGTCGACTCGCTCATGTAGAGGGTCGACGCGATCTCGCCGGTCCCGAGTCCGTCTGCAAGCAGCGTCAGCACCTCGGCCTCGCGGCCCGACAACTTTGGCGGCGCAGGCGAGGTTGCCCTTCGCATGACGGCTTGGCTGAGGCCGGCGCACAGGAATGTGCGAGGAGCAACGGCGGCGTGCCTCGCCGCGCTGACCACCTCCGCGGCGCGGGTGTCCTTGCCGACAAACGCCGACGCTCCCGCTTCCATGGCGGCGAAGATCTGGTCGTCGCCGGCGTGCATGGTGAGCACCACCACCCCGGTCGAGTCGCTCGCCGTGCGGATCGCGCGCACGACGTCGAGGCCACTGCCTCCCGGCATCTGGAGATCAGTGACCACCACATCGGGCTGAAGCTCCTGCCAGCACGAAATGCCCTCGCCGACGCTGCTCGCCTGGCCGACCACGGTCATGTCGTCGTCACGCTCGAAAGCTCGGGCCAGGCCCTGACGGATCAGCTCGTGGTCGTCAACCAATAGCACGGTGGTGCCCATGGGCAGTGTCTCCTTCTGGGGGAGCGGCCTTGGGGGACCGCAGGCTGACGACGGTTCCGCCGTCGTGGCGGGGGGTGACGGCGAGCTGGGCGCCGACGGTAGCGGCGCGCTCTCGCATGGTCTGGAGTCCCCAGTGGTGCTCGCGCGGCCCGGCGTTGCCGACACCGTCGTCCGCGACCTCGAGCCGAAGCGTCGAGCCGTCGGAGTCGAGGGTGACCCAAAGGTTCTCGGCACGCGCGTGCTTGCGCACGTTGCCGATCGCCTCCTGGGCCACGCGCAGCACCTCGGTGGCGGTCCGGGGCGGCAGGGGAGGGCCCGACTCGGCCAGCGAGAGGTGTACCCGCAGACCGGTCGCGTGGCTGACCTCGCGTGCGTAGTCGGCGAGCGGGCTCGACAGTCGCCCGTCCGTGACCTGGTGGCGCAGGTCGAAGATCGAGAAGCGGATCTCCGAGACCAGGCGGGTGATCTCCTCGCGGAGCTCTGAGGCGAGCGCCCGGGTCTGATCATGGTCGCTCATCGACTCGATCTCGTCGACGATGTAGCCGAGCCCGACGATCTCCTGCGCCACGCCGTCGTGCATCTCGCGCGCGATGCGGTTGCGCTCCTCCGACGTGGCCAGGGCACGGATGTCGTCGAAGAGGACGGCGGTGTCGAGACGCAGCGCGAACTCGTCAGCCACCTGTAGCGCGAGTTCGTCCAGCTCGGGTGTCCAGCGAGGCACGCCGACCAGCACGCAGTGTCCGAGCACCTGTTGGGAGCCGCGCAGCGGTACGACGGCAGCGCCTGGCGTGCGCTCGGACTCCAGCAGCGCAATCTCGGCGGCCATGCGCTCGACGTCGTCGCCACCGTTGAGAGGTCGCAGCGAGTCGTCCGGTTCGACCACGAACACTGTCGACCGGGCGCAGCCGGTGGCGCGCCGCATGGCAGCGTCGAGCTCTGCCGCAAGGGCAGAGCTGTCGAGGCCGAGGCTCCCCGAGCTGGCCAGACGGTGGATCCGCTCCATCAGCTGGTGCGCAGTGGCGTACGGCGCCTGCCGAGCCGCCATCGTGCGGGTGGCGCGGGACTGGAGGCCGGCAAGAAGCCCCACTCCGAGCCCGATCGCCAGCCACGGCACGGCCTGGCCCATCCGGCCGAGCGCCGCCGACGACGGTTCGGCGGCGACGGTGGCAGCGGCCGCCAGCAGCGACACCATGGTGACGTTGGTCGCGGTGACCAGTCCGTAGCGCACGCCCGCCGAAATGGACGGCACGGCCAAGTAGGCGCCGAGATCGTCGGTCGACCGGGTGGCCACGAGTAGGATCGTGACCGCAACGGCCTCCGCGACGGCGTGCCAGTGGAGCGGCTTATTGCGGGTCATCCACTCCAAGAGTGACGTGACCGCCGCCGCGAGAGCGAGCACGACGACGATCGGGATCGACTCCACGAAAGCGCCGCCGCTGAGCGTGGTGCCGGTCGCCAGTGCCAGCGCGAACACACGCACGGCCGTGGTGGTGCGCCAGGACTGCAGCGCGGGTCTGGGCGCGCTGGCGTCTTGCGACACGGTCGGGGTCATGACACGGTCACATTTTCGAGAACGTCTGTGACATCTGGATCCCGGCCGGGCCGAGAATGACGATGAACAAGCAGGGCAGGATGAACAGCACGAGCGGGATCATGATGCGCACCGGGACCTGCTGGGCCTTCTCCTCGGCGCGTTGGCGGCGCTTGGTCCGCATCTCCTGGCTCTGGATGCGCAGCACCCGCGCGACAGGGATGCCAAGGCTGTCGGCTTGGATCATCGCGCTGCAGAACGACTTCAGGTCCGGCAGCGAGGTGCGGTCCGCCATCGCTCGCATCGCGTCGACCCGGCCCACCCCCAGTTGCATCTCCTGCAGCAGGCGGGAGAACTCCTGCTGCAGCGGGCCAGTGCCGTTCTTCGCCACCCGACTTACTGCTGCGTCGAAGCCGAGGCCAGCCTCCACCGAAATGGTGAGGAGGTCCATCGCGTCCGGAAGCGCGTTGCGCATGAGCGTCGAGCGCTTCTGTCCTGCGTTGTAGAGCAAGATGTTGGGCAGGACGTAGCCCAGAGCGCCCGAGAGCACCGTGGCGACCACGACCTTCATGACCGACCACGGGCTGGCGAGGCCGTAGAGGAAGCACAGGCCACCGACCAGGGCCATCCCGAGTACCTTCAGCCCCAGAATGCGGTTCACGTCCCACGCCGGAGGGTTGCCGGCGATGTCGAGGCGATACTGGAGCTTACGGGCGGTGTCGGCCCGCACCATCTTGCGTCCCAGACCGACCAGACGCTCGCCGAGCGGCGCGATGACTCGTTCGGCGAAGGGGCGCTCGATCTCCTCTTTCAGCACGCTGGGAGCCGAGTCGAGCGCCTGGACGGCGGCCACGGACCGGGCCACACCGCGACGCTCGGTGGTCATCACGCCGATCACTGAGAGGGCCAGGATCATCGCACCGCAGAGCAGCGTGGCGCCTAGCAACAGAGTCATGGACATGTCAGACCTCAACCTTGGAGAGCTTGGACATGGCGAAGGAGCCCATGGCCAGCAGCGCAGTGGCCAGGCCGAGGAGCACGAACCCCGGCACGGTGGTGTAAAGAAGGGCGATGTAGTCGGGGTTGGCGAACGTCATGTAAAACCCGATCAGCGGGGGCATGCCGGTCAGGATGTAGCCGGACAGCCGTCCTTCGGCGCTCAGCGCCTTGACCTGTCGGCGCAGGTAGTCCCGCTCGCGAAGCGTGTCGGCGACGGTGTGCAGGATCTCGGCCAGGTTCCCACCGACCTCCCGCTGAATACGGATCGCCATGACGATCCAGTCGAAGTCCTTGCTGTCCATCCGCTGGCCGACTCCCTCGAGCGCGTCGGTGATGTCGACGCCGAGACGCTGCTCGACCAGCGCACGGCGGAGCTCGCCGGCCATGGGCTCGTTGCCCTCGCGCACGACGCTGTCAACCGCTTGGGGGAGGGAGAGTCCAGCCTGGAGGCCACCCGCCATGAGACCGAGGGTCTCAGCCAGCTGGGCGTTGAACCTGTTGAGCCGGCGCGAGTGCCGGACCCGGAGGTAGAGCCAAGGACCGACCGCGCCCATCAGACCACCGAGGAAGGCCAGACCGGGACCACCGAGGACGAAGCACGCGAGCGCCGACCCGACCGCGAGGCCGGCGTGCAGGAGCAACCATTCCGAGGCCGTCAGCGCCGACCCTGCACCAGCGAGCCGCGTGGAGATGCGGGTCTCGAGGTCGGCGGAGACCACCTTGTCGGTGAGGGCGACTGCGGAACCCCTCAGATCGGCGCTGGCATCGGACTTCCGCTTGCCGCCAGTGGAGTCCCCGAAGTAGGCGTCGAGACGCCGGTCGGCGGAGGACTTGTTGGGGCCGGCCAGCACGACCGCGAGGATGCCGGCGAAACCCAGTCCCAGCGCCAGCGCGCCCAAGAGCATGCCGGGGGTGCCGACGAGCGACTTGCCCGACGACACCAGGTCAGGCCCGGCAGCCGTAGCGCCGACCGAGACGAAGGCCGAGTCGGTGAACGTGGTGCCGGAGGCGTCGACGCTCACGCCGATGTTGACCTCCCCCGAGACGTCCTGCGGCCGCTGGAAGCTGACGAGCAGCTGTTTGGCCAGGGCGTCGGCCCGGGCCGAGAAGACCGAGGAGAGCGCACCCTGCTCGGCTGGGATCACCTGCCCGCCCGTGCCGTCGGCGAGGTCAGACATGGTGGCGGCGTTCTTGGGGTTGGCCAGAGAGACGACGTCAACGACCACGCCCTCGTCCAACGCGTCCTTGCTCACCACGTCGAGGGTGGTCGCGCTGCTCGTGTCGCCACCGTCGGACAGGACCAACAAAGAGCGGGAGCCTTCGGTGCCGACCAGGTCGAGGCCCTTGGCGATTCCGTCGTAGACCGCGGTCCCCTTGCGCAGCTCGATGTCGGCGAGCGCACTGCGCACGGCGTCGTGGTCCGTGGTCGGTTCGACGACGGTGCCCAGGTCGCCGGCGAAGGCGACGAGGCCGATTCGGACGTCCTCGGGAGCAGTCGCGAGGAAGGTGTCGACGGCGGTGCTTGCGGCAGTGAACTTGTCGCCCTGCCGCATGCTGTTGCTCGCGTCCAGCACCAGCACCGTGGTGCGTTCGACGTCGCCGGCGGAGATGAGCTTGGCGGAGGACTCAACCGCACGGCCTTCGATCTCGACCTGTACCGTCAAAGGATCCACCTCCGCACCTCCGGGGATCCCATCCACGGCCAGCACGAGCGAGACGTCGCCGTCCTTGGACTCGACGTGGTCGATGTTGACCTCGTCCTCGGCGTGGGCCGGGAGGGCCGCGCTGAGCACGAGGATCGCGCCCGCGACGAGGGCCGCGGACCCGCGACCGGCCAGGGAGGGGCGGAGACGGTTCATCGCAGGGTTCCACCCGTGGCGAAGATCGCCGGGTCCACGTGGACGCCGTGGTCGGTCAGACGCTCGAGGAACCGGGGACGCAGGCCCATGGACTTCAGCCCACCCTTGAACCGGCCGTTCTCGTCGACGCCAGCGCCGTAGTCGAAGAGGAACACGTCCTGGGTCGTGATGATATCGCCCTCCATGCCGACGATCTCGGTGATCGCGGTGATGCGGCGCGTGCCGTCCTTGAGACGGGTCTGCTGGATGATCAGGTCGACGGCGCTCGCGACCTGCTCGCGGATGGCGCGGACCGGGAGGTCCATGCCGGCCATGAGCACCATCGTCTCGAGTCGGGCGAGGGCGTCACGCGGGGTGTTGGCGTGCAGCGTCGAGATCGACCCGTCGTGGCCGGTGTTCATCGCCTGGAGCATGTCGAGCGCGGCGGCATCACGGATCTCGCCGACGACGACGCGGTCGGGCCGCATGCGCAGCGAGTTCTTGACCAGGTCGCGGATGGTGACCGCTCCCTTGCCCTCGATGTTGGCCGGGCGGGACTCGAGCCGGAGGACGTGGTCCTGGCCCAGTCGCAGCTCGGCGGCGTCCTCGATGGTCACGATCCGCTCGTCCTCGGGGATGAACGACGACAGCACGTTGAGGGTCGTGGTCTTGCCGGAGCCGGTGCCGCCCGAGACCAGGATGTTGAGCCGCCCGCGCACGCAGCCCTCGAGCAGGCCGGCCGACGCGGGCGTGAGCGTCCCGAAGTTGATCAGGTCGTCGACCGTGTAGGGGTCCTCGGAGAACTTGCGGATCGTCAGCTTGGACCCGTCGAGCGCCAGGGGCGGGATGATCGCGTTGACACGGCTGCCATCGGGCAGACGTGCGTCACACATGGGGCTCGTCTCGTCGACGCGGCGCCCGATCTTGCTCACGATCTTGTCGATGGTGCGACGCAGGTGGGCCTCGTCGGTGAACGAGGTGTCGACCCGCACGAGCTTGCCCTTGCGCTCGACGTAGATGTCCTGGAACGAGTTGACCATGACCTCGGTGAGGGTGGAGTCGCGCAGCAGGGGCTCGATCGGTCCGTAGCCGAGGATGTCGTCGGCGATCTCCTGCGAGACCCGGGTGCGGTCGGCCGACGACATCGGGATGTCGGCGTCGGCGATGGCCGTCTGGAGCGCGAGGCGCACCTGCTGCTCGAGCTCGGACTGCGTCATGTGCGCGTCGTAGAGCTTGGGGCCCAGGGCCTCGACGAGCCGCTGGTGCACGATCCGCTTGAGGTCCTGGAACGGGTCAGCCTTGGCAGGCGCCGCCTTGCGGCGCGCGTCCGCCCCGGACGTGCTCGTCGCCGTCACCGGGACGGTGGTCGTCGCCGGGGTGGGGCCGGCGCCCCCGGGGGCGGGCGGGGCGTCCAGCGTCTCGGTGGTGCGTCCGCGCGCGGCGGCCAGTCGGTCTGTCAGGCTCACGTCAGCCCCTCCTCAGGCGGAGCCGGGAGCCACTGGACTTCCGGCTGGACGGGTCGCCCTCACCCGCGGCGGAGGCGCCGAGGGTTTCGATCACGTCCTTGGAGAACGCGACGAGGGCCTTGCTGTTGGGATGTCCGGGGTACGCGCTGACCAGCGCCTCGCCACGGTTGACGGCTGCCAGCACCTCGCGACTCGACACGAGTGAGCAGTCCGCCTTGAGGGCCAGTGTCTTCTCGTACTCGTCGGCGGTGAGGCCGACCTTGCCGTCGGCGCGGTTGAGCACGAACTTCCACGTGGCCTTGGGGAAGTTGAGCATGTCCAGCGTGCTGGTGGCGAGCTTGAGCGCTTTGAGGGACGGGATGTCCAGCGTGCCGACCAGCACGATCAGGTCGGAGCGGTCGAGGGCGCACAGCGCGTTGTCGTCGAACACGCCAGAGGTGTCGACCACCACGAAGTCCACCATGGCTCGGAGCGCGTCGAGGAGCTTCCCGATGTCGTCGACGGACGCCTGGTCCGGAGAGTCCAGCCGGACTGGCGCCGCGACAACCATCAGGTTGTCCGAGTGGTGGGTCAGGATGCTGGCGATGCCTTCTGCGTCGATGACGCCGTTGAAGCCGACGAGGTCGTTGATCGTGCGCTGCGGGGTGAGCTGGAGCATGATCGCGACGTCGCCGCTGTTGACGTCGAGATCGACCAGGCACGTCGAGTGTCCGCCTCTGGCCAGGGCGACACCGAGGTTTGTCGCGACCAGGCTCTTGCCGACCCCCCCCTTGGTCGAGAAGACCGTGATCACCTTGCCGCGCGGCGCGTCGGCTTCAGCCTGCGCGACTGCAGCGGCCTGTGCGACCTCCGCTGCCACCTCGGCGCGGGCGGTCTGCGCCGCGGCCTGGACTTCGTCCAGCAGGGTCTGCCCGATGGCGCTGGCCACGCTCCGTGCGCGTGCGACGGCGGTGGTGATGCCGGCCAGGTCGCGCGCCGCCACCACCTCTCGCATGCCACTGCGGAGCGCCAGGGACAGAGCCGCGCTGTCCACGTCGTAGCGGAGCAGGATGACGCCGAGGTCCGGGCGGTGGACGCGGGCCCACTGGGCGAGCTCGGCCGCAGTCTCACTGGCGACCGAGGGGCCGATCACGACCGCGAACTCGTTGGCCGCGGATCGGATGTGCTCGTCGAGACCGGCCGGGTCGGCGAACGCGACCGACCCGTGGAGCATGGCTTGCAGGACGCCTCGCTGGGCAGCGTCCGGCTCGAGGATGGCAGTCACGGCCGCAGGTTCCCAGCGAAGAGCTCCGGGAAGAGGTCTCCGGGCCTGGCTCCGGGGTTGTCCGCCACCTTCGACTCGTCGGTGAGGAGCGCGAAGGTGATATCGGAGTTGCGGTCGGCCTGGATCAGCTTCTCGGCCTCGTCCTGGGTGACGGCGAGGGTGAGAATCGTACGGGCGACCTCCTCGGCGACCTGGTCTCCGTCTTCGGTCTTGGTGGTCTTCGACGTGACGCTCGTGGTGCCGACGCCGAGAACAGGGACGCGCGTCAGCACGATGCGGGTGTAGTCGCCGAGCTTCTTTTCCTTGTCGTCTGGGAGAAGTGCGACCAGGTCCTGCGGCGTTGCGAAGATGGCGACCTCATTCCCGGGGTTGACGAATCCGGCGACGCGCTCGAAGTCGGTGAGCTCGACCGACACTGCCATCTTGCCGTCCGGGATGACCAGACCCTGGGTGTCGCCCAGGCTGCCGAACTTCTTGGCGATGAGCTGCTCGCCGGGATAGACCGTACCGATCGCGACGAGGTCGGCTATCGACGAGGTCGAGGACAGGCTTCCGTCGACGAGGTCGGCGCGGCGAACCTCGGACTTCTCGATCTTGCCGGCCTCCTGGGCGTCGGCGACGGTCTCGCCGGTCTCGATCGTCGCGGTGGCCACGAGAACCTCGACGAGCTCCTGGTCCTTCGTCGCTCGGGCATCGATGCCTTGGACGTAGAGCACGATCATGGCCGTGCCGGCGAGCGCGATGAGTGCGGCGACGAGGAGCAGAACTGAACGGCGTCCCATGGTGCGGTCCTTCGCGGGGGTCGTGGGACCCACACTGTCGAGGATCCCGGGCGCGCAGGGGGTGTCAGGGCCTTGCGTGAAATCGGCCCCGATGCCCTCCCAGCGAAGCGAATCTAGGGCCGCCGGGGGGGAGCCGCGGGCTAAACCGTGCAAACCACCCGGAAGTGGCCCGGACACCACCCGAAGTGACTACGCGGGCGTGGTCACTCCCGGCGGCGCACGCTCACCGGTCGGTCGACCCGGACCGACCGGAGGGGGCCGCTCAGACGCTGTAGAGGGCCTCGATCTCGGCCCGCGCGTCGCGCACCACGACGTTGCGCTTGAGCTTCAGGCTGGGCGTGAGCTGCCCGCCCTCCTCGGTCCACTCGTCGGGCAGGATCGCGAACTTCCGGATCGACTCGGCCTTCGACACCGCCTTGTTGGCGTCGTCGACGGCCGTCTGCACGGCCGCGACGAGGTCGGGGTCGTCCACCAGCGCGCGTACGTCGCCGGACTTGCCGTGCTGCTCGGCCCACCCGGGGAAGGTCTCACGGTCGATCGTCACCAGCGCGCCGATGAAGGGCTGCCCGTCGCCGACGACCAGGCACTGGTCGACCAGCGCGTGGGCGCGCAGGCGGTCCTCGAGCACGGCGGGCGCGACGTTCTTGCCTCCCGCCGTCACCAGGATCTCCTTCTTGCGCCCGGTGATGCGCACGAAGCCCTCGTCGTCGACCTCGCCGACGTCGCCGGTGTGGAACCAGCCGTCGCGGTCGACGGCCTCGTGCGTGGCGGTGTCGTTGCCCCAGTAGCCCGTGAAGACCTGCCCGCCCTTGAAGAGCAGCTCGCCGTCGTCGCCGACCCGCACACTGGTGCCGGGCAGGGGCCGACCGACGGTGCCGATCTTCTGCGCGTCCGGCAGGTTGACGGTCAGCGCGGCGGTGGTCTCGGTGAGGCCGTAACCCTCGAGCACCGTCAGGCCGATGCCGCGGTAGAAGTGGCCCAGCCGGTCGCCCAGCGGCGCGCCGCCGGAGACGGCGTGGGCGCAGCAGCCGCCCAGCGCCTGGCGGAGCTTGGCGTAGACCAAGCGGTCGAAGAGCGCGTGCTGGGCGCGCAGGCGCAGCGGCACCTTCGGTCCGTCGAGCGCACGCGACCACGCGATGGCGACGTCCGCCGCCCGGTCGAAGACCTTGCCGCGTCCGTCGGCGGTGGCGCGCTGTGAGGCGCTGTTGAAGACCTTCTCGAAGACCCGGGGGACCGCGAGGATGAACGTCGGGTGGAACTCGCCCAGGTCGGCGACGAGGTTCTTGATGTCCGAGCTGTGGCCGAGCCGGGTGCGGCTCTTCACCGCCCCGACCTGGATGATCCGCGCGAAGACGTGGGCGAGCGGCAGGAACAGCAGCGTCGAGGAGTCCTCGGCGTCGAAGAGCTCGTGCAGCTCGTCGACCGCCACGCCCAGCTCGAACATGAAGTTGCCGTGGGTGAGCATGCAGCCCTTGGGGCGACCGGTGGTGCCGCTGGTGTAGATCAAGGTGGCGAGGTCACCCGGGCCCGAGGCCGTACGTCGCTGCTCGAGCACGTCGTCGGAGATGTCGGAGCCCAGCCGGCTCAGCACGTCGACGGCGTTGTCCTGGATCGACCACACGTGCTGCAGCTCGGCGAGGTCGCGCGACTGCCGCACCTCGCGCACGCGCGCCAGGTGGTCGGGGCCCTCGGCCACCACGGCCCGGGTGCCGGAGTCCTCGAGGATCCAGCCGATCTGCTCGGCGGACGACGTCTCATAGATCGGCACCGTGACCGCGCCGGCGAACCAGATCGCGTAGTCGAGGAGCGTCCACTCGTAGCGCGTCTTGGACAGCAGCGCGACGCGGTCACCCGCCTCGACGCCCGCGGCGATGAGGCCCTTGGCGACCGCGCTGACCTCGTGGTGGAACTGCTCCGCCGTGACGTCGACCCACCCATCGTCGGTGGCGCGGCTGAACATCGCCTTGGTGGCGGCCTCCAGGGCGTTGGTGACGACGTCGTCGGTGAGGTTCCCGGTGGAAGGGAGGGCGACGGAGAGCGGCGTGGAGAACTCACGCACGGTGGAACCTCCCGGATCGGCAGTGGTGTGCGAAGCGCAGGCTATCTCCGGTCACGTTCTCCGGGTACGGCCGGGGCTGGGCTAGGCTCCGGCCATGGCCGAACAGACCTCCTCGTCGATCACGATCGACGCCCCTCCGGCCGACGTGATGGCCGTCATCGCCGACTTCGAGTCCTACCCCGAGTGGGCCAAGGGCGTGCAGCAGGCAGAGGTCACGGCGCCGGGTGCAGGCGGTCGGGCCGCGCAGGTCTACTTCGCCCTCGACGTCTCGCCGATCAAGGACCAGTACACCCTGGCCTACGACTGGGACGGTGACCGTGAGGTCACCTGGACCCTCGTCGAGGGGCAGATGCTCAAGGCCCTCGACGGTGCCTACACGCTGGTGGGCCGCGGCGACGGCAGCACCGAGGTGACCTACCGCCTGGCCCTCGACGTGAGCATCCCGCTGATCGGGATGCTGAAGCGCAAGGGCGAGAAGATCCTCATCGACACCGCGCTGAAGGGTCTCAAGAAGCGCGTCGAGCAGCGCTGACACCCGGGTCCGTGCGGATCCTCCTCTTCACCGGCAAGGGCGGCGTCGGCAAGTCGACGCTCGCTGCGGCCACGGCGTGCGCCACCGCGGCGGCCGGCCACCGGACCCTGGTGCTGTCGACCGACGCCGCGCACTCCTTGGCCGACGCGCTCGACGTGCCTGCCTCCACCGAGCCCACCGAGGCGGTGCCGGGTCTCTGGGTGCAGCACGTCGACGCACAGGAGCGGTTCGAGCGCTCGTGGGGCGACATCCAGGGCTACCTGCTCAGCGTGCTCGACGCCGCCGGGGTCGACCCGGTGACCGCCGAGGAGCTCACCGTGATCCCCGGTGCCGAGGAGGTGCTGGCACTGCTGGAGGTGCGTGCCCGGGCGCGGTCGGGGGAGTGGGACGTGCTGGTCGTCGACTGCGCGCCGACCGCCGAGACCCTGCGCCTGCTCGCGCTCCCCGAGGCGCTCGGGTGGTACATGGACCGGGTCCACCCCGCCCAGCGCCGGGTCGTCAAGGCGCTCAAGCCGGTGCTGACCCGGGCGGCCGGCGTGCCGATGCCCGGTGACCTGTTCTTCGACGGGATCGAGCGCCTGCACGCCGAGCTCGACGACGTACGCGCCCTGCTGACCGGCCCGGACGCCTCGGTGCGGCTCGTGCTGACCCCGGAGTCAGTGGTGCTGGCCGAGGCCCGGCGCGCCTACACGTTCCTCAGCCTCTTCGGCTATGCCGTGGATGCCGCGATCGTCAACCGCGTCTTCCCCGACGGCGGAGCCGACGCGTGGCGCTCGACGTGGGTGGCGGCGCAGCGCGCGGTGCTGGTCGACGCCGCCGACTCCTTCGCCGGCCTCGACCTGCGCACCTCGGTCTACCGCGACGTCGAGCCGGTGGGGCACGACGAGCTGCTGGACCTCGCGGCCGCGGTCTACGGCGACGTAGACCCGCTGGCCTCGGGGAACGAGCGCCCCGCGATGCAGGTGCGGCAGCAGGGCGACGGCGTGGTGATGGCGCTGCCCCTCCCACTCGCGAGTCGTGACGACGTGCGTCTCGCGCGCAAGGGCGACGAGCTCGTGGTCTCGGTGGGGTCGTATCGTCGCCTGCTGACGCTGCCCACGGGGCTCGCGAGGCACCGGGTGGCCGGTGCGCGGGTGCACGACGGTCAGCTCCAGGTGAGGTTCACCGAGCGCGGGTCCGAGATGTCGGCGGGGGAGGTCACGTGAGCGACGGGGCGGACGCGCACGAGGTCGGGTCGTTGGGAGAGGAGGCCGCCAAGCTCCTCGGTGCCCTGTCCGGCTGGGCGCGCGAGCATGCCGGCGACGCCGGCGAGGGCCTCGGCGGGTTCGCCGCCCAGGCGGCAGCTGCGGCGCACGACCTCGAGGAGCACCTCGCCACCGGATCCGCGGAGTGCACCGTCTGCCCGCTGTGCCGCACCATCCACGCCGTACGGCGTCTGAGCCCGGAGGTGACCGGTCACCTCGGCAGCGCCGCCGCGTCGCTGGTCCAGGCTGCTGCCGCCTTCATGGCCAACGTCGAACCCCCCCAGGGTGGGTCGGTGGACGTCGAGCACATCGATCTCGACGGCGAGTGGCCGTCCGAGTAGGGCAAGCCGCGCCGTCGAGAGTCCGAGGCTGTCAGCCAGTGAGGCGGGTGCGCCGGAGCCCGCCGTCACACTCCGCCCCCAGAGCACATTCGGACTCCCTGTTGGAGATGCTCGTGCGGAAATTGACGATCTTGAACACGAAGTAGTTGTTCGACGTGTTGTCGCCGATTGTCGGGAAGGGATTGCCGCTGCAGTTGGCGTGCGACGAGTCGTAGCGGTTGGCCGCGTCGAAGTGGAAGCCGCACATGTACGCGCTCACGAGCTTGTAGACGGGGAAGATGGTGTTGGTGCCGTTGCCGGTTGCCGTCACGGCCGAGCAAGAGGTGGGCGCGCAGAAGACCGGGAAGACGCCCTCCTGGCCGCTGTCGATGAAGTCCTCCCACGCTTCGGGGGTGTGGCCCTGCGTGATGTTGCCAGGGTTGCCGCTCATGCAGGTCTCGGAGTACTGCGGGGCCGTGGGGCATGCATCGTCGAGGACGACGGTAAGTGCACCCGGCGTGGTCGCGTCGTCCTGCCCGGGAATGACCGAGACAGGATCCTGGCATCCGTTGCGGATCTGGTCTTCGAGCCCGCCCGGCCCGCCCGCCGCTCCGGTGCGTTCGCCAGGACAGTCGGTGAGCCACCAGTTGCCGGACAGGTTCACGTTGCATGCCGCCGGCGGCACCCGGCCCGCGCCCGGGAAGTGGATGCGGACGAAGTCGCCGCTGCGGTCCATATAGGCGGGGTCGAAGGAGGCCGAGCACAGTGCGAGCGGCCGCATCCCTTCCTTAACGCCCGGCGCCACGTCGACGGTCGCCTCCGAGCCGCGATTGGTCGTCAGCTCGCGTCGACCGTTGAAGACGCCGGTGAACTGGGCCTTCGTGGTCCCCGAGTTGCCGAAGGTGACCAGCAGCACCTTCAGCCGCGGGTCGCACTTCACCCCCCACGTCGTGTCCTCTACCCAGCTCGGGTCCGGATAGTTCTTCTTGGCGATGTCGATGGCCGCCTGGTGGGCGGCAGCGACGGCTGTGGAGTTGGACGCCACGGAGTTGCACGTCCCGGGAAACTTGGTGAGCGCCTGCGCACCTGCGAGGGCGCCGGCGTCGGCGGCCTTCTGCAGGTTGCGCTTGCTCACGTAAGCAGCACCGAGGTCGATGGTGAATGCCGAGAGGCCGATGAGAAAGACTGCCAGGATGGCGACGAGCACGGCCACGACGCCTCGCTCGTCACTGCGGGATTCTGTCACTCGTACTCGCACTGGAACTCCGCTTGACTGGAAAGGTTGACCGACTGCCGAACCCCTGGGATCGGCCATGGGATGATGAACCGCGAGTTCACGGCACCTTTGACTATCAGACTGTCGCCGAAGGTGCTGTCCTCACACGTGTTCCGGGGGCCGTATGTCACGCTGAAACCGCTGGTCAGGTCCCTCCCAATAGCAGCGGCTTCCCACTCGGTCTGCGTGACGGTGGCCGGGTCGTTGCCCGTGTCGACGACGCCGGCCCGCGCTCCCGCACGCACGGCGTTGTCGAGGGCGAGCTGCTGCGCGAAGACGAAGCCGAAGTTGATGATTCCGGCGACGATCATCAACAGGGGGATCACGACGAGCGCGAACTCCACCGCGGAGGCACCTCTCTCGGTGCGACCGTGTGTGTGACTGCGCCTGCGCATGAAGTGCCTTTCCTCGAGATGACCCGCCCTACACCGTAGGAGTCGCCGACCTCGGCTGTCGCTCGTTTGACGGCACTTCGGCGGGGTGGTGACGCAAGATGGTCATAAGTGACTAGACGAGTGGTCCAGTCGGCCCATCCGGCGAGTGCGCGAGGATGTCGGCCATGAGCGCGAGCGTGGTGGTCGGCGTCGACATCGGCGGCACGAAGGTGCTGGCCGGGGTGGTGGACCGCGCAGGCGTGGTCTCGGGCACGGCACGACGTACGACGCCGGGGCGCCGCGTGGTCGCCGGCCAGGTGGAGGACGCGCTGGTCGAGGCAGTCGTGGAGGCAGCTGCGGGGCGCCGCCTCGCCGGGGTAGGGGTCGCTGCCGCGGGCTTCGTGGATCCCCGCGGCGAGCGGGTGATGTTCGCCCCGCACCTGCCCTGGCAGGGCGAGCCCCTGCGTGAGGTGCTGGAGCAGCGGCTGGGCTGCACCGTCGTGCTCGACAACGACGCGAACTGCGCGGCTCGGGCGGAGGCCCACCACGGGGCCGCGCGGGGTGCCTCGTCGGCGCTCATGGTCACGATGGGCACCGGGATCGGCGGGGCGGTGCTCGTCGACGGGCACGTGCTGCGAGGGGCCAACGGGATGGCCGGGGAGTTCGGCCACATGCAGGTCGTGCCCGACGGCCAGCCCTGCGAGTGCGGACGGCGCGGGTGCTGGGAGCAGTACTCCTCGGGCAACGCGCTGGTGCGCAACGCCCGGACGCTGATGGGCGAGCAGCCCTCGGTGCTGAGCGAGATGAGCGGTGGGCGCCCCAAGCACGTGACCGGTCCCATGGTCACCGCGGCGGCGGAGGAGGGCGACCTCGTCGCCCGGCAGGCCTTCGCGTCGGTGGGGGACTGGCTCGGCGTCGGCACGGCCAACCTCGTCGCTGCACTGGACCCGGAGGTCGTGGTCGTCGGCGGGGGCGTCTCGGCCGCCGGCGACAAGCTGCTCGACCCGGCCCGGGCGGCGCTGCGTCGTGCGCTCGTCGGTGCCGCGCACCGCACGGTGCCGGACCTCGTGGCGGCCCGGCTGGGCCCGGAGGCCGGGATGATCGGTGCCGCGCTGCTGGTGTCAGGGGTCGCAGACGCTCAGCCGAGGCGGTAGTCCGGGGCGAGCTCGAGGGCGAGCTGCTCGAGGAAGAGCCCGACGTCGGTGACGATGCCGCGGCCCTGGCTGGACCCGCGGTCCGCGAGCCGGGTGACGGTCGCGGCGTCGAGGTCGACGCACACCAGCGGCACGGTCGCCGGCAGGATGTTGCCGGTCGCCACCGAGTGGAGGTGGGTGGCCATCATCAGGCAGTAGCCGATGTCGTGGACCTCCGCCCGCATCGCGCGCTGTCCCTCGAGGACGTCGGTGTGAACGTCGGGGAGGGGGCCGTCGTCGCGCACCGAGCCGACCAGGACGAAGCGCTTGTGGTGGGTGACCAGGGCGTGCATGAGCCCGCTGGTCAGCGTGCCCTCGTCGATGGCGGCTGCGATGGAGCCCGCCTTCCTGACGGTGTTGAGCGCGCGCACGTGATGCTCGTGGCCGTGCGAGCCGCCCTGCGTGGAGACCTCGATGCCGAGGCTCGCGCCGTAGAGCGCCGACTCGATGTCGTAGGTCGCGAGCGCGTTGCCGGCGAAGAGGACGTCGACGAACCCAGCCTCGATCAGCGCGACCATCGCCGGGACCGCCCCGGTGTGGACGACGCCCGGCCCCGCCACCCAGAGGATGCGCCTGCCGGCGGCGCGCGCCTCGCGCATCCCGTCGGCCACCTGGCGCACCAGCACCGTCTGCGGCCGCTCCGCCGCGTCGCCCTCGGCCGGGGCGAAGGTCTCGGCGGCGCCGACGGGGGACGGCGCCGGCACCCGGATGCCCGCCGCGCCCACGACGATGCGCATTCCGGCCCGGACGTCCGACATGGGCACCGTGCGGATCCGCGTCTCCCCGGCGTGCTCGTCGACGACGAGGCCGCAGTCCATCTCCGGGTTCTCCACGTCGTGCCACGCGCCGTCGAGGAGCACCCGGGTCTCGAGGTTGGTCGTGGAGTAGAAGCCGTCGGGGAGCACGCCGTCCTGCTCCGCGAGCAGCGTCGTCGCCTCGCCGTAGGCCATCGCGTTCACGCCCCTGGTCTGCAGGCGCATCAGCAGGCGCTGGAGGCTCTCCTCGTCGGCGGCCTCGACCGTGATCAGGGCGCTGCTCGGGTCGTGGGCGTCGTGGCCGACGTCGAAGCGGTCGAGGACGTAGTCGCCGCCGTAGTCGCGGATGTCGTCGAGGATGCGCGACAGGAGGCCGCTGTCCATCAGGTGGCCAGTGACCTCGACCGTCTCCTTCGCACCCACGGAGCGACTGTATCCTTGCCATACTCACCCGGTGCCAGAGGACGATTCGAGACCTTCAACGGCCCGCGCTGCGACCCTCGTCGCTGGCACGGTGTGCCTGCTGTGCCCCTGGACGTCACGTCCGACGCTCTCGTTGGCCTACTGCTTGTTGCTCATAGCGTTGGGACTGGCGGTCCTGCGAGGCGTTCGCGGCCCATCGCGCAACGTGCCTGCATGGCCGGTGCTGTGGCTGATGGCGCTCGCCTCGCTGGTCGGCGTGCTGCTGTGCGCCGGCATCTCCCTGGCTCAGGGTGCGGCCGCGCCGCTCGTCGCCGCCTCGGCCTCAGTGACGGTGGTCGCAGGAGCACGGGTGGTCCTTGGGAGCGGGCCTCCCGGTTGCGTCACGCTGGGTCTTCTGGCGGCTGGGTGCGCGATCCTCCTGTGGGGCGTGATCGCTGGGTGGGACCAGCCCATCGACGTGAAGTTGTTCGTGCGGGGTGGGCTGGATGCGTTGGCCCATGGCCAGTCGCCCTACGCCATCACGATCTCCGACGTATACGAGCCCGGTGAGTCCGCCCGATTCTACGGTCCCGGTGTGGTGCAGGACGGCCGCGTCGTCGTCGGCTACCCCTACCTGCCTGCCGTTCTTCTCCTCGACCTCCCAGCCCACTTGCTGGCCGACGCCGTATGGATGCACGCCGCCGGGGTGGCGCTGGCACTGGTGCTGGGCTGGCAGGTGGCCATCGACCGTCTCGGGCGCGTCGCGATCGTGGTGCTTGCGCTCAGCCCGGCGACGCCGTTTCTCATCGCGAACTACTGGATTGAAGCGGTGATGGTAGGCATCTTCGCTCTCGCATGGTGGAGCATGCACCGCCATCACGGCTCGTTGTTGGCGGCCAGCCTCGGGCTGTTCTTCGCGTCCAAGCAGTATTCAGTCGTCTTCGTCCCGGCACTCTGGCCGATATTGCGGAGCGTCGGGGCCAGGGTCGTGCTGGGGGCAGTCGCTGTCGGTCTGATAGTGGTGACGCCGTTCGTCGTGCTCAACCCCGATGCGTTCGTGCGGTCGGCCGTCGAGTTTCAGCTCATCCAGCCGTTCCGCGAGGACGCGGTCTCGCTGCTGCCGTTCGTCCAGTCCGTCGCCGGCGAGATCCCCTCACCACTGACAACCGTTTCGTTGCTCGTCGGGCTGGTGGCGTCGGCGCTGGTGGCCGCGCGCGCCAAGCCGGGGCCGACCGCCTTCGCCCTGTGCGTCGGCCTGGGGCTGCTGGCGACCGTGGTGATCGCCAAGCAGGCGTTCCTCAACTACTACGCAATGATCGGGGCGGTGCTGCTACTCGCCGGGGTGGGGTGGCCGGCGGATGACCCCTCTCAGACCCGGGAACCGTCGTCCCAGGGGTCACGTCCGCGAGGCATCTCGTGGACCAGGTAGGCGAACCCCCCGACGAACCAGGCGACGAGCGCCCACCCCACGAGCGGCGCGACGTAGATCGAGAACAGGGCGATGACCAGCGCGATGAGCGGCGCGACGAAGATGCCGGCCCAGGCCACGCCTCGCTGCCAGGTGCGGGGGCGGGGCAGCGGCGGGGGCGCGGGTGGGCGGAACCGTTCGGCCTCGGCAATCGCGTCCTCGCGGATCGAGACCTCGTCGTCGTCGACCAGGTCGTCGGCGAGCGCCTCGGGAGTCGGACCCTCGACCGGCTCGTGGGCGCGAGCCGCACGGGGTGCAGCGCCGGCCGGTGCCTCGTCGTCGGGCAGCACCACGCGCTCGCCGTAGTGCTCGACGATCTCGCGCCATGCGAGCTCGGTGCGGCTCTCGTCGCCAGGCGTGGTCACCCCGCAACGGTACCGGGCAGATGGTTCCGCGACGCGGTGAGTTCGCACCACGGCCGGTGGGTGACGTGGTGCACACTGTGCGCTGTGAGGATCCCCTTCCGCGGCGCCCAGCAGGTGCCCCTCGACCCGGCCCTCGTGGCGCCGATGTCCGCCCCTGCCAGGCCTGAGCTCACCGGGGGCCGACGCATCGGGGTGCTGGTCCAGCACGGGTTCACCGGCAACCCCGTCTCCATGCGTCCGTGGGCCGAGGACCTGGCCGCCCGCGGCTACGCCGTGGAGATGCCGCTGCTCCCGGGCCACGGCACCCGCTGGCAGGACCTCAACAAGGTCACCTGGGCCGACTGGGTCGCCACGGTCGAGGGCGCCCTCGACAAGCTCGCGGCCGAGAACGACGCAGTGGTGGCGGTGGGCCTCTCGATGGGCGGCGCCCTGTGCCTGCGCCTGGCTGCCGACCACGGCGAGGACCTCGCCGGCATCGTCGTCGTCAACGCGGCCGTGGACACGATGCGCAAGGACGTCAAGCTGCTGCCGGTGCTCAAGCACCTGGTGCCGGGCTTCCCCGGCATCGCCAACGACATCAAGAAGCCGGGGGCCGACGAGCACGGCTACCCGACCACCCCGCTCAAGGCGGCCGCGTCGATGTTCGCCGGATACGCCGAGCTGCGCAAGGACCTGCCCCGCGTCACCGTGCCGGTGCTGTTCTTCCGCTCGGCCGAGGACCACGTGGTCGACATCTCGAGCTCGCGGGCCCTCAACGCCGGGCTGTCGTCGAAGGACTTCGAGGAGCGGGTGCTGGAGGACAGCTACCACGTGGCCACGCTCGACAACGACGCCCCGCGCATCTTCGCGGAGTCGGCAGAGTTCATCGAGCGGGTCACCGCGGCGCAGGACTAGGCTTCTCCGCGTGCTCTATTGGTTCCTGAAGTGGGTCGCCCTCGGGCCGGTGCTCCGCCTGGTCTTCCGGCCCAAGGCCTTCGGTGTCGACCACGTGCCGGAGGAGGGGCCCGCGATCCTGGCGAGCAACCACCTGTCCTACGCCGACTGGCTGTTCATGCCGCTGACGCTCAACCGCCGGGTCACCTTCGTCGCCAAGGCGGAGTACTTCACCTCGCCCGGCATCAAGGGCTGGTTCCAGAAGAAGTTCTTCTCCGGGGCCGGCCAGGTGCCGATCGACCGCTCGGGCGCCAACGCCGCCGAGGGCGCGATGAAGTCGGCGATGAAGATCCTGGGCGAGGGTGACCTGTTCGGCATCTACCCCGAGGGCACCCGCTCGCACGACGGCAAGCTCTACCGCGGCAAGACCGGGGTGGCGCGACTCGCTCTGGAGACCGGTGCGCCGGTGATCCCGTGCGCGGTGGTCGGCACCGACGTGGTCGCCCCGGCGGGCAAGGTCTACGGCTCGTGGACCCGACCGGTGGTGCGCTTCGGCAAGCCCCTGGACTTCTCGCGCTACGCCGGCATGGAGAACGACCGCTACATCCTGCGCTCGATCACCGACGAGATCATGTACGAGATCATGCGGCTCTCCGGCCAGGAGTACGTCGACCTCTACGCCGCCAAGGCGAAGGAGCTCGACAAGGAGGCCAAGGAGGCCGCCAAGAAGGCCGCAGCCGAGCAGGCCGAGCACGAGAAGGCCGCCAGCGGCCCGGAGCAGAAGGCGTCCTGAGCGCCCTGCCCGGCCGCTCGGGCCCGGTGCCGCGCACCGACTCGGCCGTCGCCGTCGAGGACCGCCTCCACGCCGCGCTCGCCATCGTGCGGGTCGTGGTGACGGTCAACATGGTCGGCCTCAACGCCTACCGTCGCGACAACTTCGACCACCCCCGCACCGGGTTGGCGATCGTCGTCGCGCTCGCGCTGTGGACGGCCGTCGCGATCTGGCTCTACCGCGACCGCGCACGACGTACGCCGCCGCTGCTGGTCGCCGACCTCGCCATCGCGCTGGCCGCCATGGCGGTGACCCCGTGGGCGAAGTCGCCCGACTTCCACGCGACGATCCCGGGCTTCTGGGTGATGGGCGCCCTGCTCGCGTGGGCGATCCACTGGCACTGGCGCGGCGGGCTCGTCGCCGCGGTGCTGATCGCCGCCGCCGACCTGCTGCCGCGCACCGAGGTCGACCAGGGCAACTACGGCAACGTCTTCCTGGTCCTCATCGGCGGCCCCGTCGTCGGGTTCATGTGCGAGTCGCTGCAGCGGATGGCGCGCGAGCGCGACGCCGCCGAGCGGGCCGCCGCGGCTGCCGAGGAACGCACCCGGCTGGCGCGCGCCGTGCACGACGGGGTGCTCCAGGTCCTGGCGATGACGCAACGCCGCGGTGCCGCGGCCGGCGCTGAGTGGGCCGACCTCGGCCGGCTCGCCGGTGAGCAGGAGCGGTCGCTGCGCTCGCTGATCCGGCAGCAGGACACCGTCGCGGTGGGAGCGGGCGACCGCGTCGACCTCGCCGGCGCTCTCGATGCGATGGCCACGGCGCACCCGGTGCGGGTCGAGGTCGCCACGCCCGGCGGCGCCGTGCTGGTCGACGCCCGCGTCGCCGAGGAGACGGTGGCCGCGGTGCGTGCCTGTCTCGACAACGTCCTCGCCCACGGGGGCGACGGGGCGAGCGCATGGGTGCTCGCCGAGGCCGGGCGTGACGAGATCACCGTCTCGGTGCGCGACGACGGTCCCGGGATCGACGAGGGGCGGCTGGCGGCGGCGGAGGCCGAGGGCCGGCTCGGCGTGGTGTCGTCGATCCGTGGGCGCGTCGAGGAGCTCGGCGGCACGGCGCGGGTCGAGAGCGGCGAGTGGGGCACCGAGTGGGTGCTCTCGGTGCCGCTAGCGTGAGCGGGTGACGATCCACACCACCCACCCGTTCCTCGAGCCCGAGGGCGACCGCGACCCCGTACGCCGCCTCCGCGGGCGCATCGGCGGCACGGTGTCGCTGTGGACGGCTGGCTCGGCGGCGCACGACCGGGCCGGGCTGACGGTCTCCTCGTGGCTCGTCGCCGGGGGTGAGCCCGGGCGGGTGCTGGCGCTGCTCGACCCCGACGCCGACCTCACCGAGACCCTGCTCGGCACCGGTCGTGGGGTCATGCAGCTGCTGGCGTGGGGCGACCGCGACCTGGCCGACGCCTTCGCGGGCACCGCACCCGCCCCGGGTGGCCCGTGGCGGATGGCGGAGTGGGTGACGACCGGGCACGGGCCGCGGCTGGCGCACGCGACCACCTGGGCGAGCCTCGAGGTCGAGAGCGCGGTCGAGGTGGGGTGGTCGAGCCTCGTGACGTGCACCGTGCGCGAGGTGGTCGTCGGTGACGACGACGACCCGCTGGTACATCGGCGGGGGCGCTACCTGCCCCCGGCGGCCACCTAATCGACGTTCGAGCCTTCTCGCGCGGAGGTGCGGGCCCACAGCTGCCGGAGGACCAAGGCGCACACGAGTGGCGCGAGCGTCACGTGGGTGAGCAGGGTGATCGGCGCGACGACCATCGGCAGCACCCAGGCGGCCACCATGGTGTTGCGGTCGCCGCGTAGCCAACCGTCGGTGGTGCCCAGGATCGCCATCCAGGCGATGGGGAACGCCAGCACGGCGAGGTCGTAGTCCGCCGCGTAGGGCGTCACGAGGAACGTGCCCACCACCGTGGCCGTCCCCCGGATCCTCGGATCATCGGAGCGCCGCCACAGGCGCCACACGACCGTTGCTGCCGCGACCGCCACGCCACCGTGCAGCAGCAAGGCAGGGACTTCGGGAACCCCCATCACCCGCAGGCCCATGAACGGCGTCACGAACTTGAAGACGGGCGCGGAGCCATCGTCGATCGCGGCGCCGAGCGCACCGAGGCTGCTCCACCACGCGTCGTACGCCGACACGCCGAAGGCCATCGTGCTGGCCGCGACAGCCATGATCGACGTGATCGCCGCAGCGGCGAAGGCCTTCCACTCACGGCCGGCGACCAAGGCGATGGGCAGCAGCACTGCCATCTGGGGCTTGATGACCAGCAGCCCGATGAGGATGCCGGCCAGGACAGGTCGACGCGGGAGGAGCAGCAGCGCGGCGCCCATGAGTGCGGCGACGAAGAACTGGACCTGTCCGCTCGGTATCCCGAGCCAGAGGCCGGGGAAGGCCAGGGCCACCGGCCATGCGTGGGCGTGGCCCCGGATCAGTGGAGCGAGCGCGAAGAGGTAGACGGCGAGCCCGATGACCACCCATGCCGCGAACGCCAGGAGGTGGGGCAGCGCCCCAAACGGTATGACCAGGGCCAGCGTGGTGGGGGGATACGCCCACTGTGTCGGACCGGCGAGTCCCGGGTACAAGCTCAGCTCGAACGCTCCGATCAGGTCCAGGTCCCAGGCATCCACGGCACGTCCGTGCAGGGCGAGGCGGCCGGCCGACCAGAAGGCGATGAAGTCGGTCCCGAGTGGTCGGCCCCAGCTGTCGAGACCCTTGTGGAACGTGGAGGCGTAGAGCGGGGTGGCCAGGACGAACATGGCGAGGAACAACCGGGGGTACACCCGCACACGGCGCTCGATGAGCCAATGGGGGCGCGCACGAGCCTCGCTCGCCGCGCCTGGTGCCATGTCCACCTCGGGAGGATAGTTGGGCAGGGCTGGTCGCGTGGACGTTGGCGCACATGCCTTTCACCCAGCCGATCACCGTGGGTCTACGCTTCCTCCATCTCCGGGAGGGGGAGTCCATGGTGAGGGTGATGGTGGTCGACGACCACCCGATGTGGCGCGACGCGGTCGAGCGTGACCTGCAGGCCGCCGGGCACGACGTGGTCGCGGTTGCGGCCAACGGGCGCGAGGCGATGGCACGCTTCCCGGCGGCGGCGCCGCAGGTGGTCGTGCTCGACCTGCAGCTGCCGGACAGCACCGGCGTGCAGGTCACGGGCATGATGATGGAGTTCGACCCCACGGCGAAGGTGCTGATCCTCTCCGCGAGCGGTGAGCAGGACGACGTGCTCGAGGCGATCAAGGCCGGAGCGACCGGCTACCTGGTGAAGTCGGCGTCCAGCGCCGAGCTCATCGACGCCGTGGTGCGGACCTCGGAGGGCGAGGCGGTCTTCACGCCGGGGCTCGCGGGCCTCGTGCTGGGCGAGTTCCGCAGGATCGCCGAGGGGCCGGCGGACGACCCCCGTGACCAGCTCACGGAGCGCGAGACCGAGATCCTCAAGATGGTCGCCACCGGGATGAGCTACAAGCAGATCGCCGCGCGTCTGGTGCTCTCGCACCGCACCGTGCAGAACCACGTCCAGAACACCCTGCGCAAGCTGCAGATGAACAACCGCGTCCAGCTCACCCGCTGGGCCATCGAGCACGGCCTTGACCAGGACCCGGCCTGACTCACCTAAGGTCGACCGGTGCAAGGAGGGGACGAGCGGTGCGGGGGCGTCCGGTGATGGAGTGGCGCCGCGCCACCGTGACCGACGCGGTCGCGCTGCGCGACCTCGAGCGCTCCGCCAGCCGGGCCGGCCTCGCGCACGTCTTCGGCGAGCTGCCCTACCCCGACGACGACGTGCTGTCGCGCTGGGTCCTGCTGCTCGACGACCCGGAGGTGGTGGTCGAGGTGGCGGAGGACGACGAAGGCCTCGTCGTCCTCGCCGCGCACGACGGTGCCAGCCTGCGCCACCTCGCCGTGCGTCCCGACCACTGGGGGAGCGGTCTCGGACGCGAGGGCTTCGCACGCGCCGAGCGCGCCGGCGCCCGCCGGCTGTGGGTCCTGGCGGACAACGCCCGGGCTCGTGGGCTCTACGAGTCGCTCGGGTGGCGGCCGAGCGGGGCGACCCAGGAATGCCCGTGGCCGCCGTTCCCCACCGAGCTCGAGTACGCCGCTCCCTAGGATCGAGCCATGCCGGAGACGAGGCCCGACCCGCTGCTGGAGATCGCCGACGACCTCTATGCGCTGCCCCTGGCCGACTTCACCCCCGCGCGCGACGCACTGGCCAAGGAGCACAAGGCCGACAAGTCCCTCGCGGCCGCGATCAAGGGCCTGCGCAAGGCCTCGGTCGCGGCCTGGGTGGTCAACCTCCTGGTGCGCCGCGACCCCGACCAGGTCGACCAGGTCCTGGCCGTGGGTGCGGCCCTGCGGGACGCGCAGGACAACCTCGACGCCACCCAGCTGCGCGAGTTCACCAAGCAGCGCCGCCAGCTCACCGCCTCGGTGACCACGGCCGCCCGGCGGATGGCGCGCGAGGAGGGCGTGCGCACGACCCAGGCCGTGGCCGACCAGGTCGAGGCCACCCTCACCGCCGCGATGCTCGAGCCCGACGCCGCGAAGGCCGTGCGCAGCGGCCTGCTGGTGTCGGCGATCGCCGCCACCGGGCTCGGCGACCTCGACCTCGGCGCGGCGGTCGCGGTGCCGGAGGCCCTCGGCTTCAGCGCGACGGCGCGTCCGGTGCCGGCACCCGACCCGACCAAGCGCCCCCAGCTCACGGTGGTGCCTGACCCCGACGCCGAGGTGAAGGCGCGCAAGGCGGCCGACGCGCGCGTCGCCGAGGCACGGGCGGTCCTCGGCGAGGCGGAGAAGGAGCACCGGTCCGCACGCCGCGCGGTCGAGAAGCTGCGCGCGCGGACGCTGCAGCTGCAGGCCGAGATCGACGAGCTGCGCACGCGCATCGCCGAGCTCGAGTCGGAGGTCGAGGAGGTCGACGAGGAGCTCGGCGAGGCCGAGGCGGTGCAGGAGGAGGCCCAGGAGGCCGTCGACGAGGCGACGACGGAGGTCGAGGCGGCTCGCGCGGCACGCGAGCGCCTCTGAGCCCTACCCGTCCACGGAGCCGGTCGGCTCGAAGCGCCGGTCCAGCTCCCAGGCCTCCCGGAGGTCGTCGGTGGAGGCCCACATTCCCGACCCCAGCCCCGCCAGGAAGGCCGCGCCGAGCGAGATGGTGTCCAGGACCGCCGGGCGCTCGACGACCAGGCCGCTCCGGTCGGCCTGCATCCGGCACAGCTCGTCGTCCGCCGCCGCACCCCCGACGCGCAGGGCGGTGCCGCGCGGCTGCCCGGCGACCAGGCGGCCCACCGCTTCGGCCGTCGCCGCGGGCTCCCCGGCCGCGACCGTGCCCTCGACGGCGTACGTCGTCGTGCCGTCCGGCGAGCGCCACGCGAGCGTCGCCGCCAGCGCTGCGTCGTCGCGCACGACCGCGGCGCCGGTGCAGGTGACGACCGTGGCGGTGGTGTCGCCGTAGGTGCACGCGGTCTCGCCCGGCGCGAAGCGGGCCTGGCCGAACAGCGCGGCGGAGCGGTCGGCGGTGATGCCGGTGACGGGAAGGGACAGGCCCACGAACGACCGCGCGTCGCACGTGGCGACCTCGCCCCAGCTCGGCACCAGCTCGGGCAGGGCGTCCTCCGGGATGCCCAGGAGCGCGCACGTCTCGCTGGACCAGTCGCCGGTGTCGAGGTCGAGGAGACCGGTGCGTGCGGCGTGGGAGGCATCGGTGACGTGCCAGGTGCCGCGGGTCATCCGTGCGACGAGGTAGGAGTCGACAGTGCCGACGGCGTAGCGGCCCTCCTCGACCAGCGCCCACGTGTGCGGCTCGTGCTCGGCGAGCCACGCCAGCCGAGGCCCTGCCCGGCCCACCATGGCGGGCCGCGGCGAGCCGAGCGTCTCCCGGTCCCAGACGAGGATCGTGTCGGGGTCGCTCGTGATGCCGATCGCGACCAGGTCTGCGGCGTCGACCTCGCCCAGCACCTCCCGGGTGGCGCCGAGGGTGGCCTGCCAGATGTCGTCGGCCGCCTGCTCGACCCATCCGGGCTCCGCGATGTGCGCCCGCAGTCCGTGGTGCCTCGTGGCCGAGATGCGGCCGTGCGTCGTGACGACCGTCGCCGTCACGCCGCCGGAGCCGGCATGGATCGCCAGGACGCCCACGCCGGGGCTCAGGCGCCCTGGCCGCGGATGATCTGCAGGATCCGGCGGTCGATCCAGGCCGGTCGCGCGCCGGAGTCGACGCGCATCTCGTAGTTCTCCGAGCCCACCCACATGTGGAAGCTGTCCTTGCCGTCGGCCTTCGCCAGCGCCTCGAGCTCCATCAGGAGCGCGTCGTCGACCGGCACCTGCTCCTCGGGGGTCGAGGCGGTGAGGTAGAGCTCGTTGAGGTCGACCAGCCGCGCCAGCTCGGCGAGGGGGTCGGCGTGGTCGTCGACCCGCAGGTCGACGGCGACGTCGTCGTGCCCGCCGTAGCCGGCCCCGTCGCGCACCACGAGGAGCGCGGCGGACTGCCGACCGCGGCTGTCGCCGCCGGCCCGGTCGCCGGCGGTGAGTGCGGCGAGCAGCCGGCGCTCGAGGGACTCCTCCGCCGACTCGTGCCAGGCCCGCTCCATCGCCTCCACCACCTCGGGGCCGGTGAGGATGTTGCCCTGGATCGCGTAGCCCCCGCGCTCGCCGCTGCGTCCGGTGACCCCACCTGCCCACGCGAAGCACTCCGCGCCGGTCCAGGTGGCCGCGTTGCCGTCGGAGTCGACGATGCCGGCCTGGCGGTGCTCGCGCCCGTCGTCCTCCTCGACCAGCCGGTCGAGCGCGACCTGGGCGGTCGCGCCCTCGTCGAGGTGGGCGAGGCCGAGGTACTTGTAGGCGAGGTTGGCGTCGGCCTGCGAGGCGATCGCGCCCACGCCGGCGGCCGCCGCAGGGACCGCGGAGCCCACCGCGAGGAACTTGGAGGCCACTGCCACGCCCCACGAGTCGCCGTCGTCGGAGCGCGCCACGATGGAGAAGGTCATGGCACGCAACATAGCCGGGGGATGCGCGAGGATGGGCCCGTGCTGACTCGTCTCGGATTCCCCAGCGTGGGGGAGCACCGCAGGTTCGTCACGGCCATCGTCGCGGACACCGTCGGCAGCGGGCTGTTCATGCCCCTCACGCTGCTCTACTTCCTCGCCATGACCGACCTGTCGCTGGTGCAGATCGGCTCGGCGCTGTCGCTCTCCGCGCTGCTCACCATGCCGGGCGCGTTCGTCATCGGCAGCCTGGTCGACCGCTTCGGCCCGCGTCGGATGATGCTCGCGGGCAACCTCATCCAGGCCGTCGGGATGCTCGCCTACCTGTGGGCCGACTCGTTGCTGGCGGTCGCGCTGTGGACGACGCTGCTCAACGTGGGTCGCCAGTCGTTCTGGGGCTCCTTCGGCAACGTCGTCACGGCGATCTCGGCGCCGGGGGAGCGCGAGCTGTGGTTCGGCTTCCTCCAGGCGGTGCGCAACCTCGGCTACTCGGTCGGCGGCGTGCTGGCCGGTGTCGCCCTGCAGGTCGGCACGGACCTGGCCTACCAGACCGTCGTGGTGCTCAACGCGGTCACCTTCGTGCTCGCCTACTTCCTGCTCCTCGACGTCCCCGACCACCGCGTGGCGCGCTCGGACGACGCGCCGGTGGAGGGGTGGGGGGTCGTGCTCCGCGACCGGGCCTACCTGCGGCTGGTGCTCGGCCAGCTCGGCTTCGTGGCCGGGATGATGGTGCTCAACTTCGCGCTGCCGGTCTACGTCGCCGAGACGATCGACCTGCCCGGCTGGGTGGTCGGTGCCCTCTTCACGATCAACACCGCCCTCGTCGGCCTCGGCCAGGGACTCGTCGTACGCCGGATGACCGGGCACGTGCGTGCCCGCATGATGGGCCTGGCGCAGCTGGTCTTCGTGGCGAGCTATGCGATGTTCGTCGTCGCGGGGTGGCTGCCCGTGTGGCTGGCGGTGGCCGTGGTGCTGGTCGCCACGGCGGTCTACACGTTCGGCGAGCTCACCGGCGGGCCGGTGTTCAGCGCCACGGCGGCCGAGGCCGCGCCCGACCACCTCCGCGGCCGCTACCTCGGGTTGTTCCAGCTCGGCTGGGGCCTGGGCGGCGCCGTCGCGCCGGTGGCGTTCACGTGGTTGCTCGCGCACGGGCAGACCACGACGTGGTGGGTGCTCGCGCTCGTCGCGCTCGCCAGCGCGGCGTACCTCCAGACCCTGCCCCGGGTGCTGCCGGCCGCCGGTCGACGCGTCACCCAGCGCGTGGGCGAGGACGCGGCCTGAGGATCAGGCCTGGCCCGTGCCCTCCAGCAGCTCGGTGAACCACTGCTGCGAGGCGTCGAACGGTTTGTGCCCGGCGATCCGCTCGAACTCGATCGCGCGGAGCTCGTCACCGCGCTCCTCGTCGTGGCCGACGACGCCGGGCTCGCCGCGCAGCGCGCACGTGACGGCCAGCTCGGCCATCTCGCGGATGAGCGCGAGGTCGGTGTCGTTGGCGGGCGCGGAGCGGGAGAAGTAGCCGGACTTCTGCACCATGTGCTTCTCCGCGCCGATCGCGGCCGAGAAGCGCTCGGCGAAGTAGCGGCCCGGGTTGATCGTGTCGATCTTGACGTGGCCGAAGGGGTCGCGGCCCACGGTCTCGCCGGCCGCCTCCAGGTCGGCGACGATGTCGTCGATGCCCGCACCCTCGGCGAGGAAGATGTTGACGCAGCCGATCTCGTCCATCACCGCGCGCAGCCGGGCCGCCTCGGCCGCGAGGTCGATGCCGCGCTCGGGGACGTAGACGGCGTGGATGGCCCACTTGCGGCCGTCGAGGCCGATGCCGGGGAGCCACTCCTGCTCGGCGTGCCAGGCCATGTAGTCGCGGGCCGCGGCGGCGGTGAGCCAGCCGCTGGCGCGTCCCATCACCTCGTGCACGATCAGCATGCGGGGGTTCGAGCCGTGCTCGGCCAGCACGTTCTGGGCGAAGCGCGACGCCTGCTGGGCGGCCGTCTGCGCACCGAGGCTCTGCCGGATGGGCACGATGTCGTTGTCGATCGTCTTGGGCAGCCCCACGACGGTCAGCTCCGAGCCCTGCGCGCGCAGGTGGGCCGCGAGGTCGGCCGCCGCGGTGTTGGTGTCGTCGCCGCCGATGGTGTGGAGCACGTCGACGCCGTCGGCCTGCAGCCGCGCCGCGGCCACCTCCAGGGCGCTCTCGTCCTCGCCGATGAGCCCGCGCTTGCGGCAGTCGGCGTCGTTGGTGAGCTTGACCCGGCTGTTGCCGATCGGGCTGCCGCCGAAGCGGTGCAGCAGGGCCGCGCCGGCGCGCTCCTCGGGGCCGATCACGACGCTGTTGCCGGTCAGCAGGCCGTGGTAGCCGTGCCGGTAGGCGATGAGCTCGATCCCGGGGTCGGTGGCGTCGTAGGTCTCGATGAGGGCACCCACGGCGGAGGACAGGCACGGGGCGTAGCCACCGGCTGTCAGGAGGGCAACACGCTTCGGCATGGCAGCAGGGTAGTTGGATCGATACAAGGCGGGAAGGGAGTCCACCGCCGACGGCGTACGCCGTCCCGTGACCTCCCGTGACCTCCGCGTCGGCACGACGTTGACAGGTGCGGCGGTGGTTGCCTCGCTCCCACGCCCGGTCCATTGTGAGCAGACGCCGCGCGGTGAGCGGTCACGACCAGGGGAGTCTCGATGAGTGCGACAGATGCCAGGCAGACCGACGTCAACGGGCCGGAGGACACCGACCTCAAGCGGGTGCTCGGCCCCAAGCTGCTGCTGCTCTTCATCGTCGGCGACATCCTCGGCGCGGGGGTGTACGCCGTCACCGGCAAGCTGGCCGGCCAGGTGGGCGGCATCGCCTGGCTGCCGTTCCTGGTGGCGTTCGCCGTCGCCACGGTGACCGCCTTCTCCTACCTCGAGCTCGTCACGAAGTATCCCCAGGCGGCCGGCGCGGCGCTCTACACGCACAAGGCGTTCGGCATCCACTTCATCACCTTCATCGTGGCCTTCACGGTCGTGTGCTCGGGCATCACGAGCGCCTCGACGTCGTCGAACCTGCTCGCCGCGAACCTCCTGATCGGCTTCGGCAACGACGAGCCCAGCTCGGGCGCGACGCTCGCGACCGCCCTGGCCTTCATGCTGGTGCTCGCCGCGATCAACCTGCGCGGCGTCGGGGAGAGCGTGAAGTTCAACGTGCTGCTCACCATCGTGGAGATGACGGCGCTGGCGATCGTGATCGCCATCGGCGTCTGGGTGATCGCGCGCGGGGAGGGCGACCTGAGCCGGGTCACGGTCTTCGAGAACCCCGACGACAAGGGCCTGTTCATGGCCGTCACCATCGCCACCGCGATCGCGTTCTTCTCGATGGTCGGCTTCGAGGACTCGGTCAACATGGTCGAGGAGACCCAGGACCCGATGCGGATCTTCCCCCGCACGATGCTCACCGGCCTGGGCATCGCGGTCGTGATCTACATGCTCGTGGCGATCTCGGTCGTCGCGGTGATCCCGGCCGGCCAGATCGCGAAGCCCACCAACGCCGAGGCCGGGATCCTGCTCGACGTGGTCAAGGTCGGGGCGCCCGGCCTGCCCATCGACACGATCTTCCCGTTCCTGACCGTCTTCGCGGTCGCCAACACCGCGCTGATCAACATGCTGATGGCCAGTCGGCTGATCTACGGCATGGCCCAGCAGGACGTGCTGCCGCGCTCGCTGGGCAAGGTGCTCCCCGGTCGTCGCTCGCCGTGGACCGCCATCGTCTTCACCACGCTGCTGGCGCTGGCGCTGATCACCGTCGTCACCGTCGACGCCGAGAACTCGGTGGTCGCGGCCCTCTCCGGCACCACCGCGCTGCTGCTGCTCGCGGTCTTCACGATCGTCAACGTCGCCTGCCTGATCCTGCGACGCGACCCCACCCCCGAGGGCGCCTTCCGCGCGCCGTCGTTCCTGCCGGTCGTCGGGGCAGTGTGCTGCGCCTACCTCCTCGGGCCGTGGGCGCGGCTGGAGGCCGACATGATCCAGTACAAGATCGCGGGAGGGCTGCTCGCCGTCGGCATCGTGCTGTGGGCGATCACGTGGCTGACCAACCGCGGCGTACGGGCCCAGAAGACCGGCTTCCGCGACATCGACCACCTCGAGTAGCGGCTCGTCGCGCCCGGTCGTGCCCGTGTCGAAGAGGCGGGTGTCGGGGTCGGCGTCTACGGTGGTCGACGTGACACGACGACCTCTCGGGCCGCTGCTGGCTGTGCTCGTCGCCTCGGCGATCGGCTGCACGGCCGTCACCCCGTCGTCGCCGTCGGCGAGCGCCACCCCCGACGGCGACCTCCCCGCCCCCAGCCTCTCCGCGCCCGCGACGTCGACGCCGGCGGCGGTCCTCCCGCGCGGGGGGCCTCGCGACCGCCCGGTCGTCCCCGCGGCCCCCGAGCTGGCGGGTGCCTACCGCTTCATCTCGACCCCCGACTTCCTCAACCAGGACGTCGCCGACCTCACCGCCGGTGGCCGCCGCACGTTCGTCGACGACCGCACCGGCGAGGTCGCCAACTCCACCAACGACGAGTACGACGCCGCGCTCGACCACGTGATCGGCGAGATGGCCTCCCACGGCACCGACGACGTGCTCGTGGCGGGCGACCTCGTCGAGGGCAGGTGGGGCCGCGACGACGCCCACACCGGGGTCTTCGGACCCGTGCGCACCGAGGCGCAGCGCCTGCGTGCGTGGCGACGCGCCGCGGCGGTCTACTACCCCGCCTGGCGTGCTCGGTTCGCCGACCACGGCCTGACGACGTACACCGCCGTCGGCGACCACGAGATCGGTGACGACCCGTGGCGGTCGCCGCGGCGCAGCCGGTGGATCGACTTCAAGCGGCGCCACGTGCCGCAGTTCAAGGAGATCTACGCCGAGCAGGTGCTGACCGACGCCGACGGCCGCCCCCGCTTCACCGACCGGCCGCGCGGGCCTGCGCACGACACGGCGTACGCCGTCCGCCTCGACGCCGACGTGCTGCTCGTCACCATCGACGTCTTCGAGCGCCGTGGGGGAGACGTGCACATGTCCGTCGACGCCGCCCAGCTCCGGTGGCTGCGCGGTGTGCTGCGGCAGGCGCGCAAGGACGACGTGCCGTGGGTGATGGTGCAGGGCCACGTGCCGATGACCGGTGACGTCCGCACGCGCAACTCCAGCCACCTCGTCTACGAGCAGGGCCTGCGCTCGCCGCTGTGGAGGGCGATGGTCGAGGGCGGGGTCGACGTCTACCTCAGCGGTGAGGTGCACGACCAGACCGTCCACCAGCGCGACGGGATCCTCGAGGTCTCGCACGGCTCGCTGTTCTACCGGGGCGAGTCGTCCTACGTCGTGGGGCAGGCCACCTCGCGGCGCCTGGTCCTGGAGAACCACCAGTTCCGCGGCGAGATCGGCTTCGACGACCGGCTCTGGACGACGTCGCGGCAGGGCGCGCCGGGCCACATCAGCTATCCCGGTGCCTCGGTCGTCACCGGCACCCTCGCCGCCACCCGCACGCGCTCGGGCGGCCTCCGCGTCGACGACGCGGCCGGGGTGCTCCGACCGCGTCCGTGACCCCCGCGCGCCCGGCCTGACCAGCGGACGGTCACGGTTCGGGCCGCACGGCCCGCGCGCCGTACCCTTGACGGGTGAGTGCCATCCCCACCCTCGAGCAGTTGCACGCCCTCGGGCCCAAGCAGCAGCCGACCTATCCCGATGCCGGGGCGGTCGACGCTGCCGTGGCCCGCCTGCGGACCGCGCCGCCGCTCGTCTTCGCGGGGGAGTGCGACGACCTCACCGAGAAGATCGCCGCGGTCACCCGCGGCGAGGCCTTCCTGCTCCAGGGCGGCGACTGCGCCGAGACCTTCGCCGGCGTCACGGCCGACAACGTGCGCAACAAGCTGCGCGTGCTGCTGCAGATGGCCGTCGTGCTGACCTACGCCGCCTCCGTGCCGGTGGTGAAGCTCGGCCGGCTCGCCGGGCAGTACGCCAAGCCGCGCAGCAGCGACCTCGAGACCCGCGACGGAGTGACCCTGCCGGCCTACCGTGGCGACGCGGTCAACGGCTACGACTTCACCCCCGAGGCGCGCGTGCCCGACCCGCAGCGCCTCGTCGACGTCTACAACTCCTCGGCCGCCACGCTCAACCTGGTGCGCGCCTTCGTCACCGGCGGCTACGCCGACCTGCGCCAGGTGCACACCTGGAACACCGACTTCGTGCAGTCCTCGCCGTTCGGCCAGCGCTACGAGGCGGTGGCCGACGAGATCGAGCGCGCGCTCACCTTCATGAAGGCGATCGGCGCCGACCCCGACGAGTTCCACCGCGTCGACTTCCACTCCAGCCACGAGGCCCTGCTGCTGGAGTACGAACAGGCCCTGACCCGCATCGACTCGCGCACCGACCAGCCCTACAACGTCTCCGCGCACTTCGTGTGGATCGGCGAGCGCACCCGCCAGCTCGACGGCCCGCACATCGAGCTGCTGTCGAAGATCAAGAACCCGATCGGCATCAAGCTCGGCCCCACGACGACCCCCGACGACGCGCTGGCCTACTCCGCGCGCCTCAACCCGGACAACACCCCCGGTCGCCTCACCTTCATCACCCGCTTCGGCGCCGGCAAGATCCGCGACGGCCTGCCCGCGCTGGTGGAGAAGGTCACTGCGGAGGGCCTCAACGTCGCCTGGGTCTGCGACCCGATGCATGGCAACACCTTCGAGGCGTCCTCGGGCTACAAGACGCGCCGCTTCGACGACGTGATCGACGAGGTGCAGGGCTTCTTCGACGTGCACCGCAGCCTCGGTACCTGGCCCGGCGGCGTGCACGTCGAGCTCACCGGCGACGACGTCACCGAGTGCGTCGGCGGCGGCGAGGAGATCGACGAGGTGGGCCTGGCCCACCGCTACGAGTCGGTCTGCGACCCGCGCCTCAACCGCGTGCAGTCCCTCGAGCTGGCGTTCCTCGTCGCGGAGATGCTGCGCAAGGCCTGAGTCTGGGCGGTGCGTGTCCGTCGGTCCGCTCGAGCGGACCATCGTCCGCTCAACGCACGCCATGCCGTGCGTCGAGCGTCCACGGCGTACGACAAGTCGCCCTCGCTCGTTGTACGGGCGGTGGTCCACCCACACTTCCGATCACAGGAATGTGGCTGGGCCACCTCCGGTCGGCCGGTCGCACCACGGGCGGTGGTGAGCCCACATTCCGAGCGGGCGGATTCAAGCGGTGGATGCAACACCGGTTGGTTTTGGTGGGTTTGACAGTAGTTCGTCGAGTGCTTGTGCTGGTGTCCTCCAGCCGAGGGTCTTGC